>CAZRTJ010000001.1:0-300242 GCA_964602985.1 uncultured Bacteroidota bacterium
TAAAGGCGACCCTGCTGGTCAGCGCCGATCAAACGCTCAGAATCGACAAGATCACACTCGTGGATGCGGTGAATAGCAAGAGCTATGAATTCACGGCGAATATGAGCCTGAGCGCGAAAAAGAAGACTGAATCCAAACTGGGTAGTTTTACTGATCCCCGCGACGGTAAGACATACAAGACTGTGAAGATCGGCAATCAAGTGTGGATGGCTGAGAATCTTAACTACGACGCAGGTGAGGGAACGCACTGCTATGACGATAAAACGCACAACTGCAACCAATATGGAAAGCTATACACCTGGGAAGCGGCCAAGCGTGCTGTGCCGCCTGGTTGGCATTTGCCGAGCAAAAGTGAGCTTGAACAACTCTTGAACTACTTAGGAGGTTCTGGAAGAATCGCTGACGACTGTTCATTCCACGTTTTGTTCGGAGGTTGGGGCTACGACGGGGATTACAGAAGCCTCGGCTCCAACGCGTACTTCTGGTCCTCTTCGGAGGGCTATTCCGATGACGCGTGGAGCCTGGACGTCTACGGTAATGTCCGTAGAGCCGGTCTGAGCAGCAGCGGCAAGGTCCTCGGATTTTCCATTCGTTGCGTGAAGGACTGATGATAGACTATTTGACGATTCTTGTCCCGAGCTTGTCGAGGGATGACTATTTTGTATTGGGGTGCAGGGGCGAAGCCCCTGCTTCGATTTTTTTTATGGCGTGGCGCTTTGCCCCACGCTTTAGCGTGGGGCAAGAAGAGGAAGAGAAACCTTGCAGGGCTTTAGCCCAAAGAAAAGGCCCTGTTTGGGCTGAAGCCCGAACCCTTATTAAGAAGCGCTTGTCTCCACAGGCTAAAGCCTGTGGTAATGCACGATTGAAGGAATTTGCAAATCAAAAAAAATTGCTCTAAGCATCAGCGTGGTGGCTATAGAAACAAGAATCTAACCGGGCTTCAGCCCAATTGGGGAGTTCAATTATGCCGTATGTCCGTATCTGGGTTCATCTCGTGTGGACAACCAAAAATCGTGCGAAGATCATGCACCCGGACTTGCGGAAGGCGCTCCTCGAGCACATCCGCTCAAATGCACGAGAAAAACAGATCTATCTCGATGCACTGAATGGCGTCGACGACCATGTCCATGCTCTGATTTCATTGGGCGCTGATCAGACCATCAGCAAGGTTATGCAGTTGATCAAGGGAGAATCATCCAGGTGGCTGAATAAACAAGACTGGCTGAAGGGGAAGTTCGAGTGGCAGGATGACTATTTCGCTGTCTCGGTAAGCGAGTCAGGCGTTACTGCCGTGCGACGATACATAAAGAATCAGGAAGCGCATCACAGGAGGAAGACGTTTGAGGAGGAGTACAAGAAGTTTATTGAGAAATATGGATTTCGGATTTTGCAGAAAGGGTGAAAGGGGGCTGAAGCCCGAATGTATTTTTGCTGCGCTTTCGCTATCCCCAGGCTAAAGCCTGGGGTAATTAGAAGTTCTGAAGCCCAAATTCTTGGTGGTGTGGCGTTGCTAAAGCCTATGCAAGATCTCCCGATCTCTGGCGTAAGGAGAAATGCTCAGCGGACAAAGAACTTGTCCGTCACAATCGTCCACTCCTTTTCATTGAGTTGCTCCAGCTCGCCGACGTGCAGCTTGTCTGAACCGTTGTCTTCGGAAGGGTGGATGTCCTTCAAAAGACTTTGAACGCGTGCAATTTCTTCCTGATAAAAATCCACGGCGGCACGGCCGATCTTCAGTTGCGTCAACTCGGTATCGATGCGGTCGGGATCCAGTTCGCACACCCAATTACTATCGTAGGGCGTGACGTCGAGGCGCGCGGGTTCGCGAGCGAGCGCGTGATTGATCCGCAGAACTTTGCCGGAGACGGGCGACGCAAACGTTACCGTCCGTCCGCTTTGACGTACCGTGAACAAGGTCTGTCCGGATTGGACACTCATACCCAAATTCGGAAATTCGATCGACTCGATTTTGCCGATCAGTTTCTTGGCGAAATCATCGATGCCGACGCTGACGTGACCTTCCGCATTCAGTGAGACCCAGCAGTGATTAGCCGCCACAAAGATGCCTCCCGGTATGGCGAATTCCTGCGTACGAAATTGCTCCGCGCCGGGAAACTCGGTGATGAAGACCTGGGGTTTCAACTGCCGTCGGATGCGTTCCTGGCGCTGAAGGAGGGATTTCTGCACGAGTCCCAGCAGTTCCTCATCCGTGAACGGTTTCTGAATGTAATTCATCGCGCCGTGCTGCATGCATTCGACTGCGGACTCCACCGTCCCGTAGCCCGTGATGACGATGACGTCGATGTCCGGGCGAAGGTGTTTGACGGACTTGACCACATCGTGGCCGTCCATCTCCGGCATCTTCAGATCGGTGAAAACAAAATCGTAATGATGCGACTGGATGAGTCCGAGCGCTTCTTGTCCGGTCTGGACCGTGTCCACGTTGTATCCGTCCATGACCATGATCCGGCGAAAACTGTCGAGGACGACGTCTTCGTCATCGACACAGAGGATGCGCGCCCGGGGCTCGGGCACCTCCACTCGCTTCAGTGTCCGGGCCTCGCGTGTGAAGTCCAGGCGAAGGCTGGTGGCGAGCGCTTCTTCGCGGGCACGGAGTTCCCGTTGCCGACGAACTTTGTTCATGACCATCCGGATGGTGATATCCGCGAGGATGAACAAGATGACCGCAATGACTAAGAGTAACATGGCTTACCTCATCGGTTTCGATTTCCTATCGTTTGTCCCATCGCGTCCGACGAGCACGAAACCAAATACTGGGCTTCGTACGCTGGGTCGGACGGAATGATCCGATAAAACCACCCTTGGAAGTACGGGTCCTTCTGCAGGAGCGAACCCGTGCATTCGCGATTGACCTCGAGAATGCGGCCGCTCAGTGGCGCCATTACCTGATGTTCGTTTCCGCGGGAATTGACCACGCAGGCGCAGGCGTTACCCTGGATCACCTCGTCGCGCTCGGACGCCAGGCGAATCTCCTCGACGGTTTCAATCGTTTTGAGAAACAAGTCCGTGACGCCGATTCGCGCTGATCCGTCATTCTCCAGAAACGCCCAGATGCTGTATCCCAGACGGAGGTAGCGCGACGGACAGACGACGTACAGGACCTCATCCGGCCGCAACGTCTTTTCCTCCTGGATGGCGCGATACCGAATTCCCCGCGTCACACAAGAGAGTAGCTCATCCGCCGTGAACGGCTTCGGAAGGAAGTCGATGGCGCCTTCTGAGAGCGAACGGACGGCATACTCCACGGTAGAAAATCCCGTCGTCATGATGACGGGCGTTTCGATGTGTCGCGCATGCAACCGGCGAAGAAATTCGAATCCATCCATGTGCGGCATCAGAATGTCACTGAGGATCACGCGAAAGGGCGCGGCGCAGAGAACGTCGACGGCCCGCGCGGGATGGTCCACAGCGACGACAGACAGTCCCTCGGTCATGCAGGTTTTGGAAATCGCCTCCAGGATAGTCGGTTCGTCGTCGACGACGAGAATGTCCGTTACTCGTTTCATTCGATCCACCCGATCGGTAGTTGAATAATAAAAGTCGTGCCATGATGAAGCGTACTCTCGACGCGAATGCTTCCGTTGTGGTTATCGATGATGCCCCAGACGACCGACAGACCAAGCCCGGTACCCCGTTGGCCCTTGGTGGAGAAGAACGGCTCGAAGATCCGGTTCAGATTATCCGCGGCGATGCCGCAGCCTTCATCACGGATGCGGATCTCGGCGTATTCCACGTCTCCTCGTTGATCGGCCGCCGGCCATCGCTGCCATCCGCAATCGGGACGCGAACAGTTTTCGATGCGTCCCTGCGACGGGATGTCAATGGCAAAAATCGGAGCCGAGCACACGGGACAGGTTTTCTCTTTTTCGATGAGAGAAATTCCGCACTGCGGACAAAAGACCTCGATGGGCCGGTGATCGGTGATGAGCGAATATTGATGTGCGCTGTGCCCATACACGGGATCGAGGTACAGTTGACCCTCGGTCTGATGATCGCGGATTTTGAGTCGCACCGACGGGTGCCCTTCGATCTTGTGCTCGTGATCCATCAGACTGTGTCGTTTCGGACATTCGGCCTTTTTCAGATGCATCGAGCCGTACGCCGCGAGTTTCAATCTCGATGTGCGGATGGTGATGGCGCCCCCCCGTTCCTCCATGGCGTCGGCTGCGTTGACGAGGAGATTCAGGATCACTTGCTGGATCTGATTGTCGTCGATGCGCAGTGGCGGGAGCGCAGGATCCGCGTGGACCTCGACTCGCACCTTGCGGGTCTTGAGCTGATTCTCCACGACACGGACCGCGTGTCTGATGATTTCGTTGAGGTCGGAGTCCTTCCGCTTCGGCACCGACTGCCGCGCGAAATCCAGCAGGCTCTTGACAATCTCACGACTGCGCAGGGTTTCGCGCACGATGACTTTCAGATCTTCCTGCAGGTCCGGGCGATCCCGTGTCTGCTTCAGCAGGAAACTGCTGTAGGTCAATACCCCGGTCAGCGGATTGTTGATCTCATGGGCGACGCCGGCCGCGAGTCTGCCCAGCGACGCCATCTTGTCCGATTGGAATAATTGTAAGCGGGCCTCCCCGAGTTTGACGGTCATCTGGTTGAAGGACTGCGCGAGCGCCCCCAGCTCATCGTCGCGAAGGACCGGAATTTTGTACTGAAGATTACCGGACCCGACCTCGCGCGTTGCTTCGACCAGTTTGCGCACCGGTCGGGCGACGAGATGCCGGGTGGTGACAAAAACCAGTGCGCCCATCACCGCCACCGTGACCAGACCGAAGAGCAGCGTGTCCATTGCGCTTTGGCGAGTGCGATCATCGATTTCCCGAAGCGACATCGTCACGTCCAGAACGCCGAGGACGGTTTGGTCCCGGTCGTGCTCGTGACAGTCTGCCGTCCAGCAGGACGGCTCGTTGTAGATCGGATTAATGATTCCCAGAATACGCGAGGAGTCCGGGTGCAATCGAAACAGTCGTGTGCGATCCTGCACCGGCAGTCGCTCCAGCGGCTGGTCGGCGGCATGACAGGCATAGCAGGCCTCGGCCTTTTTGTCCACCATCGTCCCGATGTCCGTCTCGTGGGAGGAATAGGCGACCTCGCCGATTTTGTTGAGTACCCGGATTCGGTGAATGCCCGGCTGTTCAGCCATGTTCCGGATCAGGCGATGAATGCGCTCCCGTTGATTGTGCAGCATGTCCTCGCGCGTGCCGTATTTCACGGTTTCGCTGAGTTGGTTGGCGTGACGCTCGACTTCGCTCTCGAGGTCTTCCGTCGTTCGGGAGATGAGAAGGTAGGTCAGACCGGCGATGCAGAGACACGCGGCCGCCGCGATGGTGACCAGGAGTTTGACGCTGATGTTTCGGAACGGCTTCATTTTCGTGAGACACCCGGTGTATCCGCCGGCCAACGCTTGTCGTCATGACAGGTGTCGCAGGTCGGAGGCTTGTGAAATTGCTTTCCCGAATGACAGTCCCCGCAGTCCAACGCGTTGTGGTTCTCGTCCAGCTTCAAACCCGTGACCTGATGGCGGAAGGAGCCGCGATCGGCCAGTCGATGGCACGCGTTGCAGTCTGTCGCGACTTTGGCAAATTGCTTCTTCTCTCCGTGACACTGTCGGCAATCCACCGCCTGGTGATACGTCTGTAGCGGCCACCCCGTGCGGCGCCCGTGATCGAACACGGGAATCTCGGACACGCGATGGCAGGATTCGCACGGCTTTTCCGCATGGCAGGAGAAGCAATCGGAATGTCGATCGACACGGACGGGCTGTACTGATTTCGAAGCGCGGTGACAGGCGGTGCAGGACTGTTCGGCGTGGCAATCCGTGCAGGAAAATCCAAACGGGCCTGCATGCTGCGCGTGATCAAAGGTGACGACCGGTCCGGAACGATGCGTCGTCGAATAGAGTTTGCGCGTGGGTCGGACGATGGCGGCGTGCACGCCTGCGGTTTTCTTCCTTGTCGCTCCGTGACAGGACTGACAGCGCGTATCTGGATCCCATTCGCGGTGACACGAGATGCACTGCCGATGCAGTGCGGCCTCCAATCCCGGCATCCCCAGTTCCTTCCTGTCGTTGTCGCGGATCGGATGGCATGTGCGGCATTGCAGGATGGGTCCGGACGTATTGTGGTGATGACAACTGGCGCATCCGCCCACCATATCCGCCATCTCCGCATGCGCGCGATGACTGAAGATCAGCGCGCCATATCGTCCCTTGATTTGATCCATCACGATTCGAACCGGGGCGGAGACGACGGATGTGCGAATGGAAACAAAATCTTCGCGGGGACAGTCGACCAGGCAAGGCTGGGTCGCAGTGGGGGTCTCGCACACGTGGCACGACTTACACGGCGTCTGCGCGTATCCGAGGATCCATCCCATCCACAAGAGGAAAAGAGGTCTCATGGCGACACCCCGCGAATTTCGTACTTCACGCTTCGGGCCTGGACTTCGTGCGGCGAGGCGATCACCGGGAAGATCCGCACCAACCAGCGGTACGCCAGCACGAGCAAGGCCGCAAATCCGATCGTCACCGAAATTTCTCCCCACGACGGAAAGTACCGCGCTTCCGCATACGGTGGCGTGTAAGCGACAATAAAATTATTAATCCGATTCAGCAGTACCCCGAGAATGACCAGGAGCGAAGCGATCATCAGGCCGGATCGGGAACGACGAACGGCATCGGACATGAACATGCGCAACGGGACGACCACGCCGACGACCACTTCGACGACCCACATCGTGCTTTCCAACGTCACCTCATTGAGATAGACAAAGGTTTCGCGGATCACCATATCGCCGATCTTGAAAGACAGGTAGATGCCCAGCAGCGGAGGCACGAAGCCACTCAACTTCTGCAGGACGTCCATTTCCGGTTTCAGTCCGAAGGAACGCGACGCGGTCAGAGATTCCACGATCACCATGGGATAGCCGACGGCGATCGCGCTCAGCAAGAACAGGAGGGGCAACACCGGCGTTTGCCAGAGCGGATGCATTTTGCTTCCCGCGATGACCATCAGCGTGCCGAGGGAGGACTGGTGCAGTGTGGACAACACCACGCCCGCGAGAATGAAAAGGAAAAGGGTCCTTGCCAGCCCTCGATCCAACGCACGCAGGAGCGCTTCCGCTGGTTTATTGATCCGCTTCAGGATGCCGGGGAACTGCACGTGTCCGATCCATCGTTCCGTGACGATGGGAAGAAATTCGATGTACAAAACGGTCATATAAATCATCACGCACATGCCAACCTCGAAGAGGGCGGAACTGCCATTCCACATGATCAGCGGATGCCAGATGTAATAATACCGTCCCAGGTCGATGCACACGCCGAGTGCGACGAATGTGTATCCCAGCATCGCCGTGAGCAGGGCGGGCCGCAGGACGACATGAAAACTTTCGCGGTGCATGATGTGCCCGAGCGCGGCGGTCGTAAATCCCCCCGCCGCCAGCGCCACTCCCGCTGCAACGTCCACGGCGATCCAGATTCCCCACGGATACTGTTGATTTAAATTCGTCACCGCCCCGAGTCCGCCGAAAAACCGCAGTCCCAGCCAGACCAGGCCATTCACCGACAGGAGCACAAGCGCCATCACTGTGGGCGTGAAGAATTTAGTCCGAATGGGTCGATGGGTGATCATCGCTCGTCCTCTTGTTCTTGCGAAGCCACATCATTCCACCCAGCAACGCGTAGAGGAGAACGGGCGGAATGAAGTACGCAAAAATTCCGTGTTGGATGGACTCGGTGACTCCGGGCGCCGGCTGGGCGGGCAGATTCGGCAATCCGATCGACGGGAATTCCGCGGCGGCCAGATACATCCACGCCGTGCCTCCGACTTCATGTTCGCCATAGACGTGGGGGCCATAACGCTGAGGATGTTTCCGTATCCTCTCGTGAGCCAGGCGGATCAACTCGGAACGCGGACCATAGGTCATGGCCTCCACCGGACAGATCTCCACGCATGCGGGCCGTTCGCTATGCGCACAGAAATCGCACTTCATGATGTCGGGCCGGAGCGCCCGATCGTATTGAAACACCGGGATCTGGAACGGGCAGGCGACCATGCAATAACGGCATCCGATGCATTTGTCCGTGTCCCAGAGGACCGCCCCCGTGTTGGATTTGGAAAATGCACCAACGATGCACGCCGACTTGCACGCAGGTTGAATGCAATGCATGCATTGGAACTTCGTGAACCGTCGTCCCGCATTCTCCAGGTAGGCATTGACGACCGTCAGACTCTCGCCATCGGGGCGTCGTTTGCGCTGAAACACGGACCGATCGTCGTAGGAATCGAGGTCGCCCGCAGGCAAGCCATGAGCATCTTTGCACGCCCATTCGCACTGGCGGCAGCCGATGCAGACCGTCGTATCCACGAGAACTCCGTACGGTTCGGTTGAATCCATGACAGCTTGTCGACCTTGGGCGCGGCGTCCCGTGAGAGTCGTCCAACCGAGAAGGGCGGCAGCCTGAAGAAAAAAGCGGCGTGTCGTTGAAATCATGTCTGCCGATCGAAGCCATGTGAACCTCGATCTACTCCGCATCAGTAGCGTACGAATTCTCGTTTTCCGGGCAATGACTGCGGTCAGGTGGAATCCAAGCTGCGATCAGGTGTGGCCTGGCTCGGACAGGATTGTCTGTTATTGCGGCCGATTTTGCGATTGCGTCATCGTCGCCACCCCTCGAGTGCGAAGACATGCGATCACGCAATCTCTCATTCGATACCGGATGGGGATGAATCGTGCGCGCACGCTCTGCCGTGCTTCTTCAGCGAATGGCACATGGAAATCTTCTGCGGAAAAAAGGAAAAACAGGGCAAATATAATCTTGCATTTCGATCCTGATTTTTCTAAACTCAAAAAAATCCATTTGTTGAGGCACGTTTTTGGGCAGAGGAGTCTTCTCATGCTGAGATCGGTTGTTATTGGAGTGATTCTGCTGACGGGGCTTGCGCCGGTGCAGGCTCAGACGGACAGTCTGCAGACCGATACACTGGCGGGACCCAAATATGTTTTGGATTCGACCCAGACGTTGACGGGTACGCTGGAAGGCTATTTCAAGCAATATTTTGAAGGCGATTCCTCCAATGCAGGACTGTGTTTTGATATCGCGCAGGAATACGTGACTCTGGGACGCAATCGATATGCCATTCCGTATTTGGACAAATCCATCACATTGGACGGTACCAATATGGATGTCGTGTACTTCCGCGCGCAGGTGCATCAGAAGCTGGGTCAGCGGAAGTCTTCGTATCGAGATTATCTGACGGTGTTGAGAGATTTCAAAGGGGAGGCCTATGCAGACCGAATTTCCGCACAGTTTGCCAGTCCGTACAAAGTCACTCAACTGACCAATAACAAATTCGACGACATCATGCCGTCCTTCTCACCGGATGGATCCAAAGTTCTGTTTCAATCCAATCGCAGCGGCAATTGGGACATTTACGTGATGGAAATGGCGGTGGGTGAGTCCAAGGCCCTGCGTCTGACGGACAACCCGGACGAGGAGGAGAATCCTTCGTATTCCCCGGACGGTCGGTACGTTACCTTCACCTCGACACGCGATGACAAGAGCGCGAAGAAATTCAAACCGCGCGAGATCTATGTGATGTTCGCCAACGGCAAGTCCCAACGTCGTATTACGACGAGCTATGGCGCCGATAACTGGAGCCCGAGTTTTGTCGATACGACGACGATCGTTTTTGCCAGCGACCGGCGGGATTTCTCGACATCACCCTTTTGGGAAAAACCGACAGGGATCTACACCGTGGAGAAGACAGGAGAATTCCTGTACCAGATGTTTAGCGCCGATACTCTGGTGCGAACCGATCCGTTTATTGAAGCCAGTGGTTCGCTCATGGTCTTTAGCAGAGAGTCGGACAATGGCGCATACAATGTCTTTATCGGCAAAGGGGACGGCAAGGGAGACATGCGCGAACTGACAGCGGGACGCCACATGAACATTCAGCCGCACATTTCTTCAAACCGGAATTTTGTCGCGTACGCGACCAATCGGGACGGAAATTTCGAAGTCTACAAGGTTCAAACGGATGGTACGGAACCAACGCGCATTACGTTCGACGATGGTGACGATCTGTTTCCCAAACTCTCGTCAGACGGGTCACGAATCTTGTTCTGCTCCAATCGCACGGGGAATTTCCAGCTGTATCTCGCCTCCACCGACACCACAGTCAAAGCGACAGTGAGTGACCTGATCGCCATTCTGGAAAAGAAAATTTCCGCCGCGAAAGACTAGACCGAGTCGCGAGAGCGGTGATTCCAGGCACTTGAGGTGTGTCCGAATTGTCCGATATCGAAATCGTTAGCGGGAGAATGAGTTCAGATTTCGCAGTGTCAATCGCAAGCACCATCCGCAGAATACAACATATCCAGAATTCAAACGTCCATGGGCTGAGGCCTGGCTGAGGCAAATTCAGAAGGTTAGTTGGACACCAACCAGAGTGCTTTTCGAAGATGGGTTGTATCCGACGGAGAATCCCGTGAGCCCATGCTTTTCATTGTAAGCTTCTGCGGAAGACGCCGCCGTGAAGATATTCCAGACTACGGAACCCAGGACGAGGACCGAGCCGGCTGTGCCCATCCACTGATCCGGAGCGGGCCCTTCCGCTTCGTCATCATTGCCACATGACATCGCTTTCCCGATCGTATGCGCCACCATTGCTGTTCCGACGACTCGCATTGCGATTCCCAAACCGCCTCTGCGGTAGTCCTTGGCATAGATATTTCCCATGGACGGTCCCACCAGTCCCCCGTACGTCATCAGACCAACGGCAGAGATAAGCTGGACTCCCTCGACGTTTGAGTCGCCGGCAGTCATGAGCAGAAGGCCGGCACCGATGGGTATGAACGTGTGTCCAAGCGCCATCGCGAAGGCCACTCTCGGTTTTCTTAATGTGTGAGTTCTCGTGAGATCTGGATGCGAGGGTTCATGCATCGGGCGCTTCAGAATGACCACCGATGATGTCGTATCGGTTTCCACTGCAAGAGGACGGCAATGGAGAACAAGACAGCTGACGGGAACATAAGAAAGTGAATTCATGGTCTGCCTCCAACGAAGTCATTCAATGAAAGCAAAACCTGCGCCGTCCTCAAGTCGTTCAGAATACAGGATATTGTGAAATCATGGTAGCGAATCTCAGTTGCTGGAGATCACGCTGCCATAATAATGTGGCGATAGGGTTTCCTGATTCATGGGATAATCCAGGACCTTCTCCATCTACCGAACTGTGAAGATGCCGGATAGTCTATCTTCACCACAGAGGCTCGCACCACACCCCGACCCTCCCCTTGCGCGAGTATGTGTTCCGTCTTTGTTGAGCCAAACACAACCCAATTCAATCTTCATCGATCTATCGTTTTGATTGCCACCGATCACGATTCCCACACCACATCCGCCGAAACTCGGACGAGATTTCCCAATCGCGCCTCGATGCGATCGCCATGGTGGAGCGGACCCACACCGGAAGGGGTCCCGGTGAAGAGCACATCGCCAATCTCCCATGTCATGAATCCCGAAACGTATTCGATGATCTGATCGACCGGAAAGATCATATCGGCGGCACGTCCGCTTTGTTTGAGCTCGCCGTTTACGTGCAAGTCAAATGTGAGGTCTGCGAAATGTCCCGCCTCTTCTCGCAATACAATATCCGACAGCACGGCCGACGAATCGAATCCTTTGGCCAATGCCCATGGTTTGCCGCCTTGTTTAGCCTCTGCCTGCAAGTCACGCAAGGTGAGGTCCAGTCCAACGCCGTACCCCAGTACGTGATCCCACGCCCGCGATCTGGCGATGTTCTTGCCGGATTGGCCGAGCACCACAAGGAGTTCCACTTCGTGGTGCATCTCCCGCGACATCGGAGGCCGCACGACTGTGCCGCCGTCATGGATCACGGCGGATGGCGGTTTCAGAAAAATGACCGGGACGTCGGGTTTCGCGCGGGCTTTCCCCGGATTCATCTCCGCAACATGCTCAGCATAGTTTTGACCCACGCAAACGATCTTACCGATCGGCAGAGTCGCACCGGTCTTTTGGATACGGACAAAGGCCATGGTTCCTCCGTTTTAGGAAAACAAAAAAGGCTGTCTTGCGACAGCCTGAGGGTATGAAAACTTTCCGCCTAGTTCAATTTCTTGAAGCTTTGCAGGATCTTGATCGCCGTTTGCGTGTTCGCTTCGTTACGGCTTTCGTCGTGCCACCACATCATGTAGGCGGCCATGTTCGTGGATCCGTCGGGATCGATGAGGCCCAGCACGACAAAGAGCATATCCCGTCCGCTTTGCTGTCCGTACCCGACCATCTGGTACCCCTCCAGTCCTTGCAAGGTGACTGGTTCGTTCAAAGTCAGTTCCACCCCCGAGGCGTTCAGCGATCCGAGCGCCCGGTTGGCCACTTCTTCAGCGGAAAGAGATTCATCCAGATAGGGAGAAATGTGCAGAGTCATGTCCTCTCCGGAAGCGGTGAATCGCTCGCCCGTACTTTCCGTGACGTTAAATTTCACAGGCACACTGAAGCCTATGTTGTAGGTCTTCCACTCCATGGGCTTCATGCGTTGAGCGTCGGCTTGTGATACCAGGACGAACGCCAGCAATAGTGCAATCTTCTTCATGAGAACCTCCTCTTGGATAGGTTTAATGAAAGAAAGTACACGTAACGGGGACGTGAAATCAAGCTGAAATTTTTTCACGATTTCGACCAGGACTTTCGCCTTGATGGGATTGGACAATTTGTCTAAACTCGTCCACTTCCTACGGACCTCAAGCCGGAGCGATCGATGAAAGCCTTCTGCATGATCCTCTTCATTGTTTGTACCTTTTCGACCCACGCGCAGAAACCGCGCGCCGACGTTTCGTTGGATTCCACTCTTGCCGGGGCGATGAAGTGGCGAAGCATCGGTCCGTTTCGCGGTGGCCGATCGTTGGCCGTGGCGGGGCACGAAAAACAGACGCTGACGTATTATTTTGGTGCGACCGGAGGCGGCGTGTGGAAGACGACCGATGGTGGAGCAACCTGGTTCAATGTGTCGGACGGATACTTCAAGTCCAGTTCCGTCGGGGCCCTGGAGATTGCCGCATCGGATCCCAACGTCCTGTACGCGGGCACAGGGGAGTCTTGCATTCGGGGAAACATTTCCGTCGGCGATGGCGTCTACAGGTCGCTCGATGCCGGTCGGACGTGGACGCATATGGGTCTGCGAGACGCGCAGACGATCAGTCGAATCGCGATCGACCCGCGGAATCCGGATCTCGTGATGGTGGCCGCACTGGGGAAAATTTTCGGCGCCAACAAGGAACGCGGAATTTACCGCACGACGGACGGCGGCAAGACGTGGGCGCTGGTACTTTCGAGAGACGACAAGACCGGCGGGGTCGATGTGGCGATCGATCCCTTCAACCCCCGCAACGTGTATGCGGCCCTGTGGGAGGCATCGCGAACGCCGTGGAGCATGTCCAGCGGAGGACCCGGTAGCGGGCTCTTTCGTTCCACGGATGGCGGCCAGACGTGGAAGGAAATTTCCACGAATCCCGGACTTCCCCGAGGCGTGATCGGCAAGATCGGCATAGCCATTTCGCCGGCACGCGAAGGCAGAATCTGGACCAGCGTCGAAGCCGAACACGGGGGTGTGTTTCGATCGGACGACGCAGGCGAGACATGGCAGCGCGTCAATGAGGATCGGGCGTTGCGCCAACGTGCCTGGTATTACAGCCACATCGTGGCCGACCCGTTGCAACCCGACGTCGTCTATGTACTCAATGTGAATTGGCACAAGTCCCTGGACGGAGGGAAGACGTTTCAGACGATGCCGACCATGCACGGCGACCACCACGATCTGTGGATCGACCCGACCGATCCGCGACGGATGATCCTGGCTGACGATGGAGGAGCCGTCGTGTCGATCAATGGCGGTGAGACCTGGACCGATCAGGATTTGCCAACGGCCCAATTCTATCATGTCCTGGTGGACAATCAATTTCCCTACAACGTATATGGCGCCCAGCAGGACAACTCTACGATCCAGATCGCCAGTCGGTCGACCGGTTACGGGATCGACGCCACTCATTGGCGATCCGTCGCGGGCGGGGAGAGTGGGTACATCGCTGTGCATCCGGAGAAACCGCACATCACGTATGGCGGGAGTTATCAGGGGTACCTGACACGTTTCGATTCGCGAACCCAGCAAGAGCGCATCATCACCGTATGGCCGGACAATGTCATCGGTCAAGGAGCTGTCGGAGCCAGGTACCGGTTCCAATGGACCTTCCCGATCATGCTGTCGCCGCACGATCCGAATGTTCTGTATGCGACGTCGCAGTTCGTCCATCGATCGACCGACGAAGGCCAAACCTGGGAGATCGTCAGCCCCGATTTGACACGCAATGACTCGACGAAACAAAGGTCGAGCGGCGGGCCCATCACCAAGGACAATACCGGCGTCGAGTACTACAACACGATTTTTGCCTTCGCCGAGTCACCGATCACGCCGGGACTCTTGTGGGCGGGCAGCGACGACGGTCTGATCCACGTGAGCCGCGACGGAGGAAAGACATGGCAGAATGTGACTCCGAAGAATTTGGGAGAAGGGTCTCTCATTAGTCAGATCGAACCGTCGCCGTGGGATGCGGGCACCGCCTACGTTGCGGTCAATCGATACAAGCGGAACGATCCCGCCCCGTATATTTGGATCACCAACGACCACGGGAAGTCGTGGAAGAATGCGAACGCAGGCATTGCCGCCGATCATTTTGTTCGCGTGGTTCGAGAGGACCCGCATCGCAAGGGCCTGCTCTATGCGGGGACCGAACGGGGAATGTATCTTTCGTTCAACAGCGGATCCTCCTGGACGCCGTTTCAGCTCAATCTTCCGCAGACGCCGATTCACGATATTGCCGTTCACAAACGGGATCAGGATTTGATTGTCGCGACGCACGGTCGATCGTTTTGGATCTTGGATGATCTGACGCCGTTGCATGAGTGGTCCGACAAGGTCGTCTCGCAAACTGCGTATCTGTTTCGCCCGCGAGATGCCTATCGCATGGAAGGATTTCCATATGACCGGCCCGGGCTGTCCATCGGCTTGAATCCGCCAAACGGCGTACTGGTTCACTACTTCCTGAGGCAAAAACCGACGTCCGAAGTGAAGCTGGAATTTGTGAACACGCAGGGCCAAACGATGGCGACATTCTCCAGTATCAAAGACGCCAAAGGCAAAGAGCTGAAACCGTCAGAAGAATTTTACGAGAAACCCAAAGAAAAGCGGCAAAAGGTTGTGCCGGCAGACTCGGGGATGAACCGATTCGTCTGGGACATGCGAATTCCGGACGCAACGGAAGTGCCCGGCGGGATATTGTGGTTTGGGTCGCTGCAGGGACCCAAGGTGATTCCCGGAGAATACCGTGTCCGGCTCACGTTGGGGCAGTCGGAATGGACGCAGTCGTTTCGAATCAAGATCGATCCTCGTGTGGACGTGGGGCAGGACGTGCTGGAGCAACAGGCGGATTTGATGATGCAAATTCATCGGGCCCTGGACACGACCCACAAGACGGTCAACAAGATTCGGGATGTCAAGAAGCAGATTGCCGATTACGCAAGCCGTCTCAAGGATACGACGGTCGCGGGGGAGATCAGGCGTTTGTGCAAGCCGTTACAGGACAGCCTCTCGCAGATCGAGGATGTGTTGATCCAAAGTAAATTGAAAAGCAGTCAGGACGTGCTGAATTACCCGGTGCGACTCAACAATCGTCTGGCTACCCTGGCGGCGACGATTTCCAATTCGGATGATCGTCCGACGCAGTCGCAGTCGGATTTGTTTTTGGAATTGCGGGCGGCGGTGGAGGAGTCGATTGCGGCAGCGGATCGCGTGCTGAAATCGGAGTTGCCGAAAATTCAAGACTACACTCGGGAGCATAACGTTCCGGCATTGTCTGTTGAATGAATTTCAAATAGCGAGGCATTCCATGAATCTTCCGGTGAAATTGAAAAGGGCAGAGCGGCCGCTGGTGTTGGCGATAGATATCGGCACCTCATCCACGCGCGCATTGATCTACGATGCAAAAGGACGGCCTGTCAAGAAACTCGTCGCCCAAGTCGGGTACATGATGCAGACTACGCCCGATGGGGGCGTATTCGCCGATCCGAAATTTATCGTGGACAGTACCCTCGCATGCATTGACCAGTTGATGGACGCATTGGGCAAGCACGCCGAGGATGTGAAAGCGGTCGGCTTCGACACGTTCTGGCACAATATGATGGGCATGGATTCGCAGGGACGCCCGACAACGCCGTTGCTGAACTGGGCGGATACGAGACCGCGCGTGGTGATGGATGAACTTCGGAAGAAGCTGGATGCGTCCACGTTTCATCGTCTCACCGGATGCGTGATGCATCCGTCGTACTTGCCGGCGAAGTTGCTGTGGATCCAGCGCAAGAATCCGGCGCTTCTGAAAAAGACGTCCACGTGGCTGTCCATCGGAGAGTACTTGTACTACGTTTTGTTTGGGGAAGTGGTGAGCGGGATCTCGATGGCGTCTGGTACGGGGTTGATGAATCCGAATACGTGCGATTGGGAGCCGCGGGTGTTCTCCGTGCTGCCTGTTGAGACGAAACATTTTGGACGGTTGGATGATCGGCCGTTGCAGGGACTGAAGAAAGAATTTGCGAAACGGTGGCCGGCCCTTGCGAACATACCGTGGCTCCCGGCGGTCGGCGATGGGGCGAGCAGCAATGTCGGGAGCGGCTGTGTGAAGAAGGACCAACTCTGTATGGTCATGGGTACCTCGGGGGCCATGCGAATTTGCTGGGAGGGAAGCCGGACGGCGATTCCGGATGGACTGTGGGTGTATCGGGTGGACAAGCGCCGGTTTCTGATGGGCGGTGCGCTCAGCGACGGCGGGAATTTGCGGAAGTGGCTGCTCAGTCACCTGGGTCTGGAGGGCGGCAAGAAGGCAGTTGATGCCGCTCTGCAGAGTGTCGGCCCCGATGCGTCCGGTCTGACGGTCCTCCCGTTTTGGGCGGGCGAGCGAAGCACCGGCTGGCATGAACATGCGCAGGGATTAATCACGGGCTTTAATCTGAATGTCACACGCGAAGAGATTGTCCGGGCCGCATTGGAAGGAGTGTGTTTCCGGTACGCCGCGATCTACGATATCTTCAAGAAACAGAAGATGCCGACACGCAAGATCATCGCCTCCGGCGGCGGATTTGTCGATTCTGCCCCGCTGAGTCAACTGATGGCCGATGTGCTGGGTGCGGCGATTACACAATCGGGAGAGGCAGAAGGTTCTGCCCGCGGTGCGGCCATTCTGGCCCTGGAGGCAATCGGCGCCATCAAAGATGCCTCCGCGGCGCCCGTTCCTCTGGGGGCCACGTTGAAGCCGAACATGAAAAATCATGCGGTTCTGACCAAAGCGAGGAAGAGACAACAGGCCCTCTACGCGCTGATCGCGAAGGAGTGGTGGAAATGACGAAATCCATTCGAATTCACCCGGTGACTCCGTCGCGTTGGAAGGATGTGGAGTCCCTGTTTGGATCAAGAGGGGCTTGCGCAGGTTGCAGGTGCATGCTCTGGAGATTATCGCGACAGGTGTATGAAAAGCAGAAGGGCGCGAGGAACAGACTCGCGCTGAGGAAGTTGGTTGTCGGCGGTCACAAGCCGGGATTGCTGGCGTACGTCCGTGGGGCTGTCGCCGCCTGGTGTGCCGTTGCGCCGCGGTCTGAATCTCCGACGCTCGACAGATCGAGGGTTCTGCGTCCCGTCGATTCGCAGGAAGTTTGGTCGATCACCTGCTTCTTTGTGGCAAGGGCGTATCGTCGAATGGGTCTCACCGGACGTATGATCCATGCCGCGGTAGAATTTGTGAAAGAAAACGGCGGAAGGATTGTCGAGGCTTATCCGATCGATCCGGGTGGGAAATATCCGGAAACATTTGCGTGGACGGGATTTTTGTCCGCGTTTGACAGAGTGGGCTTCCGGGAGGTGGCCAGACGCTCGTCCAAACGGCCTGTCGTTCGATTTCAGATTTCTTGAAAATTTCTACAAAGTTTTCCATTCCTCAGGCACTATAAAGAAAAGGTGGAGTGTCATGAGGCAGCAAGATCTATCCCACAGTTGCCTACGGCCCAAAGAAGGTCCGAAAATTCCAATCCGATCGATGTGGGTGTCCGATTGCGTCGTATCGGGCCTGACCCTGGTCTCTCAAAACTCTTTGAGTTCCAATCATGAGCGAGAGCATCGGGCATGCTTGCCTTAGCCGACACTCCAGAAGCAGTCGCAAACAAACCGCAATGTCCGTGAACGAGTTGATCGATACGATAGAGGAGATGCCTATGAAAACACTGTTCATTATTGCATTGGCGCTGGTGTTCGTCTACGACCAAGTGCACGGCGACATCATGCCGGACGGCTTCAAGGCCGTGTCTTTCCGGGTGCGATTTGTCAACGTGGATTCATTTCCGCAATTTGTTTTCGTCGGACATTTGCAATATGGAACAAGACCTCAACACCATGAGCTGCATCGGGTGAGCCCATCCACGAAGCTTATGTACTCAGGTAAATACCGCGTCATGACATTGTACGTGATCGATCGCACGGCCTTTGAGAAACTGAACCTCGTGTTCGAGCCAAAAGGGTATGCCGATATCGCACGTTTCCCATTTGACACATCGAGTTCGATTGTGATCAGGAGGGAGAATGATTTAGACGCCTCGGTGCAGAGGTACCTGCGATCCAATGGATTTCAAAGCCTGTCTGTGGATACTGTGATCCGTCCCACGAATATCATTCCCATATCGTGGGAACTTGTGCAGATCATTCAGGAGATTCGGCTTGACCGAAAGCGGGAACGTTTTACCACGCATCATGAGGGGTATGTCTTCGAGTATGAGAATGGAGCCGTGGTGTCGACCTGGATTCCGTCTGGATTGGCCCCCACGCCGGACGGAAAGAAACAAATCCCGTATTTCTGCAGCATTGAAAATCCGCATGCGTTTCCAGGATACAGGTTTTACGGTGTCGAATTTGCGAAAGACACGCTACGACGTCCGATGTTCAGAATCCTTGCGTCATCTGACGATCAGGTGACGACAGCAGAAATTTTTGCAACGCAGGACACATCGGCTCCGGAAGCGGACGACTATTTTAAGGTGCGTCGATCGTATAGTTCATTGGCGGCAGGGTGGGACTGGCTGTTTTTGTCCGATCGGTCCGAGACGAGAAATCTTGTCGATTCGACTCTTCAGATTTCGAAACGAATCGACCGCATTCGAATTCGCACGATGAAACCGTTGGAATACGAGACGGAAGTAACCCTCCTTTACGCCGATGGCCGAGAGGAAGTACGAACCTACCTCGCAGGGTCCACTTATGAGAAACCGGTCGAGATTCCGACTGCGCCGCGTCTTCGTCCGACGATACCCATCATCGCCGCGGCTGTTAGTCTTGTTCTTTTGATCGGGATTTGGATTTGGAGGCGTCGGAAATCACAGTGAGAACGTGGAATTGCATGGTGGCTGGTCTGCGGCTGAGAATGCCCGGACTCACAACTCACAGGGAAAGCGGAATCGCAATTGTGTGATTTCAGATTTCTTGAAAATTTCTACAAAATGATGTAATGTTTTCCATTCCTCAGGCACTATAAAGAAAAGGAGAGTGTCATGAGGCAACAATATTTCTTTCCCCCCATTACGACCGACTCAAACCGAGTCGGAAAAGTCCTCATCCGGTCGTTGTTTTTCCTGTCTTTCCTCATGTGTGCTTGCGAGGACAACGATGCTGTTGTGAATGTGGCTCCACTTCGGGTTTTCACGTCTACGACGTTGTATCCCATGCCACAACCCGTCGTGTTGTTTTTGTCCAACGATACGGGGGAGCCCATCTCCTTTGATCGATGGGATGAGACCGTATTTTACTACCGTGATAAGCTCACGGAGACGGGCTGGGTGGAGTGGACGCAGACGGGAATTTTCCCGGAGTCAGTACAAACGGTGCAGACGCTGGAGCCCGGAGAAACCTACGCGGACACGATCCATGTGAGGAAACCGGGTGTGTATCGATTCCGCGTTCCCGTTTTGCTCAACGGAGACCCCCAGCGTGCGCAGGTTTTGACGAGCAACGTCTTTGAAATCGTCAGTACCCCGTAGCGCTTTCAGATGTCAGACGGCGGCAGGGGGAGGAGCCATTTGGCTCGACCAACGTTCTTGCCCGCCTGTGGACTATGGAACGCGAGATAGGTGTAAGACGAGTAGGAGGAGACGGGGAAGCGTTGATGGCGGGAGAACGTTGTCAAGCTTGCGAATTTCGTTTTGGTAAAGCTCGTCGCAATATTCAAACTCCCCACGGAGTCTGTCAGGTAGCAGTCCAGAGTCCCCACGGTGGAGCTGATCGAAAAATCGGACAGCGTCTCGAACCGAAGGCTGCCCACTGAATCAATAATCTGAACATTTCCGGTTGCGAAATAGCCGTTGAGCGCCGTGACGGCTCCGACGCGAAGCGTCTCGTAGGTGGGGTCTCAGGATCGCGCGGCTTCGCAGACCCGGACAGCGATCCAATAGTCTACACAGCCAACTCCACGGGGATGCAGGTCGTAGTTTCAGGAGACTCATTATACATATTCCCAACAACTAAGGGAACAAAAAAAGTCGGAGTCACAGCCACATCTTTCGGAGGATCAATCACAGACTCATTGGAAGTGCTGATAACAAACAACACACCAATAAGAATAGCCCAAATTCCAGACAACACATTCCCTGACGGAAGCAAGAATGTGCAATTGGCAAATCTCACTGAAATATTCTATGACAAGGACAATGATGCATTGGCTTATGAGTTCAGCGCGCATTCAGATTTAGGAATAACTCTAAACGGCACAGTATTAACAGCCAACACTCTCGAAGGATTCACTGGAACGCATCAAGTCATAGTCAAGGCTAAGGACACGGAAAATGCTGCAGCATCGGACACATTTAATATTACTCTCACTGAAGTCGACAGGACGCCCCCAGAACTCAATCTAGGGGCATTGGTCATACCCGGACTGGGCGATGCAAGGATAAAGATTGCAGCGAATGAAAACTTGGGGGCAGCATCATTAAAAGCCAATAATCAAGCCATAGCATTAACCAAAGAAAACAATGTATATTTCGGAGATGTAAACTTAAACGGCGCCGCAACATTGGATATTGAAGCAATAGCCTCAGATCTTTCTGGGAATGCAGATACCCTAAATAAGACATACAATATTGCCAGCATCAACAAGCCCGCGCAGATAGGAAGATTGACTGTAAAAACAAGCAAGTATGCATTGGCATCAAAATCCGATTCAGCAACAATTCCAGAAAACATGGTCGCATTGGAAAACATCATAGAAATATCCGGGGATGAATTCACAGCAAAATACCATCTTCCGGGCGACATAAACAAAAACAATGCATGGATAGGCTCATCGGAAGACGGGAAGACATGGGAAGTAGAGAGAAAATACGATGGCAACGACAATATAGAAGCAAGAATCACAGGAAACAAGAAAGTCGCATTATTCTATGACCCGAATGCAGAATCCCCGAAATCGTTCAGCCTAAGCCAAAACTATCCAAACCCATTCAACCCGACAACAGCAATAACATATGAACTGCCTCAGGATATTCATGTAAAATTGGAAATATACAATATTCTGGGCCAGAAAGTCACGACACTTATAGATAAGAAGCAGGAAGCCGGGAAACACCAAGTGATATTTGACGGCACGGCAAACGGCAGACAATTATCTTCAGGAATATACATCTACATGCTCATGACACCGGCGTGGTCAAAGAGCGCAAAAATGACCCTATCGAAGTGAAAACCAGGCAGAGAAGAAAAAGATGATGGAGAGCAAGTACCGCATCGAAAAGAACATACCTCCTCCAGAGGATTCGCGTGGTCTACAGAAATATCCCTTCAAAAAAATGGAAATCGGAGATTCCTTTTTTGTCCCCGCTGGAAAAGCGAAGTCCGTTCGTCAGCAGGTACAATATTATCAGAAAAGGAGCGCTGAACCCGTGCGATTCACGGTTCGCCAGGTCGAAGGAGGTGTGCGGGTGTGGCGCGTTGAACCTCGACCCGGAAAAAAGCAACGACAGGGGTAGAACTGAGAGCATGCAACCCCTACGGGGTTGATTATGCGATGACGCTACATCGATCAAATACATGGAACGCCTACGGCGTTCCTCGAAATCCGAAGATGTTCCAATGAGAATCCCGTGGGGATTCCATGTATTAACAAACGAAACGCAAGAAGAACGGCGAACCCCGTCAGGGGTTCCATGTATCTTATATATAGGCAAGTGGCGGCGAAACGAACATGCAACCCCTACGGGGTTGATGAATGGTTCTACGGGTGATTAGGTTAATACATGGAACGCCTACGGCGTTCTTGATCGAGTCAAAATGTTATCGTTGAAACCCGTAAGGGTTGCATGTATTAGAAGAACGCAAGATAATCAAAATGAGAACCCCGTAGGGGTTCCATGAATTAACGTACGAAACACGAATGAATCGTCCGAACCCCGTGAGGGGTTCCATAATTGAAACTCAATCATCTACACAAACACCAACAACGACATGGCCAACACATTTTCACAAATCTACATCCAAATTGTTTTTGCCGTTAAAGGACGTGCGAATCACATTCCGGCGCCGCACAAAGCCGAGTTGCACAAATACATCACGGGCATTGTCAAAAACAAGAGGCAAAAGCTTTTGGCGGTGAATAGCGTTCCGAACCACATTCATGTACTTGTGGCCATGACACCGGATGTTTCGATTTCAGACCTTGTTCGAGACATAAAGCGGTCGTCCTCGCTCTTTATCAACGAACGGAATTGGATTCGCGGGCGATTTTCGTGGCAGGAGGGATTTGGCGCATTCTCGTATTCTCAGTCTCATGTGGACGTTGTCAAACGGTATATTGAAAATCAGGAAGAACACCACAAGAAGATGTCATTTCGGGAAGAATATGAAACGTTGCTGAAGAAAAATGAGATTCAATACGATGAACGTTTTGTTTTTGAAGATGATTAGTCCACAGCGGTTCAACAACCTAAGGGTCAATTCGAATATCGGACAAGATTGTCGCGAAGCGATTTCCCAAATCGGATCAAGAAGTGGAAATAAGAGAACAACGTACGCCATTGACAAGGACACACCTATCCCGCGGCATGGAGTATGGTCGTTTCCTTTCATGCAGATGGAACCGGGCGACTCCTTTTTTGCCGATTTGACCTATTCGCAGCAACTAATCGCATATTATGCCAGACTGGTGGAGCGAAGGACAGGCAGGAAATTCATCGTTCGAACGGTGCCGGGCGGCTACCGGTGCTGGAGATATGAGACCAAGAACGACGGCCGAAATTACAAGATTGAAAACACCATTCCCGTTCCGACTGAATACAAGCCGAATCCATATCCCTTTCACCTAATGGAGGTTGGCGATTCTTTCTATGTGGAAGGCGATCCTAAGACTATTGCGAACCTTTACTGCAAGTGTGGCTATTATGGAAGGAAACTTAACACAAAATACAAAGTCTGTCGCTTGGGCCGCGGCTTTCGCTGCTGGCGGACGGTGTAGCGGCGAACCAGAAACAAAGGAGCGTTATGTTTGTCATTGAAAAGAACATTCCGATGCCTCGTCGCCGGGATGAGGATCTTGGGCTGCCTTTTGACCAAATGGAAGTTGGAGACTCTTTCCTCGCACCCGACCTTACGAAAAAGGTTCTCTATAACGCGGCCAACTCATTTCGAAAAAAGACCGGCAAGAGGTTTCTTCTTCGTACAGTCGAAGGCGGCATTCGCTGTTGGAGGGTAGAATGATGCAAAGGCTAAGATCGGATTCCCTCTGCATTTGTCTGTTTCTCTCCTTAGCCGGGTTGGTTTCGTGCGTGGATAAGGAGGCGGACTCAGAACCTATGTATATTCAAGTCCAGGAATGGTTGTCAGGCCAGTCCTTTGTGTCCGAATTTGCACCCGCCGATCTCGATGACGATTTCAATCCGACCAGGGTTGCCGCGATCGAGGGAATGGAAGATCAAGTATTCCGTATCCGAACCAACATCCTGATCAATCACGAAAATCAGAAATTCTCGTATACGCTGGCTCATGAGGGATTCCCATTCATTCGGGCGGACAGCGTGCGCCAGGCCTTCGAGTCATTTGGCACAAAAGCCTGTGTGATCGACTCGGCCGACCGCAAAAGCGCCGTAGTCATCTTTCGTGAAATTGTGGACGCATATAATCTTCTTGTCGGACAAAAGCCTTATGTACGCGATTGAGAAAAGGCATCGGTTTACCGGCCAAGTTGCGGAAAAAAAACATGCGGACGTTCGATTCCACGAAGGAGACTTCCGTCTGCCCGCAGACGGCGCCTGGGAATCGTTCAGATAAAAACGAATCTCCTCGGCATAAGCGCTCAGTGCCGAAAAAGCGGCTTTCCTCCCCCGAGTGTTCTGTTGCCTTAGAATCCCCTCCAGACCGGCATAACCGCTTCCAGCTCCATCTCCTTGCTCTCGGCCAGTTCCGACGCCGCCATGCTGACCTTAAGGTGGGGAATATGAATGGCCCTAAATGACCACTCACTGGGGAATATAGATGACCCTAATTCAGGTCTCGGTGGGGAATATCAGTGGCCCTTGACATCTCTCCTTGAATACTTATTCTGCGACGTTAGAGAGGAAAACTCTCGTTATGTTATGCAGGCCTGGCAGGACTCTCCGCCGGAGGCGGATGAGCCTACGGCTCAGAACCTGCATGTTCAGTAGGCCCGGCAGGACTCGAACCTGCGACCCTCTGCTTAGAAGGCAGATGCTCTATCCAGCTGAGCTACGGGCCCGTTCACTTGGAACATAATTTATGCGGGTGAATATAGATGCGTGGCATCCGCGAAGCAAGCGGTAGTTGATGATTTGAAAGTCAGTCTCGCCATGTATCGGCTGGACTCTCCGGGCGGATGCGCCTGGCGCAGAACCTGCGACCCTCTGCTTAGAAGGCATCCCGCATTGCGGGACAGCTGAGCTACGGGCCCTTTCACTTGGAATATAATTTATGCGGGTGAATATAGATGCCGCGAAGCAAGCGGTAGGTGCGGGCGGCCAGGACTGCGCGATTCGGCCAACTTTTGTCGCTCTCCATCCAAACAGGCTTTTCTGATGGGATTGGCAGGGCTTGGGGGACTTGACGGAGTGCGCCGTTTGAGTTATACTATAACTGCTTCGCGGATTCCTGGTTCTCGAAACATCACATATCCAAATCAATCACTTTTCGGGGAGAGTGTCTATGACGAGCGGTCAGTTTGTCGAATGGACGCATCGGGCTTTGCCGCCTCTGGCGCTCAGCCGTATACGGATGCGCTTGCTTAAGGAGTTGATGGATGGAAGCGTGAATCTGGATGATCCCAAGTTCCTCCTGAGCGACAAGGCGATCAAGAGGTTAACCGAGGTTGTTCAGGCGCTGTACCAAGTTGAACTAAGCGACGGGGAGATGATCCATGGATAACACTAGCATCGAAGCACGCACCAAGGACTTGATTATTCCCAAGTACGACTATGCAAGAAACTTGGCCCCACTGGGCGGCGAGCCAGTCATTTTTCATTGCCATCACTACAACGTCTTTCTTCAGGCGGCAATTGAAGACACCGCGTCCATCATCGATCCTTATCCGATCTTGACAGACTCCGCGGAAGAAGTCGGACATTCCTTCCTGACGAATCTCCAGAAGTCGGGTAGTTTGTCCGCTGAGGAGATTCTGTATGTCGGCAAGGAACATTTCAGAAATGCCGGCTACGGAAAGATCACTACGGACCCGGTTTCGAAGGAACAGGGGAAGATTCAAGTGACCAACTCCCATTACGCCGTGGGATGGAAAGCCAAGTTTGGAATGCGATCGCGCAAAGAAAAGGGAGTGTGTTTTTTCGCGGCTGGTTACCTCCAGGCTCTGTTGGCGGCCCGCTTCGGAGAACCCTTGGGATCGTACGAAGTCATTGAGACGGAATGTTCCGCCTATGACGGAAACGGCAACACATGTACCTTCGCGTACAGGAAACTGCCCTCGCCACGAGGCTTGACCCCCAGTGCCGGGATGGGCCAGACGATTGATAAATTGCACTCCGTGTATAAGCATCCTACCGGCGTTGATGGACAGGCCATTGTGCAGGCGCTGACGCAGATGCCGATCGTCGGGGACGCGCAGGGAAGTATTTTTGCCTTCGGAGTCTACCTGACGCGAATGTTTGCGAATTACTATGCGAAGATATCCTTCAAGACAACAAGAGCGCTGATCGAAAAAAGCGGGGAGGAAGGAAAGAAATTGGCCGGCGATCTGTTTGCCGAAGCGGGTCATGTATGCGCGTTCAATACCTTGGGCGGGATCATGATTTCTGCCGAGTGGGACGCGATGATTAAACCCATGCTGAAAACCAGGGAGGACTGGGCCCACGGCATCATCGCGGTTATGAACGCGTTGGGGTGGGGAGTGTACCAGGTCAAGGAAATTGTCCCGAACGAGTCCTTCAGAATGACCGTCGACGGCAGTTATGAAACCAACATGTACCTGGCTACGTATGGCTTCGAAAAGAACGCCGTGTGTAATTTCAATCGCGGCGCGGCGGCGGGCATCATGAACCTCCTGTATCACATCGACATCATGCAAAAGCCCACGCTTAGCCAGGAATTCTATGATACAGAATTCAAGAAGAGCGGAAAGTTCGTCTCCTCAGAAGTCCGTTGCCGGGTCATGAAACATGACTGCTGTGAATTCGATACTGGCAGGGAAAGGGGTTAAGATCGCCCCAGCCCAGGAGTGTGCCAAGTACCAGAAGTACTTGTACATCTTGCCGAGGATCATCGATCAGGCGTTGATCGATGATCTCCTGGTACTCGGGGAATTTCGATTGCAAACGTTCAGCCAATTCAATCCGATGTCCCGCGATTTGTTCGAAATCAGCAACACGGAAAGCATGATGAAACTGCAGGGCACGATCGGTTCAGAGTTGTTGTACGTGGTTGTCCACAAGATGAATCCGCGGAGCGCGGAATCGGTGGATCGCATCGTCGCCGCGTGGCTCGATAGATAGGAGGCATGTCTGAGGCGAATGGCAGGTCCGGATAGTCGGATCAGCTTTCGATGGGCGACGCTTGCAGTTTGTCGCTTAGCCGGCCGTTTCCCCCCTGTCGAAAACGGACATCTGCTCACACGAGAATCCCAATTCCCTCCGGATTATTTGGTCCGCCACGGATAGCCGACCGGCTTTCGCCGCTCTCTGCCTACGATCGATCCCCTGGTTATCGGGTCGTGTTGCCTCCATTGCTTGTTTGTGTGGTTCCGTTTAGATTGGTGCGCAATCTGGAAATCCGAAAGGGCCTTTCGTGTCGTCTGAAGTTCAGAATCTCCTCGATGCCGCATTGCGCGCGGCTCAGGAGGCGGGCAGGATCACTCTTCGATATTTCCAGTCGGATATCGCGGTGGAATGGAAAAGCGATCTCTCACCCGTCACGATCGCAGATCGGTCGGCGGAGGAATGGATCGTCGAGTTCATCCGACGTGAATTTCCCGACCATGCCATTTTGGGTGAAGAGTTCGGCGAACATCCGGGCGCGTCCGATTATCGATGGATTATCGATCCGATCGACGGGACGAAGTCGTTCGTCTCCGGCGTTCCGCTGTACGGAACGATGGTGGCGATCGAAGATCGCCGCCTTCGGGATGCCGTCGTCGGCGTGGTGCATCTGGCGGCCCTCGGCGAAACAGTGTGCGCCGGACGAGGTCTGGGCGCCTCGTGGAACGGCAGACCGACCCGCGTTGCGTCGACGCGTCTGGCGGAAGGCATCCTGCTGACGACGGATCTGGCTCATGTGGAATCACGTCCGGACCGGAAGAAATTCGATCAACTGCGGACCCACGCAAAGACGTTTCGAATGTGGGGAGACTGTTACGGGCACGTGCTGGTCGCGACGGGACGAGCGACCGTGATGGTCGATGCGAAGATGTCCCTTTGGGATGTCGCCGCGCTCAAACCCATCCTCGAAGAAGCCGGCGGATGGATCACGGATTGGCGGGGGCGCCGCGCGCTGGACATCACGGAGGCCATTTCCTTTGGCAATTCCGTGGCCGAAGACGTGTTGGCCATCCTGAGAGGTTTATGATGCCGCAGCATGTGATTGGAATTGCAGGAAGTCTTCGGGTACGAAGTTTCACAAGAATGGCGCTGGACGTGGCCCTCCAGGGTGCGGCCGAAGTCGGGGCGACCACGGAGCGAATTGACTTGAGAGAATGGGATTTGCCATTTTGCGCAGGCAAAGAAACGGCCGTCACCGAGGACCTGACACGGCTGCGCGGAAAACTCCAACAAGCGCAGGGCATGATCTGGGCGACTCCGGAGTATCACGGAAGCGTGAGCGGCGTGCTGAAAAATTTTCTGGACCTCATGGGCTTTGATGAAATCGAGGGCAAGATGGTGGGACTGGTTGCGGTGAGCGCAGGAGCGGCCGGGGGGTTTTCTGCGTTGAGCAGTTTGCGCAATATCGGAAGGGCTCTGCATGCGTGGGTCGTTCCGGAACAGGCCACCATTTCTGAAGTCGATAAGGTGTTTGACCCCACCGGCCTGCCAAGAGACCCGAAATCGGAAAAACGGCTCAAGGAGGTCGGACGCCAGGTGGCCAAATTTGCCCACCTGCACAACTCGCGGGAAGCGGTGGAATTTTTGAAATCATGGGAACATGCGTTGTTTAATCCCGGAGCGGGATCCGTGGAAGAATGAGGTGAATCATGCCGTTTGATGTGAAAGAAATTCTTGAGACCATCCAGATGACAGAAGTCGAGCACTTTGACATCCGGACAACCACGATGGGAATCAGTCTGCGCGGCTGTGCACGGGGCGATGCGTCGCAGACGATCGAAGCTATCTATGACAAGATCTGCCGTCGCGCGGAGCGGCACGTGGCGACCGCCAGGGAGGTGGAACAGAAATACGGAATTGCCATCGCCAACAAGCGCATATCGATCACGCCCGTATCGATTCCGTGCGATTCGTTTACGCGTGACGAGTTTGTCCGGCTTGCGAGAAGGTTGGACGAGGCGGCGGCGCAGGTCGGCGTGGACTTTCTTGCGGGTTTTTCGGCGCTCGTGCAGAAGGGTTTTACGCGAGGCGACAAACATCTGATCGATGCGATCCCGGAAGCGATCGCGACGACCCGGCGCGTGTGTTCGTCAGTCAATGTCGGCTCGACCAAGGCCGGCATCAATATGGACGCGATCATTGCGGTCGGCAAGCTGATCAAGGATCTGGCCCAGCGAACGGCGTCGGACGGCGCCATCGGTTGCGCAAAATTCGTCGTGTTTTGCAATGCGGTGGAGGACAATCCCTTCGTTGCAGGCGCTTTCCACGGCGTGAGCGAGCCGGAGGTCACGATCAACGTCGGCATCAGCGGACCCGGCGTGGTGTTGCATGCCGTCAAACAGGCGCCCGATTGTGATCTGGGTGAACTGGCGGAGATCATCAAGCGCATGACGTTCAAGATCACACGCGCCGGCGAATTGCTCGGGCGCGAAGTGGCGCGAATGCAGGGCGTTGAGTTTGGCATTGTCGATCTCTCGCTGGCGCCCACGCCCGCTCCCGGCGACAGCATCGCCGACATTCTGGTCGCGATGGGTCTGGAGGACGTCGGATCGTGCGGGACGACGGCGGCGCTGGCGATGCTGAATGACGCCGTCAAGAAGGGCGGCCTGACGGCCTCTTCCTACGTCGGCGGGTTGAGCGGCGCGTTCATCCCCGTCAGCGAGGACCAGGGAATGATCGCGGCGGTGGAGCGAAATAATCTGTCGCTCGAGAAACTCGAAGCCATGACGTGCGTGTGTTCCGTCGGGCTGGATATGGTCGCCGTACCCGGGGACACGACATGGGAGGTCATTAGCGCACTCATTGCAGACGAAGCCGCCATCGGCATGATCAATAACAAGACAACTGCGGTTCGGATTATTCCGGTCCCGGGCAAAACCGTGGGTGATTCTGTAGATTACGGAGGGCTGCTGGGGAAGGCTCCAGTCATGCCGATCCGAACCCTCTCCCCTTCGAAATTCATCAACCGCGGCGGGAGAATCCCCGCTCCCACGGTCGCGCTGACGAATTAAGTCTGGTGGGATGACTCAAGGGCGTTACGACTCCCGTCCAGAGCGTCGGACATTTCGATTTTGCGTTGACACCAATCGTCTAAATGGTTGATTTTCAACCGGTCTTTCGATAAGTTTACGCCGCTAACGCACCAACACGATTCCCATTGGAGTGATACTCATGAGTATGACGAATTCCGCCGAACCCGCACCGATCAAGGCCGGAGACGACAAGCCGTTCGAATCGATGATGCGCCGTTTCGATGTGGCGGCTGAGATTTTGGAACTGGATCCAGGCATTTACGAATACCTGAAACAGCCTGAGAAACAAGTCATCGTGTCCGTTCCGATCATCATGGATGACGGTTCGATGCAAGTATTCAAAGGCTATCGCGTGATCCACAGTACCGTGCGCGGACCGTCCAAAGGCGGCATCCGCGTGGCGACCGGCGTAAATCTGAACGAAGTGAAGGCGCTGGCGGCATGGATGACCTGGAAGTGTGCGGTTGTGAATATTCCCTTCGGCGGCGCCAAAGGGGGTATCAAATGCGATCCGTCGAAACTGACGGATACGCAATTCGAGAAAGTCATTCGCCGTTATACCGCCAATCTCACCGAAGTGTTTGGTCCCAATAGCGATGTGCCCGCGCCGGATGTCAACACGGGCGAACGGGAAATGGGCTGGTTGATGGACACGTACAGCATGCACATTCGCCGCACGGAAACCGCCGTGGTCACCGGAAAGCCGGTGGTGATGGGCGGCAGTCTGGGGAGGCGCGAGGCGACCGGACGCGGAGTGATGATCGTCGCGCTGGCGGCCATGGAGAAACTCGGCCTCAAGGCCAATCAATCGACCGTGGTCGTACAGGGTTTTGGCAATGTCGGTTCCGTCGCGGCGCAACTGCTGCGTCAGCAAGGCGCAAAAATCATCGGGATCAGCGACGTCAGCGGCGCGTACTATAACATGAACGGAATCAACATAGATGATGCCATCGCCTATGCCGCAAAGAATCGCCGGTCGCTGCAGGGATTCCCCAGCGCGGAACCCATTTCCAACGAGCAATTGCTTGAGCTCGAATGCGATGTGCTGATTCCTGCCGCCCTCGAGGACCAAATTACCCGACAAAACGCCAGCAAAGTCAGAACCAAAATCATCTGCGAGGGCGCCAATGGACCGACCACGGCGTTGGCCGATCCAATCTTGCAGGAAAAGGGCATCATGGTCATTCCGGATATTCTGGCCAATGCCGGAGGCGTCACCGTCTCGTACTTCGAATGGGTGCAGGACCGCATGGGATATTTCTGGCCGCTCGACGACGTCAATCAACGACTCGAGCGCATCATGAAAGAGAGTTTTGAAGCCGTATACGAAATGGCCAACAAGCACAAACAAACCCTCCGCATCGGCGCGTACATCCTCGGCATCGACCGCGTCGCCCAGGTGCTGAAACTGCGCGGCATTTACGCCTGAACCAAGGGACGGCATGAACAAGAAGATCCTGATCGTCGATGACAACAAAACGGTTCGTACGCTCCTCAGCATCAACCTGCGAAAGGAGAATTTCGAAGTCATCGAAGCGGACAACGGCGCCGAAGCGCTGACGATGGTGGACGATCAGAAGCCCGACCTGATTATTTCCGATATTCTCATGCCCCAGATGGACGGCTTCGAATTCTGCAAGCGCGTCCGCGAGACCTCGAGCATTCCTCTTGTTCCGTTCATCTTCCTCACGTCGATCGACCAGGTCGCGACGGAACTGCGCGGGCTGAGAACCGGCGCGGACGACTACCTGATCAAGTCGAACATCAAAAAAGAAGAATTGGTCGGAAAGGTCGAGACCCTGCTCAACAAGGCCCGCGATATGCAGCAGGCCAGTCAGGAAATGCAGGAAGGTCTCTATGGCAAACTCAGCGATCTCTCTCTCATCGACGTCCTCCAACTGCTCATGATGAACAAGAAGACCGGCCTGCTGACGCTAACGGCGGGCGAAGACAAAGCCGAGATGGTGTTCAACGACGGCAAACTCATCCATGCCGAATACAAACAATTCGTCGGCGAGGAAGCGGTCTACAATCTCGGCGAGTGGAGAGACGGGGTCTTCCGGTTCGAATCCCAGGAAATCGAAGTGGTGCCTACGATTCACACGACGACCATGAACGTCGTGATGGAGTACTGCCGAGTGACCGACGAAAAGAAATTCGGATAATCACCCCATGACGGAATTGAAGAAAACGGCGAGGAAGATTCTCATCGTCGACGGTGACGAGACGGTTCGGCAGATCCTGAAGGAGAGTCTCCAAAAAGAAGACTACGTTGTGTTTGACTCGGGCTCGGGCACGGAGGCCATGGAACTATGTAACAAGGAACGTCCCGATCTCGTGATCAGCGACGTCTTCACGCCTGAGATGAACGGATTTGAGTTGTGTCAGCGGATCCGGGACACCTCCAACATCCCCACCGTGCCATTTATTTTCTTCACGGCGATCGACGACATGCTGACGGAAATTCGGGGATTTCGTTGCGGGGCGAATGAATATCTGGTCAAGCGACATACGAAGCGTCAGGATTTGTTGCTCCGCATCGAGGGCCTGCTGTCCAACGTCAATGCATTCGAAAAAGAGAAGGCCACGTTGCGGGATGGATTTCTGGGCAAACTCGGCGATGTGAGCGTGATCGACATTCTGCAACTGCTGGTCAATACCGGCAAGACCGGACATCTGCTGATTTCGGACGGCACGCTGGAAGGCGGCGTCTATTTCATGAAGGGAAATATCTTCAACGCTGAACTCGGTCAGATCAAGGGGGAAGACGCGATTTACGATATGATCTATTGGGAGGACGGCTATTTTCGTTTTTCTCAGGTGGACATTCCTCGTCAGGATGTGATCGCTACCCCTACGAACAAAATCGTCAACAAGTGCCGCCGTTTGCTCGGCAAAGAGTAAGTCATGCCTGCAGAACGCATACTCATTGTCGATGATGAACCGGATGCGGTGGAGCCGCTGGCCAAGGCGCTCCAGCTTGGCGGATACGACGTCGACATCGTGGGAGACGGCGAAGACTGTCTCGAAAAAGTCAAGACCACGTCGTACAACCTGATCCTGCTGGATATCATGCTGCCGCGGCTCAACGGCTACGAGACTCTCAAGCGGCTTCATCAGGATGATGCCACCGCCTACATTCCAGTGATTTTCGTGACCGGTCATTTTAATGTCGAAGAAATCGTGTCGGGCCTGGAAACAGGCGCCGTGGACGCCATCAGCAAACCCTTCCGCATCGCGGAAGTCATCACTCGCGCAAAAATTCGAATGGCCGAAGCCAAAATCAAACGGCGTTTCACTCCCGTGGCGCATTTTTTTGCCGAAGCACAGGAGAAGGAACAGAGCCGGCGAACCGGTTCGTTTGAGTTTTATGACAAATCCAGGGCCAAGATCGGCGATATCTTCATCGAGGACGGCAAGGTCGTCTACGCCACGAGCAAAGACGCCATCAAGGAAGATGCTTTTCTTCAGCTGGCCTCCCTGAGAGACGCGACGTACATGTTTCAGGAGGAAACGCGACCGCCACGCAAGACCCTGTCGGCCAGCATCACCGGTCTGATCCTCGAAGCGTCGAAGATTTTGGACGAACTGGAATCGAAAGAGATTCGCAGTGAAACGGAAAAACGGATTCTCATCATGGACAACCAGCGGATTTCACGCATACTGGCCAGTCGGACTCTGAAGGCCAATGGGTATTCGGCGATGGTGACCAGTTCAGATGAAATCGGACAGGAAACGGTGGACAAGTATTTCCCGGACCTTTTTCTGGTCGATCAAAACGACTTTGACACGGTTTCGAAAAAAATTCGACTCACGCGACCCAACGGGGCGCGTATCCCCATCGTGATTTACTCGGATGCGGATCATCTCGATGATCTCATGGCTTCCAAGACGGTCAGCGGTCAGCGGGTAGACGCCGTCCTGTCCAAGACCAAAATCGACCAGTCGTTGGCGCACACCGTCACCCAGGTCTTGCGTTCTCACTCCGGCTGATCGTTCATGAGCGGATTTTCCTGGCAGGTACGCTTCTCCGGGCTATTGCCTCACACGGAGGTAGACAAGTTATGTTCCGCAGGTTCTACAGGCGGCATGGAAGAAGCCGGATCGTGGATTGCGTATTTTCCCGGGGAGTCGTATGCCCGCCTGGACGATCTCGAGCAGAAGATTCGCAGCTGCACATCCAGAGCGTTCCAAATCTCCCGACTGGAGCATGCGGATTGGGCGGAGAATTGGAAACGTCATTTCAAACCGCTTCGCGTCTCGCGCCGTTTCGTCGTGCGTCCGTCATGGGAGACGTATCGCGCTCCGCGGGGAACGAAAGTCATCATCATCGATCCCAAAATGGCATTTGGCACGGGAACGCATGAAACGACGCGATTGGTCATGGAATTGATGGATGAGAATCTCACGCCGGGCAAGCGAGTTCTCGACGTGGGGACGGGGTCCGGGATTCTTGCGATCATGGCGGCCAAGTTGGGGGCGCGGTCGGTCGTGGCTTTGGATATTGAACAGGAGTCGTTTGACAATGCGCGGGAGAATTTTCGACTGAACCGCGTCGCGGGAAAAATCCGGATGATATTGGGCAGTCTGGACGCACTGTCCGACGCCGAACAGAAGCCGTACGACTGGATTCTCGCCAATCTGCAGCGAAGCGTGATTGAAACGATGTTGCCTGAACTGGTCACCCGGTTGCGTCGATTTGGAAAAATTGTCCTATCGGGAATTCTCGCAGAAGAAAATGAATGGGTGCAGCAAACCTTGCCCACGCACGGGTTATCGATTGCTCAATCCGGGAGAGATGGAGAATGGATGGCGTACCTGGTGACGCGAACAAGACCAACCTGAAAATCGCGACGGTCGACGTCGGAACGAACACCGCTCTGCTTTTGATCGCCGAGGTGGATGCGACCGGGGCCATCCACCCATTGGAAGAGCAGCAACGTTTCATTCGTCTGGGCAAGGGCCTGGACCAGCGGCGCGTGATCGACTCGGACGGTTTGGAACGCTGTCTGAATGCCCTGTCGGAATATCGGACGATCATCGATCACCATGCCGTCAATCGGGTCGTGGCCTGCGGAACGAGCGCGATGCGGGACGCCGAAAACCAACGCCTGGTGGTCAAGACCATCGAGAAGGCAACGGGAATCTATGTGGAGGTCTTGTCCGGGGAGGAAGAAGCCCGATGGACATTTGAAGGCGGACGGATGGTCTTCGGTACCCAACCGCCTGCATCGATGGTGGTCGTGGACATCGGCGGCGGAAGCACGGAGTTGATTTTTGGACGGGGCGAAACCATCGATCGATCGATCAGTCTCGATGTGGGGAGCGTGCGAATGACGGAGCGATTTGCGAAGTCGGATCCCGTGACAACGGAAGAAGAACATGCCATGCGCGCGCACATTCGGAACGAATTCTCCCGTGTGGACGGATCGGGTGCGGCAGGGATCACGATGGTCGGCGTCGCCGGTACGATCACCACGCTTGCCGCGATTATGCAGGAACTCGACGAGTATGATCCCGCGCGCATCAACGGATTTGTGCTCCGTCGCGAACACCTGCGGTCCCTCCTGGAAATCCTTCAGGCGAACACGGTGGAACAGCGCAAACAGCTAAAAGGTCTGCAAGCGCCTCGTGCAGACGTCATCTTTGCCGGGGGGATCATTCTCGATGAAGCGATGAACCGGTTGCAAGAAGATCGGCTGACCGTCAGCAATTACGGTTTGCGGTACGGATTGATTCGCAAGGCCATCCGGTAGTCCTCGTCTCATCGCTGTCCGATCCAACGCTTTCTAAAGTCTTTCTGCTCGCGAGAGGGTTTCTCCATTTCCGTGATGACGTGTGTGAGGATGATTTCACTCTGCCCTGCCTTTGCGGTGAGTACTCGCTCCGCATCTCCACGACGAACCTTCATCCAAAACGCTTCTCCAATCCGCAGATCCTTGGCGAATGCGGCAAATCGTTCGATGGTGTACTCTGTTTCTCCGATCCCAAAGGTGAGCAGGACGTCCCCCGCCTCCAAACCCAGTTCGCGCGTGACGGAGTCCGATGTATCGGTCTTGCTGACGGCGATTTTCCCTTGCGCATCGACGGCATACGACGCGCGAGGTCCCCGGGCGCGAAATTGTCCGGTAGCAATCCGGGGCGAGTAGCGGTAGCCGGCCTTGCCGAGATATTCCTCCATCGGCAAGGGGTCCGATTCCTTCACATACCGGTCGAAGAAATCCTGAATTTCCGGATAGGTCATCGCGACGAACTCACCGAAGAAAGTAGAATCGGTAAAGGATCGTCTGGGGCCGTATCGTTTCGAAAGGTCCTTGATCACGTCGCGCAGTCCCCGTTTTCCCCTGGACAATTCCAGTAAACGCATGTCCAGCAGCATGGCGGTCAGCGCGCCCCGGTTATAGATATTCTGGTACTCCGAAGCCCACTCGCCGTACGATCCCAGACTGATCTGGAGCAAACTGACATCGGGTCGGAAGAAGTCATTTGTTTTGAGTTTTTGGGTAATGGTCTCGAGGTACTCGCGTTCCGACGTCAGACCCGCCAGTCGTTGCATTTTGTGCGCCGCCCATTCCGTGGTGCCCTCATACAGCCACAAATGACGAGATGGCGTCGGGGTTTCAAAATTGTACGTTTCGATGATTTCGCTGTGAATGTTCAGCGGCGTGACGACATGGAAGAATTCATGGGCGGCAAAACTGATCAGAAGACTTCTGGACTGAGAAATCGGCCGCTCGGGCATGTAGAAATACGACGAATACTTGTGTTCCAACGCGCCAAAAGATCGCCCGACTTCCTTACGGAAGTGGAAGAGAAAGACAAAGCGATCGACGGGGAGGCCGTCCAGAAAGCGATCTGCCGCTTTGAGCATGTCCCGCAAATGTGTGAGAAGACTATCGGATGTGACGATGTTGTTCTCGGAATAACAATAGATATCGACCTTGGTCTTCCGCAGTTTCAGATTGGCGTAGGTGAGTCGTCCGAGCAGCGCCGGTGAATCCACAGCGTGATCGAAGGACTCGGCCACGTAGGAGTCTCCGTGCCTGGGCAGCGCCGTTCCGATGGACCAGCCCGTTGGGAGACGAAAGTCAATGGTCATCGGATTGCCCTGGAATCCATGGAAGTATCCGTACACCATCTGTCCATTGACGACGGCATTATTCGATTCGATGTTCGTTCCGCTCATCGGTCCGACGATGTCTTCCGGGATGGAGGTATCGTAGGTATCCTCGACCCGATAGCGAATATTCGACAATCGCGTTGCGTTTCGAATCAGGTATTGATTGACTCCGGTTCGAACAACGTCCAAAGCGTTGCCGTCCGATGCGGTGGCTTCGAACCCGCCAACGAAACGCCCCGCGTTTTCGACTTCGTAGGTGCCCGGAGCCGTGGCGGCAAATTGGAAGAACACACTGTCCGTCGCAATTCCGCCCACGTCCAGAGTGACAAAGAAGCTGTCCGTTTCTAATCGCGTCAGGTCGACTGTGTAGCGGAGCGTCAATGGACCATCCGCCAAGACCGTCCCAGTTCCGACCCACCACAGAACAAGTAGAGTTTTCATCATCCGTCAATTCCTTTCATCAGCGATTGGTTAGCCAGGCGGTTCTAAACTCGTTTTGCTCGCGCGTCGCCTCCTTGCCATGGAGGATCTTATGCCGGACCACGATTTCGGTCAGACGCGTCCTGGCTGTCAGTTTCAGTTCCTGATCGCCTCTCAGCACTGTCCAGGAAAATTCATCTCCGACTTGCAGTTGCGCGAGGAGTCCCTGGACGCCCTGAAAGATCCCCACGTCCTTGTCTTTTGCCGCAAATCGGATCAGTTTGTCGCCTGTCTGAATGCCAAGTTCCTGTGTGACGGAGTCGGATTCGACGACGGACGTGACCACCACGTTCTGCCCGTCGAATCCGGGAATGAACTTACCGGCATTGGGTCGGAATTGTCCGGTCGCAAAATTTGGAAAATACTCGTATCCGGCTTTGGCCAGGTATTCCTTCACGGGCAGCGGTTCGGCTTTCTTCACATGCCGTTCGAAGAAATCGGCTATCTCGGGATAGGTTTCCTTCACAAAGACTTCGAAGAAACCATTTTCCGGAAATGCCTTCTTCGGTCCGTACTTCCTGGAGAGTTTCTTCATCACGTCGCGCAGGCCTTTCTTACCCTTGGACAATTCTAGAATACGCATGTCGAGCATCATGGCCGTCAGCGCGCCGCGCATATAGATGTTGCCATACTGACCCACGTGCTGATCATAGGATCCGAGGGACAGGTCGACAAGGCTCACGTTAGGGTCGTATGCGTCGGCGTTATTCATCTTGATCGTAATGGCACGAAGCAGCATCGTGTCACTGATCAGGCCGCCCCGGACCTGCATCATGTCGCTGGCCCATTCCGTTGTCCCCTCATACAGCCACAGGTGCTGGGAGGCCACGGGCTTCACGAAGTTGAATTTTTCGATAATCTCACTGTGGATGTTGAGCGGTGTGACGATGTGGAAGAATTCGTGTGCGATCGTGCTGAGCAATTCTGACTTGGGGATGCTTTCAGACACTACGTAGCCGGAGGAGTAGCTGTGTTCCCATGCGCCGGTAATTCCCGTTTCTTCCGCATTGGCCCGCAGATGGAACAAGAACGTGTACTGCTTGACTGGGAGACCGCCGAGGAATCGATCGGCGGCGGTAAGAAGTTTTTTCAGGTCTTCTTCAAACATGCCCGGCTTCAGCGAACCCGTCTCGGAGTAAGAATAGATGTCGATCTGGGTACCACTGACTTTGAAACCAGAGTGGTCGAGTTTTCCGGAAAGAAGCGGCGAGTCGACCAGGTGGTCGAATGTCTCGGCCACGTAGTCTCCGTCTTTCATCGGCAGGGCCGTGCCGGTCACCCAGTCCTGTGGCGTATCCAGACGCAGACGGATCGGATCCGATTGGTGGCCGTGGAAATAGCCGATCACCATGTGCGGATTAATCTGGGCATTCGACTGTTCAAGGTTGGATCCGCACATGAGGTAGATCGGATGGGGCGCAAGATTTTCGTCAAACGAATCGCTGATTCGGTACTGGACCTTGGCAAGGGATTGGGCGTCTCGTATGACAAACTGATTGGTCGAGAGTCGGTAGCTGGGAAGGACATGGCCGCTTCGATCCGTGGCCGAGAAGCTGCCGACGAGCCGTCCCACGTCCATGACCTGATACGTTCCGGGAGCCGTCGCCGCAAATTGATAAATCGTACTGTCGCCGGTTACTCCTTCGACGGTGAGCGTCACGTGGAAAGAATCGGTTTGAATCGATTCTCGCAGATCGATTTGGTACTGGAATTTCCCCGAGCCTGCGAATGCAGACAAGGAAGAGAATAACAATAAAAAAAACAGTTTCATGGATTTTTCCCTTTACAGTGGTTCGTTGGTCAAATGAATACAGTTTTCTCTCTCGATCAAGCTCTTTCTTGCGGGCGCGAGTCCGTCTGGCCCATTGCGTCTGAGTCGGATGGCACTACGGATCGGATCCGCACAAGTTTCAATTTCAGGAATACAAAATTCACGTGGTTGCTCGATTGACTTTAGGGGAGTCGATATGTATACTACAGCGCATTTTTTCGAATCCCTCTTTTTCAGGACGAGCTTGATACACACGTCTTCATCAACATGACGGGAGAGAAGTTATGAGCGGACGAGGTTCCTTTACGAACCGACTGGGATTTATTGCCGCTGCTGCGGGATCCGCCGTGGGTTTGGGAAACATCTGGAAATTTCCGTACGAAGTGGGGAACAATGGGGGCGCCGCGTTTGTCGTCGTCTACTTGATCTGCGCGTTCATCTTGTGTTTTCCGATCTTTGTCGCGGAGGTCGCCATCGGACGGCGCACCACGCTCAATCCATACGGCGCCTTCACATCCTTGTCCAATCCGCGTTGGGGATTGGTGGGCATCGTCGGGGTTCTGTGTGGATTCATGATTTTGTCATTTTACAATGTCGTGGCCGGTTGGGCGTTTGGTTATTTCCTGCACATGCTATCGGGCGATTTTGAAATCGCCAAAGACTTTGTGGGCTACACGACCGACTTTACAGACAATTTGTTTTTTTCGGCATCCTTCATGATCGCGACGGCCCTGATCGTTTCCGGCGGCGTGCAAAAAGGAATTGAAAAGTGGTCGAAGATTCTGATGCCCGCCCTGGTCGCGATCCTCATCTTCCTGATCATTTACGCTTTGACGTTGAACAATGCGTGGAAAGGCGTCGAGTATTACCTGGTGCCGAACTTTGACCGGGTGACGGCAAAGACGGTGTACACTGCGCTTTCGCAAGCGTTCTTTTCGCTCTCCCTCGGGATGGGGGCGTTGATCACCTACGGCTCGTACGTCGGTAAGAACGAAAACATCATCACGGCGTCTGCGATTGTGACGCTATCGGACACAACCATTGCATTTCTGGCCGGACTCATGATATTCCCGTTGGTGTTTTTTCAAGGACTGGAACCGTCGGCCGGTCCGGGGCTTGTATTTGTCGTGTTGCCCGGCGTCTTTGAAACGATGGGACCCATCATGGGGCGGATTGTCGGCGGGAGCTTCTTCTTGTTGCTGTGTTTTGCGGCGCTGACCTCTACGGTCTCGTTGCTGGAGGTTCCCGTGGCGTACGTGGTGGACCAGAAGAAATGGCATCGGAAGACGGCTGTGTGGATTTTGGCGGCGGCAATCTTTGTGATTGGTTTGCCAAGTATGTTGTCCACCGGGGCCGTCGACTTCTTCACGAATTTCATTTCGTACGGTGGCGCCCCTCATGATTTCTTGTCCGTCGTTTCCGACGTCTTTTCGGATACCCTCCTCCCCTTTGGCGGAGTGATGATCTCCCTGTTTGCAGCCTACGTGTGGAAGACGCAGAACCTGTCGGAGGAAATCGCTGCGGGGCATCCTTCGTACCGCGGTTCGTTTGTAGAAAAATTTATCAACGCCATGATATCCTTTGTGTGTCCCGTCATTATCGGGACTGTTTTTGTGATTACGATTTTGCAGAAGTTTATCGGTATCACGGTTTTCTAAGCCGGATTTCCACCCCATCAAGGAGCTGACATGAAGGAATTTCTCGACTGGTTGTTATGGTTTACAGGAGCGCTTGCCGACCACATTTGGTGGCCTGCGGTCATCTTGATGCTGGGAGCGACCGGAGTGTACATGTCCTTTCAGACAAAATTCATCCAATTTCGCAGACTCGGACTGGCGATTCGATTCATGCTGAAGGGACGGTCCAAGGAAGAATCGGCCACTCGAACCGGAGACATCACGCCGTTCCAGGCGCTGATGACCGCGCTGGCCGCGACCGTGGGGAATGGAAATATCGCGGGTGTGGCGACGGCCATTGCCAGCGGCGGCCCCGGGGCGGCGTTCTGGATGTGGATGACGGCGTTGTTCGGGATGGCGACGAAATACGCCGAGGCGGCTTTGGGATTGAAATTCCGTCAAAAAATGTCGGACGGCACTTTCTCCGGCGGTGCGATGTATTATTTGCGGGATGGATTGAAACAGAAAGGCCTGGGAAAATTTCTTGCCCTCTGGTTTGCGGTTGCCGTGATCATCATGGCGACGTTCGGCAGTGGGAACATGGCGCAATCCAATTCAATTGCGCTGGCGCTGAAATCGGATTTCGGAATCGATTTCTTTCTGACGGCCGGATTGCTTGCGGTGATGTGCGGCGTGGTGTTGATCGGAGGCGTCAAGCGGATCGCGGAGGTATCTGACAAACTGGTGCCAACCATGATCGTGGTGTACATGCTGGCGTCGATCGTCATTATCGTATGGAACTTCCAGATGATCCCTTCTGTCTTTTGGGTGATGTTGCAAAGCGCGTTCACCGGCGAGGCGGTTGCCGGCGGTGTGATCGGCCACACCGTGAAAGAGGCCATGCGGTTCGGTATATCGCGCGGGACATTGTCGAATGAATCGGGAATCGGTTCCTGCTCGATTCCTGCCGCCGCCGCCAAAGGGAACGAATCGGCCGCGCAAGGGTTGGTCGCGATGATGGGCACGTTTATTGACACGATCATCGTGTGCAGTATGACTACGTTTGTCATCCTCTCGTCCAATTTGCATCCGGGCGAAACCGGACTCACCAGCACCGCGCTCACCAAATCCGCGTTTGCGGTTCATTTTGGCGCGGATTGGGGCGGTTACATTGTTAGCGTATGCAGTTTCCTGTTTGGTTTTACCACGCTGATCGGATGGTCCTATTACGGCGAACAGGGCGCGCGTTATCTATGGGGACAGAAGAGCGTGAAGCCGTATCGATATATCTTCTGCGGATTTGTGTTCTGCGGCGCCATCCTGCAGGGCGATTATCTGCAAATCGTGTGGAATTTTGGCGATATCGGCAATGCCTTCATGGCGATTCCCAATCTGATCGGACTGTTATTGCTCGGCGGACTGGTCAAGACGCTGACCGATGACTATCTCCAGAGGTGGGATCGGGGACTCGTCAAACATCCATTTGGCGACTGACCGGAAGCCGGAATGAATCCGGGATACTTTCTCCGCGAAGGCTTCAGTGGATTGTTTCGAGCGAAACTGGCGACCTTTGTTGCCGTTACGATCATCTGCATTGCCCTGAGCCTCGTAGGTTTCTTTCTCGTGGTCGCATTGAATTTGAATGCGCTCGTGACGGAGATTCGCAGCCGGGTTGAGCTGGAAGTTTTCCTCGATAAGAGCCTCGATGAGCCTCCCATTCTCCAGATCGGACAGGCGTTGCGAAGGCTGGAGGGTGTGGACTCCGTCATCTATGTCTCGCGGGCGGATGCGGCACGTGTTCTGAAAGAGGTGATGGGTGACGAGGACATCTTTGACCTTGTCGAGACCAATCCCTTGCCGCCGTCCTATCGCCTCCGTCTTGTGGAGACGCATCGCAATCTCCTCTCGGTGGAAGCCATTGCGGCACAGGTGGAATCATGGAAGGGAGTCGATGAGGTCAATTACCAGAAAGAATTGCTTCGGGCGCTCGACGAAAAGGCAGCGATTTACAATCAGATCGTCCTCGGCACGGGGATTCTTGCCGCGCTTGCCGCCATCTTCCTCACGTCCAATACGATCAAGCTGAGCATTTATTCCAAGCGCGATCTGGTTCGTACGATGAAACTCGTGGGTGCGACCAACGGTTTCATCTCGGGTCCCTTTGTGGTGGAGGGATTGTTGCAGGGGTTGTTCGGCGGCCTTCTGGCAGCGGGCGTCACGTGGGGTGTGGTGTGGCTGATTCGCACGTATGTGATTGACGGGTTGACGTCCGAGTACCTGGCGTACGGGATCTTGACGGGCGGTGGAGCCCTGCTCGGTTTGATGGGGAGTTTTTTGGCGATTCGTTTCTTTCTAAAGGAAAAAATCAGTGATCGGTGAGGGATTTTGTGCTTGATTGTCAGGGGGGGGCGGGATATATTGACGCGCGTTCCAACTCCCCAAATTTCAACATGATCAGCCAGTACATAACAAAACGACCGATCATCCCCGAATCCGTTTTTATCGCAGAAGGCGCCCGCATTGTCGGGGATGTCACGCTGGGTGAAGACTGTACCGTGTGGTTTAACGCGATCGTCCGGGGGGACGTGCATTCGATCCGTGTGGGCGATCGGACCAATATCCAGGACGGGGCGATCATCCACTGCACGCTGAATAAATATAGTGTCACCATCGGCAGTGATGTGACCATCGCTCACGGAGCCATCGTTCACGGCTGCACGATCCACGATCACGTGCTGATCGGGATGGGAGCGAAAGTGCTGGATCGCGCCGTGGTTCACTCGTTTTCAATGATCGCGGCCGGAGCGGTCGTGCGCGAAGGATTTGAAGTTCCTCCCCGCACGCTGGTGGCCGGAGTTCCTGCAAAGACCGTACGGGAATTGACCCAGGAGGAAGTTGCAATGATCCGATCGATACCGGCAAATTATATCCAATACGCGAAGGAGTACCGGGAGCACATGCCGTCAACGGCGCGGGCTTCGGTAGGGGTGTAACGTATGCCTAGAATCATGGTCGTTGACGATGACGCCGATTTTCGTGCCACGACAACTCAAATTCTGCAGCACATGGCGGGTTTCGAGGTGAAGGAGGTGCCGGACAGTACGCGCGCGCTGGAGGCGATTCGCGATTACAAACCCGACGTCGTGCTGCTCGATATTCTCATGCCCAAAGTCGATGGCTTGTCCATCTGCAAGACGATCAAGGAAACGCCGGACCTGAGGAACATCAAAGTCATCGTCTATACGGCCAAGATATTCGAAGTGGATCGCAAGAACGCCTTGAAAGTGGGCGCCGATGCGTACCTGCAGAAAGTCATTCAATCCGACAAACTGATCGATACGATACAAGGCGTGCTGAAACACTGATGGCGAAAGTTCTGATCATCGATGACGACGCAGATGCCCTGGCTGTGACGGCATCCAATCTCCGAAAATGTGGAGGATTTGACGCGGTGACGTGCCAGAGCAGTCTGGATGCGCTGTCCGAATTGACTCGCGAACAGCCCGATGTGGTCCTCCTCGATATCATGATGCCCCGTGTCGATGGCTTTCAGATTTGCCGACAGATCAAGGAAACCCCCGGCCTGGAGGGGGTGAAAATCATCGTGTATTCCGCGAAAATTTTTGACGTCGATCGTCGCAAAGCGTTGCGCCTGGGTGCGGATGCCTATCTGTCGAAGGTCGTCGAATCCGATAAACTGATCGATACGATCCATCGGGTCCTGGACGCAAGGGAAGTCAAGGCATGAAGTACACCTTTTGGGGAGTGCGTGGGTCCATCCCGACACCCGGACCGGACACGGTACGATACGGCGGCAACACGTCCTGCGGCGAACTGACCCTGGATAACGGCAACATGATCATTTTTGATGCAGGCTCGGGCATTCGCGTGCTGGGCAACGATCTCCTGCGTCGAGGCAAGAAGGGGATCGAAACGGTGATCTTGCTGAGTCATACGCACTGGGATCACATCCAGGGATTCCCGTTTTTCGTTCCCGCGTTCATTCCGGGGAATAAATTCGTCATCTGCGGGTGTGAAGAAGCCGACGTGAAACTGGATCAAATCATCACCGATCAAATGAAGAGCGCGTATTTCCCGGTCGAATTGTCGGATATGCCGGCGTCGATCGGATTCAAGCGTCTGTATGAAGGCAAATTCAAGATCTCCGGCGTGCAGGTACACACGATGTACCTGAATCATCCAGGCTTTGCGCTGGGATATCGCGTCGAAGAAAACGGCAAGTCCGTCGTCTACGTTTCCGACAACGAGCCCTATCCGATCGAAGATTCATCGAATGCGCAGTTTGAGGGTATGAAATTCAAGGGCAACAACAATTATCGGATGGTTCATTTCGCGGAGGGCACGGACTTGTTCATTCACGATTGCCAGTACACCCCGGACGAGTACAAGACCAAGGTGGGATGGGGTCATTCGCCGTTTGATTACGTGGCGGAGATTGCGTGGAAGGCGCGCGTCAAACGCCTGGCGATCTACCATCACGATCCGGCGCACGACGACACGTTTGTCGATTCCATGGTCGATCAGGTCCGGAGCCTGCTGAAAGAAAAAGGCGCGACGACGGAAGTATTCGGGGCGCGTGAAGGAATGCAGGTCGATTTGTAACGACGCTTATCGTTTATGGATTGTAACATACAGGAGTAACGCAAATGGTTATCAAAGAGACGGATGCGATTGTCTCTAATTTGCATCAAAAAATTATCGGCAAAGACAAGTCGATCGCACTGGCGGATATCAAGAAGCGGGACATTCCCAATTTTATTAAGAACTATTTCGATCGCGAGGCGGAGAACTGGATTCGCGAGGAATCCTCCATGTTTCTGTCTTCCGGACGATTCAATTACGATCTGCCGGAAGTGCGCAAGAAATTCGATGAATTGTACGAAGTTCTGAAAAACACGGCGATCTTCAATCAGGCTCGTCTGAACCGAATTCTCGAACAAGGGGTCAAGCTGCAGACGAATTTTCTGGTCCAGCCCGAGCGTACGATGGTACAGTTTATCTACCGCGATTACGATTCCATTACCCCCGCCGAGGTGATGGACAGCATGCGGTATTTCATCGACTACGATTATTACTTCAAGTCTCTGGAAGCATACTTCAAGAGCAATCCGATGGAAACGATTTCCAAAACGACGTTTAAGAGTTTTATCCAGCAGTTGGATGAAAAGGCGTTTCAGGAAAACACAACAGCGGCATCGGTGAATATCGCAAGCGTGATTGTCGGATTTTTGAACCTGGGACGGGAACAACAATCGGACTCCATCGATCCGGAAGTCCTGGCCAGCGCGTATCAGGACCGCAATCTGCCGAAGTACCAGGAAGCCGCCAAGAACATGATGTCCAAGAATTGGGGTACCGTCAGCGTGTCCAAGCTCGAAAGCATGTTCAACGCATTCCTGGAGGGGGGCGACGTCGAGGCGAAACCGGTCAAGGAAGAAAAGGTCAAGACGGACTACCAGGAAAAGACCGACGTGATCTTTACGAAGGATTTCTCCTCTCTCGTGTCGGACATCAAAGTCGAGAAGGAAGAAGTGCAGGAGACCGAAGTCGGCGATTTTCTGACAGAGGAGGAAGAGGAAGATATTGTCCTGCCGTCTGCCCCGGCGTCGCAGGAGTACAAGTCTCCGGAAACGCCCGGAACGGGAACGGCCGCCGATCAACTCGCGGCAGTCATGGCAGAACGACTCGGCCAGGCGGCGGTTTTGAAAGATCTGTATCAGATCATCGAGGACAAGGACAAGAAGACGTATATCAAGAAGCTCTTCAAAAAGAAGGACAAGGAATTCTTCCAGCTTCTCAACGACCTGAACGCGATCAACAATTGGCCGGCGGCCAATACGTTGATCGAAGATGTGTTTTACTCACACGATATCAACCCCTACCAGAAGGAAGCCATCGCGTTCACGGACGCCGTCTACACGAGGTACTTTCCTCCCAAGGACTAATTCGTTCGAGTTTTGCAAAAAGCTGTCTGCGGACAGCTTTTTTTTTGCGCTGGCCAGACATGGTCTGGTAGAACTTCTTCAAGTATTTTCAAATTACTGTGTGGGAAAATCGCCCTGCCCTGCATCTTATAGACAGGGATGTGCTGTCCGGAGGAGATTTCCTGAGAAAATTTTGTAATGTTTGCTGATTTCGCGGCACTATTAGGATAACACGACAGCCCATTCACGAGAATTTAAATCCAAATCGCTGAAACCGTACTCTGAGGGAGGTGATGAAGAAATGATTTTGGGAAGATTTATGAGGACTCTCACTCTTCTCTGCGGAATTTTCATACTCTGCTCGTGCGATACCGATCCCAAGGGCCCTGATCTATGCCCCGACGGTGAGATCAGCGCCTCGGAAGCCGTGTGGAGTCATGGAGAGGGAGATCTCCAAAACAGCAAGCTGGCGACGGCACTGAGAGACAAGAGGTGCTACCTCGGACCGCATGAAAATCCGACCCTGCAGTGGTCTTTTGACATCGGTGGATCCGGAACGGGTGCGGCTCCGGTGATTGGGCCGGACGGAACTATCTATTTGGTCGCTGAATATCCCGGCGGAAGCCCTGGCATCGGAGGAATCCGGAATTCCGGACTGTTTGCCATCTCATCTCAGGGGCAGGAAAAGTGGTTCTTATCGAGGCCGATTGACCTTGGATTCGCAGAATCTATTTTCTATGCCAGTTCAGTCGCGGTCGGCATGGACGGTAGCATTTATTTTACCTGGTACGACAGTACGCTGTATGCTCTGTCGCCGGAAGGGGCGATCAAGTGGGAGAGAACAGTCTGTAATGTTCGTACCGACACACTTTTTGGTATCGGATCCCGCCTCGCATCACCCGTCATCGACCGTCGAGGCCGCATCTACACGGCCAATGATACGATCTTCTGCTTCGACCGGGACGGAGACGTCGTTTGGACGTATGGCGACACATCGATCGCCAAAATGCCGTTTCAGGCGATATCGATAGGCCGGTATGGCCTCTATTGCATGTCGTACGATGCAATTCTCTGTCTCGACTTCGAAGGTCAAGAAAAATGGTTTCGTTCGATTGGGTTCGTCGGGTTTCGCCACCGCAGTATCATACTCGATGAGTCCGATAATCTCTATTTTCATTCAGGAATTGCCGGGGAGAACGTGCACTCGTACGACAGGAATGGAAACCTGAGGTGGGAAGTCGGATTCGACACTCCGGCCGGTTTGACTCGAGCGGTTTTACGGGGCGATTATTTGTACTTCGCCTCCTGGAACATCCTGGCTCGTCTTGATAAAGAGACCGGAACCCATGCAGACAGCTTGGCACCAGTACCTATTGTCGGATGGGGTAATACGATCGTCATCGATGATGCCGGCGTGATCTATGTTGGCGGAGTTCGGAGTGGTCAGGACGCCAGGAATGCCGTCTCAGCCGTTGCCGATACGGGAAAAGTCCTTTGGTTTAAAGAACTGCCGGAGGCTACAGGGTTCGGCGCTGCACCGGCGCTGGCCCGTGATGGAACGATTTATTTTGTTTCTTTTTATAGTTCGGCGATCGTTGCAGATAGCCGAAAACTGTATTCAATCAAATAGACATTCATTCAAAGAGGGCAAACCATGAAAACGTTATTGCTGTTCATAACTGCTATGACTTCGACCACTGTTTTGGCAAATCCTTGGGAGCTGCGGGCCAGATTTTCGACAAGTCCACCAGAAGGCTATTTCATAATCATTCAGCCTTACGACCTTGTTACCCATTATGACTACAATTGCTTCCCAAAGGAAGCAGGGACGCGTTTTCCGAATCCATCTGATGAAAAGAAACCGACAGTCACAGCCGATTTCAACAGCACAGACGGAACGGATGGCGCTATTTACTACGGAGTTTATGCGATTCATTTCCTGAATTCAGACGGTATTACAATCAAACGGGCAATCATTGATTGGCGGGATGCAGATTATTTCAATGCCGCGCCGTTGTATGCTGCAAGCTATGACTTCGAGGTCATTTTCAATTTGATGGATTCCTCCGTCACCTATCAACGAACTGTTACTGGTCAGTCGAAGAAGTTCAATAAACAGACAGTGACTCCGTGGTATTCCATTTACGAACTTGCGGAAAAATCACAAAACACCAGCCCGTTCAAGAACCTGCAGATGTCGACATTTGGAGCCGGACAGAATGTGAACTTTACGGTGGGTTCCGCCAATTACTCTGTGCCGCAGAGCGGTTCGGTCTACGCCGCAGTGGGCGCAGGCAGTGTCCAAGTCACAGTCCCCAATCAATGGATCAGCATTCCGACCGTCCCACCGACCTACACGTATTTCTGGTATTGGGAAAATGGAGAGCATTTCAATCCCACGCGTACGGTTTCAACATCGATCAACCTCAGCAGTGTCAAAGCGTATTTTCTCACGACGATGGAGCAAACGACCATCTCCGGTCCAACGAGTTTCAACAGGAAGATGCCATTAACGTACAACGCTCTCGTGTGGTACCCGCCTTCACCGCAACAACTTGCGTACTATTGGTATATCAAGTATGACTTCAATAATGTTTGGCAGTACGCGGGAGGCTTGTCCTCAAAGACTGTTGTTCCATCGGCAGGTTCGGGATACAGTTTCTACATCAAGTGCTACGTCAAGGACAATCTCACGTGATTCGGCATGTGGTCAAATACAATGCGTGTGTGGTATACCGGCGGCGGAGGATGCGAGGATTGCCCGATCGCATATCAGGGAGAGGGACACGTCGAACCCAGTCCAGCCGATTCAAATGCAGACGAATCCGTCGTGTACTCCGGCTCATGGTATCCCGTCAATCCCGATACGCTCTCGGCAAGGCAGAAATTCGATCTACTCTGGCCGATCCGTGAGACTGTCTGGCAAATAAAGCACCGCTTTCGTTGGAGCGCCACAGATCCAGTCATCGCCATTGATGATTCGAATGAGACATTTGTTCACCTCGGCAATCAAATAGACGAGGATGAACGGCGAAAACGAAAATTGCGGGAAACCAAGCGTATCGGGTCTGGTGAAGATGATGGGAGTGAATTAGAAAAAGACGACGAACAGCCACTACTGGTTAAAGAGAATGGCAGTCAGGTTCAGACGGACATGCCGATTCTCGCATTGTACGTCAACTATCCCAACCCGTTCAATCCGACGACGAACATTCGTTTCTCGTTGCCCTCGGCGGGGCACGTTGAGTTGGACGTGTTCAATATCCAAGGACAACTCGTCAGGCGGCTTCTTTCAGAAGTGCGGACCGCCGGGTCTCATGAGATTCCGTGGGACGGTCGCAACCACGAAGGGCAGCCGGTAGCGAGCGGACTCTATTTGTATCGGTTGACTTTCGGCAATCAGGTTCTTACCCGGAAGTTGACGCTGCTGAAGTAAATCGCCTCACACAGCGCGATAGCCGGTCGCAGGTGTGGCCGGCTTTTTCTTTTTCCAAGAGTGAATTGGTTCCAAAATGCAGAGCTTACGAAACAGCGGAAGCCTGTTCGTGGGAATTCAACGGCAGGGTGATGGTGAATTCGGAGAACTCGTTGGGCTGACTGTCTACGGTGATGGTGCCGCCGTGTCCGTTGACGATGATGCCGTAGCTGATCGCCAGACCGAGCCCGGTTCCTTTGCCGACGTCTTTGGTGGTGAAGAAGGGTTCAAATATCTTGTCCCGGATCTCGGGAGCGATACCGATCCCATCGTCCCGGATCGTAATGACGATGGCCCCGTCCTGCGAGGCGGCCTTCAAACGGATGGTTCCGCCGTCGCGATCCTTACGCGCTTCGATCGCATCCGCGGCGTTGTGGATGATGTGCATCAACGCATGGCGAAGCTGTTCTGCGAAGCCAATCAGCGTGGGAAGGTCGGTATATTCTTTGTGCACATGGATGTTGCGGCGATCCTGTGAGCGGATCAGACCGGAGATGTAATCCAGGAGTATGCGCACATCGATCTGACTCTTTTCGGTTTCCTGGATCTGTGCAAAGTTGCGCAGTCCCACGACGATGTCCCGTATGCGTCCGGCGCCCTTCTTGATGGACCCCAGCATGTCGCGCATTTCCTCCATCCTCTCGCGGATCATGTCCGCCGCATCGGGTGCGATCCGTCCGTTGTGCTGGAGTTGGGTGATGAACTGACGAACGTCGGCCAGATCGGTTTCGAGATTGACAGATCCTCCGTACGTGTAGTTCAGCGGATTGTTGATTTCGTGTGCCACACCTCCGACCAAACGACCCAACGATGAAAGTTTTTCCGATTGGATGATTTGGTATTGCTGGGCACGAATCTTTTCGCTCTTTTCTTCCAACTCCCGGTTCTTGTCGGCGATCTCCTTCGTTCGTTCCCGTACGCGGTTTTCCAGTATCAGATTTCGCATCTTGATCATGCGGAGCCGATTTTGGTAGAAGAAGTATGCGCCCACGGTGAGACCGACGATTAGCAGAAGGTTGAACCACGCGGTTCGCCAGAAGGGCGGATGCACGACGATTTCCAATTCCGCCGTGTGCGAACTCCACACGCCGTCGGCATTCGTTGCTTTGACGTGGAAGGTGTAGGTGCCGCCGTCCAGATTGGTGTAAGACGCAAAGCGTCGCGATCCGACTTCGTTCCAGGTCTCATCGAAGCCGTCCAGTTTGTAGGCATAGGTGATTTTTTCGGGACTCTTGTAATCCAGCGCGACGAATTCAATTTCAAAGAAATTTTCCCCATGGGACAAATCAATTGTCTGCAGAACATTCGGATTGATCCCAAAGTCGATTTCTTTTCCGAATTTACGTACGGACGTAATGTATACAGGCGGCTCATAGACACCGGCTGAAATCGCCGCCGGATCAAATTCGACCAGCCCATTGATCGAACCAAAGTACAGGAGACCCGTGCGGTCTTTGTAAGCCGCGCCTTGATTAAATTCTGCGCTCGGTAATCCGTCGAAGGTATCGTATGTCGTGAAGTGCGGTTTGCCGTCCTCGGGGATCGTCATTTTGCAAAGACCGCGATTGGTCGAGAACCAGAGGTGCCCTTCATTGTCCTCGAGAATTCCGTATACGACATTGTTCGGCAGTCCGTCCTGTCGGGTGTACGAGACGACCCTGTCGCCATCCATACAGAACAGACCCATGCCTTCGGATCCAAACCACATTCGACCTTTGCGGTCTTGATGAGACGCGAACACATTTGCAAAGGCATGCTGGGATAATCGGATCCGTTCAAATGCGCCTGACGAGTGGATGTTCTGCATGGGCAATTTCGCAACACCGGAAAAGGTCGTTACCCAGATGTTGCCGTCGACGTCCTCCATCACGTTCCAGACGAGATCGTCGGGGATCGTCGTCGAATCGGTCTTGGAATGGCGATATCGGGTGAAATATCCGTCGGGGTGTTTGGGTTCCGGTTTGCGGTAGCGACACAATCCCCCAGCGTTCGTGACGATCCACATATCGCCGGCGCGGGAAATTAAAATATCTGAAATGAAATTGGCCCCGAGACTGAGGCTGTCTTTGGAGTCATGGACATAAGTCTTCCACGTCCGGCCATCGAAGCGAGACAGGCCCTCTTCGGTGCCAAACCACATGACGCCGCTGGCATCTTCCTCGGCGCAATAGACCGTATTGTGGGGCAACCCGTCCGCTGTCGTGTACCGCGTGACGCTCTTGTCTGCGAGTACCGACAGGCCTTCCCCGTGAACGCTGATCCAGAGTCGATTGCGACGGTCGCGATGGCAAAACCAGATATCGTTACCGGGTAGTTTGGACTCGGCATCGTAGATCACGAATTTAGTTTCTCTGAACTTGCTGATTCCGCCTCCCGCCGTTCCCAACCATACGTTGCCGACATTGTCTGCAAAGATACGGAAAACATCATCGTGGGAGAGACTGCGCGGGTTTTGCGGATTGTATGTGAAGTGGTCGAGACGCCCCCCAGCCTTCCGGTAGGCGCCATCCGTCAGCGTGCCGATCCAGAGCGCGCCGCTCTCGTCTTCCGCAAGACACATGATGCGTTCCTTCGTCACCGGGAAAGTTTCGATGGCGTGTGTCAGAAGATTGAACCGGCTGACCATCCCATCATAGTATCCGATCCACAGCAGGTGTCCCCGACCCAATGCCAGAGCCGTGACAATGTTCTTGGAGAGTACGGACGGCGCCGAGAATGTTTCGAATTCCTTACCCGTCCAGCGTGACAACCCTTTGGGTGTGCCGACCCAAATCGTTCGTGCCGAATCGCGCACCATCGTGATAATGTTATTGCTGGGAAGCGTGGACGATGAACCCTTGAGCATCCGAAGGCGCGTGAATGTGCCGGTGCGAAAGTGATAGCGTGCCATGCCCCCACCCGCCGTACCAATCCACAGTGTTGTATCATCTGCCAGAAGGCAATTGATGATGTCCGTCGGCAGCGCCGTCGAATCGTCCGCATTTGGCAGAAATCGCTGGAAAGACGGCTTGGCGCTGTCCGGATGAAAACGATTCAACCCGTACTGCGTGCCCACCCAAATCCAGCCCGCCGAATCCTCGGCCAACGCGGAGATGTGATCACTGGACAGCGAAGACGGATTCGCAGGGTCATGTTCGTAGACCGTGAACCCGTATCCGTCGTATCGGTTGAGTCCGTCTTGCGTGCCAAACCACAGGAATCCCTTGCGGTCCTGCAGGATGGCCCCGATCACGCTTTGAGACAGGCCGTCTTCAAGCGAGATCCGCTTGAACTTCACGTCCGATTGCGCGAAGAGCGCCGGGCCAACCCAGGAAAGGCAACAGGACACGATGATGGATATACGGATCATGTGAAATGTCGATCTGAGGTGTGAGAACTTTGATTCGAACAGGATCAAATCACTGAATGAATATAGATTCAGCCGATCACAAAAGCACGAGCATTTTTCGGTGCGGCACAAAAGCGGGCGAAATTCGGTGCAGGCGAAGGATACGGAAGGAGGTTGATCGTGAGGCGTCCACTCCAGACAGAAACCCGTGAAAGGCGGGAGAGCGTCCGCGTCGAACCGCAAACCGTTGCAATTCTGGGTTGGACTGCCTATGTTGGGCGCAATTTGGAGGTCATGATGAAAATAGCCTTGGTCTGGTGTTCACTGTGTCTGTGGACCGGCGGTGTCGCGGCCCAGCAGGAGCGTGTCAGTGTCACGCACGACAAACCGCGCGTCGCCATTCTGCCGTTTGATGCACAGCGCGTGGGTAAGTCGCAGGTGTTCGACCGGGACGGAGTGGCGGCGTTTGCCGAGGCTGCCACTCAAAAGGTTCTCAACGCATTCGTCGAAATGCAGCGATTTACGGTCATCGAGCGCTCGGCGATCGACAAGGTGCTCAAGGAACAGGACTTCCAGATGGGTGAGTCAACGGACGACGCTACCATTGCGAATATCGGGAATCTGCTGGGCACGCAGTACATCGTCCACGGTCAAATTCAAAATGTCACGACCAGCAAGAAGGACAAGAAATTTCGCGCCACGGTGCAGATGCATCTCCGGGTGATCGATGTGTCCAGCGGAGAAGTGAAGTTCTCCCGCGACGTCGAAGGACGATCCGATGCGGTCAAACAGCTGACGTCCAAAATCGGGTACGATGCATTGAATGCCACGGAGGTGGAGATAGGCCGATTTGTGCGTCTGGCCTTTCCGGTCGAGGGCAAGGTTGTCAAGATTCTCGAAGACGAGGGAAGTTCCAAAAAGAATAAGGAAAAGAAGTCTTCGAAGACCTACGTGCTGGTGAGCTGTGGCAAGAGCCTCGGTGTGCGAGCCGGTGACAAGTTTCATGTCGTGACGGAGGAGTCGTACGACGTGGACGGGCGCGCGTTTACTCGGCAAAAGTCACTGGCACGCATCAAGGTGTTGCGTCTCGAAGTGGATGGGATTTTCAGTGTCTGCGAAGTGACAGACGGGGTGAAGGCCGTCAAGACAGCCCTGGAGGGGGGTCAGGAACTGAAAGTCATCTCAGCCGACTGAGATTGTAATTGCATCTCCGAAATCGCTTGTCTAATTTGACGGCCGTCATGCTTTCCATTCTAAACGCTTATTACCGACTGACCAAGCCCACGATCATGTTGTTGGTGGTGTTTACAGGGGCGACAGCTCTGCTGGTCGAGGGTAGTTTGATTCATCATCCAGGGAAATTTCTTCTCGTCCTGGTGGGTTTGTATCTGACGGGCGGTTGCGCGAACGCACTGAATCAATACCTGGAGCGCGATATCGATGCGCAGATGGCGCGGACGCGGAACCGTCGGCCGTTGCCGATGTCGACGATCTCGCCTACGCATGCGCTGGTCTTTTCTGTCGCAATTGGGGTGGTCGGCGTGTGGCTGTTTGCGCATGTGTTTAACCTCCTGACGGCCGCGCTGGCAATGGGAACCATCCTCTTCTACAGTCTATTCTACACCATTGTGCTAAAACCATGGACGCCTCAGAATATCGTCATCGGAGGGGTGGCCGGAGCCATGGCCCCGGTGGGCGCATGGACGGCCGCGACGGGCACGATGGCCGTGGCGCCGTGGATCATGTTTCTGATCGTGTTCTTCTGGACGCCACCGCACTTCTGGGCGCTCGCCCTATTCTGCAAGGACGACTACGTTCGGTCGGGCTTGCCCATGATGCCGGTTGTCAAGGGCGATAGTCGGACACTTCGAGAGATGTTTGTCTACTCGATCATTTTGGTCGCCACGAGCCTGGCGCTGTTGGCATTTGGCGCGGGATGGCTGTATGGGTGCGTGGCGGCAGCGTTGGGTCTGGTGTTCTTGCAGAGGGCTTATCGCGCGTTGCGTCTGCGAGGGGACGGAGCCGTCCGATCGCTGTTCGGTTTCTCGATTGTCTATTTGTTTGCGCTTTTCTTTGCGATGATTGCTGATCGGTATTTAATATGAAATTTCTCGGTGATTGTTTTTTTTGTGTAAAAAGTTTTTCTTGCAAAACGTTGGGTCGGCTTCTATATTCTCCGCGTCTTTTTACAAGAAAATAACGCGGGAATTTTCGTCCGGACTTCGGGATGGATCAAGCCCCGAAGCGCCCCCCTTTTTGAGAATCTTTTAAGAGTCTGCAGGAAATTTCTTGAATAACACTTCTGTTTGCGTTGACAAGTTTTGTGAAAGTAATAACTAGGGAGTTGTTCCTTTGGCGCAAGTCTTTTCCAAGAAGGCAAATCGAATACCCAGGAGGCTGCTGATCGCGCTGACGCTGAAGGGTTGCGCGGTCGTGGCATTCTTCTGGTACTACGGTTCACCCAATTTTACCGATGTCGGATACCGTCCGAAGCAGCCCGTTCCATACAGTCACAAGTTGCATGCGGGTGACTTGGGCATGGATTGTCGCTATTGCCATGTTGGGGTAGAGAAAGGCGCGGTCGCAGTGGTGCCTCCGACGTCGACCTGCATGAATTGCCACAAGATCGTGAAACCCGAGAGCGAGTTGCTGGCTCCGATCCGCGCCAGCTACGAGTCAGGTACGCCGATGGGTTGGATCCGCGTACACAAAGTCCCGGACTACGCCCATTTTGATCACAGTATCCACGTTCGCGCCGGAGTCGGCTGTGAGTCCTGCCACGGCAATGTAGCGAAGATGGAAGTGATTGAGCAGAAACAACCGCTCAGCATGGGTTGGTGCCTCGACTGCCATCGAAATCCAGACGAGCACCTGCGTCCCGCCAACCTGATCACCAAGATGGGATGGACGCCGGGAGAGGATCAAAAGACGTTTGCAGCAACTCTGAAAAAAGAAAAACATTTAGCTCCACCCGAGGATTGTTCAGCATGTCATCGATGAAGAAGGATCTGAGTCCACGCGAAAAATATTGGCGCAGCCTGGATGATCTGGCGGACACCGCCGAGTTCAAAGAACTGGTCCAGCGAGAATTTCCGGAAAATGCCTCGGAGCTGACGAATTCCGTTTCTCGAAGAAATTTCCTCTCGCTGATGGGCGCCTCGATCGCACTGGCAGGCTTGGCCAGTTGCCGACGGCCGGTTGAGAAGATTGTCCCCTATGTCATCAAGCCGCAGGATGTGATTCCCGGAATTTCTCAGCATTATGCCACGGCCATTCCGATGGGGACATCGGCCTATGGCGTGATGGTTCGCAGTAACGAAGGCCGGCCGACCAAGATCGAGGGCAATCCTCTCCATCCGTCGACGCGCGGGGCGGCGACGCATTGGATGCAGGCGGAGATTCTCAATCTGTATGATCCCGATCGATCCAAAACCGTGTCGAACGACAACGCCGACAAGACATGGCAGGATTTCGTCGCGGCGTGGAAGGAATTGTATTCTCAGTTGTCCGGCACACAGGGAGCCGGTTTGGCCGTCCTGATGGAGTCTTTCTCTTCGCCGACGCTCGCCCGATTGCAGGCGGAGTTCAGGAAGGCCTTTCCCAAAGCCGTGTGGGTGACGCGCGACGCTATAAGCGACGAAAATATTTTCACGGGACTGAAAATGGCGACGGGGTCGGATGTTCGGCCCTTGAATGACTACTCCAATGCCCACGTGATCCTCTCTCTCGAATCCGATTTTCTCGGAACCGAAAGCGAAAGTTTGATGGCTGCGCGCGGGTTTGCCGAGGGTCGGCGGATTCGCACGGCGGACGATTCGATGAATCGTCTGTATGTAGTGGAGAGCACATACTCTTTGACCGGCACGATGGCCGATCACCGCTTGCGAATCCAGAGCAGTCAGGTCGGAGCGTTCGTCGCGGCCTTGGCGATCGAGCTGGCCAATCAGGGGTTGGCCGTGGAAGGTCTGTGGGCGGTTCGCGCCGAGAAGACGGACGGCTTGGATTCGCGATGGATCAAGGCCGTAGCGAAAGATCTGATTCGCGCAAAAGGCTCGTCCATCGTGACGGCCGGCCGACGACAACCCGCGCCCGTGCACGCTCTGGTCTCGGCGATTAATTTTGCCTTGGGCAATGTCGGCCAAACGGTCGTGTATGTGCCGCTCCAGGATGCTTCGATTTCCAATCACGCCGCGTTTGCCAATCTGGTGAAGAGTATGAATGACGGCGCCATCCAGACGTTGGTGATGCTGGGCGGCAACCCGGTCTACGATGCGCCGGCGGATCTGGCGTTTGGAGCCGCGCTGGAGAAGGTCAAAACAAGAATTCATTTTGCGCTTTACGCGGACGAGACGTCGACCCGGTCGACGTGGCATGTGCCGCAGGCGCATTTCCTCGAAAGTTGGGGAGATGTTCGGTCGGCCGACGGGACGATCAGCGTCATTCAGCCGCTCATCGAACCGCTCTACGGCGCGAAGACGACGGTTGAATTTTTGACACTCCTGGTGCGCAACACCGAATCGTCCGGATATGATACCGTCCGCGAAACCTGGAAATCCTATTTGGGTGGCGTCTCGTTTGACTCGCAATGGCGTCGCGTCCTCCATGATGGCCTCTTCGAAGGCAGTTCGCTGGAAGCCGCCAAGGTCAAGGTGGATGCAAAATCCCTGGCGGCAGGGTTGGCGTCTGTCACGTTCTCCGGAGCGGCGGGAAGCGCGTCGGCGTTTGAATTGAACTTCATTCCATCTGCTTCCATCTGGGATGGCCGGTACGCAAACAACGGGTGGCTGCAGGAGTTGCCAAATTCCATCACCAAGATCACGTGGGACAACGTCGCGCTCATCAGCGTCAAGGCCGCCAAGGAGTTGAGCATTCGTCAGGGATTGTCCGAGGGCGAATACCATCAGCCCGTGATCCGGCTTTCGTATGAGGGCCGATCATTGGATGTCCCCGTATGGATTCAGCCTGGACAGGCGGACTATTCCATTTCCATCGCACTCGGTTACGGGCGTCAGGCCGCCGGTCGTGTCGGAAACGGTGTGGGCGTGAACGCCTTCGCGTTGCAGACGTCGGTCGCTCCGGCATTTGGCGGTGGTTTGCAGCTGGCCAAACTGGATTCGACCTATCCGATTGCATGCACCCAGGATCATGGCGGGTACGACGAAGAAGAACTGGCCCGCGCCGAGGTGCAGCATCGCTTGCCACGCATTTTGCGTGAGGCCACGCTGGAAGAGTACCGAGCGAAACCCACGTTCGCGTCCAATGACGAGATGATCGAAGGTTTCAAGTCGCTCAAGGATGCGGACGGCAAGCCGATCAGCATTTATGACACGCACGATTACAGCGAGGGTTATCAGTGGGGAATGTCGATCGATCTCAATGCGTGCATCGGGTGCAATGCCTGCACGATCGCATGTCAGAGTGAAAACAACATTCCTGTGATCGGCAAGAACGAAGTGATGCGGGGTCGCGAGATGCACTGGATCCGCATGGATCGGTATTTCAAGGGCTCGGTGGATGAACCGACGATCGCGTTTCAGCCGGTTGCCTGTCATCATTGCGAGACAGCTCCTTGCGAGCAGGTCTGTCCCGTCGCCGCGACCGTCCATGATGGGGAAGGGCTGAACGTCATGGTATACAATCGTTGTGTCGGAACACGATACTGCGCCAACAACTGTCCGTACAAGGTTCGCCGTTTTAATTTCCTGGAATACAACACGGAGACCAGCGGATTCTATCAAACGGAAGGGGCCGAGGTCCTGAAGATGGCCAAGAATCCGGACGTAACAGTGCGTATGCGCGGCGTGATGGAGAAGTGTTCGTATTGTGTTCAGCGGATCAGCTCGGCGCGGATCGCAGCAAAAAAAGCCAACCGCACCATCCGGGACGGCGAAGTCGTGACGGCCTGTCAGCAAACCTGTCCGACACAGGCGATCGTCTTTGGCAACATCAATGATCCATCGAGCGCGGTTGTTCGGGCGAAGAGCATGAATCGGAATTACGAGTTGCTGGCGGAATTGAACGTTCGCCCGCGCACCTCGTATCTGGCAAAATTGCGAAATCCGAACAACGAGTTGGCCTCGGAGTCGGCGGGATAGAAAACGATTACCCTTAACTCTTAACGATTGGACCTGGTAGTGCGATGACGAATTCTCCTGAAACGGTGCACGCTGAACCTCCGTTGATTGCTGGCAATCCGACGTTTGCGTCGATTACCAATCAGATCAGCGGGGTGGTGGAAAACAAGCCGCCGAAGGCCTGGCATCTCGCGTTTTTGACGGCGAGTGCGGGTCTCTTGTTGTTGTTGATCTCGGTGACGTATTTGGTCTTCGAGGGGACCGGAATCTGGGGGATCCAGAGCCCGGTCGGATGGGGATTGGCGATTGTCAATTTCGTGTTCTGGGTGGGTATCGGCCACGCCGGTACGTTGATTTCCGCCATTTTGTTTTTGCTTCGTCAAAAGTGGCGCACGTCGATTAATCGATTCGCAGAAGCGATGACGATTTTTGCGGTAATCTGCGCGTTGTTGTTTCCCGGTATCCACGTCGGCCGTATTTGGGCGACGTATTGGTTTGCGCCCGTGCCCAACCAAATGGCCATGTGGCCCAACTTCCGTTCTCCCTTGCTTTGGGACTTCTTTGCGGTAGGCACGTACTTCACGGTTTCGCTGTTGTTTTGGTATGTGGGATTGATTCCGGACGTGGCCTCTCTTCGCGACCGAGCCAAGACCCGGTTTCGGCGGGTGATGTTTGGCATCCTGGCGGTCGGCTGGCGGGGCGGCAACAAGCAGTGGAAGCATTATGAAATGGCCTACTTGATTCTGGCCGGCCTTTCGACTCCTCTGGTGTTGTCGGTGCACAGTATCGTGTCCACGGACTTTGCGACCAGCATCCTGCCCGGATGGCATACGACCATCTTCCCGCCCTACTTCGTCGCGGGGGCCATTTTCTCCGGCTTCGGTATGGTGATGACGCTCGCTCTGGTGGCTCGAAAGATTTACAAGATGGAAAACATCATTACGATGTATCATCTGGAGAACATGGCGAAAGTCATGATGGTCACCGGAATGATGGTGGGATACGCGTACAGCTGCGAATTCTTCATCGCGTGGTACAGCGGCAATTTGTATGAGCGATTTGCGTTCATCAACAGGGCGTTTGGGCCGTTTTGGTGGTCCTATTTCACCATGATCTTCTGCAACGTCATTGTGCCGCAGATTTACTGGGTTCGGAAGTGGAGGACGAGTCTGCCGATTCTGTTTGTCACATCGATCCTGGTGAACGTCGGTATGTGGTTTGAGCGGTTTGTCATCATCGTGACCCTATCGCGGGATTATCTTCCGTCCAGTTGGGATTACTATTCGCCGACATTCTGGGATTGGGCGACGTTTGTCGGTTCGTTTGGATTGTTCTTTACATTGTTCCTGTTGTTCCTGCGGTATCTTCCGATGATTGCGGCGGCGGAGGTGAAAGGCGTTTTGCCTCAGGCCCACGTCCATCACCCTAACGGTAAACACTGAGTGCACGTATGAAAAACAAGAAAGAAGAGCCCGCGATGTCTGTCCTGCTCGCTGAATTTGGCGGGCCCGGGGAATTGTTTGCGGCCGCGGAAAAGATGCGGGACGCGGGGTACAAAGAGTTTGATTGTCATTCCCCTTTTCCGATTCACGGGATGGATCATGCGATGGGGCTGAAGCGATCACCGCTGGCGAGGATTGTCTTCATCGCTGCAATGTCGGGCGTGGCTGCGATGATCGGAATGACGTACTGGGTGCATGCCGTGGAATACCCATTGGTCATTTCCGGCAAGCCTTTTTTCAGTTATCAGGCGTTCACGCCTCCGATTTTCGCGGTGGGCGTGCTGAGCGGGGCGATCACGGCGGTTTTTGGCATGCTGGCCTTGAATAAGCTGCCACGATTGAACCATCCGCTGTTCAAGTCCGCCCGCTTTGAACGGGTCACGGACGACAGTTTCTTTGTCAGCGTGCAGTCGAATGACCCGCAGTTCGATGAAGAGAGGGTCAAATCCTTCCTGACTTCCATCGGCGGGAAAAACCTGGAGGTTGTGAGAGACGAATGAAAACCATACTGCAGATCTGTTTTGTGTCGTTTATGATCTGGGGCTGTCAGGGGCGTCCGTCTGAGGAGCCACCCATCCACCCCAATCCCAACATGGATATTCAGCCAAAATACAAAGCCCAGTCTGAAGGAAAATTCTTTGAGAATGGCTCCGCCATGCGCCATCCGCCTGCGGGTACGGTGGCCTTGGGTCAACTGAAAGATGAGGGGGCGTATTACACAGGACTCGACGAGAAGGGACAGTGGGTCCAAACCGCCCCTATCGTGTGGACGATGGAGGATCTGAAGCGGGGACAGGAGCGATACAGTATTTTTTGCGCGCCGTGTCATGCGTTGGCCGGACGTGGAAATGGAATCGTCGCCAAGCGGGGATTCATGCCTCCGCCGTCTCTTCATCTGAGCCTCGTGCGAAATTATCCGGATGGGCATTTCTATAATGTGATTACGAACGGAATTCGGAATATGCCTGCGTATGGCGCGCAGATCGATGTCGACGATCGATGGGCGATCGTGGGTTACATCCGGGCCTTGCAGCGCAGTCAAAACGCCAGTCTGGAAGACGTTCCAACCGAAATTCGAAAGGACCTCAAGTAGAAGTCGTATGAAACTCAATACCGAAACTTTCCAACTGACGGAAAAAGGCCGGTTCGGAAATCTTGCACTGATCGTCGGGGCGGTGGGATTGATACTCAGCGCCGTGGGCTACGTGCTCGATCCGAAACAGTTCTTTCATTCCTACCTGGTCAGCTTTGCGTACTGGACCTCCATCGGATTGGGAGGCTTGTTTTTCGTGTTACTGCACCATCTGGTCGGCGCGACGTGGAGCATTGTGCTTCGACGTCTGACGGAGAATGTGATGGCTGCGCTTCCGATCATGCTTCTGTTTGCAGTCCCCCTGGCGCTCGGGATGCACGACTTGTATCACTGGAGCCATGCGGAAGCTGTGGAGCATGACGCGATTCTCAAAGAGAAATCAGGATACCTCAACCCGACATTTTTTGTTATCCGCACCGTGGGGTATTTTGCAGTTTGGTTGATTCTGGCTCGCCTGCTGAATAAGTATTCGGATCAACAGGATAAGGGGGAGAACACAACCTCCCGGCTGATGAAGGTCAGCGCTCCCGGCATGATTTTGTTTGCGTTTACGATTACGTACGCCGCATTTGACTGGATGATGTCGTTGGAGCCGCACTGGTATTCGACCATTTACGGCGTGTGGTATTTCAGCGGCAGTCTGTTGACCTTTCTTTGTTTCCTGGTGATCGTGGGGTTGTATTTGCGAAAGAAGGGTGTCCTGCACGAAACGATCAAGGTGGATCATTATCACGATCTCGGTAAGCTGATGTTTGCGTTCACGATTTTCTGGGCGTACATCGCGTTCTCGCAGTATTTCCTGATCTGGTATGCCAATATTCCTGAAGAGACGGTGTACTATCTGAAACGCTGGGAAGGGTCCTGGCAGACGGTCAGCTTGTTGCTGGTGTTTGGTCATCTGACTTTGCCATGGCTGGCCCTGGTTACGCGAGCCGCAAAACGAAATCTGTTGAGTATGAAGCTCATCGCAGGTTGGCTGTTACTCATGCACTGGTTTGATCTGCACTGGGCGATTATGCCCAATCTTCATCCGAGCGGCTTCACGTTTTCGTGGATGGACGTCGCGACGTTTGTCGGGCTGGGCGGTATGTTCTTGTGGTATTTCTGGTATCAAGTCTGTTCGCGCCCGCTGATCCCCGTGAAGGATCCGCAGTTGTCCGAGTCTTTGCAACTTGTCAATCATTAGGTGAAGCGTTATGTCTGATGTGAGTTATGAAAAGCAAGACGTGAACATGAAGAAGGTGTTCGGCTACACGTTTGTTGTTCTGTTTGTCATGGTTGTGTTCGTGGTGATCGTCCATGAGTTTTATTTGAATCAGATGGATCAGGCCGTCGCCGAGCAGGTGTCGGACACGCCGCCCGTGGATTACGAATCACTGGTGGCCGACGAAACGGAAGTGCTGGCGTCGTACAAGGTGATTGACCCCGATAAGGGTGTGTACCGTATACCCGTTGAACGTGCGATGGAGTTGATAGCCGCGGAGAGTTTCTCAAAGAGAAAGTGATCCTGCTTGGACGATCGACTGGTTCGATTTTCATGTTCCTTGATAATTTTGTTTTTCTTCACGCCTTCCGCGTATACCCAACTGGTGCTGGACCAGCCGCGCGAACTGCAAGGCATTGACGTTGTCGAGCATCTCGGCGACTCGATCCATCGGGAACTTGCCTTCCGGGACGAAAACGGAAGACTGGTGAAATTGCGACAAGCGGTCGACGGCGCCCAACCCATTATCCTTTCTTTGGCCTACTACGAATGCCCGATGCTCTGCACATTCGTCCTGAATGGCTTGGCAAAAGGCGTTCAAGAATTGGCTTGGACTCCGGGCAAAGAATTTCGTATGATAACCATCAGTATTGACCCCCGGGAAACGGCAGAACTGGCGAAAAGTAAGCGAGATCGCTATCTCGCATCGCTTCAGAAGTTTGTCCCCGACGATGGTTGGCAGTTTTGGACCGGAGATTCAATCTCAATTAAGGCCATCGCTGATGACGTTGGGTTTCACTTTCGATACGATCAGGATCGAGATGAATATGCGCATCCGGCCGTCGTTTTTGTGCTCACTCCTGATGGGGTCATCTCGCGGTATCTGTACGGGATCGAATTCAAGGAGCGCGACCTGCGCCTGTCGTTGGTCGAGGCGTCGGATGGGAAGATCGGATCGACGTTGGATCGTCTCATTCTGTACTGCTACCACTATGATCCGGATGCCAAAGGTTATGTCCTGTTTGCGCAGAACATTATGAAGTTGGGCGGGATGACGTCGGTTGTGATCCTGGCGCTTTTTGTCGGGACGTTATGGCGCAGAGAACAAAACAGAAAACGGAAAGAAGTTTCACACTCATTTTAGAGAAGCACGTATGAAAGAAAGTTTCTGGATGCCGGGGGAGTATTCCTCGATGGCACCCAACATCGACTCGCTGTTCTACTTCATCACGTACTGGTCGGCATTTTTCTTCGCCGTCGTGGTGATCGGCATGATCGTGCTTGCGGTCAGATACCGCCGACGCCGGCATGAGTTGACGCCCAACCTCTCGCACAACAACATGCTGGAAGCCACGTGGACGATCGTGCCCACCGTATTGGTGCTGGTGGTGTTCGGGTGGGGATTGAAGGACTTCATGAAACTGAGTGTCGTCCCGTACAAGGCGTACGAAATCAAGGCAACCGGGCAAAAGTGGTTTTGGACGTTCGACTACGACGGGGGCGCCACGAGCGTGAACGAACTGGTCGTTCCCGTTGGACGGCCGATCAAAATTCTCGGTTCCTCGAAGGATGTCATCCACAGTCTGTATTTCCCCGACTTCCGAACCAAGAAAGACGTGGTTCCCAACCGCTATACCATTCAATGGTTCGAGGCGACAGAGATTGGCGAATACCGGATTTATTGTGCGGAATATTGTGGGACGAAGCACTCCGAGATGATTGGCAAGGTCACCGTGTTGTCGGAAGAAGATTTCCAGAGCTGGCTGACGTCCAATGCCGGAGCCGGTGCGGGAATGTCGCTGGAGGAATACGGCGAACAACTGTACCGAACGAAGGCGTGCGTGGGGTGTCATTCGCTCGACGGAAAGGCGGGAGCCGGTCCGACCTGGAAGGGACTATTCGGGTCGCAAAAGAAAATGGCAGATGGGTCGTCCGTGACGGTGGACGAGAACTATCTCCGGGAGTCCATCCTGGAACCTCAGAAGAAAGTTGTCGAAGGCTTCCAGCCGATCATGCCGACCTATCAGGGAATTCTCAAGGCGCGTGATCTGGATGCTGTGATCGCGTATATCAAAACCATTCAATAAAAAAAGTGTAGAGAAGGCCAACCATGTCAGCGACGTTACGCGCCGTAAACTCCAGGACCCGACCGGAAGTCAATTTCCTGAACGAGCCCAAAGGGCTGAAGTCCTGGCTGACCACGCTGGATCACAAGCGCATTGGTGTGATGTATCTCTTCGCGATCATGACGATGTTCTTTCTGGGCGGGTTGTATGCCATTCTGTTGCGATTGGAATTGTGGACTCCGCAGCGGGATTTCTTCGAGCCGGACACGTACAACAAACTGTTTTCGCTGCATGGAGCGATCATGGTGTTTCTTTTCATCATTCCGTCCATTCCGGCCGCGTTGGGGAATATCATTCTGCCGCTTCAGATTGGCGCGAAGGATGTCGCGTTTCCACGACTGAATTTGTTTTCCTGGTACATTTACGTAACCGGCGCGCTGTTGGCGATCTTGTCCATGATTTTGGGCGCCGTCGATACCGGATGGACTTTTTACACACCGTACAGTACGACCACCAATACGGCGGTTGTACCCATGACGTTGGCGGCATTTGTTCTGGGATTCTCCTCGATCTTGACGGGTCTGAATTTCATTGCGACCATTCACAAGTTGCGCGCGCCCGGCATGACGTGGTTTCGGACGCCGCTGTTTGTGTGGGGATTGTATGCCACCGCGCTCATCCAGGTTCTGGCCACGCCCGTCCTGGCGATCACGTTGGTTCTGCTGATCCTGGAGCGAACGCTCGGCATTGGGATATTTGATCCCGCCATGGGAGGGGATCCGGTTCTCTTTCAGCACTTCTTTTGGTTTTACTCTCATCCCGCCGTTTACATCATGATCCTGCCCGGCATGGCGATCATTTCAGAACTGGTGGCGGCCTTTTCGCACAAACAGATCTTCGGATACAAGTTCGTCGGATTCAGTAGTCTCGCCATTGCGCTTCTGGGATTCCTGGTGTGGGGCCATCACATGTTTACCAGTGGTCAGTCGGAACTGGCCTCGGCGGTATTTTCGGCGATTACGTTTCTGGTGGGCATTCCATCGGGAATCAAGGTGTTCAACTGGCTGGCCACGCTGTACAAGGGCTCGATCAGTTTTCGGGCTCCGATGTTGTGGGTGTTTTCGTTCCTGTTTCTATTCACGATTGGCGGCTTGACGGGAATTTTCCTCGGCAGTATCTCGGTTGACATACACCTCCATGATACGTATTTCGTGGTGGCGCATTTCCACTACGTGATGATGGGGGGTACTGTGATGGCCTTGATTGGCGGGGTGCATTACTGGTGGCCGAAAATATGGGGTCGAATGTATAGCGAGAAATGGGCGCGCGTGGCGTGGGCGCTTGTGTTCATCGGCTTCAACCTGACTTTCTTCACGCAGTTTGTCATGGGAACGAGAGGGATGCCGCGGCGCTACTACACGTATGACTCCCAGTTTGGTCAATTGCACTCGTTTTCAACGATCGGTACATGGGTATTGTTGGCCGGCTTTCTGATTATGGCCGTGTATCTTTTTCATGCAATGGCTCGCGGCAAGGTAGCGGGAAATAATCCATGGGGAGCGCTCACGCTGGAGTGGCAAACCTCTTCGCCCCCGCCGACAGAAAACTTCGAATCGCAGCCGATCGCTGCTCACGGTCCATACGACTATGACAAGGTGCTTGCGGAGATCACGGTTGACGATGATCCGTGGGCGAGGGCGGAAAAACAATCCACGAATGGCTGAACAAACTTACGCGGGGTCTTTGATATGACAGTACACCAAGTCGAGCATTCCAAGTATGTTGCGCATCATTTTGCGGACATCGACCAGCAAAATGATTCGGCCAAAATCGGGATGTGGGTCTTTCTTCTGACGGAAGTGTTGACGTTTGGCGGGCTCTTTTGCGCGTACGCGATCTTTCGTTCATGGAATCCGGTGATGTTTTCGGAAGCACACAAGGTTTTGGACATCACGCTGGGTACGTTGAACACAGTCGTACTGATCACCAGTTCGCTCACCATGGCGCTGGCGATCCGGTGTCTTCAGGTAGACAAACCCAGTGAGGCAATTCTGAATCTGTTGGCAACCTTCGCGCTGGCCGGGACTTTCATGGTCGTCAAGTACTTCGAATATTCACACAAGTTTCATGAAGGTCAATTGCCGGGTAAATTCTACACGTACACCGGGATTGAAGCCACCAATCCGCATCAGTTTTTTAGCCTGTACTTTGCCATGACAGGTCTGCACGGTTTGCACGTGCTGATCGGAATGGGACTCATTCTCTGGCTGATCTGGAAGACAAGCAGGGGTTCGTTTTCGAGCGCGTATTACTCGCCGGTTGAGATGACCGGACTGTTTTGGCACCTGGTGGATTTGATTTGGATTTTCTTGTTTCCACTTTTTTACCTGATAGGATAGACCATGAGTTCAGAACATCGCGTCCTGCCGATGAGGATTTATCTCGGCGTAGCTGCGGCCCTGCTGGTTCTCACGGCAATCACGGTCTGGGTGGCCGGACATGACTATGGAGAATGGAATCTGATTGTCGCCATGTCGGTGGCGATGGTCAAGGCCACGCTGGTTGTGCTGTTCTTCATGCATTTGTTGTATGATCGCAAATTCTACGCGCTGATCTTTATTGGTTCGATCTTGTTTCTCGGCGCATTCATCATCATCACGCTGATGGACACCCTGCGTCGGGACGACCTCTATGACGTGGTGGCCAAACCGATTGAACCGAGGGCGATCATCTATACAGTTGACTCCACAGGCTCGCAAGAATAGCGATTGACCACGTTTCGCCGATTGGTGTGGATGGCCCTGGCAGCCATTTATCTTTTGATTTATGTCGGTGGTTTGGTGAGAGTGTCCGGGGCCGGATTGGGTTGTCCGGACTGGCCGCGTTGCTTTGACAGGTGGATTCCCCCGACCGATATTTCCCAACTTCCCGCAGACGTTTCTCCCGTTCTCTTCAATGTCACGCTGGCGTGGATAGAATACGTGAATCGCATCGTGGGTGTCTGGACGGGCCTGGTTGTCTTCGCCATGGCGTGGGCGGGCCGGCACACAGGACGGGCGACCCGGATGAAATCGTGGTCCGCCTTTGCTGTCGTGGCGATCCAGGGCTGGCTGGGCAGCGTGGTGGTCGAGTCAAACTTGGCGCATGGGGCAGTGACGCTTCATCTGTTGCTCGCGCTCGTCGCGGTCGGTCTATTGATCTCGCTCGTGGTGGATGAGTCACCCGTACCGAAAGACACTCCGCGGGCCTCCACAGGCCTGTTGCGCGGGACGGCAGCGCTGACGGCGGTGTGCCTGATGCAGATATGGATCGGCGCGGAAGTCCGTGGCGAAGTCGACATCGTCCGCGATGAGTGGCCTCTTCTGTCGGACGTGGACGTGGTGCAGAGGCTCGGCGAGTGGGTGACCTTGCATTCTCTCATCGCCGTAGGCATGGTGATCGGGACCTGGCACGTCACGGCTCACGTTTTCAATGAACGTCGGCCGATACGTGCACAGGGTTGGACACTGGTCTTTCTGATCCTCCTGCAGATGGTTTTGGGAATGGCGATGTTTTCCGCGGGGGTCCTGCCGATTTTGCAGATCGTTCACCAGTGGATTTCGTGTTTGTATTTTGGCATTCTTGTTTGGATCACATTGTATGTACGAAAGGGACCTGCTTGAAGAACAAATGGTTTTTGGGATTTGGAGCGGCGGCGCTTGCGCTCGGGACTGTCGTGGTCTTGCAACTGGCGCAACGATCGCGGGTGGAACTGCCTGTCTTCGGCCAGGTGTCGTCTTTCGAACTTACGGAGCGAAGCGGCCGCGCCTATTCATCGAAGGAAATGGCCGGCCGTGTGACGATAATCAATTTCTTTTTTACAACGTGTACAGGTCCCTGCCCACGAATGAACGGCAGAGTGGCTGAGTTGTATCGGAAGTTTGCTACCTCGGACCGCGTGGGGTTCGTATCGATCAGTGTGGATCCGGACCAGGATTCTCTGTCGGCCCTGCGTGAGTATGCGAAGAAACTGGGCGTGACGGATGACCGCTGGCTCTTTGTCCGTGGGCCGGGCGAAGAAGTGCACCGGATCTCCGAGGAGGTCTTCCACCTCGCCGGCGAGATGCCCTCCATGCACAGCACAAAGTTGATCCTTGTCGATGGGAGTTTGCGGGTCAGGGGATACTACAGCAGTGAAGACGAAGATGCCCTTCGGGTCTTGCAGGATCATGTTCGCGCGTTATTGGAGGGCTCGTAGTGGATCACCTGCCGACGGTTAACGCGTTCCTGAACTGTCTGAGTGCGAGTTTTCTGCTTGCGGGATACCTCTCGGTCCGGCGAGGGCGGCATCTGCGTCATCGACAATGCATGACTGCGGCGCTGGTGACCTCGGGGCTGTTCTTCGTTTCCTACACGGTGTACCACGCCAACGTCGGATCCGTACCGTATCCGCATCACGACTGGACCCGACCCCTGTATTTCACGATTCTGCTTCCGCATGTATTACTGGCGGCGGGAATGGTTCCGTTTATTCTGATCGGCGTGTCGAGGGCCCTGGCAGGCAGGCTGGACGCACACCGTTCCATGATGCGCCGCGTGTGGCCAGTCTGGATGTTCGTGAGCGTGAGTGGAGTCGTGATCTATCTGATGCTGTATCGCCTCTAAATCCGCATTTTCTTGCGGACGTCCTGATAACGGGCTTCGATGAACGGCCGATAGGGAGCGAATGTCGCACCGAAACGGACTTTCAGTTTGCTTCCGACGGAGTCGATTAGATCGGAGATCATTTCCTTTTGCGGATTCTCGAGGGTCGCAAAACACTGATCGTCCATTTCGTATGGAATGTTCTCCTTCGCATACCGCTCCAACTGCGCGTCCAGTAACAGATCATACCCGCGCTCCGAGGCGAGCGTTGCGATCAGGGAATGCGCTTCAATCGGAGCGCTGTTCAGCGGGTGATGGATCGTGTCCTTGTACCGATCCATGATCTCGTCCATCGAGTTGCGGTTGCGAGCGATTTTCTTGAGGGAAATTGTGGCAAAGGATTTTTCGTACGCGCGGGTTGCCTTCTCGACATTCCCCGTGACGAAGAACAACGTGCCCAAGTGACTGAACGTGACCGCCAGCCGCTCGATCTCGTAATTGTAGAAGGTCTCGTCTTCGATTTCCGGAACATGGATGTCGATGGCAAACGAAAACACACGGTCGATGTTGTCTTTCTGTTGCTGGATAAAGCTGAAGGAAACCTGTCCCCGACTGTATCGTTCGGCCTTGAGCAGAGAGTCGCACCATTCGTGCGTGATGGTGATGGCCGTTTGGTAATTCAGGAAGGTACGTGACAAGTCCTCTCGTCCGAGAATTCGATCCAGGTGTTGCAGGCAGTCGGCGTACTTCTGGGCACGGATGAGGAAGAACACCAGTTGCGGCAGGAGGTAGGCGATCAAGTCCATGTTGGACAGTTCCTGGATGACGCCCTCGATGATGCTGACCTGATCGTGTTCAGGCATCTCCTGAACGCGCTGGACGAGACGTTCCGTGGTGATCCGCAAGGCTTCTTCGATCTGGCCGCGGATGGCTTCCTTGACTTTGGAATCCTCCGGAAGGAGCTTAAACATCTCCACGGCCTTCTCGCAGAAGCGACTGCCGGTCGAGTGATCCGCGGCATGAATCGCCGTGACCGATGCCTGGCAAAGATTGTAGATCAGCAGAGTGAGAAGTTTGTCTGCACGAAGATGATGTTCGCCAAAGCGGGCCAGAAGCTTCTCCGCTTCTTTCTTATAGGTGGCGGTATCGCGGTCCAGCAATCGGCGGTGGATGATCGTGCCCAGTAGAAAGAGAACGACGCGGGAATCCTGAAGCAGGTGAATAACGTATTCTCGAAGAAACTCCCGAATCTTTTCTCGTACCAGAGGAGCGGCCATTTCGCCGTGAGACGAATCCGAGCGATGCAGAATCCGATCGGCCAACTTTCGAAGTTTTCCCAGATACGTCTTCAGTGGTTGCGCGAGCGCAGGCTTGGAGTCGTGGTCCGGATTGTATAGCCCGGAAATGACGCGATAATTGGTATCGAAGGTCTTGATGAGTTCGTCGGAGACGGAAATGTCGCGTCCATCGTGGAGAATCTTCTGCGTGAGCTGATATTCGTCCTCAATGCGGTCCCACGCGTTCGCCGCGGTTTCGGATTCAATTTCGGAGATGAAATCGACGGCGATTCGCAGTTCGATATTCTTTCGACGTTCTTCGGCTGGAGCGTTTTGGTGCGCGGGAGCGATCGTCATGGGTAACAAACAGCCTTTATCTTGTCCTTTCGTCGGACAGGTATTCGAACATGAATAATTCGGTGATCACCGAGCAGGTAGTCATGGAGATGTTAGCCAAACGCATGCATGTTTGCAACAGGAAATTGTTATGGTTCGGCCGCCCGACATGCGCGATCCGCTAGAAACTAAAATCGAATCCGCTCTGTCCCACATCCTCAATCGGGACGTTATTGCCAAGGCCGTACGGAATCAAATACGTCACTTCATTGCCGATCACGAAGTAACCCCAGGAGTCGATGGTGTATGGCGTGCCGTCGATTGTCTTGACCGGAAATCGCGCGGCCTCCAGTGTGTCGATCTGTCCGTTGTCATCTTCGTCGATCCATGCGACAACTGCATCAAAATTCGTATAATCCTCCGGCAGTTCGTACGAGTAACTGCGTGACGTTCCGGGTCCCGGCAGGGAGACATTGCTCATGGGGACGATAGGAAATCCATGAAAGTCGGGTATCCCAGAGAACGACAGGCTGAGCGCCCCGTTCGGCACTCCGCCGACGCGGACGGGGGAGTCTGTGTGTGCCACTTCCAGAGTGACAGTGCCCTGGATGCGATTTCCGGTCGTGGATTCTGACTCAGAACAAGCGACAGAAAACACAAGAACCATGAATGCGGCAAGACGTCTCTTCATGACAATTCCTCCCCACTTCTCGTAGCTTTGGTGATAGCGGCCGAAGGGCCCGACTTCGGGGCCCGGAATCGGACGGCGAAAGGTACTCTGGCGGGTCGTTGTTATCAATGGAATATCTAAGGTCGAAGCCCCTCCCTCCTTCTCGCTCTTGCCTTTCATCTCTCATCAGTGTACTATGGTCATGTCCAAGCGAGAGTAATTCAGTGGTAGAATGCCAGCTTCCCAAGCTGGACGTCGCGGGTTCGAGTCCCGTCTCTCGCTCACCTAACGCAAGCACACGATTTGACCCACCGATCCATCTTCCTCCTGATCCTTGGCTCCATCCTACTCTCCTGTGCAGGCGCTCTGTCGCAACAGGAGCGAACGCGGCGTGCGAATGAGAAACTCCACAAGGCCATTCAACTACACGCGGAAGGCAGACTGTCGGATGCGATCCGCATGGGTCAATCGGCGTTGAAAATCGATTCTACCCACACGTTACGCGGCCATCTTGTACGCTGGCTCATCGAAGATGAACGATTCGTCGATGCGCGGAGCGTCGCCGTTCCTCTGTCGTACGAATATGGTCTGTGTGAGTATTCGCTGGGCCGGATCAATGAAGCCGTGGCTATCCTCTCTCGAATCTCGCCCTCGGATTCCACTTACCCGGCGGCGCGGTACCACCTCGCGATGAGTTATCTGGCGATGGGACAACGGACTCTGGCCATGGGCATCCTCAGGACCGTAGACACAGAGCCATGGCGGTCGCACAGCCGCCGTGAGCTTGCGCGACTCGGAGGGCCTGCGGTCGAAGACAGTCTGTGGCAGGATGCGTCTCAATCGAAAGCCTTGACTCGCGCGCAGTTTGCCTTCCTGCTCGTGACCATCCTGAAGCCGCAGGTGACGGATACAGGATTGCAATTTCGTGATCTGGATCGGGAAGGACCGCTGACGACCTACGCGCGCAAAGCGGTGGTCGCCAGGTATCTGGAGTCTCTGCCCGACCAGAGGTTTTACCCCGATTATGTGATGAAGCGAAGGAACCTCGCATTCTATCTAAGCAGAATCGCAGGTGACCCCGCTGTGACGGATGCCGGATCGTGGAAGGACGTACCAAAAGACGACTGGCTGCTCCCGCCGATACGGTACGTAGTTTCCAAAAAGCTTGTTTTACCGCTGTCGGCGGAGTATTTTGGCGCCGACGAAAGGGTCTCGGGTACGGAAGCGGTCGAGGCTCTGCAACGATTAAGAAATCTGATCGATGGAAAATAAAAAGCTCGTCTACGATCCTCTGACGGAGATCATCCAGTTCTACTCCACCAAGAAGAAGGACTCTTCCGATGCCTCCAGCGTGGAATTATTGCCGGTCGAGGAGCGTCTGAAGCGCCGCATCATCGACGGCGAGAAGAAGAATCTGCAAGCCGATCTGGACGAAGCGCTGAAATCGCATCCCGCGCTCGAAATCATCAATTCCATCCTGCTCGATGGGATGAAAGTGGTCGGTGAGCTTTTTGGAAAAGGCGAAATGCAGTTGCCGTTCGTCCTGCAGTCGGCGGAGGTGATGAAAACAGCCGTCGCCTTCCTCGAACCGCACATGGAGAAGAGCGAGGGCGCGCAAAAAGGCACGCTTGTGCTGGCCACCGTCAAAGGCGACGTGCACGACATCGGGAAGAACCTCGTGGATATCATCCTGACCAACAACGGGTACAAAGTGGTCAATCTCGGGATCAAGTGTCCGATCGACACGATGCTCAAAGCCGTGGAGGAGGCGAACGCGGACGCGCTCGGGATGAGCGGACTACTGGTCAAATCGACTTTGATCATGAAGGAAAATCTCGAGGTGATGAGCGAGCGCGGCGTCCATCTGCCGGTGCTGTTGGGCGGGGCGGCGCTGACCCGCCGCTATGTCGAGGAGGATTTGCGATCCGCCTACGATCGCTCGCCCGTGGTGTATTGCGAGGACGCTTTTGCGGGTTTGCATGCCATGAATGCGTTGAAGTCGGGACAATTGCCTTCGAAGATCGAAGATCCGTTGTCCGTACCGGCGCCGACGGTCAAGGAAATCACCAAGCGGACGCGCATTGTCCGGCATCAATGGAGGAAGGCGCTGGAATACGTGTCGGCGTCAGACTTCCACCGTCCGGAGCAGTTTGGCAAGTGGTCGCTGCACGACGTCTTCGCTCACATGGTCGGGTGGAATCGTCATCTCGCCGAGCGACTTGGTCAGATCACGCAACCCGACGCGTTTCCGAAATACGATCTGGCGACGCTCGACCGGATGAATGATGGGTTCGTGGCCGAATTACGCGGCCGTGAGGACGTCGTGGAACTTTGGCATGAAGCGCAAGAGGCGATGTTAAAGAAGGTCGGGGAACTGCAGGATGCAGATCTGTCCAACACCTTTCACGGTTTGACGCTGTCCTACCTGATCGCGGAATCGGCGTACGCGCATGAGTATCAGCACCTGCAGAGAGTCCAGTCATGGATTCAGCAATTCCAGACCGACCCGGTCTCATCGCCCACGGTGATCCGTTCGCAGGTGCGGACAGACGTGGAGATCCCGCAGCCACCGTTCTGGGGATCGCGTGTGGTCGAGGACATTTCGCTGGAGTCCGTCTATCCGTTCATCAACGAAATCGCGCTCTTCCGCGGGCAGTGGCAGTTTGCGCGCGGCAAGAAATCGCCGGCCGAGTACGAAGCGTTCGTCGAATCGACCGTTCGTCCGATTTTTGAGAAGTGGAAAAACCGGGCCGCGGACGAAAGGCTCCTGATCCCGAAGGTGGTGTACGGCTATTACCCGTGCCGTTCGGCGGGCAACGATCTGATCGTCTATCAGGATGATTTGCAAACCGAGCGGTTGCGGTTCACCTTCCCGCGTCAATCCGCGGCGTCGTATCACTGCATCAGCGATTTTTTTGCGTCCGTGGATTCCGGACGGACGGACGTGCTGGGATGCATGCTCGTGACAGTGGGTCGGCAGGCATCGGAGTTTTCCGCGCGTTTGTTTGAATCCAATGACTACGCGGATTATTTGTACTTCCACGGTCTGAGCGTGGAAACGGCGGAGGCCCTGGCTGAATACTGGCACAGCCGGATCCGGCGTGAATTGGGGATCACGGGCGAGGACGCGACCGATCCGAAAAAGCTGTTTCAGCAGGCGTACCGCGGTTCGCGGTACAGTTTTGGATATCCAGCATGCCCGCATCTCGAGGATCAGACCCAGTTGTTCGAACTGCTGGAGCCCGAGCGAATCGGCGTGAGTCTGACAGAGGAGTTTCATCTGGAGCCGGAGCAATCCACCAGCGCCATCATCGTTCACCATCCCGAAGCCAAGTATTTCAATATTCATTGATCGGAAGGAGTCGTCATGCGGATCGTCAGTCTGATCGCGATGATCGGGTTTCCTCTGTTCGGGCAATTCAAAGGGGAAGTTCGCACCTACACCCGCGCGGATTCTTTGCGTGGGGGCCTGCGCGTCGAGCGCACGGCGTATGACGTCGTTCACTACGATCTGGACATTCGGGTCGTGCCAGATTCGCAACGCATTCGCGGATCGAATACGATTACGTTTCGTGCGACCGGTTCAGCGGATCGTCTGCAGGTTGATTTGTTTGCCAATATGGAAATCACCGCAATCCTTCTGGACAAGAAGCCCGTAAAATTCTCGCGGGAATACAACGCGGTGTTTGTGGAAATTCCGTCACTCAAGGCGGGATCGATTCACACGCTAAGGATCGCGTATCAGGGAGAGCCCGAAGTCGGAAAGAACCCACCATGGGACGGAGGGTTGATCTGGACGAAGGACGAAGCGGGCGATCCGTGGGTGGCCGTGGCCTGTCAGGGAAAAGGCGCCAGTCTGTGGTGGCCGACCAAGGATCATCCGGCCGACGAACCGGACAGCATGAGAATCCGCGTAACGGTTCCGCCGGGTCTGATCAATGTATCCAATGGAAAACTGCGACGTGAGACGAAGCAGAAAGACGGCTGGACGCAATTTGACTACGCCGTCACGTATCCGATTAATAATTATAACGTCACGATCAACGTCGGCAAGTTCGTGCATTTCGGAGAGCGGATGGAAGGCAAGAGCCCGCTGACCATGGATTATTACGTTCTCCGCGAGAGCGAAGCGAAGGCGAGGGAGCAATTCAAACAAGTCCGTCCGATGATGGAAGTCTTCGAGAAAGCTTTCGGTCCGTATCCGTTTCGTCGCGACGGATACAAACTGGTGGAGTCTCCGCATCTCGGCATGGAGCATCAAAGTGCGGTGGCGTATGGCAACAAGTGGGTCAACGGCTACAAAGGCACCAGCACGTCGGCGGAGGGCGTTTTGTTTGACTTTATCATCGTGCATGAGACCGCTCACGAATGGTGGGGCAATCATGTCACGGCCGCAGACGACGCGGACATGTGGATTCACGAAAGTTTTGGCGCGTACGCCGAAGCGGTGTACGTCGAGGGATTGTGGGGATACGATGCGGCCATGCGCTATCAAAACAGCAAGAAACAGCAGATCTCCAATCAGCGTCCGATCATCGGCACGTACGGAGTTCGTCAGCCTGGATCTCCGGACATGTATCCCAAGGGCGCCATGGCGCTCAACACGTTTCGACACATCGTCGACAACGATTCGTTGTGGTGGTCGATCCTTCGCGGCATTCAAAGCGAATACGGAATGAGGACGATCCATGCGGACACGCTGGTGGACTACCTGACGCGCCGGTCTGGGCGAAATTTCCGGCCCGTCTTCGATCAGTATTTTCAATTTTCATCGCTCCCGACGCTTGATGTTTCCATTGCAAAGAAAGGCGCCTCCACGACTCTGCGATGTCGATGGGCGGCGAATGTCGAAGGATTTGATATGCCGATCCGATGGCGTGCGGACAAAGGCGAGTGGAAGAAATTGTCACCGAGAACGAATGAGTGGGCGAGCGTGACCGTGGACAACGTTGATCCCGAAGACATCTCCTTTGCAGAACACCAGTTCTACATGAACGTTCGAAAATCGGTAATGTATCTGGACGAAAGGCTGAAGTGAGACGCCCGGGCGGGGCCATGCAAAAGGCCGATCCGTAGGTTATGGATGTCGTAACGATCGCCGCGATGGTGTATGCGTCAGCCGTTCTTGTGTGTGCCGCGGCGCTGATCGTGTATCGCTCCCCACGATCCTCTGAGACTCCCTTCATTTCCGTTCTCATTTCTGCCCGGAACGAAGCGTCGCGTCTGCCCGCGTGTCTGGACGCTTTGGCGCGTCAGGACTATCCGGGCGATTTGTTTGAAGTCATCGTGATTGACGACCGTTCGACGGACGCCACCTCCGTCGTAGCCGGATCCTTCGAACAACGTTTCAAGAACCTGCGCGTCCTTCGCGTGGACGAACTGTCGCCGGACATGGCGCCGAAGAAATTTGCATTGACTCAGGGAATTCGTGCCGCACGTGGGGAATTCATCCTGTGTACGGATGCGGACTGCCGGCCTCAAAGCAAGTGGGTTGGCAGCATGGCGTCGTGTTTTGCCAAAGACGTCGGCATGGTGATCGGGTATTCTCCGATCGAGCCGCGGCGACGGGCATCCCTCATGCATCAATTTGTCGCGCTCGATTCACTCGCGCTGGCGTCGGCGGCTTGCGCATCGGCGGCTTGGAACAAACCGGCGACGGCCACCGGACGCAGTCTGGCGTACAGAAAGAAAACATTTGACGAAGTCGGTGGTTTTCAGTCGATCGGTCATTTTATCAGCGGCGATGACGATCTCCTGCTCGAACTCGTGCGCAAGACGTCCTGGAAAATTGCGTACTGTGTGGCGACGGAATCGCTCGTTCCGACCGATCCTCCTGTTTCATTTGGACAATTTCTCAATCAAAAGATTCGCCAAGCCTCCAAAGGACGTCATTATAATCTGGTCACACTGATGATTCTGGTCGCGGTGTATCTGTTTAATCTATCCCTCCTGACGTGGGTGCCGCTGCAATACGCGCAGACCGGGAATTCGACGCTGTGGCTGGCGTGGCTGGTCAAATCCGGCGCCGAACTGGTTTGCCTAACGGTTGGTGGACTTCGGTTTCGCCGAATTCGTTTTCTCCTTTCCTTCCCGATCGTGACGGTGTTGCATCCTCTGTACGTCGTGGTGTTCGGTGCGTGGGGGTTGTTCGGAAAATTCGACTGGAAGGACCAGAGTCACGAACCGCGATTGGAGGCGAAATGACCCCATTCGTGATCGCTCTGGGTGTACTGACGGCGATCTATGTCATCGGCGGATTGTTTTTCATTTCGGGACTGTTCTTGCCTGCACGCCGTTCCGCGCAGCGCATGGACAGCGTCTCGGTGATCATCGCCGCGAGAAACGAAGAAGCCGAGATCCGCGCGTGTGTGGAATCGGTACTGAATCAGACGTATTCGTCGTACGAAGTGATCGTGGTGGACGACCGATCGGAGGACCGGACAGCGGAGATTTTGAGAGAAATTCACGACCCACGATTGAAGGTCGTGACGATCCGTGACGTACCTTCAGGTGTGTCTGGAAAAAAATTCGCTTTGCAGGAAGTGGTCCGTCAGGCCGCTGGGGAAATCCTCCTGTTCACGGATGCGGATTGCCGGGTGCCGCCGACGTGGGTGGAAACGATGGCTGCCTATTTCGACGAGCGGATCGGATTCGTGATCGGATTTTCGGAAATACGAGCCTCGACATGGTTCGAGAAATTTCAAAGAGCGGATTTCCTGACACTGATGACGGCGGCATGCGGGTCCGCGAACTGGGGCGTTCCGATGGCCGCCAGTGGGCAAAATCTCGCCTATCGAAAAAAGGCGTACGAGGAGGCAGGAGGATTTTCGCCCATTCTGCATCGCATTTCCGGCGACGACGTCCTGATGATGCACCAGATTCGGAGGACGGGCCGATGGAAGATCCTGTTCGCTTCGGACCCGCGGTCGTTTGTCACTACGCGGCCGGAGCCATCGATCGGGTCCTTTTTGCGCCAGCGCACCCGCTGGGCGTCCAATTCAGATATGATGGTAAGAATGAGTCCCGTGTTTTTCGGCTTTCTTGCGTCTGTGTATGGTTTTCACGCGCTCATCGCGGTTGGACTTGCGCTGGCCTCTGTCGACCGTGCGGCGGCGTGGGCGACTGCTTTTGCGCTGACACAGAAGTTCATCGTCGATGCGCTGGCGTCGTACCTGGGCGCGAGACATTTCCGACGTACCTTTTCGCCCATTGGTTTCGGCTTGTGGTTTGTCGTGCAGACTCCGTATACGCTGCTTGTCGGCCTGCGAGGACTGTTCAAACAATTTCACTGGCGGTAGCGCGTCCTTATCGGCACGATAGAAATTCCATCGGATCGATCCATTCCTTCAACTCGGTTTTCGTTTTCACGTATCCGCGAATATTCACGGTCTTTCCGCGGTGCACAGACAAGTGCAGGTGTTTCCGCTCTCCGTCGGTCTCCCCTTGAGCGGGGTTGCCGAGGTGCCCGAGAATTTCGCCTGTGCGGATCGAGTCACCCATTTGCCGAGTCACACTTGTCAGGCTGAGGTGCCCGTAGACGACGGTGATATCGTCTCCACGATACATCCCGGACGTGACGACCACGCCGCCGTATCCCGTCGCATACCGTTTTTCGATGACGCGGCCGTTACAGATGGCCCGCACCGCGATGGTCACACTCGATTCGTCATCGAATGTTTCGAAGTCCACGCCTGTGTGATAACCTGAGAACTTGTCGGGTCGCACAGTCGAAGTCTGCGGCGTGATGTGAATTCCGAACGGCTTTTTAGTCACGCGCTCACACGGACGGTCCAGCGGAACGCCAAACGGGAGGAGAAGCAACAGGCTGAGGAGGGGGTTCACGGTGTATGTCGCTTGTAATGACGGATAATTTCGCTGGCCTTGTGAATGACCGTCTCACGCAACTCCGGCGGTTCCAAAACGGTCACGGCCGGTCCCCAGCCGAGGATCCATGCCACGAATTCGTTGGACAACTTCACGCGGAAGGAAACGTCGAGTCCGTCCGGCGACTGTTCGATTTTCAGGTCGTGGATCCAGAACTTGTCTGCGATGTAGTCTTCGAGGTCGTCGCGAAATCGCAGTTTGACGTCGGCCACTTGTCCGCCGGTAAAGGAGCCCCAGGAATGCCGAAAGAGTTCCCCGAGTGTGGGGTGGTGGCGGACCGGCGAGGGTTGGCCTGTCGCGCGAAAATCCTGAATCCGTTCGGGTGTGTAGATCTTGGTATGCTCACCGTGGATGGCGACGAGGTAACAGCTCTTGCCGGAGTTGTAAAAGGCGACCGGAGTGATCGTCCGCCATTTCGCGTCCTGACTTCGCGACGAGCGGTATTGGATTTCGATCATCGTCTTGTCGCGGATCGCATTCATGCACGACGTGAAGAACGTCAGCGTTCGCGGGCCCAGCTTGTCGACGATCAACGGCAGATTCTTGATGGTCTCCTGATTCCCGAAAGCGAAACAGGTGGTGATGAGGAAGTTCATCTGGTCCAGAGTCAGGTCCGCACGGTAACGCATTTTGCGGGATCGCACATCGATGCCCAAGTCACGCAGCGCTTTGACGTCGCGGCGAAGCGTCGCTTCGGTCAGGTGGAAATGACGGGCGAGACCCGACTCCGAATAGCGGTCGGGATTTTCAAAAACAAAGGCGGCAATACCGATCTGCCGCTGTAGATCGTCGAGTCGGGGCATGGTTCGTGTGGTTTAGAGAAAGTAGCTCCACCGTGCACGCCATTCAACCAAAACCATCGCATATCCCTTCCCCTTCATTGAAAGGAGGCACAGCCGTAGGCTAGGAGCTGGAGGTCAGGGTTGGGAATTTGTCCCGGCAAGGTCAGCACGCGGAATCTGTGCAAGGGGATACCCGCGAGATGAATGTAGTCTTCATTGGGGAGAAGCGAGCCATAGGGACTGGCGGCTGTGCTCTTGGGGTCCACGGCGTACAGTCCGATTCCGGATTCGCCGCCCGTGTCGACGAGAAAGAGACCATATTTCTGCATGGCCCGCGCGATGGTCTTTTCGTACGTCGTGAGCGTCAGGGAATCCAGATTCAGCGCGGGATCCAGTTGCAGTCGCGCTCCGATGGGCAGTGCGTCTGGAGCGTTGGTGAGGCCGTCGCTTTCAGTTGCGGGTGGGACGGGTCCGCCGGATTTCGTGAAGGGGTAGCTGAAGGCAAGGGCGTGAGGGATGCTGTCGCTGATCAATTCCTGGGGCCAAATAACACCTTGCGAAAACGCGAAACCCGAGGCTCGACTGGAGAGGCCTTTTTCAAAAATGCCGTTGGAACTGGTCTTGATGCTGTTGCCCCAACTCGCGTACCAAATTCCGTCCTTTTTTCGTGCCTGCCATAGGTTGTACTCGCAACTATCGTTCAAGTCGATGATGACCATGTTGTTGTCCTGTTGGGAGTCTTCCCCACAGTCGATGACGGGTTCGCTCATGCCGTCCACGTCGTGCGAGGGTTCCGCCCAGTCGGGAATGGGCACGCCCAGCAGTTTGGTTACACCCAGCTCCCACGCCGGTCCGCACGTGAGAATGACGTCGTAGCGCGGGGTTGTATCCGAAGCAAAATAGAATGGGGCAGAGTATTGCTTCCAGATGAGAAGAAGATGACCCGCGTCTGATAGACGCTGAATGTAGTCCGACGAATTCGGATCGACCGACGGATTGATTGGCAGAGGTTGATTGAAAGGACTTGTCGAGTCATACAGTCTCGCATAGGGCATTGCGTCCGGTTTTGGCACGATCGGCGGATCGGAGAAGAAATAATCGCCATCGGACCCTCCTGAACACGTCGTCAGAACCCATACAATAGCAAGCCACGCACGTCGCGCAAGTCTTTGGATTTTCATATGGTTAGTTCTCCTTGAGTAGTGTCCAAGCCGAATCTAATTCATTACCCTTCGGCCTGTCAAGAACCTCCAAGAAGTCATTTTTTCTCAAATTTTGAGAATTTTTGGTCTCAATCGCCCTCTACATTAAGTACGTAACAACCAACGAAGTACCATGACAACCAACAAAAGGAGAAACACCATGGCACGAGCAACAATGAACCGAGCGATTCTGATTGGCCGATTGGGCCGGGATCCGGAATTTCGCTACACCCCCAAGGGAACGCCTGTGACGATGTTCAGTCTGGCAACGGACCAGTCGTACCGGTCGAAAGATGGAGAAATTGTCAGCCAGACAGACTGGCATCGGGTGGTCGCCTGGAGAAAACTGGCGGAGATTTGCGGCCAGTATCTGAAGAAAGGGTCGCTTGTATGCGTTGAGGGTTCACTGAAGACGCGTACGTATCATGACGGCAAGGGCGTGGAACGCCACGTGACCGAAGTCGTCGCGGAGACGATGCGAATGCTGGGAGGAAACGCCAAAGGGAAAGCCACGCAGGCTGAAGAGGTAGAGCCTGCGATGGAAGTCGAACAGGCGTAGTGCATTGGCAGGGGGCGGAGTCGGCCGCGCACCGGCTCCGCTGTCTCCAAAAAAAATTGACTATCAGGAATTGAATGGATAGTTTCGCGCTGTAATTGAAAATCACCCAGGTCAAGCCGAGACGAAGGAGTCATCATGGCAGACGTACAAGAAGCTCTGACAGACAAAGAGAAAAAAGCCGCTCTGGATCGCACCCTCTCCGACATTATGCGGGAGTATGGGAAGGGATCCATCATGAAACTGGGCGAGCGCTCGACGCAGCGGGTCGAAGCGTTTTCCACAGGAAGCATTTCCATCGATGCCTCGCTTGGCGTCGGAGGGATTCCCCGCGGTCGCATTACCGAAATTTACGGTCCGGAGTCGAGCGGCAAGACCACTCTGGCCCTTCACGTGATAGCCGAGGCGCAAAAGACAGGCGGAATTGCCGCGTTCATCGATGCGGAGCACGCGCTGGATGCGATTTATGCCAAACGTCTCGGTGTGGATACAGACAATCTTCTGGTTTCGCAGCCCGACAACGGCGAGCAGGCGCTGGAAATCACCGAGCGACTTGTACGCAGCAATGCGGTAGATGTGGTTGTCATCGATTCCGTCGCGGCGCTCGTACCCAAGAGCGAAATTGACGGGGAGATGGGCGACGCCACCATGGGAGTGCAGGCGAGACTGATGAGCCAGGCCATGAGGAAACTGACCGGCGCCGTGAGCAAGTCGAAGACGTGCGTGATCTTCATCAATCAAATCCGTGACAAGATCGGCGTGATGTTTGGCAATCCCGAAACCACCACAGGTGGACGGGCGTTGAAATTCTACACGTCTATTCGAATCGACATCCGACGCATCGGACAAATCAAGGCGGGCGAACAAATTGTCGGCAACCGGACCAAGGTCAAGGTCGTCAAAAACAAATTGGCGCCGCCGTTCAAAGAATGCGAAGTCGACCTGATGTACGGCATCGGTATCTCCCGCGAGGGGGACCTGATCGATCTGGCATCGAATATGAACGTCATTCAAAAAAGCGGGACGTGGTATTCGTTTGACGAGGAGAAAATCGGACAGGGTCGTGAGAATGCGAAACAATTTCTCATCGACAACCCGGACGTATGTCAGAAAATTGAAAAGCGCGTTCGTCAGGAACTCGGTCTGGCGGCGCCGGACGTCGAAGTGAAAGACGCGCCGAAACAGAATCCCAACGACAAAAAGAGCAAGTAGGAGACTATCATGGCCAAAGGAACGTTAAACAAAGTCATTTTGATCGGCCGTCTCGGCAAAGATCCGGAAATGCGCGTCACGCCGCAGGGAATTGCGGTCACGACGTTCAACGTCGCGACCAACGAATCGTACAAGGATCGGGAAGGCAAGCAAGTCGAGCAGACGGAATGGCACCGCGTGGTCGCGTGGAGGAAACTGGCGGAGATTTGCGGGCAATATCTGAAAAAGGGATCGCTCGTGTATATCGAAGGCAAGATGAAGACGCGAACCTATGATGACAAAGACGGCGTCAAGAAATACGTAACCGAAACGATCGCCGACCAGATGCAAATGCTCGACGGCCGCCGGGACGCAGGGGAGCGCGCGACTTCGCAAGACAACGGGGCGGCATCTTACCAGGAGCCGGTGGCGTCCGCACCCGCAGATGACGATCTGCCGTTCTAAAGGTCTCGTGTCACTGCTTACTCAACGATGATGCGCTTAAACAACTTAACGAACCGCCGTATACCGAACGGTACGTACGGTGGTGTGAGAGGACGGGAGCCGTAAGGCTTCCTCCTACTCGATTCGAGATTTCAAGAAAGACGTTGTGCCGTGCGTGGAGACCGGCTATATTCTTCCGCTCACCGAGCTGTGTGTAACCGGAGGTGCCCGGAATAAGGCCCGCTTGGGGGTATGCGTCGTGCGGTCACGCCTTGCATCTTTGACTAAAAGGCCTTACCTTAGAACAAGGTTGATTACCCCATTTCCCAAAGTCCTCAATACCATGAATTCAAAATCATCTAAAAAATCAAGCACAAATACCGAAATTCTATTTGGTGAGTATTTTTCAGAAGGAACCAAAGCCGTTCTTGACCAGATTGAGTCGTACAGAAAAATTGCAGACATCTACGACCGAACCCAGTTTGCATTGGGTCGAAAGGTCGCATACAAATCTACGAACAGTTCGACTGCTAAGGTTAAGATAAATCTCGATGGCATCAGGGCAACGAACAAAGTTTAAATCCACCCAGGATTGGCACAATTTCATAAATAGCAATCCACCGCCAAACGGACAACAGCTTCAGGATTTCAGGATTGCGTGTTATCGGGACATAGAAGCGCTCCGCAAGCGGCCCCTCCTCGTTTATAGTACGAAGTTTCTTGATAGCGCACCCAACATTCCAAATTTCATCGATTTGGATGATATCGATGGGTTTACCGATCTAGTCGGATCAATAAGAGACGGCAAGGAAATTGACGTTCTTTTACATAGTCCTGGGGGGAGACCTGATGCTACAGAAAGAATTGTCAACATACTCCGTAACAGATTTGACAATGTTCACTTCCTAATTCCTCATTCCGCCTACTCGGCGGCGACAATGCTTGCCCTTTCAGGAAACTCTATTACATTACATCCGAGCGCGACACTTGGTCCGATAGACCCACAAATAAACGGAACTCCGGCACGATCGATAAAAAGGGGATTTGAACGGGTTAAGGAAATCATGAAGAGTGAAGGCCCTGAGGCGCTTCCTGCATACATTCCTTTGATAGAAAAATACTCGCTTGATCTATTGGAACTATGTGACGATTCTGAAAAACTTTCAAAGGAGCTAGTAACAAATTGGTTGACTCAGTACATGTTCGGTGGAAAAGACAAAAGAAGAGAGATCAGTGAAGCTGTCACCTATTTTTCGAACTATGACGAACATTTACTCCATGCTAGACCGCTGCTGTACTCAAAGCTAAAACAATTCCAGTTGATCATTTCCATAGCCGATGGTGAGCTGGCCGATTTACTTTGGGAATCGCACATTCTTATTAACACTTTTTTCGGGGGCACTCCATTCGTCAAGCTTTACGAAAATGTTCACGGAATTTCATGGGGTAAGCAGCATTTACAAATCCCGATTCCCGCCCAACTTATTCCAGTCCAAAAGCCGCGTTCTGACCAATCAAAGGTGGTCTAGTAACATCCTCCAGATCTCGGGAGAATTGTGACCGCATGGCACATAAAGAGCCTTGTAGGCGTAATCTGAAAAGGTAGGAAAAAGGGTAAAAGATGAAACGGTTGACGGGACTCTTGACGGGACTTTCTTTTTGTGCGTCTGTTTATGCACAGGCGCCATTGAACATTACATTGGAGAGCACTCAGAATTTGTACAATCCGACTGAGGGCTTTTCCACCACGTATGGGAATATTTGGGGATATACGGACTCGCTTGGAAATGAATATGCGATTATCGGCGCGTATTCCGGTACGTCCATTGTCAATGTGACCGATCCGGCGAATCCCGTCGAAGTGGATACCGTTACAGCGCCTGCATCGGCATGGCACGAAGAGCAAGTGTGGCAACAGTATGCGTACTCCGTTTCGGAGGGAGGTTCGGGACTGCAGATCATCAATCTGTCACTCCTTCCGGATTCGGTCTTTCTGGTGAAGAACTGGCTGTGGTCCGGCAGTACGGCGGATCGTGCCCACGCGTTTCACATTCGCGACGGATATGCGTATTTGACCGGGGGTACGGTGAGCAGCGGCCAAGGCGGCCATCAAGGCGGCATTCGTATTCTGAGTCTTGCCGATCCGGAAAATCCCGTCACGATGGGATATTGGGACAGCCTATACGTTCATGATTGTTATGTCCGCAACGATACGATTTATGCGGCATGCATTTTCGACGGCGTACTGGCCATCATTGATGTGAAGGACAAAGCCAATCCGCACACGATTTATGCATACACATGGCCCAACGCCTTCACGCACAATGCGGCATTGAGCGAAGACGGGCAATATCTGCTCACGACCGACGAAACAACGAGTCCTCCCGGCCGGCTTCGCATCTGGGACATACGAACGATCCGCGACGGTATTCCGAACAACACAAACATCGAGCAACTTGCACAATACGGCTCGACCGGCATCGTCCATAATGTGTATGTCAACGGTCCGCATGCGTATGCGTCTTACTATTCGGAAGGAGTTCGTGTATGGGACATCCGAAACCCGCGAAATCCGATTCTTGTCGGACAGTACGACACGTATCCCGCAGACAACGCCGCAAACTACAATGGGAATTGGGGGGTCTTTCCCTTTTTCAAGTTTGATTCTCTAAACAATACCCAGAAACTCATTCTTTCTGATCGGCAGCGAGGACTCTACGTTTTGTCTTTCACTCCACCGTCGGTCGGTTTTGTTCGCGGGACAGTCAGGGACCAGGCGACCCTTCAGCCACTTGCGAATGTCGTCGTGACTCTGGGTAATTACTCCGTCTCGACGGATTCGACAGGCGCCTATCTCGTGAATGATGTATACGGTTCCACGACGCTGGGCGCGACCCGTTCGGGCTACATATCCTCGGCGATCCAGTTGACGATTCACAGTGCGGATACAGTCGTGAACGTCGATCTCTCTACTTCGTCCCAGCTTCCCCCGCGGATTCGGACGGTGGTGCTGCAGAATCCAGCGGCGAGTCAGTATGCGGACATCGTGGTGACGTCGGAGGATTCGTTATCAGGCGCACCGGTGGTGCATCTGAAGAGTGGCACGGACTCCTCGTTGGTATCGATGACGGCTGTGAATGCGGGACTGACGTATCGCGGCGCGGTGAAATTTTCGTCCGCGGGCACTTATTCCATCCGGACACAAGCCACGTCGCTGCACGCGGTGGATTCGATCGCCTATCGTGGGTTTACCGTGACGCTGAGCAAGGCGAAAGGATATACGCTGGTGCGCAGCGAAACAGGCAAGGCGGTGTTGAAGATTCCTGAAGGAGCGATCCGTGCGGGGACGTACGTTGTTGCCGAGGAGGAGGACGGAGTGATTCGATTTGGTCCGGATATTGGATTTGAGCGACCGGTCACTGTGGAACTGCCGTACACGACTGAGATGGAGATGTCGAAGTCGTTCGTTTATCAGCGGGAGGGCACGACGTGGACACGATTGGCCACGGTGCGATTGTCGCGGAGCGAAGTACTGAAGGCGGAGACGGTTCGCATGGGTGAATTCAAAGTGGTCTCCGATCCGACGTATGAGAATGTGGAGGTAGGGGACTTTCGCTTGGCCCCGAATTTTCCAAATCCGTTTAATCCGTCGACGACGTTGCAGTATGAACTTCCGGAGGATTCGGAGGTTCGGTTGGAGGTGTACAACATGCTGGGGCAGCGAGTTCGGACGCTGACGGGGGGATTCCACACGGCGGGGCAATATCGCATTCTATGGGATGGTCGGAACGATCATGACGCCGCCGTTGCCAGTGGAGTGTATCTGGTGCGGTTGCAAGCGGACCGATTCATGCAAACGCGTAAGATTTTGTTGGTGAAATAAGGAGAAGTCATGAACAGGATTCTATGCACTCTTCTGCTTGTGGCGGCTCTAGGATGTGACAAGGATTCCCGGGACCGCATCACGTACGAGCGTCTGATCACGGACGGTAACGAGTCCTTTACAACCGGGGATTACGCGGCGGCTGTCGTTCATTACAGCAACGCCATCGTGTTGAACGGGCAGGACCCACGCGGGCATGCGGGCCTCGGGTGGACGTATCTGAAACTGGACAGTCTGTCTCTCTCTGTGGCGTCCTTTGCGGCGGCTACGGCGGCCAGGAATGCGGATCTCTTTGCGGGGTGGGCCTTCGTGTCTCGCGCCCAGGGCAATTTCGCTGCATCCAACCAGCAGGCCGATTCCGCACTGGTCCGCGATCCCTTCTGGTCTTTTGCTTTGATCCCGTCCCTGAGTGCGTCTGATTTGCATCTGCTGAAGGCAGGAAATTATTTTCTCCTCGGGGAGTATGCCAACAGCAAAACGGAAGTCGTCATTCTGGATTCGAGTTTTGCTTCCGTTGACGTGACCACAGACAGCGGTCGGGCGCAATTGGCGCAGAAGATTGAAGATTTGAAGGCCTTGACGAAATCCCGCTGGCAATTCCCGACGTCGTCCCATGGGTCTGTCCTCTAGCGACTAAACAAACCCACACTGTCGAATCCCGACATGCGTATTCGTTGGGACGAAGTGGCAAGTTCCCTCTTGTCAATTAGACTGTAAATTGCGTACATACAAAGCCGTTCACCGCGAACGGCTTTTTTTGTGTCATGACGCTCGTCATACGAAACGGACCTGTTTTGACTATTCTTCATCTGTCACCAAGACTAAAGGAACCTGATCATGTCTGCGAAAAGGAAAACCGCTAAGAAGTCGAGTACAAAATCGGGATGGGCCGGATTTCGGCCGACGAAGTTGCAGTTGAAGAGAAATGTTCCCTCGGACATCGAAATTGCCCAAGCCGCGAAACTGAAACCCATCGCAAAACTCGCGGCGGAGATTGGTTTGAAGGAAAACGAGCTGGAACTCTTTGGATCATACAAAGCCAAGGTTCGTCTGGAAGTTCGCGATCGCTTGAAGAAGCGTCCGAATGGGAAGTACATCGATGTTACCGCGATCACGCCGACGCCTCTTGGAGAGGGGAAGACCACTACGACTGTCGGGCTGGCGCAGGCGTTGGGGGCGCATTTGAAACAAAGCGTGTTCGCCTGCATCCGCCAACCGTCACAGGGCCCGACGTTTGGAATCAAGGGCGGCGCCGCGGGCGGGGGATACAGCCAGATCATCCCGATGGAGGATTTCAATTTGCATCTGACGGGAGACATTCATGCGATCACGGCCTCGCACAATCTGCTGGCGGCGGCGATGGACGCAAGAATGTTCCACGAACATCATCAGCCGGATGACCAGAAGTTATTCGAAGCGATGTGTCCGCTCGACAAGAAGGGCCAGCGTCATTTTGCGCGTTGTCACTACGCGCGGATGAAGAAGTTGGGGATCACTGCTTCCCGTCCGGAGGATTTGACCGTGGACGAAAAGCGGAGATTGTTCCGACTGGACATCGATCCGTCGACGATCATGTGGAATCGTGTCCTCGATCTGAATGATCGGATGCTGCGACAGGTGACGATTGGTCAGGGCCCTGAGGAGAAGGGATTCACGCGAACGACGGGGTACGACATTACCGTCGCGAGTGAAATCATGGCGATTCTGGCGCTGACAACTTCGCTCAAGGACATGCGGGAGCGTTTTGGAAACATGGTGTTTGCACTGTCACGATCCGGGGAACCCCTGACGGCTGAGGACCTGGGCGTGGCCGGCGCGCTGACGGTACTGATGAAAGATGCGATCAAACCCAACCTGATGCAGACACTGGAAGGTACGCCCGCTTTCGTTCATGCAGGCCCGTTTGCGAATATTGCACACGGCAACAGTTCGATCCTTGCCGACCAGATCGCATTGAAACTGGCGGACTATGTCGTCACCGAGTCGGGATTTGGCGCCGACATCGGCATGGAGAAATTCATGGATATCAAATGTCGACGATCCGGCCTGATCCCCGACGCCGTGGTGCTGGTCGCGACCATCCGGGCGCTCAAAATGCATGGGGGAGGTCCAAAAGTGGTCGCAGGTCGTCCACTCGATCCGGTGTACACCCACCAGAATCTCGACCTCCTCGAAGCCGGCATGCCGAATTTGGTCCGACATATTGAGAATGCGCGGAAATTTGGGATTCCGGTTGTGGTGGCGATTAACTCATTCGATACCGACACGGCGGCGGAGGTTGCGCTCGTGCAAAAGCGATCCATCGAAGCCGGCGCGGAGGATGCCTGTGTGTGTACGCACTGGATGCACGGCGGGAGGGGCGCAGTGGATCTCGCTCGCGCCGTGATCGAGGCGGCGCAAAAACCGAGGAATTTCAAGTTCCTCTATTCGCTGGAAGCATCCATCAAGGAAAAAATTGAAGCGATCGCCAAGCTGTACGGCGCCGACGGCGTCGATTATACGCCGGAGGCGGAGACGAAAATCGAACGGTTTACAAAACTCGGGTACGACAAGATGCCGGTGTGCATGGCCAAGACGCATCTCTCCTTCACGGCCGATGCCGCCATCAAGGGAGCGCCGACGGGATTTCGCATCCCGATCCGGGATATCCGTGCATCAGTAGGCGCGGGATTCATCTATACGCTGGTCGGGACCATGCGAACCATGCCGGGACTCGCGACGCGATCTGTATTCATGGACGTGGATATCGACCTCAAGACGGAAAAGATCGTCGGTTTGTTCTGATCAGGGAATAAACACTCTCGCAAAGGGCGCCGCAAGCGCCCTTTGTTCTTTTCCACACGTTGAAGTCGTTTTCGGGAGCGGAAGCTATACGCAGGGGACGCTGCTGATCTCAGCCGTCACACATGGATCATGGCCATGCCCACGGCGGAAATCAACAGCAGGACTACGCCAAACCATCCGCCTTTGCGCAAAGAGCTCTGGAGAGCCTGAATGGCTGCCGCCTGGTCCGGCGTTGGGGGACCGGTCAGACCAGCCGTCAGTTGTGTGAGACGTTTTGCGTTGCGGGATTGCACCATGTGTCCCCACAAAAAGACGATCGTCCCGGAGATCATGCCCATCATGAGTGACAGACCTCCAGGCCACTGCCAGTTAATCACCGCAAATCCGTCAGAGACCCGCCAGTACAGGAGCAGTCCACTGAGGAATGTGAGCCCTGACGCACCGGTAATGTAGACGGGCAATTTCTTGTCGTTCATCAGATGATTCATGAAGGGACCGGCCTGCGGCCCCAGTTTCTGTGCCGTCGGCAGGATAAACGCGGTGACGAGTAGGGCGGAGCCAAGCCAAAAAATCCCAGCCAACACGTGAATCAGTTTGACTGTCATCCATCCGTAGATCATGGTCTCCTCCTATTTGGCAAAATCGATCGCCCGATATTCCCGGATGACAGTGATTTTGATCTGACCGGGATATTGTGTTTCCGATTCAATCTTGTGGGCGAGATCGTCTGCCAACTGTGCCGCCTGGTTGTCGTTGAGGACGGAGCAATCGATCAACACTCGTACTTCGCGACCGGCTTGGACGACAAAGGCGTCGGTCACGCCGCCAAACGATTTGGCCATGTCCTCCAGATTGCGAAGGCGTTTGATGTAGTTCTCGAGGGACTCCTTGGTGGCGCCGGGACGCTCCTTGGAGAGCCGGTTGGCGGCATGGATCACGACCGACAGGGGATGCCCAAACGGCGGATCATCGTGATGATGGAGAATCGCCTGCTGGATCAGTTGATTTTCGCCGTATTTCTTTACCAGTTCCGCGCCCACGATTTCGTGAGACTGATCGGATCGATCCATGGCGTATCCGACATCATGCATGATTCCGGCCCGTCGCGCCATCTGCGGATCCAGCCCAAGTTCCGCCGCGATGAGACCGGCAATGGCCGAGGTTTCTACGGAATGCTGAAGGAGATTCAAGCCGTAGGCGTGACGGAATTTCAATTTGCCGATCATCTTCACCAGTTCGGGATGTGTGCCGTGAACGCCTGCGTCATACAACGCCTGTTCTCCGTATGACATCATTTGCTCTTCCAGGTCACGTTTGGACTTTTCGACGAGGTCTTCGATCCGGCCGGGATGGATGCGTCCGTCCGCAATCAGCGCTTCCAACGCCAGGCGGGCAACCTCGCGACGCACCGGATCAAAACACGAAATGAGAATCGTGTTGGGTGTATCGTCGATCAGGATTTCGCAACCGGTCATGCTTTCGAATGCGCGAATGTTTCGTCCCTCTCGTCCGATGATGCGGCCCTTCATTTCGTTGCTGCTCAGCTTGATCGGAGTCGCCGTGCCATCCAACGCGTGTTCCAGTCCGGCTCGCTGCATCGCCTGGACCAGGATGTTCTTGACGTCTTCTTTCGCGGTGAGCGCCGCTTGTTCCTTCACATTGCGAATCTGTTGCGCGGATTCTGCTTTGGCCTGGTCGAGCAGATTGGTCATGAGGATCTGTTTGGCCTCCTCCACGCTCATCCGGGCAACCTGTTCCAGTTTGGCGTTTTGGGACTGGATCAAGCCGTCCAACTGTTGTTGTTTGCGCTGAACTTCCTCGATCTTGGACCTTAGAAGATTCTCGCGGTTGAGAAGGTCCTTTTCCTTTCGCGTGATCAAGTCGCCTTTTTGTTCAACGTTGCGCTCCTGACGCAACAGCTCATCCTGCTGTGCCTTGACCTGGCTCTTGATTTGTTTGGTGCGTTCGTCGAACTCTTGGCGTTTGCGATACCATTCGTCTTGAACTTCAATCAGCTTTTCTTTCTTCAGATCTTCAGATTCCGCGCCGGCGGCCTGGCGGATTCGGACGGCTTCCTGTTCCGCCTCGCGAATGCGTTTGTTCACGCGCATCCGAGTCGCATAGATCTGTCCGAAAAGAAAGGCGCCCGTCGAGGCGACGACGACGCTTAAAATGAAAATGACGATTTCCATGTCTCTGCTTCCTGATTGTGAAATCGCTGAGACGGCCGGGGCCATCGCAAACGAATTTCGGTTCCACCGCCGCATCGGCGCAGCGTTACAAAATGTCAGGCCCACGAGGGCCTCTTTGCACCGTTATTCCTGGGAAAAGAGTGAAATGGAGGGCGCTTTGGATTCCTCGGGCTCTTCCAAGGTTTCCTGAGAAGTCTTTTGCTGAACGAGGTTCACCAGATTCTGGATGCGTTCTTCCATGCCTTCCAGATTCCGATTCTGCTCATCCCGCATCTTGAAGAATTCGTCGGTAATGTTGAGCGCCGCGAGGATGGCCACCTTCAGTGGCGATTTGATCATCCCCTGGCTGTTGACTTCTCTCATCTTCTGGTCGACATGTCGGGCGACGGCGCGTACATGATCGGGGGGCGTGTCCCCTTTGATCACATACTCCGAGCCGTAAATGTTGACCTTGATTGCGCCTTTATCCACGCGATTCCTGCGGTGCAAAGATCAAATTCTCCAAACGTTCGATTTTTTCCAGCAATGCCAGAAGCGACGGCATCCAATCCATCGATTGTGGAGACTGTCGCTGCCGATCCAGTTCCTTTCTCTGTTCACGAAATGCATCCTGCAATTCTGCCATGGTCGTGTCCTTGGATCGGATCACATCCTGCAACCGTCGAATGACTTCGTCGCGTTCGTGCAATTGTGACTCATCCGGCTGCGTTACGATGGAACGTCGCAACTTCTCGTTTTCCGATTCTAGGAATTCTGTGTGCGCAAGTAATTCTTCCACCGCTTGCTCCAGCGCCGCCAACGATTCGGAGGATACCTTCTTGGATCGCGATCGTAGCCGCATCTCAGGTCCGCAGACGCGCTCCAAATTCTCGACCCGTCGTGTCAATCAACCGTGCCATAATGTCTTCCACCTCTGCTTCGGTCAACGTCCGATCGGAAGCGCGAAATGTCAAACTGAACGCCAGACTGTGCTCACCGGTGCCCAGCGGCTTTCCCGTGTACCGGTCGAAAATCTCGACATGTGCCAGTAACGGTCCGGACTCAGATCGGACAAACTCAAGAACCCGCTGAGCTGGCGTCGAATCATTCAGGATCAGCGCCAAATCCCTGCGGATGAACGGAAATCGTCCCACCTCCCGGAAAGCCGGCTGATCCGAGGCAACCCCCATCAGCACGCGGAGGTCCACCTCCAATGCAAGCACATCAGCGTCGATGTCAAATTTTCGAAGAACCGACCTACTCAAAGAACCAAAATAGCCAAGCCCTGCGACTTGACCATTCTTTTTCACAATCACCTCTTGTGCGACCGTGAAAATACTTGAGTTATCATAATTACTAAAGTTCACAGAGTCAAGGTGAAACTTGGTCGCAAGTTGTTGGAAAAGAGATTTTACATCAAAAAAATCAACCCCTTGGGGCTTCCGACTCCAGTGTACAGGTTCTGCCGCGCCGGTCAGGCAGGCGCTGGCCCATGTGGTCTCCACAGGCAGGTCTTCCTCACTTTGAACAAATGTCCGTCCGATCTCATAGACACGCACGTCCGGATTCTGCCGGAAGAGGTTGCCACGAAGAACATGAAGAAGGCCCGGCAACATCGAACTTCGCATGACCCCCATGTCATCATTCAGCGGATTCTTCAGAGGAACGCACGCGGCTTCGGGTCGTATCCAACGTTGTTCCTTTTCTGAGGTCATCGAGTTTGTGTAGGCCTCATCGATGCCGCATTCGCGGAAGAGCGCGCGCAACCGCTCCTTGACCGACGCTTCGGCGGATGGCTCCGCGTCGTACGGGATGACAGCGCTCACGGCATCCGGGAATTGGTCGTAGCCATGCAGGCGGGCGATGTCTTCGATCAAATCTTCTTTGATCTGGAGGTCTCGTCGGAAACTGGGTGGTTGCACCAGGAACACGTCCTTCCCTTCCTCATGCACATGGCACGACTGTCTTTCCAGATACAAACGGATGTCTTCGGTGGACAAGCGCATTCCAAGTAATCGCTGCACGTCGTCACATGTCAGACGGATTTGGACCGACTCTTCCGGTTGTGCGAGGACATCGATGGCGCCTGACAGAATTTCCCCGCCCGCGATTTCTCCGATCAGTTGTGCGGCTCGATCGAGCGCCCACACCGTATTGCAGGGGTCCACACCGCGTTCGAATCGCTGAGAGGCATCCGTCGCCATACCAAGCTGTTTGGCGGTTCGTCGTATCCGCGTGGGATGGAACCAAGCGGCTTCCAAAAGCACGTTGGTGGTCGTATCGGAAATCTCGGAATTCTGACCGCCCATCACGCCGCCCAGCGCGACCGCACGATCCCCATCGCAAATCACAACCGCGTCGCCGGTCAGCTTGTGAGATCTTCCGTCCAGGGTGACGAATTCTTCTCCGTTGCGTGCGGCCCGTACGACAATTCGGCCTCCGGCAATCTGATCATAATCAAACGCGTGCAACGGCTGACCGCACTCGAGCATCACGTAGTTCGTGATGTCCACGATGTTATTGATGCTGCGCAGACCGATGGATTCGAGACGACGGGATAGCCATGTGGGTGATGGACCGATCTTCATCCCGCGCACGATCCTGGCCGCGTATCGCCGGCATCCTGCTGAATCGTCAATCTGAACAGCAATTGCTTCGGAAGTTTTCGCCCCTCCCTCACGCATCCTGACATCGGGTACACGGATCTTCTGCGGTTCCAGGCATGCGATTTCCCGGGCCAGGCCGATCATCGACAACAGATCGGGTCGATTGCTGGTGATGTCCAGATCGAACACGGTATCGTCGCCAAGAAATTCTGAAAGCGCCATTCCTTTCACCTGAGGACCGCGATCATCCAATTCCCAAATGCCGGGTGATTTTTCCTTTTCGTAGCCCAGTTCGCTGCGGGAACAGATCATCCCATGAGATTCCTGGCCGCGGATCTTGGCTTTCTTGATTTCAAAACCGCCGGGCATGATCGTGCCAACCGTCGCGACCGGCACCAGTTGTCCGGCCCTGACGTTGGGTGCGCCGCACACGATGGACAGAATTTCGTTTCCGATGTCCACTCTTGTGAGCGACAATTTATCCGCGTTGGGATGCTTTTCGACAGTTTGCACGAGACCGACAACGACGCCCGGGAGCGACGGGGGCTGAGTGACTCCGTCCACGGCGAGTCCGATCAGCGACAGGCGTTCCGCCAGCATCTCCGTCGTCATGGAAATGTTGACATACTCACGCATCCATTGCAGACCAAACTTCATTCCTTCTCCTCACGTGTCGATTGACGAATGGCTGGCAAAATAACGAATTTTCCAGATAAATCAATACGCCGGGGTCGGCTACGATCTACAGGTCGAACAAAAAAGCGGTCGCAGAGATACCGAAATTCCGGCTCCCAATGTGACGCTGATTGAGCCTCCAGCTTACATCGACGCGAACGATGCGGTAAATGTCTCCGATGGCAAACCCTGCCTCGTACAAGGGGCGTTTGAAGAACAGTACGGGATTGACCAGATCGCCCTGAGTCTGCTTCGAGGCGCGTATGTAACCCATGCGGAGCACGGGTATGAAATCGATATTGCCTCTCCGCAAACCGGGAAGACCTGTGCGTTCCAGCCATTCGCCCCCGGAGTTGTATTCTATCGCACACGCGACGGTGTAGTTGCCCTGGAATTCGCCGACATCGACGGTCTTCATGACATAGGGCGTCCCACCACCGTACAGGATGAACAAATACTGCTGCGGGAGCGCATCTTTTGCATAGCCACTGTAGAACTTTCCGTCCAGCGATCCGCGTGCAGTAGTCGGCCAGTGAAAGCGAACCGTGGAGTAAAACTTCGTGAAATGAAAATCGCTTTTCAGCCAGTTCGGATTCGTGTGTTCGATTCCGACGGTGAGGATCTGATAAGGCTGCCGGGCGCGGATGCCCTTGCCGTCGCCGATCTTCCAGTTGCCTTCCACCGACACCCGCCGAAGCCGGCCCTCGTTGATGCCCACCACGGGAGCGTATTTTTCGTAACTTCGGATCAGACCGTAGTTGGTGTTCTGCCTCGTGCTGTCGTCCAAACGATCGGTATAGGTGACCGACAAGGTGATGTGATGATACGGTTTGAGTTCGGTATACAGATCGTATCCTTTGACGTAGAAGTAGTTGAATCGATCGTATCGATAGCCGAGGCTCGTGAGCGTATTGTTGAATGTCGTCCCGACCAGTGATTCGACTTCCTGGTGATGGATGTCGTTGTAATATCTGCCGCCGACCCGCAAATGGTAGCCGAAGAGTCCGCGGCTGATTTCAAACTGATATTTCCAGCGTTTGTCCGCAAAACCGTATCCCGCTTTGGCTTGCGCATAAAGATTGGGGAAGAAGGGTTCGATCCGTACGCCGGACAGACGGAGTTCTCCACCGGCAAACAATCCCTCCACGCGATTAAAGCGGGCATCGGGAAGCGGCTTCCATCGCCAATTCTTACGTTCCTTGTTCTTTCGGAAATCCGATGTGTCCGTTCGGTTTGCGTTCCCGAGTCGCTGCAGCGATTGGCGTTGGCCTTCGGTCAGGGGGATATTCCACAGCGAAGCGCCTTCGTCGAATCCTCCCTCTCGCGACCACAAAGGCCGAAAGAAGACTCCGCGCCCGATGACCGGATTGATCAGTGCCGACACGACGCGGACGTGTGTCATGAGCCGGTACGTGCCTGCAAATGGGATCTCCGCTTCGTAGTCCCAGTACGTCTCGTGGGGCAGGAGCACACCGTCGATCCGTTGGAAGGTTTGGCGAACGCTCAAGTGACCGGGTTCGGGCAGCAGTTTGACGGCCTGATTGAACTTCATTTCAATCTCCAACACCTCACCGGTCGCATCATCGATCCGCATGATCGTGTATCCCAGCGGTTGGTGCGGGTCCAGCGGTTCGGCGATCAAACGCGTGATGCCGTCAGATGACCCCTCGAGGCGGAACGCATAGTACTCGCCAGCATCCCCGGACAGAGGTCCCCTTACTGTCGTGTGACCCACTGTAAAATCCGCGCCAACATCTTCGATCACACTCCATTGCCGGTCGTTGTATTGGCCGAGGAGTCCGAGATTCTGGATGTGATACCGGGACCTTTCGACGAGTCGTTTCCCGTGATCCGCACTCCAATAGAGCGTCGTCTGCGCAAGCGTAAGACCCCGCACCGGATCTCCGACGTCATGGCTCTTTTCGAGAATGGATTTGCTGTCGAGTTCAAGACGAAAGGACTTCACACGATGATGGAATTCCTGCCTGATCTGACGCGCCCGATCGAGAACCGACCGTGCAGAATCTTGAGGGGATAACGCCAATCCAAGGATCAAAAACAGATTCATGTCAAAGCTTCCGTTCTAGTGCAAATTGTCCCAGTGTTTCAAAATATCGCTGTCCGCCGACCCGCCAAATATCGTTATGCCGGGCGCCCTTTACCGGAAGAAAATACTTCGGCGAACGAGCCTTGTCGAACAAGCGTTCTCCGTGAACATATGGAATGACCTCATCCTGATCACCGTGCGTGATCAGGATCGGTACGTCTATCCGTGACACATGGTCTATGGTCTCAAATTGGTCCCACGTAAACAAGAAGGCCGGAAAATACGGGAGGATGTCACGACCGATCGCCAGTTTGGAAACAAAGGCGGTTTCGATGATCACCGCACGCACGGAAACCGAAGCGGCCAATTCGGCTGCTACCGCCGCACCCAGTGAAGTGCCCCACACGACGATGTGATCCGCCCGGACCTTCGTCGTCAGCCAGTCGTAGATACAGCGCGCATCGGCGTACAGTCCGCGTTCCGTCGGTCGACCGGAACTCGCACCGTACCCTCGGTAGTCAAACAGGACAGCGCTGTATCCCAATTTGCGCAGGGTCATGATCTGTTCGATGCGGTCCGCATTGCTTCCGGCATTGCCGTGGCAGAGGAGGAAAGTCAGACTGTCACCCCGCGTCATCCATACATCGAGCGTGACGCCATCGGGTGTTTGGATGAACTGTCGATCCAGACCGAGGCGATGAAATTCGCTCTCCGGTGGAGACTCACGGATCGGGTGGTACAGCATCGATGTCTCGACACTTTGCACCAGCATGACCCCCGCGGCGTACACAGCCGCGCTTATCAGGAACCATTTCAACACGTGGCGGACCGATGGATTCAATTCGCCAGTAATGTAGACGGAAAAAAATTAAATCGGGAGAGAAAACAGAGATTCCGTTTGACCGAAGTAGCGTATACGAGTCGACGCCGGGTTGTTTGGACCGCTTTTTTTCTTGAATTTCACTCCCGGATTGCCTAAAGTGTCCGCGCCCGAAAAGGCGCACCAGTTCAGCATTTTCAGCCTTTTTTGGTATTCCGGAACTCGTCGATGAAAGCCGTGGACGAAGGCCGATTCCGCAGATCAGTTCTTGAACCACAGAAAGTCGGAGGACGACATGAAGTTTAGCGTTTCGAAGGCAGAGCTCGAAAAGTCTTTGGCCAAAGTGATTGCGGTCGTCCCTTCGAAAAGTACCCTGCCCGTCCTCACCAACATGTTCATTCAGGCCAAGGACGGGGCTCTTCATGTGACGGCGACAGATCTGGATGTCAGTGTGACGACCCGCACCGAGGTGGAGATCAAGGAATCAGGCGGATTGACGGTTCCGGCCAAACAATTTTACGATCTGGTCAAGAGTCTGCCCAACAATCCGCTGGAAATTGCGTCCGATGCGCAATTCAAATTGACCGTGAAATGCGATAAGGGCGAGTATCGGCTGAGCGGCGAATCCGACGATGATTTTCCCTCGCTTCCGGTGATGGACGAGAAGGGAATGGTGCGAATCGACGCGAAGTCCTTGTCGCGGATGATTGGCAAGACGACATTTGCGGTTTCGGCGGATCCGCTCCGTCCGGCGCTGACCGGCGTCTACATCCATGTGGACAAGGAATTGCGGATGGTCGCGACCGACGGGCATCGACTTGCCAAGATGACCTGCACGCGGTACGAGTCGAACCTCAAAGGGTCGCACCATGTGATTGTGCCGACCAAGGCCCTTCAGGAAGCCGCCAAGGAAACGAAAGACCACGTAAGCATACATTTTGCACAAAATCATGTGCGGTTCGATCTGGGCGGGACGCAGATTTATTCTCGTATTCTGGAGGAAAACTATCCGGATTACGAGCGGGTGATACCCACCAACAACGACAAACGCTTGCGGGCCGAAACCGGCCGCCTGATCGAGGCGCTTCGCCGGGCTGCGATCCTGGCCAATCCTCACACGCATCAGGTACGTCTGTCGATGAAGAACGGCGAATTGACAATCGCCGCCGAGGACGCAGACGTGGGGAGCCGCGGCGTCGAACCCCTGCCGGTAGAATTTGAAGGCGGCGAAATGCAGATCGGATACAATGCCCAACTGCTGCTCATGGCCTTGAGTCATATCGACACGAAGGACGTGGCGATCGAATTCAAGGGTCCGACGAGCGCGGGTATCATCACTCCATCCGAACAGAACGAGAATGAACACCAGATGATGTTGGTGATGCCGGTTCGTCTCAACGACTAAGACGGGCGCGGAGTGCGTGTTTTGTTGGAAAACCTGCGCCTCCGAAACGTCCGCAATTATGAGACTGCCGAGCTGGATTTCTGTCCGGGTGTCAATGTGCTCTACGGACAAAACGGACAGGGCAAGACCGGCATTCTGGAAGCGATTCATTATCTGTGTCTCACTCGAAGTTTTCGAACCGCGGACGATCGCCACGTATTGAGATTCAACGCGGACTATTTTGAAATCGAAGGCCGCTTCGTGCGGTCGCAAAGTTCTTTGGAAACAGATCGCCATGCGCTCGTGGCCCGAATAGCGTTTCAGCCCGGAGCCGGGAAGGTCCTGCAGGTCAATGGAGGCCGGATGGATCGATTTTCAGAATGGATTGGGCGTTTGCCGGTCGTGATTTCCGCCCCGGAAGACGTCGCAATTGTAAGCGGCAGTTCCGGAGATCGCCGTCGGTGGCTGGACATTGTCCTGTCCCAAATCCATACCCTGTACCTCAAGGATCTTCAGGATTACCGCCATTGCCTGCGCCAACGCAATGCCATCTTGACGATGGATCACCCCGACCTGGCGGCCCTCCGCCCGTGGGATGAACTGCTGATTCAATGCGGTGCGCGGATTGTCCGACAGCGACGTGATTTCCTGCAAACATTCGCGGCGGTCGTGGAGGAAGTCTATGCGTGCCTGGTCCCCGAGGGGGAGGATGTCCGCTTGGAATATCAGACGACGATCGGCGATTGTGCGGGCGACCCGGACCTGGTCGACACGTTTCGCGGCACGCTGGAGGATAGTCGACTGCGCGATTTGCAGAGACAAACCTCTCTGGTCGGACCGCATCGGGATGAGGTGGAGTGCCGGTTAAACGATCATCCCGTCCGCACGTCCGGATCGCAGGGACAGTACAAGACGCTGGCCGTGGCCTTGAAGTTTGCCGAGTATGTCTACCTGCAACGCGAAGCCAATCGCACCCCGTTGCTCCTGCTGGACGATGTGTTTTCAGAGTTGGACACACTGCGCAGGGAGAAGCTGGTTGCCTACTTGACGGACGGCGGCCAGGTGTTTATGACCATGGCGGAAGCTCCCCCGGATTTTCTCCAACACAAGGAGATCCGATCGTTTCGAATTCACGCCGGACAGGCGAGCGCATGAAGCACGTCAAACCCGTCGGCGAAGAGATTGACAAACTGTTGAAGGAGTTGGGGATCCGTCATCGGGTCGATGAACAGAAAGTCATTCTGCGTTTTGAAGACATCATGGGGTCGACGTTCTGCAAGAGAGCGCGCGCCGTGCGGATAGAAAAAGGCGTGCTGTTCATCGAGGTCATCAGCAGCGCGTGGCGACAGGAGTTGTATTATCAGAAATCGCTGATCCGACAGCGAATTAACGATTTTTTTCAGGAAGAATTGATTCGAGAAATAGTTTTTCGATAACCAAAGGAAAGAACACGTGGCAGAGAAGGACGACAAGAAAAAATCCTCATCGAAATACGAAGCGGAAAACATTCAGGTTCTCGAAGGACTGGAGCATGTTCGCCGTCGTCCCGCGATGTACATCGGCGACGTGGGTACCCGCGGAATTCACCATCTGGTGTACGAGATCGTCGACAACTCGATCGACGAGGCGATGGCGGGCTTTTGTACGGAAATCGAGGTCATCGTCAACGAAGACCAGAGCGTGACAGTCCATGACAACGGACGCGGAATTCCCGTGGACATACATCCCACCGAGAAGAAGCCGGCCGTCGAGGTCGTGATGACGGTGCTCGGTGCGGGCGGCAAGTTTGACAAGAGCACATACAAAGTGTCCGGGGGATTGCACGGCGTGGGTGCGTCGGTGGTGAACGCGCTGACCGAGTGGTGTCAGGTCGAGGTGCGGCGTAACGGGAAGCTGTATCGCCAGAAATACAAGCTGGGGAAAGCCACGACGAAGGTGGAGGAAGTCGGAAAATCCAAAGAGACGGGCACTTCGGTGCATTTTCTTGCCGACAAGAGTATCTTCAAAAAGGTGCAATTCTCGTTTGAAATTTTGGCCAGCCGTTTGAGGGAATTGGCCTTCCTGAATCGCAATCTCCGGATCTCCCTGGAGGACCAGAAGGAAAAGAAAAAGGAAGTGTACCAATACGAGGGCGGGCTCGTCGAATTTGTGAAGTATCTCGACGAGTCGCGGCAGTCGTTGATGAAGAAGCCCATCTACATCGAGACTGAAAAAGAGGGTGTACCGGTCGAGATCGCCTTTCAGTACAACGATTCGTACACGGAAAACGTTTTCAGCTATGTGAACAATATCAATACGGTCGAAGGAGGCACCCATCTCACCGGCTTTCGGACGGCCTTGACGCGCACGCTGAACAACTACGCGACGAAGAACAATCTGATCAAGGAGAAGGAGGCGTTATCCATCACGGGTGACGACACGCGCGAGGGTCTGACGGCCATCATCAGCGTGAAAGTGGCCGAGCCGCAATTCGAAGGTCAAACGAAAACGAAACTCGGCAACAGCGAGATCAAGAGTGTGGTGGAAACCGCCGTCGGCGAAGGACTCGGAGATTTCCTCGATCAGCATCCCACGATCGCCAAACAGATCATTGAAAAATGCGCGCAGGCAGCGCGCGCGCGGGAAGCCGCCCGCAAAGCCCGGGATCTGACGCGCAAAAAGAACATGCTCGAATCGTCCGGCTTGCCGGGCAAACTGGCCGATTGTTCCATTAACGACCCGAAATATTGCGAAATTTACCTGGTCGAGGGCGATTCCGCAGGCGGTTCGGCGAAACAGGGGCGCGATCGGCGATTCCAGGCGATCCTGCCGCTGAAAGGAAAAATCCTCAATGTCGAAAAAGCGCGTCTCGACAAAATGCTGGCCAATGAAGAAATCCTGACCATCATCTCCGCGCTGGGAACCGGCATCGGCGGAGACGATTTCAATACCGAAAATCTGCGTTACGGAAAAGTAATTATCATGACCGATGCCGATGTAGACGGCTCGCATATTCGGACACTGCTTCTGACCTTCTTCTTTCGATACATGCGTCCGTTGATTGAAAATGGCAATGTGTACATTGCCCAGCCGCCCCTGTACCGATTGAAAAAAAGCCGAGAGGAAAGATATGCCTACGATGACGAAGAAAAAGACGGCATTCTGAAACAATGGGGCGCGACCGAAGATGGTGTGAACATTCAGCGATACAAGGGCCTCGGCGAAATGAATCCGGAGCAACTGTGGGGAACCACGATGGATCCGGACAAGCGTGTCCTCTTGCAGGTGTCGATCGAAGACGCGGCGACGGCCGATCACGTGTTTTCCACGTTGATGGGGGATGCGGTGGAGCCTCGACGGAAATTTATCGAGGACAACGCCAAGTACGTGAGGAACCTGGATGTTTGACGCCCGGGCTTTGCGCGAGAGTCAGGAACGATGGCGCCGCTTTCACGAATGGGAAGCGGAGGAGGAGAAAGAGAGATTTGCCTCGCGCTCGGTGCAGGAAAAGCTGGACGTATACTGGGATCTGATCTGCTCAGCCCGCCAGCGCCGACCGGAGTTGTTCAAGACAGAATTCTCATCAGACGAGGAATTGATGACGGAGCCGCACATTCGCCATATCATCGATTACGTGCGGAGATTACGAGAAGCTGATCGGAGACGGTCGAAATGATCCATGAAGCAATGGCGGCCATTGCGCAGTGCCTCCAGCGCGCGGAGATTCCCTATATGGTCATCGGCGGACAGGCGGTCCTTCAGTACGGCCGTTTGCGGGCAACGGAGGATATCGATGTGACGATCGGTCTTGCAACGGCCCATGTCCGTGATTTGGAGAAAGCGCTGGGAACGGAGTTTCTGGTGACTCCGCAGAAGCCTCAGGAGTTTGCCGACGCTACGGGCGTGTTACCGGTCGTCCACAAAAGTTCGAATGTACGTTTGGATTTGATTTTTGGTCAAACCGGTTTCGAGGCGGATGCCATCGGGCGCGCGTTTCCGATCGAAATCAACGGAGTTCGCGTGCACTTCACGAGCCCGGAAGACCTGATTATACAAAAACTGTTTGCCGGACGAAGTGTGGACATCACAGATGCAGAGTCTATTTACGCACATCAGAAGGACAAACTGGATACAGGACACATCATGCGCGTGTTGTCCGAACTCGACGCCGTCATGAGTCAAACTATCTGCGTGGAACGGTGGCGTCAATTGCACATATCTGAATAAAGGAGCGATAAGAAGCGAATGTCTACGATTGAGAAAATTATTCCCGTCAATATCGAAGATGAAATGCGGAGCAGTTACATCGATTATTCGATGTCGGTTATTGTTTCGCGCGCGATTCCGGATGTCCGTGACGGACTGAAGCCGGTGCACCGCCGAGTTTTATACGGCATGAGCGAACTGGGCCTCAGTTACAACAAGCCCTACAAGAAATCAGCAAGAATCGTCGGAGAGGTGTTGGGAAAATACCATCCGCACGGCGATACCGCGGTATACGACTCGATCGTACGTATGGCCCAGCCGTTTTCCATGCGCTACATGCTGGTCGACGGTCAGGGCAATTTTGGATCCGTGGACGGAGATGCACCTGCGGCGATGCGGTATACGGAGGTTCGCCTCACGCGTATCGCAGAGGAAATGCTGAGGGATCTCGAGAAGAACACGGTCAACTTCGTTCCCAACTTTGACGATACGTTGACGTTGCCGGAGGTCTTGCCGGCGGTGGTCCCCAATCTGCTGATTAACGGTTCGTCCGGAATCGCAGTTGGGATGGCTACGAACATTCCGCCGCACAACCTTTCGGAAGTCGTCGATGGCATCGTAAATGTCATCGACAGCCCGGATTGCACGGTCAAAGATCTGATGAAACACGTGAAGGGTCCGGATTTTCCGACCGCCGGCATCATCAATGGCGTAAGCGGCATTAAGGACGCCTACGAGACCGGCAAAGGCAAGGTGGTCATCCGGGCCCGGGCTTCGATCGAGACGAGCAAAAACGGACGCGAAGCAATCATCATCACGGAAATTCCCTACCAGGTGAACAAGGCTTCCCTGTTGGAAAAAATATCCGAACTGGTGCGCGATAAGAAGGTCGAGGACATTTCGGCTATGCGTGACGAGTCCGATCGCGACGGGATGCGGATCGTACTCGAATTGAAGCGCGATGCGAACGCGCAGGTCATCATGAACAATCTGTTCAAGCACACGCAGATGCAAACGACGTTTGGCATCATCATGCTGGCTTTGGTGGACGGCCGGCCGCAGGTGCTCAATCTCAAGCAGATCCTACAGCACTTCGTTGATCATCGCCACGAGGTGGTTCAGCGTCGCACGAAGTTTGAACTGGAAGCGGCGGAAAAACGCGCTCATATCCTCGAGGGTTTGAAGATCGCATTGGAAAATATCGACGCCGTGATCGCGCTCATCAAGAAGTCCAAGGATCCGCAAACCGCCAAGGATGGCTTGATGAAAAAATTCAAGCTGTCAGAGATTCAGGCGCTCGAAATCCTCAAAATGCAGTTGCAGCGCCTGACGAATCTCGAGGTGGAAAAAATTGAGAAAGAATACAAAGAAGTCATCAAGTTGATCGAGAAACTCAAAGGCATCTTGAGCAGCAAGGCCAAGCGGATGCAGATCATCAAAGAGGAACTGCTGGAACTCAAGAAAACGTTTGGGGATGATCGGCGCACGGAAATTCTGAAGAAAGAAGCGCAGGAAATCGATTTCGAAGATACGATCGCCGAAGAAGAGATGGTCGTGACCATCTCTCATCAAGGATACATCAAGCGGTTCCCGGTCAGTGGGTATCGACGCCAGGGCCGCGGGGGAACCGGCGTGACGGGCGGCGCCACGAAAGACGACGACTACATCGAGAACTTAATCGTCGCCTCCACTCACGAATACCTGCTGTTCTTCACCAACAAGGGTCGATGTTATTGGTTGAAGGTGTATGATATTCCTCAGGTGGGGCGTGCCGCGCGAGGCAAGCACATCAAGAACGTCCTCGAATTGCAGGCCGAAGAGCAGGTACGTGCTTATATTAGCGTAAAGGAATTTGCCGACACCCAGTCGGTGATCATGGTGACGCGCGGCGGTACGATCAAGAAGACGAATCTGTCTGAATTCAGCAATCCGCGTCGCGGGGGAATCATCGCCGTCACGATTGAGGACAAGGACGATCTGGTCGATGCGAAACTGACCGATGGGAAGCGAGATATTATCCTGGGTACCAAAGACGGCATGGCCATTCGATTCCACGAATCCGACGTACGCGAAATGGGTCGTTCCGCGCGGGGCGTGTCGGGCGTGGACCTCGCGAAGAAGGACTACGTGGTCGGTGTGGTCGTTTTGCGCCGCGACAACGGGACGGTGCTGGTCGTGAGCGACAAGGGATACGGCAAACGCTCCGATGTGTCGGACTACCGCGTGACGCGCCGCGGAGGCAAGGGCATCATCACGATGAAGTCGACCGACAAGACCGGCGACATGATCGCCATCCGCGAAGTGGTGGATAACGAGGACCTCATGATCATCACCGAACACGGGATGGTCATTCGTCTGCGGATGGCCGATATTCGAACCATGGGACGCAATACCCAGGGCGTCCGCCTGGTCAAGTTGAAAGAAAGCGATACGATTTCCGATATTACAAGTATCCAGGACGAAGAAGAGGGAGAGGCCTGACATGTCCTCCGAGTTGCACGATCCGAAAACACCGCGCGTTTCGGAATCCACCGTCCGACGCCTGTCCAAGTACTATCGGACGTTGGGCGAGCTGATTTCGCGCGGTGTCGAGCATGTGTCCTCCGATGAGTTGGCGCGAATCGAAGGTTTCACATCGGCCCAGGTGCGCAAGGATTTTTCTTTTTTTGGAAATTTCGGCAAGCGCGGCCTGGGATACACGACGCATGATCTGAAACAAAAGATCGCCGGCATACTCGGTTTGGATCGTCAATGGAATGTGGCCATTATCGGCGCCGGGAATATCGGAACCGCGCTCGTCGGATACCGCGAGTTTTCAGACCATGGTTTTCTGGTGAAAGCGATTTTTGATACCCATCCCGACAAGATCGGCAAACCGATCGGCCATCTGATCGTTCAAAACGCCGACCAGATGTCCGAGACGCTGGCCGCTCTTCGGATTGACATTGCGATTTTGGCCATCCCGGCCGATGCGGCGCAGGCGATGGCCGACCGAGTCGGAAAAGCCGGCGTCAAAGCCATCCTGAATTTTGCCCCGCGTTCGCTCAGCGCTCAACACGGCGTAACCGTTCGTCAGGAAAACACGACGATGGAATTGGAAGCGTTAGCATACTATCTCAAGCAGGGACGGACATCCACGTGAACCCATTGTTCGAATCGCTGGTCGCCGCCTCGCTCAAGAACTTACAAAGCCTTGCCACGGGCGGCAAGACACGAACGAATTATTTTGAATTGACGCAGCCGTCTGTCGACACATTCGTCCGGACGGTTTTTGCACAACGGTTCGAGAATCTGTTTGCGACGGAGAGAGAACGCATTCTCGCCCATCCGGACGCCCAGCTGCCCTACGCACACTCCAACGTCGTTCAACAGGTCGACCGGCTGATGAGCGAGTTGAAGAAGCAGATGATGTTTGACGCGGCGGAAGTGGGACGGATTCTGCATCAGTCGTTGTTGCATCGAATCCGCTTCCTCATTACGCCTTTGCAGGCGTCGGAGGAAATGGTTTTTGGGAGCCAAGCCAGCGCGGCCGTTCCGGAGATTGTCATGGGTCTTCGACAATTTGAGAAGTATCGTTATTATCCCGATGCCCTGGACAAATATGCGGCATCGAAGAACATCCAGTATCTTTCGCGCGGTCAATACCGTCTGCTCATGACCGAGATCAACCAAAGCTTGTTTGGTCGAGACGGTTTGGAAAACGTACTGAAGGCTTGTGGCCTGATCATCAAGGAATTGAACGAGTTTCGTGGGACCGATCGGGACAGCGCGCCGATCGAGGCATTCATACTCGCATTTGAAGACCGACAACTGACGGATTTTCAATTGGCCCTGTCGATTGAGAAAGAACTGGGGCACGACGAGATCAACGAGTATTCCCTCCGCCAGGTTCTGCAGCGATTCCAAATTTTGAAATCCAAGAAATCAAGTCGCTCGCCGGAGTCTGTCCTCACGCCGCCTTCCCCATCCACCGTGGAGATCCTGTCGAAAGCGACGAAGAAAGAAGACAGCGGAGAAATCATCGATATCGATGAGATTTTGGCCAGTCGGGCGCGCGAGAATACCGACAGTCAAAAACGAGCAATTTTGGAACGCGGCGTGTCGGACCAAACGAGCGGAAGCCTGCGGCTCACGGAAATCAAACAGGCGGATGTGACGGGGCAATTCCTGAAAGAAGATCTGGTCGATCGATTCCGCGAAGACACAAGCGCGATCAAGCTGGCGGATCTGAAAGAGAGTGAGAGTCTGGTGTTGCTGGATTCGTTGATCACGGACAAGGATCGCAAACTGTTCGTCAAATCCATGTTCACAGACAAGTCTGAGAAGTTGGATCAACTCATTCATGACATCAATCGTGCGAAGACATGGAAGGAAGCCATCGCCGTTTTGGACGACTGCCTTGCCGCCAACGGCATCGATCCCTACCAGAAAGAGGCTGTCCGGTTAAGCGATTTGGTCTACATGCGTTACTATCCCCCACAAACCAATTGAACTATGGAAAATCTATCTTACCTGTTCTCCGCTTTTTTGACTGTCTGGCTGGTACTGGGTTACATGATATACCGGATTTCGGCAAAGCAAAAACTGCTGGATCGGGAGATTGAGGATTTGAGAAACCGGCTGGCGGAAAAGAAAAGCGTCTAGTTCTCGAAGCCATCCACAAAGACGGCGATGGCAGTCAAGTTGTCCATGGCCCCACCGGCGTACGCGATCGATTTGACGCGTTCGCAGATTCCCTCCGGTGTGCGTTCGGAGTCGAGGATTTCCTTCAGCATGTGCGCAGTGAGATACTCGGAAACTCCATCTGAACAGATCAAATAGAAATCGTTTTCAGAAACATCCATGTTCGCGAGCTGCACCTCGATGTCGGGTTTGTGCGCGATGCAACTGATCAATACGTTTCGCATGGGATGCTTGCGGGCCTGGTCGGCCGTGATGACGCCCCGGTCCACCATCTGCTGGACGATACTTTGATCTCGCGTCAGTTGCTCCACTTCACCGTCACGCGCGCGAAAAATCTTGCTGTCCCCAACGTGTCCGACGAGCGCACGCCGCCCAAAAAAATACAGAACGGACAACGTCGAGCCCATGTTCCGGTACTCGGGCTTCTGCGCTTCCTGATAGACATGATAATTCACGCGTTGAATGACTCGTTCCATGACGCCGAGTTCCGCTTCCGGAGAGGCCCCGTCTCCTCTGGTGGCGTCGTCGAAGAAATCCTTGAATTTTTCGATGGTCATCTGGCTGGCGACCTCGCCGGCCAGCTCTCCTCCCAGGCCGTCGGCAACCAGGAAAAGCTCATCTTGAGCGGAATAGCTGTCCTCGTTGTGGGTACGATTGGGATTCAATCCACGATCTGTGACCGCGGCATATCGCAATTTCATGCTGACAAACTCCATCAAACCGAGGGTTGAAAAGCTTAAAAAAATCCAGATCGTAAATCAAGCGTCAGCTCAACGCTATTTCAAAAGCAACATTTTGCGCGATTGGACGGTTCCGGGCGCAGTGAGACGATAGATGTATACACCGGACGAAACGGCATTTCCCGCATCATCCAATCCATCCCATAGAACGTCGCGCTGACCCTGAGTGACTCCGCGGTAAACCGTGCGAACCTTCTGTCCGAGGACATTGAAGACATCGATCGCAACCTCTGCGGACGCTGGGATGTAGAAGGGTATTCGCGTGGACGGGTTAAATGGATTCGGGATGTTCTGGTACAAGACAAAACTCGTGGGCGGGGGAATGACCACGGCCGAGGAGTCGGTCCATCGAATTTTGTAGGCTCCTCTTCCGTAGGTGGCCGCAAACAACAAGCCGCTCGGAGCGTGGGGGACGAGCCGCGTGACCACCGCGCCGGACGGAAAACCCAGATTGAATGGCACCCAGGTCGAACCGCCGTCGACTGTGACAAAGACTCCGGCATCCGTACCGACGACCAGATGACTGGGATCGGCTGGGTCGATGACAACGCAGTTGACCGGTACGTCTGGCAAATTGCCGGTGATGTTGGTCCAGGAACCTCCGAGATTCGATGTCTTCCAGATGTGTCCGCGATTGTCACCGCTAAGCGTGGAATAGCCTTGGAACGCAACGACCAGCGCGCTCGTGTTGTTCGGATAGAACGCCGCTTGCGAGACGGGCCGTGAAGGCATTTTGAACGGGTCATCAATGCCAGACCACGTGGAACCGGAATTCGTGGAGATCACAACCGATCCGTCGAACGTGCCCGCCACGACAAACCGGGAATCGTCGAGCGATAGATCCACGGACGTGATCGTCCACGGATCACCGATGGTAATATCACTGCTGACCGCAACCCACGACGATCCAGCGTTCGTTGTTTTCCACATACGATACGTACCCAAATACATCACGGAGGGATTGTTGGGATCCAAGGCATACGGCACGTAGAACTCACTGCGATCATTGCGATCCAGACCTGTTACGATCAATGACGCGGACGACCAGGAGTTGGTTGTCTTGATTTGCGAAAAGGACTCACCGGCGATGTGAAATCGCTGCGAGTATTGGATATTGAAATTCGTCGGATCGATGGCTGTGAACCCTCCGTCACCGTCGGCAACGAGATTCCACGTCACAGACCCTGTGGTGAATTCCGTGCCGTTATCCTGCGATCCGCCCAATACACGCGCCGAGTCCTGGGCGGCGACTGCCAATCCGACAAACTGAGTGATCTGCAGGGTCGGATTGAGATCGACGAAGGTGACGCCTGCATCAAACGATTTCATTACACCTCCGTCACCGGCGGCGTACAACGTATTCGGATTGAGCGGATTGAAAGCGATGGCCTGCTGATCGGGGTGGACTTTGCGCGAGGCGGTGTATCCGACAGTGAGATTGCTCCACGACGTGCCGCCGTTGGTCGTGCGCAGGAGATCGATGCCGCCCGCATAGACGATGTTTGAATTTCCCGGGTGGATGGCGACATAGATATCGTAATAACCCTGGCCGTTGAAAAAGGTCAGTCCGCCGGACGATTGATCGGGCAAATTGGCATTGAACCAATGAAGACCTCCGTTCGTGCTCTTATAGCAGCCGCTGTCCGCTCCGATGAGTTCATGCGAGTCGTTGATACCGTTGCTGAAAATTCCGTACATGACGGACGGATTGGTTGCAGAAATGCTGATGGACGATTTGCCCCCCTGTGTCTGCAGATTCGGAAGGCCGGAGCCGGCGCCATTGGCCAGTAGGAACCATGAGGCTCCCGCGTTTGTCGATTTCCAAATGCCGTTCTGATTGGGCGTCACGGTTCGACCCAGTACCGCGTACATCGTATCGGAATTAGACGGATGCGCAATCAGTCCGGACGGTCGATACTCCGTTCCCACGGCACCGGTTCCCTGCCACGATGTTCCTCCGTCTGTCGATCGGTAAATCCCGTTAAGCGAAGGATTGGTGTCGTTGAAGTAATTGCCCACGACCACGATCTGCGGATTGGCTTGATGAACGATAATCCCCGAAATGTGCGTGAGTGCAGTGGACAGCAGGTTCAGCGGGAACCATGAATCGCCGCCGTCTGTGGATTTCAGGACGCCGATCCCGGAGATGGCGTCCGCATTGAAGCTGGGCTCGCCGGTCCCAGCATACCAGTTGTTTGTATTGACCGGATCCTGCGCGAAACAACTGATCGCCAGGGAGCCGAGATTGTCGGAGCGCGGAGACCAACTCAGGCCGCCATCGGTGCTCTTCCAGACGCCTCCCCCGGCTGTTCCAAGCAGTACCGTGTTCGTATCCGTAAGACTCACCCCGACGGCCAGGGAGCGTCCGCTGAAGTCATGAGAACCGGTACCCGTTATGGCGCGGGGGCCGACGGATTGCCAGGACACGGCGCCGGCTTTCCGCAGTTGCGATTGGCGCGCGACTTCCTCGCGTATCTGAATCAATTGTTTGAGCGGTCGTTCTCCGTTGACGCTGCGACGCTTCCAAAACCATTCCTGCCGAGCCCTGACTATCTCGCCGTTCTCTTGTGACCATGCCGGCGATGCGAAGAACATCAGCAGAATGCATACGGTGCGGCTGTGATTCTTCATACAGGTCCTTTTCATTGATGGGCTCGAGAGCCGCGTGGTTCGTACAAACTACGTTTTCCGACATCCATAATCAATTGCGCGACACGATTGCCGTTGCATTTCCGACCCGGGCGTCTTTACTTCTGAGCGAGAGGTGACCATGAACATTCTTATTCTGAACGGTCCAAACCTGAATCTGCTTGGCGAGCGCGAGCCGGACGTGTATGGGACGGCGACGCTGAGCGATCTTGAAAAGTACGTCCGGAAGGAATTTCCCGATGTGCAATTCGATTTCTTTCAATCCAACATTGAAGGAGAATTGATCGGGACCTTGCATGAGGCACGACAAGCCAGGGACGGCGTGGTCTTCAATCCCGGTGGATACAGTCATTACTCTATCGCTTTGCGAGACGCCGTTGCCGGCATTGGAATTCCTGTTGTGGAGGTTCACCTGTCGAATATCCACGCGCGTGAGGATTTCCGCAGACAGTCTGTCGTTGCTGCAGCGTGCATCGGACAGGTCAGCGGATTTGGCTTTCACAGCTATGTTCTTGGTGTCCGGGCTCTGATCGACCGACTGAAGAGGAATTCCAAATAGCGTGGAACGCAAACTCCGGTACCGTTCCGATCGCGGGGTATTTGAACACGTGGAGTGGCGAAGAGGGAATCCAAACAAAAAGGCCGCTTTCGCGGCCTGTTTAGCTATCGCTTCTTCTTCGGTCTTTTTTTCGTGGGTTTCTTCTTTTTTGCCGACGGACGTGCGACTTTCTTTGCCTTCTTCTTCAGACCCAACGCTTCGGCCATTGTGCTTCCGATTTCGGCGGGGCTTGTCACCACTCGAATTCCCGCCGCTTTGAGCGCCTTCATTTTTTCGGCGGCCGTTCCTTTGCCGCCGCTGATGATGGCTCCGGCATGTCCCATGCGTCGCCCCGGCGGAGCCGTCTGTCCGGCAATAAACGCGACGACGGGTTTCTTGTAATTCTTCCTGACCCACGCCGCCGCTTCTTCCTCCGCACTGCCGCCGATTTCGCCGATCATGACGATACCGTCGGTGTCCTTGTCTTCCGCAAACAGTCTGAATGCATCGATGAACCGAGTGCCGATGACCGGATCGCCTCCGATGCCGATACAAGTCGATTGACCGATCTTGAGCGTTGTCAATTGCGCCACCGCCTCATAGGTCAGGGTTCCCGATCTCGAAATGACGCCCACACGACCTTTGCGATGGATGAAAGCGGGCATGATTCCCACCTTGCATTTCCCGGGCGAGATGACACCGGGACAGTTGGGTCCGACGAGATGAATGTCTTTTCCTCGGATTTTGTCGTAGACACGCACCATATCGGAAGCCGGAATGCCCTCGGTAATGCAGATGATCACTCGGATGCCCGCTTCGGCCGCTTCCAGTATCGCGTCCGCCGCCGCGGCAGGGGGGACGAAAATGACCGATGTATTGGCTCTGGTCGCACGCACGGCATCTTGTACGGTATTGAATACCGGAACGGCGTATTTCAAATGGTCCTTGTCGTTGCCTTTGTACTTGAGGCCCCCCTTACCGGGTGTCACTCCTGCGACGACGTATGAACCGTATTGCGTCATCTGACTCGTATGAAATGTGCCTTCTTTTCCTGTGATTCCCTGAACCACCAAACGCGTCTTCTTGTCGACCAGGACACTCATTGCAAACTCCTGCAGCTGCTTAGGATATCCGTATGATTATTTGTAATATGACATTGCTCCAAAAACCAGCCAAAACATCGTCGGCCATGATTCCCCAGCCTCCCCGCAAGTTCTGAATCCGATTGGCGCCCAGCCATTTGGTAATGTCGAACAACCGGAACAGAAGGAAGGCGATCAGAATCCAATACCAGAGAGGTGGAATCAGAAACAACGAAAGCCACATACCTACCACTTCGTCCACGACCACCGCAGACGGGTCGTGACCCATCGCCTTTTCCAGTTCACTCCCGGCCCAAACACCGGCGAAAAAAGTCGCGGCCATAATAAAGAAAAAAACCACCTCAAGCAACAAGGAAGCTTGCTGAGGAAAGAGCAAGCCATAGACCAGTGCGGCTGCCACACTGCCCCATGTGCCTGGCGCTTTGGGCAGAGCGCCGATTCCAAAGACCGTCCCGACCCACCATGCCAATCGCACTTCAAATTTCCCGATGGCGATAAAAAGGGAGCAGGGTGGTCAGACTGTCGCGATTCTCATAGAGATAAAAAAGGCCGGAAAAGGCAGTTAGAAAGGTTACAAAAAGCATCCCGCTGTAGATCACGTAATATTCGGTGAACCATTGGCGCGCTCCCAGTGCGCCGGAAAAGAAGGCCGACAACGGCTGAAGGCTGAGAAAGATCAACACCAGGCTGATCATGAGCATTTGCAACAAGGTCTTGACCTTCCCGAACACACTCGTCACCATGGGCTTGCCGCGCCGCATGGCAGCAGATCGCAACCAGGTCACGATCAAATCCCGCGAGACAATCACGGCGACCATCCAGAGTTTGACAACACCAATATACACGAAAGTCGAAAACGCGCCGACGACGAGGATCTTGTCGGCCAGTGGATCGAGGAATTTGCCCCAATCGGTCAGCAGGCCATACCGGCGTGCCAGGTATCCATCGTACCAGTCTGTGACCGAAGCAAGCGCAAACAATAGAAAGGCGATGAACTCCAATCCCTGAACCAGCACGCAGTAAATGAAGAAAGGCGTCACCAGAATACGCAGGACGGTGAGAAAGTTGGGAATATGTTTCGACATCATGGGCTAACTGAAAAAACGTTGTGTGACAGTCCCTGCACAAATATATTGCCGTCGGCGTAATGTAGAACAGTGGAATCTGGAAGGCAAGCCCTTATGAAATGGCGGTACGAAGACGGTGGAATCGGGACGGGCGAGCGGAATATGGCTGCCGACCTGGATTTGCTGGGGAAGATTCGGGAAGGCGAGGCGATCGTTCGGTTGTATCAATGGCAGCCCTATTGCATTTCCCTCGGCAAGAATCAGTCCAGCGAACTCGTTCGAACCGAGCGATGCCGGCTCGACGGGGTGGATATCGTCCATCGGCCAACCGGTGGCAGGGCCGTACTCCATGCGGAGGAATTGACGTACTGCGTTGCGGTGGTGGAGGAACATCTCGGACACGCCGAATGGGTGTATTGGAGAATCGGTGAAATTTTGGTTCAGGCTCTGTGCCACATCGGAGTGCCGGCAAGCTTGGCGAGAGTCGGGGATGATCTGCGGCGGGCCTATCACACCCCCTCCGGCTTGTCTTGCTTTTCCAGCACGACAGAGTATGAGGTTCAAGCGGAGGGGAAGAAGATCGTCGGCAGTGCGCAAAGGAGAATGGATGGCAAGATTCTCCAACACGGTTCGATTTTGCTGGGTCCGTACCACCGCCGAATTGTCGAGTATCTTCATGTCCCATCCGAACAGGCCGAAGCCATGAAACAAATGCTGATCCAGAAGACAACTGATGTTTCCCACTACACGGCGGATACGGCCAGTTTGAAAGAAATCTTACGCGCGGCGTTTCTCACCAGCGAGTGGGCACAGGAGCCGATTGAAAGCTGATTTTGACGTGTACACCGACGGCGCGTGCAAGGGCAATCCCGGTAAGGGCGCATGGGCGGCGATCGTCCTCAAACACGGGACGAACGAGGTGCTACGGGAATTGTCCGGCACATCGGATCGCACCACGAACAATATCATGGAACTCACGGCTGTGGCGGAAGGCCTGAAGACTCTCGTCGAGCCGGCACACGTGGTCGTCTATTCCGACAGCGCGTACATTGTCAATGCCTTTCGCGACGGATGGATTCGGACTTGGCAGCGAAATGGCTGGAAGACGAAGGACAAGGCGCCGGTGAAGAACCGTGAATTATGGGAGGAAATAGTTCGGCTGACCACTCTTCATCGCGTACAATTTGAAAAAGTCAAAGGACATTCCGGCGACCGGTTCAATGAGCGGGTGGATGAGCTGGCCAATCTCGCATTGCAATGAAGTATCGTGTAGAATGGTTCCTGGTGTGGGTCATTCGACAATTTTTGCTTATTCATCCTCGCCTTCTGGTAAGGCCGACAGGACGACTGATCGGTCTGATTTTTTGGATTCTGCGGATCCGATACGCAGTTGCCCGGCAAAACTTGCAACGCGCTTTTCCGGATTGGCCGCGCCGGAAGATAGGGCAGATCTTGAGAGCCAATTATCGGAGTTTGGGTATCACGTTTGCGGAACTCCTCGTCCTTTCTAGATTGCCGGTCGAACAGAGCGTGACCATTCCTTTCGATCTGACAGGAGGCGCCATCTTGCTTTCCGGTCACATGGGAAATTGGGAGTGGCTGGCGAAATGTCTGGCGAGCGTAGGTGTGAAACTCGCTGTGGTCGTGCGCGCGCAACGCAATCCGCATGTGGATCGACTGATCAACCGGGAACGCGGGCGAGTCGGATTGACGGTCGTGTACGAAAACGAAGTGTGGAAGATGAAACGACTCGTTGAGCAGGGGTATGCCATCGGACTTCTCGCGGATCAGGATGCGGGCCACAACGATCGGTGGATTCGGTTTTTTGGCCAGATCTGCGCCGCTCCTTCCGGACCGGAATTTTTCGCCAGGATGGGTAAACCCGTCTACTTTGCAGCTGCTTGTCGGACCGCGTATGGCGATTATCAGTTGTCGTTTGCAGATGCGGCCGTGGCGGAAACGGAAATTCATCAGCGGTTTGCCGATTGGCTGGAACAACAGATTCGCGATCATCCGGAACAGTGGTTATGGCAGCATCGGCGCTGGAAATCGGTACCTCGTCCAGTGGAAGGAATCGTACAGGAATTGCCCTTGCATGTCTGAGATCGCGTTCGCAAGTTCTGATGACCAGAGAATGAGAGAGAGATGAAGCGACTTTTCCCTGCCGACGCGACCGTTCAGTCCCCCATCGATCATGAAATCTTGCTCGTGGATGACGAAGTCAACGTTCTGAGTGTGCTGCAGCGCATTTTTGAGAATCAGTACGTCGTTCATACGGCCAATTCCGGGGAGGAGGCTCTAGGAATATTCCGGACGCATCATCCACGAATTGCGCTGATCCTGTCGGATCAGCGGATGCCGAACATGCAAGGCACAGAATTCCTCAGTCGGACCATGGAAATCAAGCCGGATTGCATTCGCATGATCCTCACAGGATACACGGATGTCAAGGACCTGATTGACTCCATTAATTCCGGTCGCGTGTTTCAGTACATTACAAAACCTTTTGAGACCGACGATCTTGTCCTGACGGTGCGGCGGGGGGTGGACTACTACGTTCAGCGGAAGGAGTTGGAGCGGGCCCATGCGGACCTGCAACAGGCTTTCGATCAGCTGCAAAGCGCACAGGAGCGCCTGATGCAATCCGAAAAATTGTCGATGCTGGGTCAGCTGATGGGCAACATTGCACACGAAATTCGAAACCCCATCACGAACATTGCCAATTCCGCAAGACTGCTGCACATGGACTGGGAGACGATCCGCGAACTCCTGATGGCGATGGAAAACGACCGAAATCGAAACTTGTCTCTGGATGAATTCTTGCACGCGCATGGCGATACGAGGGAGATACAAAAGGAACTCGAATCCTCCATTCAGATTATTGAGAATTCCTGTGGATTGGTGACGGAGATTGTCGAAGACCTGCGCGGCTTTTCGCGTTTGGACAACGCAGAATTTGTCCGCTTTGATCTGCACCAGAGCATCGATCGGGCGCTGATTCTGCTGAAAACGAAATTCAAACACATCGTCAATTTTCATAAGAACTATTCGGAGGTGCCGTCGATCGAGGGGTTGCCGGGTCCCGTGGCCCAGGTGATGATCAACATGATCAACAATGCCGCGCAGGCCGTGGCCGGGCAAGGGGGGGACGTGTGGATCTCCACAAAGGAGAGTCAGGGAACCGTCGTGGTCTCCGTTCGCGACAACGGCCCAGGAATTGAGCCGGCGGTCCGGGAGAAGATCTTCCACACTGGATTTACGACAAAGACGGATACGGAAGGAACGGGTTTGGGCTTGGCCATTGTCCAAGAAATCATGAGGCGCCACGGAGGCCACGTCGAACTCCGGGATTCAGACCATTCCGGAGCGGAATTCCTTCTGCATTTTCCCATTTCCCAGAACGGGGTCGTCGCGGAAAAAGAAGAAGGCTGATCGTTGACCAGCCTTTGGTGCCGAAGGGGGGAGTTGAACCCCCACGCTCTTGCGAGCACTAGTACCTGAAACTAGCGTGTCTGCCATTTCACCACCTCGGCGACGGGAAGTAATATAAAAGAAAACCCTCCAGATTCAAGAATCAATTCTACGCCAGACCCTCAACCATCCTGCGAATTTCCGAGTCGACTTCGATGAGGTTGCCAAACGCGTCGGATAAACTCTTCTTGATCGATCCGTCATCCGCAGCGGCGCTTACGTCAATGGTGCCGCCGTTCTCGGTGAAATCATACAGATCCTCCAGCGCTTGAAGCAGTTGATCTTCGAGTTTGGCTGAATCCGCATGATCCCATCCGTATTCGTTCAGAAAGCTACTCCGCAGTTGCTCCAAACCTTCTTTGCGAGAGGAGCGCTCGGCTTCTTCGAACTTGGCTTCCAAATCCTTAATCACACCGAGCTTTCCATTCAGCTGGACTTTCTGCGTCTGCAGACGAAGGCTGCGGATCTTCATTGACGACAAGCGGGTGTTCAGCACATCCAGGGTCGCTCGCGCAACCGTTCGGATAATCAACGGATAGGTGGACAGGACGAAAATGAGCTGTGGATTCTTCTCGATATCCACGAGTCGCGGCTCCTGCACATTTTCACGAATGAGCGTGTTAAAAGCGATCAGGATCGAACGCCACACTTGAAACTGTGTGATCACGTCTTGAAGCGTGTCTACGGAACGTATCTTGTCGTAGAAGACACTGACCGACGAGGTCAGCAGGTCCGTTTGTGCGGGCGTGGAGGGGCCAGGCTCGTCCTCCGTGAAGACCGAGGTTAAACGAGTAATGAGCATATCGACTTCTGCGAGCAACTGCGCCATCCCTTCACCCATCTGCTTCAACTCGGCATGCGCGACTTCCTGTGTGAGTCCCTGACGGTTGAGCAGTGAGTCCAGTTCCAGGATTGCCTCTTCGCCGATGAAGCGATGGCCATTGAGCTTCCGGAAGATACTCCACTTCATCTGGTCCCATTGTTTGGGATGGAGTTTCTTCTGCAGAATCTCGATCTGCATTTTTACGGCCCCATAATCCCCCAGCGCCTGGAGCCTCGAGCGGGAGCGATTGGGGTGAAATCGTAGTTCGAGCTCGGCGTACAGCTCCTTTAACTCTTGATTTTCCAAGCTCTCTTTAATGTAAGTCAGTACGGACAGCAAGTTTTGGAATTGCATGGCTACACACCATGTAAGGTTAAGCATTTAGTAAACATAGCAAAATATAGATGTTACGGCCCACATTATCAACTAATTATAACTAATTATAAAGGTTGGTGACTCATACGTATCAATGCGTATGGTGGGTCTTTCAAGCTATGAATGTAGCCTGCGCGGGATAATTTCAATTTTGATTTCACAGAGATTTCGCTATAATGAGCAGGTTTTTTGAGACGTGATATTGAGAAACTTTTTTGTCATCGTTCTGGTTTTTGGAGTTGGGCCATCCGTTGCATCGTCGCAACAGCGAACAGGCTTGGGTGTCATTGTGGGCGAGCCGACCGGCATCTCATTCAAGTACCGAGTCTCCTCAAGTACCGCAGTGGATGCGGCCGCAGCGTGGTCCTTTGGTGGGAGGAAGGACGCGTTTCAACTGCACGGCGATTTTCTCTGGCACCGCTATGAGGTGGAGAGAGGAAGATTGCCGCTATTCTTTGGCGTCGGATGTCGAATGGTGCTGGGTGACAAGACGGATCTGGGCGCTCGGGTGCCAGTGGGACTGACGTACGAATGGGATCACAACTTGGCGGACATTTTTATGGAGCTGGTTCCCGTATTGGATTTCATTCCCGATACGGGGTTAACGATTAACGGAGCTTTGGGAGTAAGATATTGGTTCTGACACGCTGTCTGTTTACCGCGTTCACGTTGGTGAGCCTGGGTGGGTCGGTGACCGCCCAATCTGCGATTTTTGAGAGACCGTTGAGTCCCCGTATCGCCAATTATTCCATGAATGCGAAATTGCTGCCGGACGAAAAAATCGTTCAAGGGGAATACACATTGCGCTGGTGGAATTCCTCGCGTGATACGATTCGGACTTTGCAATTTCATTTGTATCTGAATGCGTTCAAGAATAGCCGGTCGACGTTCATGCGGGAGCGTCCTTCCGCGATGGGTCGTGACAGCTCGGAATGCGGTTGGGTGGACATCGATCGGTTGCAATTGGCGACCGGTGAAGCGTTGCCGTACGCATTCATCCAACCGGATGACGACAATTCACACGATCAAACGGTGATCGAGGTGGCCTTGTCGAAGCCCTTGGTGCCGGGCGCGACCATCGAGGTTGTTTGTCAATTCCGATCCAAACTTCCCCGCGCTGGGCAGCGGACGGGCTTTGCTGATAACGAATACTTCTTCGTTGCACAGTGGTTTCCGAAGATCGGTGTATGGGAAAATGGCAGGTGGAATTGCCACCAGTTCCACGCGAACAGTGAGTTCTATGCGGATTTCGGCGTCTACGATCTCGAACTGACGGTCCCGAAGCGCTTTGTGGTCGGAGCCAACGCCGTCCTCCTGAAGAAAGAAGAGAAATCGGACGATGTGGTCTTTCAGTATCGTCAGGAGGATGTGATCGATGTCGTGTGGACGGCTTCGCCGGAGTATTTTGTGGACACACAACGTGTCGCGGTCGATGGACACGAAGTGACGGTCACGTATCTCTTGTCGCCGGGACAAGAGCCGTACCTTCTGCAGTATCGGGAGGCGGTTCCCCGGATGTTGAATTACTTTCATCAGTGGCTGGGCCGATATCCCTATCCCAATCTGACGATCGTCGATGTGCCAGCGGATGAAGCAGGCTCCATCGGCGGCATGGAGTACCCGACGCTGATCACCACAGGCAATTTGCCGACGTTTGGTTTCTTCGAGCCATCGCGGCACGTGCGATACTTTGAGATCGTGTTATTCCACGAATTCGCCCACAACTATTGCATGGGGTTGCTCGCAAGCAATGAATTTGAAGAGCCGTGGGTTGATGAGGGCTTTACGTCTTACTTTGAGCACCGAGCGCTCGTCGAGTACTCGCGGGAGTTTCAACAGTCTGAGTTTGGTACAGTGTTGGGCTTCCCCATTCAATCGCTGGAGTATCATCGTGGGAGTTATCTGACCCGACCGATGGACGGGACGATCGCGGGGGCTGCGTGGGAGCACACGCCCGGGTTCTACCAAACGGCTGCGTACAGCAAACCTGTATTGCTTCTGACGACACTGGAACGGATGGTTGGAACCGAGACCATGAACACGATCACCCGGACCTATTTTGAGAGGTGGAAATTCCGTCATCCCCGATCCAGTGATTTTTTTGCGGTCGTCGAGGAGGTGACCGGTCGGGAAATGGATGGTTTTGTCAAAGACTTTGTTTACGGCAACGGTACCGTGGATCACGAGGTCGTCGCCGTCCGACGATTGCCAAAGCCAATTGTTCGTGGATGGTTTGACGGAGAAGATGGCATGACGTATGTGGACTCGGTGTTTGCGACGGATTCCATCGCCACTCGCATCTCCTTCCGCAACAACGGATCGATTGCTGTGCCGGCGCCGATTTGGATTTGCCTCGCCAATGGCGACACCCTCCGTGATCAGTGGGACGGGCGATCCGGACTCACGGTGCGCACGTACCGAACCGCCTCGGAAGTTACCTCGGTATGGATCGATCCCGAGCAAACCAATGTTCTCGACCTTTGTCTGGCGAACAATGCCTGCTTCACCGCCGGGAAGACATCGGGCATCTGGGGCATTACCGGCGGATTCATCGCGGCGTTTCAAGAACTTCTCCAAATTCTTTTCCTGTGGATGTAATCATGAAAGACGTACGTAAGGCCTGGCAAAAAACGAAGACCGTTACGATTTGGATTCATCTGTTGTGGCTGATGACACTGGTTACACTGGGATTGCTGTCTGCCGGTCTTGCCGTTCCCCTTTCGGCTTTTGGCGGTCATTCCCTGGCCGGTCAGGTGTGGTCGCGTACGGTGGACAGCGGATATTGGTTGGAATTTATCCTGCAACACAACGGGTGGCTGACGGGTCTCCTGGTGGGAGTCGCGATGGTGTGGATCGTGATGTGGGTCGTCTATGTGTGGATGTCTGCTCGCATTGTGCAACGCCTGACGGAAACGACAGGAGACGTCAGAAAATTCTTTTGGGCGTATTTGCGACTTGGTGTACTCGTATTTTTCCTGGCATTGCTCGTTACTCCCCTGGTAACAGCGGGTGTTGTCGGGCAGAGCCTGTTGATTCTCCTGTGGCTTGTCCTGTGGATGACAGCGGACTCGGCAAGAGTTCGCTTGCAGCAGGAACAGCGCAGAGGATCGTTCGGTATGTTCTTTCGGTCTCTTGCGTGGGTGTTCAGGCGACTTCCGCGATTGGGAGTGTTGTACGTGTTGGTGGTCGCGGCCGTTCTGGTGGTCAATTGGATGGGGGATTCGTTGGTGGGGGTCTTGGGCCGGGCCAGCGGCTGGGCGGTTTTTCTCGGGTTTTTGATTCAGCAGATCGTTGTGTGGGTTCGATGGGCACTCCGCGTGTATCTTTGGTCGGTTCTTGTGATGGTGGAGCCTGCTCCGGTCGCCACGACGGTCGAGCACGGGGAGATGGATGTCGCGGGTTAGATTGGGGATTGTCGGTTGCGGTCGATGGGGGATGAACCACGTTCGAACAGCGGCGGAGTTGAAGGAATCGGACGTAGTGGTTGTGTGCGATCAAGACGCACGCGCGCGGCAACGGGTCGCGGAGAGACTTCCCTCAACTCGTTTTGTGGTGGAGTCGGGCGATGTGGCTGGTGATTCACGAGTGCAAGCCGTAGTTATTGCCACGCCGGCAGAAACCCATTTTGCAATTGCACAGCAAATGTTGGCCGCAGGCAAAGACATCCTCGTTGAGAAACCGATCACGCTCACAGTTGCCGAAACCCGATCCCTCGTGCAGCAGGCGGAAGAGGGGTCCAGGATTCTGATGGTTGGCCATATTCTTTTGTATCATCCAGCGGTTCGAGAATTGAAATGTCGTTACGAGCGCGGTGACATCGGGCGGCTGCAGTATATGTACAGCAACCGTCTGAATCTGGGCGCGATTCGAAGCGAGGAGAATATTCTTTGGTCGTTTGCGCCGCACGATATTTCCGTGATTCAGCATCTGGTCGGAGTCCGGCCGGATCGCGTACGGGCCATGGGCGCCACATTTGTGCAGAACGGGGTCGAGGATACTACGATCACGTATTTGGACTATCCCGATAATGTCCACGCGCACATCTTTGTGAGTTGGCTACACCCATTCAAGGAACAGCGTCTGGTGGTGATCGGCGACAAAGGAATGTTTGTCTTTGATGATACTGCCGCGACGGATAAACTTCGTTTCAGCGCCAAGGGATTTTCTGCCAAGGACGGCCGCATTGAGAAGTTTGATGAAGCGTTCTCGGTAATTCCCATTGCGTCGGAATCCCCGTTGGCGGAGGAGCATCGACATTTCTATCGCTGCGTCGAAGAGCGCCGGCGTCCGTTGACGGACGGGAATCACGCGCTGGAAGTGATGGAGATTCTGGAGGCTGCTCAAAGGAGATTGCATGACTGATGCGAAGCAAACATTTTATGTCAATCCGTACGCCGTTGTCGATGACGGAGTGACGATCGGAGAGGGAACAAAGATTTGGCATTTTTCGCATGTGCAAAAAGGCTCTACGATCGGACGGAGTTGTGTGTTGGGGCAGAATGTAAATGTAGGAAACAACGTCCGGATCGGGGATTACTGTAAGATTCAGAACAACGTGTCGATCTATGAAGGTGTGGAGCTTGAGGATTATGTGTTCTGTGGTCCGTCCATGGTTTTTACAAACATTCTCGATCCACGGTGCAAATATCCGCAGGTGGGAGCGCAGTTCTACATCAGGACCCTGGTTCGGGAAGGCGCATCTCTGGGAGCCAATTGCACGATCGTTTGCGGTCACACGATCGGGCGATCTGCTTTGATCGGAGCGGGCGCGGTGGTCACGAAAGACGTTCCGGACTTTGCGCTGGTTGTCGGGAACCCGGGACGCATCGTCGGATGGGTCAGCGAAGCCGGAAGGAAGCTTGTGTTTGACAAGAACGGTGTTGCCCGATGTGACAAATCTGGAAAGTCGTATCGACTCGCTGACGGAGTAGTGTCCGAGGTGGCATCATGAACGTCCCGCTATTGGATCTGCGGGCGCAGTATCACTCGATCAAATCGGACATCGACTCGGCCATCGAACGAGTTGTCGACAGCCAGCATTTTATCATGGGTCCGGAGGTCGACGCGTTGGAAAAGGATTTGCAGCAGTACTTAAACTGCCGCCATGCCATCGCCGTGTCGTCGGGCACTGACGCACTCTTGGTAGCGCTGATGACGCTGGACATCAAGAGCGGCGATGAGGTCATCGTTCCTACGTATTCGTTCTTTGCAACGGCCGGAGTTGTGGCGCGGCTGCAGGCGACTCCAGTTTTCGCGGATATTGATCCGGTCACATTTAACATCGATCCCGCGGATGTTGCCCGGAAGCTGTCATCTCGAACCAAAGCGATTATTCCCGTTCATTTGTACGGGCAGAGTGCGGATATGAGCGCGATTATGGAGATCGCCCGACAAAAAGGCATTCCCGTGGTTGAGGACGCCGCGCAGGCCATTGGTGTAGATGGGGAAGAAGGACGAAGAGTGGGAACGACCGGAGCGATCGGATGTTTTTCATTCTTTCCTAGCAAGAATCTGGGTTGTTTCGGAGACGGGGGTCTGGTCACGACGGAAAATGACGGACTGGCGGAGCAACTGCGTATCCTGCGCGTGCACGGTGGCAAGCCGAAGTATTTTCACAAGGTGATTGGTGGGAATTTCCGTCTCGACGCGATTCAGGCTGCCGTTCTGCGGGCGAAGTTGCCCCGGCTGGATGAATGGTCTGCGGCGCGGCGAAGAAATGCTGATCTGTATACGCGTTTGTTCGTCGAAGCGGATCTGGCGACGGGAGAGGGACAAACGGAACTGTCTGGGCGGGAGAAGGTCTTGTTGCCAAAGGCGGTGTATCGCTCCAGCGGCATCCGAAATTATCATATCTATAACCAGTACGTCATTCGAGTGAAGGATCGAGACGGTCTGAAAAGACATCTGACCGAGAATGGGATCGGCAATGAGATTTATTATCCGGTTCCTTTTCACCGGCAGGAGTGTTTTCGGTATCTCGGACAGGAGGACTCGAAATTTCCGGCGTCCAATTTTGCAGCCGAGCACTCGCTGGCGTTGCCGATTTATCCCGAGTTGACAGAGGAACAGGTGCGCTATGTCGTTCGCATCATCGCGTCGTTTGTCCGATAAAGTGAGGTTCGATTTATGAAGGTTGTCATTCTGGCCGGCGGATTCGGCACTCGCATCAGCGAAGAATCGCATCTCAAGCCGAAGCCGATGATTGAAATCGGAGAAAAACCGATCCTGTGGCACATCATGAAGATCTATTCGCATTATGGCTTCAACGAATTCATTATCTGCCTCGGATATCGCGGCTACCAAATCAAGGAATATTTCGCCAATTATTTTCTGCATGAATCGGATATTACGTTTGATTTCACAAAAGAAAATCAGTCGTCGGTTCATCGGCACACCGCGGAGCCCTGGAAGGTTACTCTGGTGGATACGGGCCCGCACACGATGACCGGCGGACGCGTGAAACGAATTGAAAAGTACATTGGCAACGAGACTTTCATGCTGACGTATGGCGACGGAGTTTCTGACATCGACATTCCGAAACTGCTCGATTATCACAAGCAGCACGGAAAAATGATCACGGTGACGGCCACGCAGCCGAGCGGGCGTTTTGGTGCTCTGAACCTGTCCGACGAAAGTGAAGTTGTGAGTTTTCAGGAGAAGCCCAAAGGGGATCGTTCATGGGTAAGCGCGGGATTCTTTGTGATTCAGCCGCAGTTCTTTTCCTATCTTACGGACGATCACACGGTCATGGAGAAAGAGCCCTTGGAACACGCTGCCAGTGAACGTCAACTGAGGGCTTACAAGCACTGGGGCTTCTGGCAGCCCATGGATACGACCCGGGACCGCAATGTTCTGGAGGAGCTTTGGCAGAAGGGTGAAGCGCCGTGGAAGCTGTGGACGTGATGTCTGTTCTGAAAGACGCATACAAAGGTCGACGCGTTCTCGTGACGGGCGATACCGGGTTCAAAGGTTCGTGGCTGGCGATCTGGCTGACCTACCTTGGAGCGGATGTGCAGGGGTATGCGCTGCCGCCCAAATCAGAGGATGATAATTTTTCGATCTGCCGCATTCACCAAAAGATTCACCATACCGACGGTGACATCCGCGATGACGAACAGCTGACGTCTGTCTTTGCTTCTTTCCGTCCGGAAGTGGTTTTTCATCTGGCGGCGCAAGCTTTGGTCCTGCCATCCTATGCAAATCCCGTGGAAACGTTCGACACCAATGTGATGGGGACGGTTCGTGTCTTGGAGGCCGTGAGGCAGACGCCATCCGTTCGGGCCGTTGTGAATATCACGAGTGATAAGTGCTATGACAACCGCGAGTGGGTGTGGGGCTATCGGGAATCCGACCCCATGGGCGGCAAGGATCCTTATAGCGCTTCGAAGGGATGCGCAGAACTGGTTACCGCAGCGTACCGGCATTCGTTTTTTTCATCACCGAATTCGCCGCTGGTGGCCACTGCGCGAGCGGGGAATGTGATTGGTGGGGGCGATTGGGGCGAGTGTCGTCTGATCGCAGATATTTTTCGTGGCTGGCGCCAGGGTCAAGAGGTATTGATTCGGAATCCGAAATCGACGCGACCCTGGCAGTTTGTACTGGAGCCGCTTCGTGGATATCTGGAACTGGGTCGCAGGCTGCTGGCTGGCGATCCAATCTGTGCGGACGCGTGGAATTTCGGGCCTGACGGTTTGGAATCCCGTACGGTACAGCAAGTGGTGGATGCATTGATCAGGAAACTGGGTTCCGGGACCTACCGAATCGAAGAGTCTGGAGGGGCGTTACACGAAGCCAACACTCTGAGTTTGGACATTTCCAAAGCGCAGTATCGGCTGGGGTGGAAGCCGATCTTGACATTTGAGCAAACGATCAACATGACTGTCGATGGATACCGGGCAGAAGGTGACATTTTTTTGGCGCGCATTCGGCAAATCGAACAATACATGGCGATTTGTCCGTGACTTATCGAATCCATCAGAGGAATAAGTGCCGCTGCTGCGGATCGACGGATTTGTCAAGATTTCTCCGCTTGGAAAAGATGCCCTTTACTGATGATTTTGTAGCGCCACAAAACAAAGGCTCAGAGTTCCTCCACAATCTGGAAGTGTACTGGTGTCGTCAATGCCATACGGCTCAGACGTTGCACGACGTAGAGGTGTCAGAATATTATGAAGACTACCAATACTCCGTGGGAAATTCCGGCGTGGCCTCTCGATTCATGGAGTCGCTGGCGGGGTCCTTATTGAAAAAATACTTTCCGGGAAGATCGGATTTGCGCGTGCTCGAAGTCGGATCGGGTGACGGAGGGCAACTCATTCCGTTCAAGAACAGAGGATGTGATGTCTTGGGATATGAGCCGTCCACGGTTCTCTGTTCCGCAGCGGCCGCCAAAGGGATACCATCGATTCAGGGTTTGTTTACGAGTGACTCTGTGGACTTGCTTCCGGATGCGTTCAAGTGTCCGGATATCATTTTGCTTTCCTACACGTTTGATCATCTACCGGATCCGATGGTTTTTCTGCAAACCATTCGAGAAATCCTTGAGCCCGAAAACGGGTTGGTAGTGATTGAAATTCACGATTTGGAAAAGATCTTTGAACGGGCTGAGTATTGCTTATTTGAACACGAGCATTCGATCTATCTGACGCGGGCTACGGCCAAAGACATGTTGCGTCGGGCGGGCCTGGAGATTATCGATTTCAATATCGTACCCGAAGAAGTGCGGCGGGCGAATTCCCTGGTGTTCGTGGCCTGTCCGGATCGTTCTAGGCGGGCCTCCCTGTCCGCAGAAGTGGTCGGCTTGGAGGAGTATTCCAACGAATCCACATATGTGGAAGGAGCGAAGAAAATTCAATACGCCATTGCCAATATTTCAAAATTTCTTGACCTGCAGAAACAAGCCGGGCGCAGAGTGGCTGGATACGGTGCCGGGGGGAGGGGAGTCATGACGCTGGCGGCTGTGCCCAATGCGCGTGAGATGGTTTTTCTCGTCGACAAGAAACCTAAGCACGAAAATATTCTGACCCCGAAGTCGCACATTCCGGTGATTGCATTGGATTCTCTTTCGCATCATCGTACCGACGATTTTCTGGTGTTCAGTTTCGGCTACCTCTCTGAAATCCGCGTGGATCTTGCCCGGTACGGTTATGGTTCCGGACAGCTGTACAATCTGATCGACATTCTGGAAGGCCGATTTGAAAACTGAAGCGTTACAGATCGTCCTCACCGGAGCGACAGGCTTCATCGGATCGGCTGTCCTGAAGGAACTGGTCTCCCGCGGCCATCGTGCTGTCGTGTTGGCAAGAAATTCGTCCAATCTACAAAAGATCGCGGCGCTGCCTGCGGACATTCTATCGTGCGATCAGTCGGAGTCTGACCTGGCCGCTATGCTACGGGATCGTCATCCCGACGTTTTCATCCATCTGGCATGGAAGGGCGTGTACGGTGACGATCGGAATGAGGAGTATCAAATTTCTGACAATCTGTCGATGTCGATGCGGTATGGCAGAATTGCTGCGCAGGCTAACTGCAAATCCTTTGTCGGCGTGGGCTCGCAGGCAGAGTACGGAAACCCGAATCGAAAAACGCGGGAGTCGGATCCCACTCATCCGACGACGATCTATGGAAAATCCAAACTGGCTTGCTGCCACGCGTTATCGGCCTTGATGCAGGCGCATGGTGTGAAATTTGCGTGGCTTCGGATTTTTTCGACGTACGGACCGGGAGATGATCGACGTTGGTTTATTCCATACGTTCTTGAGGAGTTATCATTGGGCCGTTCTCCCAAGTTGACTAAATGCGAGCAGCTTTGGGACTACCTGTATGTGGACGATGCAGCCCGGGCCATTGTCGACGCAGCGGAAAAACACATCACTGGAATTTTCAATCTTGGAAGCGGCCAGGCAGTTCCGTTGCGCCAGATTGTGGAAATCATGACAGGCTTGATGCAGGCGAAAGCTTTGCCGGACTTCGGCGCTGTGCCTTATCGTGACGATCAAGTCATGCATTTGGAGGCGGACGTTTCCCTGTTGCAACATGCGACGGGGTGGCGGCCTCTTGTCAGTTTGGAAGAAGGCTTAAGACGAACGAAGGACGCCATGACGGACGGAATGAAGTCATGAGATTTGACAACTGCCGTCTCTGCGGTTCAGCGGAACTGCGGCTCGGAATGAAGCTCTCCAACAGTCCGCGCAATATTTCTCACCTGCCGAGCGCCGATGAAATCGAATCGGATCGTGGAATCGAACTGTCGGTATATCAATGCGAAAATTGCCGTCTTGTCCAACTCCGCGAGACTCTGGACGAGGATTATTATGACGAATACCTGATGACGGTGAGTCATTCTCCGCAAATGCAGGCGTATCAGGCTGGTCAGGCGGAAGAATTTGTAACGGAGTTTCATCTGGAAGGGAAATCGGTCATCGAGGTAGGATGCGGGGACGGAAACTACCTTGCGCACCTGCGGCGGGCCGGTTGCAAAGTATCCGGTATCGAACCGTCGGCTACGTTTCGACAGGAAGCGAAACAGCGCAGTTTGGAGGTCCATGGAGGATACGTTGACCGAGATCGACCCGCCCCGAACGGACCGTACGACGCTGTTGTCACGCGGCAGGTGCTGGAACACGTGCCCGATCCGAATTCTTTCCTGACCGGACTTCGTTTGTCTCTGAAGCCCGATGGGGTCGGTCTGATCGAGGTTCCCAGTTTCGAACAAGCCTTGGAATTCGGACGCTTCTATGATTTCTTCGCGGATCATCTTAATTATTTCTCTGCGGCCACACTCCGATTCGCGCTGGAAAAGAACGGTTTCGACGTCGTTCGTGCTTCACGGGGCATGAACGGCGAATATCTTGTGGCATGGGTCCGAAACGGACAGCCGGAACAGCTTCAGAGGATTCAAACTGCTGCGGAGTCCGTCGTTCGCGATTTGCAGGCACTGATTACACAACGAAAGAAGGCAGGAAAAAGAATTGCAATTTGGGGATCGGGCGCCAAAGGACTGACAGCGCTTGGCGTCGCCGGCATCCGCGACGTGGCGTATGTTGTGGATTCCGATCCGCACAAGATCGGAAGATACACGTCGGTGAGTCATTTGAAGATTGTCGCCCCGACACATCTCCGCAAGGAGTCCGTCGACGTTGTTTTGATTACGGCCCTTGCCTACAAAATGGAAATTCTTCATCACCTGCGAGACGAACTCCATTTTGAGGGCGAAGTCATTGCATTGGGAAATCCACCGGAGATCCTCTGACGATGTCGAACGGACAAACCTCAGAACGGTTGGCGAAGAAAATTCGAGAATGGTCCCTTCAATTGATTCACGCGGGGGGCGCCTCTCACGTCGGTGGATCTCTTTCGGTTGCAGATATTCTGGCAGTGCTCTATTCGCGTATCCTGCGATTCGACGCGAGGCGGCCTGACTGGCCTGATCGCGATCGCCTTTACTACAGCAAGGGACACGCTTGTGCCGCCCTGTATGCGGCGCTGATGGAATGCGGCTTTATCGATGAAGCCACGCTCCGGACGTTCTCGAAGGAGGGAAGTGCCCTCACCACACACATCAATCATAAGGTTCCCGGAGTCGAACTGTCGACGGGCAGTCTTGGGCACGCCCTATCGGTCGCCTGCGGAGCGGCTTTGGCCGGGAAACGTCAACGCCGGTCTCATCGCGTGTTTGCGATACTCAGCGACGGCGAATTGGATGAAGGTTCCAATTGGGAGGCCATTCTATTTGCGCCTCATCATCAACTGAATCGTCTTTGCGTGATTGTCGATTACAATAAGGTGCAAAGTCTGGGAAATGTGGTCGAGGTTCTGGATCTGGATTCGCTTGCCGACAAATTTCGGGCGTTTCGCTGGCAGGTGAAGGAAATCGACGGGCATGATCATGAGGCTCTTTATTCCGCGCTCGCAGAAACGGAGACGATCTCTCCGACCGTGGTGATCGCGCATACTGTGAAAGGCAAAGGGGTGGATTTCATGGAAGGGCGCCTTTTGTGGCATTACCGCACTCCGTCTGTCGAACAGCTCGAAGACGCCTTGAAACAGATCCGGGAGAAGAGCTGATGAGGACAGCTTTTATTCAGGAACTGATATCGGCGGCACAGAAGAACGATCGAATTTTTCTGATTGTCGGCGATTTGGGGTTCAGTGTTGTCGAGTCTTTTGCTGAGCAGTTTCCGGATCGATTTCTGAATGCCGGTGTCGCCGAACAAAACATGACCGGAATTGCGGTCGGGCTGGCCATGGAAGGATTCAATGTCTTTACGTATTCGATTGGTAATTTTCCAACTCTGAGATGCATGGAACAGGTGCGGTACGACGTTGCGTATCACCGCGCGAATGTCAAGATTGTTTCGGTTGGAGGCGGCTATTCCTATGGCGCGCTGGGAGTGTCACATCATGCGACGGAAGATCTCGCCATGATGCGCGCGATTCCTGGCATGGCTGTGTGTGCGCCGGGTGACCCCGCCGAGACGAGACGCATTGCTTCGCTCCTGGCATCGCACGACGGTCCGGCGTATCTCAGGCTGGGCAAGGCCGGCGAGCCAATCGTTCATGAAGGAGAACTATCGGTGGATTGGGGGCGTTTGGTTCGAGTGAGAGAAGGGAAACGTGTTGCTGTGCTGACGACGGGTTCCATGTTGAAGTATGCGTCGGATGCACTGATTGAAAAACAGAGTGAGTTTGGGTTGTATTCTTTTCCGTTTGTCAAGCCGATGGATCGCGAGGGCCTCATCGGGCTGGCCCGGATCTACGATGAGTTGATCACGCTGGAGGAACACCAACGCAGCGGCGGATTTGGATCGGCGGTTGTGGAACAAGTCTGCGATCTTGTGACGGAGGGCCTGGTCTCCCGAATGCCGCGGATTCGACGGATCGCCATTCCGGATATGTTCTTGTCTGAAGCCGGTTCGCAGGATGAGTTACGCCGCAGGGCCGGCCTTGTGCTTCCACTCGAGTCATGACCAAGAATCTCATCGACCAGGCATCCAAGTTATCCCCGGTCAAGCGCTGGATCTATCGTCTGCAAAATCTCGAATACGTTCAGCATGCAACCAAGCTGACGCTGGGTACGACTCTGGCACAATCGGTCAATGTCCTTGTTCTGCCGCTGATCACGCGCCTGTACGACTCCGGCGATTACGGATTAGCAGCTGTTTTCATTTCGCTTGTCACAGTGACGGCTTCGGTTTCTTGCCTGCGTCTCGAACCGTCGATTATTCTCTGTGAGGAACGCGAAACCGGTCTTGCCGTTCGTGTGAACCTTCTGCTCGCGGGAGCGGCGGTCACCGTGGTCACGCTTCTGGTTGGGATCAATCTGCTGTGGCTTCGATCCAATTACTTTCATGTGTCTCCGCATTGGTGGATGTTGTTGCCGGCAGGGGTCGCCGCGGCGGCCGCGTACCAAGTTCTCGCCGCGTGGAGCAACCGGCTTCGGAGATACGATCTTTTGGCATGGGGGCGAATCGGGCAGCCTCTGACGTATGCAGCAATCCTGCTTGCGGCGTACGCCTGGTATGGCTCCACGTATTCTGCCATACTGATCGGACAAGTGGCGGGACTCTTGGCTCTCGTGGTGATCAACGGTGCTTTTCTGGCGCGAAGCATGCGGGAAACGCTCGGGCAGGTATGGTCCCGCGAGGAAATTCTGCCGTTCTTCAGGAAGTACGCTCAGTTTCCAAAATACAACCTGCTGATGACCTTGCTGGATCAGGGGACGGCCGTACTGCCGGTTTTTTTGTTTGCGGTCTGGTTTTCACCTTCCGACGCGGCGTACTTTGCGCTGGCCGTTTCCGTGTTACGACTTCCTTCTTCACTGATCGGTCAGAGTGTGTCGCAGGTGTTCTTTGAAAAAGCATCTCGACTGCGAAAGGACGCTGCAGAACTGCGGCAGTTTGTCTGGCGCAATGTGCGCACGCTGGGTTATGCCGCCGTACCTTTCATTGTCATGCTGTGCGTCGGGGGTCCGTGGATTTTTGCGCTTGTATTTGGCGAACCGTGGCTGGAAGCGGGTGAGTTTGCCCGATTCATGGTCGTGGCGATCGGACTGTCCCTCGTGGCGTCGCCAATCAGCATGATTTCGGCAGTTGTCGAAAAACAACACATCCATCTCGTGATTAGTGTCGCCACGTTTGCCGTGCGTGTGGCGGGTCTGTGGCTGGGTTCTCTTCAAGGCAATGCGTTGTGGGCCGTGGTGTGGTACAGCCTTGGCGAATCCCTGATGCTCATCGTATTCTTGATCTGGGTATTTTCAACTCTCCACCGGTCGTCTCATGACTGAACCTCTGCTCTCCGTCACGATTCCAACCTACAATCGAGCCGATCTGCTGCAGGAAACGATGTTATCAGTGATTCGCCAGGCAGAGGCGGCCCATCTCGCGGGGAACGTGGAGGTGGTGGTCTGCGACAACGCATCGACGGATGAAACACCGAAAGTCGTGGAGGACCTTCGCACACAAACAAAGGTTCCGATCCAATACCATCGAAATGCATCCAATTTGGGTGCGGTTCGAAATGTACTCCGCTGTCTGGAAGTCTCGCGTGGCCGGTATTGGATGTTATACGGAGACGACGACCTCATGGCCGATGGAGCCTTGGTGCAGATGATTCAATTACTGAAGGAAACTCCCGACGGGTCCTGCTGGATATTGCGACAGCAGGAGGGTCAGCTATTTCCCTTTTCCGGAAAAGAACGGATCACGGCAGAGGAGGCCGCACGACGTGCCTTTTATTATCTTGGGAATGCCGGTGTTTTCATAGTGGATGGGCAAGCGGCGCGTCGGGTTCTCCAGCGATACGGAAGCGACAGTTTTACGACTTGTTGGCCGCAAACCCAGTTAGCTTTCCTCGTGATGAAAGAGAATCCGATGGCAGAATCGATCATCGCCGCGCCGATTTCGTCCGTTCATTCCCCGAATCACGCAGCGAACACCCTGTATAGTTCGTGGTACATCTGGGAAACTGTGTTCTACGGGCTCTATCGAGCCGCCGTTTTTCTCAAGCCGTTCCTGGGTGATCATTTTTTTGATGCCGCGCGAGGACATTTGATTCGGCGTTGGTCCATGACCAGACGGATGATTTTTCTGAACGCGGCCTTCTTCGACTCGGACGAACAGGTGCGAACGGCAAGAAAAGAAATTCTCTCCGCCGTACGACAAGTCGATTTCGGAACGAAAATTCGCGTCCTACTCTTGGGCTGCGGCCTCCTATTGCCACGAACATTCAAACAAATTCTGTATGTGGCAGGCATCTACGCCTTGCAATTCCGTGGACGAAAAGAGTCGCTTGCACGCATTCGGGCGCGACAGGAGTTTCGGAAATCTTCCTCTGCCAGGACGGTGCGATCCTATCAAAAAGGCGATTTGTAATCTTGCGTCTGCCGTCGGCAAGCGTTAGTTTGACTCTGCACATCTGAGGTGAACATGCATCGTGTTGTCGTCATTCTGCTGGTTGGGGCCCTCTGCGCCTCCGGGTCGGACGGTCGCAAAGGGGCACGGTCGTTGGGCATGGGCGGGGCATACACCGGGCTGGCCAATTCTCCGGAAGCGGCCTACTACAATCCGGCAGGCATGTGGTTTCAGTCGTCAGCCGCAGGGTTGGTGTACTACTCCGCTCCTTTTGGCCTGAGGGAATTGCAGACCGTGACGGGTGTTGTCAGTTATCCGACTCAGTGGGGCAATGGGGCTTTGATCATCGAGTCGTTTGGATTTGAATTGTATCGGGAGACCACCGTCGGCTTGACATACGCCGGCTCGTTTCGCGAAAGAATGGCGTACGGCGTCACGGCGCACTACGAGCATGTGCGGATCGAGCGAGGCGGTACGGGCTCCACGATGGGTATCGACGCAGGAATTCTGACACGGCCTCACAACAAACTGTGGATCGGAATTGCCGGCAGAAATCTCAACCGCCCGCGGATCGACGGAGAATCCCTGCCGCAAGTTCTGTCGCTTGGAATGGCAGTGGAACCGATGAAGGATCTCGTCCTCACTGCGGATGCCGTGAAAGACGTGCGATTCCGGATCGACTTTCGGGTCGGAGCGGAGTACAGAATCTTGAACGCCCTGTTCCTGCGCCTCGGAATGAGTTCGGATCCGTCACGTTTTTCCGCAGGATTGGGGTTGGATGCCGGCTTTGGCATAGTCGATTATGCCCTGTACACACATCCCGATCTCGGCGTGACGCATGCCATTTCTGCAACCATACGGTTTGGCCGCAATCCGTTGCGTGACCTGATCCCGGGCACCGAACGCGCGAGAAGACGGTGAAAATTCTCATCATTCTGTGTTTCGCCGTTGCAACCGCGTCGGCGCAGGAACCGGATCCACCTTCCGATCCGCAAGATGTTGTTCAGGATTTGTTAGAATCGGAATCCGAAGCGTCGGAAGATGATGGAAACGTTGATCGCATTGAGGATTTGCTGCGGAATCCCCTCCACCTGAATCGTGCCTCCCGGTCTGAGTTGGAGTCTGTCCCCGGCATGCCATTCTGGCTGGTGGATGGGATTCTACGCGCTCGGGATTCAGTGGCCTTCGCGTCCGTGCGCGATCTTCTCCGTGTGACGGGTATGAATCGGGAGTTGCTGGTGCGAGTGCAGGATTTCCTCACCGTCGATCCGGACGATGCAGCGAAGAAATATTCCGTCGAACTTCGCCAACGAACCAAACGAAACGTCGAGTTGACCCCCAATCAACGCCTTGTGTATCCGGGCAATCCGTATCAATTATACAGCCGGCTCTGGATGCGATATCAACCGAAGCCGGTCGGCCGTCCCAACCGATATCTGCAAGCCGCGTGGGTCACGGACAAAGACCCTGGCGAGACGGCGATCAACGACCAGCGGTCATTCTACGCGATGGCATCGGACCTTCCGGGAATTTCCAAAGTACTGGTAGGCCATTATCAGCTGGAGTTTGGACAAGGACTGGCCATGGGTGGCGCCAGTGGGTTATCCAAGAGCAGTGAAGTGATTGAACCGGTCAAAAAAAGAAGTCGCGGGATTGTGCCCTACCATTCCACATCCGAGAACGCGGCGTTCTTTGGATCGGCCGCTACCCTTGCACCGATTGCGCGAACGGAGGTCACGCTATTCTCTTCGAGAACGCGTTTTGACGCGAGCACGAATCCCGATGGCACAGTCAACTCGATCTTGCTGGACGGCTATCACCGCACCGAGTCGGAGCAGTCGCGAAAGAATGAATTGAGAGAAAAAATGGCGGGTTTCCACATCTCCACGCCATACGGGCGCCATCGAATCGGCGCCACCTACTACCGCGCTTGGTACGACCGACAGTTTGTAATCGATGATTCAATCCGTAACCGCTATCGTTTTTCGGGCCAGGTCAATCAAGTGGGCGCGTTGTCCCTGGATTTGCGATGGGCGCAGTCGAACCTGTTCGGAGAAGTGGCGAGGGATCGGAGCGGCGATTGGGCCGCACTTGCCGGGTGGCGAAACGACTGGGAGCGCGGTGATTTCGTTCTGGTTGCTCGCCGGTACGATCGCGATTATCAAAATCTTCACGCGTACGGCTTTGGAGAGCAGAGTGGGAATACGCAAAATGAGCAGGGGATCTATGCGGGAATCCGCGTCACTCCCTTGCGTTGGTGGACGGTCCAGACGTACTACGATGTGTATCGCTTTCCGTGGCGCACGGTTGATGTGCCGGGCCCCGTTCGCGGCGACGATTTTCTGATCGAGAATCGAGTTCGCTTGTGGAGAAACTTCGAATGTCTCGCGCGAATCAAACAGGAACGAAAGGACGACGCACTCACGGTTCAGGATGAGTTGGGGCGTGATGTCAGAATCATCGAGCCGAGGACGACCCGGCGAATCCGCCTGCAGGCAGAGCAGAATCTCGAGGGACGCGTGCGTCTGCGGACGCGGTGGGAACAGGTCGAAACAGGCTTTCCGCATGCCAACAGCCCGCACACACGAGGCTCCTTGATTCATGAGGATCTCAAATGGAAAATCTCCAGACGCATAACCGCCTACGGTCGTATTTCCTTGTTTGACACGGACGATTTCTCCTCCGCGATTTACGAATATGAGAGCGATGTGGAAGGCGTATTTGCCAATACGGCGCTGTATGGCAGGGGAGTGCGATGGTATGTGATGGGAGTGTATCGGATCGAAAAACGTGCGGAGATTGCCTGTAAGGTATGGCAGATTGTGCGCGACGATTTGTCGAACATCGGCACGGGCGGGGATCAGCTTTCAGGAAATGTCCTGACCAAGTGGACAATCGCCCTACGCCTCGCACTCTGAGGGGGACATTTCAATTGAATTTCCACCAATGTGCGGCGTATATTGCGACCGCTTTGAAGAAAATCGTACTCATGGGTCTCTGTATAACGGCGATGGGTTGTCGTCCGTCTCACCCCTCACACGTCCGTACGTCCAACGGTTTGCTGAAGTGGCAGGTCACGACACTGGCATGTTCCGACGGCCAACCGGTGATGAGTCCGGATGGCCAGTTCATTGCGTATGTCACCACACAGACCGGCGATCCTCACATCTGGGTCTATGACATGGAAGAAGAGACACCATCACCCTTGACGGCCAATGAAGGACGCGACGAGCATCCGTGCTTTTCGAAGGACGGCGAGTGGCTGGTTTTTTCATCGACCATGGACAATCAGTCAGATCTCTGGATGATCAGCCGGGAAGGCCAGTTGCTTCGTCTGACGAACACTCCCGCTCGCGATGAGCGATTTCCCATCTTTATCGATGGAGACAGCATGATCTGCTACGCCTTTCGTGACAGCGAGACGTGGGGTCTGGGGACATTTCCGCGGAATCAGCCCTCTGATGTTCGCACGATCCATGAGGATTCGATGGAGATAGGAAAAATCACTGCTCATGCCGGCGATGTGCTGTTTCAGCGACGCACGGGTTTGCAGTGGGATATTGTCGAGCGCACACGAGGCGGCGAAGTGAGGACGATATTGTCCACTCCCGACGACGAAATGGATCCGTGCCTTTCGTCCGATGGGAAGTGGTTGGCCTACACGCATCGGTCCTCTGACAGTATGTTCTCGCAAATCTACCTGTTCGAACGCTCCTCGCGCAGGGAAATAGCGATGGAGCCAAACGCCGCTGATCAGAGACATGCAAGCTGGTCAGCAGACGGCCATTCCATTCTGTATGAGGCTGTCACTCCGTGGACGATAAAATTCATTGACGTCGAAACGCAGGAGGATACAGTTGTTGTCCTGGGCGAACATCCTGTGATCGATCCGGTTTTCGGTGCGGACGGCACGACCATCACGTACGCCGAAGTGCGGCCCGACCGATCCGTTTTGAAGCGGCTGCACTGGCGAAGCGGTCGGACGGAGGATATCGGGACGGGAATTGTTTCGGCGACACAGCCCGATTGTTTTGAACAAGAGTTGGTTTTCACGGGACGGGACTCCATTGGCCGTACGAATATCTACCGAAAGCGCGGGGATGCAAATGCGGAGCCGCTCACGACCGACGGAGTTTCTCTTTGTCCTCGATATAGCCGCGACGGGAATTTCATATTCTTTACGCGTCGCAGCGGCCAGACCCTGGACGTGTGGTCATGGAATCGGAACACGAAGCAGGTTTCGCAATTGACAATCGATGAAAAGAATGAGAGTTGGGCCGCACCGCATGGCTCGGCCGATTTTCTATTGTTCGCGGCGGACTGGGCCGGGCGGTGGAGTATTTGGCAAATTCCGACGTCCGGCGGTATGCCCCTTCCCGTGACGCGCGATAAAACCCCCTACGCGTGGGACCAGGACGCGGATATTTCGCCCAATGGGGAAAGAATGATTTTCACGAGGTCGTGGTATGACGATGCCGACATTTGGATGATGAAAATGGCCGGTGGTGAGAAAACAACCAGAACACTGACAAAGGACAACACGCAACAGGAAATGCACGGTCGATGGTCTCCGGACGGCCGCACAGTCGTATTTCAGGCTGGCGGCAATCGCGATGTATGGAGTATCGACGTGGAATTCCTTGTGGGTGAGAATCCATAGGAGATCGAATGGCGGTTATCGGGACACCCAAACAACAACTGAATGCTGCAAAATGGGAAAAGAACAGGGCCTTCATGAATCGATTGATCATGGCGGTGCATGAAGACGAAGAACGATTGCGCCTGGGTGGCGGTCCGAAAGCAATCGAGCGTCAGCATCAGAAAAAGCGACTGACCGCGCGTGAACGGATTGAGAAGTTGATCGATCCCGCGACGTATTTCATGGAACTCGGTTTGTTTGCCGCATATGGGATGTACGAGGAATTTGGCGGTTGTCCCGCTGCGGGTTGTGTATGCGGCATCGGTATGGTGCAGGGTCATGAAACTGCTATTGTCGCACACGACGCAACCGTCAAGGCCGGTGCACATTTTGAATTGACTGTCCGCAAGACGCTGAGGATGCAAGAACTGGCCATGAAGAATTCGATTCCGATTGTCTATCTCGTGGATTCAGCTGGCGTCTTTCTTCCACTGCAGGATCAGGTGTTTCCCGATGAGACGCATTTTGGGCGCATTTTCTACAACAACGCCCGCCTCAGCGCCATGGGAATTACGCAGATCGCCGCCGTGATGGGACCTTGCGTGGCCGGTGGGGCTTACTTGCCTGTGATGTGTGACAAATTTCTAATGGTCGAAGGGTCGAGTTTGTTCCTCGCCGGTCCGGCGTTGGTCAAAGCGGCGATCGGGCAGGTGATCGATCAGGAAACACTCGGCGGGGCCATGACGCACAATGCGATCTCCGGTACGGCGGATTATCTTGAACCGGACGATGCGTCGGCGTTGCTGAAGATTCGAGAAATTTTGTCGAAAATTTCGCATCGACCCAAAGCCTCCTTCAATAAGATCGAACCGGTGGCGCCCCTCCAGACTCCGGAAGACGTGCTGGGAGTGATCCCGGAAGGCCTGGGTCAATACGAAGTGAGGGAAATCCTCGCGCGTATTCTGGACGGATCGGAGTTTGACGAATACAAATCCACCTACGGCAAGACGGTCGTGTGTGGGACCGGCCGGATCGGCGGATACGCAATTGGAATTGTCGCCAATCAAAAAATGGTCCAGCGGACCGCTCGTGGGGAGATGCAGATGGGCGGTGTGATGTACAACGAGGCTGCAGACAAGGCGGCCCGATTCGTGATGAACTGCAATCAGGATGGGATCCCGCTGCTCTTTCTTCATGATGTCAATGGTTTCATGGTGGGACGTGACGCGGAACACGCCGGTATCGCCAAAGACGGAGCCAAGCTGGTGAATGCCGTTGCGAATTCTGTCGTGCCGAAATTTACGATCGTCATTGGCGGAAGCTACGGAGCAGGCAATTACGCAATGTGCGGCAAGGCGTACGATCCGAGATTTATTTTCGCATGGCCCACTGCCAATATAGCCGTCATGGGAGGGCACCAGGCCGCATCGACGATCGCGGAGATTCGATTGGCGGGGAAACAGGTCGACAAGGAAGAATGGCAGCGGGTGTATGACGAAATCAAAGCCAATTATGACCGTCAAGGAGACCCGCGTTACGCCGCCGCGCGGCTGTGGGTCGATGCGATTATCGATCCACTGGATACGCGCAAGATATTGATCCGATGCCTGGATACCGCGATGAACAATCCGAATACCCCACCGGCTACCTTTGGGGTCTTACAGGTTTAGCGTTCGATCTGTCCGTCTGCGTCCATGCGCAGGCAGTAAATATCAGACTTACCCTCGCCGTAGCTTTGGGTGTACCCCGCTACCGCATAGCCGGCACCATAGCGGATCAAGGCATGCGCCACCTCGGTGTCCGAACCACCATGATACCGGACCCAAACGGTATCTCCGTTTGCATCCGTTCGAATCAACGACAGTTGATTGTTGGAACCATACGTATCTGTCAATGATGTGCCGGCGAAGAGAAATCCGTTGTCGTCCAGTTCCACAAGGGCATATGCCTCGTCATTGGCGGTATGACGATACTCGCGATACCAGAGCACTTCTCCTGTTGGACTCACGCGAACGAGAGTGGCGGCCAGTTGAGGCGGTCGGAAGATAGGCTTGAAATTGGTCGTTCCGACAAGCGCGAATCCTCCATCCGACGTCTGGATGACCTGCGCAGGCTCATCCCGATTAATTCCGGAGTGAGTCTGATGCCATATTTTATTTCCCGCCGCGTCGACACGAATCAGGCAGTGTACGAACTTTACACTATCCAATCCCTCAGTCTGTGCCGATAACACAAAACCACCTTCTCGGCAGATCGCCAGACTGCGTCCCCGATCCGTTGAGCGGATATCGAATTTTCTCGTCCATAGGGAGTCTCCATCGAGAGAGAATGCCAATAACCAAACGTCTGAATTGATCCCGGCATACTGATAGGTTCCACAGGCATAGATCGTTTCTCCGACGACTTGAATGTCCCGGATTTCATCATTGGAGGGCCCGCCCAGAGTCTTCATCCATAGGATATTCGAACGATCGTCAATTCTCGCGAGGAAGGCCTCTTGGTCGTTTTCTCTGGTATCGATTGAACCGGCAAAAAGGATGGAGCCATCGGGCAGTTGGGTGGCTGCATATCCCTGATCGACGCCCGATCCGCCGATGGTTTTAGACCAGAGAACGTTGAAGCGCGCGTCGGTCACCACTACATACGCGTCGGTGTTATCCCGAGGGCTGGAAGTTCTGCCGGCAATAACGAATCCGCCGCCTTCGCCTTCGCGGATGGACAATGCAAAATCGTCCAATTGAAAACCGATCGTCGTTTGAAAATACGTCGCCCGGTAATGCTCCTGAAGATCGCACCCGACGGCACTCAGAGCGAGGACAAGTGTAACGCTACAAAACGGAATTAGTGAGCGGTATGTCAAATTCAACGGTCATCCCCACCGACAGGAAGCGTGGAAAGAATACCTGTTCATCGCGAGTAAAACCGATCAACCGGTCGTCTTCTATTCGTCTCTTCCAGGCGAACTGCCGAACGTTTTTCTTATTGAGCGCATTGATCACATTAAGATAGGTAACGATATTCCAACTGTCCATGATCCATTTCTTGTCCAGTCGCAGATCCAAACTGTGGAAGGCCGGTAGACGCCTCTTGTTCTTTGTTTCGGTCAGATAAAACACCCGACTGTTTTCAACTGTGCTATCGCCCGCGAGACGGACAATGCTGTAGGTGTAAGGATCACCGGTATGGTACCGCCAGATGGTGCTGAGTGTAATGTGACGTGGAAAATTCAAAATATTGTTTGCAGTGATGGAAAATGTACGATCGAGATCGCGTGGGGTCGTCTCGCCAAGGTAGTCGGTGATCCGCGAAAAACTCAGCGAATACGACAGGCTAAACAAGCTGCCTTTGCCATACCGTTTTCGCATGAACAGATCCGCGCCCGCGGAGTATCCCCGGGTCGTGTTGAAGGGCTTGTCGACAATGCCTACGCCTTCAATTCGATTAAAGAAATCAAACCGAAAATCATCCCTCAGTCGGCGGTAATCTTTGAAGTACAGGTCCAGTGTCGCCTGTGCATCGTCGTCATGTTCGTAAATCAAGCTTCCGACGTAATGGATACTCTTTTCGGGATGTTCGTCCAGTCGGGACTGATTCTGGTATGTACGCATTTTCTGGAAAGCGTCCGGTTGGTAGTACCAGCCGTAAGCCACCTTGGCTGTCAGTTTCTCGTTGAGTTCGTAGCTCAACGCCGTGCGCGGTGCGATCTGAAATCCGGATGAGTAGTCCTGTGCCGACACGCGCAGGCCCGCCAGGAAACTCAGTCGATCACTGACCTCATACGTGTCTTGGACATAGGCGGCCCCAAAGAATCCGTCGAATCGTGTATCCACAAACAGGATATCGGTGGATACAGCAATGTCCGTCGTTTCCGTCGGATTCAGGCGGAACTCCTGGTAGAAATAATCACTGGAAAAGTAATTGATCTCGCCGCCAAACTCGAATGCGTGACGGCCTTTCCATTTGAGATAATGGTCTTGCTTTACGGTTGTCAGCAACGTCTGTCGGCGGTCTCGATTGTCCTCGGTGAAGCTGCCGTCAAAAGAAAAGTCGGACGATTTTGACAAATTCTGGAAGCCTGCCGTTGTCGTAAAAAATTGATCCTCCGAGATGGAGCGGCGCCAATTTCCCCATACATAATAGTTCTTCTTTCGGCTGTCAAAGAACTCATTCCGCAGGAATGTCGTATCCTGACTGTACTGGACCGCATCGCTGATGAACATAAAGTTCACCGATACGTTGTTCTTGGGGTCAATCTTGTAATCCATCTTGTTCCAGATGTCATACACCGTGGATGGGAAGCTCAGGTCCGTCGCTCGTTCGATGAAATATGTGTAGCTCCGGCGCCCGCTGAAATAATTGGTGATCCGGTTCCCTATTCTCTGATGCAGACCGAGGCTGGCATTCATAAAATCGATGGATCCCTTGATGTAGTCGTTTTCGACCTGATCGATGGTCTTGACTTTCAGAATCCCCGACATCTTGTCCGAGTACTTCGGAGCGAAACCGCCAGTGATCAGCCGCATGTCCTTGACCAAATCGGCGCTGATGACGGAGAAGGGTCCGTCGATTTCCTCCAAATGAAAAGGTTCCAAAATCTCATAATTGTCGATCAAAATCGCTGTTTCATCCGGATTGCCGCCTTTGATGTACGGTTTGGAACTCCATTCGCTGTTGGATACTCCGGGAAGAACTTGCAAACTGCGATACACGTCCTTTGCAAAAATCGAAGCTGAGCTTTCAATTTCCTGCGTTCCCACGGATGCGGTCGCTCCACCCTCCGAAGTCATATCCACAACGCCGGGCGTGATTTCAATCGGCTCAAAAATCAGCGATGTTTCCTCCAACTCCACCGTGAGATAGATGTCCTTGGCAAAAGAGACCCGCCGATAGGCCGTCTTATAGCCGATTCGGGAATAGACAATGGTGTAGGTCCCCGATTTGATCTGCTCGATCCGGTAATAGCCATTCGAATCGGACACGTCTCCCGTATTGGTTCCCTGGATCTGAACGTTGATCTCATCCAGACGTTCCTTGCTGAACTTGTCGACGACGCGACCGTCCAGAACGAAGGTCTTGGACTGGCACCAGACGGGGGCCGGCAGGAGAATCCACAGGATGGTTGATAAGAGAATCCATTTCATTGTGCGTTCATTCCTCCAGGAGATTTCCCGAGTCATCCGGGCGTACGATATAGATGTCCGAGTTTCCCTTTCGTTGCGTGTATCCGACGGCGACCGTAGCGCCGCGAGAGTCGATGAGTACGGAGCGTAAGACATCCGAAGCGGAGGAACCGAAGACGTGGCTCCAAACGAGCCCGCCGTCCAGCGTCACTCGGGAGAGGTGAGCCTGCAGATTGATCCCCGACAGATTGGCATAGCCAGCGATCAGGTATGCGTCGTCGTGCGTAATGCAAAGGTTATACAGCCTGTCCTCCACGGACTCAGAGATAACAAGATCCCACAGCAGATTGCCATTCTCATCCGTGGCAATCAACCAATTGTCGACGTCTGCGCCGATTCCGCGGACTTCCGCTTGTGCGCCAACGATGAAGCCGCCGGTCGGCGTGGGCCGGACAACCATTCCCTGGTCAATCGGGAATCGGTTGAATTCTCTTTCCCATTGGGGAGCGCCATCCGCGCTGAACTTCACAAGGAGCACATTCCATTCCGTTGTTGGGGCCGCCACAAAAGATCGATAACCCGTAACAACGAAACCGCCGTCTGGGGCCGAAGCAAGGGAGTGTCCAAATTCCTGATCGTTACTTCCGTACATACTCGTCCACATGGTGTGACCTGTATTCGAAATGCGGGCGAGAAAAATCTGTTGCCGATCGGTCGGACCGATATGCACAGTTCCACAGATGGTATACGAGTCATCAGAATTCCGAACGATTGCGTTGCCCTGATCCCGATCCAGGAATCCAAACTGCCACGTCCAGAGGATCGTGCCCTCACGATCCAAGGACATGACCACCACTTCATCATTTCCCGGGGTCGCCGCTATGGTACCGATCACGGTACATCCTCCGACGTCGTTGGCAATCACCTGGTTGGCCGCATCGGGGCTCGATCCACCAAACGATTTTGACCAGATCACTTCAAACGAACGGCTGACTTTGGCAATGTAGACGTCCGGTTGGTCCCGGATGCTGTTCGTTTGCCCCACGATGAAATATCCGTCGGGGGCTTCGGCGATGGAGGTAGCAACGTCCTGACCGCTGAAGCCGATGAGAAATTCGGAGGTTTCCGTATGGGGACCATCGTTCACATCGCAGGCCGAATACGCAATCATGAGGGTGCAGGCAAGGATGCAGACCCGTCGATCAAGAAAAATGTGATTCATCATCGATTCGAGTATAGTGGATAGCCGATGTGGGTTCAAGCGAATATTGACGGTGGTCTATTGTGAAACCATGCCCACTTCGGGCCATTCCTGTTGAGCGCATGGTTGGAGGTGGGAGTGTGCTGATCGAACGCCTTGATTTTGCATCCGAATAGTTGGAAGTTCCGCTGAGCTCATGGAACGGCTCCATCTTCACACTGTCTGTCACAAAAACGTTTTATTGAGAGTACGATGGCAAACACATTGGAACGTAAATGGCGGCGAATTTCTCGCTGGCCGTTCGGCAAGTATATCTTCAGTTTTCTGCTCGGTCGCTACATTCCGTACACCGGCAGTATGTCTTCCACCATCCTGGAACTACAGCCGGGATTCGCCAGGATCACGCTGCGCGATCGCAGAAAGGTGCGGAATCACCTGTCTTCGGTGCACGCCATCGCATTGGCGAACCTGGCGGAATTCACGGGCAATTTGGCGTTGGCGTGCGGCCTGCCTGACGATGCACGATTCATTCCCCGCGCGCTGTCGATGGAGTACGTCAAGAAGGCACGAGGTCGGTTGACCGGGATCAGTCAAACTCCGGTCGTGGAGAGCAACGAGCGTCGCGAGATCGAGGTCCATGTGGAAATCCGGGATGCGCAAGAGGACGTCGTGGCACGATGTGTATTGAAAACTGTCGTCGGACCGAAAACAAACAAATGAACGTCGAGACACGATTCACCAACGATGCTGGAGTCGCGTATCCAGTCCTGTGCGGAGCCATGTATCCGTGCAGCAATCCGGAACTGGTAGCGGCAGTATCGGAGTCGGGTGGGTTGGGGATCATCCAGCCCTTATCGTTGACGTACGTGCATGGGTTCGAATATCGAGCAGGACTTCGTTTCATTCGGGCGCGGACGCAGAAACCCGTGGGACTCAACGCGACCGTGGAAAAGTCCTCGAAAGTGTATGAGGATCGACTCCGTCAATGGATCGACGTCGGGATCGAAGAGGGAATTCGATTCTTCGACACGTCTTTGGGAAATCCAAAGTGGGTGGTCGAGCGAGCGCGAGCCGTGAACGGCGTCGTGTACCACAAAGTCACAGAACGAAAGTGGGCGCTCAAGGCCGTTGAGGCCGGCGTCCACGGATTGATTGCCATCAATGACCGTGCGGGCGGGCACGCAGGACATCTGTCCGCAGAGCGCCTACTGGAGGAACTGCATGACCTCGGACTACCTGTCGTTTGCGGAGGCGGTGTCGGTGACGAGGGTGAGTTCGTCCGTATGATGAAGCTGGGATACGACGGCGTGATGATGGCGACGCGTTTTATTGCCACGGCGGAGTGTACGGCGCATCCCGATTACAAGGAATCCATCGTGCGGGCGGAGGAAGCTGACGTGGTGTTGACAGAACGGGTAACGGGCGTGCCCCTGGCCGTGATCCGGACGCCGTGCTCGGACAAAATGGGTTATCGAATAACCGGCTTCGCTCGATGGATGTTTCGGAGTCGATATTGGAAGAAGATCATACGAATGGTGTATGCGCTCCGTAGTCTTCGGGATTTGAAGCGATCTTCTCTCAAAGGCGCGCTTTCGACGAAGCAATACTACCAGGCCGGCAAGAGTGTGGGCGGGATTCATTCCGTTGAAAAAACCTCAGACGTCATTCGTCGAATTGCCGATGCGTTAATTTCCGCCGCCTAATCCCGCCGGCAGGTATGTCCACGACAATCCGATGACGAATTGTTTGCGCTCGTTCCAACTGACGTACGCTCCGGGTGTCCAAGGGGATCCATTGAACGCCGGGTACAGGGTTAATTGAACCGCATAGAATTTTGGTCCCTCCACCAACAGGCTTGTCAGGAGGGAGTGTTTGCGATCGTAAAACAAACCGAGGCTGCCGTCCAGATTGGGCGTGAGGTACCGGGCCTGTTCCGTATTTCGCACCTGCAGCTTGTTGACGACAATGCCTCCGGTGACGGAAACATAGTGCTCATAATCCGGTGTCACACTCACGCCGGCCATGCCATGGATCCCCCAGTAGAAGACAGCCGAATATCGACCGTCTGCGCTCACGGGTTTCTTGATCACCCACGATTGTCCGGCATTTTCGAGATTGTAGGAAGAGGGTCGGAACACCGGCATGAGCGACCAATCGTACAGTGGCAGCGTTTCGGAGAAAAAACGCCGCGTACCATCGAAACTCCACACGATGAAACCCAGCGGATTGAAAATTAGCAGATCTGATATCGGATCCACATTGGTTCCGCGAAACCCGCTGTTCTCATTGATCTCATTCATTACCTGATACGAGGTTGTGGTCAGGGCAGACCACACGTAGGGAAGCGGAAATCGATGGTGATCGTACCACTCTGCCAACTTCACATATTGCATGCCATTGCCGATTGTATGATTCAATACATTGGGCGCAAACTGGGTCTCGTGAATGTTGAATTTCAGATTGAAGAACTCGCGTCGAAAGAATCTTCCGACGCCATAGGCCCGCACCTCTCGAATGGGATGCGTGATGTTGTCCCGGATATTCAGCCATCCGTCCCGATATTCTATCTTTCCAATGTCCTTGGAATGAGCGCCATTTCGCAGAATATCGTACGAACCGTTGACGAAAAGGGAGAGTGGCGAGAACATCGCTTCAGATCCGTAGGGAATGGAAGGATCGTAAAATCGATAGGACGAGGTTTGTGCCGTGGCAGACGCAAGCACGGCGCTCAACCACACGGCCGCAAAAGCGCGCGGATTCATCTATCTCCCATCTGCACGAACCCATGACTTGCCGCGTGGGAGATCATCAATGAGCATGCAGGATTTGCGCGAGGCGAGCGCTCGTGCCGGGACCACGAATCGTCTGTGCGTAGACGCAGCGGCTATTTTTTGTAGGCGCGAATGATTTGCTGTTTCTGCACCGGGCGGTCCTGACGATCCCGTTGGCAGTTTTCGATCTTGGACACCACGTCTTTTCCACCCGTCACGGAGCCAAAGATCGTATGGCGCATGTGCAGCCAAGGCGTGGGAACCGTGGTGATGAAAAACTGGCTGCCGTTGGTGTGCGGTCCGGCATTGGCCATTGCGAGAACGCCCGCTTGATCGAAAGTCGCGTGATCGACGCACTCATCCTCGAACGTCCGACCCCAGATGGATTCTCCACCCCTGCCGGTACCGGTCGGGTCGCCGCCCTGAATCATGAAGTCCTTGATCACGCGGTGAAAAAGGATGCCGTCGTAATATCCCTTTTCAACCAGCGTTTCGAAATTTTCGCAGGCCTTCGGTGCGAGATCGGGACGAAGCGTCAATTCGATGTTTCCTTGTGTTGTTTCCAGGACAATCACGGACATGGCTACCTCATTGAATTTTAAGTAATAGGGGTTGGAGAACTTTCCAAACAGTTTCGGCGATTCGCTTGTGTCCCTCGGCAGTTGGATGAATTCCATCCGCCTGGTTCAAGGACGGTTGGTCGCCGACGCCTTCCAGAAGGAATGGAATCAAAGGCGTTCCGGTTCGATCCGCCAGCGTACGAAACATTCTACGAAATTGAGTTGTGTACTCTTTCCCCATGTTGGGCGGAATTTCCATCGCCGCCAGAACAATCGTCATCGATGGGTTTCGCGATTTGCACTTGGTGATCATCGCCTCGAGGTTCTTTTCTGTCAGATCCAGCGGGATTCCCCGCAATCCATCGTTGGCGCCGAGTTCGATGACGATGACGTCGACCTGTTGTTTCAATATCCAGTCGAGCCGTCGAAGCCCGCCCGAGGTCGTCTCGCCGGACAGACCCGCATTGGTCGAACGAAATCGCAGACCGGTTTTTTGGATCTTTTCCTGAATCAGAGCCGGAAAAGCCTGCGGTTCGTCGATTCCCAGTCCTGCCGTAATGCTATTGCCGTAGAAGAGGATGTGCTTTTCCTGGGCGGAACAATCTGATAGCCCCATGGAAACGAGAAACCCGAACAGACAAATGCCCGTATGAATGGAGAATTTTGTTGTAACGCGCGCGTTCATCATCTACTTTGGATGCCCAACGTAAGGAATCGATTGCACTATGTCCACAGTTTTGTCCGTACGAAACCTGAGTAAATCCTTTCAAAGCGGTGATCGATGGGTCCATGCTCTTGCTGACGTGAGTTTTGATGTCCAACGGGGAGAAACGTGCGCCATTGTCGGTCCGTCGGGCAGCGGCAAGACCACTTTGCTGGGCCTGTGCGCCGGCCTCGACCGCCCCAGTTCCGGCAGCGTGCGCATCTGTGACACGCCGATCGACGGTCTGTCGGAGGACGCTCGTGCGGCGGTACGCGGTCGACACGTGGGATTTGTCTTCCAGAATTTTCAACTGATGCCGGCCCTTACTGCGATCGAAAATATCCGGCTGCCTGCCGAAATGCGGGGCAGCCATCGTGTCCAGGAGCGTGCCATGGAGTGGTTGAAGAAAGTGGGTCTCGAGGATCGGACCGATCACTATCCGATCCAGTTATCCGGCGGAGAACAACAGCGCGTAGCGCTGGCACGCGCGTTCATCAATGAACCGGAAATTCTGTTTGCCGATGAGCCCACAGGCAACCTTGACGGAGAAACGGCCCAGCGGGTCGTCGATTTGTTGTTCGAACTCAATCATCATGCCGGTACGGCCCTTGTGTTGGTCACGCACAATATGGAATTGGCCGGACAAACAAGTCGCATCCTGCGGCTCAAATACGGCCGCGTGGATGTAGATGAAAAACGGGGAGACGGATCGCTGTGAATCGCTGGGCCCTTCAATTGGCTTGGCGCGAGATGCTCCACCAGAAATCACGATGGGTGTGGTTTATCCTGGCGACCGGTATTGGCATCGGTGCGGTGAGCGGCGTGTCCGGTTTGTCCTGGGTCCTTCAGGATTCTATGGACCGGGAAATGAAGTCCCTCCTGGGTTCGGACGCGGTCATCTCCTCGCGTGAGCCATACTCGGACGAAGTGCGCCGACTCATCGATTCGCTGAGTGCGGAGAAGGCATCCGACTGGATGTTTGCATCCATGATTGCGGTGCCACGGACCGGTGAGAGCCGATTGATTCAGGTCCGCGTGTGGGACGGCGCCTATCCGTTCTACGGCAAATTGGACGTGGATCCGCCGGATGCCGCAAGGCAATTCCGCGAGGGGGATCGTTGTCTGGTGGATGACGCGGTTCTGATCCAGTATGGTCTGGATGTGGGGGACACCGTTCGCCTGGGCGCCAAGACGTTTGAAGTCGCAGGCCGGATCCGACGTATGCCCGGACAGGCCGCCGCCACTTCTCTGGTAAGCCCGCCGGTCATCATTCGTATGAAGAATCTGCCGGGAACGGAATTGATCCAACGGGGCAGTCGAATCGTCTATCGAACCCATCTACGGCTTGACGGGGCGGACGCGTACATGCGTGCGTCGATCAAGCTCAGATTCCAGGACTTGCCGGTCACGGTAGAAACCGCCGACGATCGACGGGAGTCGTTCGGTCGATTGTTTGGGAACGTCACGACGTTTCTTCAGATTATGGTTTTGGTCGCTTTCCTTCTGGCAGGCGTGAGTATCGGAAGCGCCTTGCGTGCGTATGTGCGAGAGCGATGGACGGACATTGCGGTATTGCGATGCCTTGGCGCAGGGTGGAAACAAACCCTCGCTGTATTCTTTGCACAACTTGTCATTCTTTCTACCGCGGGCACGTTGCTGGGAGTGGGGTTTGGCGTTCTTGTGCAGGCCGTTTTGCCAACCGTCCTGCAAACGTTTCTTCCTGTTCCATTGGAAGCATCCGTGCCCTGGTCGCGGTTGGTAGAAACCGGTCTCCTCATGCAGACAATGACACTGGCGGTAGGAGTTCTGCCTCTTCTTCCGATTCGCAATATTTCTCCGCTGTTGAGTTTGCGTACTCAGGTGGAGACCCGACGTCTGGACCTCACCCAGATGCTTGCATCGACGGTCATTCTCTTGTTACCGGTGGTTGTCATTCGCGTGGTCCTGGGCTCATGGACGCAGGCGGCTGTATTTTGGTTGGGCATTGGAGTCATCCTCGTCCTCTTGTATGGAGTGGCTGCGATTTTGATTCGTCTATCCCGCGTCGTTCGCTGGCGCATGAACAGGACTCTTTCGTATGCGGTCGCTCATTTGCATCGTCCGGGAAACCAAACGAAGCTGATGATGTTGGTGATTGGCCTGTGCGTCTTGATGATGGCATCGGTGGCCTTTTTACAGAATGGCTTGATTCAGCAAATCTCCGTGACGGACGAGCGGCAGCAGCCGAATGTTGTGCTGTTTGATATCCAACCGGATCAGCACAAGGACGTGCGGCAATTTCTGGAAGTCCGCGGGCTGGAAATTCTGCAGGACGTGCCGATCGTGACCATGCGCCTTCGCAGTGTCAAGGGGCGTTCTCTGGAATCCCTGCGAAGCGATTCGACGCTCTCCATCCCGCGCTGGGTTGGGGAATTCCGAAGCACCTATCGCGATACGTTGTCTGAGACGGAAATGCTTGTGGCGGGCTCGGCACTGCAATCGCTGAATCGACATCCGGATTCCGTCTGGGTGTCGATGGAAAAGTCGATCGCCGAGCAGCTCGGCGTGACGATCGGCGATTCGCTGGAATTTGACGTACAGGGCGTTCGGATGTGGGTGCGCGTGGGCAATCTCCGCGAAGTCAACTGGCGCCGCGTCCAGCCGAATTTTTACATGGTCTTTCCAACGGAGGCCATCCGCGATGCGCCCCAGATTTTTGCGATCGTTACGCGCGTGGCGGATCCCCAGGCTTCCGCGGCCTTGCAGCGCGATGTCGTTGCCACTTTTCCGAATGTCAGCGTGATCGATTTGCGGTTGATCCTGGCCACCCTGCAGAACGTACTCGATCAGTTCGAGTGGGTGATTCGATTCATGGCGACGTTTACGATCGGAGTGGCGCTGCTGATTCTGGTGTCTTCCATTTGGTCGTCGAGAGGGGAGCGCATTCGTGAGTCCATGCTTCTCCGTACGCTGGGAGCTCCCTCGCGTTTGATCTGGATGTTGACGGCTGCTGAGTTTCTGATCCTGTCGTGTTTGGCAGCTTCCGGCGGTTTGCTGTTGGCGGGTGCGGCCTCGTGGTCGCTTCTGTACTACCTTTTTGACACGGCGATGGGTAATTGGATCAGCAGCGCCCTGGCCTTTCTCCTTGGGACGGCGATTCTCGTTGTGGGAATCGGAGTGGCGCTCAATCGACGCATCGTCCATCGAACGCCGATGGAGCTAATTCGCGCCGAGGGTTAGTCTTTCTCTTTCAGCAGAACTTCGTACAAATCTTTTCGTCGATCGAGCCAGTTGTGCGTCGTGCCGCTCTTGCGGTGCCGGTGGAGCTTGGCCAGATCCACGTCGTGAATGAGGACGGTTTCCACATTGGGCGTACATTCCGCGGCGACGCCGTCGCGTGCAAAAATAAAATCGGAGGGCGTGAAGATGCCGGATTGGGCGTACTGGATGTCCATATTCTCGACGTACGGCAGATTGCCGATCGTTCCAGCGATTGCCACATAGACCTGGTTCTCAATGCACCGCGCCTGCGCACAATAGCGGACTCGCAGATAGCCGTGTCGCTCGTCCGTGCAGAAGGGCACGAAGATGACCTCAGCGCCCCGTTCGACCGCGATGCGACTGAGTTCCGGAAATTGAATGTCGTAGCAAATCTGGATGGAGATCTTGCCACAATCGGTGTCGAATACTTCGAGGGAAGACCCGGGTTCCACTCCCCACCATTTTCTCTCATTGGGAGTGACATGCAGTTTTTTCTGCTGACCGATTTCCCCGTTGCGCTTGAACAGATAGGAGGCGTTGTACAGATGATCCTCCTCCATCACGAAATGCGAGCCCGCGATGATATTGACGTTGTAATTGATCGACAGGCGCGAAAACAGGTCGATATACGACCCTGTGAAGTCATGGAGTTGCCGCGCGGCTTTGCCCGGTCGCTGAGGCTCGATGCACGAAAGCAACTGGGTCGTAAAGATCTCAGGAAATAAGACGAAATCCGACTTGTAATCGGACGCGACATCGACAAAATACTCGCACTGCTGGGCGAAGTCATCGAAATCCCGCACCTTGCGCATTTGATATTGCACGGCACAGATTCGTACCGGTCTCGCGGACAGATATTGTTTCCGCGGGCTCGGATCGTAGTCCAAATTGGTCCACTCCATCAGCGTGGCCCACCCATCGGATTCCGCATCGCTGGACATGTACGCCTGGATCAAACGCTTCAATACAAAGCCGTTGGCAATCTGCGCAGTCATGACCGGATCGATGAGCGTCTTGTTTTGAACCTTTTCCACGTATTCGCGAGCCGTCATGTGTTCTTTGTGCTGTGCATACCCCGGGATCCGGCCTCCGATGACGATCCGCATCAGGTTGTGCTCCTTAGCCAATTGCTTGCGGGCGTCATACAGACGACGGGCGAGCTTCATGCCTCGATATTTCGGATGAACCATGATTTCAATTCCATACAAGGTATCGCCGGTGTCGAGATGATTACGGATCATTCCGTGATCGGCGATATCAAACCACGTGTGCTTGTCGCCATACAAGTCAAAGTCGATGATCAGGCTCGAGGACGAGGCGACGATTCGTTCATTGTACTCAATACACAACTGTCCTTGTGGAAAGATCGTCAGCTGGCTTTGCAGTTGCTCGCGGGACCAGGGTTTCATGCCCGGAAAACAGACTTCCTGCAGTTTCACGAGGTCCTCATAGTCCTCCAGGCGCAGTGTCCGCAGGACAATCTTCTTTTGAAACCTTTCCAAGTTGATCCGCATGACCGGCTCCTTGTTTGAGGTTATACTGGAAGTTCGTTCAGTCGACCGCGCAGAATGGAAAGGGACTCATGCGCAATGTCCTTCCAGACGGCGAGCAGTTCGCCCGTGAGCGATGGCTGTCGAGCGCGACGCAAGACAGCGGAAATACCATGTGCCAAACCATCGAATGTCCCATAGGTCAAAATAAATCGTAACGCGAGGAAAGTGTCAAGATGGTGCGTGATGGACGCGGGCGTCCGGCCAAACATGTCCGCCAGGTACCCGCCGACGTCTGTCATCGAACACCGCGACAACGAATCGTACAGCGCGGTACCGGACCGGGGATCCCTTTCCATCAAGAGGTGGTCCAGCAGGAATTCCACCGTCACATGGGACAAGAAGAATAGCCGGATACCGGTTCTCGGCATCCGCCGCAACAGGATGCTCAGGATGTGCTCATTGCAGTCCTTGAAGAATGCCGAGCGGTGAAAGGACTCGTCTGCATCCAGATGGCAACGAATACCGCCCGCGAGCGCCGTCCGGCTTGTCGGGAAGGCGCGTCGGAATCGGATCTGACGATCGTAGGTGCTGAGGATATCCGGCAGGAGAGAACCGAGGTGAAACTCCGGTTCCGTCGACATCCTGCGGGCCATCTGAAAATGCGCGAGATAGTTCATGTTCCAAACTAACGCAAAATCCCGCAAAACCAAACACACGCAAATTGATTTTGCACTTCTGCATCCATCGTGATAAGTTAGCCTGCCGCTTGAGTATCAGTCATTCTATACCACGAGGAGATTATGGATCCGCAGCAACTGCACATCAATACGATCCGAACGTTATCCATGGATGCCGTCCAGAAAGCCAATTCAGGCCATCCGGGAACGCCCATGGCGCTGGCGCCGATCGCGTATTTGCTGTATGGCAAAGTGATGCGTCACAACCCGACGAATCCGCACTGGCCCAATCGGGATCGATTTATCTTGTCCGCCGGACATGCCTCCATGTTGCTCTATTCCACTCTCCATCTGTGCGGATACCAACTCTCTCTCGAAGACATCAAGAACTTTCGACAATTGCACAGCAAATGTGCCGGACATCCGGAGTATGGACTGGCGCCGGGTGTGGAGACGACGACCGGCCCATTGGGTCAGGGCGTGGCCAATAGCGTCGGATTTGCGATCGCGCAGAAGTGGCTGGCGCAGTATTTCAATCGACCGGGATTCGACGTCGTGGATTATCGGACGTATGTGATCGCGGGGGATGGATGCATGATGGAAGGAATCTCCAGCGAAGCCGCTTCCACGGCCGCCCATCTGGGCTTGGATAATCTCGTATGGATTTATGACAACAACCGCATCACAATCGAAGGTTCGACCTCGTTGGCGTTCACCGAAGATGTGGGCGCGCGATTTCGAGCCTATGGCTGGGACGTTCAGCACGTGACCGACGCCAATGATCTGTCCGCACTTTCCAGTGCGTTGGCACATGCACAGCAGACGAAGGGCCGGCCGAGTTTCATCATCGTGGACAGCCATATTGCGTACGGCGCGCCGCACAAGCAGGACACGCACGCCGCACACGGCGAGCCGCTGGGGGAGGAGGAAATCCGCGCGACGAAAATCAATTACGGCTGGGATCCCGACAAGAAGTTCCATGTACCGGAGGAAATTGCCGCCTTTCGCCAGTCTGTGATGGAAAAGGGACAGGCGGCGGAAAAAGCATGGGCGATACGGTTCGCAGAGTACGCCAAACAATTTCCTGATCTTGCAAAACAGTTTGACTCCCTGCAGAAGCGGGAACTGCCCTCGGGATGGGACAAGAACTTGCCGGTGTTTGATGCGGATTCAAAAGGCCTCGCGACACGAGAGTCCAATGGAAAAGTTCTCAACGCCGTGGCTGCCGGCGTACCCTGGTTGATCGGCGGAGCGGCGGATCTGGCGCCATCCACCAAGACACTTATCAAGAACGGCGGTGATTTCCAAAAAGGTTCGTACAACGGTCGGAATATGCATTACGGAGTGCGAGAGCACGCGATGGGCGCCATCGTGAACGGGATGACGCTGTCCGGTCTGCGGGCGTACGGTTCGGGATTTCTGATCTTCTCCGACTACATGCGACCCACGTTTCGACTGGCCTCGCTGATGCAGCAGCCATCGATTTTTATCTTTACGCATGACAGCATCGGCGTGGGAGAAGACGGTCCCACGCATCAACCCGTCGAACAAATTGCGTCCCTGCGCGCCATTCCCAATCTGGAAGTGATCCGTCCGGCAGATGCAAACGAAGTGCGTGTCGCCTGGCAGTATGTCATGAACCTGAAAGACAAGCCGGCCGCGCTGATTTTGACACGCCAGGCAGTACCGACGCTGGACCGCAAACGATTCGCCTCTGCAGGCGGACTGCTGCGAGGCGGGTACGTCCTGGCGGATTGCAAAGGCACACCCGAGGTGATCCTCATGGCGACGGGATCCGAAGTTCAATTTGCGATCGGCGCGTACGAAAAACTCACAAAGTCCGGAGTTCGCGCTCGCGTGGTCAGCCTGCCGTGCTGGAGTTTGTTCGAGCGGCAGGGTAAGGCATATTGGGAGAAAGTAATTCCCAGTGCGGTTCGGGCGCGCGTCGTTGTCGAAGCGGCTTCGTCTTTCGGATGGCGGCGGTACACAGGGATCGATGCAGACAGCGTGATTGTCGCACAGCGAGAGTTCGGCGAGTCGGCTCCGTTGCAGGCTCTGCTCGAGGAATTTGGTTATTCAACGGACCGAGTGGTCAGGGCCGCTAAAGAAGCTCTGAAGAAGATTGCGCGCACGCGCTCGACAACAGCCCGCAAGAGTGCCGTCCGGAAATCCGGGGTGAAGAAGGCCAAACAAAGGAAATAAGTCTGCGCATCCGCATGGAATAATCCAGCAGAATCCGCGTTGTGCGTTGAAAACAACGGAGGTGTCATGCGGATCGCTTTGTGGTTGTCACTTTTCAGTGTGTTCGGTACATGCACGAAGAAGGGTGATGCAGAAAACCTGCAGCAAGTCAAAAACACCAAGACCCCTATACCGGCTCATGTCACTCCCGATACGGCGATATTTGCGGGCGGATGCTTCTGGTGCATGGAGGGTCCGTTCGAAAAATCAGAGGGAGTGTGGGAGGCCATTTCAGGATACACGGGCGGACATGTGGCAGATCCCACCTACAATGCCGTCGGAAGGGGTAATACCGGCCATCGCGAAGCCGTCATGGTTTTGTTCGACTCCTCCAAAATCCGCTACGAACAACTGGTGGAAATCTTCTGGCGCCAAATCGATCCGACCGATGATGGCGGTCAGTTTGCTGATCGGGGCTTCCAGTATACGACGGCGATTTTTTATCGATCCGAGTCCCAGCGACAGAGCGCGGAATTATCCAAACAAAATCTCACACGGTCCGGTACGTTTTCAAAGCCAATTGTCACACCACTTGTTCCGGCATCGCCCTTCTATCCCGCAGAAGAATATCACCAGGATTTTTATCTGACGAACGCAGACCACTATCAAGCCTATCGAAGAGGTTCCGGTCGTGCGTCGTTCCTGGAAGCTGTCTGGGGAAATCACTGACGGAAATTAGAAAATCCCGCGATTGGCGGGATTTTCGTTATCAGGTCTGTACGATTCAGAAGGAAGCGAGTTCCTCAGCAGCCGCGATGATTTTCGCTTCGTCGACGAGGATCGCAGCTTCGAGGATGCGTGAAAACGGGATGGGGGCGTCCGCGCTGCACAGACGACGCACAGGCGCATCCAAATACTCAAAACACTCCTGCGCCACACGTCCTGCAATTTCTCCCGAAAATCCTCCTGTCGCCTGGTTTTCCGTTACGATCAGTACGCGATTCGTCTTTTGGATCGAACGGGAAAGGGTCTCCATGTCCAGCGGAACGATGGATCGAATGTCGATCACTTCGACGTCGATATTCTTCGCCGCCAGTTTGCCCGCCGCTCGCAGAGACCAATGGACTGGGGTTCCGTACGTCACGAGCGTCAGGTCCTTGCCTTCCCGTCGGATGCGGGCTTTGCCAAACGGCACAATGTGATTGGCATCCGTTGCGGGACTCTTGGCAAAAATCTGATTATAGAGGAATTTCGGCTCGAGAAAAAAGGTCAGACCGCGCGAGCGGATCGCCGTTCGCAATAGACCGCAAGCGTCGTCCGCAAACGACGGCACGACGATGCGAACACCCGGGAGATTGGCCATGATTCCCTCGACGTTCTGCGAGTGATACAGTCCGCCTCCGATGTAGCCGCCGCTGGCCAGGCGAAGTACGATGTTCGGGCAATTCTGTCCGTTGGAGCGATAGTACTCGTGGCTGGTTTCGACAATTTGTTCCATGCTCGGCCATACGTAGTCAGCGAATTGCGCCGCTTCAATCACGATCCGGATCTCATCTTTGAATCGCGACATCCCGTTGGCTGTACCGACGATGAAGTCTTCCGCGATCGGAGCGTTGAACACGCGGCCCCGGCCGAACTCTTGCTGCATGCCTTTGGTGACGTTGAACACACCGCCTTTGTCGAGACTGGCAACATCCTGACCCCACAAAAACGTGTCCGGATTCAGACGGAATTCCACGTGCATCGTGCGGTTGATGGCTTGCAGAATCGACTCCGTGGGTTCGCCTTCCGGAGTAGGCGTCTCGTCAGCGACGTAGGCATCCGGCGTGACGTAGTGTAACGCAGTCGACGGATCAGGCGTCGCGGCCGCTTCGGCACGTGCGGCACTGTCATCCACCTCCGCCTGATTGGCTTTCTCCAGATCGAGGATCTCGGTCTCCGAAAAAATCTTCTCTTCGATCAGGAATGCGCGAAAATTGTGAACGGGGTCCAGCCTTTTGACCTCCGCCAGTTCCTCTGCGGACCGGTACAGTTCGTGGCGGTCGCTGTTGGAATGCGAACTCATCCGGACGCAATCCGCATGCACGATCGCAGGTCCTTGTCCCGATTGCACGTATTCGATGGCCGCATCCATCGCTTTGCGACTATCAAAAAAATCCTTGCCGTCGCAATTGAAGATACTCACATGCTTGAGTCCGCGGAAATTCTCGGATACGACGTAATTGGCGGTCTGCTCGACGGTGGGTACGCTGATTCCATAGTGATTGTTCTGAATGACAAAAATAACGGGAAGTTGTTCGCGACTGGCGCCGTTCATGGCCTCGTACACATATCCCTCAGAGGCCGATGAATCACCGAAACTGGCAAAGGCAACGGCACCGGACTTGTAATATTGGATGGCACGCGCCACGCCGACCGCATGCAGCGTATGATTGGACACGCACGACGATACATTTTCGATTTGAATATCCGGCTTGGCAAAATGATTGGACATGTGACGGCCGCCTCCGGCCACGTCGTCCTTTCGAGACAATCCATTGAGCATGATCTCATACACTGTGATCCCCGCAGCGAGACAGGTCAACTGATCACGGTAATACGGGAACAGGAAGTCTTTGCCGGGTCGAAAACTCAAGCCCAGCGCGAGCTGGATCCCCTCGTGGCCGCCGCATTCGGCCAGATACGACCAGCCTTTTGCCTGGCGAATGAACTTGGAAGCCTGCTCATCGATCAGCCGGCTGAGATGCGCCAAGCGGTACCAATTCTTCAGATCCTTCTTGCTAACTTCGGGTCGTGCAGTCTTGGTTCGAGTTGTGGTTTCCAACATACACCTCAAAACATGATGATGGTTATCAAAAGCCGTAGTTATTAAGCAAAAATGCTCTTTCATTCAAGGTCTTAATCCCATGCCAGTTGTGACAGAAATTTGGCGAATAAGTGTAGATTTAGTCTCGATATTTCGTCTATCTTATCGCATTCATTCACGGACAATTGAAAGGGGAACCATGTCGCAGGTGAATACCATTTTGAATCAGCAACAGGGATCCAAGATCTCGTCGTACTCGACCTTGATTGAAGAAATTATCCGATCGCTCGGCATAGACCCGGCCAGTTGTCGTGGGCAGAATCCGGGGCAGTGGACGATGGTCAAAGGCTCCGCGCGAGTATACATCGACATTTACAATGCAAACAGTGCGGACTACATCTGCGTCGCGTCGCCGGTTATGGAAATGCCGTCCAAAACGCTCCTTCCCTTCTATCGAAAGTTGCTGGAACTCAATCACGATATGTATGCCGCGAGTTTTTCCGTCAAAGATAATTGGGTCTGGCTGCGGATTCTCCGCGAACTGGACGGGTTGGACAAGAATGAAGCCAGTGCGATGCTCAATCGGGTCGGCACATACGCGGACCAGTTTGACGGGATGTTGATCGAGGAATTTAAGAGAGAATAGTGTTATTCGGTCAGCACATGCTCAAAGGTGAGGAACGATCCGACGAGCATGATGACATCGAATGCGGCGAGCAGTTTGATCCAGTCTGCAATGTCTGCCCACGATTCCCCGCGTAACAAGCCGGCCGTGGCTTCCACGGATGCGATCGTCACCGGAATGGTTACCGGGAGCAAGAGCAGCGGCAGAATGATTTCGCGAATTCTCGTGTTCAGGGCAATCGCCGAGAACAGGGTGCCGGCTGTTGTAAAGCCTACCGTGCCAAGAAAACAGATGCCGATCAGCTTCAGGATTGCCGCGCTGAAAGTCAGATTGAAGAAGACAACGAAGAGGGGAAGCAGAATCATCTCGACGGTGAACATGAAAAGGAATGCGCCGGACAATTTGCCAAGGAAAATGAATCCTTTGTCGACCGGCGTCATGATCAGGGCCTGGATGTTGCCGTTCTCGCTTTCGCTCGCAAACGTCCGCGTTAGACCGAGATTTCCGGCGAAGAGGAACGCCACCCACAAGACGCCGGGACCGACGCGGAGGACCTCCTCCAGTCCCGGATCGACGGTAAAATTAAAGACCACGAGGACAATGATCGAAAACACCAGCATGGTCGTCAGCGACTCGCGGGTCTGTCGCTCAATCCATAAGTCTTTCTGTAAGACGGTGAAGATGGTTCGGAACATAAATGCGTTTTCACTTCTCTCGTTCGTATGATAGGAAAACGATTTCTGAAAGTCCATTGACGATGCGGATCGGTTTTTTTCAATTCTGTCCGGGATTCGGCAACCTGGAGGCGAACCGGGAGCGGATGGCGAATGCACTGGAAAAAGCAGATGCCGATCTGATCGTTTTTCCCGAACTCGCCAACAGCGGATACTTCTTTTCCGATCGCAGCGAACTCACGGAGTTGTCGGAAACGGTTCGGGGTCCGACGGTGCGGCGTCTCCAGGAGGCAGCGGATCGGTACGGGCGGCATGCCGTGCTCGGCATTTGCGAACGGGATGGCAGCGCCTTTTACAACGCCGCGGTTTTGATTCGTCCGCGAGACGAGATCCGCGTGTATCGGAAGTTGCACTTGTTTGACACGGAGAAGAACTGGTTCTCCCCCGGCGACATCCCGTTGCGCGCTCACGAGATCCGCCTGCCGCAAGGAGAGGAGGTCCGGATCGGGATGATGATTTGTTTTGATTGGAGATTTCCGGAGGTGGCCCGAAAACTGGCATTGAGCGGCACGCAGATCCTTTGTCATCCATCCAATCTGGTGATGCCTCATGCTCAGGACGCCATGATTACCCGCTGTCTCGAGAATCGGATTTTTGCAGTCACGGCTAACCGTACGGGTACAGATCGTCACGCCGAGCGGTCGATCTCATTCACCGGCTGCAGTCAGATCGTCGATCCGTCCGGGCGGGTGCTGGGTCGAGCCTCTCCCGATGGGGAGGAACTCGTAGTCGTGGAAGTCGATCCTGTCGAAGCTCTGGAAAAAGGGGTTACTTCGAGAAACCATCTCTGGGAGGATCGACGACCGGAGTGGTACTGAAATTGGAAAAACAAAAAGCCGCCCGAAGGCGGCTTAGACAGTCGTGAGATTCAATCAGGAGGGCAGCAATGCAATCCCGCCCTCTTTGTACACGCAAACACCGCCTTTATCTGTCCCGACCCAAACGTTATCCATCGCATCGATGTAGACAGAGTGGATCCGGTTGTTGCTGAGTTTCGAATTGGCCGTGGTGAAAACAGTCCACGTCGTGCCGTCAAATTTCGCAAGTCCCTTTAGGGTCCCGGCCCAGATGTTGTCGTTGTGATCGACCGCAATCGATCGCACAACATTATCGGGAAGGCTGGAGTTGCTCTTGTTATAGGATTTCCACTGTTTTCCATCGTACGAAATGACACCGTTGGATGTCGATCCCCACAGTACGCCCTTACCATCCATCACGAGATTCTTAACATTCATATTCGGCAATTTCGTATTCGTCGTATCGTACGGGGTCCACGTCGTATCCCTCAGCGCGCAAATACCCGATGACTGAGCGATCCAGGCCACACCGTCTTTGACGAGAACGGAAGTGACTTCGTTATCAAGAAGGCCGGAGTTTAAGATGGTATAGACCTTCCAATTCGCCCCGTCGAACACCGCGAGTCCGGCGCCGGTTCCAATCCATTTCTTTCCCTGGTCGTCCACGTAGATATCGTTGATTTTGTTCGCAGGCAGTTGGGAGTTGGTGACGTCCAGCGCATCTCCTTCCGTTCCCTTCAGGGAGGTCAATCCAATGGCCGTAGCTACCCAGACGGTTCCGTCTTTGTCTTCGGCGAAGGCTTTGACGTCATTGTCCGAGAGAATCGGTGTGTTGCCTTGATTCAGTGTGGTCGTCTTCTCGGTTGTTTTGTCCAGCTGGATAATGCCCTTGGCCGTCCCCAGCCACATGACGCTACCGATTTCTCGAATGGCATTGATCGTTTCTTTGTCGGCGTACGTCTTCCATTCCGATGGGGCGCATCCGATGGCGAGCATTTGCAGCGTCCAGAGAGCACGCGTTACGTGATGGTTCATGGTCCTTCTCCTGTGTGTGGTTTTTATGCAATTGTCCATACATCCCCTGTGTGAAGGAGTTTGTGCAGTTTTCCCTCTCCATGCTTTTCCAGCGCAGACGCGAGTTGATCGTGGATGTCTTGTTCGTACGGGTTGCGCTGGACCGCGCGGATAACTCCGATCGGCGTGGGGAAATTCGGCCGCTCATGCAGTCGGGCGAGCATCCAATGCAGGGTGGTATCAGTCGAGTGAGCATCGTGCACCAGGCAGTCGTTGACGGAGTGTACCCCGTCACGCAGGGACACAATCACCGGGGTCAGACCGTCAAGCTTGATTCCTTTATCCAGATCTTTTCCAAAAACCAGCGGTTTGCCGTGCTCAAGCGGAATCGTGTGATCCGGACGCGAGTCCTTTTCCGTCAATCGCAGGAACGCGCCGTCATTGAAGATATTGCAGTTCTGATAAATCTCGACAAAGGCTGTCCCTGTGTGGATAGCGGCCGCCTTGATCACATCCTGCAGTCCCTTGGGGTCGCGGTCCATGCCTCGCGCGACAAATGTCGCTCCGGATCCGAGCGCGAGTGAAAGGGGATTCACAGGGTGATCCACAGAACCAAAGGGCGTGGACTTGGTGATTTTGCCAAATTCCGATGTTGGGGAATATTGTCCCTTGGTCAGCCCGTAAATACGGTTGTTGAACAGCAAATACTTGATGCCAATGTTTCGACGAATCGCATGGAGGAAGTGATTGCCTCCGATGCTGAGTGAATCCCCATCTCCACTGATGACCCACACGCTCAGGTCCGGATTGGAAATTTTGATTCCCGTCGCAATGGCCGCGGCACGACCGTGGATGGTATGGAAACCGAACGTGTTCATGTAATACGGGAATCGGCTGGAACATCCAATGCCGGAAACGAAAACAAATTTTTCGCGGGGAATGCCAAGATCAGGAAGCGATCGTTGCACCTGAGCCAGAATGGAATAATCCCCGCAGCCCGGACACCAGCGAATATCCTGGTCCGATTCGAAATCCTTCTTTGTGAGTTTTTCTGTTTCCTGTGTGGTCATGCGCGTGCTCCCAGCAATTCGGCAATCTTGTTTTCAATTTCCCTCGCGGCAAACGGTTGTCCCGAGATCTTATGATAACCGATCGTGGGAAGCAGATACTCGGCGCGAAGGATGCGGGACAACTGGCCCAGATTGATTTCCGGGATCAGGATTTTTTGGAATCTCTTGAGGATGTTTCCCAGATCGGAGGGCAGGGGATTCAGCCAGCGAAGATGTACCCGGGATACGTTCATCCCTTTCTTCTGACATCGTTCGACGGCGGTGCGGATGGCGCCGTATGTGCTTCCCCATCCCACGACGAGCAACTCTCCCGAGGAAGGTCCGGAAATTTCGGTCGGAGGAATGTCTCTTACGATCCGCTGGATCTTCTCTGCGCGCAGTCGACACATCCGCTCGTGATTCTCCGGCTCGTAGTTGACGGTTCCTTGAAGATTCTTCTTTTCCAAGCCTCCGATTCGGTGCTCAAACCCAGCGGTCCCCGGCACCGCCCAACTGCGCGCAAGTGTGTCTTCATTGCGGGCATAAGGCATAAACTCATCCCCGGTCGTTTCGTTTTGTCGTATCGGAATGGCGGGTAACGAATCCACAGAGGGAACCGGCCAGGGCTCCGCGCCATTGCCGATGTAACCATCGGAAAGAACAATCACCGGGGTCATGTATTTCACGGCAATCCGCACGGCTTCATACACGACCTCAAAGCAATCTGCCGGCCGCGATGCGGCGAGGACGGCGATCGGAGACTCCGAATTACGACCGTACAGCGATTGCAGGAGATCCGCCTGCTCGGTTTTGGTCGGCAGACCCGTGCTCGGTCCTGCGCGTTGAACATCGACAATCACGAGCGGCAGTTCCGCCATCACGGCGAGGTTAATCGCCTCGCTCTTCAGACACATGCCGGGCCCGGATGTGCTGGTCACTCCCAGTGCTCCCGCATACGACGCCCCGATGGCTGCCGTGACCGCGGCGATCTCGTCCTCGGCCTGGAAAGTAATCACGCCGAAATTCTTGTATTTGGACAAGACATGCAGGATGTCGCTGGCGGGCGTGATGGGGTAGGATCCGAGAAACAGTTTATGTCCCGCTTTGGCGGCGGCGGCCACCAGCCCGATCGCAATGGCTTCGTTCCCGCCGAGATTTCGATACGTGCCGGGCGGCAGATCTGCCTTCGGAATTTCGTACGAACTGGCGAAGGCCTCCGTCGCCGCACAGTACGCATGACCCGCACGCAGAGCCAAGGCATTGGCCTGCGCCAGGTCCTTGCGTTTTCCAAACTTCTCCTCCAGGAACCGAACCGTGTGCTCCAAAGGACGGTTGAACAACCAGTAGACCATGCCGAGCGCAAAGAAATTCTTGCACCGCTCCATGGACTTGTGGTCCAGACCGGTCTCCCGCAGGGCCGCTTTCGTATGTGACGTCATCTCAACCCGAAAAACCTGATATCCACTGACCGTGCCGTCTTCCAGAGGATTCGAAGCGCAGTTCGCCAGTTTCAAATCCTTGTCAGTGAAACTCTCTGTATTGACAATCAGGATACCGTTGGGCTTGAGGGCGCCCAGGTTGGCTTTCAGAGCGGCGGGATTCATGGCGATCAGCGCGTCGACTTCGTCTCCGGGAGTATGAACGTCGAAACTGCCAATGTGCAATTGATATCCGCTGACGCCCGGCAAAGTACCCGCAGGTGCGCGTATTTCCGCTGGATAGTCCGGGAGTGTGCCAACATCGTTTCCAAACAGGGCCGAGACATTCGTTAATTCCGAACCTACCAATTGCATCCCGTCACCGGAATCTCCAGCCAGTCGGATCGTTACCTCGTCCAATTTCAGAATCGGGTCAGAACTCATAAGTAGGGAAACCTCCGGAAATATAGCTATTGCAAATACTTAGACGTTAGACGAATATACTTCCCCAATCCGCGAAGCGCAAGGCAAAGCGTATCTGTGAAGCGGATTCGGAACGAGAAGATGAGGGATGTCTGGAAAGAGCTAATCGCTGGATGAATCAGCCAGGTCGAGCAGAGAACGCAACGTATCGTTAACAATTTTCGCGGGGACCGTTGATTCCGATTCCTGACCTCCTGAACCGTCATCGACGGCCTTCGAGCCATTCTGGGCAATGCCAATCGTAAAGACCGCCACGCCGACCCCCGCTTCTACTCTCAGGCCTTCTGCGATCGAGGTGATGCCGGTGATTTTGACGATATACACGCCGTTCTCAATCGGCTTGGCCTGGGTGGAAGTAGTCGTCGCGACATTCTCTCCGTACCGGATCTTTCTGTCGTGGCCTGGGATGTGGGTGACACGCCACACCTCTTCCAATTTCTTTTTTCCATCACCGGGCAGAGCCCGACCGACCGTGAGATTGAAGAAATCGACCGTCATCGAGATTGAGGGAGAGGTGCTCCACTCAATCACCCATGAGTCATCTGAAACCGTGAGGGACTTCTGCTGGGGCTTGGCCTGGTCTTCTGCAAGCCGAACCAGGATGAGGAACTTGTTTGCGTTCACCAGTCCACCCTCACTTGAACTGTCTGATCCTGCAGATCGTTGTATTCGACGTAGCCATGTTCCACTCCAAAGCGAACGACGTCTCGAAGGACTTGAACGTCTTGTCTGCAATACTCGATAATCTCGTCCACGCGGCCTTCTTTCCACCATTGCAGAGCAGCCAGGCCGTCTGCACTTTTTCCGACCTTCAGTGTGGCCATCGCGACACTCTCCAGCCGAATCCGATGTTTGAGTCGTGCGCTCAGATATTGCGCCACGTCAAACGACTTCGCCTGAATGGTAGTGACATCTCCGTAATAAGACAAGACCTTGCTGTCAAAATTATCTCCGTTAAACGATACCACCAGATCGAAATCCTTCATGTAGCGGATCATGTCGGCGGCTGTCGATTCGTACCACGTTTTGAAACCGTCTTCTTCCGAAAAGGTGACGGCAATGGAAATCAGCATCTTGTCCGCGTGATCCCATCCGCCGACCTCGTCCGCGCGCTTCTGCGTTTCCACGTCGTAGTACACCAGACGCTTGCCTTCGGTGAATTTCTGATCCGTCAACGAATCGGAGCTGACGTCGAAATGAGAGTAACAACTGAACCAGTACTCCGCAGGGAATCGATCTTCGTAGAGAGCAGCGGTTTCAGTCGGCATGGTAGCAAATCAAGGATTCGACGGAATAGGGCAAGTGGGCTCGCGCACCCAGGAAGCCCAGTTCGATCACGACACCGATCCCGACCACGATGGAGCCCAGCTTCTCTGCCAGTCGAGCCGCCGCGCGGACGGTACCGCCCGTGGCCAGCACGTCATCAATGATCAATACGCGCTGTCCCCGTTGCAACGCATCTTCATGGATTTCCAATTCGCTCTTTCCGTACTCCAACGAGTACGACTCCGTGATTGTGCGAAAAGGCAACTTCCCCGGCTTGCGAACAGGAACGAGTGTCTTGCGCGACTCCCATGCCACGAGGGCTCCAAAGATGAATCCTCGCGCCTCTATCGCAACGATCGCATCCACCTCGTCCATGGGAAAACGCCCTCGTAGCGATGACACAGACGTCCGCAGCGCATCCGGATTCTTGAGAAGCGGCGTGATGTCCTTGAATTGAATCCCCGGCTTGGGGAAGTCCGGGACGTTCCGGATGTACTCGCGCAAGTCCATGGTACCCTGTCTGATTTGTAAAAATCGGGGCTTAACATAAGAAAACTTTTTGCGTCAATCAATCCCTTCGCCCGCAATGACAAAATCGGTGTATCCCTCCGTTGCAGAAACCGATTCGACATCGACGCTCGTGACGCGGGAGAAGCGCGGACCCCGTCGGAGTTCCTCGACGAAGGAGTCGAGGTCGCTTGGGGATCCTTCCGCATGGACGAGTACGGAGCCGTCTTCCATATTGCGGACCCATCCGCGCAGATTACGTTCGTGGGCTCGACGTTGTGTGAAATAGCGATAGCCGACGCCCTGGACAGCGCCGTGGACACGGATGCGCGCCGCAGCGTTCATCCGCCCTGCTCATACTCCTTCAGGTGGGAGTACACGATCAGCTTGTTTCGACCGGTTTGTTTGGCTTCGTAGAGCGCCTTGTCCGCCCATTCGACCAGCGCAAATTCGTCCTTGATACGCGCATCCGGTAAGGCGGACAACCCCACGCTGATCGTCCGACGGATCGAATGTTCCTCGTTCTTGAATTCGTGTGCCTCCACCTTTTGCCGGATACGCTCACCGACGATGGTGGCACGATCCATTTCCGTATCGGGAAGGAGGAGAATGAATTCTTCTCCGCCGTACCGCCCGCACACGTCGACAGTTCGCGCGGTGTCCATGATGATCTGTGCGATTTCCTTCAGGACGATGTCTCCGAAAGAGTGACCGTAGGTGTCGTTGACGCTCTTGAAATGATCCGCATCAAACATCAGACAGGAGAGCGGACGCTTGTACCGTGTCGCACGGCGATACTCGTCCTCCAATTTCCGATTGATATGACGGCGGTTGTACAGCTTCGTCAACTCGTCCGTGATGGAGAGTTCTTCGAGCTGTCGATTCATCAGCCGGAGTTCATCATTCAACTGCTTGATTCGCAACATGGATCGGATTCGCGCGCCGAGTTCGCTGATGTCATAGGGCTTGGTCAGATATTCATCGGCTCCGCAGTCCAGGCCCTCGATCTTGCTCATCAACTCGCTCTTGGCCGTGAGGAGAATCACCGGTGTGTACCGTCCCTCCGGAGAATCTTTGAATCGCTTGCAAACTTCGAATCCGCTGAGTTTCGGCATCATGACATCCAGCAGCATGACATCGGGCAGAATCTCCTCAGCCTTGGCCAAAGCTTCTTCGCCGTCCATGGCGGTATGCACTTCATACTTGAGTTGTTTGGTCAGGTAGGTGCGCAGGATGTAGAGCCCATCTTGGTCATCGTCCACGACGAGAATTCGTGTTGCGCGCTCGTCGGTTCCTGAATCTTTCTTTTCGATCACGGGCAAAGCCATTTACAAATCTCCACAGGCCGGGCGGATAACGATTTCCTCGGTAACCGCGTTGGATGGTTGATTGTAACTATGCCAAATCGCTTCGGCCACATCCGACGGAACCAGCATCTTGGACCGATCGAAGCCAGCGGCATACCGATTCCAGAATGGAGTATGGACAGCGCCTGGAATCACCGCCGTCACCTTGATGGGCACAGGCCGCCATTCTTCGCGCATCACCTCCGTGAATCCCAGCAGACCAAATTTCGACGCACAATACGCGCCGGAATTCTCAAAGCCCTTGCGGGAGGCCGTCGAACAAATGTTAAACACATGAGCCTTGGCGCTCTTTTTCAAGAACGGAAGAGCTTGGCGAGAAATCAAGAACGCTCCTGTCAGATTCGTCTGGATCACTTCGTTCCACCGATCCGGAGGGGTCGACTCAATCGATTCCAAATACCCGATGCCCGCATTGTTTACCAAAACATCAATCGCTTTGTATTTATCCCTAATTTCCGCAAACGTTTTCTCGACTTGGACCGCGTCTGCGACGTTACACCTGTATCCATCCCACCCGATCTCCATCGTCATTTCCCGCAACCGACTTTCCGTCCGGGCCAGACCGATCACGCGAAAATCTTTCGAAGCCAATAGCCTCGCCACTGCCTCGCCAATGCCCTGCGTACATCCTGTAACCAGTGCGACAAGGCCGTGTGTTGTCCGCGTCACTCCAAGAATCTCCAAAAATTAACCAAAAGCGCCCGCGTGTGCAATATCGAATTTTACCATGTCATTGAAATCACTGATTTTCCGAGATAGATCGCCAGCAATCCAAGGAGCATGCACACTTTCAGAAGGTGACTGTTCCATCGGAGGATGTTTCGATCGGGCGAACTCCATAGCCGCACGAGCACGTAACCGACGATCGGCGTGATCAGTCCGATGCTCACAACCAGAAACCAGGTCGAATAAATTTCCGCCCAGACGGCGATGACAAATGACGAAACCAGAAGCGCCAGTGACAGACTGGTGGCTACCTGTGCCGGACGGATTCCAAAACGAATGGGAAGGGTGGCCGCCCTTCCCAAACGATCTCCCTCCACGTCTTCCATGTCTTTGATGATCTCCCTGGACAGCGTAATGAGAAAAGCAAAACACGCCGGGAATACGGCGTCGCGAAAAGAGCCGGCCGCAATTCCGCCATAAACAAACGCAAGCGCGGCAATACAGCTCACCATCAAATTACCCCACAACACGGTCTTCTTGAGATGAGAAGAATACACGATGAGCAGGACGACCGCCGTTCCCGCAATGCCTGCACTGATCCAGCCCAGCGGAAGACTCAACAAAAATCCAACGCCGAACAAAGTCATCGAGTAGGCCATGGCCGCCCGCACCGTCATTTGCCCGGACGGCAGGACCCGGGAAGGTCGATTGATTCGATCAATTTCGATATCAAAAACGTCGTTGATCACATTGGACGAGGATCCGATCAGGACGGTGCTGAGGACCGCCCAGACAGTCTTCATCCCGATGAGAGCGGAAGGGGAGATGACCGCGATGATCACCAGTACGCTGGCGGCCATGATGAGGGAATTACCCGGCCGGAGAATGCGGACATATGGACTCATAAAAAAAACGGGCTGTCATCGACAGCCCGTCCATAAGAAATTGGCAAGCGCTTACGCCGTTGTCCCTGGCGTCTCGGCCTCCACGTGTTCGGCTACGCGTGCGCTCTTGCCCGTACGGCTTCGCAGGTAGAAGAGCTTGGCGCGACGGACCCGGCCGCGGCGTACCACCGAAATCGCCGCAATTCGCGGTGAGTGCAGCAGGAAAATTCGTTCAACGCCGATGCCATTGGAAATTTTGCGGACCGTAAACGTGGCCGAAGACCCGCTGCCCCGGCGCTGGATCACCACACCTTCAAATGTCTGAAGACGTTCCTTGTCTCCTTCGATCACTTTTACCTGAACTGCCAGCGTATCGCCGGGTGTGAAGTCAGGTATGTCGGTGCGTTTTTGATACGCAGTGACTGCATCAATTCGATTCATAGTATCCTCCATTAATTCTTTTGCTCTTTTTTCATTCGGTTCACCATCTGAAGTTCTTCTTGTGGATTCGTCAAGTCCGGACGCAGCCGCCGGGTGACGTCCAGCCGCTGTTGCGTGCGCCATTCATCGATTTTTCGGTGGTCACCGGACAACAGCACATCCGGCACCTTCATTCCGCGAAAATCTTCCGGTCTCGTATAATACGCGCAATCCAACAAGCCTTCCTGAAACGAATCGGTCAACGCCGATTGCGCATCGCCGATGGCCCCCGGAATCAGCCGAATCATCGCGTCCGTGATCACCATCGCCGCCAGTTCGCCTCCCGTCAGAACGTAATCCCCGATCGAAACAAACCGGGTCACCAACTTTTCGTGAACGCGCTCGTCGATGCCTTTGTAATGACCGCAGAGGAAGATCAGTCGGCGCTTCAATGATAATTCGACCGCCACGGATTGAACCAATCGATCACCCTGCGGGGCCGGTGCGATGACCTCTGTATCGGGCGGCAGAAAATCCCGGACGTGACGATCGCCTTCAAGGGCCGGTATTCCCAAAATGGACTCGATGCATCGAAACATCGGTTCCGCTTTCAGCACCATACCGCCCCCGCCTCCGTACGGATGATCATCCACCGTACGATGCGCGTCATCCGTAAAATCGCGAAGATCATGTCGGCGGATCGTCACCAGGCCTGCTTTCATCGCCCGGCCGACGATGCTCTGTGTCATCGGACCCTCAAACCAACTGGGGAAGGCCGTGACAAAATCAATCCACATATCGAAAGAACCTTGCTCGTGGTTTACACCACGAAATCATCACTGTCTATCAGCCCCGGAATCGTATGCAATGTAATCCGGCGCCGTGCCGCATCGATGGATCGAACGAATTCCGAAACGGCGGGCACGAGCTTCAATTCGCCGCCGATATTGATCTCATACACATCCGACGCCGGCATGGCCAACACCCGCGTAACGATTCCAATTTGTTCCCCGTGCTCATTTACAACGGTCATGCCAACGATGTCTTTCACGTAGTACGAGTCGGGCGGGAGTTCCGCCAGATGCTCTTCCAAAATGTCCACGCCGCCGCCGGCGAACCGATCCGCCGTCCCACGGTCCGATATTTCCACGAACTTGGCCAGGATCCATGACTGCTGTTGCCGCAAGGATTCGACATGAACCTCCATGGTCTTTCCATAGCGATCAGCCAATTGCAGGACTGAATTCATAGCGACTTCCTTCCACTGCGGACCCAACGGATCAATCTTCACTTCACCTTTCAGACCGTGACTTCGAAGAACGCGTCCGATTCGAAGCCAACGGTTACTCAAGAATTTCCAATACCGCGCGCTTGCCTGCGCGGGCAGAAGCAGCGGCCAGCAAAGTCCGCAGAGCCTTTGCATTCTGTCCGTGTTTGCCGATGACTTTGCCCAGATCACCCTGTCCGACTTTCAATTCAAAAACCGTAACCCGCTCGCCGTCCACTTCGGTCACCACGACTTCTTCCGGCTTGTCCACGAGATGCTTGACGATGAATTCGATGAAGTTCTGCATGACCATTCCTCCTTCAGTTTGAGTGACCACTCCCGAGCAAACTTCTATCCGACAGCAAGCAAGTTATTCGGCTTGATCTTCCGCGGTCTTGGACTCGGTCTTCTTTCGGACCGCCCGAGTCTTCTTCACGCGCTGAGCAGCGCTCCGCGCGGTCTGACGTGCCTTCCACGCATCCATTTCGACCTGGATCTGTTCTGCGGAAAAACCACGGCGAATCAACCGATGTTTATGCAGAATGCCTTCTTTCTTCAACAGGCTCTTCACCGTATCCGACGGCTGCGCGCCATTCTGCAGCCACTTGAGCGCCTTGGCTTCGTCGATCAGACACTTGGCCGGTCTCGTCGTCGCATTGTAAGTGCCGATGCGGTCCACAAACGCCCCGTCGCGAGAACGCGTACTGTGAGCCGCGACAATCCGATAAATCGGCTGGTGTGTCTTGCCAGCGCGCTGCATTCTCAATTTAACCAATGTTCAACCTCCCGTTTATCATTTTCTCAAGATTATTTTTCATGATCCAAAGATCGCTTGTTGCCTTCCAAAGGGCTGTAAGTTTATAAAAAGCAAGGGTGATTCGCAAATTTTATTTTCCTATCCCTTGCCCATCGGCATCATTCGCATGAGTTCTGCCGGGTTTAATTTGCCCATCTTCTTGATCATCTTTTGCATGTCGGAGAACTGCTTCAGCAACTGGTTGACGTCTTGTACACTCGTTCCACTGCCCCGGGCAATCCGCAGTCGGCGTTTGCCGTCGATCACCTGCGGCTTGGTCCGCTCCACGGCCGTCATGGAGCCGATGATCGCACCCATCTTGACCATCACTTTGTCGTCGATCTGCAACTGCTTTACCCGATGTCCGACTCCGGGAATCAGACGAAGCAGGCTTTCGATGGAGCCCAGTTTTCCCAGCTGCTTGATTTGGTCGGCGAAATCCTCGAGTGTGAATTGATTCTTCAGCAGTTTTTCTTCCAGCGCTTTGGCTTTGTCCATATCGATGGACTCCTGCGCCTTCTCGACGAGCGTCACGATATCGCCCATCCCGAGGAGTCTCGAGGCCATGCGGTCCGGATGGAATTCCTCCAGCGCCTCCGATTTCTCGCCCACACCTATGAACTTAATTGGTTTTCCGGTGACGCTTCGGATCGACAGCGCGGCTCCGCCTCGTGCGTCGCCGTCGAGTTTGGTCAAAATCACGCCTGTAAATGAGACCTGCTTCTGAAAGGACTGTGCGGTCTGCACCGCATCCTGCCCGGTCATGCCGTCCGCGACGAACAGTATTTCCGACGGATTCGTCTTCTCGCGGATTCTCTGGAGTTCCGCCATCAGTTCCTCGTCCACGTGCAGACGACCAGCGGTGTCCAGGATCATCGTATCATTGCCTTGCTGGCGGGCGTAGTCTTGTGCCCGTACGCATATCTCCACGGGGTCTTGACTGTCGGCGAGCGACGGCGTAAACACCGGAACTCCCAACTGGTTGCCGAGAATCTGCAATTGTTCCGCGGCGGCCGGGCGGTACACATCGGCAGCCACCAGCAGAGGACGACGATTCTTCTTTTGGAGGAACTTGGCCATCTTTCCGCAAAACGTCGTCTTCCCGCTTCCCTGCAAACCCACGACCATGATAACCGGCGTTAGACCCTCGAGGTTGAGAGCGGAATTCTCGCCACCGAGAATGTCCACGAGTTCATCATGGATAATCTTGACCACCTGATGGACCGGATCGACACTCTGCAGGATATCCGTCCCGACGGCCTTCTTCGATGCGCGCTCGATGAACGATTTGACCACACTGAAGTGGACATCGGCTTCCAGGAGAGCCATGCGGATGTCCCGCATCGCTTCCGTAACGTGCTTTTCCGTGATGGCCCCGCGACCGGCGAGACGACGAAAGGCCCCTTCGAGCTTCGCGGACAGATGATCAAACACAGCGGCACCTTGCCGAATGCGCGGCGATTCTCTTTGTCGCTGGGGAAAATAGAGCTACGTCGATCCTCACAGAATCGTACTCGTCTTAGTTTTTCTTCTTCCGATCTTCACGTCTGCGATCGGCCTCCTTCAGCAATTTCTTTCGAACGCGCAAATTCTTGGGCGTGATCTCGACCAACTCATCGTCATCGATGAATTCGATATAGTCCTCCAGACTCATCGGCCGTACCGGTTCCAGCCGCACGGCCTCGTCGGATCCGGACGCGCGCATGTTTGTCAATTTCTTTCCTTTTCCCGCGTTGACCACTAGATCGTTTTCACGTGAGTGCTTGCCGACGACCATGCCTTCGTACACGGGCACCTGCGGACCTACGATCAGTTCGCCGCGATCCTGCAGTCCCCATAGGCTGTAGGCGATCGTTTCGGTTTGATCCATGGAAATCAGTACGCCGTGCGTTCGCATCGGGATCTCCCCTCGGAAAGGTTCATAGCCATGAAAGACGTGATTCATCACGCCCGTGCCACGCGTGTCCGTGAGGAAATCGCCGCGGTATCCGATCAATCCGCGAGCGGGAATGACAAACTCGATTTTGACCTGCTCATTTTCCAGATGGACCAGATTCTTCATCTCGGCTTTGCGCCGTCCGAGTTTCTCGATCACCACGCCCATGTGAGCCTCGGGGACATCGATCATCAGGTACTCCATCGGCTCGCACGTCGTCCCGTCGATCTCTTTGAGAATCACTTCGGGACGGGAGACTTGAAATTCGTACCCCTCTCGGCGCATGTTCTCAATCAAAATGCAGAGGTGAAGCTCTCCGCGACCTGAGACTGCGAAGGTGTCCATGCTGTCGGTTTCTTCTACACGCAGCGCCAGATTGGAGAGCAGTTCTTTGAAGAGGCGCTCGCGAAGATGACGGCTCGTTACGAATTTTCCGTCTTGGCCCGCGAACGGTGAGTTGTTCACCATGAAATTCATCGCGAGGGTCGGTTCGTCTACATGAATCGGCTCAAGAGCCTCCGGATCCTGCGGATCGGCGATGGTCTCGCCGATCTCAATCTCTTCCAGTCCTGCAATCGCGACAATCTCACCGGCAGCGGCTTCAGACGATTCCGTTCGCTTCAGACCCTCAAAGGTAAACATCTTGACGGCGCGGCCGGTGTACTGAGTGCCATCCTTCTTGATCACGGCCAAATTTTGTCCGGAGCGGATTTCGCCGCGCGTGATACGTCCGATGGCGATCCGGCCGAGGTAGTCATTATAATCGATGTTGGCGACGAGCATTTGCAGGGACGATTCCCGATCTCCGGGCGGCAGAGGTGTTTTGGAAATGATTGTTTCAAACAGGGGTTCCATGCTATCTGCGGGATGATCGATCTCATGCTGAGCAAAGCCGAGTTTCGCCGAAGTGTACACGACCGGAAAGTCCAACTGATCGTCGGTCGCATGCAATTCGAGAAACAGCGTGAAGACCATGTCGAGCACTTCGTGCGGACGCGCGCCCGGGCGGTCGATCTTGTTAATCACGACGATGGGCTTGCAGTGGGCGGCGAGCGCTTTGCGGAGGACGAACTTGGTCTGTGGCATCGGACCGTCGAATGCATCGACGAGCAGCAATACGCCGTCCACCATTTTCATAATCCGTTCGACCTCGCCTCCAAAATCCGCGTGTCCCGGTGTGTCCACGATGTTGATCTTGACGCCTTTGTAGCGGATGGACGTGTTCTTGGCCAGAATCGTGATCCCGCGTTCCCGCTCCAGGTCGTTGGAGTCCATGACACGCTCACTGACCTGCTGATTATCACGGAAGGTTCCGCTTTGACGCAGGAGTTGATCCACCAGAGTTGTCTTGCCGTGATCCACGTGGGCGATGATCGCGATATTTCGAATGTCTTCTCGTACCTGTTGAGCCTGCAACTTCACGGCTTCCATCTCTTCAATCATGTTTTCCTAATGCTTGTTTTATCTAAATTTCTAAGTAATTCTCAAAATGCGGCGCAATATAGGCCGCAAGGCATGCAAAGACAAGGGTTTTTTGGACAACGGTTGGGTTCGAAGAGGACTGAACGATTCAGAGAATTGCTAAGGAAGTGTGAACATCATGTCGAGCGAGGTCGCTCCCGGCAAGGGGGGGGTCAATTGATGTCGAGCGCGTATCTTGTCTTTCCCACCACCGGTTCGATCGAAACCTGCACCGACGCTTCGCCGGTGATGACGGTCGTGGTTTGGTGAGACCATGCGCGAACGGTGATCAACTGACTACCTGTGAAACTGGTTACATCCCATTGGAAATTTGCATTCACCGACGTCCCACTGAGGTTTTTCGGATCAATTTCAACTGAACCCACAAAACACTTGGCACTATCAATACCTAAAGCGGCCGTGATTTGCGATTGGATCAAAACAATTCCCTGATTCGAAGGAATAAATTGCCCATTCGCAGGTGAAGAAATGGTTACGATTGGGATATTGCTGAGCACCGCTTGAATTTCAATTAGGTCCGTTCGGTTTTTGCCGGATTCATTCGTAACGCGGACATTAACTGTATACGTTCCTGCATTGACTGGGGCCCGCCAGACCGCGACCGGCAGGTCGACGCCGCTTTCGATCGAGCCGTTGCCTGTTGCCACAGACCACACGTAGTCCAAATCTTCATCGTTCAAATCGCGCGCCTCGACGATCACCTGGGTCGTGTCGCCGACAATCACGGCGCTTCGGGCCGCGTAGGCGCGGTCAATCACCGGACGACTCGACGACAGAGCATCGCCGAGTTTATTGCAGCCCGAAGACATGAAGACTGCAGTCAGGACAGCAAGAATTCGTTTCATGGTCATTTACTCCCTCTCGTCGGCCGAACTTGCGACCTGGATAATCTGATTGCTCGTTTGGTTTCGCACGATCATCACGACCTGCGCGGCATCCGGGTCGAGCGCCTCGCTGCCAAGCGTGACGCTGCGTGTCGGTAGTTCCTTCACTTCTCCGCCGGCAATCGACGTAACGGATTCCGACGCAGCCTGATTCCGCACGGCGTAACCGAGACGCGCACCGCGATTTTCGTACACCATGTATTCCACCACGAGACCCGAAATGGGCGTTCCGCCGAAACGCGCAATCCGGGAAGTGATCGTCAGCGTATTGCCGCTGACCGACCGTTCGACTTCGGCATGGAGTTTCAGTTTTCGCAGCACAAGGGAATCGAGAACAAGGTCATATCGGTCACGGGCGGTTTCCCTGGAAGACGCTCCCTGCAATCCGGTGGCGGGTCCGTTGAAGAAGGCGTGAGGAAATCCGCGGACCGTCGAGCCCCGATAGCTCTCATAGCGTATGCTGTCGTCCGGTCGAGCGAGATTGTCCTGATTGGCCGTGAGCAAAGGCCTTTGATGATACTCCAGGATCAGCAGTTGATCGCCGTACGTGTCTTTCAGTTCGTACAGCGCATCCTGCGAAGCCTGGACGGGCGCGGGGATGCCGGGGACATCCGTGTAGTGGATAATGTAATTCTCCACCAGCACGCGTTGCGCCGCTTCGGCGTCGGGATTGTCCGGATCGAGAGGATTCGTGTGTTCAAGATCGCCGCATGCAATCATGAGCGCGGCCGAGGTCACGAGGATGAGATGGTTTTTCATATCAAAAGTCTATCCGAATTTGTGCGCCCCACTGTGTGGAACCGCTGTGAATGCCCGCGGTCGGTAGAATTGCAAACGATGCGCCGGAGGGTCTGTCTGAGTGGGCGAGCACTTCCAAATCGGCGCTTCGATTTTTTAGAATACAGTAGATCCACGCCCCCGCGGAAATCACAGCAGCGCTGGTGAGACCGACTGTCGCTTTCGACCATTTGTTGGCCTTGTCATAGGTGTCGGAAATTTTCTTCAGGTCCCCGGAGCCTTCGTATTGGTCGACAAAGTGATTGCGTTTGGACAAAGAGAGAGCCGCGGCGCCGGCGAGAGCGACGGTAGAGACAAAAAATGCCGTGGACGGCGCGCCGCGCAAATGAATACTGCTTTGCCGACTGCCCTGGCCGCTCAGTTCAAACACGATATTGTTGGCCATCAGTTTCGCCGCTGTGCCAAGATGGTCCCGCGAGGGCGCGACGACCTTCTCTGCGCTCACCTTACCGGTACGAATTTGCGTGACGGCGGCGTCAATCCGCACCTTCCCCTCGCTCTCGACGACCGTCCCGGTGATCAGGTAGTCCGCACCGAGCAGGTTCCCGACCTTGGCCTGCTTGTCAGGATCCTCGACCAGATCGGACAGCGTGAAATCCTGCTCGGTCAGAATCGCGTCGATCTTTTGTCGCTCGACGACGACCAGAGAACGAGACTGCGCCAGTTCCGTCTTCAACAGTCCGCCGAAGGAACGGGCCGCATCGTCCAGGTAGAACTTGCCGGATTGATTTTCAAAATTGAGAACGGCCACGACGGGCTGTTGCGCCCACGCACCGGCCACGGTCACTATAGCGTAGGCGGCAACATGCAAAATCGATCGTTTCATCATCTCCTCAATATCGTTGGGCTGATCTACATGCCATTTCTGTTTGCCAGGTAAATTAACCGGCGTGGTGAAGAATCAACCACCACCGGTCACCCAGCTTCTGAAACACATTGGTCGCGAGCGCGTCCTGATACACGATCTCTCCGTGAAGCGAACTCATCATGCTCTCGGTACACGTGACGATTGCGAGGGCGTCCTCGATTCGAATCCGGACGTCCTTCAGAGTGAACTCAATGTACTGAGTATTTTGAAAAATGGAATACCAGCTTTGAATGACCTCCTTCCATCCGGTCTGACGTTCCGACCAGCCCGGATGCACACACTCGATGGAGTCGTCATTGAGCCAGACGTTTTCCATTTTGCCGATGTCCAGACTTTCAATGGCGTCGTAGAAGTCCCGATGGACCTTCCGAATGGCCAATTCCTCTGTCGTCGAAAAAATCTTCATGGATCTGGGAATAAACGCAGTGCGTTGGTCCGGAGAATCTTCGTTTGGATGTCCGCCGTGAGGGGAAGGGAAAGAAATTCGTCCGCATTCTTGCGAATGTCCTCCACTTGAGGACCCGGCCAGTCTGTGCCAAACAGCACACGATCCGCGATTTCCGTCAGTCGCGGGAAATAATCCGTGAGGAGTTTCTTCGGCGGAATGGACGAAATGTCCGGGTACATGTTGCGATGCCGTCGCATCAGATAAAATGCCGTGTCCATCCACAACGGCCGTCCGCCGTGAGCCATGATGATTTTCAAATTCGGAAAATCAACCGCCACATCGTCCAGCGTCAACGGGTCGCCATACTTGATGCGCGCGCCGGGGAAGAAGGAGGTTCCCGTGTGCACCATGACGGGGACGCCCCATTCCTCGCACCGCCGATAGACGATTTCCAGCGGTTTGAGCCCGTGGAGATACTCGTTGGCGTAGATCAACTGATGCGGAGGATGGATTTTGATTGCGCGGATACCGAGATCGTGGACAAGGCGATGCAGGTCGCCATCCGCATCACGCGTGAATCGAGGATGCACGCTGCCAAACGCGATGAACCGGTCGGGCGCATGACGCTGATAGGCGGCAGAGAAATCGTTGGATGTGTCGTCGAAGCCCATGAGGTCGGGACTGACGTAATTGATCAGGCCGACCTTTTCGATGTCGGAGCGGTCCATCCGGGCGATCAATCGTCCTGGATCCTTCATCAGGACCATCAGCTCGTCGAAATTCGTTTTGTCCTGAGCCATCCGGTCGCGAACGGCCGGCTTCAACTGCCACCATGGCTGGATGTGAATATGAATGTCGATGATGCGGAGGGCGGGCATTCTAGGCTTGGAAGCCGAATGGGTTTTTCGGTTCCACCGCTTCCTCGATGCCGCCGAATTTTTCCTCGTAATGTTGGAGGTTCTGGGCGAGCGCCGCGATCACCCGTTTGACGTGTCCGGGGCTCATGATGACGCGCGCATTCACCACGCCGGAGGGAGGCGCCACCAGCATGAAGTCGAGGATGAATTCCTCTTTGGAGTGGGCGACGACCATGTTGTTTGCATACACGCCGCCTTGCTTGTCGGGAGGGAAGTTGATCTGAATTTCTTGAACTTTCTTTTCGTCCGCCATGAGAATCCTAGGTTTGAATGTCGAAGAAGGAGTACTGATTATTTCATTTCCACGATCGTCTTGAGTTGATCCAGACTGGACTGGTTGACCTGACCCGATCCGTATTTGGCGGTCAGGGCTTTGACGCCGCCAAAGAAACCCGGGAATTGATACCGCTCTTTGATGAAAACGCGCGTTTTCTGTTCATCGACGGCGACACACTCGACATCGGCTTCCATACCGGGCATCGGACCGCCGTCGACGCGGTAGCGAAATCCTTTCGGCGCGCTCTCGCTGATGACCTGAATCTTCACGTTCATCCAGTCGCTTCCGAGCAATTGCCCACCGAGATTCATAGGCAGCAGACTGTCGATACGCCCGGCCGCCGCACCGCCGCCGGCCCCGAGTTGATTGGGGTCGAGCGCGGAGAGAGACGCGGCCAAGTGCCATCTCTCGATGTGCCGTGCCTTTTCGTAAACCACCTTCTGCGGAGCGAGAATTTCTATGTTCTCTTCATGTTCGTACTGCCGGGGGAGAAAAAATGCGGCCAGGACTGCGAGAATGCCGAGAACAACCACAATTTTGACTAACTTAAACAGAAATCGGAACAATTTTCATTCCTTTGCACGTGTGTTCGCTGGATAGGTCGAAATTACTCGCATCGGAACTGGATAGCAAGGGCAATTCCCCAATGGGTTTTGGGCAAAGCACATGACCCGAGTCTCTCCGATGAGGCCGTCAATCCGCTACAGCGTCATCTTCACGCCCGCATTGATGACAAAGCCTTCGACCGGGGCGTAGATTTCTCGAAAACTCGGATTCTGCAGGGTGCCGCCGACCATATTCTCGAAGCGAGACTGTCGGGTATCGAGAAGGTTTTCGAAATTGGCGTAGAAGCGGAAGTTCCTCCACTTCTTTTCGGCCATGAATCCCATCACCCAAAATGGTCTGGTCCGCGAGAGGTCCTCTCTTCTTTGCCGGCCCGTATAATAGGCCTCAAATCCTGCACGGGCTGAGCCCTCAAGTTCATACATCAGGACCATGCCTAGCCGATGCCTGGCAACCAACGGAAGAAATGGATCTGACGGTCCACGACGATGGCGCGCATCGAGAAAAGTGTAACCCAGAAAGAACTTCCATTCGTCAAGACTGATGCGCGCATTGGTTTCGAAACCGCGTGAATCGATATAACCCGGCTTGTTTCTCACCACCAACACTTCAACGGCCGCAGAATCCTCGTCAAACGCAACCGGATCGTCCAGTCGGGTGTAATAGAACAACTGATTGAATGAAAAACTGATGGGCCTCACAACACCGCGATAGTTGAAATCCGCGTTGCCACCGATGCTTCGTTCGGCCTTCACACCGGGCGAAATCGGCCGAAGATTCCGGAATGCCGCCTGTTCGGACTGTTCATTAAAAATCGATGGGATTTTGTATCCCATGCCGCCACCGAAGCGACTGGTGAGATGCTGGCTCCAGGTGATCAGAAAATTCGTTCGCGGCAAAATGAAGAGACCGTGGTCTTTGGTCTTGTCCACGCGAAGGCCATTTTCCGTTTGCACTTTATTTGAGAGACGCAACGTGCTTTGGACAAACGTTCCCGCCACCCACGCCGTCTGGTCGAGGCCGGCGGTTGAAGAGGAAGAACGTTCGTCAAAATCTTCGATAACATAACTCGAACCGAAAATCCACTCCGTTTGGCCGGCGCGAACATGATAGGACACTTCGGAAAATGTCGAAACCTGAATGCCATCAAAACCGTGCCCGGGCACACGAATGCGCCGATCAAATCGGCTGAAGCTGTTGCGACTTGTGATCGTGCCGGTCCCCAGGGGTCGTGACAACATCAACTGTGTGGAAAACCGGCTGCTGTTATTCTTTTCGAAATACATATGGTCGCCGTGGGCCTCATTCTTAATCACCTGCATGTCACCCCCGCGGCGCTGTTCGAGGGTGACACTGGTGCCGGCGATGAGTTTCGTTATCCCGGGAGTCCAAAAGATTTTGGGGCTCAGCGTCCATCGTCGGATTTCCGGGATGTCCGAGAAATCGTCGTCATTCGCATCGTACGGACTTTGCGTAGTGGCGGAACCGAAGAGCGTCCAGCCCACCGTTCCTCGTTGAGCCGCATGGAATGCGTTGACATCAATGCCTCCGGCCGTCGTGCCGTTTAACATGAACGAGGTCATCGGTTTATCGGCAGGTTCCCGTGAAACCAGGTTGATGATTCCCGCGATGGCGCCACCGCCGTAGAGCGTGGATGCGCTGCCCTTGACGACTTCGATCTGCCGCAGGTCCAATGGCGGAATCTGCATAATGCTCAGCCCGGAAGAGAATTCTGAATACAGCGGAAATCCATCCCGCAACAACTGGGTGTAGCGTCCGTCGAGGCCCTGGATGCGAAAAGTCGAATTGCCCGAGGCGGCAGAGGTTTGCTGAACCTGGATGCCGGTGCTCTCGTTCAACTGCATCCGGATATCGACGGAGCGCATGGTGGCTTTTTCATCCAGTTCTTCCTCGGTAATCGCCTCCACGCGCGTGGGCGTGTCGTCAATCGTCCGGCTGGATCGCGTGGTGGTTATCGTGATCTCTTCGCTCTCGTGAAGGATAGGCTCGAGTCGTATGAGGAGTTGTTCTTCCAACGGAAGAGTTACCTCGATCTCGTAGTGTTCATACGAAATGTGTCTAAACTGCAGGACGATGGTATCGCCGTGGATGTTTCTGAATTCAAATTTCCCTTCACGATCGGTTGTCGCCCCTCGTGGGCCGCCTACCACGACGATGTTGACGCCGACGATGGGCTCGCCGGTTTCGCCGTCGATTGCCAGACCGCGTACGGCCGATTGTGACCAGGCATTGTGGAAAATTCCCAGGAACCAGACGGTTGCAATCACGTATTTCATCGATGTCCTTCCGACAAACGTGATGGAACATAGGCAGTCTCGAGCGCATTTTCAAAGTTTCGATCGAGCCAATCGATAACTTGCAATTGCAGAAACGCCGTTCTTACATTCGCCTCGTGCGCGAAGGAACCCATGACTGAAACAGACATCAAGACCGAAGCGGAAAGCCGCGAAAGCGCGTCCGTTACCCTTAAGAGCTTTGACAAGCCTGAGAATTTCATCAACCGCGAGCTGAGTTGGCTGGAGTTCAATCGCCGGGTGCTCGAAGAGGCCCAGGACCCGACGGTCCCCCTGCTGGAACGGATCAAGTTCCTCTCCATCTTCAGCAACAACCTGGACGAGTTCTTCATGGTCCGCGTGGCGGGCGTACGTCGGCAGGTGGATGCCAACGTTCACACGGCCGGACCGGACGGTCGGATGCCTCTGCAGGTGTTGGAGGAAATTTCCCGGCGCACGCACGAGTTGTCCGACATTCAACATGAACACTTCAGTAAGGCGCTTGTGCCCGAACTTGCGACCGCTGGGGTTCGTGTCCACGATGTCGGCGGGCTGAGCACGGCGCAGAAACAATTTGCGCGAGAGTACTTCCAGCAATCGGTCTTGCCCGTACTGACACCACTGGCCGTCGATCCAAGCCATCCCTTCCCGCACCTGATCAATCGGTCTCTGTATGTAGTGTTCGAATTGGCGTCCGAGACACGCGACGCCTTGCCCAAGGCCAATGTGGCCATCGTTCCCATTTCGTTTCCGATGGTGCCGAGATTTGTTCGACTGCCTTCCGATCGTCATGAATTCATCCTGCTGGAGGACTTGATCCGATTGTGCGCGGACGAATTGTTCTCGGGCTATCAGGTGCGCGGCAGTTACACGATCCGGCTGACCCGTGATTCCGATCTGCAGTACGACGAAGATCCGTCGGAGGATCTGTTGAAGACGATATCGGAATCCCTGCGCAGCCGCAGAAAAGGCGCGGCCATTCGCCTGGAGTACGAGGAAGGCCTGTCGCAGAAACTGCTGACCACGCTCATCAAGGAAATGGATTTGGAACCGGAGGACCTGTATGCATGTCGAGGCATGATCGCATACTCGGATTTGATGAATCTGTATGCCCAACTGGATTTGCCGGAATGGAAAGACCCGTCCTTCCCGCCGCATTTGGTGCGGGAACTGGAAACGGGAAGCGACATGTTCACGGTCATTCGCCAAAAGGACATTCTCGTCCATCATCCGTACCAGAGTTTCGACTACGTCACGCGATTCCTGAACGAAGCCGCGACCGATCCGCACGTGCTCGCGATCAAGATGACGCTGTATCGGATTGCTCCTGACTCGCCGATCGCGGCCGCCCTTCAACTGGCGGCGGAGCGCGGCAAACAAGTGGCGGCGTTGGTGGAACTGAAGGCGCGTTTCGACGAAGATACGAATATCGCCTGGGCGAACCGGCTGGAGGACGCGGGCGCGCATGTGATTTATGGAATGGCCGGTCTCAAGACTCACTGCAAAGTCTGCCTGGTGGTTCGTCAGGAAAAAGGAAAAATCCGGCATTACTGCCACTTGTCGACCGGTAATTACAATGAACGGACGTCGCGAACGTACGGGGACATCGGGCTGTTTACCGCACACCCTCGATTCGGCGAAGATGTCAGCAATTTGTTCAATGTCCTGACAGGATACCTCGCGGCGCCAAAATTCCACCGCATCAAGATCGCGCCAACCGACCTGCGGGATTCGATCATTCAGAAGATCAGACGCGAGGCGGCCAATGCGCGAGACGGCAAGCCGTCTTTGATCATCGCCAAACTCAATGCGCTGGTCGATCGGCAGGTGATATTGGAATTGTACCGGGCCGGGCAAATGGGGGTGCCCATTCGGCTGATCGTGCGAGGCATTTGTTGTCTGAGGCCGGGAGTAAAAGGTCTGAGCGAAAATATCGAAATCATCAGTATCATCGACCGCTTTCTGGAGCATGCGCGCATTTATTATTTTGCCAATGGCGGACAGCCGGAATATTACCTGGCCAGCGCCGACTGGATGCCGCGCAATTTGGAGCAGCGTGTCGAGGTGGCCTTTCCGGTCAAAGACTCGAAATATCAGGAGGACCTGTGGAACTTCCTGCAGCTTCAGTTATCCGATACCATCAAGGCGAGGCGATTCACACCGGACGGCACGACGGTGCGTGTGAAGTCGGATAAGAAGAAGATCCGCTCGCAGGTCGCGGTGTACGACTTATACCGAAAGTTGTGAGACGGGGATGTTCTGGAAACGGAACACGGGCAACTCGGTAAGTGACCTATCATCCATTCCCACCCAGGCGCTGACGAATTGATCCCACGTACCATGAACCACGGCACGGAAAACCGCCGGACCCGGTTCGCCGCGAGACCACAGCCTGCCGTGTCCGAGAAAGCCGACCTCCTGCGAGGGTTCGAGATACGATAGATGCAAACCGGAAAACGGATCGTGCCGGGAATCGCCGCAGGCCAGATGCAGATCGTGATATCGCCGTTCAATCGTTCCGTCTTCTGCACGGCGATCGTGTCCCGTACCGTGCCGCGAGCGGGCGACGACGCGCCCATTCTGAACGAGGATCATCGTCCGCGTCGGGAACCCCCGATCGTCGAATGGTCTGGACGCGACTCCGCCCTCCTTGCGTCCGTCATCCGTTAACGAAAAATCCACCGTACACACCGCCGATCCGACGTCGGGCACCCTCTCCGCGAGTTGAGAAAGAAAAAATCTCGCCGCGGATCCGCTCAGACAGACGTCCATTTCGCCGTCCGCGCACGACACCTCCGTGTCCGCAAAGAAATCGATCGTCTGACGCAGGTCCTCCATCACGGCATTCGGCTCGGGCACGGTTCGAGTGAATCGAGGCTCCAGCCATCCCACATTCCCGTGCGGCGAGGTCAGCGCATACTGCAGGCACGCGAGCGTGTGGCGATAGTGACCGGAAAATCCGACGGTGTTTTCGATGCGGATCGTTTCCCTCTCACAGGTCCACGAAACGTGATCGCAGAGCAGGCCGCCCGACAGTATGGCTTCCCGCATCTCGGCCATCAGCGCCTCCGCGCCGCGCCATGTCCACAGCGCGTCTTCGTCGATTCCGCCGATCTGCGTCACGTGTGACGGTCCCGCGAAGTCGAGCGCGTCTTCGCCCCGGTCGGCACAACGAACGGCCCTCTCCCAGGCGTCTGCGGGAAGCGGGCCTTCAAACGCGGCCGTTCCCATGCGGCCGCCCTTGCGCACGCGGAGGTCCGTGATCGTACGACGGAGATGCGTTTCCGCAAAACGGTCCCGCTGGTGACGCAGGGCGTATCGGACAGCGTCTGATTGGAAAATTTCTGCTGGATAACGGACTTCTCGAAGAAGCCGGTTCACGGCTGGAGTTGTTCCAGAATCTTCAGATAGCTTCGGTACCGGTCTTCGGCCAAGTCTCCCCGTTCGGAGGCCAGACGGACGCCGCAGTTTTCTTCCTCGTGATGGGAACAGTACGGAGATTCACACGCCGACGGAAGACGACGAAAATCGCGGAAGTATTTCCTGAGATCGGATTGTTGGATACAGGCGATTTCAAATTCCGTGATGCCGGGCGTATCGATGATCCACGTGTGCGGGTCCATCCGAATGGCTGAAACCCGCTGTGTCGGCACGTATTCGTCCTCCATCGCCAGGGCCGATTCTTCCTTCGCTCCGGACGGAGGCATCAGGTGTTGGATCAGCGTCGTCTTGCCGCACCCGGTCGGCCCCGTTACGAGGGTGGTCTTGCCACGAAACAGGTTGCGCACGTCGGTCAGCGTCGGTTCGACGAACAGGGACTGATAGATCACACGATAGCCCATCCGCCGATACACGTCCAACTGTTCGACAAACGAATTGTCATTGGCGAGATCGATCTTGGTGCAGCAGAGGATGGGTTTGTACCCCCGCTTTTCGCAAATGACCAGGTGCCGATCCAGCCAATCCGGGCGGAAGACGGGTTCGGCCGCGCTCACGATGATCAGGACCTGATTCACGTTGGCGGCTTGGATGGTTTCCTGCTTTTCATCGCGGAGAAAGGGACGGACCACGTAGTTCTGACGCGGCTCGATTTTTTCGATGGTGTGTCCCTGCTGGGACCGGGCAAACTGAACCCGATCACCCACCACGATCGGAAAAGGGATCTCGCGCGTCACGGAGCATTCAAACTGATTGCCGCCGCTGTGTACGCTCACCTTGCCGTTGACGCTGACGACGGTGCCCGTCATCAGTTGTTTGCGAACTTCCTGCGGGCGGGGTCGCTCCTGCGGGCGATTCTTCCCGCGGCGATTCCGCCGACGCTTGCCGCGGCGTTCCTGACGATCGCCGGACGGATTGGGGGGATTGGCGGAATTGGCAGAATTTCGTACCGGCTTGGGTTCGCCGTTTCGCGAGGTGATCTTCTTGTTGAGATCGTCGAGGTATTTCTTGGACCAATGTTCTTCGGACATACTCTTACTTCAGTTTTTGAAATTCAACGAACAGCCGGTCGTACGTTTCTGCGATGTACTCCGGCATGACTTTGATATTGCCGATGACCGGCATAAAATTCGTGTCGCCATTCCACCGAGGCACGATGTGCAAATGGACGTGATCATCGATTCCCGCGCCGGCGGTGCGCCCGAGATTCATACCGAGATTGAATCCGTCGGGATTCATGCAGGCCCGCAGGGCGGCGAGAGCCTTTTGCGTGGTGACCATAAAGTCGGTACACGTTTCGGACGGCAACGCTCCCAGATCCGGGGCGTGCTGATAGGGGACGACCATCAGATGGCCGTTGTTGTACGGATACAGATTCATGATGACAAAACTGTGCGTGGAACGGTGGAGGATCAAGTTGTCTTTGTCCTGATCGGATTGCGGCTTGAAGCAAAAGATACACCCTTCGCCCTCGCTTTTGTCGGCCGCCTTGATGTAGCGCATGCGCCAGGGCGCCCAGAGTTGTTCGACCATCTTCCTCCTTTTAGGATGCCGGCTCCACCCAACGTCCGTTCTGTTTGATCAACGCCACCAGTCGTTCGTCGGCAACGGACATGTCGATGTTGCGCTCGACCAGTTCTTTGCCGACGTACAGATTAATTTTTCCTGCCGCCGCCCCGACGTACCCAAAGTCTGCGTCGGCCATTTCACCGGGTCCGTTGACGATGCATCCCATGATGGCAATTTTGACGCCTTTCAGGTGTCCGGTCCGAGCTTTGATTCGTCCGGTTACTTCTTGCAGATCAAACAGGGTCCGTCCGCAGGACGGACAACTGATGAACTCGGTTTTGGAAATCCGAAGCCGGGTCGCTTGGAGAATATTAAACGCCAGACGGACGCACTCGGAGGAGGACAGGGACGGATCGTCCACGCCGATCGCATCGCCCCACCCGTCGCAAAGAAGCGCACCCATATCGATCGACGCTCGAACGACCGTCGAACCGCTTCCGCTGAAACGAAGAATAACCGGCGGTCGGTAGGACGCGCGCTCCAGACCGGCCATCACATATCGAACGACATGGACCAGGTCCGAATGCGAAATCCGGATGGCAAAATTACGGAAGTTCTCTTCCCGGGCGACGGAGCAAATCTCCAAACTTCTATTCGTTAATTCCTCGAAGGACTCATTCCGAAGATCGAAAACGAGTCCTTTCTTCTCGTGTATCGCCACTGCGCGGATTAACCGGCGACAGTCGTCGGCGCCGGAGGGATTCCACAGGACGATATCCGCATGTGGAATCACCGACAAAGCCAGTTCGGCGTCCCGTCCGACATTCGCGGCAAGGGCGACCGAAGCAGATCCGATCCGATCCCGGAACGAACACCATTGAGAGAGCGAAGTTGCTGTCTCTTCGACGATTTCCGCATGGGGATCATCCGCGGACTCATAATGCGTCAGTTGGGCGAACTCGTGGGCGTGGCGAAGCGGTACCCACACCCGTACGGGGTGGACGCCGCCGACATTCGCATGCGGTAGCTCCATCGTGGTGGTCCATCGACGCTCGTAGCGATACGGAGAGCGGCTCTCCGGAAAGAGTTCCACTTCCTGCGACTCCCTGTGGCCGTACGCGGCGGCGATCGCGCGGGCGGCGGGTATTTCCGCTATTGGGTCTTCGGTGAGCGAAACGCGGATCGTATCCCCGATCCCGTCCTCGAGCAAACTGCCGATGCCCACCGCAGACTTGATGCGGCCGTCTTCGCCGTCGCCGGCTTCGGTGACGCCGAGATGAAAAGGATAATCCATGTCCATCGCACGCATACGCGCGGTCAACAGGCGGTACGCGGCAATCATGACCTGCACATTGCTGGACTTCATGGAAAGAACGATCTCATGAAAGTCATAGCGCTCACACAGCTGGACAAATTCCAACGCAGATTCCACCATGCCCTCGGGAGTGTCTCCGTAGCGATTCAGAATTCGATCCGATAACGAACCATGATTGGTGCCGATCCGCATGGCCACGCCGTTTTCCCTGCATCGCAGGACCAGGGGTCGGAAGGTCTCGTCGATCCGCTCGAGTTCCTCTTCGTATTCGGCATCGGTGTATTCGTAGACGGCGAATTTCTTCCTGTCGGCAAAATTGCCGGGGTTGATGCGCACCTTCTCGACCCATTCCGCCGCCTTCATCGCGGCGTTGGGCGTGAAGTGAATGTCTGCGACGAGGGGAACGCGAATGCCCCGCGCACGAAGTTCATGCCGAATGTTCTTCAGATTCTCCGCCTCTTTGATCGAAGGCGCGGTGATCCGCACGATCTCACAACCCGCATCCGCCAACGCGGCCACCTGACGCACCGTCCCCTGGGTGTCCATCGTATCGGTTGTCGTCATCGACTGAATCCGAATCGGATGATCTCCGCCGATGCCCACGTCGCCCACGTGCACGACCCGTGTCTTGCGGCGACGGTAGACAAACGGATGTTCGCAATAGGGGAGGCGCGTTTCGATTCCGGAGACGATCACCGATTCCATCACGATCCGCTTTGCTGATGAATGCGCGCGACGGCCGCCTCGATCTTCTTGAGCACAGCGAGGACGGGCTCTACGCCCGTGCCTTCCGGTGTCACCACGGCGAGATAGGCGAGGTCGGCGCTGCAATCGCACCGGTGCGCATGCACCTCCAGTCGTGCATCGCCGACCACAAAAGGCTTCACGGCGTCGGCGGGCCTGGATTCCATCACCACGGACATGGCGCTGATGACTTTATTCAGGGTCGGACCATCGAGCACCCGGCTTCCCACAGTCAGGTGAGGTTGCATGGTCTCGCTATAAATTCCTCCGGCAGCAAAATCATTGTCGTTGACGTAGTACATGAGCGTCATTACCAGGGCGTCGCTTTCCTGCAGGGCGCGTTGTCGCCGCCGGTCGAACATCTGCCGGATGACGTCGATCTGTCCCTTCAGCTTGTTGCCGGCGCATACGGGATGCGACACGAAACAACTGCGTCCCCGGCAGGTGTCCAGCGGTTCCCCGCAGAGCTGACTGCGCCAGTAGTCCACCGTCGGCACCATCCGCCCGGTGATGTCGTCCCGCTTCAGTTTTTCGCCCTGCTCGTCGCGACCGACGTACAACAGGGCCTCCCAGAGAAATTCCTGAATATCGGATAACTGATACGGATTGGCGTTCTGCAGAATGAGATCGAATTCTTCTTTGTGGAAGACGGCTTTGATCAAATGGATCTTAAATTCGCGGGACAAGTCTCCGGACATCAGCATCTCCTGCGACTCACGCCGCCGTTTCGGGTTTGGCTTCCCGCGTCATCAGGTCGTTGACGGCGGCACGGGGATCCTTGTCCTCAAAGAGTACACGGTAGACCTGCTCGATGATGGGCATGTCCACGCGGTGTTTCTGCGCCAGCGCCCAGGCGGCACGCGCGGTCCGCACGCCCTCGGCGACCATCTTCATGTGCGACAGGATTTCATTGATCTTCTTTCCTTGCCCGAGTTGAATGCCGACACTGCGGTTGCGGCTCAGGTCGCCCGTGCAGGTGAGAACGAGATCCCCCATGCCGGAGAGTCCGAGAAACGTCATTTCCCGGGCGCCCAGTTTTCTACCCAGGCGGAGGATTTCGGCAACGCCGCGGGTAATCAGGGCCGCGCGCGTGTTGTGACCAAATCCCAGTCCGTCGCTGATGCCGGCCGCGACCGCGATGACATTCTTCAGGGCGCTGGCCAGTTCGGCCCCGACGATATCGTCCGACGTGTAGACGCGGAAACGATCGGTCGTGAAAATGGTCTGACAAAATTTGGCTACATCCGGATTCTTCGCCGCGACCGTCACGGCCGTCGGCGCACTCAACGCAACTTCGCGCGCAAAACTGGGCCCGGACAAGTACGCCAGCCGTTGTGCGTTGCTCGCCGGCAAAATCTCTTCCAGCAATTCGGACATCGTCTTCAGCGTTTCGTTTTCCAGACCCTTGGTGCAATTCACGATGACCGCCCCGGGAGAGAGGAATTTTGCGGCACGCGTCATCACCTCGCGCGTGAAGTGCGACGGATTGACCTGCAGCACCACCCGATGGTCCCGCACGGCCGTATCTAGATCAGAGGTGGCCGTCAGATTTTCCGGCAGGACGGCGCCGGGCAGGTACGTCTTGTTTTCGCGCGCGGTCTGCATGGTCTGCGCAACCTGCGGATCATGTGCCCAGATCGTGACCGGAAATTCTTTCCGAGCCAGATGCAGGGCCATCGCCGTGCCGAAACTGCCGCCGCCGACGACGCCAATAGAAATCGAATCGTTCGTGTTCAACATGCGCGGCAATATAGAGAATGCGCCAATGCGAAGCAAGGAAAGCGCCTCTCCCGTGCGGCTATTTGAGGCGCAACATTTTGCCGGATGCCGTGCGACTCGGCGTTTGCAAACGATAGACGTACACGCCGCTCGACGCCGGACGGCCCCGGGAGTCCTTCCCGTCCCAGTGGAATTCATATCGTCCTGCGGGAAAGTCGCCCGTGGCGAGTACGCGAATCTCCTGACCCAGGAGATTGAAGATGGACAGGCGGATGCGGCTGTCCGACGGAATTTCAAATCGAATCGACGTGCCGGGATTAAAAGGATTCGGATAATTGGGGAATAAAACAAAACGCGGTTGACCGACAGACTTCTCCAGTGAAAAATAACCGCCTGACTGGAATGTCGCACTCCACGTGCCTTTCGCCGGATCCCAGGACGCGGGGAGCGTCTCCACGGCATCGCCGTACCAGCGGCGGATGGACTGCGCGGATTCCGTTGTGGTGACGAACTCGATTCTGGAAGGCAGACGGAAGTCGATCCGGTTGGCTTCGTCATATGTCAGAAAGACGGTCGCGTGATCCGGCGTGGAGGTCAGACGAATCCGGCCGTCGGATGTCATCAGCGCCACGGATTCGTTTCGATTGGCAAAGGTCGCGACCCACGAGCGTGTCTGGACGGAATCCATTCCTCCGATTCCAACAGCCGCCGTCTGCAGTCCATACGTTCCGCCTTCCGAAAAAGAAACACTACCGCGAAACACGCGGCCGTCGGAGACCGGTGTCATGACGACCGTGGAGGTGTCCGATCCGAGCCACCATCGAACGGTCGGCGGCGCGACGAGTTCTTCGTCCGACGTCACGACGACATCGAGACGCGATTCGATGGCCGGATTTTGAAAAAGGTGGGTCGAAATCGCCGGCTTCTGCGATGGGGAGACATGCACCGGAAGAGACACGTCGGAAGAGCCTGCCAGATTGTGTGCGCGAATCTCTATGACAAAATCTCCGGGCTCGGCAGGTATCCAGTTGATCTGGCCTGTCATCGTATCGAGTTGCACCTCTGCCGGCGCCGTCAGCAATCGGAATCTCGGCCGCGGATTCCCAACCGCCGCGGGTATCCATAGGAAAGTCTTGCCGACAAAAGCGGTCGGCGGAGTGAGCGACAGCCATCGCGGCGCGGCATCCACATGCTCGTACCATTCCACTCCTCCCCGCTGACTGCCGACCATCAACTCGTCGTCGCCGTCGCCATCCCCGTCGACAAATCGCGGAACCGACTGCGCCGTGGTCTTCATGCCGAGGAACAAACTGTCGGTCAGTCGCCAAATCGCACCGGTCGACGTGCCGACGTTCTCGTACCATCGGATCGTGCCATCGCGAAGTCCGACGAACAGATCCATGTCGCCGTCTCGGTCAAAATCATTCCATTCCGGCACGACATCGGCAGCGCCCACTTGCATGTACGGCGTTATGAAATTTCCCGGGACGAAGGACGTGTTCCCGGATTGATTGTACAGCAAACTCAAAATGCCGGACTCCGCTCCGATGATCAAATCCCGGTCCCCATCGCCGTCGATGTCCACGAAAGAAGGCGAGGAATGATTCCCGACGTCGATGTTCTCCCACTGGGACGACTCCAATACGAAGGACGGCACCGTTGGAGTGCCGACATTCCGAAACAACAGCATGCGGCCGTTGAAATTGCCGCAGAGGATATCTTGGTCTCCGTCTGCGTCGGCATCAAAGAAAGCAGGAGAGGTGATGAAAATATCGGCGGGTACGGGCACCTTGACGGTCGTGTCCGGCAGAAGGCGGATCGAATCGGAGTTGAGATTCCGATAAAAATAAATCCTGCCGCTGTAACTGCCGAGGAACAAATCCCGGTCGCCATCGGCATCGATGTCGATCCATGCCGGATGGGCCTGTCGTCCGATATCCAGTTGCGGCAAGAAGTTCCTGGTCACCAGAGTAAACGAGGGGGAAACCGGACTGCCGTCATTCCGAAAGTACCAGAAATTGTCCAGGTCTTCCTCCCGCGTCAGCACGGTGACGAACAGGTCCGGATCGCCGTCCGCGTCGATGTCCGCGAGAAATGGGCGATTGAACCCGCGCGTGGCCATCTGCGCCGAAGGATATCGCGATTCCGTTACCGAGGGGAACGACGGCGCCGTGGGCGTTCCTTCGTTTTCGAGAAAATAGATGCTCGTGCTGAAGAAGTCGCCCCAGAACAGATCGAAATCGCCGTCGGAGTCGACGTCGGCAAAATCGATCGAACTTGCCCCGTGCAGGGACGATTTCCGCGTCCTAGCGGGCGTGATGATCGAAATACCCTCAAAGTTCTCTGTAATGAATTTGAACAACGGAGACGCGGACGTTCCGACGTTTCTGTAGAAAGCGAGCGTGCCGGTGCTGCGTCCGGTGAAAAAATCATGGTCACCGTCGCCGTCTATGTCGACGAGCACAGGGATCGATTGAACTTCGCTCAGCACGGCATTCCCCACGCTGTCCACTACCGGGTCCTGGCGAAGGACAAAGTGCATCCCGACGTTCTCGTAGTACGCGACAGTAGAATTATTGCGGCCGGCAAACAAGTCCGGATCTCCGTCGCCGTCCATGTCCTTCCACGTGGCCCAGGGTCCGACGTGGAGTGAATCGAAAAAATCGGTGATCCATTGGAATTGCGCGCTGGCGGGAGTGCCGCTATTCAAAAAAAAAGTTACACGGCCGTCGTTCTGTGCGATCACGGCATCCAGATCCCCGTCCATGTCCATGTCCACCAGGGAAGCTTTGGGAACGGCGCTTCCGCCGAGCGACGGGTTCTCCCACCCCTGCACGAGAGGAAGATCCACGCGCCGTTGGAATTCCTGACCCTCGAGCGAGTGGAAGGCGATCCAACTAACGACGCAGACGCTTGCGAATTTCTTTATACGTTCCATAGAACAGCAGGGGAGCGAGGACCAGCGCCGACATTCCGCGAATCCAGTCCGGAAGGATGTGGGCCGCCGATCCGATTTGTGTCGCGGCGGAAGTACCAATCCATGCGTAGATTCCATTGAGCAGGCTTCCCATCAATAAGGCCACGAGCATAATGCTGGCAAGATAAAGAATCAACGACCGTCCGCCAAGCGTCTTCTTGACGACCCCAATCGTTGCGAGATTCGTCGCGGGTCCCACCAGCAAAAAGACGAGCGCCGCGCCGGGGGAAATGCCCTTCAGAATCAGCGCGGCCGCCACGGGTGTCGAAGCCGTCGCACAGACGTACACCGGAATGCCGATGAGAAGCATGATGAACATCGAAAGATATTCCCGGGATGCGATCGATTGCACGAGCTCGATCGGAAGGAGTGAAGCGATGATCGCCGAAATCAGCAGGCCAATGACGAGATAATAGGCAATGTCCTGCAGCAGATCCGTAAAGGCATACCGCAGGCCAGACCGAATCCGGGCAAGCATCGCCGGGGAGGCCGGCGTGGCTTCGTGGCCGCAATGGTCGCACGCGCAAGAGGATTCCGCAGCGATTTCCCCAGGCTTGCCGAGGATATTTTCGGCCCAGCCCGCCAACACGGCGCTGGCAAAGGCCGCGACCGGGCGAAAGACCGTCATCAGCGGATCCAGCAGAGCGTAGCTCACCGCGATGCTGTCCACGCCCGATTCTGGAGTGGAAATCAGAAAACTCGTCGTCGCTCCTTTGCTTGCCCCGTTTTTTCGAATGGCCGTGGCGACCGGGATGACACTGCACGAACAAAGAGGCATCGGCGTTCCGATGAGAGCCGCGTTCAAAACCGAACGAAAGGAGGAGGCGCCGACGTGACGAACGATCGTCTTTTCACTGACAAAAGCCTTTAGAAGTCCGGCGAAAAAAAATCCCGCGAGCAGATAGGGCGCCACGTCGAGCAGGGTATCGACGACTGTCATCGCAAACGTCCCGATCATCTGACTTCTCCCGCGTGCGCCTCGGCCTGGAGGAGTAGGTCGCGGACGTGCGCATCATCCAGCGAATAGTACGCCATTTTGCCGTCGCGCCGATACTTGACGATTCGCCGTTCCCGGAGAAGCCTTAATTGGTGCGAGACGGCGGACTTGGTCAATTTCAGAAATGCAGCCAGATCGCAGACGCACAGTTCCATCTCGGACAACGCCCGGACGATACGGATCCGTGTCGGATCGGAAAGAATCTTGAAGATACCCGCCAGCGTTTCACCGGATCGATCATTCTTGAACCTTCGTTCCAGTTGCCGGATTTTCTGCGGATCGAAATAGTCAACGTCACAGTGATCAAGAGCAGTATTTTTTGCCATTTTGATATTCCGCATATACAGTTGCGTTCACGAACAACAGTTGAGCAACTGTGCAACTATTTTGGTTTAGTCTAGGGTTTGTCGGACGTCAATGCAAGGAATTTTTCAAGAGAATCGGTCGCTTGGAGTAACCGGATAGATGACCTACCCTCCCCTTGCGCGCTTCGTTTTGTCATATCGGGTGATTCAAACTGCGTAAGAGGAGGGTAGGGTGGGGTTGCAATGACCGCGCGTTCCACAAAAAAATCGTCCACCTTTTTCGGGAGTTGCCAGATCATGGCGCGGCATGTTCTTCAAACGGGAGCATTTTCGCGCGCCCGAACCTATTCTTTTTATTATTAACAATTTAATTGACACCTTGCGTCGATTTTAGTAGAATTGTTCAAAATTACCGGACAGTCGTATTGGTCGACTAAAATCCAGTTCGTGAACGCACTGATTTTTCCTGACCAACTGGTCTATGGCCATGTATACATCTATGTACTCGTGCTTTGTGTTCCCTTGGTTTCAGCATAAGTCAGTCAACACGTCAGATAGGAACCTGCAACGGCAATGGAAAAGCAACATTCGAACATCAAAAAAAAATCAAATCATAAATTTCCTGAGGTACTCATGAGACGTTTAGGTACGGCTCTTTTTGTTCTTCTTCTGACATCCGGGTCGGCATTTGCGCAGACGACATGGACGGGCTTTGGAGCTGCCGGACAATGGGACGATGCGCTCAACTGGGACAACGGATCGCCGGCAGGTCAAGCCGCGATTATTAGTACAGCAGGTGTGACCATCACCAGCAACATTGCGCTTGCAGCGCCCACGTCTCTCACTGTGACGGGTGGAAGCCTGACCATCAATGATCCCGGCCAAACACTGACTGTCACCGGCGCCGTTACCATCACTGGCGCCACGGACTCCATAGCGATCGTCGGGGGCACGATTGCCGCCGGCACCAACGATATCACGGGCAGTGGTGTCCTGAATCTGCAATCGGGTCCGACGCTCACCGCGGGATCGATGACCGTTTCAACCGTCCGCGTCATCGGGACGAATTCTCCTACGTTCAATATCACAGGGAATTGGGGAGTCACGACGTTCATTCCGGGACGCAGTACGGTGTCCATGCTGAATACCGGCGGCGCTGAGACACGCACCATCAGCAACTCCACGACATTTTGGCGATTGTCCGTTGCCAAGAGCGGTGCGGAAGCCGATACCGTGCGCGCCTCAGGGGCCGTCACGGTAACCGTCGACAGCATCTTGCTGATCACCGGCGGTGTGTTCGAGGTGAATGCCGGTACGGGCATGACATTGACGGGTTCGGCAGGGTCCTATGACAGTCTCGTCGTGAGTGCGAATGGGCGTTTGTTGCTCCTGGGCACAGGCGGATTCCCGGCGGAATTCGAGGCCGCTAATCTTCAATCAGGAAGCACGGTCATCTACGGCGGAGGAGCACAAAGCATTGCCTTTCAGGAAGCCGACGGCGGGACGCTCGCATACTCCATTCTCTCCCTCACCGGCAGTGGCACGAAGACCGCACTGGGCGGACTGGATGTAAATGGAAATTTCGTATTTAGTACAGCCGGTGTGACGTTCGACCTTGGGTCCTTCACGCACCTGTTCTCCTCTGCGACGTGGAGCGCAACCGCCGGGACGATTACAGCCGGAACGTCAACAATCAATTTTGACGGCGGCACGCAGTCGATCACCTCATCGGCGGGCAGTCTCAATAACGTAACCTTCTCGGGATCGTTCATCACACTGGCGGCGGCTTTGACCGCCAGCGGCAACGCGAACATCAGCGGTACGCTGGACGCCGCCGGATTTGATATGACTGTCGGCGGCGACTGGGTTCGCACCGGGACATTCACATCGAACAGCAACCGGGTCATTTTCAACGGCGCCGCGCAGAACATCGCCGCAACGACATTTTCTCGTGTGTGGGTACAGGGTTCAGGCACGAAGACTGCGACCGGCGGACTTACAATCGGCGACACACTGAGGGTGTATTCCGGCGCTACGCTGGATCTGGGCGCGAATGTTCATGTGCTGTCTGGTAATGTCGAACTTCTGAACGGGACATCCTCGATTCTGAGTACGGGGACAATTCAGTTTAATAATTCGGCCAATATTTTTATCGATGTGGTTCCGAACGGGACAGCGGGCGCTCTTAATAATATCACTCTGCTGAACACCGGCCGTATCGATATCGTCGATGACAGCATCGTGTTCAATGGCAACGTCACGATCGGAAATACATCATTCCTTCGCATCGATGGCACGGGTAATTTCTCATGCAATAACCTTGTCGTCAACGGTACGCTGGACATCTACGGATCCAGATCCTTCCCGGGGGCGGGCGGCACGATTTCGTATTCTCAGACAACTCCGGGCAGTTTCACGGAGGGACGCGTCCGGTACAGCGACGGCTCCGACCAGACCATCTCCGCGTCTGTCAGCGGTTGCTATAATCTGGAAGTGGACAACGCGGGAACGGCCGGCTATTTCACAAAAACGGCCGCTGGAAATTTGACAGTTAATTATCGGATCATCGTCGGTGAAGATGGCGGGGGAGCGGGCACGCGTACGACGCTGAACATGGGCGCGTTCGACCTCGTCCTCACAAACAATCTGACGATTAACGCGTCGGATACGCTCGTTTCAAATGCGAAGTTCAATCACTTGGCCCTCGCTTCAGAATACGCCGAACTGACCTTGGTTGACGCGGGATCCACGGCGCGACTATTCCGATACATCGTGACACAGCTGGCCACGCCGGCGGATGGCAGAGAGTTAACCATCCGAGTTACAGGCGCCGGAGCGTCCTTGCAGATATCCAAGGTATGGGACATTCAAAATCCAGCGGGTGCAGATTATGCGCTGTTCGAAATGGAACTTGCCACTTCGACCAATGTCACAATGACCGGCGCGGCAGACTCGCTGATCATGGGCGCCAACTGCTGGATGAGTTCGGCTGGCGGAACAGGTGCGGAAACGAATATCCGCGATTTACTTCTGACGGTGGAGAACGTCAGTTTGGATGCGCAGAGCGGGTTCAGCTATTACAGTAACACAGTTTCACAGACAATTGCCGCTTATTACAATGGCGGAGTCACGCAACTTCCCTATCAGAATCTGCACCTTGATAACGATGGTCCGGGCACGTTGACCAAGACGGCTGAGGGACCGCTGGACATCAACGGATTTTTCGTCGGCAATGGGGATGGCCGTTTTGTGGACGCGGGCTTCAGTCACACGGTCGCGGGAAATCTGGCCTTGCAGAATCAGACCCCAGGCGACCGGACCGGTACATTGACGCTGGACGGAGCCGTGCAGTCGTATTCAAACAATGACTTCTTCAATGTGGTTTTCGCCGGGACCGGTATCAAATCCAATGCGGGCTTCAGCGTTCAGGTGCCGGCAGGGGGTAACGATCAAACCATCAACGTCGGAGGCGGCGCCATTAATGTCGATAATAGCGTTACGATCAGTTCCGGCGTCACCGTCGACGGAGGCACTTACGCTTGGACCGTTGCCAATGACTGGACGAACAACGGGGGAATCTTCCAGCATACAGGCACGGTGACCTTTGACGGCACGACCGATCAGGTGTTCAATGGACAGTTCAATAATATCACATTCGCCAACACCACGGACACCACGTGGGCTGGCGGTGCGGTCTCGGCCAATACCGTCACCTTCAATGCGAACAGCGTATTTGCCGATTCCGGCAAGACCATTAATGTGACGGGCAACTGGGTTCGTACTGCAAACCCAACCCGATATGTCGCGACAGGAACAGTGAATTTTAGCGGCACTTCGGTGGCGCAGACCGTGAATATCAACAGCGCCCCTGTGTTTGCAAACCTAAACGATTTTAATAATATCATTTTTTCGGGTGCAGCTGCCAAGTCTCTCACGGCAAATGGTACATTCGGTCTGGATGTTGCGGGAAATCTGACAATCCGCGTCGGTTCCGGTACTGTAAATTTAGGGGCGTATTACGATAGTGTTGCCGGTAACTATGTCGATTCTGCAGGGACTCTGAGTACGACAGGGCGTATGATCTTTGACGGTACTTCCGCACAATCGATCGGAGCCGAACAGAACTTCTTTCGCATCGAATTCAATAACGCTGGTACGAAAACCTTGGCCGGCAACATCCGATGCGGTATCCTCCTGATCAATACAAACGCGACGCTGGATGTCAGTTCGAGCAACTATGCGATCGAAGTTACCAATGCCCTGTGGCAGAATTCAGGTACGTTTGTTCCTCAGCAAGGAACGGTGTCGTTCACAGGTACATTGACGCAGACTTTTACCACAGGAGGCACAGGAGCAGGCAAGGCACTCTACAACCTGACCGTGAATAAGAGCGGTACGTCCACAGTTCTCATGACAGCCTCCGCAACTGTGAGCGGTAATCTCACGATTGGCGGTCTCAGTGTGACCGCGGGCTTGGACGTAAATGGTTTCGACATCAATGTGGGCGGTAACTACTCTAACTCGGGCGGCATTTTCGACCTGACGAGCGCCACGACCGACGGGCGGCTCACGCTTAATGCAACCAGCGGGCCCAGGACCATCAGTGGATCGGGTACGATCAATGGTCCGGTGATCATTAACGCACCGAGCGTTACGTATAGTCTTCTGTCTAACGTATCCATCGGCGCCGGTCGCGGCGGAGACTCGCTGTCGATCCTCGCGGGTTCCCTCAATCTGAACACAAAGAAGTTGACAGTGTCAGACAGTATTTTCGTCTACAGTGGTGCGACTTTGACTGTCAACAAATTTGCCATTCTTGAACTTGGCAGCGGCGCCGACGTGATCGGTCTGTCCGGCAGCACCATCGCAGTCGTCGGACAATCCGATTCCATCGCAACTGTAACGAGCACGGGCGGCGCGAACCGCTATGACTTCCAAACGTCCGGTAACATTCAGGCGCGGTATTATAAGTTCGATAACATGACCATGCTCGGAATTCAATTGAATTCCGGATCGGTGGTGGATTCTGCAAATAATTTCAGCGACGGACAATTCACGAACGGCGCCGCTGCAGGACGATACCTCCTGTATTCGGGCGAGGCATCGGGCTATGCCGCGACAAATACCGACACGATTCGGAATGTTGTCTTTAACGTCGGACCATCGGTGAACGTGCAACGCCTGAGTGGGACCGACATTATCGTGATGAAGAACACATCCGGTTCCGTGGCCGGGCCGGCGTTTGAAACCGACTCGCCGGACGGCGGGGCGCTCACGGGGTTCATTCGCTGGGTGCGAGACGCGGCGCGTTGGACGGCCGCCGGCGGTACGTCCGACTGGTTCACGGGAGCCAATTGGAACAACAGCACGATCCCGTCTTTGGGTGAGACCGTTGAAATCGATACCGTGAATATCACGCTTCCGGCATTCAAGTACATCAGTCCCGAAATCAATGCACCGGGCGCCCAGTGCGGAGCGCTCGTGATCGAAAACGATTCCCTGCGTATCACAGGAACCGGCGCTCTGGACATGGATGGAGCCCTTAGCGTGCAGGGCGACGCCGTCATGGATATCCAAAACGGAGCGACCATCAACATGGCCGGTGGGATCAGCGTGAGCGGCACGGCCACGTTTAACAAAGGAACGTCGACGATTATTTTCGACGCTCAAACCGGGTCGCACAACATCGACATGGGCGGCGATTCTCTGAATAACGTGACATGGAGATCCGGCGGTGGAACATGGACACTGCTGTCCGCGATGGCTGTTCGCGGTAATTTCCTGATCGACTCCGGGACAGTCGACGTCGGCGCATCTGCGTACGCGATCGGGTTTGGCGGAGACTGGAAGAACAGCGGAACCTTTACGCATCAGACAGGCACGGTCACGTTCCGTTCAGTTAGCAATCAAGCCCTGTCCGGCACTAACAATAGCTTCTACAATGTAGTTCTCGATAGCGCGGTGGCCGGGACACGGACGATCACGTGGAACAACAACGTCGACATCAACAACACGATAACTTTTGGCGGTTCCAACATCATTCTCGATGCGCGCGACAAGGATATTAACGTCGGCGAGGACTGGTTGATGGCGCTGAATAAGTCGGGGATCATCCAATTCCGGAATTTCGGAACCGGCACGTTGACATTTGACAAGGCGGAAGCCGGCGGCGGCGACAATAGCGCCATCAGTCAGCAATTCCAGTCGACGGACAGCCTCAACAATGTCATCTTCTCGAGTAGCGAACGAAAGGAACTCGTTCAAAACGGTTCCGGGAGTGCCGCGAGTTTCAACAACGGCGGCACGTTCCACGTCAAGGGCAATTTTACGATCGCGGTCACCGGCGGCACGGGCACAGATATTGTCGATATCAATTCCAGCCGAATTACAGGCAATGGTCCCGCGAATACGCTGTCGGTTCAGCCCAGTTCGGTCCTGCGGCTCATGGCCAGCGCTTTCCCGGATTCTTTCGAGACGGTGGATCTGGATCCGACGAGTCAAGTCCGATACGACGGACGGGGCGGGGGCCTGGTCGACACGATCGAGACGAATAGCGGCACGATCGTCTACAGTAATCTCATCCTCCAAACGGGGAACACGCGCTTTGTGACCAACGGTGATCTGTACTCGAGATCGATGACGGTAAATGACACTGTGACGTTGGATCTCGATCGCGGTTTGCGCAATGGCGTCCCCGGCAATAATAACCTGGAAATCCTGGTCGATCTGAATCAAGGTGGGACCGGTACCCGTTTTGACACAGACAGCAGTACGGTGACGTTCTCGAGGAACGACGGCGCAGCGGTGACCATACCGGATCGTCTCGATACCGTTGGGAATTTTGTGATCAATGGCGTGGGCGATAAGGATTTCTTCGATTCCATCTACGTGATGGGAGATGTGACCGTCGGCGGCGGCGCCACGATTGACCTGAATACCTACAACATTATCGGCGTGGGCGGATCCAATACCATGAGCGCGGGACCGACCAGTCGTTTTGAAGTCGCCGGACCGTTCTTCAATACGTTTGAGACTGTCAATATCGATCCGACAAACACGACGGTCTTCGATGGTGGAACGGCTCAAAATCTGCCTGCCTTCACATACGGCAATCTCGAGTTTGACAACGGGAGCGGAACACCGGATACGGCGCGAGGAGCAATCAATGTTCGCGGATACCTGCGCATTTTCAACGACGGCGGTTTTGTAACGGGAGCGTTTACGCATCAGTTAGAGGGTAATTTTACGCTGGACAACAATGGGTCGGTATTCAACTCGACGGGTTCGACGTTCATTCTTAACGGCGCGGATCAGTCCATTATCAGAACTGCCGGCGGCAATGTGATCACGTTCGGCGGCGTTCAGTTGAGTGGAAGCGGAACAAAGACGCTCGATGTAGATAACGACATGACAATGACCGGGTCGTTTACGATTGATTCCTCCATCGTGTTTGACAAGAACAACGAGGACGTGACGATCGGCGGGGATTTCACGTCGCCATACGGTGTCATCGTTTCGACAGGCGGCACCTTCACATTTAATGGAACAAATCAAACGATCGATCCCGGCACAAACACCTACAACATCGTTTCCATGGCGGGTTCCGGCACAAAGACCTTCTCCGGCAACGGAATGCTCGTGGGTGGTACATTTACCATCGGGGCTGGAGTCACGGTGGATTTTGACAGCCTCAATTATGAATTCGGCAACACGTGGACGAACGGCGGAAATCCAATGATCTCAGCGGGGTCCAGGTTTACGTTTAATACAGGAACGTACACCATCACTCCGGTGGCATCCGATACTTTCCCGTCGGTGACGATCGCGGGCACGGGCACGCGCACGATGGGCGGCGCGGCGATTCCGTGGGTCTTCCGGGATACCCTGACGATCAATAACGGTTCGACATTGACAAACGCGACGAACAATAACACGGTGTGGTTCCTGACCGACTACCTCAACAGCGGCACGTATACGGCGGGCACAGGACTTGTTAATTTCAGCGCTTCTTCGGGTCCAAGAACAATACAGACCAACGGCTCGGCCTTCGACGAAGTGCGCGTGTATGGCGGCGGCGTTACCTACCAGCTAACCAGCACAACCAGTACGATCAACGGGCCGTTGCGATTATTCGCCGGAACGTTCGATCTGAACGGGCGCACGTTGAATTTTGGCAATGCCGTGACGGACAGTATTGTCGTCGGCAGTTCGGCGACCCTGGATGTGGATGACAATGCATTCCTGAACATGGATAATGGAACGGTCCTGAATGCCGAGTCTGGAGGCACGGCGCGTTTCGTGGGTAGTTCCGGAAATGTCGCCAATGTGTCTGTTCAGTCCACGACCACGGACCGCTACCGGATTTTCATTCAAAGCGGCGCGACGGTGCATGCGCGATTCTATCGATTTGAATATATGGACAGCATCAACGTGCTCGATGGCTCGACGACCAATCCCACGAACAACTTCAGCGACGGAGCGTTCTCGAATGGATTGACGAATGGCGTGTATCTGGTTCTCGCCGATGATTTTGTGGGAACAGACACGCTTCGCAATGTGACCTTTAACTCCGGGGCTACTTTCAACGTCAGTCGGCCGGCTACGCTCGGCGAAATTGTCTTCAAGAATTATTCCGGTATTCTGGGTGGAGCGACATACGAAAAAGATCCACTGGCATTGATCAAGTGGGAGGGTGCGACCTTCACGCAGTGGACGGGCGCATCGAATTCGAATTGGCACGTTGTGGGTAACTGGTCGGCTGGTATTCCCAATGACACTATCGACGCTCTGATCGTTTCCGCGGCAAATAATCCGGTGATCGGGCTTTCTCCGTTGAATGCCAGCGCACGAACGTTGACGATCCGCAGTGGCGCGATTCTAACGATTGGTAGCAGTCCGAACTTCCAGGATTTGACCATCGGGACCGGCGGCTTGATCGATTCCGGTACCGTCGTCATGGCAGGCGCCGACACGATCCGCATCGCGGGTGATTGGATTGTCACTAACAATTTCGTGCCTGGAAGTTCCGGAGTAGTGATCTTCAACGGTCTGACCGGAACGCAGACGATTGACATGCCTGGCAAGAATTTCCGTCACGTCCGCGTCGAGGGAACCTCAACAGTTCTACTGGGCGATACGTTGGTTTTGGATGGAGATTTTACCGTCGTTACCGGCTCCACATTCGACGTGAACGGATATAACATGCGTTCTCGCGGTAATTGGACCGTGGACGGCACGTTCCTGCCGCGAAGCAATCAGGTGACGTTCTTCAATGGCAGTGGCAATGTGAACATTGACAGAGGCTCGTTCAGTACTCTGGCCTTTGACGACAGCACCACGTTTGCCGGAACACGGACGATTACGGACACCGTGACCGTTTCGAATCGAGTACTCATGCTCGATGGCCAGGTGACGGGCACTGCGCCGTTTAACGTCGATGGAACAGGTATCGCCACGTCATCCGCGACTGCGGCGTGGGTGATCGGTAGCGGCGTTACGTTTAACGCCGGTTCTGCCCGTCATACTCTCGCCGGAGGTATTTTCAATCAGGGAACATGGTCCGGTACCGGTATCCTGGCCTTTGATGGTGGCACAGTGACCAACATCAACAATGCGGCAACCTTTGGGAATGTTGAAATTGCCGGCACGGGCACGAAGACACTCGGCGGCAGCATCGTGCTGAATAATCTCGACATCACCAGCGGCACGCTTTCCACTTCTGATAATGGATGGACGGTGACGGCCGGCGGAGGTTCGGATACCTTGACGATGCTTTCTGGAACGACGTATGACAACCGGGCGTCGTTCAGCGGATTTGAATCGTACTATCTGGATGTGGCCAGCACGGTGAACTACAGCCGGAACGACCAAAATATTGTTCAGACAATCATCGGTCTTCCTCCGGGCCAGTCGTATGGCATCCTCGCCCTGAATGGAGCGGGCACGCGCAAGACGGCCACAGGCGATCTGGTGGTGTCCGGGAATTTGCTGAGCGGCCAAGGCGGCGGACCGGGCGTTAAGTTTGACATGAATAACTTCAACCTAAACGTGGGCGGTAATCTGACGTTCGCGCAAGCCGATACATTTGTTGCCGGAATCGGCGATCTGACGATGGATGGCAGTGGAACGCAGACGATCACGCTCAACGTCGTGTCCCAGAGCGATTCGAGTAATCTCCTGTATAAATTGACGGTAACGAAACCCGCCAATTCCGTTGTTAATTTTGCGGGCGCGCCGCATATCCGTATCACGAACAACCTGACGATTAATGGCGGTATCCTGAATATCGGCAATAATCAGGTTTACATCGGCGGCTCGCTTGTGAACCAGGACAGTCTCCAGGTCGGCGGCACGAGCATTGTCCGTTTGATTCCGACAACCGGAAGTTCCGTGTTTGTGAATGGGGGCGGGAGCATCCTGGATCAACTGGAGGTGAATAGTTCGGGTTCTACATTCACCCAGTCAGGTCCTATCATCGTGCGGGACAACTTCACATTCCAAAACGGTATCTGGGACATGAACGGTCAGGTTCTTCAGTTGGGTCAAGACGGCGGCAACGCGGAAGCCCATTCGATCGATGGCGAACTGATCGTGGGACCAGGCTCGATCCTTCGATTGTCCTCGAATTCCACTCTGACCGCGAATGCGTCGAGTACGGTTCGCGTGGTCGGGACTGCGGGCAACTTCGCCACGGTTACGCGAATCACGGCCAGCGGCTATGGATTCAGTATGCTGGGCGATGTCTACGCGCGATACTATGCCTTCGAGTATATGGGAACCAACGGTATCGTGGTGAATGCCGGCGCGGATGTGGACTCGGCCAATAATTTCTCCGACGGCAGTTTCAACAACGGAACCTCCGGTGGAACCTTGTTCCGAATCGAAACCAGCGAAAACGACACGATCCGGAATGTTGCCTTCCCGACGAACCCGGGCGGTGGCGCATCGAACGTGTCGAAGGTGTTGACTTCGACCGGCGTGCTGGTATTCGATAATTTCTCAGGCGCCTTTGGTGGCGAGTTGTTCGACAACGATCCGTTCGGAGATACGTTGATCGTGTGGCTGACACCGGACACGTTGTTCTGGGATGGCTCAGGCGGCACGGATTGGTACACAGCCACGAATTGGACACCCAATGTAGGACCGGAACGGGTACCGGACTCGCTCGCAGTGGTGGTCATTCCGAACACGGTGAACAAACCCAGCATCGATTCGAATCTGGCGCGTGCAAAGGAATTGATCATCGAGTCTGGGGCGCGCCTGAACTTGAACGGTGGAAGCCTCCAGACGGAAGGAAAGATTGACTTCACGGGTATTCTGCAGGTCAACAACTCGACCGATTCGATTCGTTGCGGAGGCGCGTGGAACAAGGGCACCGGCGGGACCTACACCAACGGCGGCGGTACGGTTATTTTCACCGGCACGGGCGGCAGCTTGATCCAAATCAACTGTAATTCCAACTTCCAGAATGTCCGGTTCTCCGGCAATAGCTCGTTCCAACTGCAGAATACGCTCACGGTTCTGAACGACCTCACCGTCAACGCGGGAACGCTGGTGACGAACAACTTCCAGATCACCGTCGGCGGCAATTACTACAACGGCGGCGCCTTCACCGCGGGCACGGGAACGTTCATCATGAACGCGAGCAGCGGTACGAAGACGGTGACACCTGGCGGAGCCGGCAATGCGTTCAACAACCTCACGTTCTCAGGAGCCGCAACCTTCCAGTTGGCGTCGGCCGCATCCGCAAACGGAAATGTCTCGGTGAATGCCGGTACGTTGCAACTGAACAGTCAAACATTCAACATGGGGAATGGAGCGGACGCGCTGACGGTGGCGAGTGGCGCTACCCTGGACATCAATGCCAACGCGAATCTGCGTATGGCGTCCGGCGCTTCCATCACCGTGAACGGCGGCGGAACCATTCGTATTGTCGGAAGCGATGCGTCGAATGTGGCCACGATTACGCGACAGAGTTCAGGCACCTACGCGGCGACGATCAATGGTACCGTGCATGCTCAGTACTATTTAATCGAGTATCTCAATACGACAGGTCTTAATCTCGGCGCGACCGCCGTGATCAATTCGACCAACAACTTCAGCAATGGCACGTTTGCAAATGGCGCGCCGAGCGGGACCTATCTGACAGTTGCGGGTGCGACGACGATTCCTGCAACGCCTTTTGACACACTCCTGAATGTGGTCTTCAACAATCCGACGTCGGGTGCGATTACCAATGTCAACCATACGAGCGGGGACACGCTGGTCTTCAAAGATGCCTCGGGTCCGTATGCGGGCTCATTGTTTGAAAATGACAGCCCCGATGGCGGTGACAATACCGGTAAAGTTCACTGGACGTTCTCGGTCACACAGATCACGTGGACAGGGGCTGTGGACTCGTCATGGAAGAATCCGTCGAACTGGTCGATTCCGACTGTGCCCGACTTCACGTATGACGTGATCGTGCCGAATGTTTCCCGGAAGCCGATTATTGATACACTCGGAAAGTGTCGGAACCTGACGATCAATTCCAGTTCCCGCGTCTTGATGCGCAACGGAGACACGTTGATTGCTCAGGGATCGGTGACGATCAATACGAGCGGTGTGCTGGAAGTGACGAATGGTTCTCCGTCTGTCATTTATGTGGGGAACCAGTGGACGAATCTGGGGACCTTCACCGCCGGAAATCTCTCCACGGTGATTTTGAATTCCAATTCGGGTACACGGACGATCACCGACGGGACGTCCGCTTTCCATCACCTCCGGATCGACAGCGGAGCGACATACAACCTCAGCAGTCCGCTGGAGGTGAATGGCGACTTGACGTTGAACGCCGGTACGTTGAACGCGACGGCATCCAACTACAGGATTAACCTTGGCGGCGACTGGAAGAATTTCGGCGGCGCGTTCACTTCCCAAAGTGACTCTGTCATTTTCGATGACGCGGATGCGGATACGCTGTATGCCGGCAGTTCTTCTTTCTACCGTGTGGTCATCGCGAAGACTGGCGGTGGTAGCGTCACGGTTCGTACGAATGATGTGACAATCAGTGATTTCCTGAGCATCACGAATGGAACCCTGTTTGGTGGGTCAAACAATATAACCGTCAGTGGCAACTGGACGGTCGGTTTGGGCACGACCTTCAGCGCACAGACGGGTACGGTTACCTTGACTGGAGCCGGCATTCACTCGACGATTACTCGCGGAAACGCGTTTGAAAATCTCGTCATTAACAAAACGGGCGGCGGCCAGATCACAGTGAGTGACAGTATCACCGTCAATGGAATTCTGAACGTGACAGCGGGAACGCTCTACTTTAATAATCGCGCGGTGCGCGTTGGCAACGGCGTGGGAACCGACACGATCCGTATCGCGGGTGTGGCCAATCTCGACGCGGGTTCGAATCTGCGTATGCATGAGACTGTGCGCGGCACCGTGATTAGCGGCGGTACATTGCAGGTCGTCGGTAACAATACGTCCAGTCGCGCGACGGTGACGTCCACGACAGGCAATGCAGGGTGGCAGATGGATGTCGCCGGTACGATCCACTCGCGGTTTGCTTACATTCGATATTCGGGCGGATCGGGAATTCAAGTCCTGGGAACCGGAACGATCAATTCGCTCAACGACTTCAGTTACACCGACTTTTCGAACGGCACGGGCATCGCGTACCTGACGATCGCGAACGGTCAAAACCTGAGTCCGGACAGCACGAGATTCGACTCGACAGCGGCAAGCCGGACACTGTACAATGTGAACTACACGGGCAGCGGCACTGTCTCCTTTGTCAATTACAAAGGCACGATGTCGGGTGTCAACTACGAAAACGACAACGGCGGCCCGTCGTATGGGAATGTGCGCTGGAGCTTTAACGAGACGCAGACCGTATCTGCAGGCAGCGCGACATTTGGGAACGACGCCGTCTTTAGCGGTGTGGGCAATCTTGGATCCACGAATGTGGTTCTGGTCAGCGATACTCTGCCGGAAGCCATTCTCGCTGTGGCGCGCTGGTACGAGATCCAGGCCACGAGTGTGGGAACGGGAACCGGGTCGATCCGACTCTCCTACGGTGAAGATGAAGTTCAGGCCGCGTCCCAGTCGAATCTGCGCATCTGGCGCCGTCGAAATGGCCTGTGGACGCGATTGGACAGCATCTCGGGCAGCACAACCACCCGCGACACAACGGCCAACTGGGTTCAGTTTAGCCCGTACGTCTTTGCCGCCGGTGTGAGAGACACTTTCGTTCTCTCCGATGCGTTGTTTGAAAGCAGTCTGCCGGTTGCACTGGTGTACTTCCGGGGCGTCGCAACCGAAGGCGGCGTTCGACTGGAGTGGCGCACCGAGAGTGAAATTGATAACGCCTATTGGCTCGTCCAGCGCCGGGAAGTCTCTCAGGAAGAGGCGGACATGGTATCCAATGGTGGGACGCTTCAGAAAGGCGATGATGCGGCCTTTGCAACATTGGAGCGCGTCCGCGGTCAGGGAACCAAGCCATCGGCAACAGACTACAGCCAGTTTGATCCCAACATCGAAGCTGGGAAGCACTATGCCTATCGTTTGGCGGATGTTTCCAGCGCGGGAGCGGTGACGCATTCTGAAGAGATTTTGATCATGGCCGCACTACCGAAGGAATTTGCGCTACGACAGAATTTCCCGAATCCGTTCAATCCCTCTACTACGATTCGGTTCGAATTGCCGGTTCGTGCAAAGGTATCGATCCGGATTTACAACATCCTGGGTCAAGAGGTCTATGAATTGGCCAATCGCGAGTTTGCCGCGGGCTTCCACGGCATGCAGTGGAACGGTATCAATGCCCAAAATCGCGCTGTGGCCAGCGGTGTCTACATTTACCGTGTGGTGGCACAGTCGCTCGAAGGCAAAGAACGATTCGTGAAGACGCGTAAAATGATGTTGGTGAAATAAGGAGCGTATAGCTTGCAAGAAAAAGCCGGGCTTAGGCCCGGCTTTTTTGCTTTCCGAGCAGTCGGATATACAGCCGAATGAAACGAAGAGTGTCCGTTACATGGCGGATCGAGCTGTGGGCGTTCCCATAGATCGTCGGAATATCGATTTCAGCAAATCGTGCGCCGTGGTCGGCGCAGTGGATGAGGATTTCGGTCTCCGTTTCATACCGGGAAGTTCGGAGGGCCAGGTTTCTGAGATACGTGGCGCGGATTGCGCGAAAGCCGGATTGACTATCCGATATTTGAATTCCAGTACGCCAGGAAATAAGGTGCGAGGTGGTGGCATTGGAGAAACGACGAGCCCAAGACATGCTGGAGCGACTGCGGGGGCGTGCCCCGATCACGAAGTCGGCCGCATCCTGCCGGATGGGCTCGACCAAAGCAGGAATCCGATGTACAGGATGTTGCAAGTCTGCATCGAGCGTGACGAGTACGTCCACATTCTTTTCGAGAGCATGTCGAATGCCGGTCTGAAGGGCTGCGCCCTTGCCACGGTTGATTCCGTGGGCGAATATGGGGATCTGGTGGTTTCGGCAGACGTCGGAGGTTTGATCCGTCGAACCGTCGTCGATCACAAGACATTCGCACGGCAACGACAGATCTTTCAATTGCGCGATCAGTCTCGGCAGGTATGGAGCGGCATTGAAGGCCGGAATGCAAATGAGTGTCTTCATACAAAATGAAAACGCCCCGCAGTGCGGGGCGGCTGGTACACCCGTAGGGATTCGAACCCCAAACCTTCTGATCCGTAGTCAGATGCTCTATCCAGTTGAGCTACGGGTGCAAAAGACGGGGCAATATAGATTCCCGTGGAGATGAAATCAAGTCCGATGAGGCGCACGCGGGCATTTTCTTTCCCTCGGGAGTGGGCTAGAATTCCAAAATATCCTTGACTTTAGGGTGCGTTCGTGTAGTTTTTGACTCACACAATCTTCTATCCTACCTGCGGAAACAGTAGAATTAGCTTATGAGAATCCTACTTCTTGGTGCGTGTTATTTCATGGCGTCCTGTGTGTCCAGGCAAGCCGCGAACACACCTCAGGATCCTGTCTGTCTGCCGGCATCTGCATTCAGGGACAAGTTGGGTGAGTACGAGGTCGAATTCTCAAAGACGGAGGGATTCTTCCTGGCCGTGGTGCGGTCAGAACCCACTGCCAAGAGGCCGGAGAGTCCGGTTCGATTTATTGTTGGCAATACGGTGACCTGTGAAATTCTGTTGGAAGATCAGATCGCAAACGGGTCCGTGGAGTGGATTTCTGAGTCCGAGATAGAAGTGCATATGATTCCGGGTATTGTTTCAAAGGAGGAGCCGAGGAAGCCGCTTGGCTACCGATATCATGTGTTACAACGAAGTAAGAACAACCTATCACAATCATCCGTAAAGAAGGAGTAACCCGATGCGTCATGCTACGCTCCGAAGTTTTGCCCTATTTGCGGTCCTGATCGTCGTGGCTCTGATCACGATCGAGCAGACCGATTTTGCCGTACGCAAAACGAGCTTGCAAAAGGGAAGTCCCGCCTGGTGGAAACAAAAGGAATTAGACGAGAAGATTGCCCGACGGGCTAAGGGGTATGCCAAACCAGACCGGCCCGACAAGTATGCGGAACTGCATCGCTTGCTGCGGACAGCGGACGGAGACATCGGACCGCGATACAGTCCGGGCTATCGTTTGGAAGAAATGAAGAGGGTAGGGATCTTGGACCGACATGGCCGCGGTACGCGGCGTGCGTTTGGAAAGGCGTCGGCAGCACTGCCCTGGGTTGAACATGGGCCGGCCAACTTTTCCGGCAGAACGCGCGGTCTGATCGTGGACCCGGCAGATCCAAGCGATTCCACATGGTTTGCCGGAAGCGTGGGGGGAGGAATTTGGAAAACCACAGACGCCGGTCGCACTTGGGAGAACAAGACTCCCGACCTGCCCAATTTGACAACAACGGTGTTGGCCTATGCAGCGTCGAATCCCAATATCATGTATGCTGGTACGGGTGAGGGCTTCGGGAACGCAGACGCGATCCAGGGAGATGGAATTTGGAAATCAACCGACCATGGAAATACATGGTTCCAGCTCGCCAGTACGGTTGCCGTCAATCAAGCGGACAAGGCGTTTGAATACGTAAATCGCATAGCGGTGAGTCCAATTGATCCAGATGTAGTTGTCGCTGCAACGAATGAAGGCATCTACAAGTCGGTTAATGGAGGAACAAGCTGGACGCAAACGTACGATGCTGGTTCAAGCCGCGTGCAGCAGATCGTCCCCAGCCGTGTGGCATTTGATACCCTTTATGCCACAGTTAATGGGAGTGGAATTTACAAATCCACGAACGCAGGTGATTCGTGGTACCGTTCTTCCCAGGGCGTGGGCTCCGGTGCAAGATATGAGATGACCAGCGTGCCGTCCAATACGTCAAGGCTGTTTGTGGCGGTGGAGAATGGTTCCACCTCAGACTTGTACATGTCCGACAACCACGGCATCTCGTGGGCGGTTGTGACCGAACAGGGCGGATCCGCTCCCAATTGGCTCGGTGCGCAAGGTTGGTATGATAATACGATCTCGGCGCATCCTTACAATGACTCGTCCGTCTTTGTCGGCGGAATTGACTTCTACAAAATAGACATTAAGTCCGGTGGAACGATATCTACCTTTCACAGCGCCGACACGGTTGGAACCGCGAGTTTTCTTGCCTTTGTCAATTTTGGCCTGGGTTTCCTTGGAGGAGGCGTGGGAAAAGGCTGGTCGACAAATAGTTTTGGGAGTGTTCCGGCAACCGGTATTGTCGCCGCGGATACAGTGATAACGATCGAACTCCGCTTTGGTCCAGGAAAGACACAAAAAGCTTATCGTTTCCGGACAGCCAGTCAAGGGGCTGGTCAAACAGCGTCTCAGTATTCCTTTCAGAATCGTGTCTATGTCCCGTTTGAGGCTTGGGATATCACAAACAATCGACAAATCACAATCTGCTTCCGTGATGAGAATCTCGACGGCGCATTTGACCTTGCGCCATCAACCGGCGATGGAACATACCGTGAATACATATTCATCAACAACGTCACGTACGATTCGTCAGCCAATGACGCCAATATTACGCCTGCGGGCGGGATGAAGTACAAGTCGATCGTTGAGATAGGGCCCGCCCTGGCCTCAGGTGCTACGTGGAGTCCCGCCAATCTCCCCAGTTCAAAGCTGACATTTGCATACAACCAAGTGACCAGTCGGCCCCGAGTCAGCGCAAAGGTTACTAACTGGTACCCTGGCTTGGCGAAGCCGGGGGGCGGTACGTACCCGTGGATCCACGCCGACCAACATAATATCGTCATGATTCCGCAATCGGCCCCCAATAATTTCTGGATTGTTGTAACCAACGATGGTGGATACGCTCTTTCCAAGGATGGCGGCACGACTTGGATTTTCGATGAATCCACACCAGATGGTTACCGAACCACCCAATTCTACGGAGTGGACAAGAAGCCGGGATCCTCTACGTTCATCGGCGGTACGCAGGACAACGGTACCTGGCGCTCTCCGCGTGCGGCGAAGGATACAAGCGTTTGGTTAGAGCAACTGGGAGGCGACGGTTTTGACGCCGTGTGGAAATACGATGACTCGTTGAAGCTAATGGGATCGCTCTACAACAATCGTCTGTACAGGTCAACCGACGGCGGGGCCAACTGGTTTCCCTCGACAAGCGGTCTTGCCGACGTCGACAATGCAAACAGTCCGTTTATTACCCAGATTGGACGTTCGAAGTTGGATCCGGAATTGCTGTTCGTACCGGGCGGCCAGGGCGTGTGGCGTTCGGAGGACTTTGGAAATTCCTGGACACTCAGTCCCATATCTGCATCCAATTGGGGATTTAATGGACTGATCAGTCAGATCGAGATATCCAAAGCGGATCCGCAGATCGTGTGGGCTGGGACGAGGATGTCGTCTTCCGGAAAAGTCAACCTCTCCACGGATGGCGGTTTGACATTCACGCCGACCGTTAACTTTCCGACCGTAACGCTCGGGACGTTGTCCGGTCTTGCGTCTCATCCAACCGATCCGGACGTCGCTTATGCGCTTTTCTCAATTGCCGATAAGCCCAAGGTTCTCCGTACTACCAATCTGGGGCAGACCTGGGAGGATATTTCCGGCTTTGGAACAAACGCAAACAGTTCCAATGGGTTCCCGGATGTTGCGGTTTATTCTCTGCTTGTGATGCCCCATAACACCGATGAAATTTGGGTTGGAACGGACATCGGCTTGTTTATCTCGACGAACGGCGGGTCCAGTTGGGCGTATGGCAATAATGGTATCCCTGCGGTGGCCATTTGGGAAATGAGCATAGTCGACAAGGACGTCGTGGTCGCAACACATGGGCGGGGCGTGTGGAGTGTGACGATTCCCGCAATTCCTGATCCGGGAACGATCGTTCTGGCTCCATCGATCAAGACTGTCGGACAAAGCCCGGCCAGTGGTGCGCTTGTGATCAATGCCAGGCTGAGATCGTCATACGACTCCACCGTCGTGAAGCTGAACGGTGCATCCGTCCTTACGACCACGACCCAAAGCGTCAAAGATACTACGCTTTCTGTTTTGACCACCGTAACGGGAAATGCGACGCTCCAACTGGTGTCGTACAAGAGCGGCAGCAGTTACAAATCTGCCTCTCAGTCAAGAACGTTAGTTCCTGCCATGGCTGCGGTCGCATCTTACAAGAACACGTTCAACTCGACCACGAACGATTTTGTTGGAAGCGGATTTACAATCACTACACCGACCGGGTTTTCCAATGGGGCCATCCATTCTCCACACCCCTACACGAACAGTCAGGACGACATTTATCAATTGGCCGTTCCTGTCCTGGTTTCCGCTGGTACGTCCGTTCTGAAGTATGATGAAATCGTGTTGGTGGAACCAGGAGAGCCAGGCTCGGTATTTGGAGACGACGACTTCTGGGATTACGTCATTGTCGAAGCTACGGCTGACGGAATCACGTGGACACCTCTGGAAGATGGATACGACTCCAGGCTGAATCCGGCGTGGGCGTTTGGGCAGAATGGCACTCCTTCCCTGTACCGTCCGCATCAGGTCAATCTCCTTAGCAGCTTCTCGCCTGGAACCGCAATCTATATTCGGTTCAGGTTGTTCGCGGATCCCGAGGTGACAGGTTGGGGATGGGCCATAGATAATCTACTTGTCAACGGAGATCTGACGGCTCCCACCGTCTCACTCGGGCTGCTGGCCTCGCCTGTTGTCAACGTGGTTCAGTTCGTCGTCGGAGCCAATGAATCGCTCGGGACCCTCGAACTCCGCGTCAACTCTCAACTGCAAACCTTGCGCGCGGAAGGTCGACTGAATTTCGCGAATTACACGGTACCGTCAGACGGGGCGCTGACGGCTTTTGTGTCGATGACAGATACCAATGGCAACGCCGCCAGTCTGACTCGAAGCTATACAGTAGCCCCGGTCCAAAAAGGTCTGGTGCTCGACGGATACCGGATTGAAGGTGAAGGCGACGGGTACCTGATAGCTGGTGTTTCCCCAGCGGCTCACGTCCCGGCGCAGTGGACCCCTCTCGCATCGGCCATCGATCTCACCCAAACCGGCGCGTCGAAGGCTCCTGTGGTAACTCTCACATATGGAGACGTATCATCCCTCCAGTCCACCATCCCCGATTTTGACGAACGGAGGATCGGCTTCTATGGGTATTCTGGTAATGAGTGGGTGTATCTCGATGGCGAAGGCATGGATGGCAAGGTGGCCGCCGCGGCGTCCAAGTACCAAGTTGCAGCCTTCTACAATCCCGATCATGAGGTTACACCGAAGGAGTTTGCCCTGCTTCCGAATTATCCGAATCCGTTCAACCCGATAACCACGATTCGGTATGAGGTCCCCGTCGCCGGGAAAATCGTGATCAAAGTGTACAACATGCTTGGCCAGGAAGTCCGGAGCTTGATCAATGAAGTGCGTCAGCCCGGGCGGTATTCGATCCAATGGGATGGCAAGAACAACGTCGGCCAGCAGGTATCGAGTGGAGTGTACATTTACAGATTGAGCGCGGGCAAGATTGCCACGTCAAGAAAAATGATGTTGATCAAATGACGCAGAACATGAGGAGTCAGAATATGAAATCGAATATCTTTGTCCTGTTGGTTTCGTTACTAGTTTTTGCGTGTGGCGGTGGCGGCGGCAGCGACACCAGTCCTCTGGAGGAAGCCAACGACCTTCTGGCTGCAAAGAACTATGATGCGGCGCTGACCATCTATTTGGATGTTGTTGCGACCGAAGGATCAGCTGCCCGTGTCGGTGCGGGATGGTGTTACCTGCGATTGGAACAATACGCGAACGCCGATACTCAATTCTCAGCGGCAGCGGCCGATTCGCTGATCGACGGATATTCAGGCTGGTCGATCGTAAAGTGGGTGCTGAACGATCCGGCGGCTTCGGTAAGCCATGCGGATTTTGTGATCGCTCACAACGCATCCTATGTTTTTGCGCTGGATACCCGGGTTACGGCAGCAGAGTTAGTCTACATCCAGGCGTCCGCGTATCTAGAATTGGAAAACTACGCGATGTGTCTCGCCAAGATCCAGGTTTTGTCGCCGGGATATACTGCAGACTTGAATGATCCGAACATTGAGGATATTCTGCTCGCCAAGCTCACGGATCTGGGTTCAGCCGCCTGACGACGCACTTACAGAAAACAAAAAAGGCCACTCCCCGGAGTGGCCTTTCTGTTTCCAGCCTCCTGTTCGGTTATCCGAATATCCACGCAATCGACCCACACACCAAGAAAGCTATACCCAGCGGCATGAGGTTGGAAACCAGGGTCCACTTGATGCTGCGGGTTTCCTTCCAGATCGTCATCGTGGTTGTGCTGCAAGGATAGTGCAGTAAGGAAAAGAACATCAAACACACGGCTGTCAGGTGGCTCCATCCGTTTTGCAGGAATAGCGACTTAAGTTCCGCATCGCTGTCCAGTTCCGTCATTTGTCCTGCCGCCATGTATCCCATGATGATCGTAGGGACGATAATTTCATTGGCAGGGATGGCAATGACATAGGCGAGCAGGATCACGCCGTCCAGCCCGATGGCTCGACCGACGGGATCGAGAAATCCAGACAGGTGCTGAAACAGCGATGTGCCTCCGACGTCCACGTTGGCCAGGATCCAGCAGACACCCCCCGCCGGTGCGGCCATCACCACCGCCCGCCACAGCACCAAACCCGTCCGGTCGATCAGAGAGCGGTATAGAATCCGGGTCAGATGGGGCCGTCGATAGGGCGGCAGTTCAATCTGGAAAAATGAGCTCTCTCCTTTGAGCGATGTGTATTGGCTAAAAATTTTCGAAACCAGAAGCGTAACCGCGATTCCAAACAACGTGATACCCACAATCGTCGCCGCGGCCGTCAGAGAGGCCAGGCTGGATGGAACCGCCGCCGCCACGAAAAGCGACGCGAGCATGATGAGCGTCGGCCATCGACCGTTGCACGGAACAAAATTATTCGTCAGTATCGCGATGAGGCGTTCGCGAGGTGAATCGATGATGCGCGTGGAAATGACGCCGGCCGCGTTGCATCCAAATCCCATCCCCATGGTCAAGGCCTGTTTCCCGTGCGCGCCGGCCCACTTGAACAGGCGATCGAGATTAAACGCGACGCGAGGGAGATAGCCCAAGTCTTCCAGGAAAGTGAATAGCGGAAAGAAGATCGCCATCGGAGGGAGCATCACCGAAATCACCCACGCGAGTCCTCGATAGACGCCGTGAATGAAAAACCCCGTCAGCCAAACCGGAGCGCCCAACGCGTTCATGCCGGCTTCGAGTAGGTTTTCGAGCGCAAATAGCGCGTCGGCCAACATCGCCGACGGAACATTGGCGCCTTCGATTGTTAGGAAGAACACGAAGCCCAACAGCAGCCCCATGATCGGGATTCCCCACCTTTTCGATATCAGAATCCGATCCAGCCATACATCGATCCTCGGCAAACGCCCGCGAATCGTGACCGCCCGTCCAGCGATCCTCTGAGCATCCTGGTACAGGGATTCGACGAGAAGATCGCTGAGCGTGTCTTTGAATCGGGCCGAAAGTGCGTCGGCAAGCTCCCGGATCGGACGGACCCTCTCCTGGCTGAGGGCCGGAGCGTTCTCTACTCCAGGGCAGATGCCGCGAAATACGGTGTCTCGAATCGCGGCGTCCTCGTCGATCAGTCGCAGGGCGATCCACGAGGAATGAGTCATGGAAGGAAACGTGCCCTCGAGCTGATCGGCTAGTTGACCGATCGCCTCGCGCAGGTTTCCGGGATACGTAACCCGGTACGGTCGCGGTATCAGTTCGCTGGAAATCATTCGTCGAAGCGTATCCTTCAGTTCGGTCAGACCCGTGCCCGCTCGCGCGCTGGTTGCGATGACGGGGATTCCCAAGTCCTGCTGCAGTCGCTTGACGTCGACGGACACGCCCCGGCGTCCGGCTTCGTCGATGAGGTTGCAGCAGAGGATTACGCGATCAGTGATTTGCATGATCTGCAAAGTCAGATTCAGATTCCGTTCCAGACTCGTGGAATCGGCAACCACGACGACCACGTCGGGTCGGTCGAACAGGATGTAGTTGCGGGCGATTTCCTCGTCCGTGGACGACGAGAGGAGAGAATACGTGCCGGGCAGGTCGATCACACGGTAGCGGACGGACTCGTGATGAAAATGGCCTTCCATCCGCTGGACGGTTTTCCCGGGCCAGTTGCCGGTATGTTGTCGCAGACCCGTCAGGACATTGAAGATCGAACTCTTGCCAGTGTTTGGATTGCCCGCGAGGGCCACCACGAACTCCTTTCGGAGTTGTGTCATGTTGATCTGGTACAGGGAGGGTGAGGAGTAGGGCTGTGTCATCTACGGCGCTTTGTGTATTTCAATTTCGATTTGATCAGCAATTTCCTGCCGCAAAGCGATCTGCGTTCCGCGGATCTCATAGGAGCGCGGGTCTCCGAACGGGCTGGACATCAGAGTTCGGACACTGGATCCAGCGACGAAACCCAAATCCAGCAGACGCCTTCGTTCCGGACCAGAGACATGGACTTTCCGGATAATCGCAGACTCTCCGGGAGCGAGTTGACTCAACGACATTAGCCGACCTTCTTGACAAAGATATTCTTGCAAACCTCGTGGCTGAGGAAATGTTCCCGTTTCTTGTTGATGAGAATGCGCAGGGACTCGTCGAACTCCTCTTTGTCTTGCACGAGGACCGTGTGATTCAAGGTCAAGTCAATCTTCTTCATGAGTTGCAGAAGCTTCCTGGAGTCGGTGATTCTCATCACGATGGCTGTGTCGCCCGGGTGAAGATCAGACAGTCTGAGGTAGGGTATCTCCTCCACCTCCCCCGAGGCCGAAGGAATCGGATCTCCGTGCGGGTCCAGCTTGGGATAATCCAAATACTCGTCGATGTGCGCCTCCAGTTCGTCCGAAATAACGTGCTCGAGACGCTCGGCCTCCTCATGGACCTTCTCCAGTGGATAGCCCAGAACGCGAACGAGAAAAAGCTCAAGCAGGCGGTGTCGCCGGATCACGCGCAGCGCCGATTTCTCTCCCTTGCGGGTCAGCTTCACGCCTCGATAGGGGATGTATGCGAGATAGTCATTCTCAAAAAGCTTCTTGATCATGTCGGTGACGGAGGCCGGGGAAATCTGCAACCCATCTGCAATTGACGTCGTCGTTACCTTCCGGTCCGATTTGCTGAGACTGTAAATTGTTTTTAAGTAGTCTTCTGTGCTTTTATTCGACATATGCGATAATTATATTTAGGTCTGCCTAAATATATGCGGTGCGAACGTCTGAGTCAAGGATTTGTACAATTGGAGTAAGTCCAAGTAATTAAATTGGCTTGACTTCACTGAAAAATCATCTAAATTGAGCTAAATCTTATATTCACATACCCCAGTCTCTTCATGCAGCTTTCAACATTTGCGATAAGACTTTGTTTGTCCAGCTGTATTTGGATGGCCGTGACGCTGTTCCCCTGCTCCGCGTTCGCCCAAAAGTCAAAAGGTGAAATTGAAAAGGAATTTCAGAATTCATCGAAGGACTATTTGGGATATCTGCACGAGAGTTTCGCGTATCGATACATTGCGCGTGAGCAGTTCCTCCGCGACTTGATCCAATCCGTCACCGAATCGTACCAAAACAACAAGGCGACCGTTGGCCGGATCGAGTGGGGGCGCAAGGGCGAAGATCGAAAAACGCTGCGCGCCAAACTGGGTGAAATCGAGTCGAAGATTGCGTCCGTGCGGGAGTCGAAAGAGGTCTTTGCCGGACAGCAGGTCCGTGAGATAGAGAGTCTTCACGCGGAGTATGAAAAGCTGTACGCCGCCGAATACGAGCTGACTCGCGGCGATGTGAATTCGCTGAGAAGCGCGATCCTCTCGAAGGCCGGCAAAACCGCCGCACAAAACCTTCTGGAAAAGCAATTGGAAGCGGCGTTTGCCCGATACAAGGCCAAAGAATATCTCACAGCCAGCTTTGCGTTCGAGGATATCCTGGATGCATACAAGGAACAATTTTCCGACTGGACGGACGTACGGTATTACCTGGGTTTGTGCTACGGCGCATTGGGAGACTTCGATAATGCGGATGCGCAGTTGTCGTCCGTGGTGACAACGGACGATGGGTATGCGGCCAAAGCGCTTGCCGAGTTGATCCGCATCGCCTACGTGGAGGGCAGTCGGAACCGGATGGAAAAGTACTTCCCTGTGTATCAAAGTAAGGTCGTCAAGACGTCTGCCACCGAAGACGAGTACTATCAGAACTACTACTATGCCGGGTCGACGTACTTCACGACGTCAGATTATTCCAAATGCATCTCTATCCTGAAGACGATTCCCGTGACCAGTCGTCTGGGTCAGCCGGCGCTCCTGCTGATCGGGCATGCGTATGCCAATCTCGACGATTATGACAACGCCATCGATTTTCTCAATCAGGCCGCCAATTATCCGCACTCGCCCAAGGGGACGCAGCCCGACCGCCGTCGCGCGGTGGGGGATGTGGCGCGGCTGAAGGTGGCATACATCCAATATGAACGCAATGTTCCGGGTTTGAAGGCCCGCAATGTACTCCCGCCGCTGAAGAACGTCGATATCGAGTCGGAAGTTCACGACGCGGTCTTGCTGGTGACCGCTTGGGCGTATTTTAAAGACAACAATATCGACACGGCCCAGGCATACGTCGATTCGCTTCTGCGGAGCCATCCGGCCTCCGACTACATTTTCGAGGCGAGGACGTTGCTGGGCAATGTCAAGGTACTGGATCCGCGGCTGGACGACAAAGATCGGGAGATCTACGCGGTGGACGCGTACAATTACGTTGCCAATTCGATGGAAGCCAAGACCCTCGCGGATCGATTTGTTCGCGAGCGGGACTCGATGTTGACGGTCATGGATATTCTGAAGGATGCCATGCGCATCGCAAGTTATCGACGAGACAGCGCCGCTTTCTTGCGATACGACGCCATTCATCAATTGATCGATCAAACGGTTCGGAACAACGGGTTCGCAAGAGCCTCCAAGGCCGCGGGTTCTTCCAGTCAGTACCGCGAAGCCATCAACTCTCTCGTCAGTCAATTGCGTGTTTCGGAGAAATTGCTGAAGCATGCAGAAGAGAGAAAGGACTCCCGTCACGTCAAGGAGTTGAAGGAGTCGATTCAGTCGACGTTGGTCGACCTGGAAAGCGTGATGGGTTTCAGGAATAATTCGGCCATCATGGACAGTGGAAGTTCCAATCGATCGATGGAACGTCTGGCCAGTCAACTCGGCGACCAGTATGCGCAGCTGGTGCTGGACAATTATACAACGTTTGAGACCCAGACGTATTTTGCACAGAATACGCTGCCGCGATTGATCAGCGAGGCGGACAATCGTAACCAAACCTACTCGGTTTTGCGGGAGAAGGTCGCCAAGGAGCGTCAGCTGATTCAGGATAATCTCACGGAGATCGATCGACTGACCAGGCTGGCCGTCAATCAGGGGAACAAAGACGCGGAAGTCCGTTTGCGTAACGAGAAGAACAAGTTGACTGACTATTATTATCGGCTGGCGGACTACGAAATGTGGATCATGACTCAGGCCGACGTGGAAATTTACGCCGATTTGGACGTGTGGGGCGATTTCGCCTCCTACGGGCGCAACAACATTACGTACGTGATTAACACCACGAAATCGGAATCGATTCAAGACATGGCGCGCGCGATTAACCAAATTGACAATGTTCTGCGGATTCGCAAGCGGAACTATGAAAATCAGATCGCGCAACTGGAAAAGGAAATCTTGCTGAAAGAGCGTGAAATCCGGGAGAAAGAGCTTCGGGAAATGCGGACGACCTCCAAGGAATTCTTTGAAGAAAAATATTTTCAGTTGAAAGCCACCGAGAAGCCGGAAGAGGATCCGTTCGACTACAAAGACCTGGTTCCGGAGGTCGTGGATATTCCGGAAGGGGACATCATTCCAAAGAAAGAGGAAGAGTCCAAAGACGATGTCGATTCCGCCGCAGTGGAAGGCGTTCGTGAGGATGTGCCCGCCGATACATCGCAAGGCGACGGTGGCGTGAGCGATTCATTGAAGACCGACGGGGAAGAGGGGAAGTCGGACGCAGTCGAGAATGGACAGACCAATAGACAGATGGGTGTCAATCGGACGGTCGAGGGTCGGGATTCAATCGCCTGGGTCGCCTGCCGGTTCCGCACGGGATTTTTTGCGAGGATGGCCTGAGTTATGATGAAGTGGATTGGTACAGCGGTAGTCTTCTCTGTATTGACGTCGGTCTCCATTGCGCAAACCGGTGAAAACGGAACCTTAGAAGGCATTTCCAATGAAGACCTGCTGAAACTCAAGCAAGATTTGGAGTCGCAGAAGGGCAAGTTGGAAGACGAGCGGTTGAAATTGCTCGATCAGGGACTGCAGCAGAGCAAGGCGTATTTGGACAAGAATGTTTCGACAGCCTCGGCCACGACCGCGCTCGTTCTGTTGCAGAGAGCCGAATATCTGTTCGATGTCATGGAAGATCATTTCCAACTGCAGACCGATTCGATTGCCAAAGTCATTGAAGTGCTGGTGCGCGATTGGGATGCGCAGCGCGATAAGGTCAAAGCGCAGTTGCAGGCAGAAGGCAAAGACGAAAAAGCGATCGAGGCCGCTATCAACGACCTGCCGCCGCTGAACCTGCCGAAAGACCCTGAACGAGATTTCACGGAGGTGCTGAAGACGTATCAGCAATTGGTCGATAACTTTCCCGAGAGTCAGTACGTGGTGGACGCCATGTACAACCTCGCCTTCATCAAGGAACAGGAAGCGAGACAATTGCGCACGAGGGAACTCGGCGATCCAGACGCCAACGGACGATGGTCCCGGGAGGCCGAGCGGAAAGAAAAAGAAGCGCTCCGCATGTATCAGGATTTGGCGGTGCGATTCCCGGACAGCAAGTATGCGGCCGAGTCGTATAACCGAATCGGAGAATACTACTTCTCCAGAGGCGGCGAAGCCGATCTCCAAAAAGCCATCAAGAATTACAACAAGGTTTTGGACTATCCCACGTCGGATCGCTTTCAGGAGGCGGTGTACAAGTTGGCCTGGACGTATTACCGGCTGGGCGATTATCCGAAAGCCATTGGGTACTTCACGTATCTGGTCGACGACGTCGATTCCGCCCGTCACCACAACAACGATTTTCAGGAACTCGACGCCGAAGCGATCATTTACATCGGGATCAGCTTCAACCGCTGGGCCGAACAAATCGATCTGGCCTCGGGTACCAACGAAGGCGGCTATCGTCTGATTCGCCAGTACATCGATGACGCCAAGTTGAGCAACAAGCGGTACGCGCCCGACATCATCTGGGGTTTGGCAGAGTCGTACAACCTGGAGCAAAAGGACACTCTTGCGTTGCGGGCATACAAGTCTCTGATCGAGGCGTATCCCTTGTATTGGCGTGCGCCGGATGCGCAATTGAAAGTCGTGCAAACCTACGAACGTCTGAACAACGCGGCCGCAGATAAGGCCGCAGCCAAGCCGATTCTCGACAGCGTGTTGACCAATCGGTTCAAACTGTATGAGAGTTACAAGCCGGGGAGTCCGTGGTCGGACGCGATTGAGGACAAGGATGTTGTCCGGCGCGGGAATAAGATGGCTCGCGATGTGTTGGTGGACAATATTCTGTACTTCTACGGTGAGGCCCAGGCGACCAACGATTTAGAAAACTGGCGCATCTCCATGGAGTACAGCAAACAGTTCATCAGTTATTTCCCGGTGGACACGTTCGCGTATTTCTTCCACTACAACCTGGCCAAGATTCAATATTATTATTTCGGCCTGCTGGATTCGGCGTATGAGAATTACGTAGAGGTGGCCAATAATTATCCATTCGACCTCTATCGGTATCGGGCTTCTCTGGATGCATATTTCATTGCCGACTCCTTGTACAAGAAGGCCCCCTTCCGTCGTCCCGCCGATGTCCCGCAGGATTCGATTCTGCCATTGACACCGGGTGAAGAAAAGCTGATTGACGCGATCAACAATTACGCGCGTTTGTTTTCGGACACGTCCACGGCCTTTCCGACAGATTCGCTGGATCGGGAGCCGCCCAAGTACGGATACCCGGGCAGACAGACACCCGATTTTCTTGCGTATGCAGGTGAAATTTATTACCAGCACAACGATTACAATCGCGCCAATCGATACTTCAACACCATCGTGACGCGGTATCCCACCAGCTCGAAAGCACAGCTGTCCGAACGGAATTTGATGACGAGTTATTATATCCGGAAGGATTACCGGAGCGCGGAAATTGTCGCGAAGCGTATCGTCCATGCTCCGAATGCTACGCAGGAGCAGAAGAACGAAGCCGTCCGGACCGCATTTGTATCGATCTTCAAACACGGCGAGTACTTCCAGCAGGGAAAAGAACCTGCCAAGGCGGGCCGCGAGTTTGAACGTGCCTATCGCGAGGGATCGCAGATGGGCTATGCCAACCGGGAGGAACTCTCTGCGTCGATCTACAACGCCGGTCAGCAATACGAAGAATCGAAGGAATTTCGTCGCGCCATACGCGCCTATGAAGTGTATGCCGACACGTTTGGCGATCAGAAATTTGCCGCTCCGTCTCTCTACAACACGCAGGGTATCTACGCGCGGTTGAAGGAATACAAGCCGGCCGCCAAGCTGGCAGAACGGTTGGTCGATAAGTATCCCAATTTCTCCGAGAACAACGGCGCGGTGAATAATGAAATCGTGTTGTACAATGCGGAATTCTATCTGGAACAGGCCGCGAAACAAGCCGAGGCCGGCGGGGATACAACTGAGGTTCGTTATTTGACCTACGAAGCGATCCGCGTCAGTGAAAAATTCGTGAAACTCTATCCGAAGTCCAAGTATGCGACGGATCTCGACTTCGGGATTGCCAATTTGTATTTCAAGGTCAACGAGGACGAAAAGGCATATCAAAAATACCGGGCCTTTGCCAACCTGTATCCCAACGATCCGCGGAATGTGAAGGCGCTGTATGACATCGGTATCAATCACATGCGAAAGAACCGACGGGGCGATGCCGTCACGGCCTTCAGCGATGCCCGCAAGAAAAGTGATGACCTGAAGAAACAAAAACTGGATTTCAACCGGTTCTACGCGTCCGAGGCGGTGTATGAACTGGCACGGATGAAGTACGAGGACTTCTCGAAGATCACGCTGAAGCTGCCGAACATCGACTACAAAGAAGACCAGAAGTTGGCCCTGATCAAGGAACTGATCCCCCTCTACGAAGACATCACGAGTTTTGCTCAAATTCGAACGTTTGAGGCCGCGTACTACCGGGGTTTGATCCGGGAAGAATTCGGCGATGCCTTGCTCGCCAAGGAGTTTGCTCCTGAAAAAGACATCCTGAAGGCCATTGTGGCTCGGTCGGACGCGTACAAAGGCGCGGCCAACGTCTACCGCGCAGCGGTGGATGAGTATCGTATGGCCGGAGATTTCCTGGAAAAGGCGCATGCAAAACTCCTCGAAGATGAGAAGAGAATCGTCGATTCGATTGCCAAGTTGTATCCAACGAATCCGGACACGGCGGCGCTGATTTCCAAAGAGCTGATTGAAGGAAAGACGGAGAAGGACAAGCAGTACAGCCTGGCGCGCGCCAAAGAAGAAGCGCTTCGGTACAAGGCGCTTGCGCGATCGAAGATTTCCCGCATTCTGTATGCGACGGCCAATGCGCGCAAGACCAATGTCGACGCGCTGATTGCGATCCCGTCGGTCTTTGCCTATGGGTCGCCGGAATACATTCAGGATCGGATCAATCTGATTACCATTCTGAAGGGCCAGGTGACAGAGGCGATCACGGCATTTGAAGGCTCGGCAAAAGAGGCGGACAGTCTGGGGCTGGATGACAAGTACGTCGCGGAGTGCAAACGGAATGTTGTTCGACTCAACGGCGTCATTCCCGCCGAACTTGCAAAACTGTCGTACACAGTCATGGAACGATATCGCGCAACGTCGACGTATTACCGGGAGGTCACCGCAGGAGGCGAGAACTGGGTCGATCCGAAGACGAAGAAGGGATTCTACGACGTCTTCTACGATGTGCCGATTGAGATGAATACCTACGTTACGCAATACGCTCCGCAGATCGGTACGCAGACGATCAAGTCGTACACGAGCACAATCAATACGATGAAGGAGAAGGGCTACTTCAACGAAGAAGCTCTGCAAATCCAGCGCGAGATGCTGAATTTTGCGTACGAATTTGCCAAGTTGAATTACGACGAAGCAGATACATCGGATCAATACTACAAGAAATACGAAGCCATTTACTACGCCAATCAGGATGCCGACGGATTTTGGCATTATCCGGAAGCGTCGGCCACCTACAGTCAGGTGATCACGTTCGCGCGCGAGAACGCCAAGTCCGTGCTGGAAGAGGCATACAACTCGGCCCTGGACTTGGAACTGATTCGCCTCGAAAAAGACCCGGAAGGCGGGGCGGAAGATCAGATTGCTCTGACCGAAAGTATTCCTGCAAAACGGATTCTGGCCTTGCTGGGTAAGTATGACGCAATGTATGCGAAGCTCCTGAAACTGAAGACAACGACGCACCATCTTGCTTCCAACTACGACGACTGGCTGGCGTCGTTCACGGCGCGCGAACTCTGGCAAATGCCCACGTTCAGCGACAAGTCCTGGCACAAAGCCGGTACGCCGACCGCTCTGACCATCGTTCCGCACGGTCCATTGGACAAGTACGAAGCATATCCTTTGTGGCACGGATTGGGCCAGAAGTTGACGAAGCCGGAGTTGCCGAAATACGTGGAAGTGGTGGAAGAACCCAAGGAAGAAGAGAAAAAAGAAGAGGTCGTAGATACCACGAAGACTGATCTGCCGACCGACACGTCCGCTGTCAACGACAGCACGCAGTCGTACCGACGGCTATCGACGAAATATCTGACGTGGAGTCTTCAGGACACAACCGCCAAACGGTTTTTCTCGGAGAATGAAGCCAGGACGATTCGGGACACTTCACGCACGTTGTTCCTCCGCACGTATTTCGATATCGCGGGCAGTCCGCAAGGCGGAAGATTGTGGGTCGCCGCTGATGGGTATTACGAGTTCTATTTGAATGGCGCCTTCATCGGAACGGCTTTGGCGGAGGAGGAAGACACGCGGGGCGATTCGTTGGAAGTGACCGATCTCTTCCCTGAGAATTTTATCCAGGGCAGGAACGTGCTCGGATTTGAGTTAAGAGACACCAAGTCTCCCAAAGAGCATCACGGAATTCGCATTCTCCTGGAGTATACAGAGGTCGAAGACGCCACGGCGGCGTTCTCGGCGCCGGCGCTACCCGCTCAAGACGAGTTGAAAAAGAAACTATACGGCCGCGGCCGTGTCACGGGGTCCAAGTAACATGAAACACTTCATCGTCCTTGCTGGTCTTTTCCTTGTCGGATCTGTGTTTGTGACGAGATCGGCGTCCGCGCAGGAACCGCGTCATCCGGAGATGGAATTGATCACGACGGACGAGGGGGAGGACATCGTCGTTGTGGTGGCGACCCAGCAGCCGCCTGACCCGACACTCTACGAAATCAAAGAGGAACAGGGCGCCAAAGGAGAACCGATCCTGGTCGTTTATTTTATCGAGACGGGTGAGTTTGTTCAGTTCTTCAATCGGACAACCGTCAAAGGAAAAGCGGAAGGCCCGGGCGTGTCGTTGTTCCAGTCCCGCGTAAAACCCGCCATCGAGAAAGTCATCGGACAGAAAACGTATGAACGGGATATCAAGAAGCGATATTTGAGTATCGCTTTTCCAGAAAAGGAAAAGCTCATCGAAGAGAGACGGGTGGACAACGATGACATCGAGAAAGTGATCAAGCGGCGGCGGAATTAGGGAAAAAGCCCTTGCATTTCGTGAATACGACCCTATATTGACAATGTTCTTTCATCCCAATCTTAGAAAAATTGCTTCAATTTGGTAACGTTGAATCCCAAAAAACTTAACAGGAGGAATGGATTCATGAAAACGATGATGACGCTGGCGTTGTTGGTGTTTTCGATGTTGGCGACGAGTCCGGTGGTTTTGGCAGAGGGTCACGTGATGGCTGCTCATTCGGAGATTCTACTGCAGGATGCCGGTTCGGGTGAAACCCCGGCCGAAGGAACCAGTTCCGGTGTCGGAACCTTCTTTGCTAAGTTTTTTGATTCGTTCAAATGGGATCAAGATGCGTCTAGCTACATGTGGATCATCGCGCTTTGCGGGGTGTTTGCGCTCTCCATCATGATTGAGAGACTCTATTTTATTTTTGTTCGTTCCAATGTCGATGCCCCGAAGTTTATGGCGGAAATCCGTAAGCTGGTTGCGGGCGGCAATCTGAAGAAGGCGATTGCGCTGTGCGAAACGGCCAAAGACAAGGCTCTTCCGAGCGTCGTGATGGCAGGATTGAAGCGGGCAGTGGAACGCGAAGGCGGGCCTCTTGATTTCCGCGCCATCCAGAACGCCGTGGACGAAGGAACGCTGGAGATTATTCCGAAATTGACCGAACGCTCCGGATATCTGGCCATGCTCAGCAACGTCTCCACTCTGTTTGGACTGATGGGTACGGTGTATGGTCTGATCATCTCGTTCGCCGCAGTCGGTAGTCCGACGATGCCGGAAGACAAAAAATCGCTGGTTCTGGCGGGCGGTATCTCCGCGGCTATGCAGACGACGATTTGGGGATTGAGTGTAGCCATTCCTTGCATTATCGTCTACACCATCATCACGACGAAGACGTCGAAGATTATCGATGAGATGGACGAACACATGGTGAAATTGATCAACCTGATGACAGGGAACAAGTAAATTGACCGCTTTTCAGGTGATTTTAGGCGCGGTGACCGCTGCTTCGGTGCAGTAGAACAAGAAGGATAACCAAGCTATGGCATTTAAACCCTCTAATCGTCGGACTGTCAAGACAGAAAGCACTGAGTTGGATCTGCGGCCCATCATGAATATGATGTGCATTCTGATCCCCCTGCTCTTGAGCTGCTCTCAGTTTGTGAAGAATACGTTTCTTGAGTTGAACTTGCCGCAGTTGGGGGGCATTTCAAAGAACGATAACACCAAGACGGACCCAAAGGATGAGAAGCCCAAGTTGGGGCTGAAACTGGTCATCACGGAAAAAGGAATGACGATTGCCGGCAACGCGGCAGTCTTGTCCGGCGGTGCAGCAGGCGTCCCAACCATTCCAATCAAGGACGGAAAACAAGACTTCAAAGGCTTGGATGACAAACTGAAGGAAATTGTGAAGCAGATCTCCGGCAAGGGATTTGAAGACGAACGGACGCTCAATATCACCGCAGAGGACATTGTTGAGTATCAATTGATCGTGACGGCGATGGATGTGATCCGGGTGTCGGCCGAGAAGAAATTCAAAGATCAAGCTACCGGCCAGACAGTGACCGAGCCGTGGTTTAACAGCGTTGGCGTCGGCAAGCTGATATTGTAAAGAGAGGTGTCATATGGCATTTAAGCCCTCAGCAGCAAAAAAGAACAAAAGCAAGTCCGAAGGGACTCTCAATATGAACTCCATGATGGACATTCTGACCATCATGTTGTTGTTCCTCCTGATGTCCTTTTCAACCGAAGGTAGTCTCGCGACGAAGTCTGGAGGTCTCACACCTCCCAAAATTCTGGCAAAGAACAAACCCAAGAAGGCGGTTGTCGTGGGGGTGTCTTCGCAACAACTTTTCTTCAATAAGGAGCCCATTGTAGATGTGGACAAGGTCCTGGCTCAGAAGGAGAGTTACCAGATTGAAGAACTGGCGCTGAAACTGGAGGAAGAGGCTTCGAAGGCGAAGGATTTGGAAGAAAAGTGGGGAATTGAGTTCAAGAGAGAGTTGCTGATCTACGCAGACGAGAAGATGCCGTTCAACATTTTGTTGAAGGTGGTCTATACATGCGGTCGTCACGAATTTTCGAACCTGCGTCTGATGGGCAATCAGGCGGGGGCAGCTGAGGTTTTGTAATTTTTTGAGACTAGTGGATTAAAGGAGGTCTGCTATGGATATCTACAATAAGGAAAAGCGGGAAATGTCGGCGTCCGCAGTACCTCCCGGTGGAAGGGCAGCAGCTGGAGCGCGAGAAATTCGAATTGTCGCGTTCCCGAAGGAGTTCCAGAAGGATTTCTGGAAATCCCTGGATAAGAGAATTCTCTCTATCTTTGCCATCAACTTGCTCGTCATCTACGGCTTCTTTCTCTACATGGCCTTGCAGCCAAAACGAGATCAGCTGGCCATGGACACACGGCTGCTGAAGAAGCTGGGAAAGGCCTTGCAGGTCGACCCGAAGTTGCTGGAAGAGCTGGACGTGAAGAAAGAAGACGAGAAAGAAGACGAATCAGCTTCCGCGACTTCAACGGCCGTCGTGAAGCCCGGATCCCAGCGAGACAAGGGTTCGAAGGCTGAGCAGGCCAAGGAGGCCGCCAAAGCCCGACAGGCGGCAGCTAAGGAGGCGGCCAGTAAGAAAGGCGTTTTTGCAGTGGCGGGTGCGCTGGGCGGAAAAAGCGGCGGGAAATTTGCCGGAGGTAATTTTTCAGGATCTTCTGCAGGATTGGATAACATTCTGGGCGGCATCAGTGGCATCGGTGACGCGACGGGCGCCGAAGGCGAGCGTACGGTTGCCGGTGAAGTCGGTTCGATCAAAGGCGGCGCCGGGATCGGCGAATTGACCGCAGAGCTTGCGGGATCGGGCGGTGTGTCTGTAGTGGCGGGTCAGGAAGGCAGCGGTCTGGTCGGAGTGGGCAAGGCCTCCCTGTCAGGCGGCGGCGGCAGCGCTTCTGCCGCTGACTTCCAAAGCACCATTGATCAGGGATCCAGCGCTGTACAGGCCTGCTACACGAAGGAACTGAAGAAATCTCCCGACCTCAAGGGCAAGCTCAGCGTGGCGATCAAGGTGAATCCACAGGGCAAGGTCGGCAGTGTCTCCGTTACGGCGAATACGATTGGCTCAGCCGTCGCCAACTGCGTGACCAACAAGATTCGCGGATGGCTCTTCCCACGCGGTAAGAAGGGCATGGTCACAGTCAATCAAACGTTCGTGTTTACGCGCTAATTTCGAGGGATCATCGTTTTCATGAAAACCGTCCCGTCCGGGACGGTTTTTTTATTCAAACAGGCGCTTATGCTGGAAACCACATACAGAACGCACTCGACGCAGGATATCTCGGAAATCACGGAAGACCAATTGGTCACGCTCTGCGGATGGGTGCACCGCCGACGGGATTTGGGACAACTGATTTTCATCGATCTCCGTGACCGGTACGGAATCGTGCAGGTCGTGTTCAATCCGGATATTCAGGCCGAGGCTCATGAGCGAGCCAGGACACTCCGCAATGAGTTCGTAATCCGCGTCTCAGGCAATGTCATTCACCGGGATGCCGCAAATGTGAATCCAAAGATTCCGTCGGGGCGCGTGGAGATCCTGGCATCCAAACTGGACGTGATGAGTGAGGCTCGGACGCCTCCCTTCCCGATCAATGAGGATCAGGTCGAGATCGATGAGGACCTGAGATTGACGTATCGATTCCTGGATATTCGTCGCCCCTCGATGCGAGACGCATTGGTGTTACGACATCGCGTCGCCCAGACGATTCGAAGGTATTTCACGGATCGGAATTTCGTCGAAGTGGAGACGCCGATGCTGATGCGGAGTACGCCAGAGGGTGCGCGCGATTACCTTGTGCCCAGCCGCGTGCATCCTTCGAAGTTCTATGCTCTCCCGCAGTCGCCGCAAATCTACAAGCAGATCTTGATGGTCGGCGGGATGGATCGGTACTTTCAGATCGTCAAATGTTTCCGGGACGAGGACTTGCGGGCGGACCGTCAGCCGGAGTTTACTCAGGTGGACGTGGAAATGGCTTTTGTCGATCGGGAGGATGTGATTCGGAACATCGAAGGTCTGATGGCTGTGATCTGGCGGGAAATCAAGCAGGTGGATCTTCCGTTGCCGCTCCCGCGACTCACGTACGCGCAGGCGATGAACTCCTATGGATCAGACAAGCCCGACGTCCGGTTTGACATGCGACTCCACGACATCAGCGACCGGGTGCGCGTCACGGAATTTCCGGTCTTCCAACGTGCCCTGGCCATGCAGGATGGAGCCGTCGTGGCGATCCGGCTGGCTCATCCGGGCGCGGCCTACTCGCGAAAACGTGTGGACGAATGGACGGCGTATGTCAAATCGCAGGGACTATCCGGTCTGGCAACGGTGAAGGTGGAAACAGATTCCGTCCAGTCCTCCATCAGCAAGTTCGCGACGGAAGAAACGTTGCGGTCTGTCGCGATGCAGGTCGAGGCGGCGCCCGGCGATGTGATCCTGATCGCGGCTGATTCCAGGAAGGTGCTTCTCCCCGCGATGGGGAACCTGCGTCTGAAGCTGGCCGACGAACTCGGGTTGATCCGTGACGATGAAGATCGGATGCTGTGGGTGGTTGACTTTCCCTTGCTCGATTTCGATGCGGAAGAAAAGCGTTATGTCGCGATGCATCATCCGTTCACCGCTCCGTTTGACGAGGATATCCCATGCTTCCAGACCGACCCCGGACGGATCCGGGCGAAAGCGTACGATCTGGTGTTAAATGGCAGTGAACTGGGAGGGGGGAGCATCCGCATTCATCAAAAGGATCTGCAGAATCAGATGTTCGACGTACTCGGATTGAGCGCGCAGGAACGTGAGGACAAATTTGGTTTTCTCTTGCGCGCTTTTGAATACGGTGTGCCGCCGCACGGCGGTATCGCGCTGGGTCTGGACCGGATGGTTGCAATGTTGGCCGGTCGGAAGTCGATCCGGGATGTGATCGCATTTCCGAAAACGAACAGCGCCCTGTCTCTGATGGATCAGGCTCCGTCTGTTGTGGAGGCGAGACAGTTGAAGGAGTTGCACATACGCACGATCGAATGATCGAGTGGATCGGTCTGATGGCCGGGGCCATCACCACTGTCGGATTTGCACCGCAAGTGATTCGCAGTTGGCGAACCAGACATGTTGCGGATCTTTCCATTTGGCAGCCCGTGGTACTGCTGGGAGGAATGATGGCCTGGCTGGTGTATGGGATTTTCCGGGACAGTTTGGCGATCATTCTCACGAATATTTTTTCCATTCTACTGAACCTGGTACTCGTTTATCTTAAGATCCGTTATCGACATAACGTGGAGGAACACGCATGAGAAAGAAGATGTCCTACGGAGTTGGCGCCCTGGCAATTCTGATCTGCGGGGTTCTTGTGCTTCAGCAAAACGGATGTCTGACAGCCGACCGCGTCGAGGCACGACCGGTGGCGCCGGGGGTACAGGTATTGTCGGCGACCCCCTCCGGATTGGTACAGGATATTGGTCAGTTCTACGCAGTGACCGCTATTTTCAACCAGCCCATGGTTCCGCTGCAGGCGTTGCCGGCAGGCGATGGGAGCGGCCCCATGGTGATCCGGCCGACCGTGAAGGGGAAATACCGTTGGATGGGAACGCAGACGCTTGCATTCATCCCGTCGGATACGCTGCCACTTGCCACACGGTTTGATGTCAAAATTCCGGCCGGAATCAAATCCGTGTCCGGAGAAACGCTGGCGCGTGAATACGCATGGTCGTTCACGACTCAGCGGCCCGCATTTGTGCGGTCGAATATCTATGAGGGGAGCGATCGGATCACCCTGCAACCCACGATCTTTCTGGCGTTCAGCCAGGAGCTGTCGATCGCGAGTGCTCGATCCAAAGTCTATCTGATGGAATCGGAAACGGGCAATCGCGTTTCGACAGACATTCAGTTCGCTTCCGCGGACGAGATCAAGAATACCCTGTCCATGTACAGCTATTCGTACGACGAAGACATGGCGCCTGATTTGGTGGGACGTGTCCTTCGTGTGAAGCTGCTCCAGAGCTTGCGGCAGGAGTCTGCCTATGAGGTCGTGATGGAGGCCGGGCTGCAGGGCGTCGAAGGGACGCTCGGCACTGAGCAAACCAAGAAACTGTCGTTCACCACATATGGACCCCTCAAAGTGGTCGAATTCAAGGAGCCGCAATTTACCAATCATCCAATTCGAGTTCGTTTTACGAATTCTCTCAACATGGAGGATGCCAAAGAGCGGATTCGTCTCTCGCCGAGCGCCGCATTGACGGACTTTTTCGAGTCGTGGGACGGCGATTATTATCTGTACTACAATCTGCAACCGCGTACGAACTACACGTTGTCCGTGGAGCCGGATCTGACGGACATTTACGGCAACCGGCTGGGTCGGCGAGAGTCAATGAATTTCAATTCTGTGGATTATGAGCCTCGTGTGGACTTCAATTCCGGTACTCACGTGATTGAGTCCTATTTGTCGCACCATTTCAATGTCTTTGCGCTGAATCCGGGAATGATCGACGTCAAAGTCGCCGCGCTGAATCAGAATGACTTGATACGAATCGAGCAGTCGGGCAAAACGGATCATCTGAAGTGGAGTGTGTCGGGTTCCCGCATCCCGACGATTCCGGCGAACATTCAGAAGGTCATTCCGATCAACACGGACGACGTCCTGGGATCAATGAAGAGCGGGGCGGTCTGTGTCGAATTGAAACATGCGGGGTGGTATTCGTCGCGTCGCGCGATTCTGCAGATCACCGATATCGGAATGACTGCCAAGACGTCGCCGACGAAAATCCTCGTCTGGCTGACTTCACTGAAGGACGGCAAGCCGTTGCCCGGGGCATGGGTGGAGATACGAGACAAGAACGGCAGTACGAAGTGGCAGGGTAAAGCCAATGCGCGAGGCGTCGCCGAAGCGCCGGGGTGGACGGATCTCGGACTGACAGCGGAAAGCGAATGGTCGGCGCCTGAGGTATATATTTTTGCGACGCATGGCGAACAGCGGGCCTATTTGTCTCAGGAGATGTCTCTGGGTCTGTACAATTATTCGATCAATTATAGTTGGGGTCGGGGAGACGCGGATGAGGTCTCCGGCTATGCATTTACCAATCAAGGGATGTATCGCCCCGGCGACGATGTCCGGGTGAAGGTGATTGCGCGTGAGCGGCGAAACGACGCCTGGACGATTGCTCAGGGCGACGTCATCGCCAAGGTGCGGGATGCAGATTACAAAGAAGTTCTGACCCAAACGCTGACGCTCAATTCGTATGGCGGCTCGGATTTGCAATTTGCGATCGACAAGGATGCGCCATTGGGTTATTATCGGATCGATTTTCACGCCGGGGACCGGGTGGTGGCCGGGACGTCCTTTCAGGTTCAGGAATTTCGTCCCGTGGAGGTCGAGGTAACCGTCAAGCCGGATCAGCCATCCTACGTGTGGGGTGAGAAAGTGAAGGGAACGCTGGATGGACATTTTCTATTCGGCATGCCGATGAGTCGTGCGCCTGTGCGCTGGCATATTTCGCAGCACCCGAGCAGCTTTACGCCGCCGGGGTGGGATGATTACGTGTTCGGTGCAGGTTCGTATGATGACCACTCCTACTACGACGGCTCCAACATTATCCTGAGCCGCAATGATACGCTCGATGACAGGGGACTTGCGCCGTTTGAATGGAATTTGGAATCGGACGGCACGGCGAAACGGGGATCGGTGTTGGTAATCGAAGGAACGGTTCAGGATAAGAACCGCCAGGAAATCAGCGGCAGAAGCAGTGTCCTGGTTCATCCCGGACAGTTCTACATCGGGCTGCGCCCAAAAACGACTTTCCATACCCTGGGTGAGCCGTTCAACGTGCAGGTACTGGCTGTAAACGCTGATGGGACGCCGCTTCCGGGGAAGAGTCTGAAAATTGAATTGATCCGGCAGGAATGGACGTCCGTTCGTCAGAAGACAGCGAGCGGGGACTTCGAATGGATCTCAACGTCCTTTGACACGACGGAGTCGTCTTTTGCGGGGGAGACGTTGGCTCAGCCCCGTGAGGTGTCGTTGCAGCCAAGGAAAACGGGCTATTATCGAATACGTGCAACCGGTAAGGACGGAAACGGGAACGGGATTGCAACTGAATGCTATTTCTACGTGACGGGCGCCGGCTATGCCAGCTGGCGGATGTCGAATGACGACAAAATCGAACTTGTGTGCGACAAACGGGCGTACAAGCCGGGAGACGTCGCCCGGATATTGGTTAAATCGCCGTATGCGAGGGCGCAGGCGATGATCACGGTCGAGCGGGAAGGCATTTTGGAATATCGGACGACGGAATGGGTGGGGAATTCTTCCACGTTGGAAATTCCCATTCGCAGTACGTATGCACCCAATTGCTTTGTCTCCGTCGTTTTGCTTCAGGGTCGCACCGCGTTGCCAACGGCCGGCCGCAGCGACGATCTGGGCAAGCCGGCTTTCAAGATGGGGTACATCGAACTGCCGGTCAGTCCGGACGAGAATCGTCTGAAGGTCCAGTTGACCATGAGCAAGACCCGGTACGCGCCGAACGAATGGGTGGACCTCGATATTGAAGTAACAGACAAGAGCGGCCGGGGAAGGATCGCCGAGGCCGTCGTGTATGTGCAGGACATCGGTGTGCTGAATCTCTCCGGGTACGCGACTCCGAATCCCTTTGAGCATTTTTACAGTCGCCGGGCGTTGTCCGTGAAGACCATGGAGTCCCGCAAGTTTATTCTTGAGCAGTTGGCTGAGAAGGACCTTCGCGACAAAGGATTGTCCGGCGGCGGAGGCGGCGAGGATGAAATGGCGGCCATCGCTGTGCGCAAGGACTTCCGGTCCTGTGTGTATTGGAACCCGGGCGTGACAACGGATGCATCGGGGCGGGCCCGAGTTCGCTTTCAAATGCCGGAAAATCTAAGCGGATTTCGTGTCATGGCGGTCGCGCAAACGGCGACCTCGCAATTTGGCAGTGCAGAGAAGACCATCACAGTCAGCAAAGATCTGATGCTGCGTCCGGCGCTGCCGCGATTTGCGCGAGTGGGGGATCGACTGGAAGCCGGTGTGATCGTCCATAATTATTCGGACAACGACGGAACCGTCAAGATCCAGGTGGACGCGGCCGGGATGGAAGTGGGGGAGGACGCTGTCAAGACGATTGCGTTGAAGAAGGGCGGCGCAGAAGAAGTTCGATATGCATTTCGCGTGCGGGATGAAAATGTCGGACGATTTACCTTCAAAGCCGCCATGGGGAGTCTGACCGACGGCGTAGAAGTGACGATTCCACTGCGGATGCCGTCGATTCTGGAGACGGTCGCCATGAGCGGGAGCGCCACGGAGTCCAAACAGGAGGCGGTGCGCGTACCCAAAGCGGTGGCATCGGGTAAGGGGGGGCTGGACATCCGGACATCGTCAACGGCCCTGGTCGACCTGGATGCATCGATGAGTTATCTTTTTGAGTATCCATACGGTTGTTTGGAGCAGAAGACCTCGCGCGCCCTGCCGATGATCTTGTTTGGCGACGTTGTCGAAGCGTTCGGATTGCCGGGGATCAAAGGGTCGGAGCATGCGATTCCGGAAACGATTCAGGAATACTTGGACGAAGTGGGTGACTACCAGACCTACAGCGGCGGGTTTTCGTATTGGAAGGGCAGTCCGTATGAGTCCGCCTATGTCAGCGCGTATGCGATGATGGCGCTGACCAAAGCGCGGCAACAGGGTTATCGGGTCAATCAATCCGTGTTTGACAAGGGTATCAATTACCTGAAGACTGCGGTTCGTCAAACCGGCTTTGATGCGTATGGGTTGTTTTACTGGCACACCACGAGGGCGTTTGCATTGAGCGTATTGGCGGACAATCGGTACTATGATGCCTCGGCGGCGGAATTGTTGTTTCAGCGTCGGGATGAATTACCGCTGTATGCCCGCGCGATGCTGTTGCGCGCGATCGTTTTGGGGAAAGGCAACTCTTCCATGATCGCGGAACTGCGGCGAGATTTGACGAACGCCATCAAAATGAATCCGACGACGGCGCATTTTGAAGAGCCTGCGGATTACGGGATGAGTTGGTGTTTTCATTCCAACGTTCGGACGACCGCGGCGATTCTGGAAACCTTTCTAGCCATCGATGGGACCAACGTGCCGTGGGCCGAAAAAGTGATCAAGTATTTGCTGCAAGATCGCAAGAGCGGACGCTGGCGCACGACTCAGGAAAATGTCTATGCGTTTTGGGCGATGGGATCTTACTTCCGGACATTTGAGGCAGAAACTCCGAATTTTCAGACGCAGGTAATGCTGGACGGCGCTCAGATCCTCCAAGCGGTCTATCAGGGCCGCACCGTGAAGGCCGTGTCGGTCGAGTTGCCATTGGATCCCATGCGGAGGGATGTGGATATTCCACTGATGTTGACAAAGAACGGACCGGGTCGGTTGTACTACACGGTCCGCATGACGTATTCGCCCCTGCAGGGGGTTTCCGCTCGCGACGAAGGCATGTCCATCCAGAAGAGTTATGAGAATCTCAAGGGTGAAGTCGTGTCCGGATTCCGCGGTGGGGAGACCTACCGAGTCCGCCTTGTCGTAAAGACGGCCCAGGACAGGCAGTTCGTCGCCTTGGATGATCCGCTTCCCGCCGGTCTGGAGGCTCTCAACACGAGTCTGGCAACCACACAAACCCGGCACGAGACGAAGACGTACCGCAGTTGGTGGAAGGGCGGTTTCCATCGTTCCGAAATGCGGGATGATCGAGTGGTGGCCTTTGCGGATTACTTGAACTCGGGCAGTCACTCGTTCACGTACCTTGTACGCGCAACAACTCTGGGACAATTTGCGGTGCCTCCGACCAAAGCCGAAGCCATGTATGAACCGGAGGTCTTTGGTCGTACCGAAAATCGCGTCGTCGAGATTCGTCCATGAAGATCGTGGTGAAGTTATTTGCCATGTGCAGGGATGTTGTGGGCGAGGAGTCGGTGCGGCTCGACCTGCCCGGCGGATCAAAGGCCTCGGACGTGTGGGACGTCCTGGTTCGGCAATTTCCGGCCCTCGTGCCGTACCGTTCCATCAGTCGTGTCGCGATCAACATGAAGTATGCCGACGAATCAGAGGCAATGAAGGATGGCGACGAGGTGTGCGTGATCCCACCGGTGAGCGGCGGATGATTCGTACCGACCGACTTTGGGTGCAGGTTCAGACGGAGACCATTGCCGTCCAGGCTGTCCTGGACTTCGTAACGGCGGCGAACTGTGGTGCGGTCAATTGCTTCATCGGGACGGTGCGGGACCACATCGATGGACGTACGGTTTCTTCCATGGAGTACGAGGGGTATGCGGAAATGGCCGAACGGGAGATGGAGAGAATCTGTCGGCTTGCCGGGGACCGGTGGGCTATTCACCGTCTGTGTGTGCACCATCGCCTCGGTCATCTGCAACTGACGGAAGCCAGTATTGTAGTGGCGGTGTCCGCCCCGCACCGCCGCGATGTATTTGAGACCGCACAGTTCATCATGGACGCCGTCAAGAAAGACGTTCCGATTTGGAAGCGCGAGCATTTTGCGGATGGCCAAGTCCAGTGGCAGAACGAGCCACCGGCGGGTGGGTGAAGCGATTCCCGAACGCGTCTTTCCCTGCCGCCTTGGTATCGACACAAGAGAATCGCGTTGATCGTTCGTCTGCCACGTGGGGGATCCGCTGAAAAATACCTTGATTGAAGAATGGCCATTCGGTACTTTGATGACGTTCTTTCACCAGCGATTGATCCACATACCACTCGATCGAGGTTGACGTGATGCGTACATTGGGAAAGTATTCGGCTGTCCTGATTTCACTCTTTCTTGCAAGTTGCGGTTCGTCCAAGGACACATCGTATGCCACCGATCCGGAGTTGGAGGCGCTCTTTCAAGGGTCCGATTACAAATCGCTGACGGACGCGGCCCGGTACGATATCGCACAGTATTTTCTGAAGCACCATGATTCGACCAACGGCCGTGCCATTTTGGAGGACATTGCCACGTATAATTCCTACGTGTCGTCCGTAAAGTATCAGTTGGCCCGAATTTATCTGCTGGAAGAAACGATTACCTTTGCCGCCAAGACGGAGAAAGACGAAGGCGGTCAGATCGTTCGAAACGGGAAGGAATTGGGGGAATCCATCCTGAAGGAAATCCTCGGCGAGTCTCCGGATTTCATGGCCGCGTATTCGGATTTGATGATGCTTGCGCTGCAACGAGGCGACACGACCTCCTTCGAAGACTATTACCGTCAGGCCAGTGAACGAGAAAAGACTTTTCTCGCCTCGGATTATCGGATTGGCTATCTGACGGTGCAGGACCGGGAGAATCCGAAATCGTGGGATGAAGGCACGCAGGTGTTTCGCAAGGCCAAGGACACCTACCTGGAACTGTATGAATCGTACAAGAATCTCGGGGACATTCAGCGCGTCCAATTTCTCGATACGATGGCGTACCGGTCCTATCGAAAAGCGCTGGAATATCCCACAGAAGCGTATGACCTGTTTCTTGTGTATTATCACCTCTCGGAGGTATCCGCACGGATATACGAAGCGCGTGGAGATTCGCGCTATCGGAGTGAAGCCGTGGAGTATGCCTGTCGGAGTCTGAGCCTGTTTCCGGGCTATACGCCCGCACTGTCCATGATTCGGCGCCTCGCCAACGTCCAGTCGGCGGCGGATTCCGTGAAGAGCCCCGCCGAGTATGCCTCCCCGTTCCAGAGCTACTGCACCGCCCAGCACTCGGACATGAAGATTCAGTCTGTGACGACTAACCCGGGAGCGATTCCGCGAAGTATTTATCGGGAGACCATCCGCGACAAGAAGAGCAAGAAATAACAATGGATTCCGCATCATGCGGAACTCCATTGGGACTGCCTGTGTATGAGCGTCCGTCATCGCGTCACGTATCTCCTCCTCTTTAGCTTTCTCGTCTTTGTTACCGGTTCCATTGTCCTTAGTATTTTGGAGACGCGTCAATTGTCGATTCTCCGCCAGCGGGAGGAGAGTATCCTTCGTTCCCAGTTGGAGGCGTCACTCTTGATCACGCAGGAGATTCGGCGGGAGCAGATACGTGTATCAATTGACCAGATTCGCAGGGGCCTTCAGGATGTCGGCGTTTTTGCGAAATTGCGTTCGTTTGCCGGAGTCTGGCGCGCCGATGCCAACGGCCACGTGGTGTTGATGTATCCGAACACGGAACGCCAATTGGCTCTGGCGGAATTGTGGGAGCGATCACTGGCGCAATCGGATTCCGGATCTTTCTTTTGGGTGGAAGACGATCAATTGCTGAACGTTCAGCTGGTACGCGATCCTGAATTATGGATCGTGGCCTTCATGGTCACCCCCGAGTTCGTAACCGGTTCCCCCATGAAAGTCGACGGTCGGTTGGATTGGACACTCGCCAAGCCCTCAGACGAAACGACGGAAGAAATTCGAGGAACCATGCCGTTGGCTGACTTCCGGGGGGAAACGGTGGCGTATTGCAGTCTATCGAGGCCTTCGTTATTCGTTCGCGATCTGGGCTCGTTGCTGAGAGGGGAACTTCTGTTGTTCGCCGGCTGCTCTCTCGTCGTTGTGTTCGTCTTGTCTTTCGGACTGCGTTCCTGGATTATCCGTCCGCTGGGGAAGATTGCTGAAAGTTTGCGTACCGATAGAACCGGACCGGTGAGAGATTTGCAAAAGGATCAGGGTGAATTCGCGGCTATTGCGCAGTTGGTGGATCGATTCCTGGAGCAACGGACGTTTTTGATCGAGGAAGTGGAGCGCCGGATGCGGTCGGAGAAATCGCTGAAGCGTTCGGAGAGCGACTATCGGGAGTTGTTCGAAAATGCCCAGGATGCGATGGTGATCGCCGATGCGAAAACCACCGAGATTCTCACCATCAACGTGTCCGGCGGTACCGTTTACGGAGTTCCACACGAACAGTTGGTGGGTCAGACGATCCGGAAACTGTGGAAGCATGACCTGGATTTCTCCCGATGGTGGCAGGACCTGATGGAGCGGGTGACCAGCAAAGGGGTGGAGGCGGAGCATCAGCGGACGGACGGCCGCGCACTCATCGTGGAGATCAACGCCGCGCAGATCGCGTATCGCGACCGGAAGTCGATCCTTCTGGTGATCCGTGATATCACCGAAGAGAAGGTCCTCGAGGACATGCGGCTCTCGCACGCGATCTGGCAGCATATCCCGAAAATCGCATTGGTCATGGATCAGACCGGTCAGGTTACGTTTGTTACCGGCAACGTGGAGTCGGTCTTGGGCTACCGTGCGGATGAGTTGTACGACGACGGATGGTATCGAGTGGCGGCCGAGGATCCCCTGACCGAACGCGCCAGGATGATGAGGATTGCCAGCGGGGAAGAGGTAACAGACAAGCCTGTTGAACGACGGGTCATACGCAAGGACGGGACCACCGGATGGCTGTTGTGGTTTGAAGTGCGCGCGCCGGGCGGAATCGTGATCTGCGTGGGCCACGACGAGACCGAACAACGTCTGGCCAGGCAGGCCGTGGAGCAAAGTGAAGACCGCTATCGGAGATTGTTTGATGAGAACCCCACGCCGTTGCTGATTCTGGATCTGGAGGGCAACGCGATTCTATCGGTCAATCGGGCGGCAGTCGAGATGTACGGATATTCGCGCGAAGACTTTGCCCGGTTGCGTTTTTCTGATCTTTTGGTGGGAACCGGCGATCACTTGCCTGCTGGTCTGCAGCAACATAAGAAGAAGGACGAGAGCGTCGTGGACGTACAGTGTACGTATCAGGACGTGGGCTGGGGGCAAACCCAGACGAAGCTGGCGTTGATTCTGGACGTATCCCAGCAGGTCCGTGCGCAGGAAGCGGAATTCGAATTGCAGAAACAAAAGATCCGTATCGCCGCCATGGTGGAAGCAGTGGAGGAGGAACGACGCAGGATCTCCAAGGAAATGCACGACAGCGTTGGGCAGATGTTAAGCGCGGTGAAGCGGGATTTGGAGCTATTCCAGAAGTCGGTGGGACGAACTCACGCACAACGGATGGAGTCGATTCAGAATCTCATCCAGACAGCGATTCACGAAACGCGACAAATTGCGTACAATCTGATGCCGGCTGCATTGGAACACCTGGGTCTGCTGTATGCCGTGGAGAGTCTGTGCGAGCAGGTTCGCCGCCATACGGGATTGAAGATCCACTTCAAGACCCATGAATGGAATCGCCGCTGGCCGCCGTCGCTGGAACTTGCGTTCTTCCGGATCATTCAGGAAACGCTGACGAATGTGGTCAAGCATGCGCACGCTACCGAAGTGCAGGTGCAAATGATCGGGTATCCGGACAAACTGATGGTGCTGATTGAAGACAACGGAGTTGGTTTCCAGAAAACGGAGGACAAACGCGTTGCGGCGCCCGCGATGGGACTGGTTTCCCTTCGCGAACGCGCGGCGATGCATGGCGGCGTGGTGCACATCGATTCCCAGAAAGGGCGTGGGACGTCAGTAATCGTGGAAATACCAGTAGGAGAGACTATCCATGTCGAAAATTGATATCGTCATTGCAGACGATCATCCGGTCGTGAGGGGTGGGCTGAAGATGGTTCTGGAGGAACAAGAGGACCTGCGCGTCGTGGCCGAAGCCGAGGATGGAGAGGCCGCTCTCACGCTGATTCAAAAACACAAGCCCGACATCGCCATTGTCGATATCGCCATGCCCAAGGTAAACGGCCTGGAGGTGACCCGGCAAGTGAGCGCATCCTTTCCCGGCACACGTGTGATCGTCCTGACGATGCTGAAGGAGTCGGGCTACCTGTCCAAGGTCATGGAAGCCGGAGCGTACGGCTATCTGCTCAAGGATGCCCCCAGCGACGAAATTGTCACTGCCATTCATCGGGTCCTCGATGGCGAACGGTATTTCTCACAGAGCGCATACGATTTGATCGGCCGACCGGATACGACGGTTGTCTCTTCAGAGAAACAGGAGATGATCGAACGTCTCACTCCACGGGAAAAGGAGATTCTCATTCTCGTGGCCGAGGGCTACAACACGCAGGAGATTGCGCAGAAACTGTTCTTGAGTCCCCGGACGGTGGACACGCACCGTGCCAACATCATGCACAAACTGGGTGTACACAATGCGGTGGCCATGGTTCGCGTGGCGATCGAATGCAATCTGGTGTCTGGAGAAAGTCGTTCCGATTAGTCGAGGACGCGGATACTCTCGATGATCCGATTGATGGTCACGATCGCGCCGGCATTGTTCAGGTCGTTGTATCCGGTGTCAATGAGAAAGGCGTGGCTCTTGTAACTTCCCACACCGACTTTGATGAACGTCTGGAAATTTTCCAATGTTGAAATGCCGGATGAGAACATGAATTTCAAGTTCCGACTGCTGACCTCTTCGTCTATCGTGAATTCCGCATTGGCGTACGTGACTTTCAGGTAGGACAGGATCACCTCGTTGGCCGACTTCTTTTCATTTTCCGTATATGTGATGAAAAAATAAATCGATTCATCCGGGCTGAAGCATTCGATGTAGTTCTTGTCAAAGTTCTGGTTGATCGTGACCGCCCAGTTCTCCGGCGTTTCAAACTCCACGTGATAGGGCTTGAATTGGTGTGTGATCCACTCAGGCTGGGCGCTCGCGGCAGAGGAGACGGTGAGGAGACAGAAGAGGAATCTCATTTCTTCAGAACCGCCAGGACATCGTCGGCGTGTGTCTCTACAGCGACCTTGTCAAAAACAAAGCTGATGTTGCCCATTTCGTCGATGACAAAGGTCTTTCGGAGAATTCCCTTTGACTCCTTGCCGTACATCTTCTTCGTTCCCCAAGAGCCATACGCGGATGCGACGGCATGATCGGGATCGCTGAGGAGCGTGAAGGGGAGCTTGTATTTGGCGATGAATTTTTGGTGCGAAGCGGGGCTGTCCGGACTAACACCGAGGACGACGATGTCGTTTCGAGTGTACAGGCGGTGCCGATCGCGGAAGCTGCACGCCTCCTTGGTGCATCCAGGGGTTTGGTCCTTCGGATAAAAATAGACAATCACGGTTTGCCCCTGGAAGCTTCCCAGATGAACCGTGTTACCGTCTTGATCAGGAAGCCGAAAGTCCGGCGCTTTCGATCCGACGCTGAGTTGGTTACTCGGCGACAACTTCCGCCTTCCACTCCAGGTTATCGAATCGGGTATCGGTATATCGTTTCCTGACGATCAGAATCGCCAGCTTCTTGTAATCTTCCTCCGTCATGTTGCCAATGGATTCAAATTCCTCATAACTGCGGCGAATAAAGTTCAGATTATCTGAGCGGAATTCTTCCATCAGTCCTTGTTCGGCATTGCTGACGCGAATCACCATATCGTGTGCTCCTGCAGACCCTTGATGAATTTCTTATTCTACGTAGATTCTATGTATCGTCTGCCGCTATTTAGGGCATTTTGGATAGAAAATCAAGCAGAGGATCGGCCCCGTAAGCCGCCGGAAATCTTGATATTCCACTGGGGATATGTTAGATTCACCGCTCACATACGCAGGTGACATGAAAGACGATCAAACGATTCAGACTCTCGAGGGCAAACTGTCGACTTTCCGGGGGCGATTCACGCTGAACGACGCGGCGGCGGTCACGGGGTTGGGCGTTGCGGCGGCGAAGGACGCTCTGGATGCCATGATGAGCAAGTACGTCTGCCGGCTGTCCATGACGGAAAACGGAGACCTCATTTATTCGTTCGGATCCTCCCTCCGGCGTCGAGGCGAAAAGACATTTTCAGAGAAGATGGCCGTTGTGCGGAGTTGGCTGTGGAAGGCGTTTGTTGCCTTCTACAAGGCTTGGATCGCTGTTACACTCGTCGTCTATTTTGTGATCTTCCTGGTGATCCTGCTGGCCTTGATTGTCGCCGCGTCTCGCGGGAGCAATCGCAAGAGTTCCATCCCCATCGGAGGCGTGCTTCGGGCGTTTGTTTCGATTTTTCAATGGAGAACCGTCACACCGGCGATCGCCTACCGTTCGGATCCATGGGGATACACCTATCGGACGTATCAATCGCGTCCTTCGGTGGTCAAGGAAAACAAGAAGAATTTTGTCGGATCGGTCTATGATTTTGTTTTTGGCCCTCCGCGAGTCGAGCGTGATCCACTGAATGATGAGAAGGAACTTGCCGCCTACGTCCGTCAGAACAAGGGAATCGCCACGGCGGCAGAGATCGCCGCGCTCAGCGGCCGCACGCTGTCTGAATCGGAAGCGTTCTTGACGGCGACATTGGTGCGTTTCCAGGGCGAAGCAAAATTCACGGACAACGGCGTAGTCTATGGACAATTCGACGGCCTCCTGCGGGGTACCGGCGAAGTCTCGGATGGTGCGATCGAGTATTACTGGGATGAGTTTGAACCCGAGTATCCGCTTACGGGCAACTCCAAGGGTCGCAACGCGCTGATTGTCTTTATGGGATTGTTCAATTGGGTGTTTGCGTCAGCATTCGTTGCGATGGCGATCCGCGGGGGCCACGTGGATTTCGTCCAGATGGACGAACGCATGGTCGCGATCTGGTTGGGGTGGGTGCCGTTTGTCTTTTCCGTCTTGTTTTTCGGCTTGCCACTTGCTCGGTTGATCGGAATTTCGAAGAAACGGGTCCTTCGCCGGAGGACAAATGTGCGCAAGCGGGTCATGCGTTTCTTGTTCTCGCGGGGTGCCCAGCCGGCGACCCTGGAGGAGATCCTGCAGGCGGTCAATTCAGGTAAGGAAGAGAAGTTATCGGCAGGACAGGTCGAATCGATGTTGGCGGATCTGATGAAGGAGTACGGCGGAGAAGTGGTGTTGCGGGAGCAGGGCGGGGTGCAGTATACATTTCCCCGTCTGCAGAATGAAGGCGTTACGGCGACGGAGCTTCGGGCAGGCACGCGTACGGAAAAAGAACTGGGTTCGATCATTTACGATTCAAAATCCTAGGAGTGGGTCACGAAAAAATCGAAAAAAAGAAACACGAAAAGTCGGCCGCGAAAAGGCGCGCGAAAACCGAGAGCGGAGTCCGCCCGACCCGCGGGTGAGAATACGTTTCGGCTGACCCGTGGAGACATAGACAAGATCGCTCGCAGTCTGGGTGTGGACGCGCAGGACTTTGGAAATCACTATCGAATGTACCTTCACAACGAAGCGGAAGGCCGAAAACTGACGCTGGAGATTTATCCGGATATCCCGATCGGAAGGCGGAGCGGTACGCTGATCACGGTGTACACTCCGACGGCGCATCTTCAACTGCATTTCTGTACCGGATATGTGATTAGCGAAATGCTTGGCGAAGTGACGTTTGTGGGCGTGGAAAGCGGCAAGATGTCGGGATTGATCATCGAGAAGGGCGCCGCGTGCTCTCTCTACGCCAACGTCGATAACGAGTTGCTCTCCGGAGATATCACGACGCTGGGGCCCGAAGTCATGCTCTCCGGCATTGCCCTCAGTCTGACGGAATCCATCATCCGGTCTTCATGATTCCCTCGTGCGCAGACACACCCGTTCTTGCCGGGAAGGGCGAGAAGAAGAAGGTCTACATAGAAACCTACGGGTGTCAGATGAATGTGTATGACTCGGAAATCGTAGCAGGACTGCTGGAGGGGTATTCGTACGAACTCACGGACCGGTACGAGGAGGCGGATGCGATCTTTCTGAATACATGCGCCATTCGGGAAAATGCCGAGCAGCGTGTGTGGGGGCAACTGACGCGATTCAAGCAATTGAAGGAAAAGAAGCCTCAGCTTGTGATTGGGGTGTTGGGGTGCATGGCCAAGCACATGGAAGAAGAAATACACGAGAAGCGTCCCTATGTCAATGTGGTACTCGGCCCGGATTCCTATCGCCGTCTTCCGGAGTTCCTGGACCCGGTGATCCCGTCGCATGCCGTGACGGTGCGCGGGGATGGGTTTCCCTTGGACGAGTATGCGGACGTGTCGGTATTTCGAATGGACACCCGGCTTTCGCGCACCGAGGTGTACGATGCGATCGCGCCGAGTCGGTTCGGCAAGACGTCGGCGTGGATTGCCGTCATGCGGGGGTGCGATAATTTCTGCACATTTTGTGTGGTGCCCTACACGCGCGGTCGTGAACGAAGTCGACGGATTGAAAGCGTCATCGACGAGGTGCGCAAGGCCGTCGACCAGGGATACACGGAGATCGGCTTGCTGGGGCAGAATGTGAATTCGTACCGCGACGGCCAACGGGATTTCGCAGATTTGATGGCGGCCGTGAGCGACGTAGAGGGCGTCCGACGCGTACGGTTCACTTCTCCGCATCCAAAGGATTTTCCTGAACATCTTCTGACGCTCATTGCGGGACGGGACAATCTGTGCAAACACCTGCACATGCCGGTCCAGTCCGGCTCGAATCGGATTTTGGAGCTGATGAATCGCACGTATACTCGTGAAGAGTATCTGGAGCTGATCGAAAGAACGCGCTCTGCAATCCCGGACGTGGCCATCACGACGGATGTCATCGTCGGCTTTCCGACGGAGACGGACCGCGATCATGCGGATACCCTGGACCTGTATCGTCGGGCGCAATTCGACGCGGCTTTTACATTTGCGTACAGCCCTCGCCCGGGCACGAAGGCCCATCTGATGAACGATGATGTGTCGGCAGACGTCAAGAAATGCCGCCTCCAGGACGTCATCACACTGCAGAAGGAACTCACTCTCCAGTCCAATCGCCGGGAAGTGGGACGCGTGGTGGACATCCTCGTGGAGGATGTCAGCCGGAAGTCAGACGATTTCCTCACGGGCCGGACGGACAAGAACCAAGTCGTTGTCGTGCCGAGTGGGGACCTTCATGTCGGGCAATATGCGCGGGTAGCCATTCGCCGCGCGGAGGGGTACACGCTTTTCGGTGAAGTCGTCTAACCTTCATGTTGGCCCGGCTCTTGGAGGATGTCTCGCGCGCGTATTCAGCGGTCCTGACACAACCGCCGACTGAAGGGTTCAGCGTGCGCCATGCGTTTGGTTCTCTTTCCCATGTGCTTGTAGCTCTGCTCGCGAAACAGGAACACCGACATTGCCTGGTCGTCGTGCCCGATTCCGAGTCGTATTCGCGCGCCCTGGATGATCTGATGGAAATGACAAAGGTGAGCGATGGCGTTCCCGTATATTCCTTTCCCGATGAGGAACGATCTCCCTTTGACGAGAGGGAAGTTCCGATGTCCGTCCAGGCGGCTCGACAAGAGTGTTTGGAAAAGAGCCGGGCGGCCTCGCATTGTGTGGTGGTGACGCAGATTCGGAGTTTGTTTCAGAAATTGCCTTCCTTCGGTGATTTCGAGAGGAAACATGCACAGCTGAGGGAGGGAAGGTTCTTTGGGTTTCAAACGCTGACGGAGATGCTGGTTCAATTCGGGTACGACCGGCAGGATGTGGTGGATTCCGTCGGTACGTTTGCCGTGCGGGGCGGCATGGTCGACGTGTATCTATACAGCCACGAGCAGCCGATACGGGTCGAATTCTTCGGAGACGATGTGGAGAGTTTGCGCGTCTTTGATGTGGTCACGCAACGGTCACAGGCAAGAATTTCCGAAGTGTCCATTTATCCGACAGCCCGGTCTGCGGAGCGATGCGAATCCACACTTTGCGATTACCTGCCAGGCGCCCGCGTCATCTGGATGGAACCGGAGCTGATCGAGGCACAGGCTATGCGTTTCTGGGAACGATGCGATGAAGAAGCGAAACATCACCCGAAGGAAAAGGAAGCGGAAGAGTCGCGCTACATTGACTGGAAAACTCTGCAAGGTCAACTGCGGCGGGGGCCGTACATTGAGTTCTGCAATCTGTCTCGTCCGACGCAACCGACGGTGTTTGATCTTCAATCGCGTGAGTCCGATACGCTGGACGGACACGTGAAACGACTGCGGCACTGCTTGAGTGACCACCAACGGCGGGGATTGCGAACGATGATTCTCTGCAACAATCAGGGTCAGGTCGACCGTCTTAACGAATTACTCGAGTCTGAACAGATGACTGCCGGAATTGACTATCAAATCGGCACAGGAGAACTGCATTCCGGTTTTCGCGCCGACCAAGCCGGATTGGTTGTCTATACCGATCATCAGATCTTTGGGCGCCCCAAGCGATTTCGAATTCATCGTCGGTTCAAGAGTGCGCAGGCGCTGAGGTATCTGAAGACACTGCAGCTCGGAGATTACGTCGTGCATGTGGACTACGGGATTGGTCAATACGCGGGGCTTCACAAAGTCACTCAGGGTGATCATATTGAGGAATGCCTGAAAATCGTTTATCAAAACGGGGATAAGCTGTTCGTTCCGCTGGAGCATTTTGCGCGTGTCCAGAAATTTTCGGGCGAGGAGGGAATGGAGCCCAAGCTCAACAGACTCGGCACCGCGGATTGGGAGAGGCTGAAGACACGGACCCGTAAGTCGATCCAGGATATCGCGAAAGACCTGATCAAGCTGTACGCCGAGCGAAAAATGAAAAAAGGTTTTGCATTCGCCCGGGACACGATGATGCAGTATGAATTGGAGGGTTCGTTTGAGTTTGAGGACACTCCGGATCAGAGCAAAGTCACAGCCGAGATCAAGGCGGATATGGAATCCGACGAACCGATGGATCGCCTGATCTGCGGGGACGTGGGGTACGGGAAGACGGAGGTGGCTCTGCGAGCGGCATTCAAGGCTGTGCAGGACAGCAAGCAGGTTGCCGTGCTCGTCCCGACAACCATTCTGGCGGAACAACATTTTGAAACGTTTTCGCGCCGCTTGAAGGACTTTCCCGTGCACGTGGCGGCGTTGTCGCGCTTCCAATCAGCCGGAGAACAGAAAGACATCCTTCAGCGATTGGCGGAGGGTCGATTGGACGTGGTCATTGGGACACACCGACTTTTGTCAACAGACGTAGTCTTTCGCGACCTGGGGTTGCTCATTATTGATGAGGAACAACGCTTCGGAGTGACGCACAAAGAAAAGCTCAAACGGATCCAAGCATCCGTTGATACGCTGACCCTCACGGCAACCCCCATCCCGAGAACCCTCCATTTTTCCCTGATGGGGGGTCGCGATCTGTCCACGATCCAAACGCCGCCGCAGGACCGGTTGCCGATACGGACAGAAATCGTACGGTTTGACGAGGAACTGATTTACGACGCACTGATGAAGGAAATCGATCGCGGCGGTCAGGTCTACTTCGTGCACAATCGGGTGCAAACGATTGAACGAATTGGCGAAATTCTTGCGCGGATCGCGCCGCGTGCAAGGTATGGCATCATTCATGGGCAGATGCCTCCGCAGCGCATCGAGAAAGTCGTGCACGAATTCATGAATCGGAAATTCGACGTCCTCCTTGCAACGACCATCATCGAAAACGGAATTGATATTCCCAACGTCAATACCATCTTAATCGATCAAGCCCAGCAGTACGGGGTTGCCCAACTGTATCAGCTGCGTGGCCGCGTGGGGCGGTCGTCGAAGCAAGCCTATTGTTACCTCATCACGCCGCCGTTTCAGAATTTGCCGACGGATGCCTTACGGAGGCTTCAGGCGATCGAGGAGTTTACCGAGCTGGGGTCTGGATTCCTCATCGCGATGAGGGATCTGGAGATTCGAGGCGCGGGCAATTTGCTCGGGGCCGAGCAGAGTGGCTTCATCAACGCCGTTGGCTTTGAGTTGTACTGCAGACTGCTGGAGGAGGCTGTTCAGACCGCGAAGCACGATCTCCGGATCGAGGTGGAGCCTCCTGAGCCCCAGGTGCTGCTGGAAACAGAAATCCGGGTTTCGGATCCAACCTATTTCCCCGACGACTACGTGAATGTTCCGTCGGAACGGATTCGCCTGTATCAGGAATTGTCGACCCTGCGCTCCGTGGATCGATTGACGGAGATTCGTCGGGAACTGGAGGATCGCTTCGGGCCGCTTCCTGTGGAAGCAGAAAACCTGCTCAAAACGGTAGGGTTGAAAATCATGGCATCGTTTTACGGTCTGACCAAACTGCACGTGGATTCCCAGTGTCTGACGATGAGTTTTGATGACAAATTTGTAAAAGAACGAGAGCTTGCGGATGTTTTCCAAGGGAAGGTGCAACGTGTCCTTGCGATTACCCATAACGTCAAATTTCACCAGTCCGGTCGTCAATTTGAACTGCGGGTCGGATTTCCCGGGTACAACGTCCAGAAGCAGAGGTTGGACAGCCCGGTGACGGTGGAGCGTTTGGATTGGGCGTGGCAATTTCTGTCGGAACTGAGTCAATCTTCGGAATCGACTCTTCAACTTGCATAAGGAATCCATTTCATGAGAGTATGGCTGATTTGCATTGGGTGTGTCGCGTGGATGGCGTGCGGCGATACAAAGAAAATCGATTTGTCCTCCAGAGACGTGTGGGCGGTGGTGGGAGGAGACACCCTGGACGTGGACATGTTCAAAGAATTTGCAGGGATGCAAAAAGGGCGTACCATCGATCTCTCAAAGAAGACGCACCGCGATTTGTTGATGAACGAGTTGGTGGAGCGTCGCCTGATCGAGAGGTGGGCGGAGGACGAAGGGTTGGCCGCGGACCCGATCGTTTCCCAGGCAGTGGAGGACAAAGAGTCCGAGTATCTGTATGAGAAGGTTGTGCGAAAGCTGGTGGGGGAGGCGGTGGTCACCGAACGAGACATACGCGAAACGCACGACATGCTGAAAACGGAAAGACGGCTTCGGCAAATCTTCGTTGCTCACTCTGAAGTGCGGAAGCAGATGAACATTGAACTGGTCATGAAGGCGTCGCGCAGCAGGGAAAAGGCCAAAGCCATTGCCGATTCCGTGTATCGAGCCCTCCAGGCCAATCCTTCGACTTTCGGTTCTCTTGCCCGATCGTATTCCGATGATGAGACTGGACAATACCAAGACGGGGATTTGGGATTTCTTCGTTTGGATCAAGTGGAACCGCGATTTCAAACGGCTGTACTCCAATTGAAGCCAGGCCAGGTCACGCATCCGGTCGAGGGGGAAGCAGGCTTTCACATTCTGATGTTGGTTGAAGAAAGACCGTCGGCTGAATTGAAGGACCTGGATGCCCATTGGGAATACCTTCGAGCCGTCACTCTCAACGGACTGCTCCGGAATCCGACGAGCGCCGTGCGAAAGCGCTTTTCATTTGTCGAAGATAGTCTGTTCACATCGGCAGGGTTCAGAATTCATGACACGGCCGTACGCATGTTCATGAACGGTTATCAAACGGTGAAAGAGCCTAACGACTGGTTTGCAGTTTTTGACAGTTTGCAATTGCGGGAGAGGTTGGCGTCGTTTGACGGCGGGAAGATTGAGGTTCATGAAATCGTGCGTCAACTGTCCGATCGATCTTCCACAGCGCGCCTTGACGATCGCCGGATGAAGGAAGGGTTACGGCTCGCCGCCCGTACGCGAATTTTTGGACGAGCGGGACGCGAACTGAAACTGGCTCTGGGTGAGGATGAATCGGCCGCTCTTCAGAGATTTCGACGAGAGGAGTTGCGCCGCCTGGCCCAGGTGCACGCGGTTTTGCAAAAAGTAAGGTACACCGAAGGAGAGTTGCAGAGTCACTATCGGGCGAATGTCGATCGCTTCAAAGCATTGGATCAAGTGCGCATTACGGAAATCCAAAGTCGTAGTCAGGAAGCCATCCAGACGTATTCCAGTCTCTGGAAATCCTCGAAGGACTTTGAGCGAGTTTTGAAAGCCGCGTCGATGGATACCAACGTGACGGTAAGCCGGCGTCCGATGCTGCAAGATGATAAGACCATCGAGCGGATTTCCTACGCAAACAAGAATTTGCAACCCGGACAGGTGAGCGAGGTGCTGGGTACGGACGGCGGAGACTACTTCCTCGTTCGCCTGGACGAGAAGATTCCGGGAACCTTACTGCCACTTGAAAAAGTTCGATCCCTCGTGGTGCAGGATTTTGTCCAGTCTACGGAAAGGCGCATTCGCAGGGAATGGATGGAATCGATGAAACAGAAATATCCGGTTCAGATGTGGCCGGAGCGCCTCGATGACGTTTATGACTTGCGTCTGAAGTGATTCGGGCTGTACCGGTATGCCTCCTTTTCTGTAGCGGGCTCGCGGGGCTTACTGCGCAGTCCGCGGACTCCTCACGCATCTATTTTGAGCGCGGCCTCTATGATGAGGTCATTCGTTTTGGCGCGTCGTTCCCAGCCGACTCCATTTCCACACCGTCGTTATCTGTGGTCGCGAAGAGTTATTTCTACAAAGGACAAAATCGGGAATCCCAGAGCCTGTACGCATTGCTGGCAAGACGTCCGGATCGAAAGAAGCTGGATCTGGTCGATTATGCGCTCCTGCTATGCGAGATGGCGGAGTATGACAAGGGCGATTCGGTCTTATCGGAGGCGTTTGGCGGCGCGGCGATGGATTCTGTGACGACCGCCAAAGCCCACAATGCGCGGGGCATTCTTCACATGCGACGATCGAACTGGAATCGGGCGTTGCAGGAGTTTCGTGTGGCGGGTCGGTTTTCCAGGGATCCGGGATTCTTGTCCTTTGTACGCAGCAATGAGGGGATCGTCTTTCGAAACACCGGGCAGTATCGCCGGGCGCTCGCGGCGTACCGAGAAGCGCTCGCTACGGACAGTCTGGCGAGACGAGAAGGCGACGTGGCGGCAGACCTTCTGAATATTGCAAATGTGTTCTACGATCTCGGGCGATACGATGATGCCGAAGCGACTCTGTATCGCTCCGAAGATGCCTATCGACGAGCTGGAGATTCAGCGGGGCTCATGCTGGCCATCGGGAATCGCGCCGCCGTTCTGCAAAAGACAGAGCGTTTCGCGCGGGCCCAACCCCTCTTGCAAATGTCCATCCAGTATTCCGCACGTCAGGGGGATCCACTGGGTGAAATCAGTTTGACACAGGAACTCGCGTACTCGGAATTTCGGCAGGGAAGAGCGCGTGAAGCGGCGGAGCTGCTGACGCGGGTCGTGGATCTCGCACGACAATTGGAATCGAGCTCGGACGAACTTTCCGCTCTTCTTCTGCTGAGCCAGGTGTGCACACGGATGCGTGATTTCGAGCGGGCGCACGCATTGCTGGCACAGGCGTTGGAGGTGGGCCGCCTCAAACATGCGGGGCTCACGTGGATGGTCATGTACGAATTGGGCCGCCTGCACGAACAGAAAAACGATAGGATACAGGCCGCACGATGGTATGAACAGTCGATTCGGGAACTCGAAACTCAGAAGGGGCACGCGTTTCCGGAGGAGGCGTTGCCGTACTTCTTCCAGGGTCAACGTCTATCCGTATATCGGGCTCTGATTCGACTCCGACTCGCTCAAGACAGGATCGATGAGGCCTTTCAGATCTCCGAACGACTTCGCGGTGGGGACATACCCGTGGAAGACCGTGCCGGGAATACAGCCATGCCTGTTTTGTCCTATGTGGTTGAGGATTCGGCGGTTCACGTCTTCATCCGTCTGAAAGATACGCTGGCGGCCATTCGTCTTGGCGAAACGCAGAGGATTCGCAGAGCGGTGCTGGAGGAGGCGATTCGCATGCGATCTACGCAACGCCAGGCGACTGCAGAAGTTTTTGATCTCTTGGTCCGTCCCACGCTTGCTTTCCTGTCTCCGGACGCGCCTGTTGCGATCGTACCCGATGATTTCTTGTTCGCCCTTGCCTTTGAGTCGCTGTTTGATGGGGAGAGATTTTGGATTGAGAGAAATCCCGTCTGCTACACGCCGGCGGGCCGTCTGGCGCCGCGATTGCCCACACGTTCGGTCGAATTCGATACGCTGAGAATATTCTGCACAAGCGACTATGGCAGGGGGCTTGCGGCATGGCAGTTGGAAGATTTGCCGTACGCGGAGCAGGAAGGGCGTGAAATCTATGCAGTTTGGCGCGGACCGAAAACGATCCAAATCAACGAGATCGATGAGGCGGTCGTACAGAACGGAATGTCGATACCACATTCGATCCTGCATCTGAGCGGCCATGGATTGCGAACATCCGGAGGTGGGACCGCGATCGTCATGCCGGCCTCCGCGACTCATGACGGGTACTTTCAAGCCACCGATATCCAGAGGTTCTCTGTGCGGTCCAGTATCGTATTCCTATCCGCGTGCGCCACTGAAGATGTGTCGAATCCCACGACGGCTGATGCGCTTTCCCGCGCAATGATGGCGGGCGGCGCCAAGGCGATCATCGGGACACGATGGGAAGTAAACGATCGCGATCACGCCCGGCTTGTGTTGGATTTTTATGCGAATTTGGCCGCGGGGCACGATATTCTGCAAGCGTTGCGTTCAGCAAAGATCGCGATGATCCGCGCAGGCATTCCGCGTCGACACTGGGCAGGCACTGCGTTATGGATGGCAAATTAGTTTGATATTGATGCTTGTTTTAAGTAGACTTAGCACGCAAAAAAAGGAGTCTTCCGTTTTGGCCCCGATCAACGGCCTGTCCCGACTACGAGCCTATCTGAATCGCAAGTCTATCGCCAAGGCGACCGACAAAGCGCTGCAGGAAGCGATTTTGGCCAAAGGCAACCTGCCTCGCCACGTCGCGATTATTATGGACGGGAATGGCCGATGGGCCAAGAAACGTGGACTGCCGCGAGTCGCGGGGCACAATGAGGGCGTTCGTTCGGTCAAAGTCATTGTCGAAGCCTGTGGAGAACTGAATATCGAAGTCCTCACGTTGTATGCGTTCAGTTACGAGAACTGGAAGCGTCCGACATGGGAAGTCAGCGCCTTGATGAAGCTGTTGATGAAGACCATCCATAACGAGCTGGAAAATCTGATGGAAAAAAACGTGCGGGTCCGCACGATCGGCTCCATCGATTTACTGCCTCCGGACACCCTGAGGCAGGTTCAGGAGGCGGTTGAGAAGACAAAAAACAACGAAGGACTGGTGCTCAATCTGGCGCTGAGCTACAGTTCGAGAATTGAGATTCTGAATGCCATACGAAGGATGATGGCCGATCCGAATCTGGACGCGGAGCGGTTGGATGAGGCGACGTTTTCGCGGTTTCTGGAAACTGCCGACCTTCCAGATCCCGATCTGATCATCCGCACGAGCGGTGAATTTCGCATCAGCAATTTCCTCCTGTGGCAGCTGGCGTATTCTGAAATCTATGTGACCGACTGTTTGTGGCCCGACTTTCGAAAACCCCAACTCTATGAAGCGCTTGTGAATTTCCAGCAGAGGGAACGTCGCTTTGGATTGACCAGCGATCAAGTCAAGAGTCATGAGCGCTCGCGAAAATCTCCCGTACGATCCCATTCTTAAGTTTACACACAAGATTCTGAAGGTATAGATGGCAAAAAGTTTTGTAATGCGTTTGTTTCTGCTGATCCCGTTGTTCGCACTGCCCGCCCTCTCCCAGACCAAGACCCCGCAGAAGCCGAAGATCGTGGGACTCCGGGTCGAGGGGAATATCAAATCGGATGCAGATCTGATTTTGATCGCCGCGGGATTGAGCCTCGGACAGGAGGTGGGCGTGGACGATCTTCAAAAAGTAATAGAGAATCTGTGGGCGATGAACGTTTTCAAAGACGTCCAAGTCTACGGTCAGGAAAAAGAAGGCGGAATTGAGATCATCCTCGCAGTCACGGAATATCCCCGACTGGAATCGATGGAGATCAAGGGCATGGACGAGATCGATGAGAAGGACATTCGCAGCGCCATCGGTCTCTTTGTGAATCAGACAGTGAGTCCGCAACGGGTGAAATCCTCCGAGGAAAAGATCAAACGACTCTACGCAACCAAGGGATATCTCAACGCCAAGGTGAACGTGAAATCGTATGAATCTACCACGGACACGGGCAAGGTGCTGTTGAAGGTCGAGATTGATGAAGGGGACAAGGTTCGGATTCGCGGAATCGATTTCCATGGAAATGCGTCCTTCTCCGACGGGAAGTTGCGTGGAACGTTTGACGATACGAAGTCGAAAACCGGGTTCTTCAAATGGTTCAAGAGCGGCGATTTTGACGAAAAGAAGTATCGTGAGGATTTGAAGAAGCTGATTGCGTTCTACAAGAAGAACGGCTATCGGGACATTGAGATCGTCAAAGACAGCGTGTATTATCGGGATGGCAAGGACTTGCTCATCGACGTGTGGGTCGAAGAAGGGGTCAAATATTATATCGGTGACGTGTCCTGGACCGGGATGACGTTGTTCTCAAGCGCTGAGCTGAGCAAGGCGTTCGGGTTGGAGAGGGGCGATGTGTTCAATCAGGAAAAATTTGATCGTGCGATGCAGGAACGCGTGCATGCCATGTTTTACGATCAGGGCTACATTTATGCGCAGATTATTCCCATCGAGAAGCCGGTAGGGAAAGATACGTTGAATCTGGAATTCGTGATCACGGAAAACAATCCGGTGACCATCCACAAAGTTGAAATTCGTGACAACACCAAGACGAAGGAGAAAGTCATCCGGCGCGAAGTGGTGGCGTTCCCCGGGGAAACCTTCAGCCGGGATGCTTTGATCCGCACCCAGCGCAATCTGATGGTCTTGAATTATTTTGAAAACGTCATTCCGGACATCCAGCCGGTGGGGCCGGACAAGGTCAATGTCGTCATCACGGTGAAGGAGAAACCGACGGATACGGCGAATCTGTCGATGGGCTACAGCGGCCAGGATGGACTGATCGGTTCGGCAGGCGTCGCGTTTAATAATTTTCTGGGCAACGGCCAGACGGTGTCATTGAACGTCCAACTCGGAGGGCAGGGCTATCGGGTCTTTCAAATTGGGTTTACCGAACCGTATTTGTTCGATACCCGGACTTCCTTTGGGGCGAGTTTGTATTACACGCTGGATGGCAATCGACGCGCGCAGATCATCGGAATCAAGAACCGGAGTTGGGGCGGGTCGTTGTCGTTTGGGCGCCGTCTCCGATGGCCGGATGATTTTTTCACGGCCAACTGGGGCATCAGCTACGCGAGTGCCCGCCTGCGTCCATTTGACGAGGATAATCTAAGCACATCGTTGACCTTCGGCAATCAACAGTCGGTCACGTTGTCGCAGGTCATTCAGCGCGACAGTCGGGACGCGGCGGAGTTTCCGCGAACGGGGTCGACATACACTCTGACGACAGAGTTTGGGTTTGTCAATATCGATACGGCGGGTTTTCCGAATGCCGTTCGCGTACTTCCAAAGGATTACAACAAGCACACTTTCCGCGCACAGCATTACATACCGACGCTCGGGGGATTCGTTTTGTATACGGATTTCAATATGGGATACGTTCGGAGCTTCAAGCGAAATGCAAGCGTGGAAGAGATCCCGTACTTCGACCGCTTCTTCATGGGCGGCGGGGTTCTGGATATCGGATCGATTCAGCTGCGCGGATACGGACCGCGGAACGTCGGACCGCGTGACGGGATCGCCGATATCGGCGGATCGACGATGTTCAAGTATTCATCGGAGTTGCGTTTCCAGGTGATTCCCAATCCGACGATGTATCTGTTGGTTTTTGCCGAGGCTGGCAATGTCTTTCGGTCCATTTCGAATACCGACCCCTTTCAGGTCAAGCGCTCGGTGGGATACGGCTTTCGACTGTTCATGCCGCTGGTGGGAATGATCGGGTTGGACGTGGGATACGGTCTGGACAAGAAAGACAAAACGCGGAATTATCCGAGAATTCATTTTCAGTTTGGGCAGCAGTTCTAATGAAGACCACATGGACGCTCCTCGCTATCTTGTCAGGATCCCTTGCCGCTCAGGGCAAGATCGGATACGTCGATTTTCAGTACATCCTGTCGCAGGTTCAATCTGCCACAGATGTTCAGCTGGAATTGCAGCGGTTGGCGTCGGACTGGACGGACGAGATCGAGAGCATGCAAGACAGCGTGGGAATTCTGGAAAAAGAATTGGAAACCATCAGCTTGGCCTTGTCGCAAACGTCAAGGGATATACTCGTCAAGTCGATTGCGGATCGGAAGCGCGAGGTAGCCGCGTTGCGGGAAAAGCGATTTTCACCGGTGACGGGGGATTTGTACAAGAAACAACAGGAATTGCTGCAACCGATTCTGGACAAGATCAAGAAGGCCATTGACAACGTACGAATTCGATCCAAGTATGATGTGTTGTTCGACATCTCCGCCGGGAATCCCGTTTCCATTGACAAGCGGCTGGATCTCACGCTCAGCGTGATCGAGGAGTTGCCCGCAGTCGGTTTGACCGTTCACAAGCAGCAAGACGGACAACAGCAAGAGTTCGAATCCGGGACGCAATCCGGCTCGAAACGAAAGAATCCCAGGGAAAGTGGGACCCGGCAACCTCGTAAGGAAGAATCCAAGGACAGCCAGGTAGGCAAGGAAGACATTGATCAATAACCAGTATAGGAGTACCGAGTGAAACAAGTGATGATGCTCACGCTGCTAGGCGTGATGACGGGAACGGTCTTGGGACAGGCCAAAATCGGATACGTCGATTCGCAAAAACTGATCGGTTCGCTGAAAGAAACGCAGACCGTTCAAACGCAGTTGCAGGCGGAGCAGGAGAAAGCGTACAAGCAAATGTACTATTTGCAGGATTCTCTGCAGGCCGCACAGGAGGACTATGTCAAGAACATCAAGGACAACCCGCTCCTGAAGGACGGTGCAAAAAAGGCGATTGAAAAAGGCATTCAGGAATTGGCGGCTTTTTTGCAAACGACGCAACAACGACTGCAGGAAGAACTCGTGCAAAAGCAGAATGAATTGATGCAGCCCATCCTGGACAAGGTCAAGAAGGCGGTTGAAAACGTGCGCAAGGCGCAGACTTTGGACTTGATTCTGGACAGCGGATACGGCATTGTGCTTGCGTCGGATCCGAAGTTGGATTTGACGGACAAGACTCTCGAAGAGCTTGTCAAGATGGGCACGGAGAAGATAGAAAAGACCGGCAAGCAGTAAGTGAAGCCAGGGAATTTCATTCGAGGGCTGTCTTCCAACAGCCCTCTTTTTGTCTGTGGCGATCTCATTTCATAAACTGGCCAGGGAATGCGGTCTGGCGGCATACGGAGAAGACCGCAACGTGAGCGGAGTACGCGAGCCCGGAGTTGCGACGGAGGAGGATGTCATCGTCGTTGCCAGCCGGTCGATTTTGCGCCGGCGGGAGGCAATCAAGTCCCGAGCCTGGATCGTGTCCCGTGAGTTGGCAGACCTACGGATGTGGCTCGACCAGCAGGGAGTTTCGTATGCGATCTCCGGCAATCCTCTGAAGACACTCTCACAACTGATCGATCTCTTTCATCCTGTCGCAAGCTCATCCGGCATTGATCCGTCCTCACATGTATCAGAACTCGCGTTGTTGGAACCGGATGTGCGGGTTGGAGCCGGTTGTGTGATTGAGGAGCATGTTTGCGTGGGAGCCGGGTCGGTGATTGATCACCGTGTCGTGCTGATGGCCGGGACAGTCATTGGCAAGCGTGTGCGGATCCAATCGGGAACAGTGATCGGGATGGCGGGCTTTGGATTCTACGAAGACGATGGTTCGTATGGGGCGATTCGACATGTCGGACGAGTGGTCATCGGGGATGACGTTCACATCGGCGCCAATTGCACGATTGCCCGGGGAACGCTCGGCGACACCGCGATCGGTCGGGGGTGTGTCATCGATAATTTGGTCCAGATTGCGCACAATGTTTCGATAGGGGAAGATACAGCGATTGCGGCGCAGGTGGGAATCGCGGGGAGTACCGTGATCGGCGCGCGCGTTCGGATCGGGGGCCAGGCCGGATTGGTCGGGCACATCCGCATCGGCGACGGCGCAACGATCGGGGCCCAGGCGGGTGTGATTGCCGACGTGCCGTCCGGGGTTTTTGTGGCAGGCTATCCTGCGGAGGAGCGGGTTGAATCCCTGAGGAAAGAGGTTTACATTAAGAAAATTCCGGGTATCCTCGACGAATTGAAATCCTTACGACAGAAACTGAAATGACCGAGCTGGTTCGTCCAAAAAAACAGACCGACGAGGTCGAATTGGAAATTTCCCTGCGACCGTCCCGCTTTGATGAATTCGTCGGTCAGGCAAAGATGGTCGAGAATTTGAAAATCTTCATCGAAGCGGCCAGGCAGCGCGGCGAACACTTGGATCACGTATTGCTGTCCGGGCCTCCTGGTTTGGGGAAGACGACGCTTTCGCATATTGTTGCGCACGAGCTGGAGGTACAGATCCGGGTGACGTCCGGGCCCGTGTTGGATAAAGCGGGAGATCTGGCAGGAATCCTGACCAATCTGGAAGAGCGGGATGTTCTATTTATCGATGAAATTCACCGTCTCAATCCAATCGTGGAAGAATATCTGTACTCCGCGATGGAAGATTTTCAGCTGGATATTGTCATCGACAAGGGGCCGAGTGCGCGCACGATTCAGTTGTCCCTTCCCCGATTCACACTGATCGGCGCGACGACGAGAGCGGGACTCATCACGGCGCCGTTACGGTCGAGGTTTGGGATCACGTGCCGGCTGGATTATTACGACGAGAGTGACTTGACGCGCATTGTCCACCGTTCTGCGGAGTTATTGCAGGCGTCGGTGGACGAGGGCGGCGCCCAGGAGATTGCACGGCGGGCGAGAGGCACGCCACGCATTGCTAATCGCTTGCTCAAGCGAACGCGCGATTTTGCACAAGTCAAAAAGAAAAAAGTCATTGATCGCGACATCGCCGACTATGCCCTGCGGGCTCTGGAGGTGGACGAACACGGTCTGGACGATATGGACAAACGGATTCTCTTTGCGATTATCGAGAAGTTCAACGGCGGGCCGGTGGGGGTCGATACCATTGCCATCGCGGTGGGCGAGGAGGCGGGCACGATCGAAGAAGTCTACGAGCCGTTCCTGATTCAAAAGGGATTTCTCAAACGTACACCGCGAGGCCGTGAAGTGACGCATCTCGCCTATGACCATTTGGGAATCAAGAAAAAACGAAAGAACCCTTCGCAGACCGGGTTGGAACTCGAATGAGGATGGATCACATATTTCGAATCACCCAACCCACGGAGGTGCGATGATAAGTCGCAGTTCGTACCATCTCGTTTCGGCAGTCATCTTTGCTTTGATTGCCGTGGGTCATGCTATCCGCGCGGCCATGGGTTGGCCGTTTCTGATCGGAGGCGTGGTCGTTCCCGACTGGGTGTCCTGGGTGGCGGTCTTCGCGGCGGGCGCCCTCAGCGCGTGGGGCTTTCGCCAGCGCAGTTGAATACGTTGGTTTGATCACACGGTCTGTTTCGACTTCCCTGTTGAGTCGGATTGCAGAGGATCGTTGGGCCTTCACTTACCCTTCTTCGCGATTTCCGGAAACACATAATACACGACGCCGCCTTCCTCGACTCGCCGCACACGTTTGCCGTCCACCATCGAATCCAGCAGGATCTCCGTTTCCACCAAATCCTGCTTTAGAAAATTGGCCGTGTCCGTCACCGTCAGTCTGCCATGGCGCAGCGCCGCGAGTGAAATGATTTCGCTTTGAATCTTCTGGTCCGACGGCATGAAATCAGGGAATTCATACGTGACCACACCATCACTTTCCAGAACCGGTGTTCCACCGTAGGTTTCCGCAATTCGATCCAACATTGTCTGCGCCTCCTGCTTGCCGATATGGTATTTGCCCATGACCGCGCCCAATCGGAGACTGCCCTGCGAGTTCTTGATCAGTTCAATGACTTCGGATTCTCGTTTCTTATGCAATGCGGTCCTCTTCTTTCGAATGGACCTTGCCACAAACAGGATCAAGCCCAAAGACGGAACCACGCACAGCCATAGCCACGGTTCCGTCCACACCGTACGCGCAAACAGAGACCATGAAAAACTCCCCTCCAAAACTCTCACGGCGAGAAAGTGAACCCGCGTGTTCTGACCGGCAAAGAGACCGAATCGATCATCAACAGAGAAATCATGGCCGGCATCCGAAACAACTCCGACCTGTTCGTCATTGATCTTCAGAATCAGCGACGGCGGCTGGATGAGAACAGACAGCTTCTGAACGGCCGCCGGATCAAAGTCGGATAGAGCCGTCGCAGGGTGGAGCGTGAAGTTGCTTCCGTAGAGTTGGCGCGTGACCGAAAACGTACCGCTTTCCTGAATGGCAAATAGAATCCAATCGTTGTCTGTCATTCCGAAAACCATTCCGGCCGATCCGCCTTTGGGCCAGAGCGGAACTCGAAATCGAACGTCGATCTCGGCGTCGCCATGCAGACCCGTCCGCGTCGACCGATGTTCAGAGTCGTCATCGTACATCGTGTACCAACCCCTTTCGTAGAAGGCGGTTTCGTCCTGTCCCCATTGCTGGGATTCGTCGACGAAATTATCCAGGAAGAGTTCGCCGCCACGATAGACGAAGTCGCTGTCTGTATTGACGGAGGAGGCCGGGAAGTTCTCCGGAATTGGCAGGACTGTCTGGGCTTCGTACACCTGCAGATCGTCGAAATGAGCATGCACGCTGTCATAGGCCACGAATCCGACATAGCCTTCCGCATACCGGGAATGACGGACAGAGTCGACCAGAACGCCGTTGATGTAGAATCGTAACAAGGACCCTTGGCACTGGACCCGGATGTAATTCACGCCGTTTTCACGGACTGCGGAATGTTCCTTCCATGGCAGAATCCGCGACCATCGCTTATCGGTATACACCCCCATTCCATAGCTTCCATCAGCGGAAATACGGAATTCGTAGAAGTTGCGCGTATCCTGTGCCCGAAAGATCATGCCGTAACCGTAATTGGTTGCACCCCCGATAAACTCGGTTCGAACCTCGGCCGCAAAATCACGAAACTTCTGTGCATCGCTGTACGCCCAGTGTCCGTCCTTGTCGAAAATGTGGTACGCCCCCTCGATGGGGTAGACGTACTTCGACGTGGTGAAGTGTGTCTTCCCGGAGAAGTTCTCCTCGTGCAAAATCTGACCCGCGATCGAACCCGCGGCCATCAGCAGAATGGCGATAGCTCTTGTCACGATTTCCTCCATCGATCCATGAGGATTCGAATTCGACGGGTTGATTCTTTGGGAGAAGGCGTCTGGGAGATTGCGGACAACACCGCGACACCCTGGGCTCCCGTCTCCAGTACGCTCACGACATTCTCCTCACCGATCCCGCCGATGGCGACCACGGGAAGGGGACTGGATTCGACAATCTCGCGTAATCCGGAGATTCCGAGTACGCCTCGAATGTTGTTCTTGGTGGAGGTGGGAAATACCGATCCGACGCCTACGTAGTCCACATCGGTCAGATTCTGCGTCTCCGCCGGTGTGTGAGCTGAGACACCGACGATGCCTTCGGGGCCGATGAGGGAGCGGACCATTGCCGGAGGCAGATCCTCGCGACCCACGTGTACGCCGTGGGCTCCCGCGGCCAGGGCCACATCGCATCGATCGTTGAGGATCAGGCGAATATCGGTTCCTTCTACCATGTTTCGAATCGCGGCGGCATCGGAGTAAAATGATCGGATGTTCGAACCTTTGTGGCGAAGTTGGAGGATCGTCGCGCCGCCCTCGATGACTTGACGAGCCAAGATCGGGACAGGCACAGAAGAGAACTCCCCATCCAAAATTACCATCAGAGAAACGTCAAAGGTCACACACGGCCTGCAAACGTGTCGGTTTACGACCCCGGATCGAGTGGCCGCTACAACGGCGTATTCAGATCGAAATTCTCCAGATAATACGCCACCCGCTGCAGATACTGTCCGCCCAGCGCGCCATCGACGACGCGATGATCGTACGACAACGAGGCGAACAGGATGGGCCGGATCGTGATCATATCGTTGCCGTCATCGTCTGTGATGACGACCGCGCGTTTCTTGATCGCCCCCACGCCCATGATCGCGACCTGAGGTTGATTGATGATCGGCAGGCCGACCGTACTGCCAAACACGCCCATGTTGGTCAGGGTGATGGTGCCGTCCTGAATCTCATCCGGTTTCAATTTCTTGGAACGCGCGCGCACGGCCAGATCATTGACGCTGCGACAAAGGCCGGTCATGTTCAGCGCGTCGGCGTCTTTGATGACGGGTACGATTAACGCGGTGTTGTTTTCGATCGAAACCGCCATGCCGACGTTGATGTAGTTCTTCTTCACGATCGTCGTGCCGTCCACCGATACATTGACCATGGGGAAATCCTTGATGGCCTTGACCATCGCATCGACGAGGAAAGGCGTGAACGTCAACTTGAATCCCTCGCGTTTCTCGAAGGCACCCTTGTTCTGGTCGCGGAATTTGACAATCCGGCTCATGTCGATCTCGTTCATGGTGTAGACGTGCGCCGACGTGTCCAGACTGCGCCGCATATGCTCCGCTGTCAGTTTTCGGACGTTGTTCATCTCGATCAGTTCCGACCGACTCTTGTTGAAGGCGTATTTGACTTCGGTGACTTGCTTGGCGGCTGCGGTGGCCGTCGAGGTGACGACGGTGTGAGCGCCCTTTCCACGGCGCGTGAGATAGCCGAGGATGTCATGTTTGGTCACGCGGTTGTTCGCGCCGCTCCCGGGAATGGTCTCCAGTTCCTCGATCGAAACGCCTTCCACTTTGGCGATGTTGCGGACAAGGGGCGAGTAGAATCGCTTCCCGTTCGTGCTTTTCAGAAGACTGCCGCCGCTGGAGACGGCAACGGCGACCGCGGTGGCCTGCTGTTGAAAGGTCTCGATGCCTCCGGAGAAGTGCATGGCTTCTTTGGTCTCCGTTTGGGCGGCCATCGTCTTGGCGACGGTCTCACCGGTCGCGATCCGCGCGATCAGCGTGCCGACGGCTACCGTTTCGCCCTCGGAAATAATGATCTCGGCGATCGTGCCGGACGCCGGGGAGGGAATTTCGGAATCGACCTTGTCGGTAGAGATTTCCAGTACGGTCTCATCCTTCGCGACCTTGTCGCCGACTTTCTTGTGCCATTTTAGAATTCTGCCTTCGGCAATGCTTTCGCCCATCTGCGGCATCACCATGTCGACCTTCGCACCGCCCGCGGATGAGGAGTCGGTCTTCTTTTGTTGTTCCACGTTGGATGCCGGCTTTTGTTCGACGGGCGCTTTGGGAGCCGGCGCCGAGACCGATGCGGCCGCATCCGTTTCGATTCTGGCGATCAAGGCGCCGACGGCGACTGTAGTGCCTTCGCTGACCACGATTTCGGCCAGGACGCCGGAGGATGGGGCGGGAATTTCGCTGTCGACTTTATCGGTACTGATCTCCAAAACGGTTTCATCTTTGGTGATCTTGTCGCCGACCTTCTTGTGCCATTTCAGAATCTTGCCCTCCGCGATGCTTTCACCCATCTGCGGCATCACCATGTCAACTTTCATACAGTCTCCAGATTATTTTTGTGTGTTAAATTTCGCCTTCGTCGATCAGTCGGCAGCCTTCCATCAATACGTTCATCGTGGTGGCGTAGATGTTGGTTTCCGACGTTTCATGTTTTTCCGCCTTGAAGAGAAAAGTCCCATCCGTCATTTTGAGAATCTGATAGACCGCGTTTTCGCCCTGGGATTTTTCCGCTCCCTTTTGATGGAGGCCCCAGAAGGCTTCCCCGTTTTGGAAACGGATATTGCCTTCCGCTCCCTGCGTGTGGAGGATCGACAGCGTTCCCGTTTTCTTTCCGAGATTGATCATCTGAATGACCTCGACGGGGTTGAGATGCGAGAGATTACCGGAGAAGTCCGATCGCAGGGTCGTCTTGATTTCTGTAGTCAGCAGTTCGTTGATCGTGGCGATGTCGGCAAACTCGCCATACTGCTCGACGAGCGTCGGTTTGTCGAGAAAATTGATCACAAAACTTCCGATTCGAATCTTGTCGCCCACCTGGATCGGCTGTTTTCCCACCTTGGCTCCGTTGACAAAGGTCCCGTTGGTGCTCCCGAGATCTTCCACTTCGTATCCGGAGTTGGTATGACGGATTTGCGCGTGTTTGCGGCTGACATAGGGTGACGTCAACACGATGGTGTTTTCCATCGCGCGACCCATCGTCACAGGCTGACGCGGATTCACAAAACACGGTTTCACATTGGCTCCCACCAGAAAAAAAGCCTGGTCCATCATCCCGTCCTTAACGTGCGAAAAAATATTGATTCGCCCTCATTATCGCAACAGCCAATTTGCCCGATCCGCATCCCTTTCCCGTCGAGACATACGACGCCTTTCGCCGGGAAGAGCGGAGTACGACGGCGCGTGCGGTCAAATCGTCAGTTCGATTCCCACGGGGCAATGATCGCTGCCCATGACCTCCGGGCTGATCCATGCGTGCCGCAGGTGAGGAAGCAGGTCGGACGTGATAAAATGGTAGTCGATCCGCCACCCGACGTTCCTTTCCCGTGAACGACGGAAGTTGTCCCAGTAGGAATACTGATCGGGCTCCGACGAAAAATGACGGAAGGTATCCACATACCCCAGCGTCACGATCTTGTCGATCCACGCGCGTTCGATGGGGAGAAAGCCCGAGTTGTTTTCGTTTTCCTTTGGCCGGGCCAGATCGATCGCTTTGTGCGCCGTGTTGACATCGCCGCAGACGACGAGTTTCCGTCCCGCTGTGCGCAGACTCTCCATGTGATCCAGGATCGCATCGTAAAAATCGAGTTTGTACTGCAGTCGTTCCTCGTCGCGCTGGCCATTGGGGAAGTAGACATTCATCAGCAGAAAGTCTCCGTGATCCGTCTGCAAAACCCGCCCCTCCGCGTCGAAGCGGGCATGGCCAAAGCCGTGCACCACTTGCCGGGGTTCCTGCCGGCACCACGTCGAGACTCCGGAGTAGCCCTTCTTCTCCGCGCTGTGGTAGTGAGCATGATATCCATCCGGATGAAGCAGCGATTCATCCAGCTGGTCGGCTTGCGCTTTCGTCTCCTGCATGCAGAGTATGTCCGGTTGGGCCTGTCGCACCCACTCGTAAAATCCTTTCTTTGCAACAGCTCGCAGACCGTTGACATTCCACGAAACGATCTTCATTCGTCTCCCTTTTGGACGGCGGCAATGTAGCGGATTGACCTACCCGAGGCAATACAAATGTCCGGGGGATGTTTGGGAAATGACGTACCCGAACTGCAGCGTGCGCGAGCCCAGACACACCTGATCCATGGGACGTTCCGACCCTCCGGGAGTGAAGGTTCATGCCATCTTCCATGCTATCCGCAAACAGGAAGCCCAGCAAGGCCAGCTCATTGCGTGAATGCCTGACGTATTGTTTTTGCTTTCGTTTGCATCGATCTCTGAAATCCGATATAGAGATTTGACGAGACAGGAATCTCGGTAAAGGAGTGGAGATTTAGTTGTCCGCAAACCAATCGAATCAAAGATGGAGGACGGGTAGTCATGCGAGAAGACACTTCACCGTATGCGCGTTGTCTGAGAGGCTATTTCAAAGGACAAGGGGGGTCTTAGCGAGCCAGAGGTATTGGATCGTAGAGAAGGCGTTGGCAGGCCGCGATCCAATCATCGATCACGCGCTGGGAAGCGGCCAGTCGCACGATCAGTTGTCGGGCATGATGAATGATGTGGGAAGGGAAGAAATAGAAATGGCGCCGTAGCGAGCGCATGGATTTTTTGAGTCCTTTTTCACCGAAGGTAAAATATTTGATCAACTGCGATAGATTGAACGCCAATAGGCCGATGAAGAAATAAAGGGCATTGGCATGCATCTGCCCGCAGGGCATATGATCCATGTTGAAATGCGCTTTGAGTTCGCCGATCCAGCGCTCCATTTCGCCGCGTTCTTGATGAAAATGAACAACCTTCAGTGCGTCATAGCGTTCCTCGGGCAAATTGGTCGCGATGATCCAATAATGATAACTCACAAAAAGTTGTTCTTGATCGTTTTTGGTTTCTACTTTGTTACGTTTAACAATCAAGCGAAAAGCTCCGTCGCTTTTATTCAACGTATGATCGATCTCGGCCACTTCCCAGGACGCCTCATGACCATCACGATGGCGGCCTTTTTGCCAAGAAGAAGATGGGATCGCTTCGACTTGCTTCATCACCGCCGCATCATGATCCGCCGTAATGCTAAAACACAGACGATGTTGAAGACAAAAATTGATCAGATGATGGTTATAACCAGCCGAATCGCTGCGCACGATCTGGAAGCTTCCTGGCGCCTGATCCCAGCACCGTTGCACAAACGTGTCCAGACCCTCTTGCGGAGAATGACTGCCCTGACGAAACTCGCCCACCAACATGCATCCGGATTCTGCCAAGATACCCAGCAGCGGCTGGTAGCCTCGCACCTCTTTGTATGTCCACGTCGCATCGCCTTTATCGGCGGCAATAATCGTGGCATCAATGTCCAGCACCCCTTGGGCGGGAAGCTTGGGCAGAAAGCGTCGTATCAGTTCGTGAATTTTCTTAACTCCCTCCGTGCTTCCGTGGCGTCTTAGCCAGTCGCCCAGCGCATCGCTGGTTGGATAGCTCATCGGACAAAGCCTCTGCAACGCTTCGTCCTCGCGCAAATCACGAACATCCTCCAATGTCAAAGCGTTGTCATACAGCATGTACACCAAGGTGCGCACATACACGCTGGCCTTGATACCACGATTGGAACCCGGTGCGCCGAAAATCCGATCGACTTCAGCGTCAAATCCGATGCGATCCATCAACTGCTCCAGATACATCAGACCGGTACGAGAGGTCTGCTCGATCTTACTGCGTTCAATCCGAATCGCTCTTGTCATCCTAGCACCTGATGGGTGAAAATGTGAAGCGGGAATTGCGTGTTCATGCCTGCAAGCGGTTGCCTGCAAACCAGCGTCCAATCAGTCTTCGCTAAGATATACAAAAACGCGATCCCTTGCTGTGATCGAAATCAGGCTTTTCTATCGCGGGAAATAGGTCGGAGAATCGCCTTGAAAAAGGAAACGTCATCGGCTACCTTGACGCAACGCAATGATGGTCACACAACTGCATGTCGGTTATGTCGGTGTCGATGCGGCCCAAACGCCGCTTCAGTCAACATTTTCTTGCCGATCCGGCCATTTCCCATCGGATCGTGGAATGCGCCACACTCGATCCGAACGATTTCGTCCTGGAGATCGGATGCGGACAGGGAGCGCTCACCCACGCACTGATCGAACGGGTCCAGCCCATTCACGGTATTGAAGCCGACGCGGATCTGATCCCCGTTCTGAAAAAAACATTCGCCTCCCAACTGATCCTCCACTGCGGGGATGTGCTGACTTTCCGCGTGGCCGATCTGTCGGACGGACGGCCCGTCCGCGTGGTTGGGAATCTGCCATACCACATCACCAGCCCGATTCTTTTCTGGCTGATCGATCAGCGTGACACGCTCACCGATGCGACCATCATGGTGCAAAAAGAAGTCGCGGATCGAATCGTCGCGGCCCCGGGGAACAAGGACTATGGGATCCTGTCCGTGCTGTGCGGATTTTTTGCGGAGTGCCGCAAGTGTTTCGTCGTACCCGCAGGCGCTTTCCATCCGAAACCCAAGGTGGATTCCGCGGTTCTTCGAATAACGTTTCGGGCGTACCCGATTCAACCGGCGCGAGTCGATCGTTTTCGCGAAATTGTCCGTCGCAGTTTCCAGCAACGACGGAAGATGTTGCGCAATTCCCTGGCGGCCTACGATCTTTCTCGCACCACGATCCAGCTGACACGCAGGCCGGAAACCCTGTCGATCGACGAATTCATTCAATTGAGTAACGAACTATCCGCATGAGACCTCGCGCCGAGATCGAAATCGATCAGGAATTCATCAGCGACATCCGGGACCTGGTGGAATCCCACGCCGAATTCCTGCTGCGGAATATTCTCGAAGACCTGCATCCGGTCGATATCGCTGAAATCCTCGACCACCTTTCCGAAGAAGAACGTCAGTACGTGTTCCAAATCCTCGAGACGGAAAAAGCCTCCGAAGTGATTCTGGAAATGGATACGAACACGCGTAGTGATCTGCTCGAGAATCTCGACGAGGATCAGATCACCGAGATCATCGATGAGATGCATTCCGACGATGCGGCCAACATCGTCCAGGAACTCGACGATGCCACCCAAAAAATCGTCCTGAGTCAACTCCCGGCCGAAGATTCGCAAGAGGTCAAAGAACTTCTTCAGTACGAGGAGGACACGGCCGGCGGCCTCATGCAGCTGGAGTACGTCGATGTGTACCAGGACGAGACCGTCCCCGAAGCCATCGAGGAAGTGCGAATCAAGGCGGCGGATGTCGAGAAGGTGTACGACATTTACGTAACGGATCGCGGAGGCAAACTGGTGGGAGTGCTTTCGGCGGAGTCCTTGCTGTTTGTGCCGCCGACGAAAACCGTCGCGGAAATCATGAACGCGGAATTTGTCGCCGCGCGGACCGACGACGACCAGGAAGCGGTGGCCAATTCGTTCAAGAAATACGATCTGGTCACGATCCCGGTCGTGACGCCGGAGGGAAAACTGGTCGGACGAATCACGGTGGACGACATCGTGGACGTGATCGAGCAGGAAGCGTCGGAGGACGTTTCGAAAATGGCCGGTTCCGTCGATGAAGACGTGAGTGAGAAATCCACGTTTCGGATTTCGCGCTCTCGGCTTCCGTGGCTCGTCACCGCGTTGGTCGGGGAATTGTTTGCCGCGTTTGTGTTGAGTCGGTTCGAGGCGTCGTTACAGGCGATTCTGGCGCTAGCCTTCTTCGTTCCGATCATTATGGCGATGGCGGGCAACGTGGCGATCCAGTGCTCGGCGATCGTGATCCGCGGCTTGGCGACGGGCGAGATCGGTCTGCTGGATGTACAGCGTCAGTTGTGGAAGGAAATTCGAGTCGCCGGGATCAGCGGTGGCGTGCTGGGTTTGCTGCTGGCGGGCGTTGTGACGATGTGGATCGGGGATCCCCGCATCGCGGTCGTGGTCGGTGTGGCTCTCTTAAGCGTGGTCTTTTTTGCCGCGTTTAACGGCACGTTGTTTCCTCTGTTGCTCAAGCGTCTGAATTTCGATCCCGCCCTCGCGGCCGGTCCGTTTGTCACCATGACCAACGATACCATCGGCATCCTGATCTACCTCGGGATCGCGACCCTCCTGCTCGTTCCGTAGGGATCGCGAGACCTTCTTACGAATCCCGTGACTCTTTCCCGGATAAGACAAATGCGCTGATACCGATAGGAAAGCTCACATGCCGAAAGACGAAGTTCTCCACCTTCATCACTGTTTTCAGGATGCCGTTGACGCATCGCGGGGGATTGTCCAAATCGCTCCTGGGGTGGTGGGTGCTCGCCGGTCTGAGGATCCGGACCAGAGCGGCCGGAAAGAATAGCAAAAAATTCCAGTATCCGCGGCGGATGACGCGAAAACCGGCGCTTCTCAATAGTCTGGAAAGTCCGGACACCGTGTAGCGTCGGTAGTGATGGTTGATCACATCGTGATCGCTCCAGAGAAATTGGAAGGCTGGCACAAAGAGGATCATTACTCCGCCGGGTTTGAGCATCGAGTACCAGTTCTTCAAGGCCTCGCCATCTCTTTCCAGATGCTCCAAACAATCCGAACTAATGATTACGTCAAAGGACTGCATGGGGAACGTAACGCGGTGCGCGTCCATTTGGAACACGTTGGGAATGCCAGCAGCGGTGCATGTATCGATTGCTTCGCGGCTAAAATCAATCCCGGTGACATCCTGAAAGCCCCGTCGCATCAGTTCCCGCATCAGGACGCCTCCCGAGCAACCGATATCGAGAATCCTGGAATCAGGCGGCCAGCTCCGCAGGAGTCTCACGATGGCTTCGCGCCGGGCCACAAACCACCAGTGAGCTTGTTCCGCCTGGTGGTATTGCTTCTCGTATTCCTTATCCACGGCAATCCATTTCGCTACACATCCTCGATCACCACGGCGGCCGTGGCGTAGGAATCGGCATGGCTGAGGCTGATGTGGATTCGTCGATTGCGCAGGAAGCGTTCGAGGGCACCGCTCAGGCGGAAGGACGGGACGCCCCGCGAATCGATTGTCACTTCGGCTTCCTGCCAGTTGAACGAATGAAATTTCCCCTCCCGCGTCGCTTTGACGAGCGCTTCTTTTGCGGCAAACCGCGCCGCGAGAGACGGAAACGGATCAGACTTGGCGGCCGCGTAGGCGCGCTCGCGTTCGGTGAACACGCGATGAAGAAACCGATCCCCGTACTCCTCGCACGTGCGGCGAATGCGCGCAATCTCGACGATATCGAACCCAATCCCCACAATCATGTGATGTTGTATTCGCGCAGTTTGTTGTACAGCGAGGGACGACTGATTCCCAGCCGGCGGGCGGCTTCCGTGCGATTGCCGCGAACTTCCTTGAGGATCTGCGTGATGGCAAACTTCTCAATGTCGCGTGTGGTGACGGACAGGATTGTTTTGAGGTCCATGTTGTCCTGCAGCATCTCCGCAAGCCGGTGTCCCGTCTCCTCCCGGGCGACAGCCGTCGCGGTCCGCGATTCCGTCCGATCGAGCGGATTCAGCGCTTCCGGCAAGACTCCAAGGTCCATCTCGTCGCCATCCGATCCGGCGATCACGACCGCCCGCTCGATGATGTTTTCCAATTCGCGGATATTCCCGGGCCACGGGTACTCCAGCATGCGCCTCAGGGACGCGTCGGATATTTTGCGGAATTTTCTTCCGTTCTTGCGGGAATATTTGTCCAGAAAGAACTGCGCGAGGAGTGGAATGTCTTCCTTGCGATCGCGCAGGGGAGGGACGTGGATGGTGATGACCGCCAGGCGGTAATACAGATCGTCCCGAAATTCCTGCTTCCGGATCATTTCGGGAAGTGGGCGATTGGTCGCGGCCACGATGCGTACGTCGACCTTCCTGCCTTGCACGGACCCGACCGGTCGGATTTCCTTTTCCTGAATGGCGCGAAGAAGCTTGGCCTGCACCGGCAGACTGATGGTCGAGATTTCGTCGAGGAAGAGTGTCCCTCCATGAGCTTCCTGAAACAGTCCGTCCTTATCGCCAACGGCTCCGGTGAAAGCGCCGCGCACGTGTCCAAAGAGTTCACTCTCCAAAAGTGTTTCGGGAATCGCCCCGCAATTGATCGCGACGAAGGGGCGCACATGCCGACCGCTTTCCTGATGGATACTGCGGGCGACCAGTTCCTTGCCCGTACCGCTTTCGCCTTCGATCAATACGGTGGAATCACTCTTGGACACCGTGCGGATCATGTCGAAAATCCGCAGCAGCGGCCGACTCTGACCGATAATGTGATGAAAGTCGACGGTCTCTCGTTCGTCCAGCTGTTCCCGCAGTCGCTGAATCTCATCATTGAGTCGGCGGTACTCGAGCGCTTTGCGTACGGTGAGGAGCAACTCGTCGTGCTGAAACGGTTTGGTAAGGTAATCGTACGCCCCGTCCTTCATGGCCTTTACGGCATCCTCCACCGTGCCCGCGCCGGTCAGCATGATGAAGGGAACGTCGGGATGACGCCCTTTGGCTTTTTTCAGTAATTCGAGCCCCGTCATTCTCCCCAGCGCCAGGTCCGAAATGATCAGATCCGGCGGACGCTGAAGGATCATTCCTTCCGCCTCTTCCGCCGAAAAAGCCGAACGCACCCGCACGGAAGTGGTGGGTCCAAAATCAATGGCGCCGGTCGCGGTCAGAATTTGTTCAAAGAGCGCGTGAATGTTTTTTTCGTCGTCGACGACGAGAATTTCGATTTTCATGAAATTGGCAATCGTATTTCAAAGGTCGTGGACACTCCGGGTTCGCTCATGGCGCGAATGGTTCCGTCGTGACTTTCGATGATCGAGCGACACACGGCCAGCCCCAGGCCGAAACCGGCGCCCTTCTTCGTGGTGAAGAAGGGTTCAAAAATGTGCGGAAGATGTTTCTCTGAAATTCCCTCTCCGGTATCGCGAACGCAAATGACGACGTCGTTTCCATCCCGCCGGGTGGTGACGGTCAACCGTCCGTGGCTCTTCATCGATTGCAGGCTGTTCATAAAGAGATTCACAAAAACCTGCTGCAGTTTCTTCGGATCGGCCGACAGGTCCGGAAGGTCGTCGTAGGATTCTTCCAATCGGATGTGTTTTTCCTTGAGCCGGTGTTTGACCAGAGACAAACTCACTTCGATCACATGTTGGAGCGGAAGCAGGACGCGGACGGCGGGAGAAGGTTTGGCGTAATGGAGAAGTTCTTTCAGGATGCTGCCGCAGCGTTCGGACTCTTCGGCTATCATGCCGAGGACGGAGTGGTTTGGATGGCCGGCGGGAGTGTCTTTCAAAAGCGATTGCGCAAAGCCCATGATGATGCACAGCGGATTGTTTAACTCGTGCGCGATGCCGGCCGCAAGTGTGCCGATACCCGCCAGGCGTTCCGATTCCGCCAGTCGCATCTGCATCTGACGGGATTCGGTCACGTCCTTGATATGCTCAATGAAGCCGCCCGTCTCTCCCTGCAGGGGATAGGTGGAGATTTGGAGGATTCGGCCGTTGTGCGAGATCTCGGCGACGGCGGGGCGACGCGTATGGAGGGTCTCCAGCGCCGGGCAGGAATCGCAGATCGTTTCGCGGTCGAAATGAAACTGATAACACAATCGTCCCTCGGGACGGATGTAGGGCTTCTGCAAACGAAGACGGGAATTGCCGTGCTGAATGAGGAACCGGTCGTCTTGTGTGCTGATCGGGTCGGTGATCCCATCGAACAACGACTGCAGGTGATTGCGCGCATCCTGCAATTCCGCGGTCAGGCGCCGGTTGCAGGCCGTCATGTCGTGGATGGTCAGGACATTCAGAATGACGTTGACCAATTCCTTCAGTCCAAAGGGCTTCATCAGGTAGGCGCTCAGTCCTTCGCGGAGGAGGATGTCCTGTTCTTCGTAATTATCCGTCCGTGCGGTCAGCATAATGACCGGGATGGCATCCTGCTTGAGTCGGGACACTTCGCGGAAGACCGCCGGCCCGTCCATCACCGGCATCATGTAGTCCAGCAAGATCATCGTCGGTTGAAAGGTTTCCAGCGCGTGGATCGCTTCGCGCCCGTTCGGTGCGATTTGACAGGTCGCGCCCAGCGAGGTTAACATCAGTCGGCAGGATTCGGCGATCGACGGATCGTCGTCCACGACAAGAAGCCGCCGGTTCTTCAGCAGGTCCCGTTGTTTGATCGTGGGGAGGTAGGTGGTCATGCGACCTTTCCGATCAGACGGCGCGCGCGATCGATAGAACTCTCGGAAACAAACGGCGCGAGAGAATCTGCAACCGCGTTCAACTGTTCGATCGTCGCTCCGACCTGCATCGCGCCGCGGATGTGGGAGTGCAGTTGTCTCTCCCGGTCGGAGGCGATCAGCGACGCGACGATACACAATTCTCTTTCCAGGATGGGAAGGGCGCCCCGACTCAGCACCTTGCCGTACCCTTCGATCATCATCCACGTCCGAAGGTCGGCGCTGAGCCTTGACATATTCTCCTGCAGTCGGTCGAAATTCTTTCCGTAGATGATCTTGCACAAAGCCTCGCCGTCTGCGGAAATCGATTCCGCGGTCCGGACGTCCTCGTAGTTGGAATCCGGGAGCCCCGCTTCGATGCGGACATTTTCAAGTACGTGGAGAGCTTCGATGACGGGAGGAAAGCCGCAGAAAAGATAATTCTGCAGAATGACTTCCTTGACCGTCAGGACGGAAAGTGTTTCGGAAAATGCCAAACGAAGGCACTCGGAAAGAAATTCGGGATAAGCCTGGGCGGTCGCGCAAGACACCCACACGAGTATTCGCTGTGACTGCGTGAGTTCCGGTTGATCCAGCAACTCCAGCATCCGCGCGTGTGCGGAATCGGCCGCCCATTTGCGCTGTGCGGACAATGAAGACATATGAAGAGAAGTGTTGTGTGCAGGCGAAACTTACGGCAAAAAGACCTGTTCGTCAAGAAGTAGTTTGCCTCAGGTGTGCGACATAAGAGTTGACGACATTGGGTTCCAGGCGGAGAGCCCTGTTAGGGCGAGATTACCCATCATAACGATTAATCGCCGTTCAGCGGACTATTTGGGCTAAACCCCGGTTTCAGTACGACAGATGTATTCCCGCAGGCCGAAGCCTCGCGGAATGATGCACGGAATAAGAAAAGAACGATGTCACAAGTCTCAAGGCTCCGGCCCAATGCAATGACGATGACAGGCGACGTTTGGAACCAGAACGGCGGAGGTCAAAGCGCGACTTGAAACCCAGAACGGCGGGGGAGTGTCGTACAGCGAAAGCTATTGCGAAGCGCAAGAATTGCGAGAATGGCGGCTACGGGATCGTTTGCTTCACCGGTAATCGGACCACGAATTCCGATCCCTGACCGGGCACGCTCCAGACGTCGATGGCGCCGCCGTGTTTCTGGACAATTCCGTTGCTGATCGTCAGGCCGAGACCGGTTCCCTCGGCTTCTTCTTTGGTGGTGAAGCCGCTCTCGAATATCATCGGCAGATGTTCTTCGGAGATCCCGCGTCCGTTGTCGCGGACGGAGATCCGCACGCCGTCTTCGTCATGCCATGCACGGATCCACACGTCGCCCTGCGACTGAATGGACTGGGCGGCATTGGACAGGAGGTTCAGTACGACTTGCGTCAGCGGACCCGGGAGCCCGATGACTTGGGGCACCGCGTCAAACTGTTTGTGAAACTGAATGGAGTACTTGTATTTTGGACGAACCAGATTGACCGCGCGTTCGACGATCTCTTGTACATTGACGGCGGTCCATTGCGCGTCGTCTAAACGGCTGAAGCCGCGCAGGTCCCGGATAATATCGGACACGAGAGCAGATGCATTCTGCATCGTACGAAAAATGTTCTCGAGTTCGCCGGCCGATCGGATGGCTTCGGGTAATTGATTCAACAGCGCTGGACGATCGCTCTCGGACGTTTTCTCCACGCGATGAAGAAATTCGGAGAGGTCCTTCCATTCGCTCTGAGCCAGCGCGGCGGCCTGCCGGATGTTCGAGATCGGGTTGCCGAGTTCGTGCGCAACCGCAGACAACAGTTGTCCCAGCATCGACAGTTTTTCGGCTTGGGCCAGTTTTTCCTGTGACTTGACCCATTCGCGGTGTGTGGCTTCGTAGGCCTTCTTATGAAGGTGATGCTCCGCCGCTCGTCTGACGCTGACCGTCAGCCACTCCATCTCAAACGGTTTGGGGAGAAATTTATACACGTGTCCTTTGTTGATCGCATCGGCCAGCACGTTCGTGTCCGCATAGGCGGTGATCAGAATCCGCATCGCCTCCGGCGCGATGGTTCGGGATTCGACCAGGAAGTCCATGCCGTTCATACCTTCCATCTTCAGATCGGAAATGATCACGGCCATGTCCGGATGTTCGCTCAGAATACGGAGGCCTTCCTGACCACTGCCCGCGCTCAGCACGGTGAACTCTTCGCCGAGCGCACGCTCCATAACCTTGATGATGCCGGGCTCGTCATCTACGCACAGGATTTTCGCGTCGGACAGCCGGATCATGCGGGGACTCGTCGTCGGGTGGTCTTGGTGAGGCGACCGTTGGAGCGAAGGTTCTTTTTCATGAGTGCGATGGGGAGCACTTCGTCGATGTGATCGACGAAGTGAAACTGCAGGGATTTCTTCACGTACTCCGGTACGTCCTCCAGGTCGTTGCGATTCAGCAGCGGCAGGAGGACCATTTTGATGCCGGCGCGGCGCGCGGCCACGACCTTCTCGCGGATGCCTCCGACGGGCATGACTTTTCCGCGCAGGGTAATTTCGCCCGTCATCGCAATGTCGCTTCGCACCGGTCGACCCGTGAACAACGACGCCAGACACGTCGCGATGGTGACGCCCGCCGAGGGTCCATCCTTGGGCGTCGCTCCGGAGGGAATGTGAATGTGCACGTCCACTTTGTCGAACACCGACGGCGGCACGTTCAGTTCCTTGGATTTGCTTCGAATGAAGCTCATGGCGGCCTGGGCAGATTCCTTCATCACCGCGCCGAGTTGCCCGGTCAACTGAAGACCGCGACTGCCATGCATCAGACGCGCTTCGATGAAGAGGATTTCCCCGCCGGCCTGCGTCCACGCCAGTCCGGTCGCAATTCCGACTTCGTTCTCCCGGCGTGCCATTTCCGGAAAGATTTTCTGCGGCCCGAGAAATTCGACGAGCGTCTCCGAAGTCATACGGGTCGGCTTCTTGTTTCCCTCCGCCTTCTTGCGTGCGACTTTGCGGCAAATATTGGCAAGTTCGCGTTCCAGATTGCGCACTCCCGATTCCCACGTGTAGGAGGTAACCACTTGATGGATGATCTCGTCGGAAATGGAGATGTCGGCGGGCTTCAGCCCGTTCTCTTTGATCTGTCGCGGCACGATATATCTTCTAGCAATTTCGACTTTGTCTTCGGCGATGTATCCCGGCAGGCGCAGGACTTCCATCCGGTCGAGCAGAGCAGGCGGGATCGGCGACAGGTCGTTGGCGGTGGCGATGAACATCACCTGGGACAAGTCGAAGGCAATATCGATGTAATGATCGTTGAACGTGCAGTTCTGTGCGGGATCGAGGACCTCGAGAAGTCCCGAAGCGGGGTCTCCCCGAAAATCCTGCCCGATCTTGTCGATTTCGTCCAGCATGAAAACCGGATTGCGGCTTTGACACCGGCGTAATTCCTGAATGATCTTCCCCGGCATCGCACCGATGTACGTGCGGCGATGGCCGCGAATTTCGGCCTCGTCTTTGACTCCTCCCAGACTGAAACGGACGAATTGACGGCCGACGGCGCGCGCGATCGATCGACCGAGGGAGGTCTTGCCGACGCCGGGCGGGCCCAGAAAGCAAAGGATCGGACTCTTGCCGTCTTTTCGCAATTTCCGCACAGCGAGAAATTCCAGAATGCGGTTCTTCACATCGGTCAGATTGTAGTGATCCTCGTCGAGAATCTTCTTCGCTTTCTTCAGATCGATGCGGTCCTTCGTTTGTTTCTCCCAGGGCAACTCCAGCAGCCAGTCGAGGTACGTTTTGCTCACGGTATATTCGGCGGATGCCGGAGACATCTGTTTGAGTCTTTCCAGTTCGCGCTGGGCAGAGTCCCTGGCTTCGGCCGGCATTTTGGCTTTCTTGATTTTCTTCTGCAGTTCATCGGTCTCGACGGACATGTCTTCGTCTTCGCCCAATTCGTGCCGGATCGCTTTGATCTGCTCACGGAGAAAATATTCGCGCTGGTTCTTGCTGAGTTCCGCATTGACTTCGGTCTGGATCTTATTGTTCAGTTCGAGGAGCTGGATTTCGCGGTTAATCGCGGTCATCACGTGTTGCAGACGGTCGGCGACGTCCAGCGCTTCGAGCAGTTCCTGTTTCTCAGCCACCTCGACGTTCAGGCTGGCCGCGGTCATGTCCGCCACCTTGTCGGGCTCGCGCAAGGAGGTCACGATGACCTTCAGTTCGTCGGGGAGGACCGGCGAGAGCGTGACCATCTTCTGGAATCCTTCCGACACAGCTCGCATCAGGGCCTCGACCCGCATGTCGTTCTTGTTAACGGTCTGCACCTCCTCGACTTCGCCGATGAGAAAAGGAGATTCCTGTACCACGGACCGCAAACGAATTCGTGAATATCCCTGGATGAGCAGTCGCATGCTGCCGTCCGGAACCTGGAACATCTTCAGAATGTTGACGGCCGTCCCGATCCCGTAGAGGTCTTCCATCGCGGGAAATTCCTTTTCCGGGTTTCTCTGGGTGATGATCCCAATGACTTTCGAGCCCGCCAACGCATGGTGCACCAACTGCACGAGATGCTTTTCTACGATGACGATGGGAAAAACCACGGCCGGAAAAATGACCGTATCCCGCAGAGGCAGAATCGGCAGTTCATGCGGCGTCGATTTGTGAATGTCTTTGGGAACTTCGGACATGGTCATTCCACGATGATGTTCGTGACCCGCTGCGAACGGGAGGAGTCCTTGGGCAGCCGGATGACGAGAAATCCGTTTTCATACACCGCCTTGATCTGGCTGTCCAGGATCCGCGCCGGGATCTTTAATCTTCGTTCAAACGGCCCGAAGTCGATTTCCATTTTGTGATAATGACGCTTTTCCGCCGGTTTGAATTCGTGCCGAAATCCCGTCACGGTCAGGACGCCGCCTTCGTACGTCAGTTTGATGTCCTCCTGTCTGACATTGGCAACATCCATCACGACGATGTATTCCGATTCACTTTCCATCACGTCCGTCGGCGGGTGCCATCGTTTTTCGGATGTGATGAGGATCGGAAATTTCGAATTGAAATAATTGCTGAAGATAAATTCCATTTCATCGTCCGATTCTCGCAGGCGGATGAAACGTTCTTCGTCTTGACTCATGATGACCTCGAAGAGCTGGTACGGAAGTAATTCAAACGACAAAATATAGCCAAGAACCGCATGGAAAGGCAAATTTTGTGCGGTCGTATTTTACGAGATTCTCCCGGGCAGAGTCCCCTGACCGGCAGTTCGCGCGGGTCTGTGGGCGACATTGCCGTTTGGCGAGACCATTTTGCGTGACAAGCTTCCGTCGATTTCTTGACTTTCGAACGACCGTGCCTTACTTTGATAACAATGACCAAGTCTCCAACGATTCATGACGATAAGTTATTAGCAATCAATAACTTATCGAAGAAGTTTTTGCCTTCATCTGTTCTTCGGAAAAGGAAGACGGTGACGGCAGTGGACGATGTCTCTTTTTCCATACGAACGGGGGAGACATTGGCTTTGGTTGGAGAAAGCGGAAGCGGCAAGACCACCGTTGGGCGATGCATCCTGCGTCTGGTGGAGCCGACTGCCGGCACGATTCTGTTTGACGGAAGCGACTTGTTAACACTGTCTGCGTCGGGACTCCGTCAGATGCGCAGGAACATGCAGATGGTTTTCCAGGATCCATTCAGCTCGCTGAATCCGCGGATGACGGTGGATGCAGTTCTGCGCGAGATCTTACAGTTTCATCAGATCGCAGAAGGGGCGGACGCAACCAAATATATCGAGACCGTGCTGAATGCGGTGGGGCTGACGGCGGAGGCTCGCGATCGTTACCCACATCAGTTCTCGGGCGGCCAGCGGCAGCGGATCGGTATTGCACGAGCCTTGATCTTGCAGCCGCGATTTCTAATCTGCGACGAGGCGGTGTCGGCGCTCGATGTGTCCGTCCGGGCCCAGGTATTGAATCTCCTTCGTGAAATGAAGGACCGGATGCGACTGACGATGCTGTTCATCTCTCACGACATGGCCGTCGTTCGTCAGATGGCTGACCGCGTCGCGGTGATGCTCCGCGGACAACTCGTCGAGTGGGCTCCTGCGGACGAGGTGTTTTGCCGGCCCAAGCATCCGTACACGAAATTGCTGTTGGACTCGGTGCCGCGATTGCATCAGCGACGTTTGGTGTCCACACAAGTGTTTGCCGTCGACTCGGTGCGGGGATGCCGCTTTTTCGGACGATGTCCGCACGCGCAGTCCATCTGCAGGGACGAGGAACCGGCATGGAAACAAGTTTCAGGGGACAGCTGGGCGCGCTGTCATTTCGTGCCCGCGACGATCACAAACGAAGAGGAGTTGCCGTCATGACGACCGAACAAGCAAGGGGTATCGAATACGATGCGATCGATGTATCCGAAATCCGTGTGATGAAGATCCACGATCGCCGCCTCGACGCACGCGTGTCGACGCTGTACAAGCAGGAGTTCGTCGCCTTCCGAACGGATGACATCGTCCACGTCATCGTGGACTTGTCGGATGTGGAATTCATGGACAGCTCCGGACTGGGCGCGCTGCTGTTGGGAAGGCGCATGTTCACCGAAGATGGAGGCGATCTGAAAATCGTCGGGGCGCAGGAAAAGGTCATGGCGATCTTCCGCATTGCGAAATTGGATCGGGTTTTTGCCTTCTGCCCCAGCGTGGACGATGCGATTGCGAAGTTTCGACAATCGGCAGAATAGAACGGTTCCATTCTCACTTTCCGTATCGGTTTATCAGTTGACATTCAGATGGGATTTGGTTACAATGCCAAGTCCGTAAAGTATTATTTTACATGCGATTGTGAACAAATCCGAGGCTCCTCATGGAAGAAATTCTGAAACGTCTGCGGAATGACACGCCCGGCGTGAGTGCCGTTGCTTTGGTGAGCAATGACGGCCTGGTCATCTCCTCTCTCCTTCCGGACAACATCGAAGCGGAGAAAGTCGCCGCGATCTCGGCCGCACTGCTGAATCAGGGTGAGACGAGTTCGGAAGACGCCATGCTGGGTCAGTTGTCGCAGATCTCGATTCGCTCCAAGGACGGGTTCATCGTGATCTCCCGAGCAGGCAAGGATACCCTCCTGACGGTCTTCACGACCACGCAGGCAAAACTCGGCATGGTACTCTTCGACATCCAATCCGCAGTCAAAGAACTACGCAGTCACGTGCATTAACTATGGCCATCGCACACAAGAAATATTTTGACGATCTGATTACGGCGCTCCGCGCTGTGGATGCGTCGGCAGTGATAGCGGTCGTCTCGCAGGACGGTCTGGTGCTGGCCTCCAACAAGCAGGACTCCGAGTTAGAAGTCCATCTTGCGGCGTTGGCGTCGTTCTCACTCGACACGGCGTCGCGATTGTTTGCGATCCCGGATATGGTCAACGGGGACAAAGTGGACGCCACGCGTACGCTTCTTGCCGTCGGGGATAACCGATACGTGTGCGTCATCCGCCTGTATCCCACGGTCATTGTGACCATTTCGGGTACGGACAAATCGAAAATTGCCGCCGTGATGAAGCAAGGGTTGGCATCGGTGGACGATGCCCTCGCCAAGATCGCGGCGAAAGAACTGTACCTGTAATTCAATTTCACTGAGGTCGGCATGCCTGTGTATCCCCACATCTTGGACGTGATCGGTCGCACCCCGCTGGTCAGGCTGAATCGCGTGAGCGCGCATCTGGACTGCACGATGTATGCGAAATGCGAGTTCCTGAATCCAGGCGGTTCCCTGAAAGACCGGATCGGATACGCCATGGTCGAGGCCGCGGAACGCGAGGGACGGATCAAACGCGGGGACACCCTGATCGAACCGACCAGTGGGAATACCGGCATCGGTATCGCGCTCGCCGGCGCGGTGAAGGGATACCAGGTCATCATCACCATGCCGGAGAAGATGAGTCGCGAAAAGCAAGTGGTGCTGGAAGCGCTCGGCGCTGAGATCATCCGTACTCCGACGGAAGCGTCGTTCGATTCACCGGACAGTCATATCAGTGTCGCGCGTCGCCTGCAGAAGGAATTGCCCAATGCCCACATCCTGGACCAATACAGCAATCCGAATAATCCGGATATCCACTACCGCACGACAGCGGAGGAAATTCTCACCGATCTGGACGGCAAGGTGGACATGATCGTGATGGGAGCCGGGACCGGCGGCAGCATCACCGGCGTCGCCAGGAAAGTCAAGGAGAGCCAGCCGAACTGCATCATCGTGGGCGCCGATCCGGTGGGGTCGATCTTGGGAGGAGGCACCGAAGTGGCCTCGTACAAAGTCGAGGGGATCGGGTACGACTTCTTTCCGGAAGTCCTCGATCGTGCCGTGGTCAACGAATGGGTGAAAACGGAAGATCAGCAGTCTTTCCTGCTGGCCCGGAGGCTGATCCGTGAGGAAGGATTGCTGGTCGGCGGGTCGAGCGGATCCGTGCTGTTCGCGGCGCTGAAGGCGGCAACGCGGTTGAAAAAAGGACAGGCTTGCGTGGCCGTCTTGCCGGACGGGGTGCGGAATTACATGACGAAATTTGTCGACGACAAGTGGATGCGCGAAAACGGATTCTTCCAAACTCGATCGCTTCCGGGTTTTGTGAAAGATCTGATCGCAAAGACCGAGCGCCCGGCGCTGACCTGCGCAGACGATATGCAGAGCGTGGGGATCGTCATCGGCACCATGCGCGAGAAGGGAATATCGCAATTACCCGTCACATCAGGCGGCGTGCTTGTCGGATTGGTTTCCGAAGCGGACCTGATGGAATTTCTCTTTTCCGGAGCCGGAACGATGGAGACCCTCGTATCCAAATGCATGAATCGTCACGTGCCCAGCGTGGGCTTTCATACTCCCGTCAGCACCCTGCAGGAAGTCCTGAGGAAGAGTCCCGCCGCCGTCGTCGTGGATGAACATCGCAAACCCGTCAGCATCATGACGCGAATCGATTTGCTGGATTATTTGACAGAGAGAAAAGGATAACCATGGGCTTTCAAACAGACGCTATTCACGCCGGCCAGAAACCGGATCCGTCAACCGGAGCCGTGATGACTCCCATCTACCAGACGTCTACGTACGCGCAGGAGGAATTGGGAGTCCACAAGGGTTTCGACTACGGCCGCACGATCAATCCGACGCGACTGGCGCTGGAAGCCAATATCGCCGCGTTGGAAAAAGGAAAGTATGGAATTGCCTTTGCCAGCGGACTGTCCTCTCTGCAGGCCGTCGCCGGATTGCTCAGTCAGGGCGACCACATCGTCGCCTCCAGCAATGTGTATGGGGGAACTTTCCGGTTCTTCGAGCGGATTATGAAGCGATACGGTCTGAATGTTTCATGGGTGGATTCGACGCGAATGGAAAATGTCTCCGCATCCATCCTCCCGGCGACGAAAATGATATTCGTCGAGACGCCGACCAACCCCATGCTCATGATCACGGATCTCGATGCGATCGGCAAACTCGGACGACAGCGCCGCCTGATCACCGTCGTGGACAATACGTTTATGAGTCCATATTTCCAAAATCCTCTGGATTTCGGCATCGACATTGTCCTTCACAGTACGACAAAGTATATCAACGGTCATTCCGACGTCATTGGCGGCATGCTCGTCACGGGTCGGCAGGATCTGCACGATGAATTGCGGTTTTTGCAGAATGCCATCGGCGCCGTGCCGTCTCCGATGGATTGTTTCTTCGTCTTGCGGGCAACCAAGACCCTGGCCCTTCGCATGCGGCAACACGAAGAAAACGCCGGCAAGATGGCGGCGTTCCTGTCCGAACAGGCCAAGGTTCGCAAAGTCATTTATCCCGGCCTGCCGTCCCACCCGCAACATGCGCTCGCGAAGAGACAAATGCGAGGGTTCGGCGGGATGGTCTCGGTCGAGATGGGTTCGCTCGAAGCGGGAAAACAACTGGTCAAACACGTTCGGATTTTTGCCTTGGCCGAATCGCTGGGCGGCGTGGAGAGTCTGATTTGCCATCCCGCCAGTATGACGCACGCATCGATCCCGCGTGAAGAGCGGGAGAAACTGGGATTGACGGATGGCCTGGTGCGATTGTCCGTCGGCTGCGAGGACGCGGAAGACCTGATTGCCGATATTCGATCCGCCCTGGAGCATGTATGATCCAGATCCAGCACGACAAATGCGATCTGTGCGGCGCCTGTGTGGGCGTATGCCCATTCGACGCGCTGGAACTGACCGAGTCGCGTCTTTCGGTTCTGCACGAGCATTGCACGGAATGCGATTTCTGCGTTGAAATTTGTCCCTTCGAAGTTCTTCACAACGACGGTGTTCCCCTGCGTCCACGAGCGTCGGAACGTCGCAAAACAGCGGCGTCCACAGAAGTTTCTTGAGCGTGTTTGCCGGGAGACGATTTCGGCAGGAGCGGGCATGCGGCGCGGTTTCTTAGCATCATGGGTGGATTAGTTTCATGGATTCTCATTTAACCGACTGGCTTCACTGCGGATACGGTCTTGTCGGGCTGACCGGTCTGGTCGTCACGGGTGAGGGCATTCGGAAATACCTCGGCTGGCCCGGCGAGACGACCCGGCAGATGATTCACGTCGGCACGGGTTTCGTGGCGGCGCTCGCGCCTTTTGCGATTGCCAGTCCGTTGCCCGTCATTCTGATCGGCCTTTCGTTTGCGTTGTTTAATTTCGTCGCGATCCGTCAGGAATGGCTCAAAGGGATGCACGCCACGGAACGGAAGACGTACGGGACGGTGTACTATCCCATCGCGTTTGCCATCCTCGCATGGATGTTCTGGGGCGAGAGCCGTTGGATCTTTGCCACGTCGATGTTGGTGATGGCGATCGCAGATCCGGTGGCGGCGATCGTCGGCAGGCTGGCCCGACGACCGCGATATTTCAATTGGTGGGGGGACCGGAAATCCCTGCAAGGATCGACCGCCATGGCGCTGACGTCGTCGCTAGTGATCTACCTGCTGGGTGGATGGTCAGGAGTCCTGGACAAGGGCGGGACGATGTTACTGACCATGGCCATCATCGGCGGAGTTCTCGCGGCCGTGGGAGAGGGCTTGTCCAACAAGGGTTCGGACAATCTGAGCGTGCCCGTCATTGTGGCCGCTGTCATGGTTTTTTTCGAACATGCATCGCAGGAGTGGATCACGCAAATGTCGATCGGATTGATCTTGTCGGCGGCGACCGCCATCGTGTCGCATCGCGTCGGCGCATTGAATGGAGGCGGCGCTGCGGTATCGTTTCTCATGGGGACCGTGATCTTCGGTCTGGGCGGGTGGGCTTGGGCCTTGCCCATCCTGGTGTTTTTCGTGACGTCGAGTTCACTCAGTTCTTTGAAACGACGGACCAAACAGCGCGCAGAGTCCGTGTATGAAAAATCCAGCCGCCGGGATATCGGCCAGGTCCTCGCCAATGGTGGCGTGGCGACCGCGATTTTGCTGGTTGGAATTCTATCGGGCGTGCGCGACTGGTATGTCGTCTATCTGGCCGTGCTGGCGGCAGTGAATGCCGATACGTGGGCGACGGAGATCGGGACGATCTTTGCCGGTCGTCCGCGATTGATCACCACGATGCGCCGGGTCGACAACGGAACCTCCGGGGCCATTTCTGTGCCCGGTACGTTGGCGGCGTGGGTTGGCAGTTTGCTGGTGGCCACGACGGGAGTGGCCTTGAGGCCGGAAATTTCGACAGAGACATTTGTGTGGATATCGCTCGCCGGGCTGGGCGGCTCCATGATCGATAGCCTGTTGGGTGCGACGATTCAGATTCAGTACGTGTGTTCCACCTGCGCCCGACAGGTCGAGCGGGTCGAACACTGCGGACTCCCGACGCGCGTCTTTCGAGGTTGGCCCGGCGTCAACAACGACGCCGTCAACGTGTTGTCGTCGCTGGCCGGCGGAGCGATTGTTTATTGGGCGGGAGGATTTTGATGTTCATCGGACGCGTGGTAGGTACGGTGTGGGCGACGAAGAAGGTCGACAACGTGAAATCCTTGCGGTTTCTGATGGTCCATCCCGTGAATATCGATAAGGCGCCCAATACAAATGTCGTGGTCGTCGCCGATACGCTCGGCGCCGGCATCGGCGAACTCGTGATTGTATCCTATGGTCACGCCGCCCGACGCGCTCTGACGGACCTGCCGAATGAATTGTCCATCGAAGCCGCTGTCATCGGAATCGTCGATGAAATCGAAGTGGATGAGAAGCTCCTGAAGGGCTTGGAAACCCGACAACTTAAAAAAGAACCCCCCGATCCGTCTCGATGAATGCACGATTCCTTTTTGCGATTTGTTTAGCCATCGCCGTTCCTGCGGCGTCTCAAGAGCCTCTGCGCGGGCATCGGACGTTCGTCGATTCCATCGGCGTCTTCATGGATTCTCTGCCGACGTTGACGGACAGCTTTTTTGTCAAAGATCGCAAGTATGAATTCACCGGCGTGAAAGCCTCCGGTGACGAGACGGGTCTGGATGTGTATGACGAGCTGACGCTGAATTTGTCGCTGGAGGTCGGAGAACAAGAGGAACGCGACATTTCCGGTTTTTCCAAGGTTCTTTACGGGATCGGGAATTTCATCGTCCGACTGGGAACCTTGACCTTTTATGACCCTGGATTTGGTTCCGATCGCTACTTCTTCGATCACGAAATATTGGATGCGGACATGCATCGCATCCGCCAGATGTATGAAGCGAAAGGATACTATCAAACAAAAATCGCATGGTATCGCGCTCGAGTGGATTACGACTCGAAAGTGGTAACCATTCGAATCGCTATTCGTGAGGGACATCCGGTTCGGTTGACGAAGGACCCGGAAATCACCGTGATCTCTCCCATTCCCATTGTCGATTCGAAACGGGAATTGACGTCCGACGAATTACAGAAACTCCTTCCCTTGCGGAAAGGGGATCCTCTGGCGCGAGACCAGGTCGAGTACACGAAGACGGTGCTGGCTCGGCATTTCAGCCAGCGCGGATATCCGGCCGCCGAAATTCAGGAAAAAATCGACACGACCGGATGGGCGTCGCGACAAGCCGCTGTCCAGTACATGATTACTCCGGGGCGATTTACGGTGTTCGGCAATACAGAGATTCGGGGCAACTATTACAAGAAAAGCGGCAGCGACACGACTGCCAGGATCGTCGAGGACGATGTGATTTTGAAAAAAGTCCGATACAAGAAGGGACGACCCTACAATCCGGACGACCTGTCTTTGAGCGTAGGCCAGATCAACGGCTTGGGCGTTTTCCGAACCGTCAAACCATCCGCCAATCGAGTCAAGGGAACGATCGATTCCACCCGCGTGTTGCCGAAATTCATCATCGATTCCTTGCTCGCCAGATCGGATAATCGCCTCCACTTGAAGAAGGCGGATTATCGGAGTTACGGCGTGCCGGTCGATACGATGAACATCGCGCTCACGGTTTCGGAAAAGAAAGAACGGTCGATCAAGCCGGGCGTGGGTTTTACGACGGACTTCGTCGATCTTCCGGAGGACAACAATGCGGTATTGCCCTTTACGCGATTGTTGGTCACGTGGCAGAGTAAGAACTTCCTCGGCGGGGCGCGCAAACTGCAAATTTCGGGTGAAATCAGCAAAGGGTTTGAAAAAACCGATTTCTTCTTCACCAATTACATGATCGCGAAAGTCACGTTCCGACAGCCCTCCTTTCGTCTGCCATTTACAAGCGATGTGAACAACGATCTGGTGACGACCGTATCTTTTGAGCGCAATAGCACGAAGGCATTTGACCTGCGCAAACTAGACGTTTCGCCGACGTTTCTGCGTCAGATCACCTCGCGGTTGTCCATGAACCTCACTCCGCTGTCGTTCAGCCGGGCGACAGAATTGATCGTCGGTGCGCCGAATAACGTGTTCTTCACGACGGACCAGAAACTGGGTTTTGCCTACAATTCCAGTAATGATTTTTTTAATCCGACGTCCGGCTTTCTGATATACCTCAATGGCGACGCGGCCGGTTTTACATTGCCCTCGGATTTGAAATATTTCAAGTGGAACGTGGATGTTCGGCGATACATTGGATTGTCTTCCCGTCTATCCCTGGCGACACGCGTACATGTGGCCGCCGCGATCCCGTACTACGTGGACGGGCAATTGACGCAAGTACCCGCCAGCGAGCAGTTCTACGCCGGGGGACCCAATAGCATCCGGGGATGGGGTATCCGCGAGTTGGGAATCCTGCACATCGTGGACGGCCGGCTTGCGTACTTTGGGGGAAACAGCATTCTGGAGACCGGCGCGGAATTTCGGTACAATCTTTTTATCTCGCGCGATCCCACGGAGGCGATCGGCGGAATGGACCTCGCGGTATTTTACGACGCAGGAAATGTCTGGACGAATGATAATTTTACGAACGCCAAAGACGCCGGCGGGAACACCCTGCCTTCGCGGGTGCTCGGAGCGGTCGGTGTGGGTCTTCGGGTGCGTACATTGATCGGGCCGTTGCGGGTGGACTTTGGCTACAAGCTCATCGATCCCAAAAACTTGAAAGCGATCGACGAAAACGGACTCGTCGTCCCGTTGACGTCTGCGCAGGCCAAGGACATCAGTCGTCTGGCGTTTCAAATCACGCTGGGTCAGGCCTATTGATGTGGTCCCGTCCCTGGTTGCAGGCATCGCTCTGGGCAGCGCTGATCTTTGTGTCATCCTCGATCCCGGGAGACCAAATCCCCAGTCCGTGGACGTGGTCGCCCGACAAACTCATTCATGTCGTTATTTTTGGCGTTCTGGCTGTCCTTGTGTATCGGGCCTGTATCCAAACCTTCAGCGCCTCCCGCGCGATCACGGGCACGATCCTGGTGTGTACGCTGTACGCCGTGTCGGATGAAGTTCACCAGTTGTTCGTCAGGAATCGCTCTTGTGAGTTTCTTGATGTCGTTGCCGATGTCTGCGGCATACTGATCGGGGTGGCGGGCTTTACCTTATGGAGGCGGAATCGTGTCCCTGCTGGATAAACTGAGAGATCGACTGACCAAAACCCGCCAGCAGGTGTTTGGCCGTCTGCACGAAATGCTTGGCGGAACGACGCAGTGGACAAAGGAAACTCTGGAGCGTGTGGAGGAGATTCTGGTCACGGCGGATTTGGGAGTCAAATTATCCCAGGAAATTGTCCAGCATCTGGATCGTCGCATCAAGAAAGACAAAATCAAGGAAACGGCGATGATCCATCATCTTCTGGAAGAGGAGATCGAGCGACGTGTCCTATCCGTGCGGACGTGCGATCTGGGGGAGGAGTTGCAGCGACACACGCCGTTTGTTGTTTTCGTGGTCGGGGTCAATGGAGTCGGCAAGACGACGACGATTGGAAAATTGGCCCATCGGATGGCTTCGATGGACAAGAAGATTTTGTTGGTCGCGGCGGATACCTTTCGTGCGGCTGCATCGGATCAACTCGAGATTTGGGCGCGTCGGGCGGGTGTGGACCTGGTGCGCCAGGGCGAGGGCGCCGATCCATCGTCGGTTGTGTTTGATGCGTTGGAGTCGGCCAAGAGCAAGCGTCACGACGTCGTATTGGTCGACACCGCGGGGAGACTCCATACCAAGAGTCACCTCATGGAAGAGTTGAAAAAGATGAAACGAGTCATCCAGAAACAAATTCCGGACGCACCGCACGCAACCTGGCTGGTACTGGATGCGGGCACCGGGCAGAATGCCATCCAGCAGGCACGCGAATTCACCCAAAGCGTCGGACTGACGGGCTTGATCCTGACGAAGCTGGACGGTACCGCCAAAGGCGGAGTGGTCCTGGCCATACAGAGCGAGTTGAATCTGCCTGTTGTATTTATCGGCGTGGGCGAAGCGCCTGAGGATCTCGAACCCTTTCGCGCGCATGATTTTATTTCAGCCATCGTGGAGTAGCGCATGGGCAAGGTCTCTCTGGCGCTCGCCATCCATAATCACCAGCCACTCGGAAATTTTGACTTTGTCTTTGAGGAGGCGTATCACAAAGCCTATCGGCCGTTCCTGGATGTCATGGGTCAATTCCCGACCATTAAGATTTCCCTCCACTACTCGGGAATTCTCTTCGAATGGCTGGAGCGGACGTACCCGGAGATCATCGACGATCTGCAGGAGATGGTGAAAAACGGACAGGTGGAGATGCTCGGAGGCGGATTCTATGAGCCGATTCTGAGCATGATTCCCGAGCGCGACCGGCTTGGGCAATTTCGCAAGTTGTCTGCTTATGTGCAGGACCGTTTCGGCGCGGCGCCCGGCGGCGCGTGGCTGGCCGAGCGAGTGTGGGAACCCTGTTTTGCAAAGAATCTGTTTGACGCGGGAATTCAGTACACGCTGCTGGACGACATTCACTTCCGATATGCCGGAGTGCGAGGAGAGGAGTTATGGGGTCCGTACACAACGGAAGATCAGGGCCGACGCATCGTGCTCTTTCCGATTCGGAAGGAACTCCGTTATCTGATTCCTTTTCAAAAACCGCAAAAAACGATTGATTTCCTGCGCAGACTGGGGGACCAGGAGGAACATCCGCTGGCCGTTTTTGGAGATGACGGAGAAAAATTCGGCATCTGGCCGAAAACGTACGAACATGTATTCGAGGAGGGATGGCTGAATGGATTTCTTGAGTTGTTGAAAAAACATGACGACGAGATTGAGACCGTGACTCTTGCCGAAGCCTCCGCGATGCCGCCAAAGGGTCTCATCTACCTGCCTACGGCTAGCTACAGCGAGATGAATCACTGGGCGCTGCCGACCGAGGCATACCTCCGATTTGAAGAAATACAGAAGAGAACGGAAGAGGAAGAGTGGGACGAAGACGACCGCGCCTTCGTCAAGGGTGGCGTGTGGAGGAACTTCTTTGCGAAATACGCCGAAGCCAACAGGATGCACAAGAAGATGATTCGCCTCAGTGAGCGATGGGATCGTCTCGCCCAACGAGAATGGGAAGGCGCTGCGCGGAGCTTGCTAAACGAATCGCGCGAGCGGATCTGGGCGGGGCAGTGCAATTGTCCATACTGGCATGGCGTCTTTGGTGGAATTTACCTGAACAATATCCGTTTTGCTATCAACCGGTCGCTCCTGAGTGCGGAACAACAAATGGATGTGCTCGAATGGGGCGACGATCGGCGATGGTTGCGGCTGGAGGAAGCAGACTACGATTGCGACGGCTTCCCGGAGATCCTCGTTGAAAGCGCGAACGTCAATGCCTACTTTGACCATACAGGGGACGTGGTGCAGTTGGACTACAAAGAAATTCCCATGACGATCACGGATGTGATGACCCGACGACGCGAGGGATCCCATCGCCTGCTGGTGCGGGGCGCGTCGGCAGAGGAGACCAAACCAGATCGGGGAGAGGACGAGATCGACTCCATCCATGAGGCTGTGCGCGTGAAGGAACCCGGTCTGGAACAAAAGCTGTACTACGATGCCGATGTCCGGAAGTCGTTTGTTGTTCGCGTCATGAGCGGTGTAGCCACACTCGAGAAGGTGTATCAGGGGAAAGAACATTTCGAACGTCAGACTCGCATTCGCACCACGCACATCGCCGCCCCGCATCAGGCGACGATCACCTGCGACGCGACCGGACGCGACATAACGCTGAAAAAAGAGTTCATCGTGCACGCCGACGGGAATCTCGTTCTCCATCTCTCCGCGCTCAACCAAGGAAAACAGATGCGCAAGGTGGGCGTTGAATTCAACCTGACATTGCTGGCCGGACACGCGGACGATCGGTACTATCAGATCGACGGTGCAAAACCCGAATGCCCGCATTTGGAGAGCATGGGCGAGACGCGGAATTCCACAAATGTGGCCTTGATGGACCACTGGCAAAATGTGATGTTGAGCATTCGGTTCTCGCGGCCTGCCGTCCTGTGGAGGTATCCGGTCGAGAGTATTTCACTATCTGAAGACGGCTTTGAACGCGTGTATCAGGGGTCCTGTGTACTGCCCGTATGGGAATTGAAACCCGGCGATCCCTGGAACGTTGAAATACAAATGACGGTGCAACCAATGAAAACTCAAGGAGGTCTTGCATGAAGCCCCGATACATTCTCCCGCTGATGTTGGTGGGAGTCCTGGTGGCGTTGGGATTTACAGACACGGCGCAAAATGCGTACAAGAATATCATCAAACTGCAGCGGGTTCTGGACCTCATTCAGAATACGTACGTGGAGGACGTGGACGGTGACAAGCTCGTCGACGATGCGATCATCGGCGCGCTCAAGGGATTGGACCCGCACTCGGTCTACATTCCCCCAAAGGAAGCGCGGCAGGTGCGCGAGGAATTTCAAGGCAACTACGAGGGAATCGGAATTCAATTTGAAGTGGTTGACGGCGTCTTGATGGTCGTCACCCCGATTCCGGGATCCCCGTCTGATCGAATCGGTCTGCTGGCCGGCGACAAAATCGTCAAGATCAACGGCGAACCAACAAAGGGAATCACGACCGAGGAAGTTCCCAAGCGACTCAAGGGTCCGCGAGGCACGCTGGTTCACATTTCCGTTCAACGCTCGGGATTGGAGGAGTTGCTGGAATTCGATATTACACGCGACAAGATTCCGGTGTATTCTGTGGACGGCAAATTCATGCTTGACGATCAGACCGGATACATTCACTTCGTTCGCTTTGCGGAAACGACTTCCTCGGAAGTCGAGCAGGCGATTGAGGAATTGCAGGCGCAAGGGATGAAACAATTGATCCTGGACTTGAGATACAACGGCGGCGGCTATCTGGAGCAAGCGCATGAGATTGTCGACAAATTCCTTCCCGGCGGCAAGAAGATCGTTTTCACCAAAGGGCGCGTGCCCGGTTCGACGCGAGATTACTTCTCCACAAACAAGAGCAGGTTTCGCGACATGCCGTTGATCGTGATGGTGAATCGTCACAGCGCATCCGCATCCGAGATTGTGGCGGGGGCCGTTCAGGATTTGGATCGTGGGCTGGTCCTGGGCGAACGGACGTTCGGCAAGGGTCTCGTGCAGTCTCAGTTTGACCTTAATGACGGAAGCGCGCTGCGAGTTACGACCGGCCGCTATTACACCCCCAGCGGTCGCCTGATCCAGCGGCCCTATGACGGAAAATCGCTCGATGATTATTATGCGGAAATTCGCAGCATTGAGAGTCTCAAGACGGATTCTTCAAACCTCTTCTATACGAGTCAAAAACGGGTAGTTTTCGGCGGAGGTGGCATTATCCCAGATCATCTCTTGGCCAATGACACGATCACGCCTTATTATTCGCGATTGCTCAGTCGCGGAGTCCTTAGGGAATATGCAAACAAGACGCTGGAAGCTTCCGGTCCCAAATGGCGCGAACAGTACAAATCAAGTTTTCGGACTTTCTTGAAAGAGTGGCAAGCTCCGAAAGAATGGCTGAACGAAATTGCCGGATTGGGTGAATCCAAAGGCATCGCCCGGGACGAAGCCTCGTTGGCCACGGACGGCGCGGACATCCTGAACAGTCTCAAAGCAGAAATAGCCCGCTATATTTGGGGGAACAATGAGGCCGCCAACGTTCGCGTGTTTCAAGACTCAAGCCTCAAGGCAGCCATGCCGTATTTTCAGGAGGCCTCGCGATTTGCGGCGCAGGTGAAATAAGGAATTTTTCGGAAAATGAAAAAAGCGGCGAGAAATCGCCGCTTTTCTTTTGGTGCGCCCGGCAGGGCGCTCTCACTTGGGGATGGAAGTTCCCTAC
>CAZRTJ010000002.1:0-182751 GCA_964602985.1 uncultured Bacteroidota bacterium
GTACGAGCGGCGGAGGGCTGGCCACCTACTATCTCGCCAACTCTTACTATCAGACGGACCAGTATGATTTTGCCTTGGAACAATACGAACTGTATGTCGATGACTACGCTGACAGCGAATTGCTGACCGCGGCGGCGATGGGTGGCCGGGCCGCCTGCCTGGAGGCACAAAGCAAGTATGACGAAGCCGCGGGCGCATACATCAGCGCCATCGCGAAGTATCCCGATTATTATCTCCGCGCCGAATACATGATGAGCGCGGCCCGCTGTTACAAAATGCTCGGAAACACAGAGCAGGCAAAGGAATGGTACGACAAAGTCGTCGCGGAATATCCGGAGTCCACAACGGCGAGAGAAGCGAAGTTGGCTATTGACGAATTGGGCGTGTAAAAAAGTCCTTCCACTGATTCGGAAAATGGATTATCCGTTTGGATAATCCATTTTTTTTGATGTATGGATAAGATCAATCTCGCGTTTATCTGGCACCAACACCAGCCGTATTACAAAATACCGGCGACCGGCATGTACTCGCTTCCCTGGGTGCGGATGCATGCAGTGAAAGACTACTTCGATCTTCCCGTTCTCCTGAGAGAATTTCCCACTTTACGACAGACTTTCAATTTGACTCCATCCCTTCTGTTTCAGATAGACGATTACGTTTTGAATGGCGCCGCGGACCGGTCGATGGTGCTCACGATGAAACCGGCCGACAGGTTGACGGACGAGGATAAGAAGTATTTGAAGGAATATTTCTTCATGTCCGCTCGCAAACAGATGATCGAGCCCAATCGTCGCTATTTCGAATTATGGAGTAAACGGGATCACCACGACTGGTCCATCGAGGATTGGCGTGACCTGCAAATGTGGTTCCAGTTGGCCTGGATCGGCTCACATGGACGTGGGATGTCCGTTGCCCAAGCCTTGCTCATGCAGGAAAGAAATTTCCAGGAAGAGGATAAATCCATCCTACTGGATCTGCATCGGGATTTGTTGTCCCAGGTGATTCCCTTGTACTCCGAAATGGCCGAGCAGGGTCAAATCGAATTGTCGACGTCGCCCATGTACCATCCCATTCTTCCTCTGCTGTGTGATTTGTCCGTGGGCGGAAATGCGGAGGTCCGATGGGAGGCCAGGGCGGATGCGGAGAGGCAGATACGGAGGGGGATGGAGGTTTTTGAAAAATACACGGGTCGAACCGCATTGGGAATGTGGCCTTCGGAGGGCGCGGTGAGTGCGGCATCCGTTGAACTGATGGCGAAGTGCGGAATCCGCTGGACGGCCACGGATGAAGCGATCTGGGAGCACTCAGAAAAAACTTCATCGTCGCGGCACCTGCCGCACGTGGTTCAAACAGCCCACGGCAACGTGCTTTTGCTCTTCAGGGATCGGGGTCTGTCGGATGCGATTGGTTTTCGCTATTCCCAATGCAATTCAGAGGAGGCGGTCCACGATTTCATTTCCCGTGTCGAGGGGATTCGAGACGACCTTCTTGTTCGAGGGGAATCTCCATCCGCCTGCATTGTCAGTGTGATACTGGATGGCGAGAACTGCTGGGAGTACTATGAAGACAATGGCCGCCCGTTCCTGCGTTTGCTGTACGAGACGCTGTCCTCGAGTTCGACCATTCGGACCTGCACCGTGTCCGAATATCTGGGACAGGTAGACGAACAGGACTTGCCTGTGATTACGCGGTTGCATGCCGGGTCGTGGATTCACCATAACTTTGATACTTGGTACGGGGGGCATCCGGAAAAGAAACAGGGATGGGAAGCTCTGTGTCAAACCAGAGATTTTCTTGTCGCTCAATCTCGCGCTCCGCGAACCGCGTGGGAGGAACTGTATATTGCGGAAGGCAGTGACTGGTTTTGGTGGTTTGGCGACGATCACGCGGCGGATCAGAAGCACGAATTTGACAACCTCTTTCGCCAACATCTTCGACGGGTATACGAACTGTGCAGTTGTCCTCCGCCGGAAAGGCTGCATGAACCGATCCTCCGCGAGCGAGCGGGAGATCGACCGAAGGTGTCGTTCGACGTGCCCTTGCCGACAGTCGATGGGCGGATCCTCCCGGCTACCGAATGGATGGGCACGATTTGCTATCGACCGGACGCAGATCAAGGGGCGATGCATCATCACAACGCATGGATTCAGGAAATGTTCGGACTTGTACGCGACGGACGGCTCTTGGTCCGCGTGGACTTCAAACCGGAGCCCATCCAGTGGTTTGCACACGGCAAGGATGTGGAGGTGGAGATACGGGTGCAGGGGATGGACGCGGTATGTCTGCAAATCGGAGCCAATCGAGTGGAGGTTCTGCGAGGGCCGTGCGAGCGTGCAGTCTTTCACGAGGTGCTGGAGTTGGCCATTCCCGTCACGGAAGACGCTGTTTCGCTGCGCTTGCATGTGCGGGAGTCGGGCACGGAAATCGGCATTTTTCCCTATTTTGAATCATTCCTTATTCGGTAAGTGTTTCAGGAGGTTCTTGTGTCCAATTTTCTCGGAATTGAAAAGAAGTACTCGACGTATGAGAGTTCGAAAGTCGCTGTATTGCCTATTCCTTATGAGGCTACGACGAGCTACGGTCACGGGACAAGAAACGGCCCCGCGGCCATCGTAAAAGCCTCTCAGATGGTGGAGTATTACGACGAAGAGCTCGACCGTGAGTCCCTCGTCGATTTTGGAATCGCGACGTTGAAGCCGGTTGCCTTCGGCAAAGCCAAAGGAGAGCGGGCGATGTCGTTGATTCGGAAGTCGGTGGCGGAACTGTTGCACGATGGGAAGTTCCCGGTCTGTCTGGGCGGCGAACACACCGTTAGCGGACCGATCGTCGAGGCCTTTCATGACCAGTATGGAAATGACTTCACCGTGCTCCAGATCGATGCCCATTCCGATCTCCGTGAGACGTACCAGGGTAGCCCGCTGAGTCACGCGTGCGTGATGAAGCGAATCTTCGACTTTCACAAGGACATCGTGCAGGTCGGCATCCGTGCGCAATGCATCGAAGAGCGACAGCTGATCGTGGACAACAGGATCGCTACGTTCTATGCGAAGGATCTGACATCCGACCGCAATTGGATCGACGAGGTGTTATCGCGAATCAACGGCAGGGTGTACATCACAATCGATTGCGATGGCCTGGATCCCACGGTGATTCCTGCGACGGGAACTCCGGAGCCGGGCGGTCTTACGTGGCAGGACACACTGCGGTTGATGCGAAAGGTGTTTGGAGAACGGGAGGTCGTGGGATTTGATATCGTGGAGCTGGCGCCTGTGAAAAATCTGCACGCCGTCGATTACGCGCTGGCCAAACTGGCGTATCGACTGATGGGATACAAGTTCTGTCTGAGATAGGCCTACTTACGGTTCCAGAGCCGAATCGTTTTATCTTCGCTGGCGCTTGCGATGCGCATCCCATCCGGACTAAAGGCGACGTCGTTGACATCGTTGGCATGTTCGCAGAACGTCTGCAGGAGTTCGCCCCGGGCCACATCCCAAAGCCGCATACTGACGCCTTTGTCGGCATGGGAATCTCCAAAAATATTCTGAAGGAATTCGCCGAACGTGGTCTTGTCTTTTCCGCCGCTGAGCAGCCAGCCGCCATCCGGGCTGAATGCCAGCGCCTGGACATGCTCCGCGCCTCCCTGGAGGATTCGTTCTAGCCGCCCGGAGTGAGATTCCCAAAGACGGATCGTTGCATCGTCGCTCCCGCTGGCAAGGTAGTTTCCATCCGGACTGAATGAGATGTCCACCACGGCTTCCGTGTGGCCTTCCATTGTCAGAATGTGTGTGCCGTCATGCACATTCCAGAGCATGACTGTATTGTCGAAACTGCCGCTCGCAATGCGCTTGCCGTCCGGGGAGAATTTGATCGACCAGATATTTAGCAAGTGTCCTTGCATCGTTGTTTTCAGGCTGCCCGTTGAATGGTCCCACAACCTGATGGTGCGATCTTCGCCTGCGCTCGCGAGGGTCTTCCCGTCCGGGCTAAACGCAACGGACCATACAGTTCCGGAATGGCCGGCAAATGTTCCTGCCAGACGTTCGCTGTCCAATTCCCATAATCGAAGCACAGCGTCATAGCCGGCCGTGACCAGGTATCGTCCATCTGGACTGAAATCAAGCGCGGTCACGCCGGATGGAATCTTCAAATCATGAACCAGATCCCCGTTCGTGTCGAAGGTTTTGACCGTACTGTCTGCACTCCCACTGGCGATCTGCCGTCCGTCCGGGCTGAATCGGACCATCCAGACACCGTGTGTGTGCTTCGAGATAATTGTCTGTACCTCGTAAATCGCGCTGTCCATTTTGACCGGCTGGTGAGAGAACTGGAAGTAGAGGAAAACCGTGATGCACAAACACACAAGAAGAAATACAGTCCCTCGCTTCTTCATTCCCATGGACATCCTTTCTGATTTCAAATTCAATCACTCATAGACAGTTGTCGTCAGGAAAGGTTGCAACTGGCGGTGTCCGGTCAATAGACTCGGCGGGCGATCCATGGAAAAGAGAAAAGGCCGTACGAGACGGCCTTGACAAATTCTCTCCGTTTGGGTGAGTTCAGGAGATCATCTTGACAACCGTATCCGCCAGCTTGGAGACATCCTGTGAGTCGACGGTCGCGGAGTTGGAGATTGACTTGAGCTTGTTGACAATACCTGCTTCGACGCTGGCGTCTGTGATGAAGATGAAAGGGATGTCTCCCTCGGTTTCGCGAACTTGCAAACAGAAATCGTATCCGGATACCTCTTCATACTTGAAATCGGAAATCACGACGTCCGGTTTTGAGGACTTCATCAACGCAATGCCCTCTGTAATTTCCCCAGCGGAATTGACCTTGTGTCCGAGTCCGCCGAGGTTTTTTTCGATGATCTTGCGAACGACCATGCTGTGATTGATCACCAGGATGCTGCCCGTCTTGGCGGCCGTCTGCGTTTTGGCGGCGGCAGTTGCCAGTTCCATGATCTTTGGCTTGATCATAAAGGTGCCGTCTTCCCATCCCATCATCGCATCCAGCGCCTCGTCGTCGTTGTACGAGCCGAGTTTGATCTGCTGGAGGACGCCCTTGTCAAACTCAACGACAGCTTTTTCACTCCCACTGGACACTTCCAAGGTGCCGGTGAGAGAGTTGGATTCGCAGAACGCGATGACCTCTGTGATGTGTTTTTCCTTGAGCGTTCCGGAGGGGCCGGCCGGTTGACCAGTGGACTTCATTTGCTTGGCCTTTTCGGAAACTACGGCGTTGGTCTCGCGTAGCCGCTGGCTCATGATCTTGCTCATCGCAATCGAAATGGACGGGTATTTCTCGAGGATCACGTCAAAATCGTCTTTTTCGAGAACGAAGGTCTCTGTGTCGTCACCGGCCTTGACCGTAGCCGATCGAGGCTCACCGGTCAGGAGCGCCATCTCGCCGAAATAATTGCCACTGCCAATTTCGGCCAGCGTCTCACCGTTGGCGGCGAGAACGGCCACCTTGCCGCTCAGGATGATCCACATTTTGTCGCCCGGATCACCCACTTTGCAAATCATACTCTCCGCCTTGAACTGCTTGAACTTGAGTCTTTCCGTTATGAAATCGATGCTGTCGCGACCGAGCGACCTGAAGAAAGGAACTTCTTTTAGAATCTCACCAATCTGAATCATTTATGATATCCTCCGGGGAAGGCAGTCTTTTGAATGCGGAAGAAAGTAAAAAAGTTACCTGTCGAGCGCAAGATATTTCAGGCCGTAGAGAATAGCCGCCAGCAAGACGATCAGCATGATGACGATTTTCGAAAAAGGATTGCGCGGGCGCACCGAACGGGGAAAACGGATTCGCTTTCGAAGGCGCACCTCCGGATCCGACTCGGGTTTGTAATACAGCGGCTGGTAGTCAAACCGACGGGACTCTGGAGTCTTGAAGAGCATGATGAAATCTACACTTTTGTCGGGTGAATACCAAGACCGGGAATCGAAGTCAGGCAGTACCGGCCGTTTTGGATGGGCAGGCCAGTGTACGGGTCATCCCGGATCAGGAGGTGACCGTCCAAGTCGACATAATCAAAAAGCCCTGACAGGTGTGCCGCCGCCGAGATTCCGACCGAGGTCTGCACCATGCAGCCGAGCATCGTACGAAGCCCCATCGAGCGGGCTTCCCGCGCCATCCGCACGGCTTCCAGAAGCCCGCCGCATTTGTCCAGTTTGACATTGATCCCGTCAAACGCCCTCCCGCGCGTCCGCAGATCGTCGAAGGAACAAATACTCTCGTCCCCAAAGATCGGCAGCGACCGCGGCAGTCGACCATGTCCGTCGATGTCCATCTTGTCGAGCGGTTGTTCGATGAGTTCCACGTTCTGCGGGGAGAGCCATTCGATCTTCCTTTGGGCTTCCTCGAACGACCAGCCTTCGTTGACGTCGACCCGCAGGGTCTTGGAAGTAGACTGCCGAACCGTGCGCAGGATTTCGTAATCCTCGTCGCCTCGTCCGAGTTTGATCTTCAGAATGGGGAAATCCGCGGCTTCGCCAATTTTTTTCTTTACTATTTCCGGCTTATCGATGCCGATCGTGAAACTCGTGGTGGCGTGCGGTTCGGGAAGGTTGAGAAATGTCCGGAGCGGCAATTGCCGCCTCTTGCTTTCGAGGTCCAGATACGCCATGATCAAACCGGAGCGCGCACTCGGATGGGAAGGAAATTCGGAGGTCAGATAAGTTTCTAAATCCGACAGATTCCCGCACGCTTCGACGGACCGGCGCGCGCGGGAGAGCACACCCGCGACGGACTCCACGGTTTCTCCAAAATACGATGACGGCGCAGACTCTCCGAGGCCTTTGACGCCGTCGGACTCCAGGGAGAGGATCACGGTGCGGCGGTACGTGATCTCGGAATCGCTAAGGATGAAGGGATGGCGAAGATGGATGGTGACCACTTCCCAGGTGAGGGTCGTCATTACCCCACAAAGGTGCGGATAAAAGCGTCCACCCATTCATGAATCTGGGCGTTCACGGGATCTGTCACGCGGCCCACGGCCCCCGTGGTCATCAGGGCCACAAGCAGGAACATGCCCATAAAACCCAGGCTGCGGTATTGGTCGCCAAGGTGGTCCGGAAGCAGATTGGCCACCACGTGGGATCCGTCGAGGGGAGGGACGGGAAGGAGATTGAATACGGCGAGCCACACGTTAATCGCAATGCTTGTCCAGAAGAACTTTTCGATGTAGACGCCGACTTCGCTTTGCAAAGCCGGAATAACTTGAGCCAACCAAAACAACAGGATGATGAAAATGGCCGACAGAAAAGTGACCAGGAAGTTCGACGCAGGTCCGGCCATGCTGACCAGGATGTCATCGCGCTTGAATCTGCGGAAGTTATTGGGGTTGACCGGCACCGGTTTGGCCCAACCAAACATGATTCCGGCGTTGGTGATAAAGAGGATGAGCGGCACGATCAGCGTTCCCCACAAATCAAAATGCTTCACCGGATTGAGCGTAATCCGACCTTCCCGATCGGCCGTGTCATCCCCGCACCACCGCGCGACGATGCCGTGCGCATACTCATGAACGACGACGGCAAAAATCAAAACCGGAAAGAAGATGACATTTTCCATGGAACTCCTGTTGGTGATGGCTATGCTACAAAATCCCCGAGGGAATGTCAAACTTCATTCCGTGTAGTCGGCACCACTGATGACAATGACAAATTCCCCGCGAACGGAGTGGCCCGAAAAGTATCCAATCGCGTCGCGGGTTTGGCCGCGGTAGAATTCTTCAAATTTCTTGGTCATTTCCCGCGCGACAACGATGGGACGATCTCCAAGCCATTCGTGGATTTCCTTCAGCGTTTTGAGTATTCGGTGCGTGGACTCGTATAGGACAATGGTGCGAGATTCCTGCTGCAGTTCCTTCCACCGGGTTTGTCGCCCCTTCTTGAGCGGGAGAAACCCCTCGAAGGCGAATCGGTCTGTGGGCAAGCCTCCCGCTGACAGCGCGGCAATCGCAGCGCAAGGACCGGGAATCGGCACGACAGCGATGCTCTCTTGTCGGGCCGCGCGGACGAGGCGAAAGGCCGGGTCGGAAATGCCGGGTGTTCCCGCGTCGCAGACCAGCGCGATGGCTTGGCCTTCCCGAAGGCGCGCCAGAATCTGCGGGACTCGCTGTGCTTCGTTGTGTTCAAAGTACGAGACCATGGGCCGATCAATCTGGAAGTGGTTTGTGAGGATACGAGTCTGACGGGTGTCCTCACAGGCGATCAGATCGACTTCTTTCAAAACGCGCACGGCCCGGTAGGTGATGTCTTCCAGATTTCCGATCGGCGTCGCCACGATGTAGAGAGTGCCGCTCATGGATGAACCTGTCTTCCTGTCTCGATAAGCGCATGGCGGATCGTTTGGCAGGACTCCTTTCCGATCGACGGGCGCAAGATCACAAGGAAGTCCAGGCCCGACCACACGGAGGGTTCGCTTCGCACGATCTCTCGGATTCGTCGTTTCCACAGGTTGCGTACGACCGCGCTGCCGATTTTCCTGCTGCAAATCACGGCAAAGTGGAATTCCGACGACCCGTTAGGCAGGGCGATTACGGCAAACCAGGGCCGCGAGAAACGCCGGCCGGATTGATACAATTTGCCCACATGTTCTCGTGTACGGAGAATGCGGCAGCGCGGCAGAGTGGTTCTCACGTACGCGCCGGAAGCCGAACAATGAAGGAAGCGCCATGGGAGTAGTGACGACCCGGTGAAGCTGCTTCGATCGTGCCACGATGGGCTTCGACCACGAGTCGACAAAAAGTCAGACCCAGTCCGGTACCCAAATTATGCTGAGACTTGGTCGCGCCGGCCTGGCCGAATTTCTCAAATATCGTCTGCCGGTCCTCGGGTGCGATATCCGTGCCCTGATTGGACACAACTACTTCCACATGCCCGTCGGACAGTTCCGCCGAGTCCAGTCGAATGGCGGTACCTTTCTCCGCAAATTTGATGGCATTGCTCAGGAGATTAGAAACAACCCGGCTCATCAGAATGCGGTCGACCTCGGCAAAAACTTCTGTCGCCGACGCAGCGACTTCCACGGTAAGTCCGTGATGCATGGCCAGTGGGCGCAGTCGTGTGACTGTTTCCTGGAGCAATTCGACCAGGTTGGTGTCCTCGCGATGGAGTTCCATCTTATGGGCTTCCAATTTTCCGAGGTCCAAGAGATTGTTGATCAGCAGGAGCGCTTGTTCCACGTCGGCGAACGCAAACTGCAACAACTCCGAGCACTGGGCGTCGTCTGACTTCATTCGGTCGCTCAGTGTCTCCAGCGACATTCGAATAGATGTCAGCGGAGTCCGCAGGTCATGCACAATCATCCGGGTGAGGTCGTCCTTCAGTTGTTCCAGTTTTCCGATTTCATCATTGAGGCTCTTGGTTTGCAGCAGGGCTTTCATGCGCGCAGCCAGCACCACTGCGTCAAACGGACGGGTCAGAAAGTCGTCGGCGCCAGCCTCGATCCCGCGGACGTTGTCCTCGGTTTTGTCAAGCGCGGTAATGATAATCACGGGGATCGTGCGCGTGACCGGCGAGGACTTGAGCCGCCGGCACACCTCGAATCCATCCATCTCAGGCATCATCACGTCCAGCAAGATCAGGTCCGGCTTCGTCTTGCTGACGATGGCGAGCGCTTCCTTCCCATCTCCTGCGTGCACGACCCTGTGTCCGAGCGGATCGATAAAGCTCTCCATCATCATGCGATTCAACTCACTGTCGTCGACAACGAGAATGATACGTGGCGCTTCATTCACGGTAGGCACTCCTTCTGACAAAGTTCTTGATTCCATCCTTGATGGAGCGGGCGATTTGGCGGCGGAATTTTTCGTCTCGAACGAGCCGTTCCTGCTCGGGTAACGTGAGGAAAGCACATTCCACCAGAACAGCATGGAGAGCCGGATTCCGACAGACCGCAATGTTGCCGGCAAATATTCCAAAATCCGGCAATTTCGTTTTGTGGATGAGTTCTTTTTGAATTTCTTCCGCCAACATGCGGCTGTGCATGTGATAGTAAATCACGGACGGTCCGAAATTCTGTCCGTACGGGTTGACGCCATCGGGTGGCGCGTTGTGATGGATGCTCACAAAGAGATCGGCGCCCGATTCGTCTGCAATCCGAACCCGATCGTAGAGGCCCAGCTGACGCACGCTGTCGGTTCGTGTCATGGTTACGATGGCGCCCGCGTTGCGAAGCTCTTCGGCCAGTGCGCGTGCGACCCAGAGATTGGCTTCGTGCTCCTGTGTGCCATACGATCCGGTCGCGCCGATATCGGGAGAATGACCCGGGTCGACGCAGATGCGTACTCCTTTGAGTCCGGACTCACGCGGTGCATGTCGCAGGGTCCATAGCAGACCGAGACTGTCGTGCCGCACGCGATACCCCCAGACCGGATCGTAGTTCAGTACGACGCGAACCGCAAACACGTCATCTTCCGGCTGGGACCAGGACACGGATCGGATGCGCCGGTCTTCATTCTCAAAGCGAATCCAATCGACATCCGCAATTCCTCCAAACAACCGCAATTCAAACGTCCGCGGATCGATCTGCGCAACGTGATACGGGAGGGAAGAGGCGGCAAAGAGTCGAAGGGAAGTCTCGCGCCCGGTCGAACGCACACGGATGACAGGAATGCTCGAAAGAACGGATGGAGTCAATGCGGGTGTCGTCTGCGATTCGGGAAGCCAGGCCGAGTGTCGCTCGGACAACTGCAGTCGCAGCGTCGATCCGATTCGGCCTGACACCGCACAGAGTGTGCCCGCCGGAAGGAAATAATAATAGGACCTTCCCGGCGCAACCATTGCATTGTTGACGTCGCCTGTCAGTCGCACATAGTCGGGATGTTCGGAGCCGGTGATCGTTCCGGGCGCGGTCCACTGGATCGTGTCCCGTTCGTGAATCATAAAATATCGGATCCGGGCGCGTCGCCATTGCGAAGAAATCGTGACGGAAGAAGAATAGATCCCGGCTGTCGGTATCCGCCGCGGTCGAACTTCGAAGCCAAAAGCGGCGTTTCCGATATCGGATGGGATTGCCGGCTCCTTCTCGATCATGGCCGCAGGTCCCAGGAGAACGCGACCCAGTGAGTCCACCACAGAAAAAAATACGCCCTGTCCGGACAGGGTCCGGCAGGCCAGCGGAATTTGATCGCCACCGCGAAGGATCATTCGCTGGGACGGGAGGCCATAGGCGGGATCAAAACTCAACGCCGTCCATTCGGTCCGTGGAAGGGGAACGAAAATCTTCTGCAGTACTGTATCGCGAGACTCACCCACGACCCGAACGGCTCGGAGGAGAAGCGAAGAATCACAGCCCGCTTTGGCGACATCTAAAGGGATGTAGCCGGCAAATCCACCATCGATGTCCAGACGGATTTCGTGATCCTCGATATAAAGTCGACCGGGCATCTGGATGCGTCCGATGACGAGGATCGAATCCAGCGTGGAAACAAGCATGTTGCGCCGTGGATACACCCACGTAATGGACTCTTGGCCAAAAAGTGGCATGACTCCGATCAGTACGAGCAAGAGGGGTCTCATCAGTTGCAGCGAAGCATGAGAGAACGAATACGCGCAACGGCTTCCCGTGCGGTTTGATACGTCGGCTGAAGGGACAGCGCCGAATGGTAATGGGCCAGAGCCTCGTCCCAGGATCCCTTGGCCTCACAGACTCGACCGAGATTGAAATGAGGATAATGGCGCGCATCGTAGCGGGGAGCCTCGAGCGCCTTTTTCAACCAAGGCACCGCTTCCGCTGGTTTCTTCAGGGTGATCAAATACGCCCCGATATCGTTGTACGGATTGCCAAAGGAGGGATCCACCCGGATGGCGGTCTCGCATTCGGCGATCGCACGTTTCAAATCGCCCATGGCACTGTACACCCAACCACGAAACGTATGCGCCTCTGCGGTAGGGAAGGCTTCAATTGATTTCTGGTACCACTCCAGAGCGCGAGGATAGTCGCCTTGGGTCTGGAGCCGATAGGCCTCTTGAAAATACGTTTCAGCTTTTTGCAAGGCCTCGTTGGTGTGATTCTGAAACGTCTCTTCGAACATGGAGGCGCGACCTCCTTACGGGTGATGTTGTGCCTGGAGGTGTCGGAGAATGCCTTTGGCCAAACCGATTCCCACGTTGCGGTGGACGGCGGGGTCGTTCATTTTGTCTTTGATATCGTCTTTGAGTCCGACCTCGATCAAGGCGGCGAGCGCGGACGTGTGTACGATCGCGTTGAGTTCGGGATGTTTGTCGCGCTGTTCGTTGTACACGCCGTGGTAGTACATATCGATGTGATCGTGGATCGCCTTGGTTACCGTGATGGCCAGTCCTTTGCACTTCTCGCTATTGTGCTTGCGGGTGCTGCGGTAAAAACCGCGCAAGCCGACGCCCGCCGATTCGCGGTAGAAATTGATGTGGAGAGATATCAAGAGATCCGACGGAGTCATTTCCTCGATTTGAAGTTCTGCGTTGCGCGTCTCGATGATCTCGATCCGGCGTTCCTCCATTTCCTTTTGTGATTTCAGGAAGTCGATGCAGTTCTTGACTGCCTCGATGCTTTCTGTGGATCCGACGATCTCATTTCCAAAAACGTCCTTGCCGCTCTTGAATCCGGTTCCCGCTTCCACATACAGTCTCATACGCGACGCTCCTTTGCTTGCGCGAAAAAATTAGCAAGCGACCCGCTGAATAGCAAGTTAAAACCCGGCCAGAATTTACAGGCATGTCAGCTGGCGAAACTTCCTCAGGCCATCCTGCGTATCCATTCCGCGAAGCGTGCGGACGTCGCGCGGAATGCGATTCCCCCGATTATGTAATTTCGGCTGACGGGTTGGGAATATAGATTCAGGTTGATGGTTATACAGTATTAATCACGAGAGGTGAGCATGTTGGTCACAATCGTCAGAAAGAATGAACCCTTTGAAAAAGCGGTTCGGCGTTTTGAGACAGAGTGTCGCAAGGCGCGGATCATTCAGAAATTTATGGAGAAGACGAGTTATATCAGTCCCAGCGAGCGCAAGCATATGAAACGGCGTCGGCGCCATCCGGGACGATCCGAATCCCAGTAACGATTTTCACTCCGTGAGCCGGCTTGCGAGCCGGCTTTTCTGTTTTTCCCCCGCTTTCGTTGTCTTTCAACGCCTCATTGTGTATCATTTCCTCATGCCGTATCGATGGGTCTTCTGCCTGTGTGTGCTGATTCCGCTTTTGAAGGTATCCGCGCAATCGCGCAGGGTGCGGGGTGAGCGCAGTGTCGTGTTTGTGTCTGCCGACGGGCGAGGCCAGTACCGAACCATTCAGGAGGCGATTGACCACGTCGACACGGACACGTGGATTCGGATCCGTCCGGGTGTGTACCGCGAGCGCTTGCGCCTTCGCAGTTTTGTGAATTTGCAGGGGGAGGGTCCTGCCGCCACGATCCTGGTGGCCGAGCCGGGCGGGCCCATCGTCGAGGGATACAATATTGCTGCGTGCCGCCTCACCGGAATGACGATTCAGTTTGAGGATTCGGCTTCAGAGCCGGCCGTCCTGCTTCGTTTTGGGACGTTGATTGTCGAGAATTGTGTGATTCGAAACGGGAGTGTCGGCATCGACGCGTCGTCGTACAGTACCGTTAGGTTGCGGCAATCGTGGTTGACGGACCACTCGAGGATCGGTGTGCGATTGAATCGCCGCTCAGAAGGATACTTGTCGGACAGCCGCATCGATCGTGGCGGTGGGGACGGAATCGTAGTGGAAGACGCCTCCGGTTGCAATGTGGATCGTTTGGTGATTCGCGACCATGCAGGTGCGGGCATGGTGTTTCGCAGGCAATCGGTCGGGAATCTGATGGGAAATATACTATCTCGAAATGCGGGAGGGGTGCGGCTGGAGTCCGGTTCGACGCCCGTGGTACGCAACAACACATTTTACTTCAACTCAGAATATGCAGTTCGATCAGAGGGGAGTCGTCAGGTGGCCCTCGTGAATAATTTGTTTGTGGGGCATCCGGTTGCCGTCACTGTACATGGTTCCGAAGATGTCCGCCTGACCCATAACGGTTTCTGGAACAACCTGCGATCGGTCGAGGGTGTGGACATGGCCGGCAACAACCGGACGGCAGAGCCCTCGTTTCGAGACCCCGAACGCTTTGATTTCCGGCTGGACTCATCGTCCGTGTATGTGCAGTCGGGAGAAGGAAAGCTGAACGTAGGGGCCGATTTTGATTATGAAAAGAGCGCGATGCGCCAGCGGCTGGATTATTTGCGCAACCAGGTGACCAAAGACCTTGTCCGAGGCAATTGGTATCTGGCCTATCAGGGTGCGCAGGAAATGGTCGAGATCGACTCGTCCAGTTCTGAGGCGCGGTCGTTGTACCAGCAGGCCTCGTCGAAATTGGCGGAGTCGTATGCCGTACAGGCTCGCGAAGAATATGAGCGGGGCAATCTCAATCTCGCATCCAACACACTCAAGATTGCGGAGAAATACGACAGCCGGAACACAGACGTGCAGAGCCTCCGAGAGCAGATCGACTCCGCATCGAGTACACAGCAGATGTACTTCTTTCTGATTGTCGGAGGCCTGGTTGCGGGTACCTTTGGACTTGGATTTTGGGCGCGCAAATGGATTCAACTCAAAGACGCACGTCGCCAGGCCAGTTGGTGGTTGGAGGATGCCGTGGAGACGGTAGAGAGCATGCGGGCGACTGATTGTGAGTCTTTCGATCCGGAAGGATTTTCTTCCGCGTTGCAACAATTGGAACAGGCCAGGAACTCGTTTGAATCGCGCGCATTTGACAAGACCGAACACCATTGCGCTGAGACCGTCCGTTTTGCCAACCGAGCGAAAGAAGCCGCCGAGCGATACCATCGACTCAAACGGGATGCTATTTTCGAGGTAGGCCAGGCGGAGACCGAATTTATCAGATTCCGCGAGTCCGGAATGGCCGGTCGATTTTACTCGGAAGTCGACAATATCCAATTTTATCTGGAGAAGGCACGGCAAGCATTGGTGAGCAAGCACTATGCCGAGGCCAAAGAGATTGCAACAGATGTTCAGTCGTCTCTGCAAAGCCTGGCTCAGGCTCACGAACAGGAACGCGATCGTGAAGTGATGCAGCTGATCCAGATGACGGAGGCCCTCATCATTGATGCATTGGCCAGCAACACCAGCGCCGATATCATTTCTGCCGTGATTGATTTCAAGTCGGACCTCGAAGTGATCCACACGGGGTACGGGAACGGTCAGCTCACGGCGCAGGAGACGCGAGAGCAAGTGACCCGAATCAAGGAATTCGTGGAAGAGGCCATGAAGATCGGCGATCCCGGAGGATCGGTTCGCAAACGGACGTACTACGAGATTCTTGGCATCAAGGAGGATGCCACGCTGGAACAGATCAAAGGCGTGTATCGCAAACTGAGCATGATCTACCACCCCGACGTCAACCAGGATCTGGGAATTGCCGGCGACGAGCGCTTTCGCGAAATCAAGGAAGCGTACGAAGCGCTCATACTGGAAAAGAGCGGGGAAGCATGACGCGTCTGATCGCATCGCTTCGAATCTTCTGGGTGCTGGTTGTTCTCTGTCTGGCACAAGCCGGGTGGTGGATCTATTTTCAAGTCCATGAAGCGCGAGTCTCCCGAGATCAGCGGGTGCAGGCGTTGGAGGTGCGACGACAACTCGCGGAATCCCTGCTGCATGACGTGCGCGCCATTGACCGAGCCGCGTGGTTGAGTCAGGAGTTCCCGGACTTGCAACAGGCGGGCGATGGACGGATCGCCATTCGTGAAGAGTCGCTTCGTGCCGTGGAAGACGAGTCTTCCGGACGGGTTGTCATGTTTCTGTCGGAAGGGGGATTCTTCGTCCTTCTGATCGTCAGTGGCATGTGGGTGATTTATTCTGCATTGCGAAGGGAAGCTGAATTGCAGGCGCGTCAGAATAATTTTATCCTGAGCGTGACGCATGAATTCAAGTCGCCCCTGGCGTCCCTGAAACTGTATCTCCAGACCATGCAGAGTCGAACCGTATCTCCGGAAAGGCAACAGGGTTTTCTGGAGAACGGGCTGGCCGACATTGATCGTCTCCAAACCCTGATTGACAATGTGTTGGCGGCATCGCGCATTGACCAAAAGAGCACCTGGAAGATGGAACCCATCAATCTGAGCGAGATCGCCATCAACACATTGAAGAAGCCTCTTTATGTGCAGTCGGCCGACCGACTGAAAACCGACATTGACGAAGCGTGTTGGTTGTTGGGAGATTCCGTGGCGCTCTATTCCGTGTTGGATAACCTCGTGGAAAACGCGTTGAAATATTCGAAGGATCAAGTGATCGTGAGCGTATCGAAGAATCACGAATGGGTTGAGCTCCGGGTTGCCGATCAGGGGCCGGGTATTCCGCCGAAATTTCGACGACTCATTTTTGAGAAATTTTATCGGGTGGGAGAGGAGATGACAAGGGAAACTCGAGGAACGGGTTTGGGTTTGTATCTGGTCGATCAGATCACGCGTGCGTTGGGCGGGAACATTCGCGTGGAAAGCCAATCGGGCGGCAGGGGTACGGCCTTCGCCATTCAATTTCCACTCTGGAGGGTCCAGCCGTGAAGCCTCGGATTCTCCTGGTTGAGGACGAGGCGCACATTGCCGAGTCGATCGTGTTCAACCTGGAAGAAACATATGATGTAACGTGGGCGCCCGATGGCGAACGGGCGCTGGAGAAATTTCACCAAGGGTCTTTTGATCTAGTGATTCTGGACGTGATGTTGCCGGGCATCGACGGATACGACGTCTGCAGACAGATTCGAGAGTCAGGGAAGTCGCCCATGATCCTGATGTTGACGGCGAAGAATGAAGAGGCAGATCGCGTCCTGGGTCTGAGAATCGGCGCCGATGACTACCTGGGCAAGCCGTTCAACCTGGACGAGTTCCTGCTGCGGGTTCAATCCCTGTTGCGCCGCATCGTTCGTTTGGAAAAGACGTTTTCTTTTGGCGATGTGATCATCGATTTTGAAAATTACGAAGCCGTTCGGGGCGGGAAAACGCAGACGCTCACGAAAACCGAGTGTCTGCTGATGAAGCTGTTGATCGATCGTCAGGATCAGGTCGTCACGCGGGAAGAAATGCTCGCCAAAGTCTGGGGGTACGAACACTTCCCCAGTACCCGCACGGTCGACAACTTCGTCTCCAGGTTGCGAACGTACTTCGAACCGGATCCCCGGGAACCCCGGTACATCTTGTCCATTCGCGGCGTGGGGTACAAATTCACCACGAAATAACGGCGGGCCTCCAAAAAACTGTTGAGACTCTGGAGGAAGTGCTCTACTTTAGGGCGTACGGGACAAAGGAGTCTAGTATGAAATCCATTGGTTGTGCGATGTGGCTATGTGTGATGGCCGGTTCGGCCCTTGCTCAGGATACGTATGACATTTCGGTTGGGTCGAATACCATTACCATCGTCGGGAGCAAACGCGGAACGGAAGGGTATTACAAAGAAATCGTGATGAACAGTACGATCCCGCTCCGGATTCTATTCAAGAAGAATGACAAGACCGATTCGGAACTGTACGCCAAAGAAGTCAAGATTTTCTACAAGCGCAACGAGCAGGGACAGGAAGTGAGCGATGTAGGATTGGACGGCAAATTCTACTGGTCCTGTCGCGTGGTGTATTTCGTTACGGCCAATGTGCAGGAAGATCACATCAAGTACAACGGTCAGCGTGTCAATCTGGATAAGATATTCTATCTCGATCAGGGAGGCATTCCCTTCACGATTTCGCGTTTTGTCGCGGCCAACTAGCCGGTCAGGGTTTTCCCGTCTTTTTCGCGGTGAACGGCCATGACGGATTTCGTTCACCTTCACACACACAGCGAATACAGCCTTCTCGATAGTTGTTGCAAGATCGACCAGCTCGTTCGTGCGGCGCGGGATTGCCAGATGCATGCGCTGGCGCTGACCGATTACGGTAATCTGTTTGGCGCCGCAGAATTTTACAGTTCGGCCAAGTCCGCGGGTCTCCAGGCGCTGGTCGGCATGGAAGCCTACCTGGCTCCCAACCGTCTCGAAAAAAGCCGTCTCCTGTATCATGTTCTCCTTCTCGTCAAGAACGAAGCGGGTTATCGCAACCTGATCCGTCTTTCCTCGCTCGGATATCTGGAAGGATTCTACTACAAACCCAGGATCGATAAGGCGCTGCTACGATCGCATGCGGAGGGTCTGATCGCGACGTCGGCCTGTTTGAAGGGCGAGATTCCGCAACATCTCCTCCATGGCCGGTATGATCGGGCGCGCGCGACCGCTATCGAGTATCGCGAGATCTTTGGCGACGATTTTTATCTGGAAATTCAACGACACGGACTGTCTGTGGACGGTCCGGTCATCGAGGGATTGACGAAATTATCCAGGGAACTACATATCCCGATGGTGGCGACGAATGACATTCACTATCTCCGGTCAGACCAGGCCGCGTCGCATGAGGTCCTGCTGTCCATTCAGTCGGGCAAAACCATGACGGATGTGACCCGTCCCAAATATCCGGGCGATTCGTTCTATTTTAAGAGCGCGGACGACATGAAGAATCTCTTCAAGGATATCCCGTCTGCGATCGAAAACACCGTCGCCATTGCCGAGAAGGTGCGGTTTCAAATGCAGTTCGGCAAATCGCAACTGCCCAAGTTTGCCCTGCCTGAAGGAAAATCTGAAGACGAATTCCTGCGCCAGCTCGCGTATGACGGCCTGCGCGCGAAAGCGGGAGAATTGACCACCGAGATGAAGGAGCGTCTGGAGTACGAATTGCGCATGATCGCGCAGATGGGATTCCCCGGCTATTTTCTCGTCGTACAGGATTTCATCAATTCCGCGCGTCACCTTGGCGTGGCAGTGGGACCGGGACGGGGAAGTGCCGCAGGCAGTCTGGTGTCGTACGCCGTGGGCATCACGAACGTGGATCCGATTCGGTACGGACTGCTGTTCGAGCGCTTTCTCAATCCCGAACGAATCTCGATGCCCGACATTGACATCGATTTTGACGACCGCAATCGGCAGCGCGTGATCGAGTACGTCATCGAGAAATACGGCAAGAGCAACGTGGCACAAATCATCACGTTTGGGACGATGGCTGCGAGGGGGGTCCTGCGGGATGTCGCCCGTGCGGTAGACGTCCCGCTGGCGGAGGCCGATCGCATTGCGAAGATGGTGCCCAAACGCCTCAATGTCACGTTGCAAGTGGCACTGGAGGAGGTGCCGGAGATGAAGGCACTCGAAACCAGCCCGAATTCCAGTCTGCAAGCGCTGATCCGGCACGCGCAGGAGCTCGAAGGCTTGGTGCGGCAGCCCGGGATCCACGCGGCGGGAGTCGTGATCACGCCGCGCCCACTGGTCGAACTTGTACCCGTCTACAAGTCGTCCCGTGATGAAATTGCCACGCAGTTTGACAAGGACTGGATCGAGAAGATCGGTCTGTTGAAGATGGACTTCCTGGGTCTGACGACGCTGACGATTTTGCAGGATGCGTTGAAACTGATCGAATCGAATCACCTAGTCCGTATCGATCTGGACCGAATTCCCCTCGATGACGAGACGACTTTTCAGCTTTTCTGGCGAGGCGATACCATCGGGATATTTCAATTTGAGTCTCAGGGCATGACGGAGTACATGAAGCAGCTCAAGCCGACTTCCATCGAAGACCTGATCGCCATGAATGCACTCTATCGCCCGGGCCCGATGGAGTTTATCAAGAAATACATCGAGCGGAAGCACGGGCGGGAAGTCGTCGATTGTTACCATCCGGACCTCGAACCGATCCTGCTGCCGACGTACGGAGTGATCGTGTATCAGGAACAGGTGATGCAGGTGGCGCAAGTCCTGGCTGGATTTTCATTGGGCAAAGCGGACGTGATGCGGCGGATCATGTCCAAGAAAGAGCCCAAGGAACTCGAAAAAATCCGACCCGAGTGGGTGACGGGAGCTGTTCAGCGTGGATATTCGAGGGAACTTGCCGAGAAGCTGTTTGAAATCCTCGTGCCGTTTTCGAATTACGCATTCAACAAGAGCCACTCCGCCGCGTATTCGATTCTCGCCTATCAAACGGCGTATCTGAAAGCCCACTATCCATCGGAATTCATGGCGGCGGTTCTATCCAGTGAAATGGCCAACACCGAACGAATTTCCGTTCTGATCGCGGCGTGTCGGGAGTTCGGGATTGAGGTGTTACCGCCGGACGTCAACGAAAGCGATGCGGCTTTTGCCGTTCGGGAGAAGACCATCCGATTTGGACTCGGTGCGGTGAAGAATGTCGGTTTGGGAGCCATCGATTTGATTCTCAAAGCGCGTCAGGAACGAGGTCGGTTTTCGAATCTGCTCGATTTGGCTTGTCGCGTGGATCTACGTCTCGTGAACAAGAAAGTTCTGGAGAGTCTGGTCATGTCCGGCGCATGCGACTCGCTCGAAGGACACCGCGCACAACAGTACGACTCCGTAGAGTCGGTGTTGGAGCATGCGGCCAAATTTCAGGAGCGTGAGAAAAGCAATCAGGTGGATATCTTTGGGAATGCGCAATCCTCCGGCGAATCCGTTGCCACCGGTTTTCGATTGCCCGACGTGCCGAGATGGTCTTCCGCCGAGTCGCTGTCCAAGGAAAAGGAGTTGCTTGGCTTCTATGCGTCAGGACATCCGTTGGACAGGTACCGTTTGCATCTGGAGAGTCTGTGCACATCGACTCCACTGGCGGAGATGCGCGACGGCGCGGAGGTTCGGATGGGCGGCATGATTACGGAGATTCGCCAGATTTTCGACCGCAAGGGCAATCCGATGGCGTTTGTCAAGATCGAGGGATTGCGCGGCGCCGCAGAGGCGACGGTATTTGCCAGCGTCATGAAAGACGTGGAACCTCAGATGAAAAAGGAAAACGTTGTGTTGATGGTGGGCAAGGTATCCTGGCGCAACGACGCACCGGGTGTGGTTTGCGAGCATTTGTATTCACTGGATGAGGCGTTTGAGCGATTCACGGCCAGGATCATTCTGAACTTGTCCTATGACCGTGTTGAGCAAGCGACTCCTGCGCTGGTCGAGCTTCTTGCGAAGGAGAAGAAGGATTCTACCTGTGAACTGCACGTATGTGTTCGGCTGCCGGATGAGCAGACGGTCGCCACCTACAAGGCAAGGCGGTATCGCGTGTTGCCGACATTGAATCTGCTCAATGAGTTGAACACACTGGTTGGACGCGGCAACGTACACATCTCCGCGCGCTGAGCCTTTACCTAAATATGTTATTGTATGACTGACCGCGAATCCTGACTTTCTGCGTACGATGCGATCGTGGCTACATATCCTGATGGCGCTGTGCTGGGTGAACGCCGTCTCGGCACAGAAGCTCAAATTTGATCATCTTACCATCGAGGACGGACTCTCCCAGTCGACCGTCAACGCGATTCTACAAGACCGGTACGGCTTCATGTGGTTTGGCACGGCAGGCGGACTCAACACCTACGACGGCTATTCCATGCTTGCTCTGCACCACAATCTCCTCGATTCCACGTCCTTGTCGAACGACTGGATTACAGCCCTGTGGGAAGATGGATCCGGGACTCTGTGGGTCGGGACCATTGACGGGCTGAACCGGATGGACGCGTCGCGCCGTCGGTTTACGCGAATGGATGTGGACTCCGCGCTCCACATAACGGCACTGACTTCGGGAGCGGATGGCTCATTGTGGATCGGCAGTCGACAAGGGCTTTTTCGAATGAACAAAGATCTGAAAATCGTTCGACTGGATTCCCGATCCGTGACGGGTATGGCGGTGAGCACGACCGGGCAGGCGTGGATCGCGGGGCCGACGGGTATTCTCCGCTACGAGGGTGACGCAGTGGTCGCAACGGAAATGGAGGGACAGTCCATTGCGGACATTCGCAGGGACCACGCTGGACACATCTGGTTGGTAACCACAGACGGCCGTCTCTTCCGCATCGCCAAAGGCGGAGGAGCGGTGGAGTCGTATGATTCGCTGCTCAAGCGAACCGGCAATGCGCGCGTGACGCGGATTATGGAAGATCGCGGCGGCTGGATTTGGATCGGGACCGCGTCCGAGGGTTTGTTTCGCCTCGATCCGAAACGCGAGCGCGTGATCGATTACACCGAGGGCCGTGCCGAGGGGCGCAATGTGTCGCGCGGAGACGTCTACTCTCTTTTTGAAGATCGTACCGGTATTATCTGGGTGGGCACGAGTCAGGGTGGGATCAGCAAGCTGGGCAAGACGCGCGGACGTTTTAAAGTGGCGCGTCACGAAGGGTCGGAAGCATCCGCCATACTTGATAACAACATATGGTCCATCGCGGAGGACCGGGACGGCAATCTGTGGTTTGGCACAGAGCGCGGCGTGTGTTTTCTGGATCGCAGTACCGGCGCGTATCGACATTATCTGGAAGATGAGTTGGCGGAGGCATCCGGTTCGGCACGCGTACTTCATCTGTCGGAGGATTCCGAAGGCAAGATCTGGTGCGGAGGAGTACGGGGATTGTACCGAGTCGATCCGAAAACAGGCAAGACCGAAGAGTATCGCCACACTCAGGAACGATCCAAACCCATGGGCCCCGTTCGAACCGTGTATGGGGATCGGTCCGGAGGAGTTTGGATCTCGACGTCGAGCGGATTGGAATTTTTCAATTCCGGTGTCTTTACCAAGCCGTTGGCCATCGACGGTGTCGTGTATTGCCTGATGGAAGACGCTGTTGGCAATCTCTGGGCTGGAACGATGAACGGTCTGTATCGCATCGACCCGGATCGAAAAACGTTCCGTCGATTCTCAAAGGATACGGGAGAGACGGGCCTGGACAATGAATTTGTCTTGTCGCTTCTGCCGGTTGCAGACGGCTCTCTTTGGGTGGGGACGTACGGCGGGGGCGTGGACAGATTTCAGCCGGCCGACGAGTCGTTCGTGTCCTACAACAACATCGAGTCCGTGGCGGGGAGTATCGTGTACGGGATTCTGCCCGGGAACAACGGACAACTGTGGTTGAGTACGAATCGGGGTCTGGTGCGGTTTGCGCCGGAGTATGGGACGGCGCGCGCGTACGACGTCTCGGACGGCCTGTCCAGCAACGAGTTTAATCCGGGCGCCTACTGCCGTACGCGGGCGGGTGAGTTGTTCTTCGGCAATGTCAACGGTTCCGTCAGCTTTTTCCCGGATGAGATTCAAGACAATCCGTATGTGCCACTGGTATTGGTGACGGCATTCAAGACGTTTGATCGGGTACGGCAATTCCAGAGGCCGATCTGGGAAGCGAGTACCGTGGAACTCTCGTATCGGGACAATTTCTTTTCGTTTGAGTTTGCCGCGCTGGATTACAACAACCCGTCCAAAAATCGTTACGCCTATCGCCTGGAGGGATTTGACGCCGGGTGGGTCTATTGCGGAAATCGACGGTACGCGAGTTACACCAATCTCAGTCCCGGCGAATATGTTTTCCGCGTCCGTGGATCGAACGACGATCTCGTGTGGAGCGACAAGGATTTCAGTCTCCGTGTGATCATCGTACCGCCCTTCTGGCAACGCTGGTGGTTTTACGGGGTGGCCGTCTTGTCGATCGCCGTGGCGATCTATGCGCTGCATGCCTATCGGGTGCGCGAGCAGATCCGGCACACCCTCGATATTCAACGCGTCCGGCACCAGGAAAGTGAGCGCGTCCGAAAAAAGGCGGCCGATGATTTTCACGACGAGTTTGGCCACAAACTCACGAAGATTACCCTGCTCTGCGAAGTGCTGAAAAACGAGAATCCCGACCAGCGTCTGGCAACCCTTGAGGTGCTGAACAAGGTTCAAAACACGGCCAAGACCTTGTCAGTTGGTATGCGGGATTTCCTCTGGACCCTGAATCCGGAAAAAGACTCTCTTTACGAGACGGCGGTGCGGCTGAAGGACTTCGGCGATGAGCTATTTGATCGCACGGGCATTGCGTTTACGGTGGAGGGTCTCACCGACGATATGAATCACGTGAAACTGACGATGGAATGGCGGCGCAATCTGACGTTGATCTTCAAGGAATCCATGAACAATATCCTGAAGCATGCTCACTGCACGCACGTCCATCTGTCGTTTGACTTCCACCCTCCCATCATCCATATTCGACTGAACGACGACGGATCCGGATTCGATTCGTCGAATGGCTATCGGGGACAGGGATTGTCCAGCATCCGAAATCGCGCGCAGAAATTGAACGCCGAACTCACGATCCAATCACAGGTCGGGTCGGGCACCGTGGTACACTTTCGCGGTCCGATTGCCGATCCATCATAAGACAGGAAGGTGCCTCATGATTACCGTTTCCATTGTCGAAGACGACGAAGACATCCTGAACTCCCTGGCGACCCTCATCAACAACACCCCACGGTTTCAGTGCAAGCAGAAGTATTCGACGTGCAAGGCGGGCGTCGAGGGCATTGTGAAGAGTCCAACGAATGTTGTCCTCATGGACATCGGTCTGCCCGACATGTCGGGGATCGAAGGCATCCGGAGAATCAAAGAGAAGATACCGGATATCGACATCCTCGTGCTGACGGTACATGAAAATGACGAGTATGTCTTTGAAGCGCTGTGCGCCGGAGCGTGCGGATATCTGGTGAAGGATACGCCGACCGCGAAAATCATCGAGGCCATCAAGGACGTGGCCGCCGGCGGCGCTCCCATGAGCACTCAGATCGCACGAATGGTCGTCGGATCGTTCCAGAAAAAGCCGCACGCTCTGCTGACGACGCGCGAAACCGAAGTGCTGGGTCAACTGTGTATGGGGAAGAGCTACAAGATGATTGCAGATTCCTTGTTTATCTCCGAAGAGACCGTGCGCCGTCATTTGAAGAGCATCTACAAGAAGCTGGAGGTTCACTCCAAGTCGGAAGCAGTCGCGAAGGCATTAAAAGAGAAACTCGTCTGAACTCGGTACCGGTGGGATGGGAAGACTTGCTCGCGATTTCCGAAGGCTCGAACGAGACGGCGGGAAAATGCACCCACCGGTCAAGGGCATCATGAACAGACGTTGTGCGTCATGCTTTCCGGGTGCCTCCGACGTAGAACCACCACAGGAAACCGACATTGGTCGCGAGGAAGACCATCTTCATCCAGGCGGGTAATTCAAGGCGTGTCACAAACCCCTCGACGATGCCCGCAAGGACCAGCAGGGGCACGGTGCTGAGGAGCAGCCGTATGGCCAATAACGCATTTTCACGGATTGCCTGAACGCGCGGCAGCAATCCGGGAAATAAGAAACCCTTCCCCAGCAACAATCCCGCTCCACCGGCGATGAAAATACAGGACAACTCTATCGTCCCGTGCATCATCAGCGTCAGATACGACTCGAACAGCAGATCGTGTTCGTAAAAGATGTGAAAGAACGCCCCCAGAATAAGACCGTTGTAAAAAAGTACGTAGATCGTCCCTATACCGAGGAAAATGCCCAATGCAAACGCGAAGAAGGTGACCTTGATATTGTTGGTCATGATGAAGCTGGACATCAGTGGGCTGGATTCCGACTTGTATACGGCAAACGGATCGTCCTTGTGAATATTGGCAATCGTCATGTCCACGTAATGGTCGCCCAGCAGGTGTCGCGGCATGTCGGGGTTCAGCCAACAGGAGAGAAATGCGAGGACCATACCGACCACAAAGATTGTCGTCGACAGGAAAATCAAGCGGCGCGACCGGGCAAACGCCTCGCGGGCGATTTGGAGACCGAGGCGGAACCAGTTCACGGAGGGACGGACGCGATATCCGTAGATCACGGCGTGGGCGCGTTGAACGATGGAATTCAGGTCGCGGGCCACGGCGCTGTGTGGAAATCGACTCTTGACGTAGGCAAAATCCGAACAAACCGCGCGATGGAGTCGAATCAATTCAGACAGTTCATCGGAATCAGACAGTCGATTTTCATTCTGATCCAGCAGGCGGCTGAGACGATACCACTGGTCCTTCTGTTTTCGGACGAAGACGTCGAGTTTCATAAGAATGTCAGAATCGTCGGGAGTTGCCGACCCGTAAGGTTGTCATATGTTGCGGAACTGCCCGCGTCCTCCCAAAAGCCGATGTGATCATGCGCCGCGATCATCCGTCCTTGCCGGAGTGCAGGTTGGTAGAATTCCCTGATCACCGACGAAAAAACCGGTTGAAGATAGTCAAACACAGCGGGATTCAAAATGTGAATTCCGGTAAACACACGGGCTTGTCCGGCGGGGGCTGCGACCGGCTGGCCGAGAATTCGCGTCACTCGTCCGGATGGATCGATTTCAATTTCTCCGTTGTTGCAGAGGCCCGGTCGTGAGACAGTCACCAGGGTGGCGACGGCCTCCGTCGCTTGATGCCGGTGGATCACGTCCTGCAGGTCGATGTCACAGACAACATCGCCGTTGTACACGACAAAGGGTTCCTCCCCGAGGAACTCGCGCGCTTTCGCGATTCCCCCGCCTGTGCCGAGAATGTCAGGTTCTTCCACGGAGTAATGAAAATGAAATTCGCGCAACGACTCGAGATACGTGCGGACTTGTTCGGTGTGGTGATGAAGGTTCACGACAATTTCGGAAATGCCTGCTTGGCGCAGGCAGGCCAGTGGCCAATCGATGAGTCGATGCTCCCCCACCGGCAGAAGCGGCTTGGGCGTCTGGCGTGTCAAATCCCCCAGGCGCGTACCGAATCCAGCCGCAAGAAGCAACGCGCGCATCAACCCAACGCTTGGATCACTTCAGGCAACTGACGAACCTTGTCGATGACCGCGGTCGCCGTTTCAGTCGGACTCTGTGGTTCCACCTGCCAGTTCTTGATTCGATGCAGCGAATCGAGATACAGCTTTTGCTTCGGTGTGCGTGGGGAAAACCCTTTGCGATAGGTGGGCCAGCGCGTCTGCACGGTCAGCATATCCAGCTGTTTGGCAGGCGCAATATCCCGATCAATTCGATCTCCGATCATGACGGTCTTGCCAAAGCTGCAACCGGCCTGATTGACCGCCCACTCGAAGATCTGCTTGCGAGGCTTGTTCATCCGAATAATCCCGCTGATGGCCAGAACCTGAAAATGCCTGGCGATTTTGTGCTTCTTGAGAAAACCCAAAATCTCGTGGGGCTGATCGGCGATGATCCCCAGCCTGTATTGGCGCGCCAGTCTGCCAATGACCGCATCGATGCCCGGAACGAGGATCAGGTCGCGCGTCAAGTGACGGTGCACGTAGGACCGGATCGTCTCGTGCCATTCCGCGTAGCAGTCAGAGGAGAGGTAGCGTTTGGCGATGGAGTAGTGCGGAGATTCGTCCGCGTGCCCGAGGATCAATTCTTCTCTCGTCTGAATAATCTCTTCAAACGTGAGTCGAATGCCGTTCTTCTTGAGACATTGTTCCAGCAGTCGATAGAGGTGGAAACGCAGCCGATCTTCATTTGCGATGACGTCTCCGACATCAAAGAAGATCCACTGGACTTTGCGATTCTTCACGGGAGTTGCCATACCGAATGACCTCCTTCCATAGGTGACAAGCAGGTTCGAATTCGGAATATCGTTCCAACACGGCGATTGCCTGTTGGAGAACTACGGAAATATACTGCAGGTAGCGTGGATTTCCAAGTTTTTGATACGTGTAGGCGAACGCGCCGGCGTCATGCAGTTTGCGTTGGATCAGGCAGTAGTCGTAGGAGCGCGCCTGCCAGCCTCCCGACAGGGATCCCGCGAAACGGGTCTTCAGCTTTTCCTTCCATGCGTCCGGTACGGCGACGTAGGCGTCCTCCAGCAACGAGACCAGATCGTAGTACGGAGACGCCAAGAGCGCGTCCTGAAAATCAATCAGGTGCGGTTGTCGCTGTTGGAGCAAGATGTTGGAGGACTGGAAATCGCGATGGGCGAGCCGCGGCGGATCCCGAAGCAGAACGCTCGTCAGATGAAGGTGAAATTGTTCGAGATCGTCATGTTGCCGGGACGTCAGTCGGTAACGCGCATGCCGATCGATCAGACGTTCCCGCATGTGAAAGGAAAATTCGTACCGATACTTCTGTTCATCAAAAACCCTTTGAAACGGAAGCGTATCGGATGAGGGAATCGATTGAATCCGTATGATGTGATCGAGCAGGTCCTCGTACAAGCGATACGTCGATTCGGATGTGTCAAACTGTCGCAGCAAAGTCTGATCCCCGAGATCGTCCACCAGCACAGCGTGTCGATCGGTCCAGGAATGACGAACCGTAGGGATGGGAATCTGATTGGACATCAGACAGTCTGCGACCGCGAGATACTCCCGGCATGCGGGCTCATCGCCAAACCGGATCAGTACGCCCCTCCATTCATCCGGGCCGGAGCGGATACGGAAGAACCGCTTGCTGGACGCGCCCCCCTGCATGTCTTCGATTCGATTTGCCGGCAATGCGGGAAGAATGTCGGACAGGGGAGTCATGAAGTCGGTGGAGTGTCCATTCGCGCTTCGTCCAAGCGACGTCCTCGAAGGTGCGGCCCGCTCGAAATGCGTTGTCGAAAGCGGAAGGTGGCGTATGTTCCCGTATCTTGCTCCGGGACTGCGGAGTGCATGGCCGATCAGGAGATCATGTAGTCAATAATCTTCCTGGAGGGATCAAAGGGCGCCAATTGGTTCAGTCCGAGTTCATCGGTGGCGAGGCGGATACACTCTTGTTCGTCAGCGGATGTCCCGCGCTTCTGAGCATAGAATTCGCCCGCCTGTGTCAGGCTATCTTTTGGGACGATGCCGACGATCTCGCTCCCCGTAACATGTGTTCCCAGGGACTTCGCTTCTTTTCGACATTCCTCAAAGGCCGTATGAATTCCCGTGTTGAGATAATTCAGCAGATTCATGGAGACTTGGGTCATTTTGTGGGCGTCGAGGTAGATTCCTTTTGCCTGAGTTTCACGCAGGGAACCGGGGATGCGAAGGGTCTTCCCGTTGGCGTCTTTCATTACATTTCCCTGGGCGTCTTTTTGCGGGCGACCGCTCTCACGTACACGGAAGGCGATTTCATCGGCGAGATCGACGTCGGTCGTCGCCAGATTGACGTTGTAGGCGATCAGGAAGAATCGCGCCCCGGCGGCAGTGACACCGGAACGGGCGATCCTCTCGGAATACGCAGACGGCCCGTAATCGGGCGCCCATTGCGAGTCCGAGAGTTTCTTTTCGATCATTTCGTATTCCCCTTTGCGAATATCGGGGAGTTTGCGTCTCTCCGGGCGTCGGGCCGCCTGTGCATACAGATAGATCGGAAGACCCAGAGCAGATGAGGCCCGCTCCGCATACTGTTCTGACAAACGAACGCAGTCGGCCATGGTCACGCCGGCGACGGGAACAAAGGGCACGACATCAATGGCGCCCATGCGCGGGTGTTCGCCTTTGTGTTTGCGCATGTCGATCATCTCCAGAGCGACGGCGGAGGAGGCGAGCGCCGCATCGACACAAGCCGTCGGATCCCCTGCAAATGTCACCACCACCCGGTTGTAATCTTTGTCGGGTTCGATGTTGAGCAGTCGCACGCCGCGGACCCGCTCGATCGAATCGCCGATCGCAGCGAGAATACGGGGATCCCGACCCTCACTGAAATTGGGAACGCATTCGACAATCGGCTTCATGATTTCTTTTCGATGTTTTTGTAGAACTTCATGTACTCGTCGGGTTGCAGAAAATCCATTTTTCCCAGCCCGCGAACGGTGGACTTGTAGCGTTTGGCCTGCCAGGAGACGATGAGCCGGATGCCTTGCTGCTGTACGATCGTGAAGATCAAACTGTCCATCAGACTGGACGTATTCGCCGAATTGTACATGACCTCGCCGAAATAATGGTCCATGAAGTATTCTGCCGACAGGTCGTACGTCGAGGGGTAGAGGATCTCAATGTTGTACGTGCGATCGAAATTCTCAAAAAAGCTCAGCAGTTCTTTCTCGCCGCAATGGGGGGCAATGAGGCCGCAGACCTCCAAGAGGTTAAAAATCGTCGTCCCGTTTTTCTGGCTCTGCACGCGATGGAGAAAAAGACTGTTCTGCTCGTACCGCGGGTCGGACGTGTAGAAATTGTCCATCATGAAAACGTCGCTGTCAATCAGAATCATCCGCGCTTCTCCTCATGGCCTTGGAGGCCTCATCCACGTTTTGATACGGTAGTTTGCCCTCCAGACCGGAGGCGATTTGCTTCAATTTCTCGCGGGAGCTTACCTGCTGGTCGGTGGTGACCTCGGCCTTGGTTCGCCGCCTGATCTTTTCAATCACCGAAATCCCCTGCAGGGTCGGCGCGACGTCGCTGGAAACGCTTTCGTCGGTCACGACGATCAGGAGTTTGGTGTTGTTCTGAATCTGGCACTCTTCCAGCGGTTCAATTTTTCCGTTTCGATAGACGCCTTGGATCGTTTTCATACATCCTCAGGGTTTGACAACCACGAGTTCGTTCTCGTCGATGTGGACGGATGGATACTGGCGCAATTTCCCAATCATCTCATTCATGATCTCGTGAAGACGCGACTCGGTCTTGGCCTCAAAGCGGACGACCAGAACGGGCTGCGTGTTGGAGGCGCGAACCAGTCCCCAGCCGTCTCCGTGCTGGACGCGCACGCCGTCGATATCGGAGATCTCGTACCGGGCGCGGAAGTACTCCCGAACTTCGTCCACGATGCGGAACTTGTCCTCCTCCGTCGTGTCGACCCGGATCTCCGGAGTCGAATAGAACGAAGGAATGCTGTCCGCCAATGCGGACAAGCGACTCTCGGAGTGACTGACCATCTGGACCAGGCGGCAGGCCACGTAGATCGCGTCGTCGTATCCCCAGAAGTCATCGGCAAAAAAGATGTGTCCGCTCATTTCTCCGGCGAGAGGATTTTTCAGTTCCTTCATCTTGGCCTTCAGAAGAGAATGACCGGTTTTGTACATCACCGGTTCGCCTCCGTGATTCCGGATGTCTTCGATCAGCGCCTGAGAACACTTGACATCAAAAAGAATCTTGGCGCCCGGTTGTTTCTGGAGAACCTCGCGGGCCAGGAGCGCAATGAGCCGGTCGGCAAATATGGGTCGACCTTTCTCATCGATCGTGCCGACACGGTCGGAGTCTCCGTCGAAACCCAGACCCAGGTCGGCGCCGGTTTCGATCACGAGCTTGCGCAGGTCTTCGACGTATTCCAGTTTTGTGGGGTCCGGCAGGTGATTGGGGAAGGTGCCATCGGGTTCGCAATACAATTCGATCACTTCGCATCCGAGCCGGCGGAAGATTTGCGGAGCGATGACCCCTGCGGTTCCGTTGCCCGCGTCAATGACGATTTTGAACTTCCGATGGAGCCCGATTTTCGATGCGAGCATGTCGAGATACGCGTCGTGCAGATCCGCCTCGGCATATCCGCCCTTTCCCGTCGCAAAGTCGCCATTCTGGATGAGTGTCCGCAGGCCGAGGATTTCCTCTCCGTAAATTGGGGACAGGCCGTGACACATCTTGAATCCGTTGTACTCGCGGGGGTTATGGCTGCCGGTCACCATGATGCCGCCGTCCGTGTTCAGGTGGACGATCGAATAGTATAGGACCGGCGTGGGCACCTCGCCGATGTCGGTCACGTCGATTCCTGTCGATCGGATTCCCTTGACCAGCGCATCTTTCAACTTCCTGCTGGTCGTCCGTACGTCCCGACCGACGGTCACATGGCGGGCGCCTTTGCGCACCATCGCGGTGCCGTACGCCTTGCCAATGAGTTCAACCACGTCGGCGGGAAGGTCTTTGGAGACGATGCCACGAATGTCGTACTCACGAAAGATATTTGGGTTTACGGATCCCTTTCGCGTCTTGGGGAGAGCGGACCGGGATTTCGTCTTTTTCTTCAAGGATCTTTTCATCAAGGATCTCTTCTTCAAGGACTTCGGGGCGGCAGTTTTTCGTTTGGGCGGCTTCTGCGTCCTTGTACCTTTCTTTTTGTTCCGCGGCTTTCGTGTGACAGCTTTTTTGCGGGTCTTCTTTGAAACGGCCATGGTAGAAACGGGCTCCTGTTGCGTATCTGCTTGATCGAGAGTAAGTTCGACGGTTGTCGTACGACAGAGGAATGTAGGAGAGTGACCCACTTTTTTCAAGCAGAAAAGCCCCTCCCATGAACGACGTACTTCGCATGGAGAATGTTTCGGTGACCCTGCCGTCCAACGGCCGGGCGCTGACCGTCCTGCACGACATTACCTTGCAGATTGCGGAAGGTCGGACGTTGGCTCTGGTTGGGGAGTCGGGATGCGGCAAGACGATGTTGGGATTATCGATCCTGCGGCTGTTGCCTGAGGGCGCGCGCGTGTCCTCGGGTCGTGTGTGGCTCGGCGAGTCCGAACTGACAGCCTGCGGCGAGGAGGAATTACGGAGCGTGCGGGGAGCGAAGATCGGAATGATCTTCCAGGAACCGATGTCGGCTCTGAACCCTGTGTTTTCCTGCGGATATCAGGTGTTTGAAGTTTTGGAACGTCACCGCCCCTCTTCCCGCAGGCAATTGCGGTCGGACGTCCTCGGGCTTCTCTCCCGCGTTGGTTTTTCTGATCCAGCCACAGTCTACGAGAGCTATCCTCATGAGTTATCCGGCGGCATGCGTCAGCGGGTCATGATCGCGATGGCGATCGCCTGCCGCCCTTGTCTGGTGATCGCGGACGAACCGACGACGGCGCTGGACGTCACCGTGCAGGCCCAGATTCTCCACTTGCTGAAGGAATTTCAGAATGAGTATCCACTCAGCCTGCTTCTGATTACTCACGATTTCGGTGTCGTCAGTCAGATGGCTGACGAGGTGGCCGTCATGTACGCGGGGCGTGTCGTGGAGTGGGGAATGGTCGACGACGTGCTGAATTCTCCCATGCATCCGTACACCCAAGGTCTTATCGAGGCTCTGCCATCACCCGACATACGGCAGCCCGTATTGACGACACTACCGGGGAGTGTACCCGCGCTGGGCGACCTGCCGAGTGGCTGTGCGTTTTCAACGCGATGCGCTCTGGTAGAGGATCGTTGTCGGGCCGAGGTTCCTGCCCTGGAGAATGTTGCAGAAAGGCGAGTGGCGTGCTGGTGCGTCAGTCGATGAGTTTGGCCACGACGTAGCCGGTGACGAGGCCGGTGAGAAAGACGATTACCAGCAGACGATAATTCAGTACCGCTTTTCCGTGACCCGCCTTGATGGCAACCACCGATACGAAATAGCCCAAGCCGTTGATGATCCACAGGATGGAGGAGCTGAGGATGGTGACGAGCATCGGGCCGATCAGCGGGATCGCGCCGACAAAACTCAGGAGCGCGGCGCCCAGCCACGAGAAGGCGCTCGAGAGAATGCCGAACACGAGTACGCTTCCGCCGACAACCTGTTTATCCCATTCGTAATAGAATGCCGCCGCGATGGAGGCGAGGATGATCGTCCAGACAATCGCCATCCGTCGCGTGTCCTGGAAGAACGCGGTCGTCTTCTGGAGGAGGATTCGGCGGCGGCGATGGAGTTTGCGATACGATTCCCTTTGCCGAACACTGTCCGGAACCAGGGCTTTTTCAATTCCTGATTCCGGTTTCTGTTCCTCTTCGATCTCTACGTGAAGGTACGCTCCGAGATCTTCCTCGCGATGGGCGTGGTCCGGATCGTCCGGACGGGAGGCGTCCGGATGCTTATCCGCCAAATCGAAACTCCGGGTACAGACACATTCCACCGTCGACAAACAGCGTGGTGCCCGTGATGTAGTCCGCGTCGTCGCAGGATAAGAAAGCCACGGCGGCCGCTACGTCTTCGACCTCACCGATTCGCCCATAGGGCATTTTGGTCATCAGATCCGCCATTCCTTTGGGATCGCTCCATACGTTTTGATTAATCGGCGTCTTGATGGCGCCCGGAGCGACGCTGTTGATGCGGATCTTCTTTTCGGCGTATTCCTGCGCGACCGACTGGGCGAACAGGTTAATGCCGGCTTTGGTCGCACAATACGATGCAAATCCGGCCCACATGATCACCTGGTGCACGCTGGAGATGTTGACGATCTTGCCGCGGCTGCGGGAGAGCGGCCGATTTTCATTCTTCAACATCTGACGAATCGCCGCCCGGGAGCACAGGAAATTTCCTGTCAGATTGACGCCGATGACTTTGTCCCATTCCGCCTTGGTCACATTCTCCAGAAGATTATGGATTTCAATTCCCGCGTTGTTGACGAGGATATCGATCGTACCGTATTCTTTGAACATTTGCTGGAACATCGCGCCGACTTGTTCCTCGTTGGACACGTCGGCTTTGATGCCGATGGCCTTGCCGCCCCCCGCCTTGTTGATCGTGTCGACCAGAGCCTTGGTTTGATCTTCATTGAAAAGCCAGTTGATCACGACGTCCGCGCCTTCGGCGGCGAGGCGTTGCGCGATGGCCGCTCCAATGCCGGAATTGGCTCCCGTGACCAGCGCCTTCTGGCCTTGCAGTCGCTTCTCCATAAATCCTCCTTTGTTTGGTCCGTGAGATGCAGATGGGTGCGTAATTCTACACAAAGAGTCGAACAAAGTAAACCCTTTGAGAGAATCCGAGAATAACCCCAAAAAGCACTTGACAAGTGCAAGGAAGCCTCATTAGATTGAACGGGTCCAGTAGTCTTTTGGCAGGTGTGTCGTTTTGTCGAGGGAAATCCATTGAAACTTATCAAAGTAGTATTGGCAGTTGCGGGACTAAGTGTTTGCGTCGGATGCGGTGGACATTCCGAAGTGGAATCGTCTTGTGATTTTAGTTTTGATCCGGACTTACTAACCTACAGACATATCGATTACGATCCGGTATTCTCTCCAAGTGGCATGGCAGTAGCGTACATCAGGAAAGACGCGAAACGGCGGGTCTGGGCGCTGGAGACAATCGATCTGTTGACATCAAAACAGACTCAGGTGATTTGCGGTTCTTTTTCATCCCCATCGTGGTCGCCCGATGCATCGTGGGTTGTCGTCTCGGGGGGACAACATCTCTTCAAGATATTTCCTGAAATGCCGGATTCCCTCCTTCAGCTGACCTTCGATGGGTTGAGTTTCAACCCGTCATGTAGTCCAAATGGAGATCGTATTCTTTTTTCGAAATACTATGATGATAGGGATTTTCAGCATCTGAACGGCATTTGGATGATGGAGTCTGACGGGACAAATGGCGAACAGTTGTTATATTCACAGTTTATTCTCCAACCAAGTTGGGCGCCAAGCAACGACAAGTTTCTTTTCTTTGTTGAGGATTCGCTGTACGTCTATGATCTTGCTGGCCGCGAGAGATCCCTGCTAATGCGTACTCCACACTCTGGATGGGAGGCAAAATTTTCTCCGGACGGCGGGCGGATTGTGTATGTGCAGTTTCCTGTCGGTATCAAACCTGATATTTGGTTGGCGGATAGTCTCGGAGGAGCGAGTTTTCGACTGACGACGACAGGTGCGCTCCATCCCGCTTGGTCTCCGGATGGGAGTAGTTTGGTCTTTACGGACATTGGAGAAACTGGACGCCTTTGGACACTCAATCTGTCAACCATGGAGAGAAAACAACTAACTCGAAAGTAGTCTAACACAACTGGAGGGAGATATGAAAGCATTACTTCTGATCTTTTTTGTCGCAGGTGCGTCTGCGTATTCCCAGGGCGGATCGGGCAGAAATGAACTGATAGTTTTTATCCATAAAGGACTCGTGGATGAAACGAGGTGGCTGAATAGTATGTCAATGGACACTCAAGCCACGGGATCAAAACAACTTCGTAATGCCGTCACTAGATTTGGATTGCGTTCATTCCGAAAAGCGTTTCCGATGTTTCAAGAGTCGGACACATTGAAAACCGACCAGACTGGGCGGCAGGTCAGGTTGCCAAACCTAGGAAGACTATTCAGACTTTCCGTTGATGGAAACCTTGATTCTGCAATAGCATCTCTTGGCAAGATATCGGGCATTGTATTTGCGGAAAAGGTAGTCTCGAGAAGTGTAGCAAGTGATCCCAAACAGCAATTTCAATGGTATCTAAGAAACCCCGGATATGTCGTGCACCCGATAACAGGCGAAGTGATCAGCGTCAAAGTTGGAGCCGACGCCAAGATCGAGGATGTTTGGCCCATCTTTACTGGAAGCTCTTCCATAAGAGTAGGTGTTTTTGATACCGGTGTGGATTTGAATCAAGAGGACTTGAATGGAAAGGTCAGCGGAGACAACGACAATGGGTATTCTCACGGCACGAGATGTGCCGGCATAATAGGTGCGAAAGCCGATAATGGTAAGGGAATCAAAGGAATAGACTGGCAGAATCAGCTTGTTTCTAGGAGATTGTTTGATGCCGACATGAAGTATGTGGGTCAGGATGTTGCGGCTTCAAAGATTCTTGATGCTGTAAACGGCGGAGTTCATATTCTCAATCACAGCTACGGAGGGACAGATTATTCCGTCGTGGAACATATAGCCTTTGCCTACGCGTGCAAGCTGAATCGTGTAAATATAGTCTCAATGGGAAACGGCGGCCTGAGCGGAAGCCCGACTCAGTATCCGGCCGCGTTTCCGGTTGTTGTTCTGGCAGTTGGAGCGACGACCGACAAGGATAATAGAGCGCCGTATTCATCCGTTGGTTCACACATTGGGCTGGCGGCACCCGGCGGATACTCCACAGAACTTGCAACGGTCCCCTATCATCATGATCCACACGGAATCATGTCCACTCATCGATCCAACAACTATTATTTTGAAGACGGAACGTCCTTTGCGGCACCGATAGTCTCGGGGGTCGCGTCATTGCTTAAGGGATTCTATAGCGGTCTGAATAATGACGATATTGTCATGTTGCTGAAAATGTCAGCCGACGATTTGGGTGCATCGGGATGGGATATAGAGTTTGGGCATGGCCGAATTAATGCAAAGAGAGCGTTTGATTTGATCAGAGCCCCATATATCCTTAACTTCTTCAGCGGCACAGGTGGAGTAGATATGGGGGCAGGGCCGACCGCAGGGAGACTCTTCTTTGGTGCACCAGGTTTACCAGACGGAATTCCCTTTTTGGTTAAGAAACACGAGGTGCGGAAGACGGTTCTTTTCAGCCCGACCAACTCGCCTACTGTCTGGGGCAGAGGAGTCGGCACAAGCGGTTGGTACGACGATGGAGCATCAATTAATTATGGTTTGGGGTGGTGTGAGGTCGTTCCAGGATCAGTTACAACTTCATCGGCAACTTTGAGAACCTACGTATTTGAAGTGTACACATACCCCGGACAGTTTGTTGGTTGGTATCCAGCTAGCCCTTCAAATGTTACTTTCGCGTATACTGTGCATGGAACTCCGGGGCCTATGTCAGTCACCATTAGCGGTCCATCTTGCGTGGGATCGAAGGGCGCTTCCGCAACTCTCACTGCACTTGCAACCGGTGGCGACGGCATGAATTACTCATACTATTGGACGCCGGGAGGGTATACGACTCAGTCTATTACTCGTCCGATTTTCAGTTGTCCAGTCACTTATCACGTGACAGTTTCAAGTGGTGGTCAGCAAGCCACAGCATCCAGATCGATTTACTATGCTGGTGGGTCATGCGGTTGTGGTGGGGGCGGTGGCGGCGGATGCGATCAGTTTATAGCAAGGGACGGAGCCCAGACGCAAGCTTTACCTTGTTTTGCAAAAAGCAAAGGACGGGAGGATTTGATTCCCGACAAGTTCGATCTTTTGCAGAACTATCCGAATCCGTTCAATCCTTCAACTTCAATTTCGTTTGCTCTTCCGGAAGGTGGACATGTGGCTCTCAAGATTTACAATTTGCAGGGGCAACTCGTCAGAACTCTCGTTGATCGCTATTTGGGCGCAGGATATTACGATGCGACATTTGACGGATTGAACGATCGAGGAAGTGAATTGTCCAGTGGGGTCTATGTATATCGATTGGAGAGTGGTCGATTCATGCAATCTATGAAGCTGACACTTGTGAAATAACGAAGCCGATCGGCAAGCATACCGAACAGCGCAGGAGGCGGATCTAACGCGCCGCAGACGCTAATCACAATCAGGCTGTACATCATTGTTCTGACAGAAAGCAAGCTTTCTCACCACACCGCCGATTGACTTTGCAGGCAAACAATTCTACTTTGGCGTGCAGAAGCCGATCATTTGCGGAGCCGCCATGAAGCATCCACTCGAAAAACTGAAGCCGAAGTCTGTTTTCGATTATTTCTTCCAAATCACGCAAATTCCCCGTCCATCCAGGCATGAGGAAGGAGCGCGCCAGTTTGTTCAGGCTTTTGCCGATGCGATTGGGCTGAGGCATGCGCAGGATGACATTGGCAATGTCGTGATTTACAAACCCGCGTCCAGAGGATACGAGCGGTGTCCGAGCGTCCTTTTGCAGGGACATCTGGATATGGTGTGCGAGAAGGATCCGGATGCCAAAATCGATTTCCTGAAAGATCCGATCCGGCCGCGTGTGGTCGGGGAATGGGTTCGCGCCAGCGGTACGACCCTGGGCGCCGACAACGGCATCGCGTTGGCTGCGATGTTGGCGATCCTCGCGGATCCGAAGGCCGTACATGGTCCGCTGGAGTGTCTGTTCACAGTCGACGAGGAGACGGGACTGAACGGCGCCAAGCATGTCGACGCAAACCTCATCAAGAGCCGGATGATGTTGAATCTCGATTCCGAAGACGAAGGCGTCATCTTCATCGGATGCGCCGGAGGAAGAGACGCGACGCTGCAATTACCTGTGAAGTGGAAAGTGCCCGACCCCACGCGCGTGGCGCTGCGGATCGTGGTCGGCGGGGCGACCGGCGGCCACTCGGGCATGGATATCCATCTCGGACGGGCCAATGCCATCCAATGCCTGACGCGGGTACTCAGAAAGCTGAACCAGAGCCCGGGCACGAGGATCGCGATGGTTCGGGGCGGAAATTTGCGCAATGCCATCCCGCGCGACGCAGAGGCCACGATCATCGTTCAACCGGAGGATATCGCGCTGGCCAAGCAAGTGATCACGGAAAGTGCCGCGGACATTCTGCCCCTGTATATCGGAACCGATCCGAAATTGTCGATCCATTTTGAAGAAGTTGCGCTTCCTGCCCGTACACTGAAGCGATCGCAGACGGACACGCTGATCCATTTGATGCACGCCTTGCCGCATGGGGTACAGGCGATGAGCCGCGATATACCCGATGTGGTGGAGACCTCTGTGAATTTCGCCACGGTGGAGACACGGGACGGGGCGATCGTACTGGGTCTCAGTCATCGAAGTTCCATCGAAGCGGAAAAACGGAATCTGCTGGAGCGGACCCGTGCCGTCGCCGATCTGGCCGGATGCACGGTCGAGGAGAGCGATGGCTATCCCGGCTGGAAACCCGACGTGAAATCCAAACTGCTTGATCTGGCGCGATCCGTGTTCGAAAAGACGTACAAGAAATCGCCGACGGTCACCGCGATCCATGCGGGATTGGAATGCGGCCTGTTGAAGGAGAAATTTCCAGACATGGACGTGATTTCAATCGGCCCCACCATTCGAGGCGCCCACTCACCGGAAGAACGCTTGCACATCCCAAGCGTCGAACCGTTCACCCGCGCGGTCCTGGAGATTTTGAAGGGAGTGCGTGATTGGAAGAGCCGCGTTCCCAAAGACGCGAAGAAGAAGAAGCGAAAATGAGTTTTCCTGAAGGACTTCTTACCGCCTTGCGGTCGGCCGATCGCATCGCCGTCCTGACGGGCGCGGGAATTTCGGCCGAAAGCGGCGTGCCGACGTTTCGGGATGCACAGACGGGTCTTTGGGCAAATTTCCGTCCGGAAGAACTTGCGACTCCGGAGGCATTTCGACGAAATCCGAAGCGCGTGTGGGAATGGTATATGGAAAGGCGGCGCACGATGGAGACGGTCATGCCCAACGATGGCCATCGGGCATTGGCGGCGTGGGAGGAAAGAGGCCCAGCGTTGTCCATTGCGACTCAAAACATCGACGGCCTCCATCGAAAAGCGGGAAGCCGGTGCGTATATGAATTGCACGGGAACATCCATCGGACAAAGTGCTTTGACGAGGGACGAATCGTGGAGTCGTGGAATGAGGATGGGCACGTTCCGCCGGTCTGTCCGGTGTGCGGCGGTTTCCTTCGGCCCGATGTCGTTTGGTTTGGGGAATTTCTTCCCGAAGACGAGATGGAAGCGGCCACGAAGGATGCGCTGACGTGCGACGTCTATTTTTCCATCGGCACCTCATCGATCGTGTATCCTGCGGCGGGACTGCCGATGATGGCCAGGCAGGCAGGTTCTGTGTTGGTGGAAATCAATCCGGAAGAGACCACGCTCACGTCCAACGTCGACTATTTTCTGTCTGGAAAATCCGGGGAAATATTGCCCCGCTTATTGGATCGGGTATTTCATGAATAGGAGTGGAGTGTGACGAAAGGATTGTTCATCAGCTTTGAAGGGATCGATGGGAGTGGCAAGAGTACGCAGATCGAGAAGCTGACCGCGCGTTTGACGGCGGATTCGTTCCGGGTGGTGGCCTTCCGGGATCCCGGGGGAACGGAGATTTCTGAGCAGGTGCGGAAAATCTTGCTGGAAAACCGCAATGCGGGCATGACAGCGGTGACCGAGTTGTTCCTGTACGAGGCGGCCCGCGCACAGATCGTCTCCGAAAAGCTCGAACCGGCCCTGCAGTCGCACGACATGGTGATCATCGATCGATACACGGATTCGACGGTTGCCTACCAGGGATATGCGCGGCGCGTCGGAGCGGACGTCGTCCGTCAGGTCAATCGCATCGCAACGGGGGGCCTGACACCGGACCTGACCTTGTTCATCGACGTGCCGTGGGAGGTATCGTCGAAGCGGAACACTGGAAAACATCAGGATCGTCTGGAGTCCGAGGGTCGGGACTTCTTCGATGCCGTGCGGCAGGGATATTTGCAAATCGCGAAAGAAGAATCGTCCCGCGTGACGCTAATCGACGGCACGAAGGATGTGGAAGCCATCGCGGCGGATATCTATCGAGAGACCACGAAACACACCAGCGCGTGGCTGCTGAAACAAATCCAGTAGCGTCCCGACTCCTTCGCCACAAGGGGGAAATTTCGTTTCTTCTCGCTCTGGCGGGATTGGCGTCTGTCGGGCTTACCCGATGGACCGTGCCCGAGGCGCTTCCGTCCCTCTTCCTGATCCTCCAACACGCATTCGAAGCGGCGACGGTCGGCGGCGCCGCAGATTGGCTGGCCGTCAAGATGATTTTTGACGAGATCAAGATCGGAAACCTCCGGATCGTACCGGCGTCCGGCATCGTTCCACGGAAGCAGCAGGCCATCGCGCGCGGCGCTGGGCAACTGGTTGCGCGGGAGTGGTTGTCCAAAGAGAGCCTCCAGCGGGCGCTCACGGACATGGATTTCGCTTCGTCTGCATCGGACTACGTGCTTGCGAAAACCGATGCGGGTATCGACTGGATTCTCGACCAGGTGTCGACGATGCTCGCCCGGCAGGAGAGCAAAGAAGCGTTGATTCGGTGGTTGAAAGAACATGCGATGAAGATTCGGCTTTCCGAATGGCTGGCACGGATGGCCACTCCTGGAGGAGTCGAGCGGGCCGTTCGTGCGATCGTGCCTCCGATTGCGGATATGCTCCATCGCGGAATCGGAAGTCCGGAAGTGTATCGTATCGTTCTCGAAAAAATGGAGGCAGAACAAAAGGGTTTTTTCCGAACGCTGTTCTTTGATCCCGTCGAGGCGACGGAAAAAACGATTTTGAAAGCGATGGAGTTTTTGCGTGAGGTATATGGCGATGAGAGCCACCCCGTTCGGCGAAGGATCACGGAGGGACTCTTGAAGTGGGCGGAGGATGTGCGGCAAAGCGGGGGGCCCACGGCGTTGGATGAGGCGGTCCGGGACGTGGCGCTTGAATCGGACGAGTGGCTGGGCAGGATGGTCGATCAGATCCGCGAGTGGCTCGTTGGTCAGGAACGCGATCCGGCGAGTGTGCTTCGCCAGGAGATGCGCAAACTCGTGCACAACGTGGTGGAAAAACTGCGTGTGGAATGGAAAGATCCATTCAACGGAGCGGTCCGCGAGGCGATCGGTGCCTGGTTGTCGCAGCATCACGGCCAGATCGCCGTGCTCGTGGAGGAGAATCTTGGGCGATTGTCGCCGGATGAATTGAAGAAGCAGTTCAAGGAGCGGACGTATGACGACATGCAATGGATTCGCGTAAACGGCGCGGTGGCGGGTTTTGCAATCGGTGCGGTGATTGGAGTCGTGCGGTGGTGGCTGGGGTAGGCTCGAAAAAAAGAAACCTTCGTGCTGCGAAGGTCTTGTGCCGAAGGAGAGACTCGAACTCTCACGGGGTTTGAGCCCCACCGGATTTTGAGTCCGGCGCGTCTACCAATTCCACCACTTCGGCAAGTCGTCAAAATGGTGCCGTGAATTTATGGGATTTTGAGAGATCTGCAATGGATTTTTGATCTTGCGCGGTGAGGGAAGCTGCCGTATGTTCCGTTTGTAGCCGGGGAGGGACCATGTTTGATCATTCCGTTTTCCGCATGTCGATTCGGGAAAATATCGACCGGGTCAGTGAACGCGTGATTCAGGCGATCTGGAATTATCTATTCATTCGAGTCCAGGAATTACACACAACGGACGGAATTCCGATACGAATTCTGGATCAGGGAATGTGGAACGACCAGGCCGGTCCGGATTTCCACAACGCCAAGCTGCGCATTGGGGATGAAATGTTATCGGGCGACGTGGAGATCCACCATCGTACATCGGACTGGTTTCGACACCATCACGACCGCGATCCGGCGTACGGCCACGTCATTCTCCACGTGGTCATGGATCATGATTGCCCGTGTCCAATGCCTGTTCTGGTCCTCCGCCCATTTCTGACGGATCGACTGGAGAAGATCGTTGAGCGGGTGCATGACTTGCATCGGAAGACGATATTCTGTCACGATCATTTGGATGAGTCGACGGAGGACGTGGTTCGCCGCTGGGTTCAACAAAATGGAAGGAAGAGGTTCTTTCACAAGTCGGACATCATGCAGATGGCGCGCGGCGCGCGGGCGTGGGAGGAAATGGCGTATCTCGGGATGATGGAGGCGCTGGGCTATTCGTCCAACCGCGATGGATTCCGCACGCTCGCCAGAAGAGTACCCTATGCCGTAGTGCGTGAGGTATTGTCCCATGGCGACGCACCGACCGCCCTCATGCGGCTCCAAGCTGTCTGGCTGGGGGCCGGTGGATTTCTATCCGATCAAGTCGCTCTTCCCGCGACCGAGGAGACGATACCGTTTGTCAACCGACTGCAGGCGATATGGCAGGAATACCGGATGCCCGAGATGGTGCTATCCGAGTGGAGGTTGTCCCGCCTGCGTCCAGCCAATTTCCCCCCGTTGCGCATGGCCGGCCTTGCGAAATTTCTTGTCCAAGAGGGACCGGAATTTCTGAAGGGATTCCAAAAGGATCTGCGCAACGACAAGTTCACCATCCATCGATTGTGCATTCCATCGTTTGGATACTGGAGCCGGCATCATACATGGAGCCCCACAGTGACCCGCCATTCGCAGGATCTGATCGGGGCTCAGCGCGCTGTGGAAATCATGGTGAACGTGATCCTCCCAATTTTGTATGCGGCGGGAGACGAGAGTGACCAGAAACGCGTTCTCCAGTGGATGGACCGTACGCGCAGTCTGGAAAAAAACCGGATGACGCGGATCATGCAAAAGCAATTGCGACTCCGGGCTTCCCCCTACACGGTAACCGAGACACAGGGCCTGATCGAACTGCACCGACGCTGTTTTGAGTTCAACTGCGCCGACTGCAGTGTCTTCGAGCGGATAGTCGAGAATCGTTACGACTGGTAGAGACGATAGTAGATCCAGCGATCGAGAATAATCTTTCGGATGTAGGCGCTCGTTTCGACGAGTTCGACGATCTCCGGCATTTCTTCCGGCTCCTCCGCCCGGAAATTGCGCATCCAGAACGTTGCCCGATGCGGTCCCGCATTGTACGCGCCGAGAATTGCAGGCACGTACCCTCCATACGCGTCTGCCTGTTGCCTGAGGTAATACGATCCCATCCACAGACTGGTGTTGGGGTTCCTTAAGTGACTCATCCGAAAATGGTCCAGATGCAGTTCTTTGGCAAGAGCGGTTCCGGTGAAGGGCATAATCTGCATCAGTCCCATTGCACGCGCCGACGAGATGGAACTCGCGCGGAACGCGCTCTCCGATTTCACCAGTGCAAACAGGAGATGCTCGTCCAACTGATGGGCGCGCGCCTGCGTGCGAATTTCGGATTCGTAATAGCGGGGGTACATCAGCCGGCTAACTTCCGTCGAGGTGCCGAGCCGCGTTTTGAACTTGACCCGTAGCCATGAATTGATGTCCACAGCCAGCGTGTAGGCGCCGAGGGTTTCCGCAAATCGCTTGAACCTCAAGCTGGATTCGAGCGTTCCCAGGTACCGCTTCTTGAACGGCTCCAATTCACGTTCTGCGTAGTCGATGTCCACGAGGTCAGACGCCAGCGCCGCTCTGCGAAATGCGGGTTCGATCTGATTGTCAGCGGCCCAATTCGTGTGCGAGGCTCCCTCGAAACCGTCATGGAGCACGGCCCACAAACCGTTTCGAGAATGGTCCTCCTCAACCGACAACGACGGAGCCCAGAAGATGCCGTGCAGGTTCTTGTCCGGCGCGACATAGCGCACGTAACTCAGGAGGCCGTAATAGTCGGAATCCTTCTTTCCGGCGAGCGTTGCAAAAATGTCCTGCGCCTCGTCCTCGCGGCCCGCCTTCAGGTGACTCTTGGCCGTCCAGTACGCACAACGGCTGGACAAAGCGGGGACGACCCGGCTGATCTCTGAAAACTTTTGGATGGCGTCATCGTAACGACCGAGCTTGTATAGATTGAAGCCTTCGCGGAAGTGCGCCGTGTATCCGTAGTAGGACTTGTAACCGCCCGACGCCTGAACCTGTCGAAAAATGCGATTCGCTTCCTCCAGGCTTGTGCTGTCATTCATCGCCGTGTAGTTATTGGCGATCTCAAAGGAAATGTATTCCGTCCACGCCTTGGACACGACCACGTGATGCAGATAGTCGCGATACGCCTGCGTGGACAATGGCAGGTCCCCGTGGTAACGGGCGCACTTGGCCAGTTGAAGCAGAGCCTCTTTGTGTTGATGTTCATTCCACAGCGTCTGGAAGCGTGGGATGGCGGTTTCGTACAGACCCTGCATCATATAGATTCGGGCGATTTGAAAATCGATCGCGATCTGGTCTTCGGATTCCCGGTAATTCGCACGGGCCTGAGCGAGTTCGTTGAGCGCCTCCTGATAACGTCCCTGCATGACCAGCACGTGATTGCCGGAGAGAAACTGATCGACGGTGACGGGGCTCTGCAGCAGTCGTTTGATGCGCTCGATGTCGGACTTGGCGCGGTATGCTTCTTCGCTGTACTTATGCTCGTGCAGAACGATGCGATATACGTCCAGCGCCTTCTGATAATTACGCACGGACTCCAGGATCTTGCCCTGCTGATACGTCAGTCGCGGTTCAAATTCGATCCGATCGTACTTCCGCAGTCCCGCATCCTGACGCGCGATTTTGTACACGGCGTCGGCTTCACCGATCCTCCCCCGGCGGATTAAGAGATCCGTCAGTTGAATACGACTTTCCAATGCAAAGGGGGAGCGCGGAAATCTTCGAAGCAGATCTTGAAACAATACAATTGCGCTGTCGGTTGTGGCGTCTTCCTCTGCCAGAATCGCGGCCCAATAGAATGTCGGAAAGTCTCCCGCGAGTCGGTCTGCGGAGATCCTCGCCAATGTCCGCAATGCTTCTTCGCGTCTATCCAGTTCGTAATAGGAAATGCCCAGTTTGAATGCGAAACGATAATCGTTGTCCAGGTCGGGAGACAATTCCCGTGCAAACAAGAAATGACGCAACGCGTGTTCAAAATCTCTTTCCGCGTAGAACCTGTTTGCCCTCTCAAGAAAAGTCAGATACGGTTGCTCATCGTCTAGGCGTCTTTCTCGATCCATAAATCCCAACAAGGGCAGAGCAAAAAGGGAAAAAATGACCCAACGGTATACAGAATGCCTCAAACTGCGACAAAGGGTGTGGGACACTATATTCTCCTAAATTCAAGGTATTCAATCATCTGGGAGTTGTCAAGCATTCGTTGGCCTTCTATTTATCCGTTCTATTCATCAATATCGGAACCCAAAGGAGCAATAAACATTCCAGAAACGGGTCAGTCGAAAAAGTCTGTGGGGATTATAGAACTCCAATCGAAATGAAATTCACATCGACGCGCCAAGTGTTCGTTTCTCAAGGGGCGTAGGGCTGGCGATTCTGCTGTCGAATTCCGTCCGTGAACGGTTAAGCCGACGCGACTCGAGGCAGGGAAAAACTGAACGTCGTTCCCACGCCGCTCTTGCTTTCGACCCAGATTTTACCCCCATGCTGCTCCACGATCTTCTTCACAATCACCAGCCCCAAACCCGTGCTGGGCTCGCCGGCCGTCGGACGCGCGCTGAGTTTCTTGAATGACGTAAAGATCTCCTTCATATCGTTCTCTGTCAGCCCCTGTCCGGTATCGTGAACGCGAACGATCACCTCACCGTTACTGCCTTCGCAGGATACTTGGACCTGTCCCCCGGGAAATGTGAACTTGATGGCATTGCTGACCAGGTTGTCGATGACTTCGGTGATACGACCCCGATCGACTACTACATGAACCGGCACGGATGCATTCTGGACGATCAATTGAATCTGCTTCTGCGCTGCCCGTCGAACGTACAGTTTCGAACAATCCTCCAGTACGCGATTGAGATCGTGCAGGTTCAGATTCAGCTGTAGTTTCCCCGACTCAATCGCCGAAATATCCAACAGATCCTCGATCAGGGTCGCCATTCCCTGGATAGACTGCCGCATGGCCGTTATATCAGTCTTCCACGTCTGGAGATCTTGCAGCCCCGTCTCCGCATCCTCCTGCATCAACCCCAGTATTCCGTTGATGCCGTTCAACGGGCTTCTCAAATCGTGGGCCGCAATGCCCATGAACTCGTTCTTCTTGTTGTTCAATTCCTTTAGCTCGACATTTTGTCGTCCAATTTGTTCGGTTCGTTCGGCGACAAGATGTTCCAGTCTTCGCCGCTCTTTTTCCACACGCCGTAGCCGCCACTTTACCACGAGCGAAATGAATGCGCCCAATGCCGCGACATACAACGCCCCGGCCCACACGGTCAAATACCACGGCGGAAGAATGGTGATGATAAAGGCGTCTTCCGCGCTCACCGTACCGTACACATTTCTCGCGCGAATATTAAATCGGTATCGTCCATGCGGGATGTTCGTGAAGTCTCTTCTGGATGCGGCCATCCAGGTGGACCAGTCTTCGTCAAAACCTTCGAGGTAGTACTGGTAGCGGGTGGCCGATTCCTGGTCGAAGAATGGCGCACCAAACTCAACGCGAAAGGCATTCAACTTATACGGAACTGTACACTCCACGAGGCTCCTACTCGTCCCCCCAAACAGCACAGAGTCTCGCGCAACGGTGACCTTGCGAATGAGAGCGGCGAAGTCGGAAAGAGACGACGACCCAGGTCGTGTCTGGTATCGCGCAAGGCCGTCCGATCCGCCCAGCCATACGACGCCGTTGCCTTCAGGGTAAATCGCACCCTCGCCAAAATCGGCAATCCGCGTGAGGGGGCCGCGTTCAATCCTGTAAGCGCCGCCTTCCCGCGGAACGGCAACCACGGTCTCCGACAAACCACGGATGTACTTGTATATCCAGACTCGGCCGTTTTCATCTTCGATCAATGGACTTACCATCTGGGTGGAATCGCCCGCCAGAAGCGGATGGAAGACGGTGTCCAAAACCGCTCGTCCCATTTCGTTGAATCTGTACAGACCTCCACGTCCGGAAAAGACGACGGCATTCCTGAGTTTCCCAACGCTGATTTCACCGGAGGGCAGACCGTGTTCCCGTCCCACACGTTCGATTTTCCATCCATCCGATGGTTCATCCGGAGTCAACCGAAGAAGCCCGGTGTTGGCGGTGCCGAGCCACAATGCTCCATCTTCCGCCTCGGCAAGACTGCGAACGTTGTCGCGAATCCGATTGACAACACCCGCTCCCTGCCATTGGCCGCCACGTTTTCTGAGCACGCCCAATCCATTGGCCAAACCGACGTAGAGAACATCCGATTTCCGCTTCGGTCGGAGAAAACATCGGGGACCTCTCCATCCTTGAATGAGTTGCGCTCGATCTCCGTCGATCCGGTAGACCCCTTCTGCATTACCTGCAAGGAGTGTATGGCCGTCAGACCAAAACGCCCAGCTCTGACTCTTGATTCCTTTCACAGGGCCAAATACCGGTGTTTGAATTCCCTTCGTTTGCATGCGAAAGACGCCGACGCTCGTTCCCACATACAGCGTACCTGAAAATCGAACGATCGAATAAACGGTTCCCTTCAATCCCTGTGTCTCCCCGAAGAGACTGATCGGCAAAGAAATCTCAACACGTGAAATCCCATTTTCCAGCGCCAGCCAAAGTTGTTTTTCGCGGTCTTCAAACAGTTGCAAGACTCCGTCATCCCGCAAACCGCCGGTCTTGTCAAGAATGCGTACGATGCGGCCGCCCTTGTCCATGATCACAACACCCCCGGAAAGTGTGCCAAACGCGAAGGTCCCGTCGCTCAAAGCGATTCCGCAATACACCTGATGTTGGATGAGCCAATCATTGACCTGTGATGAGAAGCGAGACGCCGACTTCCCGTCGTACAAATACAAACCGTCTTCTCTCGTTGCGACCAGAATACGGTTCGAGTCAAACGGGAGCATGGAATAAATCCTGAGCTGTGCAAAGTGAGATCCTCCCGGCGCTTCCAGCAGGGAGTCTCCTTTCAGGAGGAACAGACCCAGTTCGGGTTGGCGGACATAAAAATCGTTGCGTACCAGGAACGAGGTGTGAAACCGTGTCCTGGGACGCCAAATTCGTGTCTGACCGGACAATCGGTCTACAAAGAAGATCTTTTCGAATGCCTGGTAAAACACGCCATGCGCATCCGGATACGTTTTCCAGACATCTCCAAACTGCCTTTCCTCTTTCGGAACGGCGTCGAGGAGTGAAACAAACTGCAATTGTCCGATCGAATCGGGCGCCAGGTACCCAAAGTCACTCTTGGCGCCCACATGGATGCTTCCGGCGCTGTCGATTGCAAGGGAAAGAACGGCGCTCTGATTGGCAACAGGAATTCGTCGCCACGACACGCCGTCATATTCGAGTATGCCGTCACCATTGGCAATATACATGACTCCACGTCGGTCTTGCACAATGGCCCAGTTTTGGGCTTTCGCATCGTATTCCCTCTTCGAGTAATTGCGGACAAAGGGAAGTCCCCATTCTCCCTGGGCCAGCACGCGGCAGTCCGGGAGCAGGCTGGCGAACACGGCTTCCAGAACGCAGCACTGAATCAGCGCCAGGCAACGTGACTTACTGGATAGCACGGACAAACTCCACAAGGGATGCTCTTCCCGTCCGTCGATAGCTACGGGGCTTCTGTTGCGTTTCCATCGAAGATAGCGTCTTGGAAGATCCTGCGATCGTATGCATGTGCGCGAATCATACAGAGTGGCGTTGCAATATACTCAATGCCCGGCGGATGCGCAAAGCCCATTCGTCAACGCCCTTCATGTCCATGCAGGACGCGACGTTCAAAAACGGATGTGTCGAGAACAAAACTTGATTGCCACGTTCCGCTCGCATACTTTGCGGGGAAATTTTCTGTGAACAAAGACGGGGGAATTCCGTGAGACACGATTGGACTGTGGAGGAATTGACAAGCATCTATCGCATGCCGTTGCTGGAGTTGGTTTTTCGCGCGGCCGGTGTACACCGACAGCATCACGAACCGGGTGAAGTGCAGGTGTGCACCCTGTTATCGATCAAGACAGGCGGGTGCGTGGAGGATTGCTGTTACTGCTCGCAGAGCGTTCACTATTCGACCGGAGTCGGCGTCCAGGCGCTGATGGACGCGACCGATGTCGTACGCGCCGCACGAGAGGCCAGGTCGGCGGGATCGACGCGTTTTTGTATGGGCGCCGCATGGCGGGAAGTTCGTGACAATCGCGACTTCGAACGGGTGCTCGACATGGTATCCGCGGTGCGCGATCTCGGACTGGAAGTTTGCGCGACGCTTGGCATGGTGACGGAGGAACAAGCGATCCGTCTTCGCGAGGCGGGGCTGCATGCGTACAACCACAATGTGGATACGTCGGAGGAATTTTACGGCCAGGTCATTCACACCAGAAGCTATCAAGATCGCCTCCGTACTCTTCAAAACGCGCGCAAAGCCGGTTTGACGGTCTGCAGCGGGGGCATCATCGGCATGGGCGAGTCCGAGGAGGATCGACTGAATATGCTGAAGACACTGGCGAATCTGGACCCGCATCCGGAGTCCGTGCCGATCAATGCGCTCGTTCCGATCGAAGGAACGCCTCTTGCGGATCGCCCATCTGTGGAGACGTGGGAATTCATACGCATGATCGCAACGGCGCGGATCGTGATGCCTCAATCGAACGTACGCCTGTCGGCCGGCCGCTTGCGGATGTCCCATGAGGCCCAGGCGCTCTGTTTCCTCGCGGGCGCCAATTCCATCTTCGCCGGAGAAAAACTTCTCACGACACCCAATCCGGACGTGGATCAGGACAAGATTCTCTTTGAAACTCTCGGCCTTCGTGCGAAAAAACCGCGCGGGGAGGCTGTCGTTTCGTAACGAATGTCTTCCGTGAATTCTGCTGAAATATTTGTTCGTCAAGCGCTGGAGCGTCGCGCCGCCGAGCACTCCCTGCGAACGCTCGTCGTGCATCCACACCGCGCCGACTTCTGCTCCAACGATTATCTGGGTTTCTCCAGAAGTGCAAACCTGAAGCAGCGTCTCGATCGACTCGGGCGGGAATTCCCCAGCCTTCCGATCGGTTCGACCGGTTCGCGCCTGATTTCCGGCAATTCCGAGCTGACGGAAGACGTCGAGTGTCGAGTATCGGCCTTTCACGGTGCGCAAAGCGGATTGATTTTCAATTCCGGCTACGACGCCAACGTCGGGTTGTTTTCGTCGGTTCCACAGCGGGGAGATACCGTGATCTACGACAGTCTGATTCATGCATCGGTGCGCGATGGCGTCAGACTCAGTCGGGCGGAACGCGTTTCTTTCCGGCACAACGACCCAGCAGATCTCCGGGAAAAGTTAAAGACGGCGGCCGGCCGGAAGTACGTGGCTGTAGAATCCGTCTATTCCATGGACGGCGATCGTGCTCCGCTGGAGGAGTTGATCCAGGTATGCGGAGAAATGGAGGCCGGCCTGATTGTGGATGAGGCGCACGCCACCGGTGTGTTGGGACCGGGAGGCCGGGGCGCGGTCTCAGCGTCGGGATTAGAGCGCTCTGTGTTTGCGCGGGTTCACACATTTGGCAAGGCCCTTGGCACGCACGGCGCCATCGTGCTCGGAAGCGAGAACCTTCGACAATACTTGATCAATTTTGCGCGGTCCCTGATCTACTCGACCGCCCTGCCTCCTCATAGCGTGCTTGCGATCCGTGCGTCGTACGAAGAAGTCGAAAAGGCGGACGCCGACCGGTTGCGGTTGCAGGCGAATATCCAGTTCTTCCAATCCTTGTCTAAGGAGAACAAACTCGACGTGCTCCACAGCGACACGCCCATTCAAGGACTGATCGTCGCCGGGAACGTTGAATGTCGGACGAAGGCAGAGCAACTGCAGGAAGCGGGACTGGATGTGCGGGCCATTTTGTATCCCAGTGTGCCTCGTGGCGCGGAACGGCTTCGGATAACGCTTCATAGTTTCAATACCGAGGAGGAAATCCGGTTGATGATCCTCACCCTCGCGCGGGGAAAATGAAGGGTTGGTTTGTCACGGGCATCGGCACGGGAGTCGGCAAGACCGTCGTGTCAGCCATACTCTGCGAAACCACGCGTGCGGACTACTGGAAGCCGGTTCAGGCTGGGAATTTGGACGACACCGATTCCATGTGCGTTCGTCGCCTCACCACCGGCATACGGATTCATCCCGAGGGATTCAGGCTCTCCGCGGCGATGTCTCCTCATGAGGCCGCACGAAAAGATGGGATGGTCGTCGAGTTTGAAAAGATGTCCCTGCCGAAAACTGAACAGCCGGTCGTCGTCGAGGGTGTGGGCGGACTCCTGTCTCCGATCAACGACCGCCACACGAATCTCGACTTCATTCGATGGCTGCGGCTCCCGGTCATTTTGGTTTCCCGAAATTACCTTGGCTCCATCAATCACACGTTGCTAACGGCCGATGTCCTGAGCCGGCACCGAATCGACGTCGCGGGGATCGTGTTTTGCGGCTCTCCGGCGGCGTATGCGGAGGAGTATGTTCTTCGACACACAGAATTAAGAAAAATAGCCTGCATAGAAGAGACGGATTCAGTGGATCACGCATTTGTCCGATCCCAAACTTCGCGCGTGTCGCTGTGAACTGGAGTGAACGTGACGCGGCGTATGTGTGGCATCCGTACACGCATCTGAAATCCGACCCCGGACCGATTCCGATCGTTCGCGCCAAAGGGTCTCTTCTCATTGGGGAGGACGGGCGGGAATACATTGACGCCATCTCCTCGTGGTGGACGAATCTGCACGGACACGCGCATCCACTCATCGGAGAGAGAATCGCCGGGCAATTTGCGGCTCTGGATCACGTACTTTTTGCGGGCGCGACGCATCCGGCGGCGATCCAACTCGCAGAGAACCTGCTCCGCCTCCTGCCCGGTCAACAGTCGAAGGCGTTCTTTTCGGACGATGGTTCCACCGCCGTAGAAGTTGCCGTGAAACTGGCCATTCAGTTCTGGCAGAATGTGGGAGAAGATCGAAGGACGCTGATCGCTTTTGAGAATGCCTATCACGGGGATACGTTTGGGGCGATGAGCGTGTCGGGGAGAGGAATTTTTACGGCGGCTTTCGATTCGTTTCTATTTGACGTGCGATTCGTCAAGGCTCCGACCGACGGCAGGGAAGAAGAATCTCTGACCGGATTACGACGCGTACTCGAAGAGAATCGGGTTGCAGCGTTTATTTTCGAACCTTTGGTGCAGGGTGCGGGAGGGATGATTTTGCATGAAGCCGCGGGTCTCGATGCGCTGTTGGGCGAGTGTCGACGTCAAGGCGTGCTGACCATCGCTGATGAAGTGATGACAGGATTTGGGCGGACGGGCAAACTGTTTGCCTGTGAAGGTCTTCGGCATTCGCCGGACATTGTCTGTTTGTCCAAAGGACTCACGGGCGGCGTCCTGCCGCTGGCGGTTACCACGTGCGCGAAGGCTCTGGCGGATGCGTTTGTTTCAGACGATCGCAGGAAGACATTCTTCCACGGACACTCATACACGGGCAATCCCATCGCATGCGCAGCGGCTCTGGCCAGCCTCGAACTCGTAACCTCGAACGAGTGCGGAAGACAGAGGCATCGTATCGGCGCGCGCCACCGATCCGTCATCGAGCGACTGCGGGCCTGCGATCGGGTGAAAAACCCGCGCAGTCTGGGGACCATCCTTGCGTTCGACCTGGATGACAATCCGTCCTACCTGAGCGCGATTCGAAATCCGCTGATCGAATACGCGTTGTCCCGCGGCGTCTGGCTGCGACCGCTGGGCAACGTGCTGTATTGCATGCCACCGTATTGCACGACGGACGAACAGCTGTCTCGGGTGTACGACGTTATGGAGAATGCCGTGGATTTTGTGCGGCCTGTTTCTTCCAGCGTGTGAACTTCCATCCGGTGATTGCGTATCAGATTCGAAACCCATATTTTGCTGGCCAGTTGCGGAGTCTGTAGATGAAAGAAATTCTGGGAAAGATCGCGAGGTTCTCCTACGAACAGTACCGGCTGGTCCTTCTGGTCGTCGTCGTCGTGACGGTCCTCGCCGGATATGTCTCTTCCAAGATCAAGATCAGCACGAATAATTTCGACTTGCTTCCGCAAGATTCCAAGCTCATCAAGGAATTTTGGGAGGTCAACGAGGACTTTGGCGCACAAGAGCGGCACATCGTCCTGGTCGAAACGCCGGATACGCTGGACGCGGCGCCGGATCTCTTGCGATCGTTTGCGCGCCAGTATGGCAAGGCGTTTCTGGCCAGCGGCATGATCAAGTCCGTGGACTATTCCATCACCGACGAAGACAAGGCGTTTGTGGAGAATTTCTTTGTGAAGAATGCCTTGCTGTATCTCAGTGATGCAGACCTGGATTCGGTCATTCGGCGTTTTGAAGATCACGAAATTGAGGGTCGTATTCTGGCATTGAAGAATATCCTCAACGCTCCGGTTCCGCCGGATCCGATGCTCAAGAAGCTCCTGCGGGATGACCCTCTTTTGATTTCGGAGATTTTTGTTCCGTATATCGAACGGATGCTGGGGCCGCAGAACGCGTCGCTGATCCGGGACAAGGAGAGTTATTACCTTTCCAAGGACCGACGAACCCTGTTGATCTTCGTGAAGCCGGACGGCGTGCCGAACGATACCAAGTTCTGCGAGAGCCTGGTGACAAGAAATCAGCAGATTGTTGATTCCTTGGTGGCGTCAATGGGGGAGGACGGCAAAAGATTACAGATCCTGTCCGGGGGAAATTATGTCAGTTCATTGTCCAATGCCAGGGCGGTCAAGCAAGGATTGATCAGCAGTTCGTTCATCGTCGTGTTGATGATTCTGGCCGTGTTTTATTTCTTCTACGGTCACTTTCGTGCGTTGCTGATCATCATGGCGCCCATCCTGGCCGGTGTGCTCTGGGTCTTCAGTCTGGGTGAAGTGCTATTCGAAAAAGTGAATATTATCACGGCCGCCGCAGGTGCGATGCTGCTGGGGCTGGGAGTCGATTACGCGATCCACATGTACAATCGCTTCGTGGAAGAAGAGACGCACGCGCGCCATCAGACCGTTTTGCATAACCTGATGACCACGTATCGCGAAACGGGTACCAGCGTTCTCTATGGGGCGCTCAGTACGGCAGTGGTCTTCGGTGTGCTGATGGTGACGGAGTTTCGCGGACTGTATGAATTGGGTTTTCTCGGCGGAATCGGGATCCTGGTGCTGTTCGTGGCGGTCGTTCTGATCATACCGGCAGAAATCCGGTTACGGCGCCGCAAGTCCGGCAAGCGTCGACATCTCCACATCGCCCTCAACAAACTACTGGATGCACTGTCCCGGTTTGTTCTGCAACATCCAAAGTACATCACGACGGGGACGATTCTTGTATTTGTCTTTATGGGACTGGTGTTGATCAATGTGATTCCGAGCAAGGACGAAGGAGTAGGCGTCACGTTCGATGAGAATATTGAAAATATCCGGAGCAAGAATGATGTGGACCTCCGGCTGATTCGTCGGCTTCAGGAGAAATTTGGCACGCACTTCAAACCCGTGACGGTCGTCTGCAGCGCCTCTACCGATGAGGAGTTGGTCGAAGAACTTCGGCGGCTGAATGGCAAGATGGATTCCCTCGTGCAAAAGGGGATGGTCAAGGATTACAACAGCATGCTGCGTTACGTTCCGTCGTTCGATCAACAGGAAAGCAATCTGAGCAAGATTCGCGGTCTGGACGTCGAGAGCATTCTGTTTAAAATTCGACTGGAAATGTCCCGCAACGGACTTCGGATGAGTTATTTCCACCTGGATCGATTGCGCGACATGTTGACCGTGCGGGAACCGATCACGATCCACAATTTTCAGGCAGAAGGTTTTTCCGACGTCATGAAGCACTACTATGTCGAAAAGGAGGGGACCAAGAAGGTTGTGACGCAGGTCGAACTCACGGGAGATTCGTATGAAATCGACATCGTGAACGACTTTGTGAAAGAATTTGATGCAGCTGCCCAGGTGCATCCCAGCATCATCATCACGGGTATTCGCGTGGTGACGGCGGAATTTCTGACGTTGGTGAAGAAAGACTTTGAGATCGCGGCGATCGTTTCTCTGATCACGGTGCTCCTGCTGGTGGTGGCCAAGTATCGTAGTCCTCGCGCGATCCTGGTGTGTATGGTACCCTTGCTCTTCTCGATCGTCGCCCTGATGGGTGTGATGAGGCTGGCCGGAATCAAGATCAACTTTGTCAACATGATCAGCATTCCGTTGCTTATCGGAACGGGTGTCGATTACGGCATTTACATCATCTCCCGTTATCTGGAGGATCAACGGCACGATGTTTTTGCGGCGATCCACGAGACGGGTCAGTCGCTGTTCTTGTCTGCGGTAACGACTGTCATCGGATTCGGAAGTTTGGTCTTTGTCGACAATCGCGGCTTGTCCAGCCTGGGCTATATGTGTTCGTTCGGTATTATCATTTGCGCGATGTCTTCGGTGGTGATCCTTCCGGCGATGCTTCGTCTATGGGGAAAGAGAATTTGGAAGACCGAGGAGTTGCACGTTCAAACCATCAAGCGCAAAATGCCCGTTACCGCGGAGTCTGAGCGATGAAACATCTCCTGTGTCTCCTCTTGGTGGCTGGCTGTGTGCCATCTCCTCGCTACGTCACGCGAACAGGCGATACGAAGTCCAATGTCCACAGATCGTCCTCCAACCTTCGCAAGGAGGCGTCGAACTCGCTGGAAGATGCCATCCGGCCCTGGCTGGGCACGCCGTACCGATTGGGGATGGCTGAGGTGGGGAAGGGCACGGACTGCTCCGGCTTTGTCGGACAGATCTGCCGGACAGTGTATGGGATGGAATTACCCCGTGAAGCCCATGACATGTACAAACTCGGAATATCTGTCGACGCGGAAAGTGCACAGGAAGGAGATCTGGTGTTTTTCGAGCGCACGTACAAAGGATCTGTCGGCGCCTCCCACGTCGGAATCTTCATCCGGGAAAACGAATTTGCCCACGCCAGCACGACCGTCGGTGTCACCTACTCCAAACTGTCTGAGCCGTATTATTCCAAACACTTCCTCGGCATTCGCCGTCTTCGGAAGTAGTTAGAACGTGTACAACAAGCCCACCGCGAGCACCTCTTTCAACTGGATCTTGGCTTTTCCGTCCGTGTCCTTGATGTCGTTGTCGTAGAGGACATTCACGGTAACACTCGAACTGACGTATTTGTTGACCTTCATGAGAAGGACATTGTCCCAAATCACGTCCACATGGCCGAGGTCGGTGTACCCGGAGAAGAGATTCAGCTTCGTGTCAAAATCGACGCCTTCCATGATCGTGCGCTTGTATCCGCTCTTTGCGAACCATCCAAATTCCGGTCGAAACGATTTGCCCTTGTCGACGCCGTAGGCGCCTGCATCCGATAGTACTTTGCTGCGTACGATGGTACCCTTGCCGGTGATGGGTGATATCAGCGCGTAGAAATGATCGTTGGGTTTGTATTCTGCGCCCAGCGACAACGTGACGTAAGCGGGAGAAAGGAAGTTCGACACAAAACTCTTCGGCGTGGAGCCGTAGTCAAATCCTTTGGCGAATTGCGTCCGAAAATCGAGCATGGCGGAGTAGGCCCATGCGTCCACGATGGATCGCGCAAATTTGGACGTCAGGATGATTTTGTCGTCGGCCTTGCGGACCGGTTCCTTTCCCAACTTGACAATGCCGTAGCCCAACTCCAGCGAATTGTCCCACGCGATCTTATCGTGTTTGTAATTTGCAAACAACCCAAGAAGAGATCCGATGGCCAGTGAATTATCGCCGCCGCCTGCCCAGTTTCGCAAACCGACCTGACTAAAATTCACGCCGATATTGCCACCGTGTTTCCAGGAGGTATCCGGTTCCTGCGCCACGACAAGTGCGGGCAACAGAATGAAGATCAGATGTTTCATGAGGGGTCTCCTTACTTCTTGGATTTGAGTAAATCGCGAATGTCGGTGAGCAACACTTCCTGTTTGGAAGGCGGAGGTGGGGCGGTTTCCTGCTTGCGGTTTAGGCGATTGACCGCCTTGATCACGAGAAACACCGCAAAGGCCTGGATCACAAAATCAACGCAGGTCTGGATGAAATTACCGTAGTTGAGAGTGACCGCCTCGCTGAGGTGCAGGCGCAGATCCGAAAAGTCCAGACCCCCGACGAGCAGTCCGATGGGCGGCATCAGAATGTCATTGACCGCCGACGCGACGATCTTCCCGAAGGCCGCTCCGATGATGATGCCGACCGCAAGGTCCACGACATTGCCTCGAGACGCAAAGTCTCGAAATTCTTTGATCCAGTTCATGACGAGCTCCTTCCGTTGGTGATAGCGAAATCGGACCGTTCTTCCGTGGAATCTCTTCCCCGATGTGAGTACACTCTCGAGGTATGACACACGAACATTGGATGCAGTACGCGTTGCGGGAAGCGGAAATGGCGTACGAGAAAAAGGAAGTTCCCGTCGGCGCCGTGGTCGTTCTGGAAGAGCGCATTATCGGCCGTGGACACAATCAGATCGAAATGCTGGGAGATCCCACCGCCCATGCCGAAATGATCGCCCTCACCTCTGCCGTCGGGACTCTGGGTGTGAAATGGCTGAACGGGGCGACGCTCTACGTGACGCTGGAACCGTGTGCGATGTGTGCGGGCGCCATTGTCTTGTCGCGAATCCAATCGCTGGTCTACGGAGCGGCCGATCCGAAGACGGGCGCCTGCGGATCGTTGTACGACATTGTCCGCGACCCACGCCTGAACCACCGGGTGGATACCGTGTCCGGAATTCTGGAAGAGCGCTGCCGATCGCTCTTGAAAGAATTCTTTCGAGAGTTGCGTGATTCTACCTCATCTTCGATTTGAAATAGCGAATCGTTTCTTTCAACCCTTCCTCAAGCGGGACCCGAGGTTCCCAGTTCAGGATTTGTTTGGCTTTAGAGATATCCGGGCGCCGTACCGTCGGATCGTCCTGGGGAAGCGGTCGGTAGACGATCTGGCTTTGGCTGCCCACCTCCCGGATGATGGTCTCCGCAAACTCCAGCACGGTCATCTCACGCGGATTGCCAATGTTGACTGGCAAATGTTCGTTGGAGAGCGAGAGTCGGTAAATGCCGTCGATCAGGTCGGAGACGTAGCAAAAGGAACGCGTCTGCTTTCCTTCGCCAAATACGGTGATCGGTTCGTCGCGCAGGGCCTGGTTGACGAACGTAGGGACGACGCGTCCATCGTTCGCGCGGTTGCGGGGGCCATACGTGTTGAAGATGCGCACGATGCGCGTGTCGACTCCATGGTACGTATGATAGGCCATCGTCATCGCCTCCGCGAAGCGCTTGGCCTCGTCGTACACACCGCGCGGACCGACCGGATTGACATTGCCCCAGTATTCTTCCGGCTGAGGATTGACCATCGGATCCCCGTACACTTCCGACGTCGATGCCAGCAGGAACCCCGCCTTCTTGGCTTTGGCGAGACCCAGGGCTTTGTGCGTGCCGAGCGATCCGACCTTCAATGTTTGGATGGGTAATTCCAAGTAATCAATGGGGCTTGCCGGGCTTGCAAAATGAAACACGAAGTCGACCTGACCTTCCACGTAGATGTAGTTCGTCACGTCGTAATGGATGAACGCAAAACGAGAGTCGCGAATGTGGGCGATGTTGTCCGTACTGCCGGTGATCAGATTGTCGATGGCGATGACCTCGTGCCCCTCGGCGAGGAGGCGGTCACACAAGTGAGACCCAAGAAATCCGGCTCCGCCGGTTACCACGATGCGCATTCGTTCCTCTCCAGATTTAAATTTCTTTCCGCAAGCGTGCGGTCGGGATCATCAATTGCTCCCGATATTTGGTGATGGTTCGGCGGGCGATCGGGAAGCCTTCCTGAGTCACCAGCTTGCCCAGCATGTCGTCGCTGTACGGTTTGCTCTTGTCCTCGGCGTCAATGATCTTCTTGAGAACGGCTTTGATTTGTCGAGTCGACACATCGTCCCCGTCGGATGTGGTCATGGCCGTGCTGAAGAAGTATTTCAACTCAAATACGCCGTAGTCAGTTTGCACGTACTTCCCATTCGTGGCGCGACTGACGGTGGAAATATCGACTCCGATTCGGGTGGCGATGTCTTCGAGTTTCATGGGGCGGAGGAATTCTTTACCCTTTTCGAAGAAATCTCTCTGCAGTTCGACGATGGTTTCGACGGTGCGATAAATCGTGTCCCGGCGCCGGTACAGGGAATTGATCAGCCACTTGGCCGACTCGAGCTTGTTCTTGATAAAGTCCTTGGTTTCTTTCGATCCCGATTTGTCCAGCAGCATCCGACGATAGGCCGCGCTGATGCGCAGGTGGGGCACGTGGTGATCGTTCACGATGACTTCCAATTTCTCGTTGATTTTGCGAACGGTGGCATCCGGCGTAATGTAATTTTGCTCCGGCTGGATGTATCCTTCGCCGGGTTTGGGATTGCAGGAGAGAATTTCTGTCAAGGACAGTTTCAATTCCTCGATGGTGACCTTTACCTGCCGCATGATCTTTTCGTAGCGGCGGTTGAGAAAGTCCTCATACGATTCTTCGATGATCCGGATCGAACGAGCCGTCGTTTCGTGATAATATCCGTCGGACTTCTGCCGAAGCTGGATCAGCAGGCACTCCCGTAAATTGCGCGCCGCGATTCCCGGAGGGTCCAGCGTCTGAATGGCGCGCAGGACGTCGAGCACATCGTTGTGGGAGACGCGCAGTTCCGTCGCGATGGCAGCAACGGGATCGATTCGCTGCGGTGCCGCCGGCCGGGTCGCCTCTTCGCGCGGTAATTCATTCTTTTCCATTTGACGCGCGGCGTCCGCAAAGGTCGCGATTTCTTCTGCAGCCTCACGCGCCGGCGCATCGTCGTACGTCAGGTATCCGTCCTCGTCGATGTTCCAGATGATATACTCTCCGATGGTCCGCTGGGAATCGTTCAGACCGGTAAATCGCAATTGCTCCAGCAAATGTTCCGCAAGGTTGGACCGGTAAGGCTGAATCCATTCATGATCCTCTTCGTCCCGACTGTGATCGCGCGGGGTGCGGATCTCGTACGTATTTTCGTCATTCAGGATCTGATCCCACTCGATTTCCTGTTTCTCTTCCTTTTCTTTGGCGGCGTCGGGAGCGACCTCCTCTTCCTTCTTTACTTCCTCTTCGTCGGTCTCTGACTCCTGGGCGTCGGTCAGTTCCTCTTCCAACTCCTCGGATTCTTCCAGAAGAGGATTCTGTTCCAATTCCTGCTTCAGTCGCTGTTCCAACGCCTGGATGGGCAACTGCAGCAAACTGGACATCAGAATCTGCTGAGGGGTCAGCTTCATCTGCTGGCTGAGGATTTGTTTCATCGACTGGCTCACGTCAGGACCTAAGCTTGAATTTGTCCCCGAGGTACAGCTTGCGAGCCTCGGGATCTTCGGCCAGGAATTCGGCCGTGCCGCTCTTCAGGACGCGTCCGTCGAAGAGAAGGTAGGCGCGATCCGTGATGGCGAGCGTTTCGTGCACATTGTGATCGGTGATGAGGATGCCGATGTTGCGGGAGCGCAGGCCGTGAATGATGGCCTGAATATCCTCGACAGCAATGGGATCGATGCCGGCAAAAGGCTCGTCAAGCAAAAGGAATCGCGGATTGGTCACCAGGGCGCGTGCGATTTCTGTGCGCCGACGCTCGCCGCCGGACAAGGCGTATCCATAGGTCTTGGCGACCTTTGTGATGGCCATGTCTTCGAGCAGATTCTGCAGACGCTCCTTGCGTTCGGCACGGGAGAGGCGGAGGGTCTGCAAGATGGCCAGGATGTTTTGTTCCACCGTCAGTTTTCGAAAAATCGAAGCTTCCTGGGCAAGATAGCCGATGCCCATCCGTGCGCGGCGATACATGGCCACACGGGTGATGCGCCGTCCTCCGGCGTAAATGTTTCCGGCATTGGGCTTGATCATTCCCGTGATCATGTAGAACGTTGTCGTTTTGCCGGCGCCGTTGGGTCCGAGGAGACCTACGATCTCACCCTGTCGCATGTCAATGCTCACACCGTCGACCACTTTTCGCCCGCCGTATTTTTTGATCAATCCCTCTGCCCGGAGGACGTCCGCGCGATCGTGCTGATGATCGATGAAGGGACCCAGCGAGTGCGTCGATGCGGGATTCAAGGGTTCTCCTCGATCAAATGCTGGGGAAAATACGTTCCTTCCGCACCGCCTTCGACTCGGAATCGCGAAAGTTTCTTGTCGCGAAAAAACAATACAATGGACGGTCCGGTCAATTCGTTTTTCCCTTCGCCATTTTCCAGGTAATACACACTCAGAGCGTTGCCCGTAGCTCGCATAAGATGTACTTCTTTTTCCCGAATATCCATCACGATTGTCTTCGCTTCGATGCGGTGATCGCGTGAGCTGTCGGCCGCCGAGTATCCTTTGGCATCGCCGTCGATGGTGATGGATGACATGTCCCTGTCACGAAACTGTACCTTCATTTCCTGGCCCGTCGCCCGACTGTGATCGTAGGTCGCTCGGGGAGATTCCCACAGTCGGAGAGTTTCCCGGTCCGAATTGAACTCCGCCCGCTCCCCGGTGGCGAGCAGTTTTTCGCGGTGGAAGCGCACGCTGTCGCGACCCGTTACCCGGCTGCTGTCCAACCACGATTCCATGGTCCGGGCCGTCATGGTGACCTGGTCGTTCGGATCGGGGTACGTCTTCCTGCCCAGGCTGTCGATCACCGGAAACGTCGGCCAGCCCCGTGACAGAGCGGCCGTGTTTTCGCCTACGAATTTCGTGCTGTCATGCTGGATCAAGACGGGACGATCCGAGGCTGAGACGAATTGCTTTCGCACATCGTAGAACAAACGCTCGCTGCGCAGGGTCGCCGACTCCGCGCTATCGAACGCCACCACGGAACCAAACGCGTACGCGTGTTCTAGATTTTGATAATACACGAGTGAATCGGCTACCAGCGTGACGGTCGAATCCACATAAATCACACGTTCCTCGCAAACTGCTTTTTTCAATCGCGCGTAGTAACGGGCTTTCCCACAGTAAATCGTGCGGCGAGGGTCCCACAGTCGCACGCGACCGATCATGACCGCCAGTTGGGCGTCTCGGAAAAACGCCGCTTCGTCACAACTGCCGCGCAGGGTGTCTTGAGAGAATTCCACGTGTCCATACGCTTTCATCACATCGCGATCCTGGATCCGCTGATTTTCCAACTCGTCCGCGTGGTCGAGACGAAGCGGAGACGCAATCTTCCTGGCGGCGGCGATCCGGTTAAGCGAATCGGCGTCCTGCGCGACGGCCGCGACAGCAATCACCAGAGGGACCCACACCCATTTCATTTGTCTTCCTTCATCACCGATTCCACTTCCTTGTCCAACGCATCGGAGCGCTTGCGTACCGTTCCGGTACGCAAATCCACCTCACGGGAAGTCAGACCGGACGCACTTTTCATTTTCCAATGGGTGAGATCGCGATTGGATTCAAATTCAAATCCGTACAGCGTGTCCTCGGCTGTCGTGAGCATCACCCGACCTTCTGCAAAGAGCCGTTGCTTGGACTCGTTCCATTCGACTTGCTCGGTCCGCATCGCGAGACCGGAATCGGATACGATGATGACGTTTCCAAATGCCGCGACGTTTTTCGTGCTGGCATAGATGATCCCGCTGTCGGCAGTCAGTTGACCGGAGTGATTCCCGTCCTCAAAGAAATCCATGATCACCCCTTCGTTGAACGTGCTCATCTGGCGCTTATCCCACTTCATCAGATGCCGATACCGGATGTGGGCGGTTCGATTTCCTTGCGACGACAGGATGGCCTCGGAGTCCCACCCCTCCTGATTGGGCCGATCCGTCACGGGCACGGCGGCGTCTTCCGTCCAGGGATTGCATGCTGAGGCAAGGGCCAGAACGACGCAGAATCTCAGATACACAGGTACCTCGTCGTTTTGAGATGCCGCAGTTCATCGATGTGGTGCTGAAGGTGTCGCATCGAGAGCAGGTAGATCTCCTGACGGGTTCGGGAGGCGAGCGTCAGGTTGTACAGGCCCCGCGACGCTCCGTTCAGCAGCATGCGAATGGCCGCCGCGCCCTCCGGGCTGACATCGTCTCCGCCTTGCAGCGTGGCAGGGCACGCATTGCAACTGAGCCTTCCAAAGTCTGGATTGAAAAAGAACCGGCGCCCGCCATGTCCGCAATCCGAAAAATCCATTCGAAAGCCCAGGCAGTGTCCGACGGACAACAGGAAATACAGCAATCCGTTGGCGTGGTTCTTGGACGCCGTGTTGAGTTCCGATAGCGTCGAGAGAAGCAGTCGATACAAGGCCGAGGAATCCTCGTTGGCGTGCGTGACGTGATCGCAGATCTCCACGAGCGTAAGCGCCGTGTAGGTCCGTCCGAGATCGTCACGGATCGCGAAGAATGGATTCACCATGTGTATGTCCGAGATGTACTGGATGTCGCGCGTCGTCCGTTCATAATAGACCACCGTGATCTGTGAAAACAATTCCAGATTCCCGGCAAACTTGCTTTTCACGTTTCTTGCGCCTTGAGCGATCATCGTGATTTTGCCGAGAGTCGGACTCAGTAGCGTCACCATTTTCCCCGTTTCACGGAATGGCCTGGTGCGAATGACAATTCCGTCTGCTTTTCGAATAGACATAATTGGCTCAAGTTTTGCATTTGGCATCAAAAAATCAACTGTTCGATTGAAAGTTCGACCTTGCATTTCGGAAGACCTCGCTCTAACTTCCACTGTAAGCAGGACTTACGCACACATCACGCTCCGTCAGTATTTTTAGGGATGAGGCTTATGAGAAGAAGATGGATAGCAGGGGGTATGCTATTGGCCGTGGTCTTGGTCTTGTCGCTCTGGAAGATGGGAATTGCGCAGACCGGGGGCGCCGTCCTCGAATTCGAAAAGACGGACTGGGATTTTGGCAGGATTCACGATGGAGACATTGTGGAGCACGTGTTTGCATTTCGCAATTCCGGTTCGGATACACTGAAGATTTCAGACGTTCGGCCCAGCTGTGGATGCACGGCCGCCCTTCTTTCCTCTTCGGAATTGTTGCCGGGGGAAAAAGGCGAAATCAAATCGACATTTAACAGCCACAACAAGAGAGACAAAGTCACGAAAACGATCGTGGTGACGTCGAACGATCGGAAGCATCCCCGCATTCAGCTGCAATTGACAGCGTTCATTCTGCCGCCGGTGAAGGCGCACGAGACGATGTCTAATCAGGGTTCTTATTTCGAAGGACCATGCGCCAACTGTCACGTGGAGAGAGGCGTCGGGAAGCTTGGCGCCGAATTGTTTGCGGCAGATTGCGCCATGTGCCATGGGGAGTATGGATTTGGAGGCGTCACCACGGCAATAAATCGCGGGGATTTTCTGAAAAATGTCAGCGATGACAAATTACAGGAAGTCATTTCCAAAGGCTCACCCAAGAATCCGATGATGCGGGGATTCGCTCAGACGAATGGAGGCCCTCTTGATGCGGCTCAGATCCAATCGCTCGTCCAATTCATTCGCAGTTGGCAAGAGGCGTATCAGTGAAGCCGATCAAGGTTCTGGTCGCCAAGCCGGGCCTGGATGGGCATGACCGGGGCGCCAAAGTGATCGCGGCCGCCTTGCGAGACGCCGGCATGGAGGTGGTCTACACCGGCCTGCGTCAAACGCCCGAGAAGATCGTCGCCGCAGCGGTGGAGGAGGACGTCGATGTGCTGGCGGTGAGTATCCTGTCCGGATCGCATCTGAATCTATTTCCGAGAATTCTGGACGGACTTCGCGGCGAGGGTGTCAACGACATTCTGATCCTGGGAGGCGGCGTGATTCCGGAAGAAGACATTCAGGCGCTGTTGGCGATGGGCGTCGCGCGCGTCTTCGGGCCGGGATCCCCGACCACCGAGGTCGTCGCGTTCATCCACGACTGGTATGCGGCGAGAACCAAAACCGCAGGTAAACCGTAGGAAGAGAGATCATGGCGATTACGACAATTTTCTGGGACCTCGGAGGAGTGGTTCTCACCAATGGCTGGGACCGCGAGCAACGGACGCGGGTATTGCAGGAACTTGGGATTACCGCTCCGGATGAAATCGAAGAATTCGAGGATCGTCATCGGGAGGCGTCGCCCCTGCTGGAGATCGGCAAATGCACGCTCGACGATTATTTATACATGACTGCGTTTGGATTTTCCCGCGATGTGAGCAAGGAGGAATTCAAAAAGAAAATGATGGAGCAATCTGCCGTGCATCACGGAATGGAAGTGTTGCAGTCCGTCGCGGCCATGTCGAAGTATTTTCTCGTCACGCTCAACAACGAGTCCAGAGAGTTGAATCAGCATCGGATCGAAACGTTTCAACTGCGAAAATATTTTTCGTCGTTTTTTAGTTCGTGCTACCTGAACATGATGAAACCGAATCCGAAAATTTTCCTGACGGTGTTGGACATCATTCAACGCTCACCCGCGGAATGCCTGATGATCGATGACCGATGGCAGAACGTCGAGTCGGCCAGACGCCTCGGACTCCAAGTGATTCACTACACGGACAACGCCAGTCTGATTCGCGATCTGCGCGCCGCGGGCGTTTCGATCTGAGGCGGCAGTGACCCGCGCACTGACCAAAACCCTCCTGAAAGAACTGGTGCGCATTCAGGACAAACGATTTCGTCATACTTCCGGTCTGTTCTTGATCGAAGGAACCAAAATGATAGAAGAATGGTTGCAGTCTTCCTGGACTGCCGCGTGGCTCGTGGTGACAGAGGCGTATGTCGACCGGCATCCGGGCCTGATGCGATCGTTGGTGAAGCTCGACGTGCCCGTATGGACGGCCACGGAGGCGGAATTGCGAAAGATCGCCGACTCGGAAACCCCGCAAGGGATTGCGGTCGCACTCCATCGCCCGGAGGTGACCATGGAAGTCTGGAGTCGTGAGTGTTCGGGATCGGTCTTATTTCTGGACGGGATCCAGGACCCCGGGAACCTGGGTACGATCCTTCGGACGGCGGATTGGTTTGGAATATCATACGTTTCCTGTTCGCGAGATTGTGCAGACGCATTCAGTCCGAAGGTCGTCCGGTCGACCATGGGATCGATCTTTCGCGTGTCCATCCTGTCGGATGCAGACGGCCGTGTAATCGAGTCGTTGCGGAGGCGGGGGTACCGGTGGTATGCCTCCGTGTCGGCCCATCCTGACGTGACCTCCTTTGAGGGCGGCGCCATCGGATTGGTCATTGGAAATGAGTCGAGAGGAATTTCGGAAGGCATCGACCATCTATGCGACCATCGCATCACCATTCCCCGCAAGGGGAGTGCCGAGTCGCTGAACGCGGCAATGGCATGCGGAATCCTCCTCTATCAACTGCAACAGGAGACTTATGTGGCTTCGTGATCGACTGGAGGAGTCTCGAAGAACGTTGGAGCGATTTATGTCGTCGGAGGAACTCCTTCGCGAGGTCGAACAATCCGGACAGCAAATGGTCGAGGTTCTGAAACGCGGTGGGACGATCTTCTCCTGCGGGAATGGCGGCAGTTTTTGCGACGCCATGCATTTTGCCGAAGAGCTCTCCGGTCGATTCCGAAAGGACCGTCGTGCATTGTCCGGCCTCTGCTTGTCCGACGGGGCCGCCTTGACCTGCATCGCCAACGACTACGGGTACGACGCCGTTTTCGCGCGAGGACTCGAGGCGCACGGACGCCAGGGGGACGCAGTCGTTGTCATTTCGACAAGCGGAAATTCGCCCAATATCCTGCGTGCCGTGGAGTGCGCGCGCGCAAAGGGTATCCGGACGATCGCACTTCTCGGGAAGGATGGAGGCAAGGTGCGCGCGTGTGCTGATCTGGCGATCGTCGTTCCGTCCTCCACCACCGAACGCATTCAGGAAATCCATATCCAGATTATTCATCTCTTTATCGAGTTCATCGAACGATCCCTTTTTCCGGAACTGTATCATGACGCTGATTGAGAATGCCGTCATCGTCACGATGAACGACAGCGGTGACATTGTGCACGGGAGTCTGTTGGTGGAGCGAGATCAGATTGCTGCGATGGGCAAGGTACGATTGCCGCGTCACAAGCGCGTTCGTCGCGTGGATGCGGCGGGCATGGCCGTTCTACCCGGTTTCGTACAAACCCATGTTCATTTGTGTCAAACGTTGTTTCGCAATCAGGCCGAAGACCTTCCCCTTTTGGACTGGCTTCGTCAGAAAATCTGGCCCATGGAGGCCGCCCACACGGAACGGTCGATGGGCGTTTCCGCCCGACTCGGCCTGGCGGAGTTGATCCGCGGTGGGACCACCTCGATTCTCGACATGGGGAGCGTGCACCATACGGATGCGATCTTCGATGCGATCGCAGAGAGCGGGATTCGCGCCTGGTCCGGCAAGGCCATGATGGACGATTGTCCGGGCGCTCCGAAAGGTCTGGCGGAAACGACGGCTTGGTCCTTTCGTGAAGCGGAGCGTTTGCACCGGGATTGGCATGACCAGCAGGATCGGCGGATCGCCTACGCGATGGCTCCTCGATTCGTTTTGTCCACGAGCGAATCGTTGCTTCACCAGATTCGGGAATTTTCCGCGTCCTCAGGATGTCTGGTCCATACACATGCATCGGAAAATTCCGCAGAAACCGCGGTGGTGCGGGAGCGTTTGGGCGTCGGGAATATTGAATACTTCCACCGGCTGGGTTTGACCGGCCCCCGGCTGTGCGTGGCCCATTGCATTTGGGTGTCGGATCATGAGATGACCATCCTGGCGGAGACAGGCACGCGTGTGTTGCATTGCCCATCTTCCAATCTGAAGTTGGGCTCGGGGATCGCCAAGATTCCAGAGATGCTGCGACAGGGAATTTGCGTATCGCTGGGTGCGGACGGCGCTCCGTGTAATAACAATCTGGACATGTTTGTGGAAATGCGATTGGCCGGTCTGATCCAGAAGCCGCGCCTCGGAGCGGATGCCCTCAGGGCCGAAGAGATTCTCCGGATGGCGACGCGGGGCGGAGCCGCGGCGCTCGGAGCGGGGGATCGGATCGGAAGCCTGGAGATTGGCAAGAAAGCGGATCTGATGCTTTTGGACGTAAGCGGCTTGCACAGTCAGCCCGGCGGAAATCTCTACACGCAGATTGTCTATGCTTCGCGTTGTGAAGATGTCCACTCGGTCATGATCGACGGACACTGGGTCCTGCGGCAAAGGGCGCTACGTACCATGGATGAGGAAAATTTGAAGCGCCAGACGGCAAGAGAGTGGCAAAAATTGAAAGAGCGACTGAACTAAAATCACGACTGTTTTTCCCGATGGCGGTAAAATACCGTGGAGGTGTTATGGACGATTTTCTCCTGATCTCTTTCCTGGAATTTGGAATCATCTCTTTTGTCTGCGTCTCTCTTTTGGCGCCGCGGGGTTTCCGAAATCACGTGCTGTTGAGACAGAACCGAAATCTGAAGTGGTGTTTGACGGCACGACGTTGGGTGACGCCGTTGACGTTTGCCACCAACTCCGCTTTCGCCGCGTGGTACCACGTTGTCAGCGGAGCCTACGATGTTGCGTGGCAGTCCAATTTGGCCGTGTTGAGTGTCACGATTGTCGTGGGGCCGGTGCTGACGCAGATTATTGTTTGTCACCTGAAGACGATGAACCTGAATCGGAAAATTCCCTCACTCTGACGTCTGCTGAATAGTAGGTCTTGCGGCCTTGCTTCGTGTCCACGATCAATCCTCCGTCGTCCGCAATTCCGATTGCGATTCCGTCTATCTCTTCCTGATCCGTCCATATGTGCAGATGCTTTCCACTGATGTCGGCTGTGGAACGCCAATCACTCAGGATCTCTGCGGCGTTGCGTTCGTGTTGCGACCGGAGATCCGAAAGGATCTTCTCGATCAAAGGTCTGCGCGCGATTTGTCGTCCGGTTTCGATTTGCAGTGACGTTGCCGTTGCGGATAGGTCGGGGGGGAGCGCCGGCATATTGACGTTGATGCCGATTCCATAGAGCACGACCCCTCCGGCCGTCTCGATCAGAATCCCGCAGCACTTCCTTCCCTTAATCAGGATATCGTTTGGCCACTTCAGTTGCGGCCGCAGCGATACGGCTCGCTCAATGCACGTTGCGACCGCCAAGGACGCCGCAAACGTGTGGGCGTACAGTTCCTCAGGCGGGCGGGAATTCTGTGCGATCAGTGTCATCCAAATTCCGTCCCCCTCCGGTGAATGCCAGGTACGGCCCAGTCGGCCCTTGCCGCGAGTTTGTGTTTCCGCGAGGACGAGGTGGGGGAGGGAGACGGACTGGCAGATTCGTTTGGCTTCTTCGTTCGTGGAATCGATGGAATGATAATAACTGTGAGTGAGGCCAGAAAACGGAAGGTCGGGATGAAGATCACTCACGACGCCTTCGTAGGCTGATGATTTGAGCCATGACGGAGACGGCAATTTCCTCCGGCGAATCGGCGCCAATTTCCAAACCGATCGGCGCGTGGATTCGATCGAAGAGATCCTTTTCAAAGCCGTCGCTTTGCATCCGTTCGTAGATTTTCTGGATCTTCTTCTGACTGCCAATCATGCCGATGTAACGCACCGGCATGCGGATGATTTGTCGGAGGGCGGCCTCGTCGCTCAGATAACCCTTGGACACCAGGCAGACAAACGAATCCGGCTCCGGTCGTGGCATGTCGTGATAGTCCGCACTCACGTGTACGCATGTCGTGCCCGGATCCCCGTCCTCGGTTCGCGCGTACTCCGCCCGATCGTCGATCAACGTGATGCGATAATCCATCGCCCTGGCAATCCGCACGATGGCTTGGCCAACGTGGCCGCCTCCGATGACCATCAAACCAGGGATTCGCCCGACCATCTCAATGATTACCTCCGCCACGCCGCCGCAGACAGCCCCGATGGCGTCCTGGCCTTGTTCGTTGAATGAATAGGTCTTCCGGGCGAATGTGCCTGACCGAAGAACCTCCAGCGCGTCCCGGATGACGAGTGATTCAAAAATACCGCCGCCAATGGAATATCGGGATTGGCCGTTTGGGAAAACAAGCATTTTCGCGCCCACTCCACGGGGGACAGATCCTTGTGCGTGAATGACTGTCGCGACCGCGACTTTTCCATGCGCGAGCAGGGCAGTCTCGAGGTCCCGGAAAAAGTCGCTCACGTCAATTTTCGCAACGGCGCTTCCGGTTGCGTGGCAAAATGGCGAATCGCAAGGGCGATGAACCCCGGCACAACGAAAAGACCCGTGAGGATGAACATGTTTCTCACATACTGACTCATCCAACCTTCCAGGAAGGCCCATACGGGCTGTGCGAACTCCTTAGGCAAAAGAAATGTCGAGTCTCCCAACCGCAGCTTCAAATCTTCCGCGGCTTCTGCTTGCTGGAATGAGCTGCCAAGCGCTACGTGAAGAAGATAGGCGATCGTGCCGACCAGTATTCCCGTAAGAATGCACGTGATTCCCACTCGAAACCACATGTCGCCTGGATGCCGGCGATTGATCATCACGAGGACAAGAAGCAGGACCAAAAGAAATCCATACGAACCGGCCTTCAATGTAATCACCGATTCATGCAGGTATCGGAATGAATCGGTTATGGCTTCCGATGTTGAAGAGGCGAGATTGAGCGTGTCGGGAAATACGCGGAGTCCGGCCCTTGTTTGAGACTCCACCCCCAAGACGACCAGTTTGGCGATCCATGCAGGAGGTTTGCACGGCGGGATGACGAGAGAATCTGTCGATTTGGGGAGGCGTCCCCAGTTGTTCCGATCGCAGTCTGGCAAGTTCTGCAGGTGCTCCTCAGTCCATCGTCCCACGTTATCTGCAAGGAGTTCCTTGCGGTCGGACAGGTTTACGCTCAGGTTAGAAGATCCATCGATGGCGCCGCGGTGAACATGCCCAAGGTTTTGGTAGAACCACTCTGCGGGGAAGGCGCTCCGAATCATCCCGGAAAGTTCGTTTCGATCCCAGGCTAGGGAGCTTTCCTTGAGCGCATGCAGGTTGCGGTTTTCCAAGGAAGCGCTCATCGCCGTGACCAGCTCGCCATGCAGATCGGCCTCCTTGGCAGACTCGACCATATCCTCCGTGTCGGTCAGCGTCGACAGAAGGCGTTCGACGGGAATCAAGATCGTGGAGACTCCCACCGCGAAAAAGATGATGAGATAACTGAACGCGCCTCGCACCTACGGTTCCTTGAAAGAAGGATACTGCATGTCAAACCGGAAGCGATAGTACCACCGTGTCGCGACGAAAAAAAATACGATCAGGCCGTAATAGATGGGAAAGAAGAAACCAATCAACAGCGAAAAAGAAAACAGGCTCAGCTTGATGGCGCGGAGGATGTCGGAAATTTCGTTCTTCCAAAGAAGGAGAAGAAAGATCGGGAGCCAGACCCATACGACGAGACACGACAACGGCTCGAGGTTCAGCCAACTCACAACGGATGCGATCACAAAACAAATCCACGCGAGGTAGATGGTTTTCTTTGACCCCCACTTGACGGCGACCGTGCGCTTGTTGGCCGCCTTGTCTCCGACGGCATCCGGGATGGTGGTCAGGAAGTAAATGGCCGTATTCAGGAAGACGAACGGAAGCCCGAATCGCAAAAATGCCAGCGCATCTATGGATGCAGACCACCATCCGGTCGCCAGCGCACTGGTGCCCATGAGTGCGTTGGCGAGAACGCTGCCGAGGACACGATCCTTCAACCGAAACGGCGGGTAGTTATACAAATAGACAAACACCACCGAACTCAAGAGATAGATCACCACGATCGAGATGGATGCGAATGCGGAGGCACCCAGTCCCGCGATGATGAGGATCCATGCCAATCGACGTGCGCTCGGAACGGAGATCAGGTTGCGTGAGATGAAGTACAGCTTGTTATTGGCGGCATCCGTCGCGGCGTCATGGACTTGATTGATCACAAAGGCCGAGCCCATCAGCAAGGTGAAGCCGATCGCGGCCATCACGAATGTGTTCGAAAGTTCCGCCTGGAAGGTATCCGAGGTCGATCGGGCTATGAAATATCCGGTCAGGATCGTGGTCCAACCGGGGAAGAACAAAATCGGTCGTAAGAAGAAGAAATAATCCAAAATTCGAATGAACATCTTTCCGCATCCGGTAATCTGCCGCTTCCAATATACAGAGGCGGACGAAGTCAGTCATCAAATAAGAAAGGCTGCCGACTCCTCGTTCGGCAGCCCGCGTGTATCAAAGCAAACGGCGATTATCCCCTTTTTTGAAATGGCCGGTTGGAACCAAAGGATCTTTTTTCCTGGGGTTTGGCCTCGTTGACAATGAGGTTCCGCTCCATAAACGAGTAATTATGGAACATCTCCTTGGCCTTGTCGGCCTCTTCCTGACTGCCCATCTCGACAAAGGCAAACCCTTTGGATCGACCGGACATTTTGTCGACGATGATCTTCGCCGACACGACACTGCCCGCCTGCGCAAACAGTTCTTCAAGCGCTTGTTCGTTGGTCTTGTACGACAGATTACCAACGTACAACTTCGTACTCATACATCACTCCTGGAAAAGGTTTAGAAACATGGGACAAAAAAAGTCTCAAAGTGCCCATTCACCTTGAGACCTGACTATTCAAAACATAGACAAGCAAAGACTTCAAAGACGCAGGGAAAGATTCAGATGAGTTTCTCAAAAAACAAAGGCAGTTCCATAACCGCTGGACAATATACTCGCGCAATTTTCAGGATGTCAAGGACAATTTACTTCGGTGCGCCCGCGATGCGTTCAATCCGGTGAGCCAACTCCACGTCGAGGTGGGTGATACCGCCCACGTCATGGGTGGAGAGCCGTATCTCCACCCGATTGTAAACGTTGCGCCAGTCAGGGTGGTGCTGGATCGCCTCGGCGTGTAGCGCCACGGCCGTCATGAAGGCAAAGGCCTGAACAAAGTCGCTGAACGGAACCGTTCGTTCCAATGCATTGTCCTTCAGCCGCCACTGAGGCAGCGATTGCAGCGCGGACTGAATCTCCTGTGCTGTCAACGTCTGTCCGCTCACCGGCCGGCCTTCTCCAGATTCGCGGCGACCTGCGCCCAGTTCACCACATTCCACCAGTTCCTGACGTAGTCGGCCCGATTGTTTTGGTACTTCAGGTAATACGCGTGTTCCCACACATCGATGCCGAGGAGGGGCACTGTTCCCCAGGGAGACAGCTTGTGCTGGTTTTCAGCCTGGAGTACGATTAGGCGTGAGTCGGTGGGACGGTAATGCAGGAGCGCCCATCCTCCGCCTTCGACCTCGCGGGCCGCTGCGCTGAAGTGTTCCGTAAACATCTTGAAATCGCCAAAGTCGTCTTTGATCTTGTCCATCAGGACGCCTGTCGGCTCTCCGCCGCCGCCTTTTCCGCTCGGCGCCATGACCGACCAGAACAGGGAATGCAGGAAATGTCCGCCGCCATGGAAGGCGACTTTTCGACTCCAGTGTTGAACCATGGAAAAATCATTGGCTGTGCGCGCTTTGGCGAGCGCCTCTTCGGAGGAGTTTAGCCCTTTGACGTACGCCAGGTGGTGCTTGGAGTGGTGGATTTCCATCGTCCGCGCATCGATGTGCGGTTCCAGCGCATCGTATGCATAGGGAAGTTTCGGCAGTTCATGCGTCGTCAGTTTCCCCCCCGCTCCCTGATCGAGTGAGGCCATTGCCGGTTCGCCGATCAGAGCGCTGCCCGCAATCACGCTTCCGGTTTTAAGAAAATCGCGGCGTGTCGTTTCCATGAGAATTCCTTTCCGTTAGGGTTCACGTGGACGAAAAATAGAATCTGCAATGCGCAACACAACCGAACGGGGAAACAGCCTTTGAAGATGGACCATCATCTTGTTCCGTACCCCTTCGATGACAAACAAGCGTCGGTTTGTCAGAGCGTCGATCGTCACGCGGGCAACAGCCTCCGGTGAGGCGGCATGCGATCGGATTCGCACCTTGTTGGATCCCGCGACGAGTTGGAAATTGGTGTGCGTTCTGCCCGGGCAAGACGCTAGCACGCGGACCCGAGTGAGCCGCAGTTCAGATGCCAGGGCCATGCTGAAACTGGTGACGAATGCTTTCGTGGCTCCGTACGTGGCCATGAACGGAACCGGCTGAAAAGAAGCGGTGGACGATACGTTCACTATCGCTCCGTGATTGTTCCGGATCATGGCGGGAAGAAATTCGTACGTCAGGCGAACCAGAGCTCGCACGTTCAAATCGATCATGGCGAGTTGCGTTGGGCGTTCACCGTGTTCAAACATCCCGTAGTAGCCGAATCCCGCATTGTTCACCAGCAAATCTGGCGTCAGCGCCTGGTGAGTCAGGAATTTGCGCAGATGATCCAAATCCGCTTCAGAAGTAATATCCACGGGGAGGGTCAGACATTTTCCTCCACGACGGCCGACGTCTTCCTGGGCTTCGGCGAGCCTATCGCTCCCCCGGGCGACGAGCAGGGTGGTGACGCCGAGCGCCGACAGGTCCCGGGCGATGGCCAGGCCTATGCCGCTGGATCCTCCGGTGATCAGCGCAGTCGAGTATGGAAAGGAAGACATGAGGAGAATGTTAGGCATTCTCTTCATGTCTCGCAACTCACGTTTTTTCAATCCTGTAGACTGTTACCTCAGAGACTGACCGGTCTTGAAATTTCTTGACTATAGAAGCAAAAAAATATATCTTGGCCGCTACGTTTTATAAGTCATTTGCATTATTGAATTTAGGGTGCCAATTTCATCGAAAACCATGAAGATCGGTATTGAAAAAGTCCTCAACCTGCAGGACGGGGAACACAGGTTCGATTTTGTGACGTCTGGTCATGATCTGGCGCCCGACCAGGCCGATTTTGAAGGGGCCCCGGTCTTTGCTCAGGACGTGCGGACGCACGTGCGGCTTCAGAAGAGCGGTCACATGTATCGAGTGACGTTGGACTGTGAGACGTCTGTCCACCTGGTTTGCGACCGCTGTTTGTCCGAAGTGATGCATCCTGTCGAAGGTCGCTTCGAAATTATTTTTTCGGAGCGCAAGCGGGATGATCTCGAGGACTCAGATGACTGGCGGGTGTTTGATCCGCGTCAGACGAATCAGATCGAATTGGACAAAGATGTGCACGATACACTGATCCTTGCCTTGCCGGGCAAGACGCTGTGCCAGGAGAATTGTCGCGGGTTGTGTCCGGAATGCGGAGCCAACCTAAACGAACGTCTCTGTGAGCACGTATCTCAGACGATTGAAAATTAACAAACCATATCAGGAGACAGTATGCCCAATCCCAAGCGCCGCCACTCAAAACAACGCCGTGACAAGCGCCGCACGCACTGGAAGTTGGACGCGCCATCGATCGCCAATTGTCAGAATTGTCATCATCCGAAACTGCACCATCGGGTGTGTCCCAATTGCGGGTATTATGACGGCAAGCAAGTCGTCGTGACCAAGGAAGCCTGAATCCTTTCGTTTTGTTCACGTCCGTACTTTACCACTAGGACAATGGGTGTGCGATGAGGATAGTCGTCGATGCCATGGGTGGAGACGAAGCGCCGAAACGAATCGTCGACGGCGCGGTCGAAGCTGCCAGGGAGTTTGCAGTTGCAAGGGAATCGCACACGATTCTGCTGACCGGTATTTCGGATCAGGTAAAAGCCCAGATTCAGGCGTGCGGGGGCGAGTCCCTGATCGGACGTCAATTGGAATGCGTGCACACCGATGAAGTGATTTCGATGCACGAGTCGCCGGCCGAGGCGCTCAAGAAGAAGACCCGGTCATCGATCCACGTCGGCATCGAGTTGGTTAAACGGGGCGAAGCGGACGCCTTCGTCAGCATGGGCAATACCGGCGCCGTCATGGCCTGCGGACTCATGGGACTCGGACGTATCGAAGGAGTCCATCGTCCCACGATCGGCGCGTTCTTTCCGACCACATCGGGCAAGAGCCTGGTGTTGGATGTCGGGACGAATGTGGACTGCAAGCCGAATCACTTGCTTCAATTTGCCTTGATGGGGAGTATCTACATGGAGGCGATGATGGGGATCCAGAACCCGTCCGTGGGTTTGCTGAGTGTGGGAGAAGAGGATTCCAAAGGCGATGATCTGACGGTGAAATCCAATGAGCTGTTTCGTGAAAAGAAATTATTCCAGTTCAAGGGCAACGTGGAGGGCCGGGACATTCTGACGGGTGGCTCGGACGTGGTGGTGTGCGACGGCTTTGTCGGAAATGTCGTTCTGAAAATGGCCGAGAGTTTTGTGAAAGTGCTGCAAAAGAAAGTCGCGGGGTATATCGGGACGGCCGGAGCGGACGCGGGGAATGTCTTCAAAGACTTCTTTGGCCGGTCTTTCCAGGATTGGGATTATCAGTCTCACGGCGGCGTGCCCCTTCTGGGGGTCAATGGCGTCGTGATTATCGGCCACGGCAGTTCGTCGGGCAAAGCCCTGCGTCGCGCCATCCATGTGGCCAAAGAGATGGTCGAGAAGCGAATCAATGAGTCCATTCGTGAAAGAATCAAACTCGCCTAAGGAGTAGGATGGGACAACCGAAAGTTCGAGCCGCCATCACCGGAGTTGCGCATTGGGTGCCGGAGCGGATCCTCAGCAATGCCGACCTGGAGAAGATGGTCGACACCAACGACGAGTGGATTGTTTCACGAACGGGGATTCAGGAACGTCATATCCTCGATGAAGGCAAGGCCACTTCGGACATGGCTGTCGAAGCGTGCAAAAAGTTATTTGACAAAACCGGGGTCAAACCGGAAGACATCGACGTCATCGTGTTCGGCACAGTCACGCCGGACATGATGTTTCCCGCCACCGCCTGCATCCTTCAGCATCGACTGGGGATGAAGAAGGCGTGGGGCTTTGACCTGTCGGCGGCGTGCTGTGGGTTTGCATATTCCCTGGTGGCTGGCGCGCAGTTTATCGAATCCGGCAATGCCAAGAAGGTGCTCGTCGTGGGGTCGGACAAGATGAGCGCCATCGTGGACTACACCGATCGGAACACGTGCATTCTGTTTGGCGACGCGGCGGGGGTGGTGCTGCTCGAGCCGTCGACCGATCCCAACGTCGGTATTCTGGATTATCACAATACCATGGACGGAAGCGGTGGGCCGTATCTCAAAATGGTAGCGGGCGGCAGTCTGCGTCCGGCCTCGGCGGAAACAGTTGAAAAGAAATTGCACTACATTTATCAGGAGGGCAAAACGGTTTACCAGTACGCCGTGAAGGGTATGGCCGACGCCTCGGCGTACGTGGTTGAAAAGAACGGACTGACCGGAAAGGACGTCGGACTCTTCGTGCCGCATCAAGCCAATAAGCGCATCATTGACAGCGCCGCGCAGCGCATGGGCTTGGATGACTCGCAAGTGATGATCAATATTCATAAGTACGGGAACACGACGGCTGCTACGATACCGATGTGCTTGTCTGAAGCCGTCGAAGAAGGCCGCCTCAAGAAAAATGACATCGTCGTGCTGGCGGCGTTTGGAGGCGGATTCACCTGCAGCAGCATTCTACTACGGTGGGCGTATTGATGAAGACCGCGTTCGTATTTCCGGGCCAAGGCTCTCAGTTTGTCGGGATGGCCAAAGATCTGGCGGCGGAATTTCCCGCGGCCAAGTCCATGTATTCGGTGGCGGCAGAAGTCCTGGGATACGATCTCGGAAGAATTTCGTTTGAAGGTCCGGAGGAGGAGCTGAAACAAACGTGGGTGACACAGCCTGCCATCTTCGTGCACTCCTGCGTCGTTCTGGAAATTTTGCGAAGTCGCGGAGAGGTTCGTTTCGACATGGTGGCGGGTCACAGTCTGGGAGAGTATTCGGCGCTGATGGCGGCGGGCGTGATGACATTTGAAGAGGCATTGAGGGTCGTCAAAGTTCGTTCCTCTGCCATGCAGGAAGCCGGCGAGACCCACCCCGGCACGATGGCGGCTGTGATTGGGATGGAAGCGGACAAGCTGGAGGAGATTTGTAGGCAGGCGTCGGCGTCCGGTATCGTCCAGTGCGCGAATTTCAATTCACCGGGTCAAATCGTGATTTCCGGATCGGTTGCCGGAGTGCGATCCGCGATGAACCTGGCCAAAGCCGCCGGGGCCCGAATGGTCAAAGAATTGGTTGTGAGCGGGGCTTTCCATTCCCCGCTGATGGCGTCAGCAGGAGAAAAAGTTCGGAACATCCTGAAGGAAGTCACACTTCGGGACGCGGCGGTCCCCGTCTACCCCAACGTCACGGCTCGTGCAGAGAGAGGATCCGCGGAACTCTCGTCGCTCCTGGTCGATCAGATCACAGCGCCGGTGCGGTGGCAGGAGTCCGTTCAGAACATGATCGGAGACGGGGCGACTCGGTTTTTTGAGATCGGACCGGGGAATGTGCTGTCGGGGCTGGTGAAACGAATCGACAAGAACGTTTCATGTGAATGTATCGGTAAGGTTGAAGAACTAACCCGATACGCGTAGCGGGGAGAGATTCCCGAAATGTGTTCTTTGGAAAACAAAACAGCCATCATCACCGGGTCTTCCGGAGGGATCGGCAAAGAGACGGCCAAATTCTTCCTCGACCGCGGGGCTAATGTCGTGATCAATGGACGCGACGAGACGCGTCTGCGCGCGACGTATGACGAATTGGCGAAAGCGAATGCCAATCAGCTCTTGTCGGTCTGTGCGGATGTTTCCAGGCCGGACGATGTGAAGCGATTGTTTGATGAGGTCCAGCGCAAATGGGGCGCCATCGATATTCTGGTGAACAATGCCGCCATTTATCGGAACAGCCATATTGCACGAATGGACGAAACGGAGTGGTCGGAGGTGATCGACAACAACCTGAAGAGCGCGTATTTGTGCTCGCGGTTTGCCGCGCGAGTCATGATGAAGGCGCGGAAAGGACGGATTATCAATATCTCGTCTGTGGTTGCGTTGGGTGGAAATCCGTTTCAGGCAAATTATGCCGCGTCGAAGGCTGGAATGGACGGCATGATGATGGCAATTGCCAAGGAACTGGCGCCGTACGGCGTCACGGTGAATTCGGTCGCGCCGGGGTGGATTGACGCCGGCATGGCGAGACAATTTACTGAGGAGCAGAAGAAGGAATTGCTCCAGTTCATCCCCATGCAGCGTCCGGGTCACGCGCGCGAAGTGGCCGCCGTCATCGCCTTCCTCGCTTCGGATGAGGCAAGTTACATCACCGGTCAGGTCATCCAGGTCGATGGCGGGCGAATCATTCGGTAGGTCAGGAATACAGATTCGAGAGACAAGATTTGTTGATAGCATAGAGTATCTGAACAGAAACACAACTTCACAGAAGGAGAACAGTCATGACACGAGATGAGATCACGAAGAAGGTGCAGGAGATCATCGTCAAGAAATTGGGCGTGACCGAAGGCGAAGTCAAACCGGAGGCAAGCTACGTCGAGGATTTGGGCGCCGACTCGTTGGATCAGGTCGAGTTGGTAATGGAATTTGAAGACGCATTCAGCCTCGGCGAGAAAATTCCGGAAGAGGAAGCGGCCAAGCTGACGACGGTCGGATCAACAATCGAGTATTTGGTCTCCAAGCTGGCCAAATAATTTCTTATTGATCCGCTTTCGACGGCGGATCAGAAAGGAAGACGGATGAAATCACGGAGAGTCGTAGTCACGGGCGTGGGTGCTGTGTCCCCGATCGGCCATTCTGCAGCGGAGATGTGGCAAGCCATGATCCAGGGTAAGAACGGCGTAGATCGGATCACGTTGTTTGACGCTTCTCAACACGACACGAAATTTGCGGCCGAGGTGAAGAACTTCGATCCCGGCTCGTACATGGATAAGAAAGAAGTTCGCCGGACTGATCGGTTTACGCAATTTGCCATCGCGGCTTCTCGCATGGCAATCGATGATGCTCGGTTACGCGTAGCGGAGTTGGACGCCAACCGGATCGGTTGCATCATCGGGAGCGGGATCGGTGGATTTGCGACGTTTGAAAATCAGTTTGAAACGTATCTCCAAAAAGGCCCCTCGCGCGTGAGTCCGTATTTCATTCCGATGATGATCATCGACATTGCGGCGGGACAGGTGGCGATCTTGTTCGGACTCAAGGGGCCGAACTACGCGACCGTGTCCGCATGCGCGACCGGCAGTCACGCGATTGGCGATAGCTACATGCTGATCCAGCGAGGGGATGCGGACGCGATGGTGTGCGGTGGTTCGGAGGCCGGTATCTGTCGGATGGGCGTAGCCGGGTTCAATGCCCTGAAGGCGCTGTCCACGCGCAACGACGATTATCTGCATGCCAGTCGACCGTTTGACAAGGAACGGGACGGATTCGTCATCGGGGAAGGCAGCGGCGTGGTGGTCCTGGAGGAACTCACGCATGCACAGAAGCGCGGCGCGAGGATCTACTGCGAAGTGGTCGGGATGGGTTATACGGACGACGCATATCACATCACGGCTCCGGCCGAGGGCGGCGAAGGAGCTGCGCGGGCGATGCAGATCGCGCTGAACGATGCCAGCCTGCAAGCGAAGGACGTAGATTACATCAATGCGCACGGTACGTCAACAGAATACAACGACAAGAACGAGACCGCCGCCATCAAGACGGTCTTTCGCGAACATGCGCGACAGTTGGTCGTGAGTTCCACCAAGTCGATGACGGGACATCTGCTGGGCGCCGCGGGCGGGATTGAATTCATCGCCTGTGCGTTCTCCATCCAGCATTCCGTGATTCCGCCGACGATCAATTACCAAACGCCGGACGAGAATTGTGACCTCAACTATGCGCCGAACAAAGCCGTGGAGCGTGCGGTACATGTGGCGATGAGCAACACCTTTGGTTTCGGCGGCCATAATACATGTTTGGTGGTCAAACGCTTTGAATAGCTCGTTTGTCATGGGGCGGTGGTGGGGACGGTTTGCATCGTGGCTGGGATGGGGAACGCAGACGCCATCCGGGGATGTTTTTGACTGGACTACGTTAGAATCTCGAATCGGCTATCGGATCGAAGACAAGGAAATCTTCGTCCAAGCTTTCAAACATCGTTCCTATCTCAGCGTCACCAGTGAATCCAGATGCAGATCGTATGAGCGGCTGGAATTCCTCGGCGATGCCGTCTTGAACCTGGTGACGGCCACCCGTCTGTATCAGGAATATCCTGAAGTGGATGAGGGCGACCTTACGAAGAACAAGGCCAGTTTGGTCAACAAGCATGTCCTCGCCGATCGGGCGCGGAAGCTGGGGCTGGGCGAATTTGTCTTTTTGAGCGACGGAGAGGAGCGCTCTGGAGGCCGGGATCGATCTTCGATTTTGGCGGACTTGATCGAAGCGGTGATCGGCGCCATCTTCCTGGATGGTGGTTACCGCGAGGCTCGAGACTTCATTCAGCGATGCGTCCTCACAGACATCCAGAAGCAATTGTCAGATGATATGACGACCAATTACAAAGGAGAATTGCTGGAGTTGGTTCAGGCTCAAGGATGGGGACTGCCGCAGTACATCGTGGTGGCCGAGGATGGGCCGGAGCATAGCAAGGAATTCAGCGTGAACGTGTCGATTCGGAGCAAAGAGTACGGTTTTGGAAAAGGCGGCACGAAGAAGGCCGCCGAGCAACAAGCGGCGCGGGAAGCCCTGCAGCGATTACGAAGAGAGGTAGATTCGTGAAAAATATTTGTGTCATTGGAACCGGGTATGTCGGATTGGTGTCCGGGGCGTGTCTGGCGGATTTTGGAAATCGAGTTGTCTGCGCGGATATCGATCGTGACAAGATTTCCAAATTGCAGCAAGGGGTCATTCCGATTTATGAGCCGGGTCTGCAGGAGGTCGTCGACCGTAACGTGAGGAAGGGTCGGTTGTTTTTTACGAGCGAGGTGGCGCAGGGAATCCGCGATTCTGAGGTGGTCTTCATCGCCGTGGGGACGCCGCCCGGGTCGGATGGTGAGGCGGATTTGTCGATCGTCTTTAACGTTGCAGAGACTATTGCGCAGAATTTGAATTCGTACAAAGTCATTGTCACCAAGAGTACCGTTCCGGCCGGCACGGGTGCGCAAGTGCGCAAAATCGTGCAGGAGCAAGGCCCCAGGAATGTGGAATTCGACGTGGTTTCTAATCCTGAGTTTCTGAGAGAAGGATCGGCCGTGGAGGACTTTCTGCGACCGGATCGCGTCGTGATTGGGAGTTCCAGCGACCGGGCGACAGACATTATGCGTGCGGTCTACCGGCCCCTGTACATCAATGAAACCCCCATGGTCATCACGACCGTCGAGAGTTCGGAGATGATCAAGTATGCGTCGAATGCGTTTCTTGCCGTGAAAATTTCGTACATCAACGAGATTGCCAATATCTGCGAAGCGATCGGCGCGGATGTCCACGTGGTCGCCAAAGCGATGGGACTGGATGGCAGGATTAGTCCGAAATTTCTGCATGCGGGTGGAGGGTACGGAGGTTCTTGCTTTCCGAAGGATACGTCGGCTCTTGTCAAGACTGCAGAGAAGCACAATGTCGTTAACCGTGTCGTGCGGGCGGCGATCGAGGCGAATGAGTATCAGAAAATGAGGATGGTCGAGAAGATACGGTCGCTCGTCGGGAGCTTGAAGGGCAAGACGATCGGCCTCCTCGGATTGGCGTTCAAGCCCAACACGGACGACATACGGGATGCGACGTCACAAGTGATCATTCAGGAGACATTGAAGGCCGGCGGCGCTGTCCGCGGCTATGATCCGGTCGCGATGGACGCCATGAGGACGGTTTTCCCGTCGATCGAGTATTGCCGTGACTGCTATGAGGTCGCGACCGGTGCGGACTGTCTCGTGATCGTTACAGAGTGGAACGAATTCCGTGAGTTGGACTGGGAGAGAGTTGGCAATTTGATGCGACAGAAGAATGTCGTTGACTGCCGGAACGTGTATATGCCTGTTGAGGTCACGTCCATGGGATTCCAGTACCTCAGTGTAGGCAGATAAAGAGTAGATCGAGGTTGATTTGTTGGTAGGATTGTTATAAACTTCGCGCGCCTTGAAAACGAGGACAGTAGAGGAGATGGGAGCTTGAAGCAGAAAATAATTGATCGACAGGCTCAAGTCGGAGTCATCGGATGCGGGTATGTTGGGCTGCCGCTTGCGGTGGAATTTGCATCGGCAGGCTTCCAGACCGTCTGCATCGATTTGGATCACGAGAAGGTTCAGAAGATCAACTCGGGAAGGAACTATATCGATGATATTCCGAACGAACGATTTGCGAAGGTTTGTCAGTCTGGCAAGCTGACGGGCACGTCCTCCTTTGACGGAGTCGGGAAACTGGATATTCTGTATATATGCGTCCCGACGCCATTTACGGACAACAAGGAGCCGGATGTTTCCTTTATCGTGAATGCGGCTGAGGGTATTGCAAAGTCGTTACGCCCCGGACATTTGGTCATTCTAAAAAGCACGACATTTCCGGAAACCACGGAAAAGGTTGTTCTCCCGATTTTGAAAAAATCGGGTTTGGAAGTTGGCAAAGACTATTTCCTTGCCTTCAGTCCGGAGCGGATCGACCCAGGCAATAAGAAATGGACGACTGCCACGACTCCCGTAGTCGTTGGGGGTGTGACGCCCGCATGCACAGAACTTGCCTGCTTGATTAATTCCCAGATTATTGCCCAGGTCGTTCCTGTTTCCAATCCCCGCGTGGCAGAGATGACGAAGTTGCTGGAGAATATTTTTCGAAGCGTGAACATCGCGCTAGTGAACGAGTTGGCAATGTTATGCGACCGCATGGGAAACATTAACATTTGGGAAGCCATTCAGGCCGCTGCGACGAAGCCTTTCGGTTATATGCCCTTTTATCCGGGACCGGGAATTGGCGGACATTGCATCCTGATTGATCCGTATTACTTGTCCTGGAAGGCCCGCGGATATGATTTTCATACGAATTTCATCGAACTGGCCGCGGAAGTCAATGAAGACATGCCTTACTATGTGTATGGACAGATTGTCGAATCGCTGGCCCGATTGGGAGTTCCGCTCCACAAAGCACGAGTCCTGGTGTTGGGAGCGGCGTTCAAGAAGGACGTGGACGACACCCGACACTCTCCATCCCTCAAAGTCATGGAGATCATGTTGCAGAATGGCGTGGAGAATATTTCATACAACGATCCGTTCGTTCCGACCACGGAGGTTTTGGGCCGAAATTATGCATCCGTGGAGTTGAGTCTGTCAGTCCTTCAGACTGCGGACCTGGTTTTTGTCGGAACCGACCACAGTTCGTATGATTTTGCGATGGTCGTGCGGGAAAGTAAGTTCGTCGTGGATGCACGCAATGCCACAAAGAATGTCAAAGAAGGGCGGGAGAAGATCAAAGTTCTGGGGTCGGGTCGATCATGAGAGTGGTGAGCGTGGTTGGCGCCAGACCGAACTTCATGAAGATCGCTCCCTTGGCGCGAGCGTTTTCGAAGATGCCATCGATCGACCACAAAATTGTGCATACAGGTCAGCACTATGACGAGAAGATGTCGGATGTGTTCTTTCGGGACCTGGAAATTCCGACTCCCGATGTTTTTCTGGGTGTCGGCTCGGGTTCTCATGCGCAACAGACAGCCGACATCATGATTCGATTCGAGAAAGCGTGTCACGATTTGCGACCCGATGCTGTGTTGGTCGTTGGTGATGTGAATTCGACGGCGGCATGCGCCATGGTTGCGGCGAAGCTCGTCATTCCGATCATCCATGTCGAGGCAGGCCTGCGAAGTTTTGACCGTGCCATGCCCGAGGAAATAAACCGCGTCGTGACGGATGCGTTGTCCGATCAATTGTTTGTCACCGAGGAGAGCGGGGTTCAAAACCTGATGCGTGAGGGAAAGCGACCCGATCAGATCTTTAAGGTCGGCAACGTCATGATTGATTCTTTGATCCATGCTGAGTCGGCAGTGAATCGGTCGGGCATCCTGGAGCCTATGGGTGTCCAAGGTAAAGGTTTTGCTGTCGCGACGATTCACCGACCTTCGAATGTGGACGATCCGGCGGCTCTGGCAAAGATCGTGGAAATCCTGGCCGACGTATCCAAACGATTTCCGGTCGTATTTCCGGTGCATCCGCGCACTTCAAAGGCGCTTCGGGAGTCTTCGTTTGATTTGCCCGGGGTTCTGCTGTGCGATCCCATGCCATACACGGATTTTCTTGCGTTGCTCAAGAATGCAGCGGTGGTGCTGACCGATTCTGGAGGAGTGCAGGAAGAGACGACCTATCTTCGGGTGCCGTGCATCACATTGCGAACGACAACGGAACGTCCCGTGACCGTAGAAGTTGGGACAAACATCGTGATTGGACTTGACAGAACGCTTCTAGACGAATGCCTGACGCAGGTTGAGTGTAAGAAGTATAAGAAGGGTACTATGCCGGATCTCTGGGACGGTCATGCGGCGGAGAGAATTGCATCGGTGATAGCGGAGACGTGGAATTGATGCGAACGGCGAGTTGGTTCATACTCATAGCGTTGTGGAATGTGTTGTGCATAGACTCACTACACGCGCAGACCCAATCGGAGAAGGAAGAACGAAAAGACATCGAGTCGTTGGAATTTCGGGTTGGGACGGTAGAGGATATCGTTAATCCGAAAGAATATCTCATTGGTCCTGGGGACCAAATGGTCGTCTCCATATGGGGTCAGGTCAGCCGCTCGCTCATTTCTGTAGTTTCACCAGAGGGTGCGATTATTATTCCGTCGGTGGCGGAAATCGATGTGCGGGGGTTGTCCTTACTGGAGGCGAAGGAGAAGATCAAAAAGGAAGTGTCTCGGGTCTATGTGAACGCCGACATTTCGGTGAATTTGATGACACCTCGAACATTCAAGGTCAACGTAACCGGCGCGAGCGTCAAGAAGTCGAGTGTCGACGTGACCGCGATGGACCGGGTATCGTGGGTGGTCAAACAGGTGGTTGATTCGAAGGACTCCCTGATGTCCCAGCGCAATATCAGGATAGTCAGGAAGACGGGTGAAATTCTTCGAGTGGATATGGTTCGCCGCAATCAATCGGGGACTCTGGCCACAGATCCTCGAATGACCAATGGAGATTTTGTTTCCATTCCGGCCAGGGCGGCCGAATTCTTCGTGTATGGACCGGTGGCGTATCCGGGAGCGTACGAATTCGTGCCGGGTGAGCGATTGTTGGATATTATAGAACTATGTGGTGGACTTAAACACAGTATTGACTCATCACACGTTGAAATCGTCAGTTTTATCCGAGATACATCGCGGACGTTCCGATTGAGGTCGTTGGATTTGGCCGCAGCTTACCGGAATTTGGCAGACACGAACTTCAATCCGGTGGTTTCAGCGGATGATCGGATCTATTTTAAGGAGAAGGCTAACTTTCGACAGAAAGCCAATGTTGAGGTGATGGGGGAAGTGAATGTACCCGGGGTATATCCGATCATGGACCGGCAGACGAGACTGAGCGAGATCATACTAAAGGCAGGAGGATTGACGCGGGACGCAAGTCTGGAGAACGTTCTCATCTCGCGTCTAGCCAAGGATGCAGGGACACCGGATCGGGAATTCGAGCGGCTCAAGCTGACACCGCTTGTGGAAATGACGGAGATTGAACGATCTTATTTCAAATCAAAGACCCGCAGTCTGAACCCCAACGTTCAAACAGACTTTGTCAGACTCTTCTCAGATGCGAAGATACAGTCAACATTTGATGTTACTCTGCAGGATGAAGATCACATTTTTGTCGGAAGAACAAGGCAAACAGTGACCGTTCTGGGTGGTGTTGTCTTGCCGGGTTTGTTTGATCTGAATGCCGGCTCGGACTATCGTTTCTATGTCGAGAAAGCCGGGGGATTCGCCAAGAAAGCCAGGCGCGGTGACATCAAGATCATCAAGTCAGCGACGAAGCAATGGCTGGACGCGGACGAAGATGTCGACATTCAGGACGGGGATGTAATTTTTGTTCCTGAAAAGGAGCCGGTAGATGGGTGGAAGATATTCAGGGAGACGCTGGCGACGTTGGGGCAAATCGTTGGAATTGCTGCAAGTGTTGTCACGATCTACGTGCTGATCGATCAGCTAAGTAAGCCATAAACTTTTACCCAGTAGCAGCGTGTTTTACCGGTCAACTAAATACGTATTATAATGTACGTCGGTCATTCAGAGTTAAATTCCAAAGGCAACGCTTCACCCAGTTTGGACTGGTTAGGCGTCGTTTATGCGCTTGTCCGGATGCGTTATGTACTGGGTAGCATCGTCTTTGGAGTGATGGTTCTGACTGCTCTGATTTCGCTTACATTAGAGAAGTGGTACGAGTCGAAGGCCACGATTATTTTGCCCGAGAAACAATCCTCAGGTTTAGACATTATTGGTTCGCTGAGCGGTCTCGGTCAGTCACTGCTGAATCTGACAGTTCCATCCAACCAACGTCTCATGGCTATCCTTAAGAGCCAACGTTTGCAGGACTCACTCATTACAAAGTATGACTTGGTGGCGCAACTCCAAGGCCCTGTTGAATTACCGGAAGAGCTTAGTCGTAGAGACACAGCAGCCGTGTACGTGTTCCTCAAAAATAATCTGATTGCCGAGCAGGACGGAAAGCTGAATACGATCACCATTACATTCCGTTACTTGAGGGATGCACAGCAAACTGCAGATATGACCAATTACGCGGTTTCAAAACTGGACGAAATCAACAGAGAATTGGCCACGGAACAGGCTAGATTTACTAGGCAGTTTATCGGGCAACGGTATCAGCAGGCCCGGACGGACCTTAAGAAAGCCGAAGATAGCCTGAATACGTTTCAAAAGAAAAACGGGATAGTTGCGATTCCGGAACAAACAAAAGCCTCTATTGAGGCGAACTCTCGCATATTTGCCGAGATCGTCACGACGGAGGTCGAATATAATGTTCTCAAGAGAACATTAGGTGCTCAACATCCTGACCTGATGAAGGTTGAAGCAAAGTTGAATGAATTAGAACGATTGCGCACGCAACTGAATGTGAGAACGGATAAATCGTCTGTTTTTATTCCGTTCCGCGACGCGCCAGACCTTAGCCTCGAGTTTGTGCGTTTATATCGTGATGTTCAAATTAATCAAAAAATTGTTGAATTTCTCGTACCACAGTTTGAGCAAGCAAAGATTCAGGAAGCAAAAGATACACCGACAATTCTCGTGCTGGATGCAGCTAAACCAGCTCCCTTTCCAATCAAACCGAAGAAAACCTTGATTACGATAGTTATGGGAAGCATCGCTTTCTTATCCTGCTTTCTATTCGTATTGATAAAGGAAACGTTGAGTCGATCGAAGTACGCCATGTTTACTGATCAACGTATCGCATATATTACAAGCGTGTTAAAATTGAACAAGATACTTAAAGGATAAAGCGATCATGCGATTTCTGGTGACGGGCGGTGCAGGATTTATTGGTTCTAACATCGTTGGAGAATTATTGCGGCGAGGGTATCGGGTTCGTGTCCTTGACAATTTTTCCACTGGTAAAAGAGAAAACCTGCAGGAATTTGAGAAAGACATTGAAATCATTGAAGGAGATATTCGTAGCTATCACCAGGTGCAGCGGGCAATCCTTGGCATGGATGTTATATTGCATCAAGCGGCGTTACCGTCTGTTCCAAGGTCCATTCATGATCCAATCACAACGAATGAAGTAAATGTCGGGGGTACGTTGAATGTGTTAGAAGCAGCACGCGAAGCTGAGGTGCCGCGCATTGTATTTGCTTCATCTTCTTCCGTCTATGGCAATAGTCCGGAACTGCCAAAGCATGAAGGGATGACGCCAAATCCGCGTTCGCCTTATGCCGTCTCCAAGCTTGCAGGAGAAGAATACGCCTCCGTATTTTCGTCTATCTACAACGTTCATACAGTTTCGCTTCGGTATTTTAATGTTTTTGGTCCTCGACAGGATCCACATTCACAGTACTCTGCCGTGATTCCTTTGTTTATTAAGGCAATAATGAAGCGGGAAGTGCCAACCGTTTTTGGGGATGGTGAACAAAGCCGCGATTTTACCTATATCGCCAACGTAGTTGAAGCCAATATCTTGGCAGCGACAACCGCATGCGAACCGGGACTCGTGCTGAACTGTGCGGGTCACCAACGAATAACATTGAATGAATTAATTGCGAAAATTAAATCGTGTTTGAAGGTTGATATTTCCCCTCATTACGCGGCACCGCGGTCTGGCGATGTCAAACATTCGTTTGCAGACATTGAAAAAATAAAATCCACGCTAGGTTTTCGACCTCTTGTAGATTTTGACGAGGGACTTGTACGTACGATCGAATGGTTTTCGTCTCGACTCTAGCGCAGATGCGTTTTTTAAAATCGGAGTCCTACCGAGGAGGCATAGTACTATCAATTATTTTTAACACGCTTTCCCGTGTGCTCTCGTTCGCCTCCAACGTTGCCATAGCATATTGCTTCGGAACACAGCAAGAGGCTGACGTATATTTTTTTGCGGTCGCCACGATGCTCCTGTTTGCCGTATTTGCTACAGGTCTAGATGCTGTGATCATTATACCGGAAGCCATGCGTCTCCGTGAACAAGATAGCGAAGAAGCGTCACGCCGTTTCTTAAATTTTTTTATTTATATATATAGTGCTGTCGGTTTCTTTGTCTTTATGTTTTTGGAGTGGAGGGCTTCTATTGTTTTTAACTTGGTGTCCAATTTTGATGCGAGAACGCTAGAGGCGAATCAAGTGATTCTCAATACCTCTCTACTACTTTTCCCACTTTTGCTTCTGTCATCATTGTTAACCAACATTTTGGTGGCGTATAGATATTTCACCCTTCCCACTCTTGCAGGCATACTCAATAACCTTCTCGTCCTATCCGCTGTGCTCTTACTGGGTTTACAACATGGTATAATCGTCGCTTTGTGGGCGCAAATTGCTGCGTATTCGATTCAGATTATCAGCTTGATTTACCTAGCGAAACGTTTTTTAAAGTGGCGATTCAGCTTTGGTTGGATAACAATTCCGAAACACAATCTCCGTAATATCCTGTATGCGCAGGCAGGTAATTTGATGTCCTTTGCATCTTCTTTTATACCGCTCTTCTTAGTAAGCGGGTTGCAATCGGGTATTGTGACAAGCCTGAATTACGGTCAAAAGACGTCGGATATACCGAATCAACTTATTACTTCGCAGTTTTCGAGTGTGAGCGGAATCAAGTTCAACGAACTTCATGCCAAGGGCGATCGGATACGATTGAACGAATTATTTTCAGCATCGGTACACGCTCTGTTGTTTTTGTTGATGCCGGTCAGCGCGATGTTTTTTATCTGTGCCTACGACATCATGACTATTCTGTTTAAACGGGGAGCCTTTGATGATGCATCCGTTATGATGGCAAGCGAGTTTCTGAGATTCTTTGGCCTTTTACTCCCTTTGGTCGCGGTCAACACGCTCGTGTCCAGGCTTTTTATCGCATCCCAACAGATCAAACAAGGTTTCTGGTATCAAGCAATATTCAATGCCGTCCTTATTCTCATAGTTTATGCATGCGTTCACGTTTATGGAGCTCTGGGATATCCGATCGGGTTAACGATTTTGCATACGATAAACTTATTCATGTGCCATTTGTTGGCACGGCAATATTTTTCATACATTGTATACCAAGAGTCTCTAAGATATTTCGGTAAAGTATTTCTACTCAATGCCGTAGTTGCAGTATGCGTGTGGAGCGTGACAGCGGGGGTAATGGAGAAAGCGTCGTCATTAGCGAGATTGCTAGTTGCTATAACCACGTATGGGGTCTTGTTGATGACCGGAAATAAGGTATTCAAAGTCGAACATGACATCAGTGCCTTTATCGGATATCAGTTGAAAAAACTTCGAAGGTTATGAATTCTTCCAATTGCTTAAGCAACAAAGCATACTGGGAAGTAGTTTTAAGGTCTACGCCGTTGCCGCGGATCAACTCATCAGATGAATACCACTATTTTGCGACGATGCAATATATGGATCGGGTATTGAGGCGAACATCCAAGCGTACGTTTATGGAAGTCGGAGCTGGATCATCGGGATGGCTCCCATATTTTGCAAAACAATATGGATATATCGTCAACGGCTTAGACTACTCTGAAATTGGCTGTCGGATAGCTGAAGAAAATCTAAGAATTCTTGGCATTGAATACGACGAAATACTCTGCACCGATTTATTCGAATGGAGTGGATTGAAAAGATATGACGTTATTTTTTCCTATGGAGTAGTTGAGCATTTCAATGACACAACCGGAGTTATAAGTCGCATCACACGTCATCTTAACATTGATGGGATCATCATCACCTTGGTGCCGAACCTCAACGGCTTTATGGGCTGGATGTGCAGAACATTGTTTCCGGATGTGTATGAGCTCCATAAAGTGCTCTCGCGTCGTAAACTTGATGAGGCCCACCGGCAAGCAGGTCTGACCGTTATTCAATCGGGTTACGTTGGTTTTTTTTCACTGGCGGTGTTTCCTTGGATAAGGAGTCACTTTTGGCTTTTCAAGGAAGGGACATTACGCCGACGCATTTGTCTCAAGGGAGTGGCAATACTTGAAAAAGCATTCTCAAAGGTTTTTCGTGCCTTGCGCTGTATTTCGGGAACCTCATGGTTTGCTCCCTATGTGATCACAATAGGACGGTATGAAACAGCGATTCGAGATTGAGTGGAGAATTCGGAAGATGTTGAAATGGATGTTTTCTTTTGATGAATGGCACGTCATGCCGCTGAGTAGTAGGCCATACGCCCAAGCCATCATCAATTATCTGAACGCATTTTCCGGAATTCAAAACAAAACCGTAGTCGAAATAGGTTGCGGGCTAGGCGACATCCTTCGAAACATTAAAGCCCGTCATAAGTTGGGTTTGGACTCCAATCGAAATGTCCTGCGCGCTCTAAAGCTAATTTGTCTGGCTACCGGGAACAGCAAGATGCGGTTACGGCAGTTTACATTTCCTCAATCGGAACTTGATGGACAATATGACATTGTGATTTGTGTCAACTGGATTCATCACGTTGCGCCTTTGGTTTTGAAAGATAATATTGACAAAATCTGGTTGCATCACATGGCTCAAAAAGGTGCGTTGGTCATCGATACGGTTGATGATCCAGCCTATCGGTACAATCACCGGATCGATTATTTGACGAAGGGTTTGTGTTGTGAGGTTACACAACTTGGAGCCTTTGAGAGACAACGCAAAGTACATGTGATCACCAAAATTCAATGAGGCAGCAAAGTAGATACTCGAGGGTAGTTCAACTTCATCAGCGGTATTTGGGACGAATACCGATGCTTCGATATTTGGATGAATTGGAGACCACGAGTTTCATTGATCTGGACACGCTTCTCACGTTGCAACTAACAAAACTGCGTAAACTCATTAAAAATGCGTTCACTCATTCGACTTACTATCGAGAAGTTTTTCGTCAGTGTGGCCTCCGTAATGCTGATGATATTCGATCTATTGAGGATCTTACCAAGTTGCCCGTTCTTTACAAGTCTGTTGTGCGCGAACGTTTATCCGAGATTACTTGGTTCCGTCCGGATCTGGTCAAATACCAAACAGGTGGAAGCACTGGGATTCCATTAAGTTTTTATGCAAATCATAGCTTTCTGCACTACGAAAAAGAAGCCGCAACCTATTACGCCTACGGGTTTGCCGGCTATCGCATCGGCGATCCTATGGGTATCATATGGGGCTACGATCGAGATCTCCCTACTCGTGGTCGGATAGCGAATTGGATTCAGAGCCATGTTTATCGTCATGTTGAACTAAATAGTTTCAGGTTATCCGATGATGCAGTTTTTGATTTTGTCCGTCGAGCTCAAACTGCGCGCATACAGTTTATTAAAGGCTATGCGTCGTCGCTGCAGGAAGTAGCCGAGCGGATGGATAGAATGGGATTATCGTATGAGAACGCACCTTCGGCGGTATTTTCTGAGGCTGAGCGCTTAGACGGTGTAATGCGGTCGAGTATCGAACGAATATGGAATACGCGTGTATTTGATCTATATGGTTCTAGAGAATTCGGGACGATTGCATGTGAATGCGAAGCGCATGCTGGCCTTCACATTAATAGTGATCAACTTATCGTCGAAGTGAATGCAGAAGGACACGTATTGATAACATCGCTCAATAACCGGGGTACATTTTTTATTCGTTACGACATCGGTGATACTGCTAGTGCTTTGGACCAAAATATGTGCCCGTGCGGGCGAGCATCATACCGTCTAAAACGAGTGACCGGACGACAAAGTGACCATCTTGTTGCGGCGGATGGGTCTATAGTTCATGGTGAGTACCTCACACATCTTTTTTACGAGACAAGGGCAATCAAACAGTTTCAAATCATTCAAAACTCAAGAAGTCAAATTGATATAAACGTTGTTACTGACGATCGATATAAGGCTGATTCTGAACTGGCTGTTATTATGTGCAAAATAAATGAACAGCTAAAGGGAACGATGGATTATCGGCTGTCATATGTGGCCGAGATAGAAAAGACGAGGACAGGGAAATTCAAATTTACCATTTCGAATATTGAACGGTGAAGCAAGAATGGATCATCAGGTTTTTATTTACAAGATAAAGCAAGACGTGGCGCCTGCCGTACCCATTCCCTGTCATCCCGCAAGACCGTATCCCGAATACCACCTGGGTGGGCTAAGTAGGGAAAACCTAATTTATGATGCGATTCGTGACATATTTGTCCAGAATGGATACGACAGAGACAACATTGGGCGAGCGTCTTGGAATCCGCTCGCCCACTTTATTCGCCCGGGTCAGCACGTTCTCATAAAACCTAATCTTGTTTTTCACCAGAGTCACAAGGAGGGAGAAGACTACTATTCCGTCGTGACGCATCCGGCAATAATCCGTTGTATCGTTGACTACGTATATCTCGCGCTTCATGGTAAGGGCAGGATCACAATTGGGGATGCACCGTTGAACAATGCGCGCTTTGATATCCTGTGTCAGAATCTTGGTTTGATAGAGTTGAAGAGCATGTTCGCCGCCCGGGGATTTGCAATTGATCTAGTAGATTTTCGATTGTATACAATGTTTAAAGATGAAGACGGCGTTATTACCGACCAGCAAACTGTGACAAAGATGGAAAATCACACTGTCATAGATTTGGGTGCGGAAAGTATGTTGAAGGAGTATGACGATCACTTTAAGAAGTTTCGCGTGACTGAATACGATGGAAAATCAATGGCTCTGTATCATAATACGGATACGCATCGCTATTGTTTTCACAAGAGCGTTTTAACAGCAGATGTGATCATTGCCCTGCCCAAAATAAAGACGCATCGAAAGGCCGGTTTTACATGTGCGATGAAGAATTATGTGGGGTTGAATGGTAACAAAGATTGGTTGCCGCACCATCGCAAAGGAAGCAAGAAGCGACATGGAGACGAATATCTTTATCCGAGTTTTCGGAAAGCGATAATCAGCTGGAGTTGGGACCTGCGTTGGAAACTTCGTTCGCGGCATGTTCAAAAACTTTTGCTCAATCTGGAGTGGCAGGTCTTTCGGACACAAAAATTGTTACCATTTCGTGATAACTACTGGGAAGGTTCTTGGTACGGCAATACAACGATCTCGCGGACCGTCAACGATTTGAACCGGGCTGTAATATACTTTGACAAGAACGGTCATCTTCACGATTCGCCTCAACGAAAAATCCTGTATCTGGTAGACGGGATTATCTGCGGTGAGGCTGAGGGGCCAATGGCAGCGACCCCTAAGGTCTGTAACCTGCTTGTGTGGGGTGAAAATGCATATGCTGTCGATATGCTCATTGCGCGCTTGATGGGATTTGATGCAGATAAAATCGATACGTTGAGTTCTTGTGCATCAATTCAACGATATCCGGTATTTTCAAGACCTGCTTCGGAGATCGAAATTCGATCTAATATGACAAAGGAAGTTCATTCGCTGGAGACCATCCGTCGAACGCTCGGTTATCGATTTGTCCCTTCTCTGGGTTGGCAGGGCCACATAGAATTAGGTTCGCTGTGATGAAGTATTTTGTAATTACAATTGACGTTGAACCCGATTGCACACCGACGTGGCACTATTCCTCCCCGTTAACGTTTGAGGGAGTACATATCGGCATTGGTCAGCGACTTCAACCGCTTTTTGAACGTTATCATGTCATTCCGACCTACTTAATTAATAATGTAGTTCTTGAGAATTCATCAAGTGTGAAGGTGCTTCGAAAATTTGAAGGAGTGGTAGAACTTGGCACACATCTACACGAGGAATTTATTAGTCCAGATAAGCGTATCTCGAACTATGCAGGAGCAAAGGCGGAGGGTAATCAATGCTTTCTTCCACAAAAAATGGAGTTTGCAAAACTAAACTCTATTACGACACTGTTTAAACAAGCCTTCGGACGTCTCCCAACATCCTTTCGAGCGGGGCGATTTAGCGCGGGATCGAACACGGTTCGGTCTTTGATTGAACTTGGATATCGGGTAGATTCGAGTGTTACGCCGGGCATTTGTTGGAATGATGCTACGCGCGAACGCCCCGTAGATTTTCGAAGGGCCCCAAACCAACCATATTTTGTTTCAGGAGAATCTCTGATTTACCCGGATTCTAAAGGTTCTCTGTTAGAAGTACCGACCAGCATTATCGTCCGTCGTCGTATGGGGAAAAAACGTGCTGTATGGCTGCGCCCCCGTTACGCACCTTTTGAGGTGATGCGAGATGCGATTTGTCAAATGGAACGTCAATCGACAAACTCAGTGCTCGTTCTAAACATGATGTTTCACAATGTCGAAGTACTGCCGAATCTAAGCCCGTACACTAAGACGGAAGATGATTGCAAGGCGTACCTGAATACCATCGAACAATTTTTACAATTCTGTAATGACAAGGGATTTAAGACAATCGGTTTGTCGGACTTATATGAAGTGTTCGCACGTCAGCGATCATAAACTGAATGTATGTATGATTGTACCGGTACTTCCGCCCGCTGTGATCGGAGGTGCCGAACGACAAGCCATTCGACTTGCCCACGCTCTTATGGTTGATGGTATCACTGTGGAGTTCTTGACCCTGGGACGACGCCGGGATCCCTTTTATTCTGACGTCGAAGGCATTCCCACATATCGATTATATTCTCTTTATCATCTTGTTGTTTTTTGGTTTAGCCGATTGCTGAGTAAGAAATCAAGGCCTGTTCCGATTGAGTACAAGAAGCCAGCGCGTGATCCCAATGACCTGAGTCTTAATCGGCCGTTCGATATTGCGGAGGTGCTTCACGCTATGGTTTTCACGTGCTCATGTTTCTTGTTTTTCTTGTCTCATCGTTCGCGACTGGACTTGATTCATGTTCATACGGTCGAATGGATTGCTCCTGCTGCCGTCTTAGTCGGTGTATTGTTTGATAAACCCGTGCTTGTCAAGGATTCAACGATGAACGGGTTTTCAAAGCTGGAAACTCTCTTGGGTGGGCGTTGGATCAAACGCTGGATTGGACAGAGAGGAAACTTCATCGCTGTTTCTCAAAAGATTCATGAGAACCTACAAAAGGAAGGGGTATCTCCGTCCTCAATTACCTATATACCAAATGGCCTTGACTCCTCACGTTTCATTTCCGAGGATGGAGAAATCGGTCATGTTTTATTTGTCGGTAACCTGAGCCAACAGCCTGCTAAAGGAGTTGATGTTCTTCTGCTTGCGTGGCAAAAGGTGATTCATCACCACAGGCATTCAAAACTGACTATTGTTGGCGAGGGAGACCTTGACAAGTTTCGATTATACGTGAGGGAAAAAAAGATTGAACAAGTTGAATTTGTGGGCCCGCAAGATAATGTTGCTGTTTGGTACCAGCGCGCTTCGGTTTTTGTTTTGCCTTCTCGCCGTGAAGGTCTGTCGAATGCTTTGCTCGAGGCCATGGCTCACGGAATGAGCATCGTGGCAACGGATATATCTGGAAATCAGGACATGATTCAGAATCGTGTAAACGGACTCTTGGTTCCTCCGGGAGATCCTGATCGCTTGGCGGAAGCAATCCTGTTTTATCTCGAGAACCCAGAAACGGCTAAGCATCATGGGAAGCGGGCACGTGCTACAGTGATCGGAAAATGTGATATGACAACGGTTGCGAGACAATACAAACGACTTTATGCGCGACTGGTAGGTTTTCATGTCTAATCCACGAATATTGATGCTCACATTCCGATTTCATCCGGTTATTGGAGGTGCAGAGATCCAGTGTTTACGATTGAGTAAGTTATTGGTACAGCAAGGCTATACCGTCAGAGTGCTGACCGAGCGTTTGATTGGAACACAGAATCATGAAATGATCGACGATGTGCCGATTTCCCGTTTGAGGGCATTGGATCGGTGGCGTCTCATGCTGGATAGCTTACGGAAAGTATCTGGTTTCGTGCCCCGTGCCAACCAAAAAACACAGACTGTTGGGAAGCGTAAAATATCGAAACGGCAACGGATCTTCGCGTATTTGTATTCTCGCATTCCTGAACTATTTTTCAAAAAAAAAGTTTACACATACTTGAAGCGTCATGCACAGGAATTTGATGTCATTCATGTCCACGGTGCACATTGGTTGGCAGCAACGGCTGTACGTTTTGCTTTGCATTCCGGCAAAAAAGTAATAGTCAAAGAATCCGGTTCGGGTCATGCAATGACGATTCGCAATCAGACGTACGAAGAATTTTCTATGACGCGCAGAGCGGATCGGTTTGTTGCTGTTTCGAACCAGCTAGTTAACGATTTGCGAGACTTAGGGGTATCGCACGACAAGATTACAATGATTCCCAACGGAATGGATATTCCGGATCGATGCTGGGAAAATGGAGAAGCTTCAGATCGACACGCATTGTTTGTCGGTAATTTAACTCAAATGCCCCATAAAGGCCTCGATGTTTTGTTTCATGCCTGGAAGCTATTAAACGATCGTGGGGTATTCCATGGCCTCAAAATCTTGGGAGGCGGTGATCCGTCGGCGATGCAAGATCTTGCACGGGAGCTTGGCATCTTGCACTTCGTAACGTTCGTCGGTCCTGTAACGAACGTTGCGGAGCACCTATTATCTTCAAGCATGTTCATTTTACCCTCCAGAGATGAGGGACTGTCTAATGCTTTGCTTGAGGCTATGGCTCACGGAGTGCCCTGCATTGCGACAAATATTTCTGGCAGTCAAGATCTCATCCGGCATAAGGAAAATGGTCTATTGGTTCCCAAAGAAGATCCTGATGCCTTGGCAGAAGCAATTGCGTACCTTCTTGCGGTACCCGTCGAGCGAGAACGTTTGGGTCAGGCCGCGCGCGAGACGATCCAGAGGAGTTTCAACATATCTTCAATTGCCAATGCCTACATTGAGTTGTATAAGAAGATAGTCTCATGAGGCGAACACTGAATTGTGTTCTGGCGGCTCACTTGATAGTATTTTCTCTTGAGGCACAAGAATCGACCATCAAATTTACGATCTGCGGTGTCGATACTCTAGTCTCGGGGATAACGGTGGCCGGTCAACTGGATGCTCAAAACACAAGAAAGTATCAAGAAGAATCGATTTTTCGTTATTCCGGATCCGGAGTGGAAAACCTTGTCTCCTTAGAGCTCCACAATACTGGAAATCGGATGATTCGGAACCCTCAGCTTACAATCAACGGTGTACGCTGGGTATACAACTTTGACGATCTCATCTCGCGAGTTCCGTTCTATGCTGCAACGACTTATTCCGACACACTTCGCGTATTGTGGTTCTACTTATTAGAAAACTTCTATCACTGGAACGTTAGTGTCGCGGATCCCAACGGTCGAATTCATCCTCTACAAAGTCTGAGTGTTTTTGGGTCGGGAGTTTGCGAGAATAATACTCAAATTTTTACTTCAATTTTGTCTCAATTGGGTTATCCGGTTCAAACGGTACTTTTCGGAGGTTTGGCGCCACACACCCTGGGTACCACAGAAGTCGCAGGTTTAGGTTTAGTTCCACTGGATGCGGATATCCGTACCGTTTACTTAAAAAGAGATAATCGAACGCTTGCGACCTTTGACGACCTCTTTGAGGATCCGGACTTGATTCACCGTACTCATCATTACGGATTTCAAGTCAATGAAAAACAACTGGATACGAATATATCATTGATATTTAATCAGGATGTGCCTTTCGTACTCGACGATTGGTCATCTCAAGACTCCTTAGAACTCAAATTCCGACCGGGCGAACGCTACACCTGGTACTTTTCCAGGCCCATTGGTACAAATTTTCACTACTATAACACTCTTGTTCCTGGTCCCCTCGTTCCTCCACCTACGAGTTCTCTAGGCACCCAAGAGTATTCATTAGATGACTCCACCGATCTATCATCTGTAATTTTTGCTTCGAATTTGACAATCGATTCGATTGGCATCCATCCGGTCGATCCTTCAGCTTCAGCCAGTGCCATAATTTCGATGCCCAATCCGTATGCGATTACAGGTGGGCGAGTTGCTTTCGCCTATGAGAAACTAGATTCCGCGTCAGATTTTTCCATTTTTTTTCGCAAAGATACAGTAGGTGATTTTCTTGAGATATACCGGTCAATATGGGGACATATGGGTCTCGTACAAGATTCAGTCGATCTCTTTGGTATGATTGGACCCCAAAGTAGTCCCATCGCAAACGTTTATCAGATCAAGATAGAGTTTACTGGTGCGGTGTCACCAATCGTTGTGAAAAGTTTTACTCTCATGAGTTATTTTCAATTCAATCCAAATCTATTACCTCGACTGCAACTGGGTGATAATACAATTGAAGTCCACAGTTCTGACGATGCTCATTTGGAGGGTCTTTCCCTCGCGTACTCTTTTAAGGAAATCAATGGTGCTGCTCCTGATCCCGTGGTTGAACCCCTATTTCCATCACCAGGGTCAACCATATCGGATTCAAGAGTGGTATTCCGTTGGTCATACAGTGATCCGGTCAGTGATTTTCTTATTACTATTAGCGATCGGCCCGATTTTGCCTTTCCGCTGAGTTCGTCTTTCTATAAACTTGTCTCGATGGCTGGAAACACGGAGCCGTACTGGATCGTACCTTCGTTCGGCATGCTTAATCCCGATCAGGAGTATTTTTGGCGTGTCCGTGTCAGGAACGCGAGCGGTGTTTGGAGTTCATGGAGCGAAACGTGGTCCTTTCGCATTCAATGTCCATCGATTCCTGTGGACCTGAAAATCGCGCAAGCCGGAGATAGCCTAAGCCTGACGTGGTCTCCGGGCTCCTCGGGAACCCCACCGGCGGCATATGTAGTTCTAGGCCATATCCAACAAGGTTTTGGATTCGACACCGGTCATGTGATTGATACTGTGAGTGAACCTCGGACAACATTGTGGAACGGGTCGGTGAGCCATGTATTTGCGTATTATCGTGTGTTGGCCATCGATGCGTCAGGCCGTTACAGTGGGGTGAGCGATCCGGTTTCCCTAACCGATCGATTATTTATGCATCGTCTTCCCATACATGTGCAAGACAGAATACCAGTCAGTTTTCCATTGACGTTGATTGAACCCGAGTTCGTGAGGGCTGGATCGATATATCCTCAAAGGATTATCGACAAGCAGTCCGTCAGTTTCTTATGGGACCAAATTCCATCCGGGCTGGAATTGCAAGGGTCTGTATTGAAAGGCATATTCACATCCGAAGGGTTATTACAGGGCCGAGCAATTCGTGCCGATGGGAATTATCAAGACATCGTTCATGTTTTTGAAATTAATCATGTTCCACAGACGACACTCTTTGATTCGATCGCTCATTGCGGGGAGTATTTTGATGCCGTGATTCAGCTTACCGACGCCGATGGAGATTCAGCATTTATATCATCAGTCGCGTTGCCTTCATGGCTGCATTTTGAGAATTCATCAAACCGGCTTTTTGGTTTGCCCGACGTAAAAGATATGGGCGACACGGTTATTGTGTGCGCCGTGCACGATACGCGAGGAGCATCGTGGGTAGATACGCTGCAACTTCGTGTCGAGTATATTAATCGGGCTCCGGTTTTTTCGCATATCGAAATACCTTATGCAAAGGTTGGCGTTGTATACGATGGCCGCATCTATGCTATGGATGTCGACAGTGTGATCGGTGATTACGTTCTTTATTCGCTGGTCAAGGGGCCTGAATGGCTTAAATTAGACAGTTTGTATGGTTACCTCACAGGTCAACCCATATTGCCTGATTTGATTGACTCATTTTTATTAGTGCGCGCAACCGACACATTTGGTGCATTCACAGACACTGCTCTTACAATCCGTTACAAGAATCATGCTCCATACGCTAGAGTTGTGAAAGATTCACTCAATATGGAAAACAATTTTTATTCTGTGTGGATAGAAGCGATTGATCCAGACACAATAGCGGGGGATTGTTTAAATATTCGCGTGATAAATAAACCGAATTGGCTAGAAGAAAACGGCGAGGGACTCTTATCAGGGCAATATACTTTAAGTGAGAGGGGGGATACGATCCAAATCGGAGTGTACGATCTTAATGGCGACTCAGTTGTAGTCGTACACGCCATTAAGAACAGTACCTTCCTCATGGAGAAGCAGTTTTCAATAGATACGATATTAGTCGTCGATTCCCTATACGAGGTGTCGTTCCAACAAGAAAATGCTGGCTGGGATGAAATATACAAGTTTGAAGTAGTCAAAAAACCTGATTGGGTAACTCTGGACACAATACGACACCTCCTCATCTCGAAGGCGCCTCGTAGCTCGGTGGGTAAAGATACGGTTACAGTGCGTATTTATCGGACCGTCAGCCAGTTCATCGAAAAGAACTTTGTGGTGTATATCCTTCCACTTGCAAGCGGCCCGATAATTCCCGACAGAGTTGAATTGTCGTCCAATTATCCAAACCCATTCAATGGTTCGACGGTGGTCCCATTTCAGATCTCTGAGACTAGCCGAGTACTGATTGAAGTCTTTAATGTGTTGGGGCAACGAATTGAACGCATTATCGACAATGATTTTTCAGCGGGCTACCATATGGTGACATGGACTCCCAAAGCCGTTGCTTCCGGAGTCTATTTCATCCGGTTGATGGTTCAACCACAAACAGGAAGTCGTATATCAAAATCACAACGCATGCTCTACATCAAATAGACCTATATGTGTGGAATTGCAGGAATAATAAGGTTTGACGGTGTGCCCGTATCGTCAACGATCATACATCAAATGACGGATACGTTGAGCCGTCGTGGTCCGGACGATCAAGGAACGTATTGTAATGCCGCCGTCGGGTTTGGTTTTCGGCGTCTTGCTGTCATCGATCTTTCCACGGCTGGCCATCAGCCCATGTTTAATGAAGATAAGACGGTTGCACTCGTCTATAACGGCGAGATTTACAATTTCCAACAGCTTCGCTCGGAGTTAGAAATGCTTGGATATAGATTTTATAGCCGAACAGACTCCGAAGTTTTACTTCATGCGTACGAGGCTTATGGTATTGATTGTCTGGCAAGGCTCGACGGGATGTTTGCTTTTGCAATCTGGGATAGTCGACAACAGAGGCTTCTTTTGGCGCGAGACAGATTTGGCATCAAACCTCTTCATTATATGATTCATGGTTGCCTATTCGCTTTTGCTTCTGAAATTAAAGCCCTAAAACACGTACCTTTTTTTTCGAAGGAAATGGATCCGATAGCAATTTGGGATTACTTCTCTTACATGCAAATTCCTGCCCCCAGAACCATATACAAATGCATAAAGAAGATGTTGCCCGGTCACGCCATGTCTGTAGATATGTCAGGTCGAATTAACGAGTGGTGTTATTGGAGGCTTACCCTTGAGGAGAATACAGAGATTTCGGAGGATGCGTGGTGTGAAGAATTGCGACAGAACTTAGAGGCCGCCGTCTCACGCCATTTAGTGTCCGATGTCCCTGTCGGTGTCTTTCTCAGCGGTGGATTGGATTCGAGTTTGATTGCTGCTTATGGGAGTCGCATTCACAGTGAACCCCTAAAAACATTTTCTGTGAGATTCGCAGAGAATCCTGCCTTTGACGAAGGCAGATATCAGCGATTGGTGGCCGAGACGTTTGGAACGGATCATCATGAATTTTGCGCCACGGTAAATGCGTTGCAGGCTCTCGAAGATGTTTTGCGTGCATGTGACGAACCTTTCGCAATTACATCAGCAATCCCACTTTATTATATCTGCAAAGCAGCGAGCGAACTTGTCACGGTTGTGCTAACCGGGGATGGTGGGGATGAGCTATTCGCCGGTTATGAATCACGATACCGCTGGTCCAATCGGTTAAAAAAGTTAGACTGGGTGCCGTCTTTTATTTGGCGAATTCAGGAATATATATTGATGCACAGTCTCAATGAGAATCAACGTTTATCGACCTTTGGTCGGCGAACTTTACGGCTCTCAAGCCTTGGATCCATGGACGCGGATAGACGATATCTGTCGTTCATCTCCTATCTGACTGACCTGCAAAAAAGATCATTGCTTCATCCGGATCTAATTCACGAGGTCGACCGGCAACAGGAGAACATACCGACACATTGGCTCCACGGTGCTCCTTCGAAAGGCGTGGGCCGTCAGTCTTATTTAGAATTTGCTTCCTTTCTGCCGGATGAAATGTTGACGAAGACCGATCGGTGTGCTTCCTTTCATAGCTTGGAGGGTCGAGTTCCCTTCCTCGACAAGACACTTGTCGAGACCGCTTTTCGAATTCCTTCAAAGCTGAAATTTGACGGAAAAACCGGAAAGCGCATTCTTCGCAAGGCGAGCGAACCGGTAATTCCGGCGGAAATCGTATCGCGCGCTAAGGCTGGTTTTGATGTTCCAATTGGGTCATGGCTTCAGTGTCTCCATTGGGAAGATAGTCTACGACATCCAAGCGAAATAATTAACCTCACGTACTTGGAACGAGTCGCTGACATGCATCGGAACGGATCTCGAGACTGGGGGCATGCACTTTGGATGGTTATTGTTTTCAATAAGTGGTTGGAAATGAACAAATTTTGAAGAACGCAATACCACTTGTATTACTCAGCGGCTTGGTCGTTATAGCCAACAGTCGCTTTTTTGAAATCACAGAGGGTTATGGAACCTTCAACTTTCTTGATTTGCGAAGTTTCATAGGCCCATCCACACTCGAAATATCTGTATTGGCGATTGTATTCATGCTGGGTCTGATGTCACCAAAAATCTTGTCTCCCTCTGTTGCGATGGCTATTCTGTTGTGCGGTGTTCTCGTTCTTGTAAGTCTAATCAGTTTAATGGTGAATTGTGATCATCCAGAAGTTGCCGTAAGAACCATCGTTCGTTATGTGGGGCCTTGGGTTCTGTTTGTTCTGGCCTACACGATAAATTGGTCGGAATCTGACTTGGCGCGAACGGGATCCTTGATGGCGGCAGTCTTTTTTGTCAATGTGCTTTGCGGATATGTGCAATGGTTGGGAATGGGATTTGTCATCGATCATTTGCAGGGTTTTGTTGATGATTCTCACATGTTTGCTCTTCTGATGTTTTGTGGAGCCTTTTACTTCATAACTGGATATTGGATCCATCGAAGAAAGTGGTATCTAGCCGCGGCATGTCTGCCAATTCTTCCGGCTCTTGTGGCCTCCAACGATAAGGCGACTGCACTTTTTGTATGTACTTGTATTGTCGGATATGCCATTTACCGTAGAATGCGCTGGTATCAGATTATACGACTCGCTGTAATAGGCATTGGGGTTCTCATTTTAGTGGTATCCGTGTTTCTTTCCTTGAACGAAAGCTTGCGACGCGATTTGATTGGGGGTGCCGATCGGATAACGCAGGTAATGGAATTTGACAGCATGTGGGATTTTGTGACTAGCACAGCACAATTCCGAGGATATGCCAACATTGCAAAGATATACGGCATGCACCCGTCTGCCTGGTTGGTTGGTGTCGGACCCGCGATGTATGGCAGTTTGGAAGCAGATCCGGCTACTGTCTTTGGAGCAATGGCGTTTGCACAAGAAGAGATTCATCTCCTGGGTTCCGATGCCTTTCGTTTTGCTTCTTCGGACATCATCGTGTTTTTAATTGAATTCGGATCCATATACACTCTGGCGACATGTCTTTTATTCTTGCATGGATTAGAAATAATAAAGCCTTATTGGAACTCTTCAAGTCCGCAAATGGCCCATCGACGACTATGGCTACTATCGTATTTGATGTTATTGGGAGGAATCAGCGTATTGTCCTTTCGAGAGGGATTCTCAAACTCCACCAGTTCATGGGCCTATTTCTTTTTCTGGGGAATGGTTTGCCGATCCGTGGAAGGGCAGGGTTCGTGATACAAGAGGTGACTTCAGCAATGGTCGATAAGCGTGCTCCACGAATTTGTTTCATATCACATGATTCGAATTTGTACGGAGCCCCCAGATCGCTAGTTGAAATCGTGGCCTCCACACGATTACTCTATGGCAAAATTGTCTTTATTTCCCCGAAACCAAGAAATCGGTGTATTGAACGCATGTTAGCTAATCGACACATTGACATATATTGGGTACCGAAAGGGAGTACAGTTCAAAGATTTCTCACTGTTAGACGATTAATCAATCGTGTACGATTATTGATCACATATATTATAATTCTTCAACGAAATCAAATTGACCTTGTTTATCTCAATACAATACGAAATGCTACAGCCGCCATCGCAGCAAAAATTCTTCGATTGCCAGTTGTGTGGTGCATCCGAGAAATGGATGCTGTACTGAATCTTGCGGGTGGACGGTTACGCATAGAGACCGTGAAGAGACTAAGCAACCGTGTGATTGCGATCACCAACGCCGGAGCAAATGACCTTATCGCGCGCGGTCTGAATCGCTCAAAGATCAGCGTCATTCCGAATGGATTCGAGATCCCCGCAACCGATGAAGTTGACAAAATGATCCAAAAACGTGTTGATCACGAAAAGAAGATTGTTTCGTTTATCGGTGCGCTGGAAGCGAACAAAGATGTTTGCACATTGATTGAGGCCTTTTCACAAATACAGTATTCCAACGTGGATCTTTGGATTCTGGGCAACCATTTGAAATATAATATCTCTTATAAGACCGAACTGTTACGTCGAATTGAGGAACTAAATTTAACTCAGAGGGTTATATTTCATGGGCAGGTTCCCGATGTAAGGCCCTACTTTGAAAACATCTGCGTCAATGTGCTCTGTTCCCGGATGGAGTCTTTTCCGCGTTCTTTATCCGAAGCTATGTGCTACGGCGTGCCTTGCGTGTCGACTGGTGTAGGGGGAGTCCCAGAGATCATTCAGCACGGCGTAAACGGCTTCCTGACACCTGTTGGAGATGCGGTCAAGATCGCCGAATTCGTTGATGCTCTTTTACAGGATCCGGCCACCTATGTCGCGATGGCGAAAAAGAGCCATGCACACTTCAAGCAAAATTTCGATATCCGTTGGACATCACGTCAACATGAAGAAGTTGTTCGTAGCGTTTTGGCGGAGAGTGAATGAAAAGAAATATGATCAATTATTCCGAGCAGCGACCTCTGGTTTGTGTCATAGTCTTAAACTGGAATGGATATGCCGTAACGCGCGAATGTTTGCTATCCTTGCGATTTGTACGCTATCTCCGATTCAAAACGGTCATTGTTGACAATGGGTCATCAGACGGCTCTGTTGATAAACTCAGGTCAGAGTTCGGGGAAGTCGACATTTACTCTTTGCCGAAAAATATCGGTTTTGCCGGAGGTAATAATGAAGGCGTAAGGTATGCTATAACGACCTACGGACCTGAATATTGTTTGTTGCTGAACAACGATACGGAGGTTGCGCCAGATTTTCTCGATGGCCTAGTAGACGCCGCCCTAACTAGCGACCGAATTGGAGCCGTAGTACCGAAGATCTACTATTTTTCAGATAGAAACCGTATCTGGTATGCCGGGGGCTACTACAATCCAATATCCGGTATCGGAGAACATTATGGTCGGGACCATGCGGATTGTCTACGCTTTTCAAAAGCCCGCTTCATCTCATTCATGAACGGTTGTGCGTGTCTAATCAGCGTAGATGTGATACGAAAAGTTGGCCTTTTCGATTCCTCATTTTTTGCTTCGGGGGAAGATACGGAGTTCAGCGTTCGATTGTGTCGTACCGGATACCGAATATTTTACGCTCCTCTTGCACATGTTTGGCACAAGGTCAGTGTGACAACGGATGGGCAGGTCGGCGAGTGGTTTCGTATTTATCTCTCGACGCGTAACACCATAAAATTACAACGAAAACACGGTCGTCTCCAATTTCCTTTTTTTTTGCTTTATTTCAGTTTTCGTTGGATACTTTACATGGAAATCAAGTATGCGTTGCGAGGGGATTTCTGTTCATGTCAAGCGCTGTGGTGGGGTTTAAGAGATGGCTTCACGAACGAGTTAAGATTCACGGGCTAATGTGATCACTTATGCATCATGCGTTGATTTTTGAGCCTTGGACTCTTGGGGACGTGGTCGTTGCCGCATGTGTTGCACGACAGCTTAAGTTACATTATGAGATTAGCATTGTGGCCGCACCCGAGTGGGAAAAGTGGCTTCAAACTCTGGGTCTTTTTGCGTTCGTAATTCCATTTCACATTCCGTGGACCGATCAGAAAAAGAAATATGATTTTGGTAGGTATCGAATAAGTCGATTTCTAGAATTACGTCGAGGAATTCGCCAAATCACTCCTGATGTGATTTTAGATTTGCGAGGTGACCCGAGGAATGTCGTGTTTTTGAAGATTCTGAATGTGGCTCCAGTCGTAAGCCTCTGGAGACAAAGGCCGGTAAATGTGTATGAACGTGTCAATGTGATCATGAATTTGATTGAGAAGGACGCTGCTGGTAGCAACGTCGCTCCATTTGAAGTCATCCGCACTAAGTCCAGTAGGATCACTTGTTTTTTTGGCGCCTCTTGGGGTAATCGTCAGGTGCCGCGGGATCAGGCACTTTGCATACTCAAGGGGCTCTCGGCTATCTGCCCAGTCAATCTGTTACTCCAACCTTCCGAATCTGCTGAGTTGTGGAATAATCAGAATATAGACGGGCTGTGCGTGCTCCAACTCAGCGTAATAGATGCTGCAGAAATTATTAAGGAGTCAAGAGTTTGCGTTTGCACAGATTCTGGTTGGATCCACATGGCGTATTTCTATGGTGTTCCGCGTGTTGCCCTATTGGGCTTCGACACATCACAGGAATGGATGCCTCCAGAGACCCGCATCATTTTTTCCAATCCGTATTTTCCTGCAAAAGTCAGATACCGGGCTAGATATCGAGATTCAATTCCACTTGCAAATATTAGCGTGCCAGCAGTTATCAGAGTTGTTCAAGAATTACTTGCTCAATCGTGAGTTCAACATGAATTGGAAATGGTTGCGTCTCTTACCTTGTCTGGATACGCGAGCACGATTCGTTTCTGCTACACCGGACTCGGGTACACTATTGGACATTGGCTCATCAGACGGCCAAACGTTGTCTCACTTTAGCGAACTTAGACCAGATATTCGACTACATTCTACGGACATCGAGGGTGTTCCACAGAGATACCCTGAAGGAACCGTATTTCATCAGTGCGATATTCAGCGAAATACGTTGCCGTGGGACGCAAATCTGATGGATCGGATAACATGTATGCATGTTGTGGAACACTTAAGGGATACGACGAATTTGTACCGCGAGTGCTTCAGGCTTTTGAAACCAGGGGGATTGATGTACATTGAAACGCCTCATCCCAAGAGCCTCATCATGTCAAGTCCATCACTACGTCAAATCGGACAATTTACGCTGAATTTTTACGATGATATAACTCACGTACGAATCATCCCGTCGGGTGAAACAGCTGCTCGAGCACGACAATTTGGTTTTGAGATCGTCAAAACGGGGATATCACGGAACTGGGTTTTTGCTTCTCTTTACCCACTACTAGTGCTAACACACAGTTCGCGATCCAAGTGTATCGCTTATATCCATTTCAAAGGTTGGTCCTCGTATGTGATTTTGCGTAAGCCGGACTCGTAAGGAATGCGCTTAACGATGAAAACAATGGAATATGACTTGCATAGGGCCTCCTTATTTGGTGTTGACTATGCCGTGACAGACTACGTCCAGGCGTCACGACTTATCATCGAGTTTTCAATCCGGCATGTGAGTTATAGTGTTTCTGCTTTAGCGGTGCACGGACTCGTCATGGCTGTTCGAGAGCGGCGGATGGCGCAGGCTGTACGAAGAATCCATATGATTGTTCCGGACGGTCAACCGGTTCGATGGGCGCTGAATAGTTTTTATAAAACGGCTTTACAGGATCGTGTGTATGGGCCGCTCTTGACTTTAAGAGTTCTGGAAAGGGCAAATCAGCACAGGCTCAAAGTCTTTCTCTACGGGAGCACCCGGCGGACACTGGAAAAGTTTGCCGACTTCATCGAGAGGTCTTATCCCGGCGTGATTTTATGTGGTCAGCATGTCGATCGTTTTCGCGAAGCAACTCCGGAAGAGGACGAACAGGATATCAAGAAGATCAACGACTCGGATGCCAATATCGTGTTGGTCGGGCGTGGGTGTCCAAGACAAGAATTGTGGGTAGCTGACCATATCGGCAAGATTCATGCCGTAATGATGGCGGTTGGTGCTGCGTTTGACTTTCACGCCGGTGTCCTCCCGCAAGCACCCAAATGGATGCAGGATAGAGGGCTTGAATGGTTGTTTCGATTGATCCAGGAACCGCGTCGGCTGTGGAAGCGATATTTAACCACGAACAGTTATTTCATTTATCTTTTTATCAAACATAAGTTTTTCTTGAGGAGACCCAGCTAGTGCAAAAAAAAATGATTGTGACGGGATCCAGCGGATTAATTGGCAGTGAAGTTGTTGCTTTCTTTGCCGAAAAAGGATGGGACGTGATCGGTCTTGATAACAATATGCGCGCAGACTTTTTTGGGCCGCAAGGCGATACGAGGTGGAACCAAAAACGCCTGACGGAGCGCTACCGTCAATTTCGACACGTTGAGCTAGACATCCGCGATCGCCAGGGTGTTCAGAAACTGTTTAAAGAGATTCGTCCCCATGCACTGATTCATACAGCCGCACAACCGAGTCATGACCTGGCAGCCTCTCGACCATTCGATGACTTCGATGTGAACGCCGTGGGGACTCTCAATCTGCTTGAAGCTAACCGGTTGACCAATCCAGATGTGCCCTTCATTCACATGTCAACGAATAAGGTATACGGCGATGCTCCCAACGAGATTTCCGTAGTGGAATTGGGGACTCGATGGGACTATAAGGACGCAACATACAGGAATGGCATCAACGAGGGCTTCAGGATCGATCAATCGAAACACTCGCTCTTCGGTGCATCCAAAGTAGCCGCAGATATTATGGTGCAGGAATACGGGCGATATTTCGGCATGCCGTCGTGCTGTTTGCGAGGCGGCTGTCTGACAGGACCCAATCATAGCGGAGTAGAATTACATGGTTTCCTTAGCTATCTGATTCGATGCAATCTGGAGGAACGGACGTATCGAATTTTTGGTTACAAGGGCAAACAGGTGCGCGACAATATCCACTCTCTGGACGTCGTTCAATTTATGGATGCATTTCTTAAAGCTCCACGTGTGGCTGAAGTCTACAATATTGGCGGCGGTCGTAATAATTCGATTTCGATTTTGGAGGCCTTTCAGCTGATCGAGAAGATCTCAGGCATTCCAATGAAGTACGAATATGTCGATCAACACAGACAGGGAGATCATCTATGTTACATATCCGATCTGTCCAAGATGATGTCACACTATCCGAATTGGCAGATCACGAAAACCTTGCAAACAACATTTGAAGAAATTGTGGTCGCGTGGCGCCAAAGGGATCTACCATCGAGGGTGGATTAATGACATCGCTCTGTTATCCAACTGATTAGCAGGTTCAGGACTTAAGCACTTGCGTCCGGATTCGTGCCTGTGGCGGGAGAAGCCTGGGATTGACTAAACCATTGTTGATGGTCTCGCCAGGTTTCTTGCCGACTGGTGGATTTGAATTGGAAATGAACTGCCGAATAGCGTAGTTTGCCAGCAATGGGTTTGTTGATCCTGGATACAGATCGAAGTTAATACAAGACGCAATGCACACACACCGTCAAACACTGCACTTTCTCCGGATGCTGTCGGACATTGGCGTCCTATCGGCGTCGTTTTGGCTGGCGTTGAGCGTTATCGGACGATGGCTGGAGCGGACGCCGACCGTTGTGGACTCGTTTATATTCCTATGCCTCCTCATCATCTGGTTCTTCTCCTCGCGGATGACGCATCTCTATGATGAATTTCGGGCCCGGGATTACAGCTTTGAGTTGATTGCAGTTTTCAAGAATGTACTCATCCAAGTGATCGGCTGTATCCTGGTGTTGTTCATTGTCAAGGATACGTCACTCTCCCGTTCATTCGTCCTCATCTATGCGGCTGGACTGATTCTTGCTCTTCCGATCGAAGGATACGCGCTACGGAAGCTATTATATTTTCTTCGAAAGCGTGGGCGAAATCTCCGCCATTTGCTGCTGGTTGGAGCAGGAGAGGTAGGAATGAGCTTCTACTCGACCATTGTCACGAATCCTCATTTCGGTTATCGGTTGGTGGGTTTTCTTGACGACCAACCAAAGGACACTCTGAACGGTCAGTATTTGGGTCCAGTGCATGGCCTGGAACGGGTCTTGGCTGAAAAACCCGTTGACGACGTTGTCGTCGCATTGCCCACGTACGCCACGGATCGCATCGACGAAATCATCAAGGCTTGTTCGAATTACACTACGCGCGTGCGGATCATCCCGGATTATTTCAGATTTGTGTCAGACAAGTTTGAGATTTCTATGTTTGACCGATTCCCCGTGATTTCTGTTCGCAACATCAAGTTGGATGAATTTCACTGGTACATTGTGAAGCGAATCTTTGACGGCCTGTTCTCGCTTATCGTACTTACGACGGTTCTGATCTGGATGGTTCCCATGATCGCGCTATTGATCAAACTGACCTCGAGGGGGCCGGTATTTTTTAAGCAGGAACGGTGGGGGCGAAACAACAAGAAGATCATTTGTCATAAATTTCGTTCCATGGTTGTGTCCAGTCGCGATACGGATGAGACCGGCAAATACCAGCAAGCGACCAAAGACGATCCTCGCATTACCCCGATCGGACGCTTTCTGCGCAAGACGAACCTGGACGAGATCCCGCAGTTCTGGAATGTACTCATGGGACAGATGTCTGTCGTCGGTCCTCGGCCGCACCCCACTCCACTCAATCTGGAATCCAAAGACTTGATCGATAATTACATGCTGCGGCATCTCGTCAAACCTGGCATCACCGGCTGGGCTCAGGTCAATGGTTATCGAGGAGAAACGCGCGATCCGGAACTCATGCAAAAACGGGTCGACCACGATCTCTGGTACATCGAAAATTGGTCCTTCTGGCTGGACATCCAGATCATTTTGCTCACGATTTGGCAGATGATTCGCTTCCGCACCAACGCATTCTAAACCCCATGATGAATCGCCTCTTTCTTTGTCTGCTGTGTCTGACCGGGCAGTTGCTGTCTCAGGAGAATGGTCCCTCCGTGAACCTGCCACGGGGACATTTCGCTTACGACTTGATCGAACGATGGGAAACCTCAGGAATTCTGGAGCCTTCCATCGAATATCGCAATCTTCCGTACACACGCCAGACGGTTCTGAATGTGCTTCGACGAGTCAACGAAGTTCTGATGGAGACACCCGAGAGGATGAATGCCGTAGATCGCAAGCTACTGGCGAAATTGAAGGGAGAGTTTCACCGTGAGCTGGGTGAAGCGCAGGGGAAAGAAACCGAGCGGAATCTGTTCTATTTGCATTCGTCAGAACGGGATTCCAAGAGCGATGCAGTGGTGGATGCGATTCTTAATCAATCATTTGATGTGACCCGTCATAGCAGCGATGGCGACTCGCTTAATGACAACGTGAGTTATACTGCGGTCGTGGGGCGCGTGCGGGGGATCTTCATGAATGCGATTGCCTATTACGGAGACTTCAGCAGCACGCTCATCAAAGGCGCGAATGGAGATTTCACGTTTGGGCAGATCGCGCAAGGGGGCAATATTAATTTCAACCCCAGTTCCAGCAATCTCTATGCGCTCGAGGCCAATGCATACATGGTGATTCAACCAAAATGGTTGCGGCTGCAATTTGGAAAGGACTTCCTGTCCTGGGGTCCCGGGCGACATTCCAATCTTCTTCTGTCAGACAATGCACCGGCCTTTGACCATCTGCGTCTGGACGCGGAGTTTCGCCGTCTGAAACTGACGTACCTTCACGGATGGCTGCGGTCCGATCGACTTCCGGTTAACGACAACGGAAGGATGAGCGATCGTAAGTATATCGTGGCCCACCGGCTTGAAGCGAAGATTTTGCCGTGGTTGTTTGTTGCAGGCAATGAGTCGGTGATTTACGGAGGACGGGGGATGGAAGCCGCGTACTGGAATCCGCTCATGGTGTATCACATCGCCGAGCAATACCTGGGCGACAAGGACAACAATACCATCAGTTTTGACGCGACGGCCTTTCCCATCCGCAACCTCAAAACGTACGCGGCCATTTTTCTGGATGATTTCACTTCGTCACGGAATCCATTTCGATACTGGAAGCAGACATGGGCGGCGCAGTGGGGCCTGCTCTGGACTCCATCGTTTCTGAGCTCCCAGGCCGACTATCGATTTGAATACAGCCGGATCGAGCCCTACGTCTACACGCACAAATGGGATCTGATCAATTACACGCATTTTAACTCCAGCCTCGGTTCATTCCTGCCGCCCAATTCGGAAAGCTATTTTTCTGAGATTCGCTATCGTTTTTCGCGCCGCTTTCAAAGTCGATGGAGCTATGAACTGATTCGACACGGGCGAGGCGATCTGAATACGTTTGGATATGAAGACGGTTTTGTGGATGCGGGTTCCGCTGGCAAACAGGACAAGAAATTCCTGATGGGTGTCAATGAGATCAGCCACATCGGTTCCTTAAATTTGCGCTGGGAGACCTTCCACAATCATTTCTTCTATGGCACGTACCAAGTCACCGCGAGGCGGAATGACCGCAATATTCGTGATCGGAACCTCACGCAACACCGCTTGCTGATCGGATACAGCCTTGATTATTAGGGCTTCCGCGGATATATTCGTCACCGACCCCGTTCGCTAATCTTCACAAACTTCAACTTTTCGAATTAACGGGAATTTATGGGAAACATTCGGATAATGGGCGTACCGCTGGATCTGGGTGCCGGTCGCCGCGGCACAGATATGGGTCCGTCTGCAATTCGGATTGCCGGACTGGCCGACAAACTGGCGGAATTGGGACACAATGTGAAAGACTATCGCGACATTGTAACCAAGAACCCTGAAATCCTTAAAGTCGGCGATCCGACGTTGCGGTATCTTACGGAGATTGCACGCAGTTGTGCCGAATTGGCGGATCATGTCGAGAAGTCGCTTTCGGAAGAAGAATTTCCGCTCGTCGTGGGTGGGGACCACAGCATTGCCATCGGGACCCTGGCCGGAGTGGGTCGATTTCTGCACAAGAAGAACGAGTCAGTGGGGGTAATCTGGATCGACGCACATGGAGACATGAATACGCCGGATACCTCTCCTTCGGGCAATATCCATGGGATGCCTCTGGCGGTTTCCCTTGGAATGGGTCATCCAAAACTCACATCCATCGGCGGGGATTTCCCCAAAGTGCTGCCATCAAAAACCGTTCTCTTGGGTATCCGCACCTTGGACCAGGGCGAGATTGCGAATATCCGCAAGACGGGAGTCACGGTCTTCACGATGCGGGACATCGACGAACGGGGCGTGCAGGCCGTCATCGAAGACGCCATTCGGATCGCGTCTTCCGGAACGGCGGGTATTCACGTGAGTTTTGACCTGGACAGCCTCGATCCTTCGGTCGCGCCCGGGGTCGGCACCCCGGTCAATGGCGGCCTGACCTATCGCGAAGCTCATTTTATCATGGAATCGCTTTGTCTTTCCGGCAAGGGCATATCGTTTGAGATTGTCGAATGCAATCCGATCCTGGACGTACGGAATCAAACGGGAAGAATCGGCGTGGAGATGATCGCATCCTTTTTTGGAAAGAGCATTCTTTGACATGACGATCCGCCGCGTCTTTCTGCTGTCGATGATATTCACGTTCGTTGCGGGCGGTCAGGATTTGCGTCCGTTGGGACAATCGACCGGGTACGACCCACAGCAATTGACCGGATATCTCCAGCTCTCTCGCTTCCGTCTGTTGCTGGACCTCGCCGGAGAATGGCAGGTTCAGGCCGGCGGTACACCCACAGTCGTGAAGGTCCCGTCCGGAATCGAATACGAGGGCAAAGTCGTTTATCGCAAAACCTTCATCCCCGGCCGTGAGTTTGCCGGGACTCATTTCCGTCTGCATCTCTGGGGAACCAATTTTGGCGCAGAAATTCGAATCAACGATGAATTCATCGTGAATTACACCGGCGGTTATTTGGAACGGCAGATCGATCTGCGGACGGACCTGATTCGAATCGATGAGGAAAATACAATCGAGATCACGGTGGATACGGAACGGAACAACGTATCCTCGCTTCCGCGCACGACGCGGATTCTCCAACCCAGAACAGCAGGCGGGATCTTTCGCGAGATCTTCCTGGTGGCTTCTCCGAGGGCGACGATTGATCAGCACCGCCTTGAATACGCGATTTCGAACGATTTGCGACGTGCGGAAATACGGATGACGATGCATATGCGGGATTACGATGCATCGTTTGCCGCCAGGGATACGAGTCTCGCGGCCTCGATGATGGAGAAGCAGTCGGATTACCGATACCTGATCGAGGTGTTTACCGAGGAAGATCCTGAACCCGTCTATACCAATCGATTCAAGAAATATCGCAACGTCTGGGAAATACCGAAAATCCGGGAGCAGAATCCGGAAAGCTATTTCTCCATGGGGGCCTTCAAGGACATTCACGCGCGGTTCGAGTTGGAGAAGCCTGTCTTCTGGAATCCGGAGAATCCCTATCGATATCGTTTCCATATCACGCTCTTGCAACGTGACTCCGTCGTTGATGAGACGTCTTTCTTGCTGGGTCTTTCCAAAGTGGAGATTCAAGACAACAACGTTCTTCTCAATTCTCAATTATTGATCATCCGCGGGCTGGAGTATTTCGAAGATTATCCCGGAGCAGGCAATTCCGTACCGTATGACGTCATGGAAGCCGATGTTCTCCGCATGAAGAAGCTCGGCGCGAATGTCGTCTACTTCAAACACCATCCTCCTCATCCGTACTTCGTGGAGCTGTGCAATCGGTACGGTCTCTTTATTCTGTGCGAAGCGCCGTTTCCTGCCTTGACAGAAAAATCGTTTGCGGACGACCGGTTTCGCGAGGACATCAAGACATACTGCCGCCAGATGGTTGAAAACTATCGACGAGAGGTCTCGATTCTGTCCTGGGGGGTGGCAAACGGCTGGGACTTGTCCGGCCAGGACGGTCTGTCCTTTCTTTCAGAACTGATTTCAATTGTTCGACTCGCCGACTCCAGACCTGTGTTCTGCGCATCACGCTTCGGTTTCCTGGATCGCATTCCAGATGAAATCGACATCGTCAACCTGGAGTTGTGGAATAACGACTTCATCGCGGCGAACGTGTTCGCGACCCGGAGCATGGCACGCTGGCCCAATCGCGTTGTGATCGCGACGTACGGGGCTCAAGTGTACCCGAATAATCAAAATGGATACAGCGATCCGACGTCGACGAAATTTCAAGCCAAGTATCTTGTCGATATGTTCCGAAAGCTGCCCGAGTGGAAGATGGCGGGAGGGATTGTCCGTTCCTACAACGACTTTGCCACCAGCCGTACCTATCTGCATGGGTATCCGACGGACCAGACGGTCTACACGACCGGCCTGGTAAACGTATTCCGCAAGGAGAGATTTGCCTACGATTTCGTACGGGCGATGTACACCGGCGATAAGATCGAGACGATACCGATCGGTTCTTTTGAGAATCCATTTCCGAAGACGTTTCCGATCGTGGGTCTACTGCTGATTCTCGCCTTCATCGTGTTCTATCGGCAGAGTCCGAAATTCAGCAATTCGGTCTTCCGGTCCATCACAAAGATTCTGAGTTTCTTTTCCGATGTCCGCGAGAATCGGGTGATCAACCTGTGGCCGGCGCTTGTGGTCGGTTTCCTGGGAAGTCTGGTCGCGGCTACCACCCTGGCATTAATCTTTTTTGAATTGCGGAGGAACCATGTGTTTGATCAGATCATTTCAAATATCGTTGTCATCGGCGGCATCAAGGAATGGCTGGATCATCTGGCGTGGAATCCGGAGCTGTTTGTGTTTTCTTTTACGGGGTTGATCTTTGCAGGCTTGCTGGTTCTCGCGGGAGTCCTTAGGATATTTGCATTTGCCTTCCGCTCCGGCATTCCGTTCCAACAGACCCTAATCGCCGCGCTGTGGAGTTACTCCCACATGTTGCTGTTAATTCCCGTAGTGATCGTCTTTCAAAGGCTGATCCGTCTGGATGTATTCATGACCCTGCTTGTGCTGATCGGCTGCTGGATGCTGGTGTGGCATCTTGTGCGGATCTTCCGAATTTCGAAAATACTCTTTGAGGCGACGTGGCTTCAGGTCGGCCTGATCATGGGTGGCGCATTCTTGATCGCGGCCTTGTTTCTGGGCGCTCGGTATTCCTCGCATCATGATTGGTTCGAGATGATGAATTACGTGGAACAGATTCGCAACAGTCAAAATTATTCAGCGCAGTGATGAAGTCTGAGGAAATGCTGGCCCTCTTCCGCGAGACGCGCGCCCTCCTGGAAGGACATTTTATTTTAACCTCCGGATGGCACAGCCCGCAATATTTTCAATGCGCTCGCGTTCTCCAGTATCCGAATTATGCGCAGTTGATGTGCGGTGAATTGGCAAAACCGTTTGTCGGGAAGGGGATCGACGTCGTGATCGCTCCGGCAGTCGGAGGGATTCTCGTGGGACATGAGATGGCCCGGATTCTGAATGCACGATGCGTATTTGCGGAACGGGAAAATGGAGAAATGACCCTCCGAAGAGGCTTCGAACTTCGTCGCGATGAAAATGTCCTGGTGGTCGAAGATGTCGTGACCACAGGGGGCTCCGTAAAGGAAGTCATACGGATTGCGGAGCAGGCGAGCGGCAACATCATGGGCATCGCCTATCTCGTGGATCGTAGCGGAGGAAAGACAGACTTTGGGTATCCCCACGTCTCGCTGATTCAGCTGGATGTGGTGAAGTATGAACCGTCCACGTGTCCTTTGTGTCGCGAGGGGAAGATACCCGCTGTGAAGCCGGGCAGTCGGACTCTGGAGTGAGGGACCGCTCGCAAGGTGCGAGAATCGTATGATCAAAATCTGCGTGTTGGCGAGCGGTAGTCGCGGAAACAGTATTTATTTCAACGCCGACGGGTGTGAGTGTCTGATCGATGTGGGGATTCCCGTCCGCACCCTCGAGGGTCGACTGGAAGAAGCGGGCACGACCGCGTCCCGGATTCGACACGTCTTTGTGACACATGAACACGAAGATCATGTCCGGGGACTGGGAGCCTTTGTGAAGAAATACCGGCCCGAAACCCATGTAAGCCGTTCTCTCTACCTGATGATGAGCGGACACATAGACTCCTCGTCGATTTCGATCTTTGATGAGTCTTTTTCGGTGGACGGGATTGGAATCACGCCGTTTTCTACCCTGCACGACGCGCTGGATCCGCTCGGATTTACTTTCTCTTGTGCGGCGTCTCGTTTTTCCGTACTGACGGATACAGGCAGTATATCGGGGCTGATGCGCGAGCGAATTCGGGAATCGAATGTGGTCGTGTTGGAGTCCAACCACGACGAACATCGACTGTGGCACGGATCGTATCCGTGGCCTTTGAAACAACGCATCGCTGGACGACTCGGACACCTGTCGAACCGACAGGCGGCCGAGTGTATCGCCCACATCTGGCACCCGGGACTGCAAGCGGTATTTCTCGCACACTTGAGCGAGGAGAACAACCGTCCAAACCTCGCCAAAGAGACATTTGATCGGGTGCTACGTGACAAACCAACTCGCATTCTGCTTACGCACCAGGATCGGATCAGCGAAACGGTGGAATTCTAATGGCTGACGAAAAAGAGCAAGCGCCCAGCATTAGCGATTTGATGAAGGAGGACTGGTCCAAGGGTGACAGTCTCTTTCTGAGCGAGGTCCTGGAAAAATACTATCGACAGCCTTTGCCGTACGATCTGGAGGTGTACAAGAACCCCGATACCCAGCCGATCGGTGTTCGCCAGGCCATTCACGCCGATGCCTTCTACCAGAAAGTTGGGCGCTCCAGTCACGTGCTGGACTTCTCCGAGACGGAGCGAATGAAGTTTGCCAGCGAGGCGTCCGCCGAAATGATTGCCGTTTTCCTGCTCTTTGAAAAGCAGCCCGACGTGCTGGAAGTGGTTCTCAACAATCCGCGCCTCCCGACAAAGGTGTTGCTCGATTTCGTGAATCTAATCAAAGAGAGAGATATCGACCGGCAGGATGACAAGATCCTTCGTTTGTCTCAGAAGATCCTGGGGCGACGCAGCCGCCGTATCGTCAAGGCCCGGGAGATTCTTACGATTTCGAAAAGCGCTATTAATCAGGACCGGATGTTGTCGCTGCTGGCATTTGCGATGGATGAAGACCCTCTTATCCGCAAGGCCGCGCTCAACGTCTTGCAGTCGGTTCACTCTGTTTTTGTCAAGGAAATGCTGGATCTCGATACGCTGGTGGAAAAAATCAGGGCGCGTGTTCCGGAAGCCGACGGCATTGATGTTTTTTCCACTCTACACGAAGCCGTTCATGAAGTCCTGCGGGGCCTCGAACTCAATCAGATGCTGGGAGGAGTGGATCGGACCGATCCGACAGGCGCCCAGGTCTCCTTGCGCAACAGCCTCCGCAAGCGAAAACTGTGGGAATTGGACAAATGCAAGGAAGACCCGACCGATCCGTTTCGCCTGACATTGTTGGCGTACTTTCACTTGGACCGGGATACGACCATTCGTGAGAAAGCCGCGGAAATTCTGCATGTGGACGACATTCTGGACGTCGTGGATGACGAAAACGTGCCGCGGCGCCTGGTACAGAAGATTCTGACGACTCTGGAATCGCACACAGACGAAAAGACGCGGGAGATGGTCCGGGAGGCGCGGATTAAGGAAGTGGAGAGATTGAACAAACGACTGCGGGAAATCGAAGTCAGCGTGAATGCCTACTTCGACGTCATTTTTCAGTCCCTCGGCTACAACCGCATCAACGACAAGAAGGACGCCATTCAAGCGCTCAAGAATGCGTCCATGATCCTGCAACAGTACGCTGTGGAGTCCAAAACAGACACGACACAAAACCGGGGAGTCATCGAGTATCTGAACAAGGCTACGCAATATTTTGAGAATACGATCAATGCGCTGTACATGGACACGAAACATGGTTTGTTCTCCGAACTGGATGAAATCAGGAGCATGGTGCATTACGTGCTGGACTTGAAGCATTTTCGGTTTCAGGATGAGAAACAGAAGGAATCCGATGTGGACGATTCCCTGCTCCAAAAAGCCGTAATGATTTGGCGAACGGCCATCAGTCAATACTTGGGTCGAATCAAGGACCTCGAAGAGATGCTTCATATGAAATGGGTAAAATGGCTTCAGGAGAATGAGCCGACTAAGAAACCAGAGTGGATGGAAGACGAGTTGCACGGCGCATTTCTCGAGATCGAGATTATGCACAAGAAGGAAGTGGATTGCAAACTGCGCATTCCGTGTCGTGAATGCAAGAGACGAGGCTGTGCCTCTGAACGATTCCTGCTTCAGGTGGACTTCATGCTGGAGGAAATCCTGTCTAATTTTGAAAGCCAAGAACCTGCGTAAACTGCCGCGATCATTTTATGCCCGTGCGACCGATGCGGTGGCGAGGGACCTCCTGGGGAAGGTATTGATACTGAAGGCGCAAGAACGGTTGTGTGGACGGATCGTGGAAACAGAAGCCTACACGGATGATGAAGCCTCTCATGCCCACCGCGGACGAACTCCGCGCAATGAGCCTATGTTTGGGCAGGCAGGGCATGCCTATGTGTATTTCATCTATGGGATGTATCATTGCCTGAACGTCGTGACGGAAGGGCAGGGAATTCCCGGAGCGGTTCTCATTCGGGCTGTCGAACCCTTGGAGGGAGTAGACGCAATGATGAGGAATCGAAAGAATCGGAGACTGCATCAGTTAACCAACGGACCGGGAAAACTGTGTCAGGCCTTTGGAATCACCGCTGTGCACAACGGCTTGGACTTCACCCGCTCTGAATTGTCCATCGCGGATGACGGCTATCGGCCTTCTCGTGTCGCGCGTTCCACGCGCATCGGTATCCGGCGGGCGGCAGAGGAAAAGCGTCGATATTTTCTGCCTCATCACCCGTTTCTTTCTGCATGAAGTTCGACGATGCCTTTCATCGTCGTTGGGTTCCGCTGGCCCATTTGGCCTCCCATTTCTGGAAGAGCGGGCGGCTCCACCTCCGGTTGCTCAATGATCCTCGGGTGCCTGCGTACTTGAAGCTTTTCTTTTTTTTGACGGTACTCTATATTCTCTCGCCTGTCGACTTTGTGCCGGAAATAGTATTTCCGCTGGTCGGCGTGGCGGACGATGTGGGTTTCTTCTTGCTCATGCTCAAGATTTTTCTCCGCCTTTGTCCGCGTGATGTCGTGGTAGAGCACGTTCGAGTCATTACCCAACCGAGGAACGGATGAATCAGGAAATTCCTAAGGTGTACGATCCTGCTGAAGTCGAAAAGAAATGGTACCGACATTGGCTGGACAGCGGCTATTTCCATGCGGAAGTGAAACCGGGCCAACCTCGGTTCAGCATTGTGATTCCTCCACCCAATGTGACGGGCGCCCTTCACATCGGCCATGCCTATAACAACACCGTCCAGGACATCTACACGCGCTTCAAGCGAATGCAGGGCCACACGACTCTTTGGACGCCGGGCACGGATCACGCCGGCATCGCGACTCAAACGGTTGTGGAAAAGCAGTTGAAGGCGGAGGGCACGAGTCGTCAGACGCTCGGCCGGGAGAGGTTCGTCGAAGAGGTCTGGAAGCACAAGGTCAAGTATCGCGACCGCATTGTCGGACAACTGCAGGAAATGGGATGCTCCTGTGACTGGGACCGGGAATGGTTTACCATGGATGAAACCCTGTCACGCGCTGTCACCGCAGTATTCGTTCATTTCTACAAAAAAGGATGGATCTACAAAGGCAACTACCTTGTGAACTGGTGTCCTTTTTCGCAGTCGGCTATTTCGGACGAAGAGGTGGAATACCGGGAAGTCAATGGCAAACTCTGGCACTTTCTCTATCCGGTCAAAGGCCTGAATCAATCGATCCGCGTCGCCACGACACGCCCGGAAACCATGCTAGGGGACACCGCCGTTGCAGTGCATCCGGAGGATCCGCGTTATCGGGAATGGGTCGGCAAGACTGTCATTCTGCCATTGGTTGGGCGGGAGATTCCGATCGTTGCGGATGACTATGTGGATAAGGACTTCGGATCCGGGGCCGTCAAAGTCACCCCGTCTCACGATCCCAACGATTTTCAAATCGGAGTACGACATTCTCTGTCGTTCATCAACATCATGAATCCGAACGCGACATTAAACGGAAATGTCCCTCCGAAATATCGTGGGTTGGATCGGTTCGAAGCTCGCCGGCTCGTCGTTGCCGATATGGAAGCGGCCGGCTTGCTGGAGAAGGTCGAGGATCATGTCAATCGGGTCGGCTATTCCCAGCGAGGCAATGTCCCGATTGAGCCGCTGATGTCGGATCAATGGTTTCTGAAAATGTCGGATCTCGCCAAGCCCGCACTGGACGCGGTTCTGGAAGGCCGCATTCGATTCTATCCCGAAAAGTGGATCAAGACCTACGAGCATTGGATGCGAAACATCAAAGACTGGTGCGTCTCGCGCCAGTTGTGGTGGGGTCATCGGATTCCAGCGTATTACGCACCCGATGGGACGGTCGCTGTGGCCGCGACGCGGGAGGAAGCTCTCCGAATCCTGCGTGAAAAACATCCGCAGTTGAGCGATGCGGAGATGCGACAAGACGAAGACGTGCTCGATACCTGGTTTTCTTCCTGGTTGGTACCGTTCTCGTCCTTTGGCTGGCCGGATCGAACGAAAGAACTCGAATATTTCTACCCAACATCGTTACTCGTGACCGGACCGGACATCATCTTCTTCTGGGTGGCCCGCATGATCATGGCGGGAATGGAGTTTATGAAGGAAGTTCCCTTCCACGCCGTGTATTTCAATGGAATCGTACGAGATGAACACGGTCGCAAGATGAGCAAGTCACTGGGAAACGGCATCGATCCGATCGAAGTCATTCATGAATATTCTGCGGATGCCCTGCGATTCACGCTGGTGGATTTGAGCGCTGAAGGTCAGGATATTCATCTGGCCAAGCGCCATTTCGAATTGGGGCGTAATTTCTCCAACAAAGTGTGGAATGCGTATCGGTTTCTGGGTATGCAGATGCAGAACGTGCCGGATGCCCGTCCTGTCAAACCGGACCCTGGGTCGATTCAGCATCTGGCCGACCGCTGGATTCTCAGCCGGTATCATCGCGCTGTGCGTGGAATCACCGATGGACTGAACAATTATCGCCTCCATGAGGCGATGGACTCCGTCTATCGATTTTTCTGGGCGGACTATTGTGACTGGTATCTGGAGTTGATCAAATCCCGTCTGTATGGTCCGGACGAAAAGGAAAGATCAACGACGTTGTCGACGGCGCTGTACATTATGGAGGGAATCGTTAAACTCCTGCACCCGATTACTCCATTTATCACTGAGGAGATCTGGCAGCGATTGGCCACTCGTCAGCCAAACGAGAGCATCATGCGGACGGCCTGGGAATCGTCAGACGATCGATTGGTAGATGAAAACGCCGAGTCAGACATGACGGCCCTGCAGGAGATGATTGTCGGAATACGCAATATCCGCTCGGAAATGAACGTCAGTCCGTCGATCAGGACACCGGTCATCCTGCGCACTGCAGACGAGTCGATGCGATCCAGGATTCTTCAGAATGCGTCGTACATTCAAGATCTCGCGCGCGTGGAATCGGTGTCGTTCGGCGACAAGCCAGCCAAATCGGCATCGGCCATTGTCCGATCGGTCGAAGTATATGTGCCGCTGGAAGGCCTGATCGACGTGGATGTTGAACGAACGAGATTGTCGAAAGAAATTGACCGTCTCACCAGCCAGATCCAAGGGATCGAAAAGAAACTCCAAAACGTGGACTTCCTTGCAAGAGCGCCGCACGAGGTGGTGGAAAAGGAAAAGTCAAAGCGGGATACCTTCGAGACCACCCTCGCCAAGCTCAAATCGAATCTTGCCCTCCTCAACGAAGGATGACCTTTCGCGAGGCGCTTTCACACTCCCGTGTTCTGATCCTGGATGGCTCCACAGGACAGGAGTTGATCGAGCGGGGGGTGAAATGTCCCGCGCCCCTGTGGTCGGCGGCCGCCCTCCTGGATCGAGAAGCTCTAAGGACGCTCCGGACCTTGCACGCGGACTATGTGTCTGCCGGGGCGCATATTCTCACCGCAAACACCTTTCGGACGAATGTCCGGACCTTGAAGGGGGCCGACCTGGGACACCGCGCCAAAAGTCTGACCCGGACGGCAGTAGCGACGGCAAGGGAGGCTGTTGACATGACGAATCCGTCTGAGGCGATCTACATCGCCGGATCGGTTGCCCCTGTTGAAGACTGTTATCGTCCCGATCTCGTCCCCCACGAGTCAATCCGGCGCGACGAACACAGACGCCATATCGAGAATCTCTATGAGGCAAAGGTCGACTTGATCCTGATCGAAACGATCAACTCGATCCGCGAAGCCGTCGTGGCTGTTACCGCGGCTGTCGAAACTGAATTGCCGGTGTGTGTCAGTTTTATTTGTCGGAATGGAACGGAGTTGTTGAGCGGGGAGTTGCTGCATGACGCGGCTTTCTTGGCAGGGCAGTCAGGCGCTGAGGTGGTGTGTGCGAACTGCTCGCGGCCGGAAATCATGGGCGAGCAGTTGGAATCGATCGGCCGCAGTACCCGCCTCCCGATCGGTGCGTACGCAAATCTTCTGGCAACAAATGACGCCCCACGTGTTTCGGCAGAATCGTATGCGGAGACTGCAGGAAGCTGGCTGAGGAAATTCAACATCAAGATCCTGGGTGGATGCTGTGGTGCGGGGCCCGAGCATATTCTGAAACTTGCAGAAGTCGTTGGAAAACACATAAAAACAATGAGATAGCGTCGTCAGTTGAGCCGTTCTCATGATTCTCACATTCAAGGCTTGACAATGCGGATACGTATTTCCGAAATTACCAGCGGTTCGAATCCAGATCACAGACTTGCGACGTTTTTCTTGTAAATTAATTTACTTTTGCCAAGCGTTGGCATGTATGGCGCAAGCAAGTTCCACAGTCGGGCAAGCGCCCGATCACACATAAAAAGGAGAAAGAAGAAATGAAACGATTCGTTCTTGCTGGGCTTTCGGCCCTTCTCGTGTTTGGTTGTACAAGTGGTGGTGGAAAGAGCACCGAGAATTTTGGCACTGCTACGGATGCGCAGACGGCGGCGACTCAAAACTCCGCGTATATTCAGATGGCCGCAGAACTGGCCCTTCTGGCGGTAGATGAAGCGGATTTTGACGGATCCTTTGATGGCATGCTATTCTTGAAGCAGAGAGCAGACCAGAAGTCAGGGCTCCGCAAGCCACTCGACGGCGAGGCGACTTACAACAGCTCCACCGGCTGGTGGACGTTTGAGGAAACCGAAACCGAGACTGAGGGGGACGAAACACTCACGACGGACGTGCTTTTGAAACTCCGCTTCACGGAAAGGGATATCGCCGGTTTGGCAACGGCCAATACCGACATGATGGAGTATACTGCGGATGCTTCAGCGACTTCTACGTCTCCTGATGCAAGTTTTGTGTTCAGCTATGATGCAGATCTGACGTTTACAGGCTTGGCGGGATACAATGCGGAGACGGGTAGTGCGACACTGAACGGTTCCAGCAATATGGGCTTTGAAATCTCAGCGGGAAGCGGCGCTCAGTCGTTCACGTACGAATTCAGGTACGAGATCGACTACCACAACATCACGTTTTCGCATGACAATGATTATCCGGAAGGCGGAGGCGTAGACTTCACGGTCGAACTGAATTTGGATCCGAATGTGCCTGGTGTGGATGAGTACTATGTAGCCGGCACGATCACGTTCGACGGGGACAACACGGCTCTGTTGCATTTTGGCGGTTACAATTTCATCATCAACCTGGATACGGGCGTGATTACAGCCGCGTAACCTTGGACGATCATTCGTGCCACAGGCTGTCTGCGAAAGCGGACAGCCTTATTTTTTTTCCAATAAACTGCGGTGAATTTGCAGGGCGGATTCGTAGTCGGACTGGTTATTCATGTTAAAGAACACGTGAGAATGAAGGGCAGACTCGATTTCCTCAACGGGGGCCGTTACTGTCGGTACGCGGGAATACAAATGTTTGATCTCCAGGTCGCTGGTCTCGATCATCTGCCGAATGAGCGGCAGGCAGGAGCGATGATAGAGCGCGCACAGAGGCTCCCAAAACTGGTTCTTGACGGGAACAACGGCGCGTGCCGCGACAGTACGTCGACTGGCAAGCCATCGGATCACGTCAGCCTCGACGAATGGCAAATCGCAGGCCATGATGAAACACCAGTCCAGTCTCGACGCGGCAAGACCCGCGTGAATACCGGCCAATGCAGATTCGACTGAAAATTCATCCGCGCACGATTCAACATCGGTTCGGTGCATCACAGGCTTTGTCTTACCGGAAACAATAATCTGAGAGACAGCCGGTTCGACGCAATCGATCAGATGTTCGAGCAAAGGTCGGTCGGGGAAGGGAAGCAGGTGCTTTTCACTGCCCATTCGTAGCGATTTTCCGCCCAGAAGAATGACGCAGCTGATGTCTGGGAATTTCACTTGCGGATCAGGCTGGCTTTCTTGAACCGATCCGGGGCGGTCCGGTCCACGACGTATTCGCCCGCCACCGTCCGGATTCGAAGTTGGTTCGGCGTTTCCACAATGACCGCGTCCGAGAATCGGCTGAGATATCGGATATTGTCGAGGTACAGGCTCAATGCATGTTCTTCCAGATTCACGTAAAACCACTCCAGCGTGTCACTTGTTTCGAACTGCGTTTCCTGGATATTGACGGCGGCCAGGTCGGATGGATTCTTGAAGAAGAGGATGGATTTCACTGTGTCCGCGTCGTGAATCCACGTGGCGGAGACTTCATTCGGACGAAGGAATTTGATCGCGTCGGCGTTGAGTTTTCGCCTCTGCTTGGAAGGTTGATCAAGAGTCGGCGCCGACAGCAGGGCCGGCTTGTCTTGTTTCCGCGAGGACTTCTTCTGTGCCGCTACGGATTCAACTTGTTTGCCTGGCTTTTGGATCCTCTCCGACGAGTCTTTGTCGGTCTTTTTGTCTGGAATAGGAGTCTCCGTAACAGGCGCCTTTTCAGGAAGCGGATGGGTATAGCGAATGATCAGCCATAGACTCGCGGTGGCCACGGCCAATACGGCCGCCCACTTCAGCAGAGCCGGAATGTGCAACCGTTGGGCTCGCGGTGCGACGCCAAGATTGGATTGCAGTCGTGCCTTGAGTTGTCGACGCGCGAGGAACCGAATACCGGCGATCAATTGGGCATTCAGGCGAACGTCTGCATCCAATGTGGCGTCAGATTGCCGTAAAGCAGAAAGCCGTTGTTCTTCTTCGGCATTCAATTTTCCCAGTGCGTGCCGGTCCAGGATGTTGTTGTCATCGAGCCACGCCCGATCCTGAGCGTCGATCATATCAGAGTTCTTTCTTTACCAGAGCTTCCAGCTCTTTCTTGCATTGCCATTTCTTTGCTTTGGCGACATCCGTATTGCTGAAGTGTAACGCCCGTGCGATGTCTTCCATTCCTTTCTCTTCGAGATAAAACATCGTCAGAACTCGCCTGCACGTGGGTCCCATTTTTTCGATGCACCGGAGGATGATCTTGAACTCTTCCGATCGGATCACCCGGCGGAGCGAATCGATTGTTTCGGATTCCAAGGCTTGTTCGTCGACGGGTGAAACCTTTCCGATTCGGCGTTTGTTGATCTCACGCAGCCACTTGTTCCGAACGACCGAGTACAGATATGTGCTGATTTTGGAAGTCAGATCGAAGTCCTTTCGGCAAACATTTTCCCAAAGAACGATCAAGGCATCCTGAAGCATGTCTTCCGCGTCTTCGGGTCGGCCGCTGTTTTCCAGAACATACTTCCTGACCATGGCAATATTGTTGTGGTACAGACCCACAAGAACGTTTTCGTCGCCGGCCCGAATGCGTTCAATGAGCTTCTGGTCCGATTCTATCGTGGCAGATTCAAAGGTCACGGTCTTCATCGGGAACCGGTCAGCATGGGTATATGACCAACGTGGACGGATTGTAAATCCATAGTATGCGCTTTTTCTAACTTCGCAAAGGTCTTTTTTTGGCATCGGTCCGCCGCATTCGAAGTTCTCGAATTCGCAAACGGGTAATGGCCTTGTCCTCTCCGTCCTGCAGGACGGCCAGATAGCGTTCCCAAGCCAACATCGCTTCATCGTACCCTTCCAGCGCCTCATATGCCGTGGCCAGGGCCTTTAAGGTTGTCGGACGAAGAGAATCCAGTCCAAGACAGGTCTGAAGGATCGGGATTGCCTCTTGCGGCTGAGCCTGATTCAGGTAAAACATCGCCAGAGATTCCTGATAGCGAATTTCGCCAGGGCGCAGTCGGACGGCCGTTGCCAATTCCTCTTCCGCTCGTGTAAAATCATGCGCCAACATCAAACTGTGTCCGATGTTGTAATGTGCAGAAGGGATTGTATCCGTGATGGCGAGAGAGGCCTCGTAAGCCTCAATGGCTTCCCGGAGCCTCCCTTGAGAACCCAGGACGTTTCCTAGATTGTTGTACGCCTGGGCATCATCGCTTCGAATGGCAATCGCCTGACGGTACAACGTTTCGGCTTCCGCAAATGCGGCCATGCGCTCCATCAACGCGCCCAATTGAAAATGTGCGTCCCGGTACTTCGGGTACAGCAGAATGGCTTGACGGTAATGCGCCGCCGCATCTGAGTATTGACCTTGGCTCTCCAATGACACGCCCTCCTTCAGTAGATCATACGCCTGCTGCTTCCTGGCTGGATCATCACAACCTCCACAACCGATGAAGCCTGGGGAGAGCAATATTAACAGGTACTTAAGTTTCATGGAACGCAATAATAGGCCATTGAGACCTGAATCGCAAGAGTCAAGGTCGTCGTTCCAACAGAGCAATCTGATCGCGCAAAGCCGCTGCTTTCTCGAATTCCAGTTGCCGAACTGCGGACTTCATCTCCGACTTCAGGCGTTCAATCAGTCGCTTGCGTTCGTCGGGTTCCATGACGGCGTGATAATCGGGAAGGGCCTCCGCTACCATGCGGAAATCCTCCCGTTCGATCATGTAATCCGCAACCGATGTGCTCCTCAAGATTTCGTCACGCGATTTGCGGACAGACTTGGGAGTGATCTTGTTGTGCGAATTAAACTCTGACTGAAGTTGACGTCGTCGCTGCGTCTCGTCAATCACGGCCTTCATGGATTCCGTAACGACGTCTGCGTAGAAGATGACTTTGCCATTGACGTTTCGTGCGGCCCGCCCTGCCGTCTGCATCAGAGAGCGTTCGCTGCGCAGGAACCCCTCCTTATCCGCATCCAGGATCGCGACGAGTGAAACTTCGGGCAAATCGAGACCCTCCCGAAGAAGGTTGATTCCGACCAGAACGTCAAACTCAGCCAGGCGAAGGTCCCTTAGAATATCCACTCTCTCGAGGGCATCGATTTCAGAATGCAGATAGCGAACGCGAACGCGGAGGTTGGCCAAATACTCTGTGAGATCCTCGGCCATACGTTTGGTCAGTGTCGTGACAAGAACGCGTTCGTGTTGACGCGCGCGCTGTTGGATTTCGTGCATGAGGTCGTCGATCTGATTCTTGACCGGTCGGACTTCGATCTCCGGGTCCAACAAACCCGTCGGCCGGATGATTTGTTCCACGATCACTCCGCCCGATTTCTGCAATTCATATTCCGCGGGCGTGGCGCTTACGAAAATCACGCGGCGCATCATGTTTTCAAATTCCTCAAACCGCAGCGGTCGGTTATCCAACGCGGATGGCAATCGAAATCCGTACTCGACCAAATTAAGTTTCCGTGCGCGGTCGCCGTTGTACATCGCCCGTACCTGTGGGAGCGTGGCATGAGATTCGTCGAGGATCATCAGAAAGTCATCGGGGAAGAAGTCCATCAAACACGCCGGCCGATCCCCTTCGCCTCGGCCATCGATGTGTCTGGAATAGTTTTCAATTCCGGAACAGTAACCCAATTCCAACATCATCTCGATATCGTATTTGGTCCGTTGCTCCAGTCGCTGGGCCTCGACGAGCTTGCCCTGGCCTCGCAGGAGCGTGAGTCGCTCGGCCAATTCGGCCTGGATGCGTAGAATCGCCTGATGCAATTTCGCCTCCGACGTAACGAAGTGCGTTGCCGGGAAGATCACGACCTGTGGCGGTTTGCTCAGGACCTTCTGAGACACGGGTTCCAGATAGGCGAGGGACTCGATTTCGTCTCCGAACATCTCCACGCGAATGAAGAAGTCTTCATACGCAGGATAGACATCGACCACGTCGCCGCGAACGCGGAAGGTGGCTCGTTTGAAATCGAGATCGTTGCGGTTGTACTGCATGTCCACCAAGCGCGCCAGCACCGTGTTTCGGTCGACGACCTGACCCTTCTCGAGATAGACATACATGTCCCGGTAGTCGGCCGGCGAACCGATGCCATAAATACAACTGACCGAAGCGACGACCACGACGTCCCGTCGCTCGATCAGGGCCGAGGTCGCACGCAGCCGCAGTTTCTCAATTTCGTCGTTGATGGACATGTCCTTTTCGATATACGTGTCCGAGCTGGGGACGTACGCTTCCGGTTGGTAATAGTCGTAGTAACTCACAAAATACTCGACCGCGTTGTTGGGAAAAAACTGCTTGAGTTCGCCGTACAATTGAGCTGCGAGTGTTTTGTTGTGCGACAAGACCAGCGTTGGCCGCCCGTAGACCGCGATGACGTTGGCCATCGTGAAGGTCTTACCCGAACCGGTGACGCCGAGCAGTGTTTGGAAGTGTTGACCGAGGCGCAGTCCCTCCGTCAGTTGTCGAATGGCCTCCTTCTGATCGCCAGCCGGTTGGTAATCGCTGACCAGTTCAAATTGCTTACCCATGTTTCCATGATATTCAAATCCCGTGCGAAAATCCAACCCGCCGACGATGCGTGCTTGACTGCCAGCGATCAATCGGCTACCTTAGCTGCATTCACAAGAAAAACGCAAAGGAGTTCCCATGAAATTTTTCATCGATACCGCGAATCTGAACGAGATACGAGAGGCCGCCACGCTCGGTGTTCTGGATGGAGTGACGACCAACCCCTCCCTCGTCGCAAAAGAAAAGGCTGATTTCATCGAACTTCTGAAAGAAATCGTGAAGATCGTGAACGGACCCATTTCCGCCGAAGTGGTCAGTACCGATTTCGACGGAATGATGAAAGAAGCGTACAATCTGGCGAAGATCCATGAGAACATTACGATCAAGGTGCCTCTGATCAAGTCGGGTTTGCAGGCGTGTCGAAAATTGACGTCGGAAGGAATCAAGGTGAACGTGACGCTGTGCTTTTCACCGAATCAGGCCTTGTTGGCGGCCAAAGCCGGCGCGACGTTCATCAGCCCGTTCGTCGGTCGTCTCGACGACATCAGTACGAACGGGATGCAATTGATCCAGGAAATTGTCACTGTGTATCAGAATTACGACTACAAGACGCAGGTGCTGGTGGCCAGCGTCCGTCACCCGATGCATGTGGTGGAGGCATGTCAGATCGGGGCCCACGTTTGCACCATGCCATACAAAGTAATTGAGCAACTGATTCATCATCCTCTGACGGACCTGGGGTTGAAGAAATTTCTGGAAGATTGGGAGAAACTGAAGAGCGGAAAGTAGAAACTTCTGTGAGCGGGGTTCGTTAGAAAGAACGATTGTTCAAAAACCGTATCTGGGAAGGGTGAAATGAAGTTCCTTTTTTTTCTGCTCACGATCGTTGGAGCGATTGCCGCGCAGGACGATGCCGATCAATCGCGACAGAACGCGATCACGAAGGCGATTCGCAAGGCCGCCCCTGCCGTTGTGGGCATCAACGTCGTGTCGATTAAGGAGTACACGTATTCGAACCCGTTCTTCAACGATCAGTTCTTTAGTCAGTTCTTCCCCCGACAACGGTACTATGACAAGGTGAAGGGACTGGGATCCGGGTTCATCATCTCGGACGATGGCTTCGTTCTGACGAATGAACATGTCGTTCAGGGAGCGGTCGAAATTATCGTGACGATGACGGACGGCGTAAAATATCCGGCGCAAATCGTCGGCATGGATCGCTCCAGCGATATCGCGTTGCTCAAAATCAAGGCGGAGAAGCGGCTTCCCTATTTGCAGTTTGGCGATTCGGATGACCTGATCATCGGAGAGTGGTCGATCGCCCTGGGAAATCCGTTTGGTCTGTTTGACATCAGCAACAAACCGATCGTGACCGTCGGAGTGATTAGCGCGGTAAATCAGGATTTCGGATTTGTCGAAGGCAATCACGTGTACCAGGGCATGATCCAGACAGACGCAGCGATCAACGGCGGGAACAGCGGCGGACCGCTGGTCAACGCCCTCGGCGAGGTGATCGGGATCAACACGTTCATCTACAGCGGCAGTTCCAGTTCGAAGACGAACATCGGAATCGGCTTTGCGATTCCGATTAATCGCGTCGGACGAATCCTGACGGATCTGAAGGAAAAAGGCGCGGTCGATCGGACATTTACGATGGGATTCAAATACCAGCAAATCGATCGCATGATCGCCCAGTATCTCAAGATGTCCGAGCCACGCGGAATCGTGGTTTCCGAAGTCACACGCGGTGGACCGGCCGACCAAGCCGGTCTGAAGGTGGGAGATGTGGTGCTCGAGATCAACAGCCGCAAAGTGAACAACGAATACGACTTTCAGAAAATCGTTCTGGGTGATGACTTGCGGGTGGGCGATATTGTCGATATGGAAATCAACCGCGACGGCAAAGCCTTCAAGGTGAAACTCAAGCTTTCCCGGGGCTGAACCTCACAGCTTGCGACCGACGACGACCGTCGCTTTTGCAGATTTGTGGAAGTCGTCCTGCTCGGAAATGGCCTCCACGTAGAGAACATAAATGCCCATTCGCGCCCACTGACCGTTCTTGGTCTTTCCATCCCACGTGATTTCCCGATGCGCGCCGGAAGGCGAATTATTCAGTAACGTTTGGATGAGCCGACCCTGATGATCGTAGACACGAACCGTGAGCCGCGAGAGGGGGACGGGGATGTCGATACGAATTTGCGTGACCTCGTTACGATCAACCAGGAATGGATTGGGTGAGGCCTGAATTTTGATTTTGCTAACCGTACGGTCGCTAAAGACAGAATTAGTCCGGCCGGGGGTTCCCCCCTCCACAAAAACACAAGAGCTCCAATTCGCGCGCATGGAGCCGTCCCCGGATGGCGACAGTTTTTCCAATGCAATTCCTTCGCCGCCTCCCCACGAAGGGAGGTAGGCGACGCTGTCAATGGCTTTGCCGGTCGGGTCGCGCAAAACCAGTGTAGTTCCTTCATTTGAGAGCGCGGACAGACCTCCCGGAGGTTTGAGCAGGGTTGAAGCATCCATTGCAAACCGGGAAGGCAGGGACGTGGCATTGCTGATGACCGCAAACCCCTTCGGGGCAATGGTTCGCGAGGCACGGGCCAAAATGTTCTTGTCGTCTCCAACGAAGACGCTCCAACTCAGGATGTCAACGGCGGAGTCCCCGGGATTGTAAATCTCGATGTACTCAGGTTCTCCGGAGAGCGGGCTATACATGATTTCGTTGATGATGATGGCGCTTCCGGGAAACGGGATGGCGTCGAGCAGGCTATTTCGCCGGCCAGGCGTCATACCGCGATTGCCGACAGACGAATTCCAATTTCCTGCCTCCGTTCCGGGCACATCGGGAGAGGTCCTTTCCAAACTCACACCGCCTCCTCCCCCCCACGTCGAGGAGTACGTGAGGCTGTCGACAGTCAGGCCAACGGCGTCCCGCAAGATCGCTCCGTCCGTGTCGTTGTTGAAAGCGGGCATCGACGAAATGAGGATCATGACCGAGTCGGGAATTCCGAGTTTCAACGGGGCCGTCGCACTCCCCGACAACACACGGTACCCACCGACAGGCAGCCAGTGATCCATCGTCAGTAGGATCTTGCTTGTCGACGCATCGCCGATGGTCCAGTCCTTCAAGTTCACGGCAGAGACCGATCGATTAACAATCTCGACAAACTCTACCTGTGACGTGTCGGGGTCGTACAGTATTTCATTGATGACGACGCTTTGCGCGGCGATGCCGGAACGTACAAGCAGAACTGCCGTATTGTTTTCGGGCCGGTCTTCCGGCGTCACATCCACATGCGCGATAAACGAAATACCGGACAGAGTCGTCATGACGGATTGAAAAGGGACCGTCGCCGAATCCCCCGGCAATAAAGACACCACACTGGCGGAGTCCACGATTTCTGTACCATCAGCGATTGAGTCGCGATTGGCATCATTGAATAATCTGAGAAATCCCGCCGTGGAGCCATTGAGACCGATGTTACGGACGGTGACTGTGAGCTGAAACGACTGCTGGAAAATTGGAAATTCCGGAATCGTCGCAATTTTCGTGATGGCTACATCAAACGGAACCGGAGAAACGGAATTGACCATGCCCGGTGTGGCGCCCATCGCGGACAGGGAGGACGACCAGTTTGCAGGATCTGTCGACGAGCCGGAAGACGAGCGTCGTTCGAGCGAGACATCCGTGCCGCCTCCCCAATCGTCAGTATACAGGAGACTGTCTGAAACCAAACCGAGACTGTCGAATATCCCGATGATATCTCCGGAGTTGTTCAGCGAAGGAAAAGACGAAAAGAAGAGGCGGGATCCGGTGAACGAAGGATAGCGGGCGAAGAACGCCACGGAGTCTTTGCCGACGACGATCAACTCGCCCGGCGCCAGTGTCAGCGAACTTGTCGTGAGAGTCCTTTTTGATGCAAATCCCGTCTGGTCTGCATTGCCGTCTGCCAACTGCCATTTCCTCAGATCGATCGTGTCTGTTGATGCATTCAGCAACTCAATCCACTCGGTTCCGCCGCTGAGAGGACTGACCATCATTTCGTCGATGATGATGGAACCCGGAGCCACTCCCACCAACAGACGATCTCCGCGGAGATTGTTGTTGGATTGTTCGTCGGAGCTCGGCAGGACAGACCCGGGTGAAATGTCCGCAAAGTACCGCATGCTCCCTGCGGCCCCCGAGGACACGGAAATAGACAAGGTGGTCGAATCTCCAGCGGCGAGAATCGAACCCAGGGAGACCGAATCGATCACTTCGGCTGGCTCCGCGATGGAATCCTCGTTGGCGTCGCGGTAGAACCTCACGATCGCTCCGGTGATGGCGGACTGGCCAGCGTTGACTACGACGGCATGAATCTGAACCGTCGATCCGGCGGCCGGCACGCTCGGCACAAAGCGGAGCGGGCGTTGTGAAATCGATAAATCGTATTGCGGAACCGTCGTCACCGAGTCGATCCGCTGATTGTTAGCGGCGATCGTGTCCCCGTCGGGCAAAACATTTTGAAGTCGGACAATCATGTGGTGCGTTCCCAGCGACAGGATCGGCGTCGATTTCTGCACGGACACAGAGTCCAGCCGCGCGAGAGGCGTACTCACGTCTGCTGAATCAAACACCTCGGGCGGGTCTGCCACCGAATTTCGATTGCTGTCCATATAGAAAAAAACGCGAAACGAATCAGCGTATCGAATCCCGATATTCTTGATGACGGCCGTTACCTGTGTGGAAGTTCCGCTCGGTGGTGCGATCGGATTGAACGCCAGCGATTGTACAGACAAATCCAGCGACGGCGGCGCGCCGGGGGTCCCGTTCACGAAATAGCTGTTCGTCCAATTCGAAGAAGAATTGTCAGATGTGCTGAGGATCTTCTCATCAGAAAACCCAGGTGAATTACCAAGCGAATAGCGGTAGACAGAGAGCGTGTCTCGAGGAGAGGTCTTGATGAACATGACCACCTCTGACGAGGAATTATTGAATCCGCCGCTTCCAAATGTGGTTCCCGAGATCGCTACGACCCGCGCTGTGTCCGGGATGAGGGAGGCATATGCGTTCGCATAATCCGGATCAAGAATGACCGCGTACTGGCCCGGGTACAGCAGGGTTCCCTCTCCGAAACTGATGACCTTGTCCGAATCGTTGCCGCCGGCGCTATCCGAGATGATCCAGTTCGAAATATCGTACGTTTGTGTCTTACTGAAATTATAGATTTCCACATACTCATCTGTGTTTTCGCTGCCGATCGGATCAAACATCACTTCCGTGATCGTCACGCTGTCTTGTTGCGCGCGCAGAGAGGTGGCGAGGATCGTGAGTACTACGAAGAGACGAGCCATGTTAATTCAGCTTCGAAAAATGTCCGTCCTTGAATTGCAGGATATGAATGGCATCGTTGGCGCGACGTTGGGAAGACAGACGAATTGTGTTGTGAATGCCTTTCCACTCGATGCCCTTACACAATCGATCGTACATCGCGTCCGACGTGCGCGCGCCCTGGCGGACAAGTTCAGCGATCATGCAGCCGAGATCATATCCGTAGGCAGCTTCCTGTCCCGGTTCGCGCCCATACGCGAGCTTGAATGCGGCTTGAAATTTCTGCGTGTTGGCATTGACCTCCAGATGGTATTCCGAGGCCACGATGGCTCCCTTGATGTAGGCCTGGTGTAAACGCAGTTCGGAGATATTATACCAGCTGTCCTCACCCAAAGGTCGGGCCTGAATGTTGTAAAAGGCCATCTGAGGGGCGATGTACTTGATGTTCTCCGTGTACACAGGCAGAAAGATTCCGTCGAGAAGCAGGGCGGGTTCATTGTTCTTCTTGTTGTCTGGATCAACCGGATAATACCGCTGGTACAACGAGTCGAGTTCCCGCAACGAGAGTTTTCGGGTACGGTCTCCATGTATCTTGTCCAGGAGTCCTCGTTTGCGGATTTGCGTAAACTGCGTTCGGAAATCGACAGCATTGTCATAAAACCGTTCGGAGGCCACGATCCGTCCGCCTAGCCGTTCCACGATTTCCGCAAATCGCGACGCCGTGCGGTCGCCCCACTCGTCGGATGGAGCCAGGATGGCAAACGATTTCATCCCGAGGTTGTTGACGGCAAACTCCGCCAGTCTTTCCGTCCGATCGACGAGGGGGATGTTGGCTTGAAACACATAACTTCCGATATCCGTCAGACCGGGTTGTGTGGCGGTTGCGGAAACAATCGGAATGCGCGCATGCTGGGCGATCGATGCGGCCGCGGCCATCATGTTACTTTCATTCGGCCCGATGATCAGCGACACGTCGTCGGCTTCGCCGGCCTCCTGGGTCTTGCGAATGCTGGTCACGATATCCGATTGGTCGTCGAAAGTGATGAGTTCAATGGCGAGCCCAGCGCGCTCGTTGTATTGGCGAATGGCCAGCATGAGTCCGTCCAGAACCTCTCTGCCGAGCGCTTTCATGGATCCTGACAGCGAGGTGATTACCACGATCTTGACGGTCGCATCGTCCGCCATCTGGGACTGCAATTCACGAATTCGTTTTGCCTGTGCCTTGCCTGGATTCCCAATGGATGCGAGAACCGTCCTGGCTTCGGAGGACCGTCCGTGGAGCAAGAGCCGGCGGGCGACGGCGATGCGCAGGTCGGCGTCGGTCACATTCCGGCTGATCGCCAGCAGATGCGGGTAGGGAATTCCTGTGTCCAGGAAGCTCCACAGTCGAGACACGGATTCCTCGCGGACGTTCTTTTGCTTTCCAAAATCTCGTATCCACAAAAGGTCGGTCACACAGCTGTCGTAGTGTGCGAGGGCAAAATAGGCCTGTGCCCGCAGGAGCCTGGCCGTCTCATCAAACCGACTCCCCTGATACGCGGTTAGTAATCGGGTCGTCTGTGCTATGGACGACCTGTACTGACCCTTATCGAGCGCAATTTGGGCTCGCAGACTGATCGCGGCCGTCAGCGTTTTGTCCTCCTGCACCTGCTCAAGCAGTGACCCGGCCTGGTCCAGATGGCCTTTCCGGTATTCATTCAATGCCTGGTCAAATTGAGGCCACGCCGATCCGGCGGCGCACAAGAGAACGAGAGAAAAACGTACCATGGAAGTTATCAGACTGCTGTGTGTCGGTGAAATATATTGGAGGACAAAGTCGAATCAAACAAAATAAAGGCCGAAAAATTCGTTTGACAATTAGGCTGGATTCTATAACTTAGGCCCCCATATGACTTTGAATCAATTATTTGAATAACAATAGGTTAAGGAGAGTTCATGCCCAGTCATAAGTCAGCCGAAGAGCGCGTGCGCCGAAACGAGCGGGACCAAAAGAAGAATCGTCTGTACTCCAACAAAATGAAGGATGCGGCGAAAGCTGTTTTGTCAGCCCCGGATAAAAAGACGGCGATGGCGAAATTGAAGGAATACAGCACACTTGCGGATAAGATGGTGTCCAAGGGTATTGTTCATCGCAATCAGTCGGCCAACCACAAGTCGCGCCTTGCCAAGAAAGTAAATGGAATGACGTAAGCCTAGACGAATTCTACCCAAGGTCTGCCTTCTTGCAGACCTTTTTTTTTGACCAATTGCCTTCCGACACTGGCCGCTTCTTCCAACATCACCGTACGATCGAGGAAAGGAATTTTCTCGTGTCCGACATACTGATACCGTTCGTGCCCCCGCCCGGCAATCACGAGGATGTCTCCGTCCCTCGCAATCTGGAAGCCTCTTCGTATCGCGTCCCGCCGGTCCTGGACGACTTCGTACTGCCTCTTCACTAACTCTCCCGTGATATCCTGGATGATAGCCGCAGGCTCCTCGAAATGAATATCGTCGGTGGTCACGATCGTGTGATCGGCCAGTTGCGTTGCGATCCGGCCCATGAGGGGACGCTTGGTTCGGTCGCGTGATCCCGGACAGCCAAACATACAGATCAATTCCCGCGAACGCATCGATCTGGCGACGGTCAGCAGTTTGTCCAGCCCGTCCGGGGTGTGAGCGAAATCGATGATGACAAGAATTTTGCCGTCTGAGTAGCATTCGAATCGACCGTCGACGCCCGGGAATGTTTCTGTGTTGAATTGACGCACGTCTACTTTGATGTGTTCCAGCGCCACGATCGCCGACAACTGATTGACTGCATTATACAATCCCGGCAGAAGCTGGCGCATGCGGTAACGTCCCTGCGGTGCGACCCATTCCGAAAGTTCCGAATGCGCAATCCAGTGGCAATCCGTTTCGCTTCCGGACAGACGACAAAGCGGCACACCCGGAGTTTCTTCCGCCAGGCGTTTTCCAAAAGGATCCGCCACATTGACTATGGCCAACCCGTCTGGTTTGAGTCTGCTGAACAACGATCTCTTGGTTTGAAAATAGTCCTCCACGTTCTGATGCAGTTCCGCATGTTCGTGTGAGAGATTCGTAAAAATAGCCGCATCGAATCGCAGTCCCCAAACACGATCGAGTTTCAATGCGTGGGAGGACACTTCCATGACTACGTGTCGGATGGAAAGCCGTTTGGCGTCTGCCAGAAGCCGGTGAATCTCGAAGGAAGGCGGCGTCGTATAGTCTGTCTCGATGTACTGATCGCCCAGGAACAGGCCCGTAGTACCGATAAAAAGACAGGGCAGGCCGACCGACATCAGACCGTGCCGGATGATCGTCGCAGTCGTCGTTTTCCCATTGGTTCCCGTGATTGCGATCAGTTGAAAGTCGTCGCAGTTGGTTTGATAGAAGCGATGTGCAAAAACAGCCATCAATCGCCGCAGGTTATCGGACTGGATGAAAAGGGTGTGGGGGAAATCCCGAATCATCATTTCTGTGGGCGGTTCCTGAAGGGCGACGGCAATCGCTCCGCCCTTCACGGCCGACGCGATGTAGCGGGTCCCATCGTCGTGGGATCCTGCCATCGCAAAGAACACGTTGCCCGGACGGATGGCGCGAGAATCGGAATGAAGACCTGTGATTTCAATTTCGGGTGAAGCGTGGGAGGGAAAGCAGACACCGTCTGTGCCGAGAAGCTCCGACAACAGACGCTTCATGAAAGAAATCCGTCGGAGTCCGGTGGCACGCGGTATTGTGAAAGCACGTCCTCCATGCCGGCGGAGAATTTCTTCAGTGTCTGAGCATACTCCCGATAGCGACTGCTGGTATCTCTCAGCGCCTGGATCGCCTGGGTGATGTTTTGGAAGGAGGATGAAATCTGTTCGTTGGACACGCGCTGATGCTGGATGCTGACGTAGATATCCCGTGCCGCCTCGGCGGATCGCTTGGCCCAGGAGGAAATGTCCTGAAGAAGTTGGTGAGTCTTCTGCGCGGAAGCAAATGCGGTTTCGGTCTGGTCTGTCGTGTCCACGGAACTGGCCACGAGCCGCTGCGTGGCGTCGTGAATGCCCTCGATGAGTCGACGCGTCTTCAGTACGGCTTGGGCGACACGGTCGGACAATTCACGAACTTCATTGGCCACGATCTTGAATCGCAGGCCGTGCTCTCCCGCCGAACTGGCTTCTATGGTAGCGTTGAGCGAGATCAGATGGGTGTCCTCGGAGATGGAGGTGATTAATGCCAAGACCTGCTCGATTTCCCGCATTGTTTCGCTGAGCTGGATAATGTCGGAGACCGCCTGCTGGTTTTTTTCACGCACTTGACTCAACTGTCTGAGGGAAACTGTCATGTGCTGCAGGCCCTGGTCGGAACGTTTTTCGGTGTCGTCCGCCAAACCGACCACGGCGCTGGCGCGTTCCGCGATCGTCTGTGAGGATTCCAGGAGCGACTGCAACGTGCCCGACGTTTCGTTGGCGCTGGCAGATTGACGGGTGATGGTTTCGTTTTGTTCCGCAGAAAAATCGGCGATGAGTTTGGAAGCGGCCGTCATTTCTGAACTGTGATGCTGCAATCTGGAGATGTGTTTCCGGAATCGGTCGAACATGGCGAGCAGACGGTACAGGAGCGGACCCGCCTCGGAGGCGCGTGCCGGTATCTCGCCTTGCTCCGCCTGCCGGATGAGCCGCATCGCACTCTGGCGACGTTTCCAGTCCCGGTAAAACGAATCCGTCACAATCCCAAACCACAGAACCTGAACGAGGATGAAAAACTCCAGTTGAAGTTTCATGGCCCTCGGATTCGAGATGTCCATCAGCGCGTAATACGTGACCATCAGAATCAGATTGCTCAGAAAATAGTTCACGACAAACCAAATGGGTGAAACAGACGGAAGCGTCGGCAGCGAGTTAATCCTTGCGGCGGCGTCGTAATACGCCTCTTCGATCCGAGTCCATGCGGACGACCAAATCATCGCACAGACGGACGAAAACGAGAGGAGGATGAGTCCGGGAACCGATGATCCCTCCGTCATCATGCCGACTACGGAAGGAATGGCTATAAGTAAAAGGAAGAATGACACGTGGACCCCATAGCGGTAAGGTGCGATGCGGGATAGAACGGGAGCCCGGCGCTCCAAAAAGTCCGATTTCCAGGAACGGGTCATACTCAGCACACCGATCCACCATCCCACCGCACAGCCCACCTGCCAAAGAAGCAACTCATTCGTGAGTGCACGGAAGGAATCAGGAAAGGTATGACGAGACAGTTGGAGTCCGACAAATGCCGACACGGGCAACAGAATCCGCATGAGCCAATGTCCCGCAAGGAAAAGCGGATGGGATCGACGATGGAGTCTGAGAAAGGATGAAGTTAGGAAATTCATGTGTGACGTTGTCACACAAAGTATCGAATCGACCTCAGATTATCAAGCCGGATTGGTCTGTTCGAAAATGACCCGGAGGATCCTTTCCGCTGTGATGGCATGCTGGGTCGGCAGACTCCAGTAATGGTGGTTCTGCGATTTTCCATAGCTCGAGTTCAGTTCGGCGAGCTTGAATCGCGCTTCTCCGACCTTTCGGAGGTCGTCTGTCGTGATGACGTATACGACGCGATTGGAATGCGTAATGCACTTCATACAGCTAATCCTTTGTGCTGATGATCAAGAGGTAGAAAGCAACCAGAAGCAGGACAAATAGCCCAATCGGGAAGACAAGTCCAAGTGGTCCGACGAGTACTTGCGGCATGTAAAAAACAAAAGCGATCGACACAAAGAGAATTGAAAGAAGCGAGAACCCCACAACCCTCATCACGTTTCTGTTTTCTGCCATGTAATTGTTCGCCTCCATGAGGTGAATCTTAGACAAAAGTCATGCCGGAGATGGTTCGTCGATAAGTGCATAAATAATATCAAGTAAGATTGGCATAGGTGGTCAGCTGGATTTTTTCCGTTGAATCAGCCCGTGCTTTGATGTATCATGATGAAACAACTTTTCAAACATAAGTTGTTTATTTTCAGTGATATTGTGTTAAGCGATTTAGGCAAATGCTAAGGTTGTTGATTACGGGTGGTACGGGTAACCTGGGTTCGACCCTGATCAAGGTTGCCATGGCCAAACGCCTGTGGGAAGACGTATGTGCAACCTACCACTCGCGAAAACCCAATTATCACGACATTGTGTGGGTTCCTATGGACGGGCAAGTGGACCCGCAAGAAACATTGCAGAGGCTGCAACCTACGCACATCATACATACCCTCGCCATGAGTTCGCCTGATGTTTGCGAGGTTAACAAGTTGGAAGCGTGGCGCATCAACGTGCAGTTGACGCAGGAATTGGCTGAATACGCTGACGCGAGCGCCTGTCGTCTGATCTTCACTTCCACCGACCTCATTTTTGACGGGAATTCCGGCAATTATGACGAGGACAGCATCCCTGCACCGCTCAATTTCTACGGCGATACCAAGGTCGAAGCGGAATCTGTTTTGCGCGAGCGCCTATCGAATTTCGTCATCGCACGCATCAGCTTGATGTATGGATTCAATTTGAACGGTGGTATGAACTTCTTTTCCGGATTGGTTGAAAAGCTGAGACAAAAGCAAACCGTGATGCTCTTTCACGATCAGGTGCGGACGATGTTGTCGATACCGAACGCGGCGGAGGTGTTATTGGATCTTGCGTCAGGCAGTTACTGCGGCACGGTTCACATCGGCGGTCCACAGGCCGTGTCACGATACGAATTTGGAAAAACTCTCGCGAAGCGACTGGGTGTGGAAGAGGGGCTGGTTCTTCCGGAATCGATGAAGAATGAACGGACCCGGGTCCGCCGTCCGGCGGATGTGTCCCTCCGGTCGGGTGTATTGGATCAGCTCGGGTTGGGAAAAATTCTTGACATCGATGCGGGACTTGAGCAAGTTCTCCAGCATTTCCAAAAATAGACCCATCACAAGAGGAGGCATTATGTCAGACCCAGGAGTAAACCCGTTGCAGCCGTATTTCAATCTGGTCGAACAAGTCATTGGGGGTCTGGGAATTCAACCCGATCTCTGTCGGTGCAAGGACGCAAACGGAGCCATTGTACCCGGTCAATGGTCGCTGTCACGAGGATCGGCTCAGATTTATGTCACGATTTGGAATCCACCCAACAGTCCGGGATACTGCTGTGTCGCGTCTCCGGTGATGCAGGTGACCACATCGCGAATTCAGGATTTCTACGAGAGATTACTCAAGACCAACCACGAACTGTGGGCTGTGAGTTTTTCGATCAGTGACGGGTGGGTATGGCTGCGGTCGTTGAGGGAATGCGACGGAATGGACGGCAACGAGTTCAGCGCCATGCTCAATCGCGTCGGGTATTACGCTGACGACTTGGACGATAAGCTGAAGGCGGAGTTCGCAGCTTAGGGAAGCTGCCGGGCACGAGTGGCCAGGGCTTCAATCTTTCTGGCAAAGAGTTTCTGGACCTCCGTTCGATCGGAGTCCGGAAGCTCTTGCAAGAAAGACTTATAATTCCGCAATACGCCCGCAACGATATTCTTGGCTTCGATAATCTCGCCCTCGTCGGCGGATCCCGCGAGAACGACATTCAGCGTATTCATGGCCTCGTTGAGCCCGTGAGCCAGCGTGACGGATTTTTCTTTGATGGCTTGTTCCATGGATCTCTCGTGGTTTTCGGAATTGTACAGACTGGCTTGGCAAAAATCAATAACTGCCGACCCTCTTGGATTCCGGACCCGTTGGTTTCGTCTCACTCCGCTTTGTTACTCCGTGGGACTACTCGGTCTGCGAAGACGGGGACTTTAGTGGAAAACAGGGACCTTGAAAAACAAAAGAGGGCCCGCGCCTCAACACACATCCAGGCGCGGGCGTGAGGGAGGATACAATCAGCGGCGGAGGTTGAAGACGGTTGCCAATATGGATCGTGCGGATTCCGCGCTTTCTTTTGGGAAACTCCAGCAATGGTTGCGATTGATCCTGGCATAGGCAAAGCCAATGGGCGCCAGCTTGAATTGAGCCTCGAGAACCCTCATTTTGTCGCGTTTTCTTGCTTTGATGATTATGATGTTGTCGTCTTTCATATTGCGGATACTCCTTACCAACTCACTGTGGCAAAGACAGTGCCACGAATGGCGAAGTTTGAGATGATGCTAATCAATGAGTTATGAATCCGGTAACACTGACAGGCCTGGAGCCAATGGCATGAAGTGGTATTTTTTCGGCACATGCCAAGAATCTGAGGCACGATGAAGCATCTGTTACGACATTCCGGATATTCCCGTTTTCAGACCGCAGAAGTCCAAGACGGTTCGTTGTATGTGACGGAATTCAACGAAGGTCAGACTGAAACGCGCATCTTCTCCGAGCTTGAGCCGTTGTCGGATCTCCCTGTGATCACGTTTGATGGATGTGAAGGCGTCACGGACACGCTGAGATTGACCACGCTGACCCGGGTTTTGTTTCCGACCCTTGTGGATTATCAGTGGGATACATTGCTTCGACTGTACGAGGCGGACCCCAAGGCTGCACGGACCGAATCCGTTGCCTTCATGTGGTTGAGATGGCTCTCGGAATTTGCAAGACAAGAGCCTGCTAGACTCTTCATTCTTGGGAGGATGACGCGAGATTCGAACCTCAGTCGTCTGGCCAAGTCGGTCGCAAAGTTCATCACCGAGACGTCTTCGATCCGACACCCGTTGCCGGAGGTCGTGTGGCCACATCCGCCATCACACGTGCTTGGGCAACAGGCGACCCGAAGCGGAGAAATGGATACGAGACACATCGCGCGGCTGTTGAAGACGGATCTGCCGCGCCACATCGAGTCGTATGAGATTCGGCCCGCCCAGGAGCAGTTGGCCGCGCGGATCACGGATGCACTACTGCATTCGGAGTTTCTTCTCGCTGAGGCGGGCACGGGAACCGGGAAGTCTATGGCGTACCTCGCTCCAGCCGTCTATTGGGCGATCCACTCCGGTCAACCGGTCGTGGTTAGCACGCACACCAAGAACCTGCAAGAGCAATTGTTCTTCAAGGACCTGCCCATTCTGCACGGTCTCATGCGGTTTCGCTCCGTGCTTGTCAAAGGGCGCGCCAATTATCTGTGCGGCAAGAAATGGCAGGCGATTCAGCAGGATCCGGACGCCTATTTGAAACCGCGTGAACGCGAAGCGGCGCTGCCGTTGATCTTTTGGTCCTCACAAACAGACTCCGGCGATATTTCGGAATGCACGGCGCTGGAAAACGAGGCATGGATCGGTTTGAGACAGAAAGTGACCAGCGACAGCGCATTCTGTCAGATCAAGCACTGTTCGTCCGATTGTTTCATCCGTCGAATCCGGGACGAGATACGGCAGAGTCAATTGGTGGTTGTCAATCATGCCTTGCTCTTCAGTGATCTCGTGGCCAACCGTTCCATTCTGGGCGACTACCAGACGCTCATTCTGGACGAGGCGCACCATGTCGAGAAGATCGCCCAGGATTATCTTGGTGTCGAATTTTCGGGGGCCTTTGTCCGACGATTTGTCCAACGGATTTTTGATCGGGAGAATCGCGAAACCGGATTGGTTGTGCGGATACGAAACGCCGTGCGATCATCGGCGATGTCCAAAACGCAACAAGGTCATATCCAAAACCGGCTTGCGGATCTCGCAGACGCGTGTCGTTTGTTAATCGAGAACACCCTCAACTACCTTGCGGAATTGGAGAAAACGCTGCCGGAGACGACGCTCAAACAGCGTTATGATTCCAGTACGAGCCTGCTTGGGAGAACTTCAGACTCCCAACGGTCGTTCCTGGACGCCATTCGTCGGCTCAAGAACACGCTGATCGACACGCAACATTTGATCCAGACGTGGCCGGGAGACGAAAGCTCGGACGACTTTCGCGACGCGATTGAAAGGCATGTTCAGGAGCTGGAGGAGATTGCACACGCTTATCATTTCCTCGCAGATAGTGACGCGGTTAATCACGTCTTCTGGCTGGAAGCACAAGCGGGCCGAAAGTCCGACCTGCGTTTTTATGCGGTGCCGCTGGACGTGGGGGATATTCTACGAGATATCTGGTATCCGCATTTGAGGTCCGTGATATTCACGTCCGCAACCCTCAGCGTGGGAGGTTCGTTTGATCACTGCCGGAAGCGGTTGGGTTTGGAGTCCGAGTCTGCCCGGCTGGATGAGATCTCGCTGGCCTCCCCGTTTGACTTGCAACAGCAGTGCCGGGCTTTCGTCGTGCCATCCATGCCGGATCCGAATGACGGTACGTATGCTCGGGCCGCCGCGCAGGTGGTCGGTGATCTGGTGCAACGCTATCGTCGAAACACTCTGGTGCTCTTTACAAGTTATCAGATGATGAATCAGTGTCGCGGCCATCTCAGGGAAATCCGTGTGGACCTGCCTTTGTTCGTTCAAGGGGAGGACGGTAACCGGACGCAATTGATGGAGAGGATGAAGCGAAAGGACGGGATGGTGCTTTTTGGGACGGACAGTTTTTGGGAAGGTGTGGATTTGCCTGGGGAGGCGTTGGAGGTTCTCGTCATCACGAAGCTACCCTTTGAAGTTCCGTCCGATCCTCTGGTCGCGGCAAAGATGGAGGCCGTGGAAAAAGCAGGCGGGAACTCGTTCTTCGACTATTCGATTCCCGAGGCCGTCCTGAAGTTCCGGCAGGGGTTTGGTCGGTTAATTCGGCATCGCCATGATCGGGGCGTCGCCGTGGTTTTGGACAATCGGGTGGTGAAGAAAGCCTACGGCAGGATATTCATGAATTCCATCGGGACTCCGATTCGGTCGGTCGCGTCGACCGGTGAACTGCTGGAGCGAATGGATGAATTTCTTTTCCGGTAAGAACGAAAAAAGCCGGTGTCACATGACACCGGCTTTTTTGTGAACGGACGAAATTAGAACGTGTAACGCAGACCGATCTGATACTGCCAGCGGGAAGGCAGATCAGATGTCTGGAACCGCTTCGGCAAGGTTACCAGACCGGTCGATGCCGAATAATTACCAAAGGTGAAGGCCGGCTGTCCGGCGATCAATCCCCGGTAGATTACGTTGCTGTTGTTCTGGTTGTTGACAAATTCGCTCTGTCCCCATTTGTAATTCAGCCAATTCAGCACATTCAATAAATCTAATGTCAGCTCGAATCGACCGTAATTCGACGGTATGGGCAGATGCTGTTCCAGATGGAAATCCACTCGATCGGTCCAAGGTTCGCGGCTCGCATTTCGCTTGATGATCTTGCCCCTCGCCTTGTCCAAGGCGCCGTCGCCTTCGATGTAATTATTGAGATCGGTCCACACGCCCGCCGCACCTCGCGGATCGCCGGTCACGGGGACGATGTTGATGTCATTCTGATCAATGGGAACGTAGATCAAGTCATTCGATGTCTGTCCGTCACCGTTGACATCGCCGCTGTACGTCTCCGAGTATGGTCGACCGGAGAAGCCATTGTAGAAGAAGGACACGATGGTCGAGTACTTAGGTACAAATTCGAACGTGTAGGAGAGCGACCAGATCATCCGGTGGCGGGTTTCGTAATTGGCGGTCGCACTGCCCACGTGGTTCGGATCTCCCTGCACAGGATTAAAACGCCAGTTAGAGAAGGCCTGACTGGATGTACCGCTGTTCTCGTCCAGAGCGCGTCCATACGTATAGGCGACGCTCGAGAAGAAGCCTTTGTCAAATCGACCAAACCAGCCCTGTCCAAACGCACGCTGCAATTGCAGGGTCACGTTGTATTCATACCCATTGTCGGTATTTGACAGATAAATCACATTGGTGAAGGAGGAGCTGAACTTGCCGGCCGCGGCAGTCGAGAATACGGGGCGCACTCCGTCCGGATCGCCGCTCAGACTCAATTGTCGTGTCGTGGCAGACGGTCGCAGGTTGATGTCCTGATACCGAATATTGTTGATATTCTTTGACGCGATGATGTCCACCGTTCCAATAACGCCGAACGGAAGTTCGTGATCGACGCCCAGATTGAGTCTCCAGACCTGCGGGAGTTTGAAGTTTTTGTCCGTGACATTGATTTCGCTTGTTGGCGCTGTGAACACCTTCCCGGGTTGATTGTCAACGTCCGTCGTGAAACTTCCCGGACCGGGATTTGCCGTCGTGCGACCGAACTCTACACCCGTATTGGAGTACTGGTTCGAAATCCACACGTACGGAGTGCGCCCGGAGAAAATCCCGATGCCGCCGCGGAGTTGCGTTTTTTTGTCATCAAACACGTCCCAGTTGATACCCAGACGCGGAGAGAACAGAAGATTGCCGCTCGCGACGACCTTCGTGTTGACCTTTGTGCTGTCAAGGAAACCGCCGAGATCAGTACTGATGGAATCGACGAGCCGGTTATAAGCGGGCTTGTCGGGCATAATCGGGATATCCATTCTGATACCGCCGGTCACGTTCATTCCGGACATGACCTTCCAGACGTCTTGCACATAGAACCCATACTGCTGGACAGCGAACTTGGCGGTTGGTTTCGGATCGGTCGTGTCAAGCGAGTAGCTTAGCTCATACGAGGACGGAGTGCCCGCGACGAAGTTGTTGAAATTGGAGAAGGTGTAGTTGCCGTAGAAAGCACGGATGAACAGATTATCAAACGAAAACAGCTCGTTGTGTGTGCCGACTGTGATCGCATGGTCACCTGTGTAATAGGTCAGATTATCCGTGAACTCGAAAATGGTCTGGTCGAGGGAATTTGCCTGGGAGAACGTCTCTGTTCCCGCGACGAGGAGATTCGTGCCATACGTGACCCGAACAAACGGAAAAGCCTTGGCGGGCGTGTCGCGTTTGTCGCGGATGGTCTGATAAGCAACGATCGCTTCGTTGTGGATATTGTTGGCAAGGGCACTGTTGATTTGGAATACAGTCGAGTTTGTAACATTCGCAAATTCGTAGGCCGCATTGCTAAATCCGAAGCCGTTGCTGGAGCCGGTTCCCGTCGAACGACCCAGGATTTCGTCTGCGGCGTTGACATAGTTATGCCGAAGAGTCAGGCGGTGCTTCTCGGACAAGTTGTAGTCCAAGCGAACAAAGAACTTCGTGCTCGGTCGGCTCAGCGTGGCGATCCCGAAGGATCCCGGATCGTAGTTGTATCGGCTGATCAGTGTGTCACGAAATTGCTGGGCATCGGCCGCCGTGATACCGGTGACGGAAGAGAAATCGTTGCTATTGCCACTGCCAGTGATGCCGAAGCCGGAGGGCGAATTTCGTCTGGAGAATTCTCCGTTCACGAAGAAGAAGAGCTTGTCTTTCTGAATCGGTCCACCAACGCGGAAGCCCAGGACTTTTTCATTAAACGTCGCCACCGGGTTGCGATCCTTGCCGGCGCCGACGAAGTCTTCATTCCGAAAATAATAGTATACGGAGGCTTCAATCTTGTTCGTTCCGCTTCGTGTGATGGCGTTGATTCCGCCACCGGTAAAGCCGCCTTTGCGTACGTCGTAGGGTGCGATCTCGATCTGGAATTCCTGCAGGGCGTCCAGACTGATCGGGCTGGTGCCGGCCTGCCCGCCGGGCGTGCCACTGCCGGCAAGACCGAAGAGGTCGTTGTTGACCGATCCATCGATCAGGATGTTGTTGTAACGATTGCTCCGTCCAGCCGCGCTGTTGCCCGAGAATTGCGGGGTCAGGCGCTGGAAGTCAGAGAAGTCGCGAGCGATTGTCGGAAGATTTTCAATTTCGACCGTAGTAACGACCTTTTGCGCTCCGGTCCGATTGCTGCTGATGATTGGATTGCGCTCGGCCACGATTGCAATTTCTTCCGTTTCGATCGCCTCCTCGCGGATGGTGAAATTAATCGTGCGATCTTCACCCAATGCAACGGTAATACCTCCTACGGATTCCGTTTTGTAGCCGATAAACTCGACTCTGACCATGTAAGGGCCGCCGACACGGACGGCCGGCATGTTAAAACGGCCATCGGCACGGGTGGCCGCACCAAAGACGGTACCGGACGGTTCGTGAGTCGCGATGACATTGGCGCCGTACACCGGCTGTCCATTGGCGTCCATGACTTTTCCGCTAAAGGCCGCGGTCGTGACGCCCTGAGCGTTCAGGGAGGAGGTTACCAGGACTGCCAACGCCAGTCCCAGCCACAACCGCCAACCCGTAACAAAGTGTTTCATACGGTTCTCCTGAGTGAGTGTGTTGAACTGAGTGAAGCGAATAGGTGGAAAGTCAATCGTGAGCATAATCTTGTTTCGGAAAGTAACCCTTACGAGTCACCGCAATGATATCGAAATGTTATCTGTCGATCAACGGTTATTTGTCGCTTCCTTCGCAAGTGCATGAGGAATTTGCAGGAATTGCTTGATAAACTGGGGTTGCAAAATTATCTTGGAACCCTTGCGCCCGTAGCTCAATTGGACAGAGTGTTGGCCTCCGGAGCCAAAGGTTGTGGGTTCGACTCCCGCCGGGCGCACTAGAATTACGAATATCGAATGTTTGAATTACGAATGTCGAATACGTGAATTACGAATTTCGAATGTTTGAATTACGAATGACGAATGTGGGTGAGTCGGCATGAGGAAAGATAATGTCGTACAGGAAAAGAGCTATCGATTCTCATTGCGTGTTGTTCGATTGTTTCAGCATCTGACGGCGGAAAAAAAGGAGTTTGTGCTTTCGAAACAGGTTTTGAAAAGTGGAACATCTATTGGCGCAAACATCGAAGAAGCCATAGGTGGTCAGTCCAGAAGAGATTTCTTCGCGAAGATGTGTATTGCCTATAAAGAAGCACGTGAAACCCATTACTGGTTGCGTCTCCTTAAAGACGCCCAATATCTGAGATCGGATCTTGCAGAGTCCCTCCTCTCAGACTGCCACGAACTTATCAAAATCATCGGCTCAATACAGAAAAGCGTCAAACGAACCGACTCGTAATTCAATTATTCTTCATTTGAGTTATTGAAAATGGCCGAGAGAATCACCAAGCGTTCCGCAGACTATTCCCAGTGGTATCTGGACATCATCCAGCAGGCCCAGTTGGCCGATTACGCCCCGGTGAAGGGATGTATGGTCATTCGGCCGAATGGATTTGCGATCTGGGAGAGGATTCAACAGTCATTGGATACGATGTTCAAAGAAACGGGCCACGTGAACGCATACTTCCCGATGTTCATCCCGGAAAGCTTTATGAACAAGGAGAAGGAGCACGTAGAGGGCTTCTCACCTGAGTGTGCAGTGGTCACACATGGCGGAGGCAAGAAGTTGGAAGAAAATCTCTACATCCGGCCGACTTCGGAGACCATCATCTGGAGTATGTATCAGAAATGGATTCAATCCTACCGCGATTTGCCGATCCTGATCAATCAATGGGCCAATGTCGTTCGATGGGAAATGCGTACTCGTCTTTTCCTCCGGACGACGGAATTTCTATGGCAAGAAGGACATACCGCGCATGGCAGTTATGACGAGGCGGAAGAAGAAACCGTTCGAATGATTAACGTGTACCGTCAATTTGCAGAAGAGTTCATGGCGCTGCCGGTGTATCACGGTCGCAAGACCAACGCCGAGAAGTTTGCGGGCGCTCTCCACACGTACTGCATCGAGGCGATGGTGCAAGACAAGAAGGCGATACAGGCAGGGACGTCCCACAATCTCGGACAAAATTTTGCGAGAGCATTTGACGTCAAATTTCAGGACATGAATGGGGATCTCCAGTATGTGTGGGCCACCAGCTGGGGCGTCAGTACGCGTCTGGTCGGAACGCTCATTATGGCGCACAGCGATGACAACGGGTTGGTGCTTCCTCCCAAATTGGCGCCGACTCAGGTTGTCATTGTCCCGATTTTCAAAGACGACAGCGAGAGAAAGGCAACATGCGACTCGGCACAGAAAATTGCGAGTGAACTGAAATTGGGTGGAATTCGCGTGCACGTGGACGATCGGGAACAGTATCGGCCGGGTTGGAAGTTTAACGAGTGGGAGATCAAAGGGGTTCCGGTTCGGGTGGAACTGGGTCCGAAAGACCTTGCGCAGTCGCAGGTCGTTTGTGCCCGCCGTGATATTTTGGAAAAAACTGCAAAGGCGACAATCCCGATGGACCGTGTCGGAGTTGAAATCCCCATGATGCTGGAAAAAATCCAGACCAATCTGTTTGATCGGGCGAAAGCGTTTCGTGATCAGCATACGATGGACGTTTCGACGTATGATGAACTCAAGGACGTGATGGAGCAGGAGTCGGGTTTCGCACGATGCTATTGGGCCGGCTCGGATGAGGACGAAGCGAAGATCAAGACGGAAACCAAGGCGACGATCCGTTGCATTCCATTTGAGCAAACAGGGGCCGGTGGAAAATGCATCATCACCGGCAAAGAAACGAAGACGCAGGTGATTGTAGCCAAAGCCTACTGATGAGCCCATTCGTAGTGGACGAGGGTCGGGGGCCGGCAGTTGTTTTTCTGCATGGGTATCCCCTGTGCGGCGACATCTGGCGTAATCAGCGGATTCTGTCCGATTCCTACCGACTGATCATTCCCGATCTTCCGGGATTTGGAGAGACCGATGCCGCCGATCTGTCGTCTATCCGAGAATATGCCGACTGGGTGTCTCGCCTGTTGCAAGAGCGCGGCATCGACCGCGCGATCGTCGTCGGCCACTCCATGGGTGGATACATCGCATTGGCATTGGCCATCCATCATGCATCACAGTGCGCGGGCTTGGCGTTGATTTGTACGCAGGCACACGCGGATACGGTGGAGGGTCGGCATGGGAGACTGGAGGCGGTGCAACGCGTGGAGCGGGAAGGGGTAGGGTTCCTGGCAGAAACGATGTCTGAAAAATTGCTTCACCCGGAAAGTCCGGAATCGCTCCGGATTGAACTCGCGCGGTTCATTCGGAAGGCGTCTCCGAAGGGTGTAGTCTGTGCGCTGCGCGCGATGGCGGATCGCCCCGATGTCCGGGAACAGTTGAATTCCGTCCACCAGTCCGCACTCGTCCTGTACGGGAGCGGCGACCGATTGTTTTCGGCAGAACGGCCAATCGAACTGGCGAAACGTCTGCCGCACGCGGTAATTCATGCGTGTCCGCGATCGGGGCACATGCCTATGATGGAGGAGCCGGAGATGGTGACGCGTCGATTGCGGGAGTTCTTCGCGACCCACGAATGAGGATTGCCGCGGTAACGAGGGGCTAGAAATCCAATCCGAATTGTTCTTGTAGAAGGCCGGCGCAGAATGTGCGTCGGTGGATCGTGCACATTCCGAATTCTTTCAGCGCCGCGACGTGCTCGGGCGTCGGGTACCCTTTGTTTCTTGCAAAGTCGTACTGAGGAAAAATGTTGTGGTATTGAGTCATCAGGCGATCCCTGGTGACCTTTGCCAGAATCGAAGCGGCCGCGATCGTAAAGCTTTTTGCGTCGCCTTTCACGAGTGCCCGCTGTCGGGGTCCGTAATAGTCGCTTTTCGGAAAGGCATCGTGGTTTCCATCGATGAGAACAAAATCCGGTTTGGTATGCAGTCTTTCCACGCACGTGCGCATACCCAGCAGGGAGGCCTGCAAGATGTTGATCTTGTCGATGGTATCGTGTCCAATGATCTCAATATGAAAGGACAGCGCCTTTTCCCGGATGATGTCAAAGAAGGACTCTCGTTGAACCGCCGTGAGTTGTTTGGAATCGGTGACGCCTTCGATGAACATGTCCTTCGGGAAGACGACACCCGCGACTACCACGGGTCCCGCCAGCGGACCCCGCCCCGCCTCGTCCACACCGGCCACGTGGGGATGCCCGTGTTCCCAACATTCGCGCTCATTTTGAAGCATGTCTTCCATAATAAAAAACGGGTTGAGCCGTTGGGCCCAACCCGTAAGAAAAAACGGTGGCAGTCGCCGATTAGGATGCCGTTGAATCGCCGATCGTTCGTTGACTTTCGTTGTATTCCTGCAACGCCTGGGCTTCTTTGGCCTTTTCGTACTCGGTGGCAGAGAGAACGATCTTCTTGTTTTCTTTGTCAAATTCAATCACGACCAGGTTAATCTCTGCGCCTTCAGTGACATTCTGGGACTTGTCTCCTTTGGACATGTGCGAGGTCGGAATGAATCCTTCGACGCCCAGCGGCAGTTCGACAATGATGCCCTTCTCGATGGATCGCACGACTTTGCCCGTCGTTTCCGTACCGGGGGCATATGCTTCCATGAAACCATCCCACGGATTTTCGTCGACGTGCTTGTGGCTCATGGAAATTCGCCGATTCTCCTTGTCGATACCCATAATCACGACGGCCAATTCATCGCCCTTCTTCACCAGCTCATTTGGATTTCGAATTTTACGCGTCCAGCTCAGGTCGGAGATGTGAACCAGACCATCGATTCCCGGCTCGAGTTCGACAAATACACCAAAGTTCGTAAGATTCCGAACTTTGCCGGTGTGTTTGCTTCCGATCGGATACTTGGCTTCCACCTGATCCCACGGATCGTTGAGCAGCTTCTTCACCGACAAAGAGATCTTGCGCTCTTCGGGAACGATGCTGACGACTTCTGCACTGACCGTATCCCCGATGGTGAACATCTGGGAGGGATGCTTGACGGATTGATTCCAGGACATTTCAGAAATATGGATCAACCCTTCGATGCCTTTTTCGATTTCAATAAAGGCGCCGTAGTCGGTGATGCTCACGACGCGGCCTTGCACGATAGAATTGATCGGATACTTCGCGGCGGCATCGACCCAGGGTTCGCGCTGCATTTGCTTCAGCCCAAGGGAAATGCGGTCCTTCTGTTCGTTGAAGTCGATCACCATGACTTTGATCCGTTCGTCCAGTTTCACGACTTCGGAGGGATGCTTGACTCGTCCCCAAGACATATCCGTAATGTGGAGGAGACCATCGACTCCACCGAGGTCGATGAAGGCGCCAAAATCGGTGATGTTCTTGACCGTACCTTCGAGGATCTGTCCTTTTTGAAGATCGGCAAGAATTCGCTCGCGCTGTCCCTTGGTGGCTTCTTCGATGAGGGCACGACTCGAAACGACGACGTTCTTCCGCAACTGATTCAGTTTGACGATTTTGAACTGCATTTCCCGATTGACGTAGGCGTCAAAATCTCGAATGGGCTTGACATCGATTTGGGATCCGGGCAGGAAGCAATCCACGCCCAGCACATTGACGACCATTCCGCCTTTGATGCGTTTGGAGATCGTTCCGTTGACGGTTTCACCGGTCTCGAACATTCGCGTGATTTTCTCCCACGATCGCATGAAGTCGGCTTTCTTGTGCGAGAGAATAACCTGTCCTTCTTTATCTTCGATATTGTCCAAGTACACTTCGATGGCGTCTCCCACCTTGAAGTCCTTGATGCTGTCGCCAAATTCCAGAGTGGGAATGACGCCTTCACTCTTGAAGCCGATATCCACTTTGACTTCGTTGGTACCGATGCTCAGAATCTTGCCTTTGACGATCTGGCCTTCCGTGATGGTGTGGAGTGTGTGCTCATACATCGATCGAAACTGGCTGTATTCCTGATCGTTGTAGTCGCCATTGTCGGCGTCTTGGAATTGGGAGTAGGGGACGACTTTCTTTCCGTAGTCCCGTTTGAGGGTGGTGGTTTTTTCTGACATAACTTTCGTTCTGCTCCTTGTGTGAACGGCCTTCGCGCACCCTCCGTCCACAAAAAGGAGGTTGGTTTTTTTCACTCATGCGCGGTGCAAACGCATGAAAAACATGATTTCCCAAAAAGGGCTTGAATATAGCCGGCCGATCCTAGGAATGCAATAACAAAATCGGTCAAAATCGGCTGAAAAGATGTTATGCACCATCGGTCTGGAGGCGGGATGAAACGACCATCCGCTTACGGTTGGTTTGCTCGTTTCTTTTTCATCCACATTCGAACGACTGCGATTAGGATCAGAAGTAGAGCCATGGAAACGTAGGGCAGGAAACGAATGGAACCAGTCTTTGCGTCCCGATCCAGGACGTCGTGATAGAGAGCGGGAAGATCTGCATACGTTCTGCCGTCTGCATCGATCCACCTGCCGCTTTCATAGCGGACAGCCACCGCAACTGTGTCGAGAATGCCAGTCTGTCCATCCCACGTCTCGATGGCTGTAACCCTCGGGTTCATCATCTTCTCATCGTCCAAATGGAGAACAAACACGGCTTCAAAAAACTTTGTATAAAGAAATGTATCTGCCGTCGCTGATTGCTCAACGGCGAGTGGAAACGGAAAGACGTAAGCAGCCGACGTATCATAGAATCTATGCCAGTGCTGGTATAGAGCCGCGTCTAACTCCATTGCGCGTCGGTGTCGGGATGCAAAGGGAACACGGAGGAAGCGGTTGACTGCCTCTGAATCAACCTGGGTGGCAGCGAGAAAAAATGAGTCGGAGTGTATCGCTGATCTGGGGATCACATCAAATGACTTCGTCGGGGACGAGGAGAAGATCCTGGACCACGGCTTGCCCGGACTACAAAGGACATGTCTGCGTAGTGAGTCGACATTCTCGATTCGATAAGCATAGGATATTTCCCACTCTGGCTTCACTCTCGATTGTGGTGGAATGAGTTTATCCATCCCGGCAACTGTCAACCCGCCCCACAGAATCACTAACATGGTTTTCATGGTACACCGTCCCTTCTTGCTGGCGACAAACTCTCTGACATGTCACGCGGCCGCCTTTGCAGCCTTTTGCTTCCGAAAATGCCGGAGGATCAACCAGGTGATCAGGTACAACAAAAGGAAGACGGGTATTCCGCCGATCAGGAAGGCGATCACGCCCGCCAGCACGTTGGCAAAACCAACAAACCCTGTTTCGAATCCACTTCCGACAGTCGCCCAGAATCCACCGCGACCACTGACTTCGATGGGAAAGTCCTCGTGGAAGGTCACGGTGATGGTTGCCATTGAAACCTGAGCCAGGAGAAACTTCCTTCTTCCTTCGTGTCGTTCGATTTCCTCGCGAACGCGGAACAATTCCCGTTGCACTTCCAGAAGTTCCGTGACGCTCCCCGTGCGCTGGAGGATGGTCAGGAGTTGTTTCTCCTCTGCTTTCTTGTTGGACAGTCGAGCCTCCGTGTCGACAAACTCCTCGGTGACATCCGTACCTTCGACGGACTCCGATTCGATTTTGGCACTGAAAGTCCGGCAGGCTCCCATGGCTTCGTCAAAATGCTGTGCCGGCACTCGTATGGTCATGGTCGTCCTCTTGAGTCCCGCGTACGCGAGGTCCGTCGACGTCGAGGTCACGTATCCTCCGAGACGTACGGCCATCTGCTGGAGACCGACATTGGCGGAATCGTGCTTGTCCACGACGATGGACAATGCTCCGGTCTTGATGATCATGCGAACGGTCGGAATTTCCTCATCCTTCTTTGAATCTTTTTTCAGGGGATTCCCAGGCTGGCTTCCATCCCGCTCTTGCTCCATGGCCTCCTCCACGACAGGCGCCTCCGTGTTCTTGTCAAACGAAGCTTCCCCACGGCACGCGGGCATCATCGTGAACAGAAAAAGAATCCAATTCCAATATCTCATTATACGCTCCTTACTTAGGGATTACAGGAAAGTGATACAGAATGTGTCTTCGCGGCAATGTTGTCCATTTCCACTTCGTAACCGCTTTGCACCCACAAGGAGATCCCCGCGCACTGATCCGGTGGATACTCTCCAAAGAGGGAACGATACGTTTCCCGGATGTTCACTTCCTCTACCAGCCAGTCGGACGCGTGCTTTCCGCTTTGGACGACCACGTCATAATCATCCACAAACCACCCATCGGTCTTCCAGAGACTGCAAGGTGCAAGTCCCGGGCTCCACAGGAAGTTAACAGTGATCGGGATTCCGATCCAGTTCTGATAAAAGATAATGGAAACTTTGGCGATGGGCTCCGACGAAACCTCGCCACCGTTCGCACGCAATCTCCACTTCCACGACAGCACCGGGTACTCACGGATATTGTAGCTGAACGGACGCAGCATCGGATAGGAGCCTCCGTCCAGCTGCAGAATATTTCCTTCCGGTTGGGTCTGTACCCGATACCGCGATGTCGATGCCATGTCCTCTGCGTCCCGTTTTCTCCATCCCCAGTATTTCGGCGGCTCTCCGGGCGACTGTGAATCGAAGTTGTCGATCCACACGACGGGGTTCTCCGCGAGTACGGCCGCGATGTAGTCCATGGAATACCCCTCATTGATGAGGGAATTGAAGGTCCGAATATAATCGCGGAGGCGAAAGTCGGGCGTTCGAATGTCGTATAGTTTCCACGTGTCGTAGTGCCTGGAGACGCGGAACATAACGGATACGACGCTGCCTTTGTGAAGGATGTCCAGGTAGACGCGGCCGTCACTCTGATCGACCTTTTCGGAAATCCACCGCAGATCCTGTACAGAGACCTCGCTTACGATCTCGTTCAGGTACTCCATGCCTTTGCGGAGGACACGGGTGCGGACAGCTCCCTGAAGTTTCTCCTGCCACGCCGCCGAGATGTTCACCCAATTGCTCAGAAAGCCGCGTCGCGTGACCAGCGGCCAATCGAAGAGTCTGTCAAAGACCTGCGAACTGTCCGATCCCGGTGCAGAGAGCATCCGTTGAAGCACAACGACCTGCTTTTGCAGTGCATTCGTCGGCGAAGAAGGGGCCTGTCCTCGACTGGGTGAGTGTGCGGCCACGAGCCATATACCAAAGACGAACGCGAATCTCATGACTCTGTCCATGCGTGAAGTTGCCATCCCTGCTCATCGAGGGTCGCATATGTATGGTGGTGAATCCAGTCTCCCAAATTGATATACCATTTGCCGGATTCGAAGGTTTTCATCTGTGGGATGTGATGGTGTCCCATCAGGATGGCGTCCGTTCCGTTTTGGAATTCCCCCTGGAGCCACGGAAAGAAACTCTCGTCGCCGACGTATTTTTCGTAATAGCGGTCCCGATTCTTGCTCGCATTCGACCAGCGGTTGGCCAGTCGGACGCCGAGATCCGGGTGGAGCCATCGGTAGAGAAATCGGTTGATGGGGTGCCGCAGAATTGTCCGGACGCGTCGGTAAGACCGATCCCGCTCCGACACGCCGTCGCCGTGTATCAAAAGTACATTCCGATCCCAGAGTCGCGTACGACATTCCCTTTCGTACAGGCGAACTCCGAGTTCTGACGTGAGGAATTCATCGGCCCATGCATCGTGATTTCCGCAGATGTAATGCAACTCCACGCCCGCGTCGGCGAGATCGTATAGCCATGCGAGACCACGCACGCATTGCTTGGGAATGACCGTCCGATAGGCAAAGTAAAAATCAAAATAGTCTCCGACGATGAATAGACTTCGCGCACGGGCACCAATCGCGCGAACAAACGAACCAAACCGGCGAATCGTCTCGCGAGAGCCGTCCGAGTCCGACATCCCCAAATGCAGATCCGATACGAAGTAGTCCGTCTGCCGGCCGCTCATACTCGCTCCCGCTCGTAGGCCGCAACGCAATTGCGCCCCGCGCGTTTGGCGCGGTACATAGCGCTGTCGGCATGATCAAACAACTCCGACGGCGATGCGGGGTGGGACGTTTGGAAAGAACAGACGCCCAGAGAGATCGTGATACGAATCTCGTGAGTCCCACACTTTGTGGTGGAGACTTCGGTGGCCGTGCGCAACGCCTCGGCGATGCCGACGCTATCGTCCAGATTGGTTTCCGGAAGCAATAGGACAAATTCCTCTCCGCCGACTCTAGCGAAAAGGTCCGCCTCTCGCACCCGGCTTTGCACCAGGGACGCCACGTTGCGCAACACATCATCCCCGCAGGCGTGACCGAATCGGTCGTTGATGATCTTGAAATGATCGATGTCCAGCAGAAGGAGGGACAACTCCAAATTGTACCGCTCAGCGCGCGTGAACTCGCGCTCCATGACTTCCCAGTAATATCGCCGGTTGTACGCGCCGGTCAGGGAATCGCGTACCGAGAGTTCACGAAAGGCGTCTTTTTGGCGACGGATCACGTCGGCGTGGTGTCCCAGCACGAAACCGAATACCGTGAATACCGTCATGGTGCTCATCGTCATGTACAGGTAGTACGTCAGCCGGTCGAGAAATTCCGTCATGGGCGACCCCGCGTTTCCAAAGAAATAATGAAACGACAGGGACCCCAGAGGAGCGCCAAACGACAGCACCCATCCGACCAATGCGTATCGCACGCCGAAACTCATGACGTGATCCTGTGTCGTGTCCATGACGCCATCACAAGGGAGAAGGCGATGGCCAGCATCGACTGCGGGAAGACATCTCCCCAGTCGGTGTACAGCGTGTTCTGCCCTTCGCGTACCCACACCGATCCGGCAATCACGGCTGGCAGACCATTCTCTGTTGCGTTCGTCATTCGTCCCCAAGGATCCACGAAGCAAGATACACCCGAATTGGCACAGCGCGCAATGCTGATGCGATTTTCGATCGCCCTGTACACAGAAGCAAACGCGTGTTGCGTCGGTGCGTCGGTGCCATCGTACCAAGCGTCGTTGGTGACAATCACGAGCAATTGCGCGCCTTCCCGCACAAACCGACGAACGAGATGGGGGAAGATCGACTCGAGACAAATGACGGACGCCACGCGCACGGTATCCTCCCTTCCTCTCCGGCGGACATCAAAGACGACAGGTTCCGCACCGGGCGCATATCCAAAATCTCCAACCTCCATGGCCAAGGCGCCCAGCCAGTTCAGAAAAGACGGAACATGCTCGCCAAACGGAACCAAATGGATTTTATCGTAAACCGCTATTCGATCAGAATGCGGATCGAGCATCATGACGGAATTGTAACTGTGGACAACGGCCCCACTGTCGGTCTGAAGAATCCGTCTGTCTGGAAATCCGGTCAGAAGGACGGTGTTTTGACGCAAGAGTTCCTCCCGCAAAGGTTGGAGTTTGCGTTGGTCGATGCGGAGACGGTTGGGGACGGCGGTTTCCGGCCAGATCAGCAGGTCGAGCTCTCGTCCGTTCAATGTCTGTGTCCATTTCATCAGTTCCCGAAAAGCGAAATCCCGGTCCAGCCATTTCACATTGGGTTCTACGTTTGGCTGTACCATTCCCACTCTCAGCGAAGAGGCCGAGTAGGTATCCGGAATGACGAGTCGTCCATGCAGGAATGGCAGAAGAATCACCGCGCCCAGCACGCTGAGTTTGCGCAGACGCTTGGAAGCGAGAAGTTGCCGCCACGACGAGAGAAGGAAGAAAGAAAGGACATTGACACTAACGACCCAAAACGTCACGCCAAACATACCGGTCACCGATGCATATTGAATCGCGCCGGGGAGGACGGACTGCGGCGTGGCCAGACTGTGCCAAGTGAATCCCAGCGGGCCTTGCGACTGAAGATACTCGATCCCCGTCCACACAAAGGGCGCCATCCAGAAGGAGGTCATTTGCCAACGACGATACAAACGGGACTGGACCCACGCAAACGCTCCCCAACCCAGCGCCAGATAGATCACGGAGCCGATGTACATGCTGATGGCCTGACCGGTGGTGGCTCCGGTGTTCGAGGTGAGCCAAAACATCATCGAGCCGATGGCCAGGAGTCCGGTTCCGTATCCGATCGCAAAGGAGTTGCGAAAACCGGAGCGATGAAGCGCCCAAAAAAATGGAACGAGACTGAACCAGGAGAGGAAGGGTGTCGGAAAAGGCGGAAAGCTGAAATAGTACAGCAGGACCGTCAACACGAGCAAAATGAGTGGACGCATCCTCATCCCTTTTCCGGACAGCTAGCGGCCCGCGGCTCCGTTCGGATGAAATTGCAGGTAGGTGTAATCTTTCATGCCCAGTTCGTAGAGGTCGAGGAGTTTGACTCCTTCGCTGGGTTTCAGGACACCCTCTTTGATCCGCTGATCGACAGATTTCTTGATGAGCTTGATGATTTCATTCTCATTGTATTGTACGAGTGTCAGGACCTGTGCGACATTGGATCCCGGGATCGTTTCTTCGACGTAGTAATTGTCCGGCTCTTCGTCATCCATGAAGACGTGCACTTCATTGACGCGACCGAACAGGTTATGCAGGTCGCCCATGATGTCCTGATAGGCGCCGAGTAGGAAGACGCCGAGGTAGTATGGGGATCCATTGAGGGCATGCAGTTCCAGCCGCTCCTTGACATCCTGCAGGTCGATGAACCTGGAGACCCTGCCGTCAGAATCGCACGTAATGTCCGCCAACGTGGCGCGTTTGGTGGGTTCTTCGTTCAGTCGATGAATGGGCACGATGGGGAACAAGTGCCCGATCGCCCAATGATCCAACAAGGACTGGAACAATGAAAAATTGCACAAGTACTGGTCGGCCAACTTCGGTTCCAACTCCCGCAGTTCTTCCGGAACGTTTTCTTGAAATCGCGTGTATTCCCGGATCGTACCGCAGATTTCCCAAAAGAGGTGCTCGACTTTGGCTTTGTCCACCAGCGTGAGATAGCCGAGGTTGAACAAGCTCTGGGCATCCTCCCGGCGCTGTACCGCATCGTGATACACTTCGAGATGATTCGTATTCTTCTTATGCAGCTGGTGTCGTAGGTCCAGCATTTCCTGAATGATATCCGGATCGTCGGGGGAGAACTCAAGTTTGCGGTTTTCGTGCTTCTTTTCAATATGACCAAAAATTTGCAGAACGAGGACCGAATGGTGGGCCACGATGGCGCGTCCGCTTTCACTCACGATATTGGGATGGGGAATTTCTTCTGAATTGCACACCTCCAGGATCGAGTACACGACGTCGTTGGCGTACTCCTGCATCGTGTAGTTCATGCTGCTCTGGAAGCTGGTCCGGGATCCATCGTAATCCACGCCCAACCCGCCGCCGACGTCGATGTATTGGACGCCCATGCCCATTTTGTAGGCGTTTGTGTAAATTCGTGCGGCCTCTTTCACGGCATTCTTGATCGTTCGGATGTCGGGGATCTGCGATCCGATGTGGAAGTGAATGAGCTTGAACGTGTGCGGCAAGCCATTTTCCTTTAACAGTTCCATCGCCTCGACGATATCCGGCGCAGACAATCCGAATTTCGACTGATCTCCGCTCGATGCCTCCCACTTGCCCATTCCGCGGGTGGCCAGTTTGGCCCGAATGCCAATTGCCGGTTCGATATTCAGTTCGCGCGAGAGATGGATGATTTGCCGTAGTTCCGACAATTTTTCGACCACGAGGATGACATTTTTTTTCAATTGCCTCCCCAACAGAGCCATCCGGATAAACTGAGCGTCCTTGTATCCATTGGCGATGATGGGGGTTTCCTTGTCCTCGATCAAAGCCAGAGCGACATACAACTCTGGTTTGCTTCCGCATTCGATGCCGTAGGAATACGGAATTCCCGCGTCCAAAATTTCTTCGACCGCTTCGCGGAGTTGATTGACCTTGATCGGAAAGACCCCCGTGTACCTGCCTTCGTAATTGTATTCGGCAATCGCCCGTCGGAAACTCTCGTTCAATTCCTTCACCCGACTGCGCAGGATGTCCTGAAAACGAACCACGACGGGGAGTTCGATTCCTCGTGAACGAATGTCGTTGATGACCGTCAGCAGATCGATGGAGACATTGGGGTCCTTGGTCGGTGTGACTCCGACATTCCCCTGTTGGTTGATATGAAAATATCCACCGCCCCACTGCGTGACATTGTATGTTTTCTCACTATCTTCGACTGACCAGGCCAATTCGTTTTGGCTCCTTTCTGAACGGATGTGATTGACGCAAAGCAAAAAAAAGTATCAAATGAGGTGTCGAATAGCAATCAAAAATAGAGGCGAAGGGGGGCTGCCGGGTTGTTTTTCCAAGGGGTTCGGTGCGAGCGGCCTGCAATTCAAGAAAAAGATTGACACTTACGATGCCAAACCAATAAATTATAGAACGTTTAAAAACAGGTGATTACAAACGATCACCACAGAAAAGCAATCAGAGGCCAATGAAAGATCGCCGATTTCGTCTGCTGTATTTGCCCGAGAACCAATCCGAGATGCGGGAATATTACGTCTCGCGGAACCGGCTGGTGTACTTCGGGGCGGGAGTCCTCGGTTTCATTCTTGTGATGATCACGGTCATCGGCATCACGTTTTCTTCGTATACGGGCGATGAACGGCTGTCTTCTTTGACGGCGGAAAATCAGATCCTCAAAGGGCAGGTGCGCGAAAATGACGACCGCGTTCGCGATCTCATCAAGCAGATGGACGTCATTCGGCAACGAGACAGTGAATTGCGGCTGATTAGTAATTTGCCGGACGTCGAGGACATTCTGAAAGATCCGGGGATCGGAGGGTCGGATTTGAAATTTCGTTACAATCCCGATCTTCTGTCGGCGGAATCTGAAACTGTAGTTCGGTCGAACTTGGAGAACCTGGAAAAACTGGAATCCGCGATCAAACTGGAAATGCAAAGCTATGCGGACTTGACGGAGAAGATCAATCTCCAGGCGGCCAAGATGAATTACATCCCGTCGATCTGCCCGATCAAGAAGGGCGGACGCGTCACGGACCGATTTGGTATTCGTCGGAGCTTCCGCGGGTGGAAGGCTCACACGGGATTAGACATTGCCGCCCGGTGGGGAACTCCGGTGTATGCGACGGCCGACGGAGTCGTGGAAAGTGTGACGTGGCGCGGGGGATACGGGAAGACCATCATTATCGATCACGGCTCAGGCGTGCGGACGCTGTATGGACATCTGTCTGCTTACAATGTGCGCAAAGGGGACAAGGTGAGTCGCAGCGAAAAAGTGGGAGAAGTGGGGAGTACAGGATTATCCACCGGGCCACACGTACACTATGAAGTGCGTGTCAACAACGTCGTGCAGAACCCGGAGCTGTACATCTTCTTCGACATGGTCGATTACCTCGACGTGCGGTAGCGTACCGGATCCTCTCATCCCCGACGAGAGGATTCCTGCTATTTTCCAACAAAGATTACCAGTTCTGACCCGAGACGGGCCACGTCGTCGGGTATCTCATTCCACGTACGGATTTGTTCGATCGTTACGCGATATCTTTCTGCAATTCGCGTCAGATTGTCTCCCGCTTCGACACGATGAAGCACTCTCCGGAGCGGGGGAACGAGGATCTTCAGCCGGGCTCCGAGCGGCGCCACGTCAGAAGCAAGGCCGTTCCATTTTTTGACATCTTCCAAATCGACTTCATATTGACGGGCGATCTTGAGCAGGTAATCTCCGGGGCGGACCGTATGTTCGATGGTGATCCGTCCTTGCGCCTTCGCTGTGTCTGGCTCTGCCACGGTCTCGGCAAAGGCGATTTTTCTGGATTGCGGGAGTCGGATCTCATAAGTCCCCGCGGGCAGCGAATAGTCCATGATCCAGTAATTGAGTAATTTGAGCGTCTTGTAAGGAGTCCCCCTCGTTTGAGCCCACGAAGCCAGGTCGAGAATGGGTCCATTAACGGTATCGACCACGGTACTGTCATCATACGGCGCATACGCCGCGAGGCTGTCGTAGCCGTATCGGGAGGGATGGGTAAAGAGTTCCTTGAGAATAGCGATGTGGAAGATATAGTACCGTGTTTCCTTATTCAGAAAAGCATCGAAGTAGTTATCCACTTGTTGCTTCCTGACGACGTCATTGATGTTACCGGGGCCTGCGTTGTATGCGGCCGCGGCGAGGCACCACGACCCGTATTTGTCTTTGAGCGACGTCATCATCCGAATGGCGGCTCGGGTTGATTTTTCGACGTGAAAGCGTTCGTCCACGTGCTTGTTGACGGTCAGACCCCACGCGCGCGCTGTTTCCGGAATGAATTGCCACAGTCCGGCGGCTCCCGCGCGCGAATACGCATCCACCTTCAATGCACTCTCCGCAACCGACAGGTATTTTAGATCTGCCGGAGCGTTCATCTCCGCCAACAAGCGGTCAAACGTTTGAAAGTACTTTCCCGATCGTTTCAGGAGCAGAAGGTTTGCGCGATCGCTGACCAGGCGCACATAGAAAATCTCTTCGAGCCGCTCTCGAACTTCGTCATCCTCAATCGGAATCCTCTCGTCGCAAAAGGAAATCGAATCCGGAAGAGTCAGAAATTTCTTTTGGGCACTCGGGGAGTCGGGAGGAATCGACTGCCATCCGAGAACGAAGATCATGAGCAGCGCAAGAACGTCGATGTTTTTCATGTCGATCCTGTCAAGGTGAGCCTGTCGGTGGAAAAAACGAAAGCAGGCATCGAAGCCTGCTTTCCAAAAAGCGGAGAGGGTGTGTAACGTCCTCTCATCAACCAAGTCTTACAGTGTGTAACCCAGATGGAACAACTGCAAGATTCCTCAAGAGGAATTACTTCTTCTTGGCGGCTTTTTTCTTTTTCTTCGGAGCCGCTTTTTTCTTGGCTTTCTTGGCGCCTGCTTTTTTCGCTGCCATGCGAGTTTCCTTTCAACTGGTGAAACTTAAGTTAATTACGTAAGAGATGTACATCTCTCATTTCGATTGTAACCGATTTCATTCTGAAAGTCAACAAAATTCTACAGTTACGCTTAAACCCTTCAAAACTTATCACTTAGAATTTCCGGGATTGTAAACTCTATAAAAAACAAGATGTCTGCAAAATCACGTCTGTCAAGGGTTTTCAGCCAATCGCCGAAAATAAATTTGCGCGCGGTCGGCCGTGACAAGTGCAAGAATTTTTTTCTCTCAGGGATTGGTGGAATCTTTTTTCTGGAGGTCGCGACGCAGTTTGTCCAGATGTGTGCGGGCAATCAGATGTTCATCGAGCGTGCGAGAAAAGATATGTCCGCCTTCGCCGTCCGCCACCATGTAGAGAAACTCGGTCGTCGCGGGATGCAACGCGGCGAGAATGGATTCCTTACCGGGATTGTTGATGGGTCCCGGAGGCAATCCCGCAAAACGGTATGTGTTGTACGGATGATCGATCTCCAAATCTTTCGTCAGCAATCTTCGAGGCCCGTCCGGGATGATAAATTGAACGGTCGGATCGGCCTGAAGAAGCATGTGTTTCCGAAGACGATTGTGATAGACGCTGCTGACCAGGAATCTCTCCTGATCATTTGCGGTTTCCCCTTCGATGATGCTGGCCAGAGTCACAATTTCCCGGCGGGACATGCGGAGTTGCAACGCACGCTTTTCTAATTCCGTGGTATACACCTGGTGAAATTCATGCACCATCGTTCGGATGATGTCTTTTTCAGAGGCGCCGGGATCGAAGAAGTACGTGTTGGGCATCAGATATCCGAAGAGCGACGTGTCCGCGACGCCCACCTCTTTGGCAAAAGCGGAATCGCGAATGGCGCGAACGAATTTGATGGAGTCCAGCGGTATCTTGGCGCGCAGGGTTTGGATGACTTGTCTCAAATTCTTGCCTTCCGGGATCGTCACCTTGACAGTCTGCGGACGACTGCTTTGAAGGATCTGCAAGATCTGATCGTTGCTGGCATTCCGTGGCAGCAGGTACTGTCCGGCTTTCAGGGTTGTTTCGCCGCCGGTGATCTTCGCGGCATAGACGAAGATCCGTGCGCTGGAGACGATTCCGCTTTCCTCCAAAATCTGGCTGATATCGTGAAGGGACGATCCTTTTGGAATCGTCACGGAAACTTTCTGATTGACCGGCACAGCCTGCAAGTCGAGATGCGGCGCGTTGTAGAGGACGATCTTATAAAAAAGGAAGAATGCAAACAGGGCGGTCCCCAGCAATCCGGAGACTACGCTCATCCACGGTTTCCAAAGGGGGGGATTGTCATGCGTCAGTTTCAAAACGGCACCATGATAAGAAAAGGGGGGCAGCGAAGCAACGGAATGTTAGCGGGGAAAAACGATGGTGAACGTCGTTCCTTGACCGGGGATACTGTCGAGGCGGTGTTTCCAGTGGTGCTTGTCGAGAATGTCATGCACAATGGGAAGGCCCAGGCCGGTACCCTTCTGTTTGGTCGTATAGAAGAGATCAAAAATTTTGTCCATGTCTTGTTCGGCAATGCCCTCTCCGGAGTCGGTGATGTCTAATTCTACGGCGTCGTTGGTTTCTCTCATTCGGATGAGTAACGTCCCACCTCTCGGCATGGCATCCACCGCATTGATCAGCAGATTCTGAAAAACCTGCTGGAGCAGTTCCGTGTCCGCTTCGACAGAGAACGGACTCGCGAGATACTCCTCGATAATTTCAATGCGCTGAGATTGACACCGCTCCTGAACGAGAGAAACAGTCGTCCGCAGAGCCGCCTCGAGGGAAACGGACTCACGCTGTGGTTCATTGGACTTGATGAATCGAAGGGCATCGGTGAGAATTCTTTCCAATCGCAGCGCTTCGTCGGCGATGATCCGGATGTACTCCATATTTTCTGACAGGTGAGGTCGGCTGAGGATCGCCCGCGCGAAGCCGCCGACCGCGACCAGAGGATTGCGAATTTCGTGGGCCATTTTGGCGGACATTTCGCCGACAGCCGCCAGCTTCTCCGAGCGGACCAGTCGTTCCTGACTTTCCTGTACCGAGGCGTGCGCCAATTCCAGTTCACGCACTTTTTCCTGGAGATCGCTGTAGAGGATCGCGTTTTCAATCGCCGCGCCCACCTGGTTCGCAAAAATCTGAAGGGTTGCCAAATCCTCTTCCGTGATACTACGTCCGGAAATGGCGTTGTCACAAATCAAGATGCCCGAAGGTCCCTCGCGCCCCGGTAACGGAACAATGGCCAGATGATCATTCCCGAAATAGGAATGGAGACGTTTGGCTGATTCTCGCGAATCGCCCGGTTGTGTCCGGGTGGACATCTGTCGCGTCAGGGACTCACGGATCAGACCAAATGCATCTTCGGAATCGACGGACAAAGGAATGGACAATTGGCCAATGAGTTGGTTGACCTTGTAGTCCGTTCCGTCCTGAACCGCTCCGTAAGACAGGAGAATTTCCTGGAGTGTCTCCTGCGTTTGGGAAAGCTCGCTCCAGAGCCTGCCCGCTTCTTCGGGATCGGAGGGACCGATGGCCTTTCTGCCTTCGAGACGGGTTCGATCGGAATTGACCAACATGAGAAACGCGCGATTGAAACGGAATCCCTGGCCCGCAGTGGCCGCGACGAGAATCATGTCGATGATGTCTTCGATATTGAGCGAACGATGAATGAGAGCCGACATCTCGTTGATCTTGGCGAGATTGGCCAAGCTGCGCTGACGGCTCTCGGCCAGGTGGACTTCGGCCGTCCGGTCGCGTAAAACGAGGAGCGATTGAAGGTTTCCACTCTCGTGCAGCGGCGCCAGTGTCAGTTCGCAAATCAGCGTATCACCGGTGGAGGTTCGACAGACCGTGTGTGAATCTTTGATAATGTCCTTTAAATCGAGCATGTGGGGCAGGGAATGCAGCGTTGTCAGGAACGGAGCCTCCGTGCTGAAGAGATCCTGTGCCGGACGGCCGATCATCTCCTCGCGGCCGTAGCCAAACAGCGTTTGTGCGCCCACGTTCCATGAGCGGATCAACCCCTGTTCATCCAACGTGACGATGGCGTCCGGTGAATGACGGGTAATCTGTGCAAAGTTCTCCAATTCCAGAAGTGCAAGTCGTTCCGCCTTCTTTTCCTCGGTCATGTCTTTTTCAAACACCAGTGCCATGCGACCCGTACCCGTCTCGTCCAGAACGGGGATGAAAAACTGAAACACGGTGCGTTCCGACGTGTTCACTTCCCTCAGCGTGATGCGCTTATCGGCCAGACACGATTGAACGAAAGGCGCCCATTCCGCGTCGGCCGCGATCCAAAGGCGTTCCTCTCCTTTCCAAAGCCAGATTCCGTTTTCATCGCGTCGGAGAATTTCTCCGTGGACGTTTTGAATTGAATGAATGAGTTCGTACGCCGGGATGTGATCGAGCATCACCAGACTCCCGGAATGGGCGCCTGGCATTGGGGGCAGGCGCCGTTCACGATACGATTGGCGAGGACGCGGAAGCCTATCCGTTCCACGAGCAGGGCATGGCACGACGGACAATAGGTGTTCTCCAGCGTTCCGGATCGTCCTGGTAAGTTGCCGGCGTATACGAAATGCACACCACAGCGAACGGCGATTTCGGCCGCTCGCGCAAGTGTATCGGCGGGTGTGTGCGTGTGATCCATCATTTTGTAATCCGGATGAAACGCCGTGACGTGCCAGGGGATGTCGGGTGAGATATCGCTTAGGAATCCTGCGATGTTTTGCAGCTCGACGTCCGAGTCGTTGAAGCCGGGAATGATCAAGGTGACAACTTCCAGCCAAAACCCCATGTCGAAAATTCGGCGAATGCTGTCCTGAACGTTCTGGAGCGTTGTGCCCAGGTGGCGATACTGTTTATCATCAAAGCTCTTGAGATCGACCTTGTAGAAGTCGACATACGGCCGGATAAACTCCAGGACTTCCGGCGTGGCATTTCCATTGGACACGAAAGCACCTGTCACACCGTGAGGTCGGGCCGCGGCGAATACATCGACCGCCCATTCGGCGGTAATCAGGGGTTCATTGTATGTACTGGTGATGATGGGAGAGCGATGGCGCCTGGCGATATCCGCAATCTGTTGCGCCGTGATGTCGGATAGATTCGCGTTCAGGATGTCGTCCTTGAGCGCCTGGGACGTAATCCAATTTTGGCAATAGGCGCAGTGCAGATCGCAGCCGAGCATTCCGAACGAAAGGGTCTGCGTGCCCGGATAGGCATGGAAAAACGGTTTCTTTTCGATCGGATCGAGCTGAATCCCTGCGACGTAGCCCGCGGGCACCATCAGAGTCTGGTTCACATTCTTCCGGATTCTGCATATGCCGTCCCGGCCCGATCGGATTTTGCAACGGTGGCCGCAAGCGAAACATTCGACGAAATCCGAATCCAGAACGCGATAGAGTTGACCTTCGCGAGTGCGGACCGACAGGATGTCTTGGAGCGAGGTCATGCGGCTCCTTCACGGAGTCGGGTTGAAATAGCGAATGCCCGTCACACGCGACATCTGATGAATCAAGCGGTCGACCTGATGGGCGTTTTCCGGATCAAACTGCATGGCGTTGACGATCAGCAGGGGCGCCCACCGGAAATGAAGGAAGAACTGGTTGTACTCATCGACCAGATTCGTAATGTAGGTTTCATCCAACATCGGACGGTTCCAGTGTGCTTTTGAAATCCCGTAACTCTCTCGAAGCGTTCGCAGGAGATGGTCCGGGCTCGTTTGAAGATAAATGACCATGTCGGGAATGGCAAGCTCCCGCTCCATTTGGTTCATCAAAACGTCGTAGAGAACGCGGTCTTCTTCGCGCAACCGCAGGTTCGCGTGGATGCGGTCGCAATAGAAGAGATAATCGGAAATGACCGCGTCGTAAAACATTTCTGTTTGGACGATTTGTCGTTGCACCCGGTACCGATCGATCAGCCGCAGAAGGTGTTTCTTGAAGACCACGTCTTCGGGATCGCCGCTGTTCATTTCGACAAAGGGACCTACGACATTTTCTTCAAGGATGGCGCGGCCGTTGAGTTGGGTTGAGAGCGCCTTGGCGAGCGAGCAGTTTGTTCGACGCAGGACGCCGTCGATGGCGATGAAGCGGATGTCTCCGGACTCGCTCATGCCGGCTGTTCCTCCCGGTACCAGTTGCGCTCCAGACAGATCACGCGGGCGGGGTCCGGACATCTCTGCAGGATTTCGGAGACGGTTTGTCCGAGTCTTGGGCACAGGCGGTTCGGACAGATCTCCGCCAACGGGCGGAGAACGAAATTGCGGTGGTGGTACCGTGGGTGCGGAATGTGCAGCGTCTGGTCTTCAAAGATTTCATCCCCAAACAACACGATATCAATGTCGATCGTACGGGGTCCGTTGGGGATCTCTCTCGTCCGGCCCATGTTTCTTTCGACTTGCATCATCTTGTCGTGGAATGACCGGGGATCCGATGTCGACAGAACGTCCACGGCGATGTTGTAAAAATCAGGTTGGTGTACTGGTCCGATCGGTTCGGTTTCATACAATGAGGAGATGACTTGAACGTGAGCGGACCGGCGAATCTCGTGAACCGCGCGTTCCAGAAATTCTCTGCGGTTTCCCTGATTGGACCCCAGGCTGAGGATGACGCTACGAGCCGCGGCGACGGGTCACCTCCACTTCCACGTGATCCAGGGAGCCCCGGATCGGAACACTGGGCTTCCGTACACGGACAGTGGCTTCCGCGACAGAAAAATCCGCAAGGATGCGGTTGGCGACATTTTGTGCGACGGCTTCGATGAGGTAGAATTTCTTTTCCGTCACGGCATTCTGAATGCATTGATAGACTTTTTCGTAGTCGACCGACAGGTCCAATCGGTCCCCTGCGGCGGCCTGGGAAAAGTCGAGAGCCATTTCGACGTCGATTTCAAACCGTTGTCCGAGTTTGCGCTCTTCCTCAAACAGTCCGTGATGGGCATAGAAGATCATGTGCGTGAGTCGGATCTTATCCATCACCACTTCCTGCAAAAATCTGTGATGCGTCGCATGGCTTCTTCCAACCGGAGTTCTGTATCCGTGAGTGAGATTCGAAAATACGAACGTGCGGACTGGCCCAGACCGCTGCCCGGCGTGACGACCACGCCCCTTTCGTCCAGCAGTTCAAGCGCAAACTGCATCGAATCGAGATGTTGCGGCAGTTCCACCCAGACGTAAATGGTGGCGGTCGGCACGTCCGCCTTCAGGGGAGTTCGACTGAGCGCCTCCAGGACCACGTCGCGTCGCTTGCGGTAGGTGGACAGGGCAGGGGCTGTCAGTTCCTCCACATGGTCGAGAGCAAACGCGGCGGCCTCCTGAATGGCCAGGAAAAGTCCTGTGTCGAGATTGGATTTGATCCGACTCAGGCCGGCGATCAGGGACGTTTCTCCCGCCGCGAAACCGGCTCTCCATCCGGTCATGTTGAATGTCTTCGAAAGGGAGTGAAATTCTATGCCGTTGCCGTGCACTCCGGATGCCTGCAAGAACGACGGTGGTGGCGCGTCGAAGTATAATTCCTGGTACGCAGCGTCATGCGCCGCGATCATGTTGTGTTGCTTCGCGAACGACGCGATTTCTTGAAAATCGGACAGACTTGCCGGAGCCGTCGTCGGGTTGTTGGGGTAATTAAAAAAGATCAGCCGACTTCGCTGAAGCACGTCCGGCGGAACGGTGTTCAACTGCATACGAAAGTGATGGGACTTCTCCAGCGGCAGGGCGTGGTACGTGGCTCCAGAAAGAATCGTTCCTGTGAGGTACGCGGGATAGGACGGATCCGGCCCGAGAACCACATCGCCTGGATTCACAAACGCCAGCGGGAAATGGGCGATTCCTTCCTTGGAGCCGATCAGCGGTACCAGCTGACGAGAGGGATCCACATGTAGGCCGTAGCGGCGGTGCAGGAACCTTGCGATGCTGCCGCGAAATATTTCCGAGCCGACTTGATAGGGATATCGATGGTTCTTCGGATTGGACAGCGCTCGCGCCAGCGCGTCACAAATCGGACGCGGCGTAGGCAGATCGGGGTCACCGACTCCGAGGTCAATGACATCCTTCCCGGACGCAATCGCTTCGCGCTTGCGTCGATCCACTTCTGCAAAGAGGTGAACGGGCAAGATGGACAATCGGGATGCGAGTGAAAACATGGAGATTGTTGACAAAGCGTAGCGTTGAGACTATATTTATGCGCTTGAATATATCGTCACTTGCTTTGACTTTCAAGGAGAGAAGAGCAGGGGTCGTATTACCGAAATTCCACGAGGGCGCCGCTGGCGTCTAACATGCATGCGTGACTCTACCTTACAGTTTCACCATGAGGGTTTCGAATCTTCGACCGTTGATACCCATCTTCTTGTAATACAGGCTTACTGTCGACTCCAAGTCACACGCGGAACTCACGAGAACAGGGTTGGGAATGGGGCGAGTTCAGTCGTTGTGTAACCGGTAGCGATGCTGCCAAAATACGGAGAGACGAATGACCACAGCCGCTGATGTAGGTCTGAATACCAACGTACACGTTGGCAATAAGGTGTTCCACGTTCAGACCGCGAGCGTAACGCACAAGAAAGTAGTCAAGTGCGAGGTGTACGAACACGGCAAAGTATTGACCGTTTTCGAATACACTTTTGAGGAGCTTGGGATCTCGAGCAATATTCATGCGTCGGATCTTCAACTGATCGTGAACAGTCTGCACCACGAAACGGCATCGGATATCGAGATGTTGTTTCAGATGTCCGACAAGATTAAGACCGTCAAACACCCGTATTCCAACAACAAAATGGGATCGGTGTTTCTATCCTGGCATCTGATCCCGGAAGCGATCCATGAATTTCAGACCGCCATCGATCACGAACCGAAGATGATCGAAGCCTATGTCAACCTTGGACGTGCCTACCTGGAAAGCGATGATCCGCAAAAGGCTCTGGAAGTGTTGAAGAACGCCATGCAGCAGAGCGCCAATTTCCCGGACATTTATAATTATTTGGGTGTCGCGTATTCCGATTTGTCTCAGTTCGGCCAAGCAGCGGAGTGCTTCAAGAAAGCCTGCGAACTGAATTCGAAGTTCTACGAAGCGTATATCAATCGCGCGTTGAATCGAATCAAAGGGGCGAAAGTCAACGGCAGTCCGGATTCCGAGACGGACTTTCAAGCAAAGCTCATGGAAGAAGTTCGGACGGCCTTCGAGATTATCGGAGGCGATTCTGTCCAGACCTATCAGAGGGTGTTCAAGTCCCTGCAGCTGAAACAGTATGAAGTTGCGGCCTTTCTCCTGACCGATATCAAGAAGCAGTTGAAAAAAGAACGCAGTATCGTGGAAATCACGGATCTGTTCTATCTGAAGTTTATGTTTGGTGGAGAAGGGAAGAATGACGAGATGATCGAGCGGTACGAGAAGATGCTGTTCGACCGGATCAAACACAATCCGCGGTACGCCGACCTGCATAACACGCTGGGAATTCTGCATATCATTCAGTGTCGCAATTTCTTTCTCAAAGCAATTGACGATTTCAAGTCGGCGATCGAAATCAACGATCGATACGAGAGCGCAAAGAAGAACCTGAAACTGGCCGAAAACGACGGGCGTGGCTTTCTGATCTTGCTTCGCGCCATTCTCAAATAACTCCCACAGACACACTCCCAAAGCTATTCCCGCATGCCTATTTTTTTCAATAGCTTACTTGCCATCGCGCCGCCTTTGTTCTATATTCGGTAGTACTGATCTTCGGCTGATTGCGTTTCAGAGACCTATAAATAGTAAACAAGATTACGTAGGAATTTCTGTTGAACTGTTCGATACGGCTCGCACGTGAACTTACCGACCGACGTTTTCCTCGTGGAATGACCTGCCTCCGTCAATTTCTCCTGTTCCTTCTTCTGTTTCCGGCTTCCCTGATCGGGCAGACAGAGGCGGAAGTCTCCATTTTTCCAGCGCGATTCGTGAAGGGAAACACCGCCGAGGTGGAATACCGATTCGACGTAAAAGCAGGACTGGCGCGGGCTCTGGCGGTGTACTTTTCGTGGTCCGTCGATCGGGCGGTAGTCAAATCCGTCGAAAAGAATGGTTCCGCATTATGGTTGTTAAATGAGAAAACGGAAGCCCCTCGCGAGTCCGTGATTACCTGGTATTTTGATGCGGACAGCCGACGCATAGTGCTGCAGGCGTACGACGGGGAGTTCCGATCCAACGACCGCATCGTCGTCAAGCTCCTTGTCCAGGCCTCACAACTGGCCGGAACGGATACCCTGAGCGGATATGTGGGAGGTTCGTTGAGTCAACTGCGTCGCTGTGCCGGAAACCCGATCATGGAAGTAGTACCCTGAGATGAACAGGCATTTCCTATTGTTTGCAAGCGTGGTTCTGTTTTCGACGGGAGTGTCGAGCGCGTTGGCTCAGGAGACGGTGAGGTGGGACGGCGGCGCGAGCACGACGAAATGGAACGACGCCGCCAACTGGTCAAACGATGCCCTGCCCACATCTTCGGACACTGTCCTCCTGGACGGGGGCGTCACCGTCGATCTGGATGGATTCACGGCCGGGTTGGCGCGAGTGGTTCGTCTGATCGAGAGTTCCACACTCAATCTTGACACTCTCTTGACGATCGGGGACAGTCTCTCGATCGAGTCCGGTTCGACGGTTACGATGACTGATTCCTCGTCCATCCTGCGTGTCGGCGGCCATTTTGCGAACGCGGGGACATTTACATCGGGAACTGGAATTGCCAACCTAAATGGCGCGGCGCAGAATATTTCCGCGGCGACGTTTTACATTTTGCAACTGACGGGGTCGGGAACGAAGAGTCTGGTTGGAGACGTTTCGTTCAATCGATTGATCAGTGTCGCTACGGGGATTCATTTCGATCTGAATTCACAGGCGCTCACGGGTTTAAGTGGCGCGGATACGCTTTCGGTCGGCGCAGGAGACTCTGTTTTTGTCGGCGGAAGTGCGCCGACGGGGATCGAGGAATACTCATTTGATGCCACCAGCGTGGTGGTTTACGACGGCGGGAATCAAAGTGTTCCGACGTTTTCATATCCGCACCTGGTCTTGCGCGGAAGCGGAACGAAGACCCTTACGGGCGCGGCGAGTGTTTCCGGCAATTTGTCGATCGAGAATGGACTGATCTTCAATCTCCAGAGCAACTTGCTCACGGGGACGGGCGGCGCGAATACGCTGACGCTCGGAATCGACAGTTTGAAAATCGGGGCTAACAATGCGCCGACGACATTCGAGACGTTGGTTCTCGATTCGCAGAGTGTATTTGTTTTTGATGGTGCGGCGCAGACCATTCCCAGCCTGGCGTCCAATTACTCCACGGTCGTGTTCCGAGGGAGCGGTACGAAAGTCTTGTCCGCCACCATCAGCCTGGATAGCAATCTGGTCATGGAAGCGGGAGTATCGCTCGATCTGGGCTCCGCTTCCCTGAACGGTCTCGGTCAGAACGCACTGACGGTCGGGTCCGGAGATTCTATCTATGTCGGCGGCGCGGCTAACCTGCCCACAACATTTGAAACGGTCACCTTGAATGCCAACAGCGCCTTTGTTTTTAACGGCGGCAATCAATCGATTTCTGCATTGGCAAGCAGTTACCGACATGTTGTTTTCTCTGGAACCGGTCGCAAAACCGTCACGAGCAATCTGACTATTCTGGGCAATTTCACGGTTCAATCCAATCTGGTCGTCCGGCAAGAATCATTCACGATCACAGGCAGTGGATCAAACACATTCACGTTGTCTGCAAATGACTCGTTTTACGTGAGCGGTACAGCGCCGTCGAGTTTCAGCACGGGCAGTTTTGATGATGCGTCCGTTGTGGTCTTCGAGGGGGCCGGGCAGACAATTCCTGCTTATGGAGGGTCTGGGTATGGGGGTCTGGTAATGGCGGGAACGGGCACTGCGAGTTTTGGTGCGGCCACATCGGTTCGAAGTATCCTGCGAATTCAGAGCGGTACATTGAACGGGCATAATTTGTCTTTTGGATCCAACGAGCAGGATACTCTTGTTTGTGCGTCGACACTGAGACTGAATGGCGGCGAAACGCTGACAATCGGCGACAGTACGGTGGTGTATGTGCCGACCGGCGGACGACTGGAATTGGTCGGGACCAGTGAAACCAGTCTTGCGAGCCTCACCAGGACAAGTTCGGGCTACTACGATGTGATCATCGACGGTACTGTCGAAGCTGAATACTATCGTGTCAGCTATATCTCACGACCGGGATTCCGGATCAACTCCGGCGGTTCGATCGATGCGGTTCGCAATCTCAGTAACGGAATTTTTGACAACGGACGTTCCTTGGGGCGATATTTACGCATCGAGAACTCCGAGAGTCATGTGATTCGGAATGTTGAATTTGGACCTATTACGGGAGGCCTTGGCAACGTCCACAAGGCCGCCGCATCCGGGACTCTGGAGTTCAGAAATTATGCGGGTGAATTTTCCGGCGAAAGCAACGATATCGATCCCAACGGTCTGATCACCTGGACGCGACCCGCGGCAACGTACGGATACATGTTTGCGGAAGGGACGGATTTTAACTGGGTCAGTACCGCCGGAGGAGTGACGATCGATTCAGTTGCGGATTGGAATTCGGATCTTCGTGCGATCGGCTTCACGTTTAACTACTTCGGTACGGATTATTCGACGGTCGAGATCAGCGAGAACGGTTTTATTACGTTCGTGGCGCTGGGAGCAACTGGCTTCAGTTCCAACGCGGTATTTCTGCCTGCGGCCGCGGCTCCAAACAACTTTGTTGCGCCTTATTGGGATGCGCTGTCGGCCAGCGCAAACGGTTCCTTTGACAAGGTTACTTACAAGACGATTGGGTCTTCTCCGTACAGGCAATTTGTCGTCAGTTGGGAAAATGTCGACGGACCAGCGATCGGCAGTCAATTTCTGACCTTTCAGGTCATTCTATCTGAAACGTCCAACTTGATCAAGTTCCAGTATCAGACTTTGAGCGACGCGTCCAATTCGCGTGGGCATTCAGCGACAATTGGCCTGGAAGGCAGCGGAGGTACCGACGGCACCTGGGTGTCTAAGAACTGGGCGTCGTTGTCCGAAAATTATGCAGTTCTTTTTCACGGGACAAAGGCGACGGCTGCAACCGCGGATATTTCACCGGATACACTGACGCCTCCGAAGGCGTTGCAGTCGTTTACGTACCGCATTCGATCGTTTACCGGCAATACTACCAATCTCGGCGGCTCCGATCATTTCGTTATTCGGGACGGTCTGAATCGTGATATGACTGTGACGGGCATTCAGGTGGATGGTGGAAATTACGTCATTGCGAATAGCGCTTCTCGTCCGACGAGTCCCGGGTTTGCGACATGGTATTACTATCCGACGGGCGATAGTCTGGTGGTCAATACCGATTTACTGGCCGTGCGGGACTCGATCATCATTTCCTTTGCTCAAACCGTTCCGGATACAACGCTGGGACAGGTCTATAATTACTCATCGGAATTTGGTTCTTCCCTGTTTAGCGGATACAGTAGTTCCACAGATGGTGGCTACGGCCTCAGGCTACTGGGAGGCTCGCTGAGTTCGCTGGTGATTAGAGACTCGACAGGGAATCGCGGTTCGGCGATTGGGGCGCAGTCATTGACGACGGACAGTGTGAAGAGGATGGTGGCCGCGGGATATGATGCCGAGGGGCATTATCTCAGAGATTATTTTGCTGACTGGACTGTGAACGGAGGCATCGGGTACACCAGCCCTGCGAATCCTGCGGACTCGGTGACGTTTTTTGCGAATCGCGTCGGCTCAGGCACAGTCACGGCGGATACGAATGGAATCTCGACTTCCACAGGTTTGTTGACGATTGGGGCAGGCGACACGACAGGCAGTGGATTTATCGTCATCCGTTCGGCGCCGAATGGAGGAGGACAAAGATACGATACACTAGCGATCATTCTGCCGGCCGACAGCTCGTTGAACCTGTATGCGGCGGTGTATGATGCGGACAGTAATTACATCGGGGATGCGGCGGCGTGGTGGGACACGCTGGATGTGGGGACGGGATTGGTGTTTAACGATACCTCGGCCAGCGCGCTGGTGTATGCGCCGACGGCGGCGGGGAGTGACCGGATTTTCGCACTGGTGGGGACACGCAGAGACACGACGGGCTTGATCACGGTGGTGGCTGGAGATACGGCGGAGGTTCGGATCGTGGATGCGCGGGGCTCGGGTGGAGCGACGGTGGGAGCGCTCTCCCGGACGAGCGATGATACGGTGCTGGTGTATGCGGCGGCGTATGACAACAAGGGCAATTTCATATCGAATGTGGATGTGGTCTGGAGCGTGAGCGGAGGAGTGGGGACGCTGCGGGAGACGAACGAAGACAGTACGATTTTGGATTTGACGGATGTGGGCAGCGGAGTGATCACGGCGGTGTATGGGGCGCGGAGCGATCAGACGGGCCTGATCACGGTCAGCGGTGGAGATACGGCGAGCAGTGGATTTGTCGTGATTCGCACCGGATCCGGCGGCGGCGGCGCGCGGTATGATACGATGTCGGTCGTTCTGCCAGCCGACAGCGCGTTGAGCCTGTATGCGGCGGTGTATGACGATGACGGGAACTATATCGGAGATGCGACGGCGTGGTGGGATACGATGGGATCGGGTTCTCCGGGATTGGTGTTTAACGATACCTCATCGAGCGCGCTGGTGTATGCGCCGACGCTTTCGGGGAGCGGCCGGATACGCGCTTTGGTGGGGAGTAAGCGGGATACGACGGGAACGATCAGCGTCGTTGCCGGAGATACGGCGATTCTGCAAGTGGAGACTTCCGGAGACGGGAGCGGAGTAGAGGTATCGGATTTGGTGACGGATGCGGACAGCGCGATCACGGCGTATGCGGTGCTGCGGGACGGGGAGGGGAATTTCATTGGATTGCAGAGTAGTAATTGGAGTGTGAGCGGAGGGATCGGGACGCTGAGTGGGAGTGTGGGGACGACGGTGGTGTTGACGTTGCAGACGGTGGGCTCGGGCCAGTTGCGTGCTTCGGGCGGGTTTAGCGGTTCCAGTGGCGTGATTACGGTATTGCCAGGGATCGGGGCGTCTGTGGTGATCCGGACCGATACGCTGACTCAAGGGTCGGTGTTTGGGAGTTTGACGATGGGAGTGGGGGACAGTGTGCTGTTGTATACGGCGCTGGTTGACAGCGGAGGGAATTTTATTCAGAATGCGGCGGGGACGTTCCGGGTGACGGGCGGTCTGCGCGTGCAGGACATCGAGTATTTGTATGCGCCGGACAGCAGTGTGGTGAAGTTCAAGCCGCGGGTTCCGGGAGTGGGGACGCTGATCGATTCGAGCAATACGGGAGGATTTGAGGACACGACGGGGACGATCACGGTGACCAATACGGCGACCATAACGCAGGTGAGGATCAAGCGGGTGGGCGGGGATGGTCCGGCGGCCGGTGGCCTGACGCTTTCGGCGGATGTGAACGATACGTTGTATGTGGGGGGGTATGATAGTTTTGGGAATTTTGTGGGGGATGTGCTCGGGACGTGGTATGCGACGGGGACGCTGGACAGCAATCTGACGCCGAAGACGGGCAGCGCGGTGGTGTATAATCCAAAGGCATCGGGCGGAGTGGGAAGGATTTACGTTCGGTATCAGGGACTGGTGGATACGACGGACAGTGATTACACGATTGTGGACGGGGCGTTGTATTACGTTCAGATCCAGGATGCGGCTGGAGCGGGAGTGGGGATCGATACGACGAATCTGACAACGGACATGAGTAAGACGTTGTATGCGGAGGGGTATGATCGGGATAGTAATTATATCCGACCGGTGACGATCACGACCTGGACGGTAGAGGGGAATATCGGGACGGTGTTGCCGGCCACCGGCACGAGCACGGTGTTTAATCCGCGTCGGGTGGGCCAGGGTGCGGTTCGGGCGGACACGACAGGATTCTCGGTGACGACGGGATTGATGTATGTAACGATTGGGGATTCCAGTTTCATTTCGATACGGAGCGCTTCCAGTAACGGCGGGGCGCGGTATCGGGGCCAGTCGATCGTTCTGCCGGCCGACAGCTCGTTGAACCTGTATGCGGCGGTGTATGATGCGGACAG
>CAZRTJ010000002.1:182851-241521 GCA_964602985.1 uncultured Bacteroidota bacterium
ATTTCATATCGAATGTGGATGTGGTCTGGAGCGTGAGCGGAGGAGTGGGGACGCTAAGCGAATCCTTCCTTGACAGTACCATCCTGCGACAATTGGCGACCGGAACGGGCGTGATCACCGGTACGTATCCATCCTTAAGCTTATCCGACCAAACCGGCTTGATTACGATCAATTCCGGCGCGCCGGATTCCCTGCGCGAACTCACGACGACTGCCGACACGCTGTCTCCCCTGCAGACGATCCAACTCCGTGTACGTTTGATCGACAGCCTCAAGAACGCCGTTCCCGACAGCGTCATTCACTTCGCAATCAATTCCGGTTTTGGCACGCTGTCACAAGCAACCGACACGACCGATGCGCTCGGCAATGCCGGCGTGTTGTATACCGCGCCGACCACGGCCGGCGTAGCGCTGGTAGACGCATACCTTGCGACACTCAGCGACACTGCGAAATTTACGATCACGACTCAGGCTGGGGCGCTCAGCTACTACACGATCGTCCCCTCGACGACATCCGATACCGCCGCAGCCGCCATCACGGTCACCGTGTCGGCGTACGATGTGTATGGCAATTTACTCGACGACGACACCACACAAACACGACTCGATGTGACCGGCAGTGTGACCGGACTCAACGGTTCCCGCGTCTTTGTCAGCTCGGTATTCAACACGCTAACGAATGGACAACACGTCGCCACGGTTCGGGACTCTGTTCGTGAAAACGTAACCGTGGCGGTGAGCAGCCGTTTTGACAACACCAAAACCGGTTCCACCGGTCTGCTCACGATTCGTCCGGCCTCACCGTTTGTGGCAGAATTTTATCCCGACAGTATCAGCAATCTGCAAAGCGGTCAACTGGGCGCCGAACTGATTGATTCCTCTGCCGTCATCGTCCGCGATCGTTTTGGCAATGCCGTTTCGGACACGTCGACCGTACGATTTGTCGCTCTTGGCAACGGAAGCACAGCCCCGTCGCTACGCACGACTATGACCGATGGGATCGCCAGAACCAAATGGACGTTGCGTACGACGACAACGACATCCGATACCATGTATGCCATCGTTCCCTTCATCGGTGATTCCCTTCGCTTCATTGCGCAGGTGCTGGCCGCCGGTACGGACTCCATGATGCGCGTCGGGACGCTTGCCGATACCGTACTGATCAACACGCAAATGACCGATACCTTCCGCGTCAAAGTCGAAGACGAATTCTCGAATCCGGTCACCGGTCGTACGGTCACTTTCACCGTATTCAGTTCACCGGTTGGAGCAGACAGCGTGGGCTTCATTTCCGCGCCGGGGGTCTACGTCACGACGCTGGATACCGTGACGGATGCTGGCGGGTTTGCATCAGCCGTCTTTCATTCCGGTACCAAAGTTGGCACGTACATTCTTCGTGCCTCTAACCCCGCATTATTGAATCCGGTGATTCGGGACACCGTGTATGCTCGCCATCGCCCGGCCGCGAGCTTGCAATTGGTGCAGGGCAACAATCAGTCGGTGCAGGTCGGAAGCATCGCGACGGACACCCTTGTCGTACGGGCATTTGATCTCTTTGGCAACGTGGTCACCGATACGTCCGCACGGATCGTGTGGCGCACAATTTACAACGGCGCGCTCGCCGGCGGAACGGGTCTCGTCGATGTTCTTCCTTATACGCCGTCGGTGTTTGTCGATATCGATTCCGTTTATACCAATTCCGGCGGGTATGCCCGGGCGATCTGGCAGGTCCGTCGCCTGACCGGCCTCGACACCCTGCTGGCGTTCATTCGCAATGTCGACACGGTCCAATTTGGCGCGACGACAAGTTCAGGTGCCGTTGCGACACTGACAAAGGTCTCCGGAGATTCGATGACAGGAATTGCCGACGGCAGTCTTTTGTCTCTGACCACCCGCGCGGAAGACATTTTTGGAAATCGGGTGAATAACGCGACCGTGAAATACTCGATTACGTCTGGAAATGCCAGATTCCCAGTGGCGGATTCGTCTTTCACGAATGCTCTGGGATTGTCCGATATCCGGGTGCAACTCGGTTCCGGCGATAGCGTCACGGTCCACGCCCAAAGTGGCGCGGGGTCTGTCGATTTCCGCTTATACAACCTGGTGTACGTCGATTCTTCGTTGTTCCCGGATCAGATCGCACGCGACACCGTCGTGACCTTCCGCGTTTCACTGAGAAACAACGGCCCGTATGAAATCCGGCTCGATACCAACCAGACTCAACTCCGGTTCACCGACGGCGTGAATACCTTTGCCGTCCATGTGAAATACCCGGACAGTTCGATCTCGGGACGAACAACCGACTCTCTCCATTTTATCGGCGACACGGTTTCGGTAAACTTCTTGGGGTCCACATACACGCCGAAGATCGATGTTCACGGAAAAGTCGTCGGTTCAGTCGATTCTCTGTCGGGGACGTTGGAGACGAATCCAAACGAGTTGGCCATTTCTGCAGTCGAACTCGTATCGATTACGATCCCGGCGCCGAAGATTTTCAGCCGCGGCGATACGCTCATCGTGGAACTTACTGTGCGCAATACGTCGGTCGGCAATTTGACGACGACGGATTACGGTTTGGAAGCGAACCGCGCGGGAGTCTTCCAGCGAGTGGGGACAGTCGCTACGTCGATCATCGGACCCAACGCCACTTCTATTCTTCGAGACACGATACGGATTTTGCCGTCGGCTCCGATCGGTATCACGGTCTTCGACGGATTCTACCTCGGAACGGCAGGTGCTTTCACGTTTAGCGACACGGCCGCGGGGACCGTGGACTCGCTGACCGTGCAGTCGGGCGCCAGTCTGCGATACCTCGTGGGGACGCTCGCTCCGGACACGATCTCCGTCGGACAGTCGGCGTCGTACGTGATTTCGATTGTCAATGACTCTGCGGCCAGTGTGAATCTGGATCGCACGCAGTCGTATCTGAAATTCGGCGCGGATAGCACTTTCCTCTTCCAGTCGCAAGGCGTGACCGGTGGCGGGGACACGACCGTATTGACATTTGCCTCCAAGGCGTTGGCGCTGGCCTCCGGCGTGTATCGCGGCGCGCTCGTTTTGCGAGGTTTGGAGAACGGTGGCGTGTTCGACACGACGCTCAGCGTCGGAACACCGGGCTTGGACAGTCTGGTCGTGCAGTCAGCCATCAGCCTTGCATCCCTTGTCTTTGATTCGGTGTACGTGGCGTCCGATACCAGCGCGCAGGGTGAAGATTCGCTGGCCATTCAAGTGCGCATCACGAATGCTGCGCAGGCGGACGCCATCATCGACAGTATACGCCTGAATTTCCGGCGCGGCGGTTCCGCTGCTTCCGGGTATTCCACGTTCGGATTACCTTCACTGCCTGTGACACTTGCCGGTGGGGGTACACAGCTGCTGAATTTCTATACGAATCTCTCCGCATCCGCCGACACCGGCAGCATTGTCCTCGATGGCGTCATCGGGGCGCGAGACGCCAACAGCAATACGGTCATTGTGGTTCCGAATGCAGTCAAGACCGATTCGGTTTTTGCACGCAGCCGCGCGCGATTGTGGGTGACCTCGGTGACGACGCCCGCCAACGACACTGTGACGCTGGGTCAGTCGGGCATCGCCGTCAATGTGACCTTGAAGAACTCGGGGGGGGCGCCCGCCCGCTTGTCAGATGTGCTCGTCGTATTCAAGCAAGGCCTCTACGATACGACGTTGTCACAGGTCCTGCCCGATACAATCTACGGGTATGAATCGCTGACGTATAACTTCAGCGCGACAGTACGGCCGAATTCCTCCATCGGACTCGATTCTCTTGGGGCGGAGGCAAGTGGCGTGGATCTTCTGACGGGCAACGCCGTCAGTGTCCGGGCGACCGGTTTGGATACGCTGAGAATATTGACTTCGACCCAGATGTCGTTGAATTCCGTCACAACACTGCCGCTGACCGTCAGTCGGGATCAGGATAGCGTGCTCGTCCGTGTCACCGTACGGAATCTCGGGGCCTCCGTCGGAAGGCTGGACAGCATCCGCCTGTTGTTCTTTGATGAGACGATGACTGCCAACACGACCGACTTTGATGTCACGCCGTACTCCGATGTGAGTGATACGCTGAATGCAGGCGTCATCAAGACGTTTGATTTCCGCGTAAACATAGACGCTCTGGCCGACACGGGCAGGGCTACCATCGACGCCGTGATTGTAGGAACGGATGTTCTCTCTGGCGCTTCCTTCTATGACTCCGCCGCGGCGACGAACGACTCCTGGCTGGTGCAATTTCCGACTGCGCTCTCCGTGGACACCGTGATGGTTTCGCCCACGACGGTCTTGCGGGGTCGGCAGAATATTCCCGTTACGGTCCGGATCCGGAACAGCGGCGAGGCGATCGGGACGATCGACAGTGTGGCGCTGGTGTTCTTCTACGGAGCGACTCTGAATACGACGGATTTTGCGGACACGCAGATCGTTCCCGTCGGCACGCAGACGCTGGGTGGCGGAGACAGCGTCGTGTATTCGTACACCGTCGACGTGGGCGCCACAGCTCCGACCGGCTTTGCACGGATCTACGCGCACGCGCATGGTCGTGACAATAATAGTAACCGCGTTGTGGTCGATACCGGCCGGGTTCGCGTGGACAGCGTGGAGATTCTGACGCCTCCCGTGCTGTCCTATGTGCTGGATTCCGTGGATCCGGACACCGTCAACAACGGATCGGTCGTTCGCTGGACGGCAGACATTCAGAATACGGGCGGATCGGACTTCGTTTTTGATGCGTCCACCGAACTCGCGTTCCTGGACATCGACTCGCAGAAGGTCAATTTACCGGACACGTTGTACCTGGCCGCGGGGAATACGCGAACGCTCCGCTTCAACTCCGTGATTATTGCGTTGCGCGAAGACTCGGTGTATTATCCACGACTTCGTTATCAGGGAATTGCGGCAGGCGAAAGTCTGAGCGGATTCATCACCGTCAACGACAGCGTGAAAATCCTGCGCGGTTCACTGGCCGTGATTGACAGCCTGGATGTCTATCGGATAAACGGCACGTTGACAACCACGATATCGAATTTGGATTCCTTCATTGTGCGTATGAAGGTTCGCAACACGGGCGGATCGGAGATTCGCGGTCTGGCTCCCAATCCGTCGACGTTGACTGTTACAGGCACGACCATTCCGTTCCGGTATTTCGGACCGTCACCGTCCGCAGTGGACCTGGCCGCGGGCGATTCGGCGAAGTTTGAATGGCGATTCCGCACGGACAGCAGCGGTGTGGCCAATTTTGCCGTTCGCGTGGAGGGGACGGATGTTTCCAACGACTCGCTGGTCGTCAGCAATACCGCCACTGCGTTTGTGACAGTGACCGCTGCGCCTGCGGATACGGTGCTTGCCGCATCGCCTCTTCAGGACTCGGTTCTGGTGTACAACTTTGTCGATTTGCAAGTCCGGGTGCTGGATGCGAACGGACTCCCTGCGAGCGAGGACTCCGTGCGCTTCCGCGTCGTCGCCGGTGCCGGTGGTTTCAACGACTCCTCCCGGGTGACCACGGATACCGTCGCCTCCAGCAACACTGACGGATTTGCTTCCATGCGCCTGTTCACAAATACACTGGTCGATACGTACACCGTGACGGCCAAACTGATGTCCACGTCGGACGACAGCGTGATCTTCACCGTCCGGTCGTTGCATCAGGGAATTTCGTACATGACCATGACGGTTAATTCCGCCTGGACGGCAGGAACGTCGGAGAATGTATTGCTTCAGGCATTTGATCAATACGGTAATCCAACACGCAATTCGACCCAAACAATTCAACTATCGGCAACCGGAAGCACTTCGATCCAATACACGCCGCTCTCCGGGAATCTGCCATTGACAAACGGCCAGGCGCTGTTCAGCGCCGTAGATACCGTGGCGACGGGATTCCTGCAGATCAAAGCGACGGCCTCGTTGGGCACCGAGATCAATAGCCCGACGCTGACAGTGCGTCACGCGGCGGCCCACCGGTTTGCAGACACGATCGTGGTGATTCCGAATACACGTGTCGGCAATACGCGTGTCTTGACCACGACGGTGCTGGATCTGTATGGCAATCCCGTGAAGGACACGAGCGTGACGTACAGCGTGATCGCGGCAAGTAATGGCGGTACGTTATTGACCGCGATGCCGGTCGTGACCGATGCGCAAGGCAGGGTCTCGGCTTCGTACAAGACGGGTACCGACGTAGGATTCAATCAGGTTCGCGCCGTGCCGACGTTCGCGTCATTCCCGGCGAACCCGGACACGGTGTATTATAATATGACCACGCTGGACTTCGACGCCAACGCCGTGTATGAAGCCGGTACGTTGCAGCCGCGGCCGGTCACCAGGAATCAGATCGTCGGGTTCCGCGCGACGTTCCGCAATACGGGCAATTTCCCACTCACGCTCAACGGCGACTCGACCTACATCCGACTGACCAACACCGGCAGTGGTCGAATCTATCAGGCGACTCTCGATACAACAGTCAACCGCACGATCGCCGTCAATGGATTGTCCCAGATATTTTTTGCCATGGATACGGTGGACGTGGACGCGGGACGGTATCCGTCGGCGAACGACAGCATTCGAATCTTCCTGTGGGGAACGATTTTCGATTCTGCGTCGGTCGATTTTGATACGCTGAAATTCACTTTCGGGAACAGTCTGCTGGACACGGTCCGCGTACTGCAACCTGCCGCGCTGATCGTCGACTCGGTGAAGATCACGCCGACGCTGGCGGTGAGAGGACAGGATTCCATCGCCGTGCGGTATTATGCGCGAAACACCGGAGAGGTGACCGCGACAACGATTACGGTCACAGACTCGTTCGCGAATCTGGGCAACAACGTGACTTCGGATTGGGTTTTCCTCAGCGGAGACAAACCGGACACGCTCGCGGGCGGGTCGGCGGTTTCCTTTACGCAATATTATCGAATCCGTTCGGCGGCCGCCCTGGGGTCGCATTATGTCTCCAGTCGTCTCCGGGGAATTGACAAGAACGACGTTGCGCAGGTAACGGTGTCGCAGCGATTGGACGACGACTCCATCCGCGTGATTCGTGCCGGCAATGTTCAAGTGATCCGCACGGTCGTGGATTCCGTGTTCAACGATCCGTTCATCAACGTCGCCCAGCAAGCTCGTGTGCGGGGTACCATCTATAACGCAGGCGACGACACGACCTTCTTCCGCGTTCGTTTTGCAAGCGATGGCGGCGGATTGGCCTACACCGCGACCGGAACGTTGGCCGCCGATGACTCGGTGATCCTGGTGACGCCGTTCTTCGCGACGCGTGCGACTGCCGGTGTCGAGACGTATTCCATTACCATCGACAGCGCGTATGGCAGGACGCTCGGGGATACGCTGGCGATCAGCGACCCGATCGCCGGGAACACGAGGACACTGACCGTTCAGGATTCCGCCAGGATTCGTCTCGATGTATTCGTGGGTTCCTCGGATTCGCTGAACCTGGTGGTTTCCGACTCCGCGTTGTTCCGGGTATTCGTCACGATGAGCAATATCGGCGGCGCATCCTTGTCGGCGGATTCTGCCCTGGTGCAGCTCAGTATTGCCCCGTCTTTCCCATTTAGCTTCCCGAGCGGCGTCGGCGTCAAGGATTCGTCCGTGTGGGTGAAATTGAATCAAGTCACCGGTATCACGCTGCGGAGCTACGACTCGACGGCTGGGTTCTACGGCATTCGCGGTATCCTGGACACAGGGTCGGTGCTCTTCCCGCGCGATCTGAACAACGGGCTGAAGAGCGCGGTGGCCAATGTTGTCGATTCGGTGCGTATCCGTACCCGCAAGGTAGGTTTGCTCACCGGTCTTGCCCTTACCGTCACCGCACCGTCCGGCGCGACAGATGATACGATTTCAACCTTCCAGCAATACACCGTGACGGCCCAACTGACCAGCATGTCACGTTTGACCGGAATCCGTTACGTCCTGACGCTGCCCGCTGAATTCTCGACGACAGACAGTCTTGCGCAGGAAGTCATTCCGAATCTCTCGGACACCAACCTCGTGTCGTGGCGGGTATTTTCGATTAAGGACAGCGTGGGTTCGTTTACGCTGTCCGTCCAAGCGGTGGGCGAGGACACAACCACCGGATCGGTGCGAACGGGCAATTCGCTGAATCGAGTGATTCACGTCGTCCGTCGCGCTGACCTCGCTGTGCAATTCTTTGTGTCGGCTCCAGTCGGTGCGAAAGACGACACCGTTTCCACGGATCAGCCTTTGACTGTGACAGCGGTCGTGACCAATTTGGGACAGGCGAGTACTACGACGGGTCAATTAACCCTGAATCCCGCAGGCTTCGTGCCCGGTCCCGATCCGCTTACTCAAACATTTACCGTTGGCGATTCCATTCACTGGCGTTTGACTGCGCCTGCTCTGCCGAATTTCCCGTCCGCGGGGGGTGATGGTTTATGGAGAAATCTCGGATCGATCCGCGTGGGTGGCGGCCAGATCGAATCGTCCGCCGCGTTGGCGACTGTGCTGGCGGCTGCGGCGAAGTTGACCGTGAATATGACGACGGTTCCTGTCGATGGCAATTCTGGCTCGGCCGTGCACGTGATCAATCCCGTGGATACCCTCGAGATCATCGTGGTGCAGAAGGCGATCATTTCCAATCTGACAGTCACATTACCCGGCGGCCGCGATACGGTTTCAACGGGACAAGTCTTCACGGTCCGTGCATCGTTCGATCAAATATCGGCGTTGACACTGCGGAGCGCACAGCTTCAACTGCCGAATTCCGCCTACCTGTTGGCGCAGGGCGATTCGCTGACACGATCGATCGGAGATCAGGACACGTTTGTGGTCTGGACGGTGACGGCACCGGATACGATTGTGACCACTCAGGAAAACGGAACCTTTACGGTGACCGTACGGGGAGAGGACGAAAACAACACCGGTTCGGCGGTTTCACCGGTCAATCAAACCCTCGACGTCGTGGTACAGCGACGTACTCAGTTGGAAGTCGAGGCGCAAATTCTGGAGCCGGCCAACGCTCGCGATGGATTCATCTCCTCCGGTCAGAGCGTCCTGATCCGTGCCACGGTACAAAATTCAGGCGTTGCTCGCACCGCAGGCGCGGGGTCGTTGCGCTTGCGGACCTCGTCCCTGACAGTGGGTGGCCGTGCCTTCACGGCCCGGCTCGTCACGGACAGTCTGTACAACCTGTCGACGGGCGACAACGTGGTCGAATGGTTCGTCACGGCTCCGGATACCGTGGCGTCCACATCGCTGGTGTTTGACTTTGGATCGACAGTTCCGCTCGACGTCAACACCCAGCGGAACGCATTCATCGGACTGCCGAGTACAAAGGTTCCGATCGCAACCGAGGCGAAGTCTCTGCAGATCAGTCGCGTGGCGACCACCAAGGACACGACGCGCCGCGCCGTGTACACGGGTAAACAGGTGGACAGCGTGCTGGTCTTCAAACTCGAAAACTTTGGACCCGCTGAAAACACGAACGAAATTCTGACACAGCGGTTCATCTTCTACGTCGAGGAAGTGGATCCGCAAAGCGGCCAGCCGACCACGATTCCGTGGGATCAATACATCCAGTCGATCGCCGTGCACTCCCGTGGGCGTCAAGTCGGAGCGTCGATCTCCAGCGTCGATTCGGCGGTCGTGGAAATTTCGAGAAGCGAATTCCTGTCGAAGTCCCGTGGGACGACGAACGATTTGACGTACGGTATTCTCACCTCCAAGGGAGAGCAGGATACCGTGACGTTCTCGTTGTTTATGAACTCGAACGCGCCGAGTTCGCGCACGTCCAACTTCCGGCTCGTACTCAGAGGAGTGGATGCGTACGATTATGATTCTCTTGCGGCGCGCTACAATTTGGCGCCCGGTGGAAACTTCCAACCGCTCGGCGTTTTTGACCCGCAACGCCGTCGCATTCCAAACGGCGACCCGGATTTCCAAACGGAACCTCTGCGGATCCTGGATGCCAATGACGCAGGACAGGAGTTCTTCAATTATCCAAATCCGTTTGGCAATCAGACACGGCCCACCACGCGTTTCGTCTTCTTACCTCTGACCGATCAGCCGGCCAAGGTGGACATCTACACCCTGAGTGGTCGCCTTGTCATTTCCCTGGATGCGAACTCCATTCAGACAGGTGTTCCCAATGAAACCGTCGCATGGGATGGGCGTAACGGTGCGGGCGAAAAAGTCCGAAACGGAGTGTACATCGCAGTTCTGCGTGCGCCTGGACAGAAACGAACCACCAAGGTGCTCGTCCTGAGGTAGTCCGAGCTCCGCTTTTGCAGCCTCACCGATACTTCGATTTTGAATTTCCCGGGTTGCTTGCATTTCAGAGGGTCGACGATTACATTAGCCCGCCTCTTATGCAGACAAATCATACTCCATTGTTTTTGCACCACGAACTCTTGGCGTCTCTCAATGACGCGCAACGTGCGGCGGTTGCGCAGACCGAAGGTCCGGTGTTGATCCTGGCCGGTGCCGGGAGCGGGAAGACCAACGTGCTGACACGACGGATTGCCTATCTCGTTGCGGAACGAAAAGTCAGTCCGTATACCATCCTGGCCGTTACGTTCACCAATAAAGCTGCGAACGAAATGCGGGAGCGTATCGACCGGCACGTCGGACGGGACAGTCAGAAGATCTGGATCGGCACCTTTCATTCCATTTTTGGACGAATTCTTCGCATGGAGGCGGACAAGATCGGCTACTCCAGGCACTACACGATCTATGATGCAGAAGACCAACTGAGTTTGATCAAAATCGTGATGGAGTTTTTGAGTATCTCACAGGAAATGTATTCTCCCACGGTGATTCGCGGCACCATCAGTCGCTGTAAGAATCAGTTTCACTCGCCATCGCAGCTGAAAGAACAGGCCGATCATCCGCTGGAAGAAAAAGCGGCGATGGTGTATGAGGAGTACGAGAAGCGGCTCCGACGCGCCAACGCCTTTGATTTTGACGATCTGATCGTGAAGACCATTGACCTCTTCCGCAACCATCCGGACGTGCTCGAATTCTATCGGGATCAATTTCGCTACATCCACATCGACGAGTACCAAGACACCAACCGGGCCCAATATTTGGTCATACGGATGCTCGCGGACAAGCACAAGAATATCTGCGTCGTGGGGGACGACGACCAGTCGATTTATGGCTGGCGACAAGCCGATATCGGGAATATTCTGAACTTCGAAAAGGACTACCCCGGGACAAAGACCTTCAAGTTGGAACAGAATTATCGATCGACGCAGAATATCCTGCGGGTCGCCAACGAGGTTGTACGGAACAATCAGTTACGGAAGGACAAAACGCTGTGGACCGTCCAGCCGGGCGGGTCTCCCGTCACCGTCGTGGAGTGCGACGACGATCGCACGGAGGCATCGACCATTGTGGAGGCGATCGCGGACCGGATCATGAAAGAGAAGCGACGGTTTGGCGATTTTGCCGTGTTGTATCGGACGAACGCACAGTCCCGTGTGATGGAAGACGCCCTTCGCGAGGCCGCCGTGCCGTACGTGATTGTCGGCGGAGTGCGATTCTATGAACGAAAGGAAATCAAGGACCTGCTCGCGTATCTACGCGTGATCGCCAATCCATCGGATACCATCAGTCTGAAGCGAATTGTCAATTCTCCTCCGCGGGGGATCGGCAAGACCACGTTGGAGCGTCTGGATGTGTTTGCGGACGCGACCGGTCAGTCTTTGTTTGACGTGATGGGCCAGGTGCGAACGCTGGGTGCGGGGGTTCTGCAGGAGCGCACGATCCAAAGCGTGGAGCGATTCCACGCGCAGATGCGGAAGTATATGGAATTGCAAGTATCGTTGTCCTTCAGCGAATGGGTGCGCATTCTCGTCGAGGAAGTCGGATTCCTGCGAATGTACAAGCAGGAAAATACGGTGGAATCGATTAGCCGCTACGCGAACATCGTGGAGTTCGTCAACGCAATCAGCGAATTCGCCGTTCGATTTGAACCGCAGACCGAAGGCGAAACCCCTCTGGATGCATTTCTAAAGGAAGTTGCGCTGGTCAGCGATATTGACCAGGTCGACGACCAACAGAACGCGGTCACGCTGATGACGATCCACAGTTCGAAAGGACTGGAGTTTCCGGTCGTCTTTGTGGCCGGCGTCGAAGAGAATTTGTTTCCCTTGGAGAAGGCGACAGAAAGTGAGCGCGAGTTGGAAGAAGAGAGGCGGCTCTTCTACGTGAGCGCCACGCGGGCGAAAGCCCATTTGTTCGTAACGTTTGCCCGCCGTCGCATGCGCTTCAATTCCATTTATTCTACGGAGCCATCGCGATTTATCGCCGAGATGCCCAGAGAAGTCTTGCAGTGGGAGAAGCGCGGTCGCAGAGCATGGGACGATGGGGAAATGTCCAGGCCGGCCGTTCGGAGGACCCGTCGAAGTCCGTCCTCCGATGAGACGGCGGAGCGAATGCATCCGGGAGTCCAAGTGGGTCACCGCATTGTCCACGCGACATTTGGCAGCGGCGAAATCGTTTCCTCCGAAGGAACGGGAGACAAACAAAAAGTCACGATTCGTTTCGAAGATGGAAGCGAACGCAAACTGATGGTCAAATTTGCAAACTTGATGGTCCGATGAGACATTTGATACCCGGTGCGTGGATCCTTCTTCTCGCGCTGCCCGCCTCGGCGCAAATCAGCAATTCCGACACCGACTTTCTGTACGCCCGGAAGTTGTATGAGGATAAACTGTATCCTCTGGCGGCGCAGGAGTTTTCCCGTTTTGTTCGAAATTATCCCTCCGATGCGCGGATCCCGGATGCGCGATTCTATGCTGGCATGTCGTACTACAGCACCCAGCTGTACGACAATGCCCGTCGCGAATTCCAGTTTCTTGCCATCGATCATCCCAAAGACAAACGAGCGCCGGACGCCTGGTTGAAGGTGGCGGAGTGCCATGCCGCGTTAAATGATTTTGCCGCCGCGGCCAATGCCTTGTCCAGTATCTCGACCTTCTATCCCGACGCCACGATCGCCAACTCTTCCGTCCTGCTGGCGAGCGAGTACTTTCTGAAGGCAGGGGACAGTCGAAGCGCGAAAGACAAACTGCAGAAATTCATCGCGGACCGACCAAACATCCCAGAGGTGCATGTCGCGCGACTGAAGTTGGCGCAGATTTTCATCCGGGAAGACAATTTCAATCAGGCGCTGATCGAGTTGCTCAGTGTGACCGAGAAAGCAAAGGATCCCGAACTCATCGCGACCGCCATTTTTGAGCGGTCCCGGCTCATGGAGTCGCGTGGCAAATCGGATGAAGCCCGGCAGGGCTATGAGCGCATTGCTGAGCGGTATTCGAAGACCAAGATGAATCGGTATGCCTTGTATGAAATCGGTCTGATCCTGGCACGGGAGAAGAATTTTGAAGGCGCGAGGACTTCGTTTGAATCCGTTGTGAGACTGTCGTCCGCGTCGGACTCTCTGAAGCAGCGTGCAACCATCGAAATCGGAGACAGCTATTTTGCGTCTGCATTGTACAACAAGGCCGGGGAGGCCTACCGGGCCGCGGTCCAGGAAGGGCCGGACTCCGCGGGAATTGTGGAAGCCCGTTTCAAGATTGCGCTCACCCACGAAGCCGTGAATAATCTGAAAATCGCAAACGACGAGTTGTCGAAAATCGCCGAGAGCGGTTCCGGCAGTCCATCCTACGTGTCGCTGGCCTATCTCAAGTTGGCGCAGAATTTTCAGAAGCTCAAGCGGCACCGGGAAGCGGTGGCCGCCTACGATCACTTCATACGAGTTTTCCCGCGGCATGCCAAAGGGGACCGCGCCCTGCTCCAGCGGGGCACGATCTTGTTGGAGGATGTGAAAGACTACCAGGAGTCCATTCTCACGTTTCAGGATTTGTTAAAGAATCATCCGGCCAGCCTGTGGAAAGACCGTACGGAGTTGCTTTTGGCCAGAGCCTATCGGGAAAACGGTCAACTACCCGAAGCGCTTGCGATCCTGAGACAGTTTCGCCTGAGTTATCCCGGCAGCGATTGGATTGACGAGGCCGAGGCGGAGTTGGAATTCATCCATCTGTATTATCCGGAGACGGGTTCGCAGACGCTGCAGAACATGGTGCACTTGATGGGCAGTCTGATCGAAGACCGGCCGAAGGATCAGGTGACGTTTGCGTACGCGCGGTTGTTCTTTGATCAGATCAAGGACTACTCGAAAGCGGCCGGGATCTTTCAGAGAGTGGCCGCCTCGACGGAGGATCGCGTGCTCCGGGACGATGCGTGGTATTACGCCGCACTGTGCTACGATCGACTGGCGCAGAAATTTCCCACGGAGCAAACGTGGACCGATAGCGCAATCCAGCAGTACCGGTTATTGACCGGAGGACGTTACGCCGACGTGGCGGCGCTTCGGATCGTACACCGAACGTTGCGGGATGTGTCGGACGAGGGGGAGCGAGCGATCAAGGCGAAGGCGTATTTCACCGGCCTGCTGGAGCGATACCCAACCAGCGCGTCGCGAGATGAAATGCTCTTCGAGTTGGGCCAGGCGATGATGCAGTTGCGTGAATATCGGTCGGCGGCGAAGAGTTCTTCTCAGAAGGGCAAGGACTCCATTCCGTCGTTTCCAGACGCCCTGTCGTGTTACGAAGAAATCATTCGCCAGCATTCCTCCAGCCGGTACGCGGATGGAGCCTATTTCTTCAGGGCGTTGTGTCTGTATCTATCCGGTGACAAATCTGCCTTCGCGAGCGCACTCCAGCAGTACCTGGGCGCCTTTCCGAGAGGAAAATTTGTTGCCCGCGCCAAATTCATGAACGGAAGATATTTCGAGGACAAAGGCGAATACAAGACCGCCGTCGCGTCGTACGAAGAGTTGATCGCTCATTATTCCTATTCCCAGTATGCGGATAGTGCGTCGCAGGGGATTGGCAATACCTATCTCCTTGCGAGAAACTGGGAGCGGGCCATCGCGGCATACGAGCGGGGTTTGCGTCTGCGTCTGGGAGATTTTTCAGATGTGGATGTGGTGGCTGGCCAGCGCATGCTTCACAACCCGGTGGATTACAAGATTGCCTTCTCGTATCAGCAAATGAGCAACCTGTCCCGTGCGATCGAGTACTATGAGAATTATCTCTTCCCGGACCGGAAGGGTGAGTTTGCTGCCGAGGCCCTCATGGCGCTGGGAACGATGTACGAGCAGAAATTTGACCGAAAGAATGCGGTACGCTATTACGGCTATCTCAATGAAGTGTATCCAGAAACTGATCTGGCAACGAAGGGACTGATTCGGATTGCCGAGATTCATTTTGAGTCAGGAAAGTACAAAGAAGCTCGAACAGCGTTTGAAACGCTGGCCGCCCGCTCGAAGGACGTATCGCAGCAGTTGATCTTTGATTCCCGTGTGGTCGTGTGCGCGTACCGATTGGGTCTGATCCAACAGACCACTCCGCTGGAGAAGGCGTTTGACAAGAAATACGAAAAGGAAAAAGCGGTTCGTGTCCTCTACATGAATGCCCTGGGAGAAATGCAATTCGAGTTGGGTCGCTATTACCAGTATGAAAAACTCAAATACGATCTGGCGTTCAAGACATATCAGAAGCTGGTCGAGGACTACAAGAACAACGGTGTCGCCGCGGAGGCGTTGTTTGAGATGGCCGTGATCCGTTTCAAGGAAGGCAAGAGCAAGGAGGGTTTTGATCTCCTGCAGGAGATTCCCAGGAAATATCCGGACAGTGAGATGATTCCCCGCGTGTATTTGCGTTTGGCCCTGGAGGCATTTCAACTGGAACAGGTTCAGACTGCGATTGAAGCTTCGAAGACGGCCTTGCAACACCCGAAGATCGCTCGAACGGACGCACGCATCGGCACGGATTTTCTGATCAAGGTGTACAAAACCGCGGGATACTACGAAAATGCTCTCTTGCTCGTCCAGGACTATCTGGAAAAATATTCAGACTCGGATCCGGCAGATATTTTCTCGAAGCGCATCGATATCGGAGTGATGCACAAAAATCTGAAAGCGTATGATCGTGCCATCGAATATTTCAAGGACTTGATCAAGGTGGCATCTGGAGAGGATGAAGCCGAAATCCAATTCCACATCGGAGAGACGTATTTTGCCATGGGGAATTTCGAACAAGCTCTGCTGGAATACCTCCGCATTCCATATCTGGCGTTGGGGGTGAAGTTTGACTGGGCTACGGCCGCCAAAGGACAGGCCGCCGAGTGTTACGCCCGGCTGAACAAACTACCGGAAGCCATACAGATGTACGAAGAGATTATCAAGAAACACGGCGCGAATAGCGAATACGGCCGGTTTGCCCGTCAGCGTATCACCGAACTCCAGAAGCTCTCCAAATCCCAGTAATGACTGACCTGTCCCGTCACGCCCGATCCGTCGCGATCGGCGCGGCCTTGCAGGCCGGAAGAGTGATCCTCGAAGGCTATGGCCGCGTTGCGAGAATCGACGTGAAGCGGCACCTCGACTTTGTGACCGACGTGGATCATCGGTCGGAGGAAACGGTTATTCGTCACATTCTGCGCGCCTTTCCCGATCATGCGATTTTGGCGGAAGAATCCGGGGCGCGCGCGGAAAGCCCGTATCGTTGGATCATCGATCCGCTCGATGGGACGACCAATTTCATCCACGGTCTGCCCATGTTTGCGGTGAGCATCGCACTGGAGGCCCATGGGCAGTTGCAGATCGGCGTGGTCTACGAGCCACTGAGGAAGGAATTGTTTGTGGCCGAAAGAGGCGCTGGCGCGTTTCTGAACGACAGGGCCATCCGGGTGTCTCGCGCGCAGGACCGTGCCCGCTGTCTGCTCGCGACAGGATTTCCATTCCGAAATCTCGACGGCGTGGACGAATACCTGGCCATGTTTCGTAGTCTGATGTCACAGGTGTCGGGCATTCGCAGACCCGGATCGGCCGCGTTGGACCTGTGCTATTTGGCCGCAGGTCGTGTGGATGGGTTCTGGGAATTGAATCTGAGTCCCTGGGACATTGCGGCGGGCGCATTGATGATCGAGGAGGCGGGCGGCCGGATCACCCGCTTCAACGGCGGACCGGATTTTCTGTACCGCGGTCATGTGATCGGTTCGAACGGCCATTTGCATGAATGGCTGCTGGAGACCGCCCGCGCATCATTTGGAGATAAAATTGAAAGTTTGTAAGTTCACGCGAACAAAAAACAGGAGTCTGTGTTGAGTACGATGTTGATGATGTGGATGGGAAGTTCGGGACAGCAATCCAATCCGATTGCCGGTTTTCTTCCGTTTATTTTGATTATTGTCGTGTTCTATTTTTTCATGATACGACCGCAGAAGAAGAAGCAACAAGAGCGCGAGAAGATGATCGCTGCGGTGGGCAAAGGCGATAAGATCGTGACGGTCGGCGGCCTGCACGGGACGGTGCAGATGACCAAAGAGAAGACGGTGGTCGTGAAGATAGCCGATAATGTGAAAGTTGAAATTGAACGATCGGCCGTGGCGTCCGTCGTAACGGCGTCCGGAGAGGCCAAAGAAACTGGCGCAGAACTTGAAAAGACCGCATGAAGATCAGGATCAACGGTGAGGAAAGAGTCATCGAGCGCGAGATGGCGCTGAAGGAACTGCTTTCCGAGTTGAAGATGACGCAGACGGATGGCGTTGCCGTCGCTCTGAATTCCCGTGTCACGCCGCGAGAAGAATTGGATTCGGCACGAGTCAAGGAAGGGGACGAGGTCGAAATCATCCGGGCAGTGCAAGGCGGGTGAACATGCTACAGTTGGGAAAATTCGAATTCTCATCGCGCCTCATCATCGGGACGGGCAAATACAAGGATTATGATCAGACTCGTGCCGCCATTGAGGCAAGCGGCGCCCAGATGATCACCGTGGCGATCCGACGCGTAGATTTGAATAACCCAAACGACAAGGGATTGCTCGATCACATAGGGAAGAAATACACCTTGCTGCCAAATACCGCTGGATGTTACACCGCCAAGGACGCGGTGCTGACCTGTCAGCTGGCGCGGGAGGCCCTCGGTTCGAATCTCGTGAAACTCGAAGTTCTGGGCGATCCGAAAACGTTGTTTCCCGATAATGAACAATTGCTGGAAGCGGCGAAGATTCTGGTGAAAGATGGTTTCACCGTCTTGCCGTACTGCATCGATGATCCTATCATCTGCAAGAAACTGGAAGACCTGGGTTGTGCGGCCGTGATGCCTTTGGCGGCGCCGATCGGGAGCGGGCTGGGCATCCGGAATCCGTACAATCTGATGATCATTCTCGAACAATCGAAACTACCGGTCATCGTCGATGCAGGTGTCGGCACGCCTTCGGACGCGGCCGTGGCGATGGAGTTGGGTTGTGATGGCATCCTGATGAACACGGCCATAGCCGGGGCCAAAGATCCGATCAAGATGGCCACAGCGATGCGTCTGGCAGTTGAGGCCGGACGACTCGCCTTTGAAGCGGGGCGAATTTCCAAGAAACTGTACGCCACCGCTTCCAGTCCCCTCACGGGGGTCATCGGTACCTGACACCCTAATCCTACCTCTGCTGCTGTTTTCATTGCACTTAAAATCCTTGCATTCTCTTTGGCATTATTCTATACTTAAGAGAATCTATTGAATTCTTATCCTAAGTTGTTGTAAAATAATTACTTATGAAGATAAGATTTTGGGGTGTTCGCGGATCGTATCCGGTGCCTGGACCCCAGACGAATAAGTACGGTGGCAATACGTCATGCCTTGAAGTCCGGCTTGATGACGGGACGCTGATTATTCTAGATGCCGGATCGGGGATTCGGTCGTTGGGCAAGTCGCTGATGACCAATGGCTTTTCGACCGGCAGGGCGTCCGCGCACCTTCTCATCACGCACACGCATTGGGATCACATACAGGGATTTCCTCACTTCAAACCGGCGTATGTTGCAGGCAATCGCCTGGACGTTTGGGCCCGTCATTTCGATCAGGCGCCTTTGAAAGAAATCTTCTCCTTTCAGCACAATCCGCAGTATTTTCCAAGAGGGCTCGACGACATGAGATCTTCGCTGAACTTCCATGAAGTGGAAATTGGAATATCATTTAAAATCGGGTCCGCCACGATTCATCCGGTTCAATTGAATCACCCCAATATTGCGGTGGGTTACCGCATCGAAGAAGCCGGAAAATCATTTGCCTACATCACCGATACGGCGCCGTTTGAGGACATTCTGATCGGCTCCGACTTTATTGCCACACCAGAAAGTCCGGACGAGACGGCGAAGAAGAAATTGCGAGAACTTCAGTCGCACCTGCTATCAGGAATTTCCGGAGCCGACGCGATGGTGTACGATACGTTCTTTCGATTGGAAGAATATCGCCGAAATCCACACTGGGGACACAGCACGCCCGAGCACGGGATCGGTCTTTGCCGGGAGGCCGGCGTGCGAGCGCTGTATTTCTTCCATCACGCGCCGAGTATGTCGGACGACCAACTGGATCAGTTGCGACAATATTACCTGTCGAAGTACCGATCCGAAGCGATCCGTATCGAAGTGTCTGCGGAAGGACAGGAGATCCATATCTGATGGAGATTACGTTGTATGGTGTGCGCGGATCGACGCCGGTGCCGGGTCCGTCGACAAATGAGTTTGGCGGCAACACCTCCTGTGTGTTGCTCACCACATCGGACGGCAGGCATCTCGTTTTTGACGCGGGCACAGGTATCTGCAATCTGGCGAAGAAGATGATGACGACTCCGTTGGGGAAAGGGCAAGGGTCGATCTCCATTTTTCTGAGTCATACACATTGGGATCACATTCAGGGAATTCCTTTTTTTGTTCCCATTTTCATTCCGGGCAATCGGATTTCCATCTATGGTTGCGGTCGACCCGGTGTAAGCCTGGCGGATGCATTGGAAGGTCAGGTGGCGACCGTGTATTCGCCGATCTGCAGCATGAGCAATTTTCCTGCAACGGTGGAGATTCATGAACTGACAGGGGACACGGTGGAAGGTGCGCCGGTCAAATGGTCGTCAATGCCTCACGGCGGCATCCACACGCAGGTGTATCGTGTGGAGGAAGGCGCCAAATCCTTTGTCTACATGACCGACGTCGAATATCCCAATGGCATTCCCGACGAGGCCATCGCGTTCGCTCGAGACGCGTCCGTTCTCATTCACGATACTCATTTTCGTAAATCGGATTATCAGCCGGGAAGCGGTCATTCCAGTGTCGAAACGGCGGTGGAATTGGCGCGGCGAGCGAATGTCAGGAAGCTAGTCTTGTATCATTATCATCCGGATTATGACGATGCGGATTTGGCGAATCTGTACGAAGAATGTAAGAATCAGGAAGGGCTCGTTGTCATCGCAGGCCAAGAAGGTCTGAAATTACTTATATAGGGGTGTTTATGCAGGAGATAATTCAGGTACTTCAGTCGTCTCATCTGTTCCGTGACATTTCCGATGCGTATATGAAGACGATCGCACCGCGTTTTTCGGTCAAATCAATGAGCGCTGGGGAGATTATTTTTGATGACAGCGCGCGCGAGGCCAACGGGATGTTTGTGATCGCAGAAGGAGCCATCAAGATATTCAAGCGCGTTGCCGGTGACGACGATCGGCAACAAGCCGTGGCCATCCTGAAGCCGGGCAATTTCTTTGGGGAAATGGCGCTGCTGGACGAGGAGGTGAGGTCCGCCGGTGCGCAGGCTGTATCCGATGGCAAACTGTTGTTCTTGTCACGGGAGGCGTTTCATGAACTCATATCGGAGAATCTCGAGTTGGGGCACACCTTGCTCTTGCGTTTATCTCAGGTGTTGACCAAGCGGCTGCGCGACACCAATAATCTGTTTCGGGAAGTCGTCACCTGGGGCTACCGCGCCCGAAAAGAAGTACGCGATTTGAAATCCAATTTTCTGTCGACGATCTCTCACGAATTGCGTACGCCGATCCACTCGATTCAGGGTTTTAGCAGTCTGATGAAGGAAGCGGACGATCAGGACCCGGAGATGCAACGAAAGTTCGTCGAGGTCATTATCGGAGAGAGCAAACGGCTGGGGGATCTGATCAACGATCTCATCGCCCTCGCAGAAATGGAATACGGCGGCGTCGTTCTGCAGAAGCGGGAAATTCGGGTGGACGAATTAGTCACCAAAGCCTTTGATGAATATCGATTCCTGGCGGGCGAACGTCGTTTGTCGTACAACATCCGCACCGAAACGTCGCAAGTCGTCCATGTCGATGCGGACCGATTGACCGACGCTGTGGGGCACCTGATCGAAAATGCCATTAAATTCACAGCCTTTGACGGACGAGTCGAATTGCACTGCTACGAGGAAATGGAATCGATTCGAATTGCGGTCGAAGACTCCGGTCGGGGAATTGCCGCGCGCAATGTCGAGCGGATTTTCGAGAAGTTCTACCAGGTGGACCAAAGCAGCACCAGGGAAGTCGAAGGCGCCGGCATCGGACTATCGCTGGCCCGACATATTGTGGATCTGCACGGCGGACGGATTGAAGTTGTGAGTCACGAAGAAAAAGGATCGACGTTCACGATCATTCTTCCGAAAACCTATGTGCTGAAATCTTCTCACGCGTGAGTGTTCCTTCTGTTACGATCGTGGTTCTCTCTTACAACGGTCGAGACCTGACGCTCGACTGCATTCGATCGTTGCAGCAATTGACCTACCCCCGGCCGCGCATCCTGATCATTGACAACGCTTCCCAGGACGATAGCGTGCCTGCGATTCGACGTGAATTTTCTTCCGACCTGAATACGGGAAGAATCCAACTGCACGTTCAGGAGCGCAATCGCGGCTTTGCCGGAGGAAACAACGTCGGAATCCGTCTCAGCGCCGATGCCGAGTACGTGTTGTTGTTGAATAACGACACGACCATCGCGCCGGATGCATTGGACAGGCTCGTGGAAGCGGCGGAAGCCAGACCGTCGTGTGGACTGGCCGGCCCTTTGATCTACTATTTTGAACCTCGTGATCAAATCTGGTTTGCCGGAACGGAGGTGCGGCTGGGACGGGGCATCAGTCGTCATCGGGGAATTCGACAAAAAGACCGCGGACAGTATCACGCGATTGAATCCTGCGACGCCGTGACCGGTTGTGCGATGCTGATTCGACAGGACGTTGTTCGGAGGATCGGACTTCTGGACGAGCGGTATCCGTTGTATTCGGAGGATACCGACTTTTGCATGCGCGCTCGGCAGGCTGGGTTTGAAATTCTCTTTGTTCCCACGGCAAAAGTCTGGCACAAGATTTCGGCGGCGACAGGGGGGCAATTCAACTGGCGCAAGGTGCGGTTGCGGACGTACAGCAATTTTCTCTTTCTGATCCGTCACGCCCGATGGTATCATTGGCTTACGATCCCGTTTTTTCAACTGCTGGAGGTGGCGCGAGTGATTTGGCTCGTGGCCTCCAAACCATCGAGGACTTGAAAAGGATTCGTGCGGAGCGTAAGTTGACGTCCTAATCCGTGAGGTTTTATGAAAGGTTCGGAAAGACAGGAAACGATTTTTCACGCATGGGCGGAAGCGGTGAGCGCTGTTGCCCAGAATCTGGATGTGGAATCCGCATTGAATTTCATTCGGGAGAGCGTCCGCGACGCTGAGGGAAGTCTGAAGATGACGTTGCAGGAAATGGACAAGAGACCTCTGTCCGATCCGGAGAAAGCGAGATTCGTCGGCACGGTCGTATCCAATCTGCATCGGAGAATTTCAGAGAAGCACAAGGTCAAGAGCAGCGGTTCTCTGCAAAAAATTCTGATCGAAGTTTATCAGAAGTTCCCCGACCACAGCGGTTGACATGACCGCCGCCGCAGACTGGGTGGGTCGGTTTCGGGAAGAGGCCGGCCGCGGGCGTGTTTCCCGTCGCACGTTGGCGAAGGTCCTGACCCTGATCGAGAATCGGATTCTCGAGGATCCGTCGGATCTCCTGGCCGCCTCCGCACACTCATCGGTTCGCATCGGAATCACCGGGCCTCCGGGCGCTGGCAAGAGCACGCTTGTCAACGGCTTGGCCAAGAGACTCAACGTCTCTTCGCGCGTGGGCGTGCTGGCCGTCGACCCGACGAGTCCCTTCAGCGGCGGAGCCGTCTTGGGTGATCGGATCCGGATGGCGGATGTCGGAAACGATGTCTTTATTCGCAGTATCGCCTCCCGTGACTCGCTGGGTGGCATGACCCGCACCTCGTACGACCTCGCGGACATTTTGGAGGCTGCCGGATATTCGACGATTTTGTTGGAAACGGTTGGGGTGGGGCAGTCGGAAATTGACATCGTGCGACATGCCGATACCGTCGTCGTCGCGCTGGTGCCTGAATCCGGCGACGGTGTCCAGGCTCTGAAGGCTGGACTGATGGAAATTGCCGACATCTTTGTGGTAAACAAGTCTGATCGGGCTCAGGCCGACCAGATGCGGCAGGACATTACTTCCGCGATCCAGTTGCGCGCGGCTCAGAAGTGGATTCCGCCCGTGGTGGCGACCGTCGCCAGTGCGGACAGCGGTTTGGACGAACTGGTCGACCAGATTCGATTGCATCAGCGCCATCTGGAGATGGACGGAAATTTGGACACCAGGCGGCGCGAGCGAGTCCGACACCGGTTACTACAGGAAATCGAAGGCTGGATTCACATGCGTTTTCAGGACGACGCGCTGTCCGGTGAAATGGCCACTCTCATCGACGCCCTGATGCGCAGGGAAATGAGTTACGCCCAGGCCGTGCAGAAAGCGTTGCCGCGGTTGTTGAGCAGATAGCGCGTCAGACATCCACGATTTCATTGAGCGCCGGAATAACAACATGCTTGTGTCCGTCGGTGCGAAGGGCGGCCGCGAAAGGTTCGCTCTGCTGAGGTTCGCCGTGAACCAGGAAGATTCCCTGAGGTCGTCCAACCCGTTGCACAAAACCGAGAAGGTCTTTCTTGTCTGCATGACCACTGAACGCATTCAGTTTCACAACGTCAGCTCTGACGGTATACTCCTCTCCTAATATTTTCACTTTCTCGGCCTTGTCGACCAGCCGCCTTCCCAGAGTGTGTTCCGCCATGAATCCTACGATGAGGATGGTGTTGCGCGAATCTTCGATGTTGTTTGCCAGATGATGCAGGATGCGGCCGGCTTCGCACATGCCGGAGGCGGCTATGATGATGCAAGGCTCTGTACGATCATTGAGGCTCTTGGATTCTTCCACACTCGCTATGTAATGCAGGGCGGGAAAGACAAAGGGATTGTCACCTTTTGCCAGGAGGCGCGACGCATCGCGATCCCAGTAGGTCGGATGTCGCTTGAAAACTTCGGTCACATTCACGGACAGGGGACTGTCGACAAAAACGGGAATCGCGGGAACGAGTCGCGATTCGTATAGAGCATTCAGATGGTAAATCACTTCCTGGGTTCGTTCGACGCTGAAGGCGGGAATGATGATCTTGCCGTTCTTTTGCGCGCTTTCATGTAAGACGCGGACCAGGTCTGTTTGGATTTCCTTCGCCGGGTCATGTTCCTTGTTGCCGTACGTGCTCTCGCTGATCAGGAAGTCAACATTCCGCAACTGATCCGGATCCTCAATGATCGGCAAATTCTTGCGACCCAGGTCGCCCGTGAAACCAAGGCGTACCGTGCGAGAGCCCTCTCGAAATTCCATTAAGACCATGGCCGATCCCAACATGTGGCCGGCATTGAAGAAGGTCGCACGGATTCCGGGCAGCGCCTCAAACGGGCGGTTGTATCCCAGTGACACGAACTGGCTGAGGCAATTCTGAGCGTCTGCGACACGATACAGCGGTTCAATAAGCGGCAGTTGTTTCCGGGTTAAACGTTTGTTGAGATAGTCCGCGTCGCGTTCCTGGATGAACGCTGAGTCTTGCAACATCACGGTACACAAGTCAAACGTCGGCGCCGAGCAGAATATATTTCCCTTGAAACCCTGCTTGACCAGGTTCGGAATATTGCCACTGTGGTCAATGTGCGCATGTGACAAAATCATGGCGTCCACGGACGCCGGATCAAAGGGAAAAGTCTTGTTGCGGTCAAATGTGTCCGCCCTGTGACCTTGGAACAGTCCGCAGTCCAGGAGAATCCTCTTGCCTCCGATCGTCAAGAGATGACGTGAACCTGTTACTGAGCGTGCGGCGCCGCAGAATTGAAGTCGCATGGCATCCTCCAGGATTCTTAGTGAGTAAATCTACGTAAGTTCTGTCGTGCTCGCATCTCCTTGGGGCCTTCGAAACCCGTAGGAGTACGTAAGTCTTGTTGCGTGTTTATGAATCCTGCCTCATTGTGTGATATAAGTCACGGATTTCTTAGTCTCAATTCTGCATTTTTGCGTTCAACAAGGCGAATTATTTTCACACAAGGAGAAGAGACAGGGATGCTGTGCGAAAAAGGTTATCATCCGAAGTGCCTGGTGATTATGGCTCTGATGTTGGCGACAGCCGTCGCCATCATGTTTTTTGTTCATTAATCTCATCTAGCTCGTCTTTCCACCCACCTTGTTCGAGAGTTGTTCCTGCTACGGCATAGCTGATCGGACTCGAACATCCGTTGCAAGAATATTTGTACCGTCCGCAAAGAGGGGGTTGATGTCCATTTCCACTATCCATGGCGCCGAGCGGAGAAGTTCACTGACGCGGTAGATCACATCCGCGAGTTGTGATTCATCCACCGGCTTCTTCCCTCGTGCACCCGCAAGAATCGGGTACGCCCGGATCGAACGAATCAGCGCATGCGCTTCGTCTTGCGTCAGGGGAGCCAGCGCAACTGCCGCATCGCGAATCTGCTCGACGTAGATGCCGCCCACGCCGAACAAGACCACGTGTCCAAATCCCTTTGCCCATTTGGCTCCGCAATACAACTCGATGCCCCCGATCATCGGTTGCAATACGAAACCGGTCACTCCGGGCAATTGCCGGACGCGACGGTATGCCGTTCGCAGTTCGGTTTCGGTCCGGATGTCGAGTGCGACGGCCCCCGCATCGGTCTTGTGCAGGACCCCTGTTGCTTTCAATACCAACGGATAGCCGAGCTGTGCGGCCGCGGGGAGCAATTCCACTTCGCTGTCGACGCGGGCGTGCGCAACGCGGGGAATGCCGACGGAGTCGAGTAAGGCGTTGGCGTCTTCGGAGTTGAGGTAACCATCGACCGTACTCGCGTGTATGCACCGAGCGTCGGCCACGTCGGCGATTGCGGTCTCCAGAACTTCAGCCGCAGGAAGGGGAGTCGCCGCAACGCTGGCAAGAGCACGAGCCAGAATCACTTCATCCGTGAAGAACGAGTGGCCCGAGGCGATGAACTCCGAGACCTCTTCCCTTGCGGTCAACGGCGACGGCAGTACAGAAAAAATCGGTTTTTCCAATGTCGCCATCGCATTCTTCAATACGCGATACGCATCGAAGACCGGCACGAGTCCCGGCGTCCCGAAAATGACCGCCAAGGCATCGATGTTTTGCGTCCGAGCAACATGTTCGATAATCTCACGCAAATGTTCTGCCGTTCCGGTTGCGAGGAAGTCAATCGGATTGGCTACGGAAGATCCGGGGAGCAAGCGTGCAAGCAATTCGTCGGCGCGCAGAATGGGTGGAATCTCGAACCCTCCTTTAGCCAGTGCGTCCGTCAATAGTACACCCGGTCCGCCGGCATGCGTAATCACGGCAAATCGCCTGCCCGTCAACGGTTTGTTTGCCAACACACACGCCACTGCGATGAGTTCCTCCCGTCCTTCGCATCGCACGATTCCGGCTTTGCGGAACAGGGCATCCACGAACACATCCGGACTGGCGAGTGCACCGGTATGAGAAGACGCGGCACGACTGCCCGCTTCGGAAACCCCCGCCTTGACCCCCGCGATCCGACAGCCCTTTCTTCTCAGGGAAGCGGCATGCCGCAATAGTTTTCGGGGATCACGGATGGATTCGATGTACAGTAGTTTTACGGGGGCGTATTCTTCAGAGTCATAGGTCAAATCCATATGCTCAAGAATTTCCTCCACGCCGATCTGTGCACTGTTGCCAACCGAAAAGACACTCGCAAACTGAAGGCCCTTGGCTATGCCAGCTTCCAGAATGAATACAGCGGTGGCGCCGGAACTCGAAATCAGATCGCAACCACGAGGATGGAGCTTTGGGATGGGTTCGGTGAAGACTCCGCGATAGTGCGGTGTCAATACGCCGATGGAATTAGGGCCGATGAGTGTTCCACCACATGAGTCTACCAGACCGACAATTTCCTTTTCCATTCGCTTCCCCTCGGGTCCGAGTTCGCCAAATCCGGCAGATAGAATGATGAAGGCGCTCACGCCACGGTCGATCAACTCCCGAATGGCGGCAGGGACACGGGACGCCTGGATTGCGAGAATGGCCAGGTCCACCCGGGGCAACGCGGTAACGGATGGATGACTAGGGAGATTCTGAACAAGCCGTTCCTTTGGGTTTATGACATGGAGTGTTCCGTCAAAGCCTCCCTCGATCAGATTCTTGAGAACCTTTCCACCGGGTTTGTGCACATCGTTGGAACCTCCGACGACGACGATGCTGTGTGGCCGGAGAAGGCACGGGTGAAGCATGTCAAAATCGCAATGTGAAGATCGTTTCCACGTCGGGTCTGGATTGTACGGTCAAATTACCGCGGTGCAAACGCATGATCTGTCGCGACAGACTGAGACCAATTCCGGACCCATTGGGTTTTGTCGTAAAAAACGGTACGAATATTTTTTGCATGGCCTCGTCGATGATGCCGGGCCCGTTATCAGATACCTGGATGATGACTCGGCCCTGCGCGTCCGTTCGGGCGCGGATCTCCAAACGGGGTTGGGCGGTTGCTTCCAGCGCCTGACACGAGTTAATCGCGAGATTAATCAGAACCTGTTCGATCAGATCCGGATCTGCGGTGACCTCCAGCGTCTGTGGTTCGATGACACACCTCCAGCGGATGCGGCCTCTTTCCAATCGCTCTTTGAGCAGGTTTTCCGTTCGTCGAAGGAGTTCGTCCACACGGACGATGCGGAAATTGGGAACGGGTAAGCGTGTCAGATTGCGGTAGGTCTGAACAAACTTGATGAGTCCATCGCTGCGGTTCTGGATGGTTTGCAGGGCGTCGCGTAGGTCCTTTGCTGTTTCCCCCGGCATGGGAGGAAGAGTCTTCGTTAACATCTGATCGACGGTTGCCGCCAGCGAGCGGATGGGTGTGACACTGTTCATGATTTCGTGCGTCAGGACACGGATCAAGTTTTGCCAGGCTTCCATCTCGCGCTCTTCCAATTCCGTCTGAATGTTTTGGATGGACACCAACGTGTAGGAGGTATCCCGCAGTCGGAATTCGGTCGCGCGGATGGCCAATTGAAGCCACTCATCGTCGACTGTCATCTTGATCAGTCGCCGATCTCCGCTTCTGATTTCTTTCAGTACGTTCACCAATTCCACTCCCACGGCCTGAAGGTCGTCCAGATGACGGAGCGTCCGGCCATGCAGGGATTGATAGAAAAGTTTCAGGAACGCATTGTTCGAGAGTTGAATCTGAAATTGACGATCGTACACCAGCAAGCCGATGCCGATGTGCTGGACCACCGTCTGGAGATACCGCGCATGTTCCTCTTTCTCGGAGCGCGCCTTTCGGAAATCGTCCATCACAGTGTTGAAGGACCGTTTGAGTTGATCAAATGAGCGTCCCATACCCTGAGAGGTGAATGTCTGTGTAAAGTCGGAGTAGCGGATGGCGTCAAGAAAACGCAGCGTGTCCCGATTCGTTTTTTCGACGTAGTGAATGAGACCGACGATCTGGTACACGATTGCCAGTCCAATGAGTACAAAGGTCATGTACAACCTGGTAGACTGCGTCAGAACCAGCAGAATCAACACACTGCCGACGAGCAGAGTCAGGCGAAGAATGACTTGAAGACGGAAATTCTTAAAGACCATATTTTTCCAGACGCCGGTACAACGAGGCGCGCGTCAGGCCGAGTTCGCGTGCGGCATGACTGATGTTCCCATCGTGTTTTTCCAGCGCCTTCCGAATCAGCAATTTCTCAATTTCCTCCAGATTCAATTCACTAAGTTCCACGGCCTCCCGTTGGGTCGAGCGAGAGGGCAGAAAATCCCCGGCTTGCAATTCGTCAGAATCGCTCATAATGACGGCGCGCTCGGCCGCGTGCTGGAGTTCCCGGACGTTGCCGGGCCACGCATACTGCGCAAGGCGGTGAAGGGTTTGCTCGCTCAGCCGAATGTGCGATTTCTGATACTTGTCCGCATAGATGTCCAGATAGTGCCGGAGGAGCAGGGGAATGTCTTCTTTTCTTTCTGTAAGCGGCGGCAGGGCGATCTCGACCGTGTTGATTCGATACAGAAGGTCCTCACGAAACTGTTTTTCCCGCACCCGGTCGATGAGCGGAACATTGGTTGCGCAGATCAGGCGAATGTCGACGGCGATGGGTTTGTTGGATCCAACTCGAGTCACGGAGCGGTTTTGCAAAGCGGTGAGGAATTTCGCCTGCGCAGAGAGAGAGAGATTGCCAATCTCGTCCAGGAAGAGCGTGCCTCCATCGGCAATCTCGAATCGACCGGCCCGATCCTGGCGCGCATCGGTGAAGGCACCCTTCACATGGCCGAAGAGTTCGCTTTCCAAAAGTGACTCGGCGATCGAACCCAGATCGACTTTGATGAAGGGGCCGTCGCGTCGCGCGGACTCGCGATGGAGCGCACGCGCTACGAGTTCCTTGCCGGTTCCATTGGAACCCAGAATCAGGACGTTGGCGTCGGTCCGCGCGACTTTGCGGATTGTCGAGAAGACTTGTCGCATGACGTCGGACACGCCGATAAAATCATCGAAGGGTTTGTCCACGTCCTGCCGAAGGATCTGTTCACGGGTCGTCACGGAGGCCGCGTGTTTCTTCAGACGATGCAACTCGACCGCAGATTTCAATGTGGCCAGCAGTTTCTCATTTTGCCAGGGCTTCAGGATAAAATCCGTTGCTCCGGATTTGATCGTCCGCACCGCGACGTCGACGTCCCCATAGGCCGTGATCATCACCACCACAGCATCGGGACTGATTTCAAGAATGCGACCGAGCCAATGAAAGCCTTCGGTTCCGCTACTCACATCGCGCGTGAAATTCATATCGAGAAGAATAACGTCGAAATTGTTCTGGTTCAGGAGTTCCGGGATTTTTTCCGGATTGGATTCCGTGAGGACGGTGGTTGCGTATTGCTTGAGGAGCAGTCTTGCCGCAAGCAGGACGTCATCGTCGTCATCGACGATCAGGATCGACGTATTCTCTGGCAACATGCAGTGAACGTACTCGATATTCTATCCATCCTCAAGCAGAAACTGTCCGATTCCGAACATCGACGTTCGGATGTGGACATGGATAATGTCTGAATCATCGCTGTAAATGCTAAAATCATAATAGCTTATGATTTGGTATGAGTCTTGATTTGTGGGCAGGTGCGCGAAGGGTATTTTCCTGTAATCTGGAGGACGAGAAAAAAGCATGGATAAGAAAATTGAGAAAAAGAAATGGCCGCCGCGTAAGATCATCATGGTCGCCGGAGGCACGCTCTTCTTCTTATTTGTGTTCTATAACCTTCTTTTCGGAGATACATCCACACGGCTCAATGTCGAGTCTGAGAAGCTGACTGTCTCCACGGTTTCGACAGGGCCGTTTCAAGAATTCATTCCCGTGACGGGCACGATCCAACCGATCAAGACGATCTACCTGGATGCGCTCGAGGGAGGACGGGTCGACAGGCTCTTCCTGGAGGAAGGCGCATTTGTCAAAAAGGGAGATGAAATCCTCCGACTCACGAACACCAATCTGCAATCTGAAGTCATGTTCCGCGAAGCGCAGTTATTCGAGCAGGTGAATAACCTGCGGAATACGCGTCTGGCTTTCGAACAGGCCAAGATTCGGAACAAGAGCGACCTGATCGAACTGGACAATCAGATTCGTCGGCATCGTAGACGATTGGAAATTCAGAAGGGCCTACTCGATCAGAAATTGACTTCGCTCCAGGAGTATGAAGATGCGAAAGACGATTTCGATTACACGTCGAAGCGGTATGAACTTCTGATCGAGACGATTCGGCAGGACTCGATGTTGCGGGATGTCCAGATCCAGTCTCTGGAGAGCAGCATCATGCGTCTCCAGACGAATCTCGGGATCATCAAGGAGAGCCTGGACAATCTGACGATTCGAGCGCCGCTCAGCGGCCAGTTGACTGCGCGCAACGCCGAACTGGGCGAGAGCAAGCGGCCCGGTGATCGTCTGGGTCAGATCGATGTCCTCGACGGCTTCAAAGTTCGCGCGGAGATCGACGAGCATTACATCACGCGCATCGAGATCGGCCAAACCGGTCAGTTCGATCTGGCTGGCAAGACGTATCCACTTCTCATCAAGAAAGTGTATCCGCAAGTGAACAACGGGCGATTCCAGGTGGACATGGAGTTTGGAAATGATGTGCCCAGGGAACTCCGCCGCGGACAGACCCTGCAGGTTCGCCTGGAACTCGGGGAACAACAGGAAGCGGTGCTCGTTCCGCGCGGGGGATTTTACCAGAAGTCGGGCGGCCAGTGGATTTATGTCGTCGATCCGTCGGGCGACTTTGCGATTCGCCGAACGATCAAACTCGGCCGTCAGAATCCGCAGATGTTCGAGGTGCTGGATGGGCTGTATCCCGGAGAGAAAGTGATCACATCCAGCTACGACACGTACGGCGATATTGAAAAACTCATACTAAAAAAAGACTAACCGAGGAGAACCCACATGATTCGCAGTATCAATCTGAAGAAAACCTACACGACCGAGGAGGTCGAAACGACCGCGCTGGACAATGTCAATTTTGAAATCAAGAACGGCGAGTTTGTTGCCATCATGGGTCCGTCCGGATGCGGCAAATCGACATTGCTGAATATCGTCGGCCTGCTCGACAATCCCAGCGACGGTCAATACCATTTTCTCGACCACGAGGTGTCGCGATTTACCGAGCGGCAGCGTGCCAATCTGCGCAAAGCGAATATTGGTTTCGTGTTTCAGAGCTTCAATTTGATCGATGAGTTGACGGTGTTTGAAAACGTCGAGCTGCCGCTGTTGTATCTGGGTCTTCCTGCGCGTGAGCGGAAGAAGAAAGTCGACGATACTCTCGAACAGATGCAGATTGCGCACCGTCGTAACCACTTTCCGCAGCAGCTCTCGGGCGGTCAACAGCAGCGCGTGGCGGTCTCGCGTGCGGTGGTGGCGAGCCCGAAACTGATCCTCGCAGACGAACCGACGGGAAACCTGGATTCCGCGCACGGTGAAGAAGTGATGAATCTGCTCACGGATTTGAACAAGAAGGGTACTACGATCGTGATGGTGACGCACTCGCCATCCCATGCGGAATATGCCGGGCGTCAGATTCACCTGTTTGACGGGCATATTGTATCAGAAAACGTCAAAGAAGCCGTAAGGCTGTAATTCCCAACCGGAGGACGTCTTATGCTGCGAAATTACATGCGCGTTGCGCTGCGAAGTCTCTGGAAAAATCGCCTGCACACGTTCTTCAACGTCCTGGGTCTTTCCATGGGCGTCGGCGTTTGCATCACCGTTTTTCTAATGGTGTATGCTACTTTCCATATGGACGATTTTCATCCCGATGCGAACCGCGTGTACATGATCGGACAAGTCAAGGAGTTGAAGGGCGGATTCGAAAAATGGGGGATGACCCCGGCGGCGCTTGCGCCGTCGATCACGGCCTCGCTCCCGGAAGTCGAACAAGTCATACGCGTCGATGAACTGAACGCCAGTGTGCGTTACGGAGACAAGCTGTTTTCCGAAAGGGTCCACTTTTCTGAGACGCAGTTCCTGGATATGTTCTCGTTTCCCCTCGAACAGGGGAGCCGTGCGTCTTTGGCGGATCCCTCGGCGATCCTGATCAGTCATGAGACGGCGATCAAGTATTTTGGCGATGAACCGGCCGTCGGCAAAGCAATCACGGTGCGATTTGACGATGAGCACCGGATGGAATTCACGGTGGGCGGCGTGTTTGCCAAATATCCGAGGACGGCCAGCTTTGGGTTTGACTTTCTGGCGAATTACGATGTGGTCAAGCGCCTGACCGATCGGTCGGAGGCCTGGGACTATGTCGTCGCGGCGACGTTTGTCAGGCTGAGAGCTCCGGAGGCGGATTTTGATAAGAAGCTTCAGCCGTTCGTCCAACGACACAATGAAGTGCGTCCGCAACAGCCGATTCATTCCTTCTTCGCAGAACCGCTCCTGACCCTATCCAACCACGCATCCGACATCCGAGGAGACATTGCCAACGGTATCAACCCTAACGCGGTCACAACGCTGTCTTTGATCGCCGGACTGGTCATGCTCATGGCCTGCTTTAATTTTATGAACAACATGATCGGTACGTCGGCCAAACGATTCAAGGAGGTCGGCGTGCGCAAAGTCGTCGGCGGCACTCGCGGTCAGCTGATGCGCCAGTTTCTCGGGGAATCGTTACTGTTGTCGTTTCTTTCGCTGGGTCTGGGATTTGTCCTGGCCGAGGCGTTCTTTTCTCCCTTTATGGCGCAGATCGCGGAAGGGTTTTCGTTTGAGTTGAACTGGAGCGAGGATGGGTCGCTGTTTGTTTTTCTGATCGTTCTTGTGAGTGGGACCGGCATCCTGGCGGGGTTGTATCCGTCCTTGATGCTGAGCGGATATCATCCTGCCAGGATATTTCGAGATCTGGCGCGGGTCGGCAGTCAACGCTGGCTGACACGGACTCTGGTGGTGCTTCAATTTGCGATCTGTTTGTTTGCGATCGTAGCCGCGATTGTGTTCAAGCAGAACAACGATTTTCTGGCCGACATTGATGTCGGCTTTCGAGGCCGTCAGGTGGCCGTGTTGAATTTTGGTTCGGCCGCGGAATGGCAGACGTATCGGAACGCCATCGCGCATCAGCCGGGTGTAGTCAAGATCGTCGGATCCCGACACCAGCTCGGCGAGAATCAGTCGGTCGGCATCCATGTCGAGTCGGAGGGTGCCTCTTTTCAGTCCAATGTGGTGCGGATCGGGCAGGGATATTTTGATATGATGGAGATGCGGATTCGTGAGGGCCGCGCATTTGATGAGAAGCTTCTGTCGGACGTCGAGGAGAGTGTGATGGTCAACGAAGTTCTCGTCAAGCGTCTCGGGTGGACGCAGCCGGTCGGACGTCGCATCCGACTGGAAAATCGGACCTATACCGTGATCGGCGTGGCTGAGAATTTCTACAGTCGAACGTTCATGCGGCCGATCGATCCGGTCGTACTGAAACTCGTTCCCGAACAAGAGTATCGCTTCATGTCGATCCAGTTGGAGCACGGACGCGTGCAACTGGCGTCGGATGCCCTGAAAACGGCCTGGCAGACTCTCATGCCATATGAGCCATTCCAATTGCGATTTCAGGACGAAGTATTCGAAGAAGACTATCGGGAGAACGAGAACATTCGTGATATGTTTGTCTACGTAGCGGCGATGACGATGCTGATTGCCGCAACGGGCTTGTTTGCGCTGATCTCGGTGAATATCGCACGCCGGACGAAGGAAATCGGGATTCGCAAGGTGATGGGTGCGTCACCCCTTCAGATCATGCAGTTGGTCAATCGGGAATTTTACATGCTGATCCTGGTCGCTTCGGCGCTGATCTTTCCGTTGGCGTATGTGGCACTGGGTGGTCTCTTGGATGCGGTGTTTGCATCGCACGTGGAGGTCAGCCTGGCGCCATTTGTCGGTGCAGCGTTGGCGATGTTGCTCCTTGCTGTCTTGACGATCGGATCGCGTGTGGCCAGGGTGGCCGTGGAGAATCCTGTGCACGCGTTGCGGTATGAGTGAGTCATAATGATCACCAGTCGGAGCGGCTTCGGCTGGGAAAGGAAGTGTTCCATGTGGCGTAATTACTTCAAGACGGCGATACGGGCGCTGTGGCGCCGGAAGTCGTACACGTTGATCAATGTATTCGGACTCAGCGTGGGCATGGCCGCGGCGATCACAGGCTATTTGAATTGGGAGTTCAATACGACGTGGGATGCGTTTCACGCAAAGGCGGATCGGATCTACCGCATCGGCAGTGTGCGGCAAGTGAACGATCAGTCTGTCCGGATGGGGAGCGTTCCCGCGCCGATTGAAAATGTCCTTCGGTCGGAAATCGCCGGGGTCGACGGTGTCGTGACCCTGCACCGATCGGAAGCAACGGCCCGGGTAGATGATCGTATCTTCAGCGAAAGCCTTTGGTTTTCTGACGCCAGTTTGTTCGACGTCTTTTCGTTGCCGCTCAAAGAGGGCTCCACAGCTCTCTTTGAGCAGCGAACAGGGGTTCTGATCAGCGAGGAATATGCGACGAAATATTTTGGCGGAGCCAGCGCTGTCGGCCGCTCGATCGAAATTCGTATCGGCAGCGGTGACTGGAAGACCCTGGCCGTGTCCGGAGTGTTGGAACGGATTCCGAAAAATTCCAGCATGCAGTTTGACGTACTGATGCACATTGCCGAGCTGGAATCGGCAAGCCAACGCGACCCCAACAACTGGAAAGAGTGGACCGGCGCCGCCTTTGTGGAAATCAGGAATGCGAGCGCACTCCCGAGACTATTGGACCGCCTGAACCAGACAGTGGCCGCGCAACAAACAGCAAACTCCGAAAATCCTGTGAGCGGTTACTTTGCCACGCCGTTGCGGGCGGTTGCGTTGGAGTCCAGAGATATCCGGTACAACATGCTTGTACAAAATCCGCCGATCTCGTCGTTTGTGGGCAGTCTGGTGTCGGTCACGATGATTCTTCTCTTAGCTTGTTTTAATTACATCAATACGTCCATTACCACTGCCGCTTCCAGACTCAAGGAGGTTGGCGTGCGAAAAGTCGTCGGTGGATACCGCCATAACATTCTCACGCAGTTTCTGGGTGAGCAAGTCCTGCTGTGCGGCGCGTCACTTCTGGCGGCGCTGGGGATAGCCGAACTGTTCGTTCGCGGCTGGAATATCCTGTGGTCATGGAATCCGCTGGCGCTGACGTTTTCGGACTGGCCACTGTTGATGTTCCTGGTTCTGTTGACATTCTCCATTGCCGTTGTGGCGGGATTTTATCCCGCCTGGTACGTGAGTCGATTCAGTCCGGTGGCCATCCTGAAGGGACGAACACTCACGGCGCGGATCAACGGATGGATGAGAGCCATGTTGGTCCTGCAATTGGGGCTTTCCCTGATCTCACTGATCGGGGCGGTCGCGTTTACGGTCAATGCCCGGTTTGTCGGTCAGATCGATCTTGGATATGCAAAAGATCGGCGATTCGTCATCCCGCTTGAGGACGCGAAATTGTATCATCCGCTCAAGAATGCTCTGCTCGCCGATTCGCGAGTGACGGCAGTTGCCAGCGGGTCGGATCACCTGGGTTTTGGCGCAAGGCGACTGGACGTCCAATCCGCGCAACATCATGCCGAGGCCGCGACGTACCGAGTGGATGCGGGCTATCCGTCGGTCATGGGCTTGCGGTTGGCACGCGGCCGGCTGTTCGCTGCCGGCCTACCGTCCGACGTGGGTCACAGTGTTGTGATCAACCGTCAACTGGAGACAGCCCTGGGTATGCAGGATGCCGTCGGCCAGACAGTCGAGTTCGATGGAGCGCGCCACACGGTGGTCGGCGTGGTGGAGGACGTGCTCAATCGAAGCGTGTGGGATCCAGCTTCTCCGGTACTGTTCAAGTGCGTGGAAGAGGCGGATGCTGACCAGCGGGTCATCTACATGGCCGTACAATTTGCCTCTGCCGACATTCAGGATGCGATGAATTTCGTGGTGAATGTGTGGAATAAGATGGCGCCGGATCGTCCTTTTCCAGGACAATTTCAAGGCGTAGTCGTCACCGAAGCGATACGCGTAAGCGAATCCATCACGACCATGATGTTGTACATGGGTGGCCTGGCTCTCGTCATTGCAGGACTCGGGCTCTTTGCGCTCGTGTCTCTGCAAGCCGGACGGCGGACGAAGGAGATCGGTGTGCGTAAAGTGCTGGGTGCGACGATCGCGCACATTGTGAGTTTGGTGAATCGCGAGTTTCTCATCCTGACACTGTTGGCGCTGGTGGTCGGGGATCTACTGGGTTACTGGATGACGAAGTCTCTGCTGGACGCGATCTACGCGTATCATGCAGGGGTTGGCGCGAGCGCGCTGGTTGTGGCTAATATCGTGACACTGGCCATCGCCGGCACGACGGCAATCGCGGTTGTCTACCGAGCCGCTACTGTGAATCCCATCAGAAGTTTACGTTACGAATAACCGGAGGAAGGAATGATACGCAATTATATCGTCATGGCGCTGCGCAATCTCGTCAAACAGCGCGGGTATTCTGCCATCAATATTCTGGGATTGGCCATCGGCATGGCCACGTGTCTGCTGATTCTGCTGTGGGTGGCAGATGAATGGAGCTTCGACAAATTTCGCAAGAACGAGGATCGTCTGTATCGTGTCATGCTCAAGGGACGGATCAACGATAAGGAACTGGAAGTCCCCATCAGTTGCGCCCCATTGGCGAAGGCGCTGGTCTCCGAACTTCCGGAGGTCCAGTCAGCGACGCGCATCCGCAGGATGGGCAATTTCACCGTCCGCAGCGGCGAGAAGGTATTCAACGAAGCGCGATTCTATTATGCGGATTCCAATGTGGCAAGCGTAATGGATTTGGAATTTGTGTCCGGGAACCCTGCCGAGGCCCTTAAAGCGCCGATGAGCATGGTCGTGACGCCAACGATCGCGACGAAATACTTCGGTGACGAATCTCCGTTGGGAAAGATGCTCACAGTGGACGGGCGGGACGCGTACAAGGTTACCGGCGTGGTGAAAGAGGCGCCGCCGAATTCGCACTGGCATTTCGATTTTTTGGTGTCTTATTCGTCGCGGAGATTTGGCGGTGACGACGTCTGGTTATCCAATAACCTGTACACGTATGTGGAATTCCGACCCGGACAGCATCCCGATCAAGTGCGCGATAGGGTTCGTGACATGGTCATTCGCGGCGCAGGTCCGATGTTGAAATCAGCGTTCGGAACGACTTTTGAAGAATTTGAAAAGTCCGGCGGCGCGTATGGATACTACTTCCAGAAAGTCACCGATATCCACCTCCACTCCCACATGAATGAAGAGTGGGAACCCAACGGCAACATTCTGTATGTGTATGTCTTCGGGATCATTGCGGTGTTCGTCCTGGGAATTGCAGTCATCAATTTTATGAACCTCGCGACAGCCCGAAGCGCGGGTCGTGCGAAGGAAGTGGGCGTACGAAAGACGGTCGGATCCTCGCAAAAACAATTGATCGCGCTATTTATGACGGAGTCCATCGTCGTGAGTGTAATGGCGATGATTGCGGCTTTGTTGCTGATGGAGGCGGTGTTGCCGTCATTCCAGGAGTTTACGCAAAAGGCGCTGACGACCCGTTACGACTGGGTGACGTTGCTGAGTCTATTTGCATTTGCCGTGAGTGTCGGAGTCGTCGCCGGAACGTATCCCTCGTTTGTGTTGTCGTCTTTTGTGCCGGTGAAAGTTCTGAAAGGCGAACTCCGTCGAGGCGCCAAAGGCGGCTTGTTGCGGAGCACGTTGGTCGTGTTTCAGTTTGCGATTTCGATCGTGCTGATTATCGGAACCCTTGTGGTGTATCGACAGTTGAAATTCGTGACCGAAAAGACTCTGGGCTTCACCAAGGAACAAGTCCTCGTGGTGGATAATACGTGGCTGCTTCGCGAGGGGCACGACCGTTTCCGAATGCAGGTGACCGGCATGACAGGTGTCTCGGGCATGGGATACGCATCGACGATACCTGGGAAGGACATTGGCAACAGCGCCTACATTCCGGAGGGGTGGGACGCGTCGAATCCAGCATTGTTATGGACGATGTGGGTGGACTTTGATGCGTTGACTGTGCTGGGTGTCCCGATGGCGAGCGGGCGAATGTATGGGATCGAACATCCGGCTGATTCAGCGCACTCGCTGGTGATCAATGAAGCGGCGGCCGGACTGTTGGGGTACCCGGATCCGATGGGCAAGCGCATCACCACGTTTACGGGCCAGTCAAATGAAAAGAGCGATTTGAACATTATCGGAGTCGTGAAGGATTTTCATTTTCAATCCCTGCACGAACCGATCCGACCGCTCGCGTTGCGGGTGGCCGAGGCGCGGCACAAGGATTACGCCGTTGTACGATTATCCACTGATGGTGTGGGGGAGATCATCAGCAAGATCGAATCCGCGTGGGCGGAGCAGACAGCGGGAGAGCCATTCACATACTTCTTCCTGGATGAGAGTTTCGATTCTCAATATCGGGCGGAATCTGCGGTCGCCAAGACACTCATGCTCTTTAGCGGGCTGGGAATCTTCATCGCTTGTCTGGGACTGATCGGGCTTTCGACGTTTGCAGCTGCGCAACGAACCAAGGAGGTTGGAATTCGAAAAGTCATGGGGGCGAGCGTTCTCAATGTGACGACACTATTGTCGAGAGAATTCGTGATCCTGGTTTCACTCGCCAATGTCATCGCCTGGCCGATCGCGTACTTTGGCATGCAGCGATGGTTGGAGAACTTTGCGTATCGGGTAGAGATCGGCGTGGGGGTGTTCATTGTTGCCGCGGTCTTTGCGATGATCATTGCCTTGCTCACGGTCAGTTATCAAGCGGTGCGCGCGGCCCGGGCCAATCCAGTCGTCGCACTGAAATACGAGTAGGCGGGACATGGTCTGGATGGTTCTCAAGACAATATTGCGGTCGATGGTGCGTCACAAAACGCATTCGTTGATCAACCTTCTCGGTCTGACGGCCGGTATGGTGGTCGTGGTGATGATCCTGATGCTGGTCAAAGACGACCTGAGTTGGGACCGTCATCACCAGAAGGCGGATCGAACGTATCGGGTGATAGCGAAATACGAAACGCAAGGGCAGAAGACATCGTGGGCAGTCGGTGAGCACAAACTCGCGCCGCTGTTGAAGGAAGACCTGCCGGAAGCCGAACGGATGGTGCGCGTCGGGGCCGTGAATCCGTCTGTCCGCTACAAGGATCGCGTTTTTCAGGAAAATCGATTCCTGATCGCCGATCCGGATATTTTTGATGTCTTTGATTTTACTTTCCTACGAGGCCAGGCGTCGACCGCCCTTCTTCAGCCCAACGCAGTGGTCGTGAGCGAATCCACTGCCAGGAAGTATTTTGGCGAGGAGGAGGCGGTCGGCCAGACTCTGACGATCCTCGATGGTCTGGCCCTCACCGTGACGGGAGTGTTTGCCGATATGCCACGGCGATCGCATTTTCATGCCGATTTTATCCTCTCGATGGCGAGCGAACGCTCAATCTACCCGGACATTGTCTTTGACAATTGGGGCGAGTTGTCTGTCTACACGTATGTGGTGTGGTCGGAACCCATCGACCCGCACTCGCTGGCGCCGCGATTACAGGCTTTTGTCAAGAAACACATGGATGCGGAGACCGCCGCGGAGCTTCGGTACGAACTCCAGCCACTGACTCGCATTCACCTGGAGAGTCACCGAGGAGACGTCGAGGCGGGGGCGAATGAGACGTACCTCTACGCCTTCCTGGCGATCGCACTGGCGACCTTGATCATTGCCGGCGTCAATTATACGAATCTGACCACGGCCCGATCGACACTGCGAGCCAAGGAGGTCGGGATTCGGAAAACGCTCGGCGCAGACCGACGGCGGTTGATGATTCAGTTTTATGGAGAGTCGATCCTCTTTGCAACCGTCTCGTTTTTAGTTGCCCTCCCTGTTGTCGACCTCCTCCTGCCGTGGTTCAACGCACTCAGTCAGCGCACGCTGTCCATTTCGGAAGTGTTGGATGCGGAATTTCTGGCCGGGTTGGTGGGAGTTGCGTTGGGGATCGGAGTGTTAAGCGGGACGTATCCTGCGGTGTTTCTTTCAGCGTTTCAGCCTATCAAGATTCTCAAAGGCAACTTCGTGCAAGGCAAAGGCGGCGCGAACCTGCGCAAAATCTTCATGACCGTGCAGTTCACCGTGGCCGTCGCCCTGATTGCTTCCGCCTTGGTCATTCGGGATCAAATGACGTTTGTCCGGACGGTTCCGCTGGGGTTTGAGAAAGAACACCTGCTGAACATTTCGATTCCAAGTGAAGATGTCCAGAACCGATTTTCAGCAATCAAAACGGAGATGGAAAAGGTACCGGGAGTCCAAGCGGTCTCCCGCTCGTCAAAACCGCTGGGAGGATTCTTGTCCAGCCAATTGTCGATCCAAGCGAAAGACCTGCCCTCAACGGTGACGAGCATTCAGGTGGTCGCTGTAGACCATGATTTTGTTCGTACGATTGGGGCGCAAATAGCCGCAGGAAGGGATTTGTCAGAATCCTTTGCGTCGGATGCTGAAAACGGATTCATCCTGAACGAAGCCGCGGTACGGCATTTTGAATGGACTGATGCGGTAGGTCAGGGGATTGAAACAGCGACGCTCGATGCGAAAAATGCGTGGATTCCGAAGCGGGGCGAGGTGGTCGGAGTGGTGAAGGACTTTCATTTCGAGCCGCTTCATCGACCCATCGTGCCAGTGTTATTCTACATCTCGGAGAATTGGGGAGGCTATTTCGTACTGCGATTGAATAGTGAAGATATTGCCAAGACCCTTGGACTGCTGGAAAGCCTGTGGAAAAAAATGGCGCCGAACCAACCGTTCGATTACAAGTTTGTAGATGAGAGGATCGAAGAAGCGTATCAGTCGCAAGCTCGGTTGAGTTCGCTCATCGTGTCATTTGCAGTGTTTGCCATAGCCATCGCGTGTCTCGGTCTGTTCGGACTGGCCTCGTTTGCCGTCGAAAGGCGCATCAAGGAAATCGGCGTGCGAAAGGTGATGGGCGCGAGCAGCGCGTCCGTGGTGTTTCTCGTATCAAGAGAATTTCTTGCGCTCGTGGCACTCGCCATCGCGATCGCCGCACCCATCGCGTGGTGGCTCATGGATCGATGGCTCGCGGAGTTTGCGTATCGCGTGGAAGTGAGCGCCATCACATTGGGAGTCGCCGGCCTACTGGCCATGCTGGTTGCGTGGGTGACGGTGTTTTCGAAAGCGTATCGTGCGGCGCTTACGAACCCGGCAGAGGCCTTGCACTACGAATAACCGGTAACCGGGAAAGGATCGCGTATGCTTCGGACGTATTTTGTAACGGCCATTCGAAATCTCCAACGACATCGGGCATATGCCCTGATGAACGCGGCCGGCTTGACGCTGGGAATGGCGTGTGCGTTGGCGATCTACCTGATCATTCGGTTCGAGACCAGTTTCGACGCGCACTACCCACACGGAGATCGCCTGTTCAAAATTCTGACGGAGGAGGGGCGGGAGGGCGAGCGTGGCGTGACACAGGCCTCGCCGGGTCCGCTGGGTGAATTGCTGGCGTCGCGATTTCCATTTGTCGAGAAGCAGACGACGATTTTGTACCGATGGTCAGGACTCTTCACCATCCGAGACGGGGACAAGATCGGCAAATTTCAAGAAGAACGCGGTGTCGCGCACGTCGATCCCGTGTTTTGTGAAATGTTTGATGTGCGGTTTCTGCACGGCGACGCCTCCTCGCTTTCCAGACCCGATGCCCTGGTGCTGACGGAAACGCAGGCGAAAAAATTCTTTGGGACGACAGACCCCATTGGAAAGGTCGTGAGATTTGACAATTCTGCCGATCTGATCGTGACGGGAGTGATCGCGGACTTTCCGGCGAACACAGACTTCCAGTTTACATCCTTGCTTTCTTTCGAACGACTTCGGCAGTCGGATGCTTGGATTTTCGATTGGGGTGGTCTGAGTTCTAATGTGCAAACGTATATTCTCCTGCGAGAAGGGGTCACAGCCTCCCAGGCGGAGATACAGTGGATCGGTGTCAGTGATGAACTGCGGAAAGACGCACTGGACAAGCACCGCTATCTTCTTCAACCTGTCCAAGACATCCACTTCAGCGAAGAGGCCGGCAACAATCTGGGACGAACGACCAGTTGGGGAACGATCCTCGCGCTCAGCCTGATTGGAGTCTTTCTGATTCTGACGGCGTGCATCAATTTTGTCAATATGGCGACGGCCCAGGCAGTGAATCGGGCACGCGAAGTGGGCGTGCGCAAGGCTCTGGGAGCCCTTCGGAGGCAGTTGGTCACTGCGTTTCTGGTCGAAACCCATGTACTGGTGGCGGCCTCCGCTGTGGTGGCGATCGGCATTCTCGAGGTGATGGGAGTATTCATCGCCCGTGCGCTTGAGATTCAAACCGACCTGGTTGTGCGCGACGTCGAAGCGGCCGGTGTAGTCGTCTCTCTGGTCCTTGTTGTGTCCTTGCTGGCGGGAGTGTACCCGGCATTTGTCCTGTCGCGATTCCTCCCGGTTACGGCCCTGCAGGGCAAGGCTCGGAGCGGCGGATTGTTCCTGCGACGGTCGCTGGTGGTCATGCAATTTGCCATTTCTCAGATGCTGATGATCGGGACGCTGGTGGTCGTCATGCAGATGGACTTCCTGCAAGACAGAGACATGGGTTTTGTCAAGGACGGGGTGGTCGTCTTGCCCTTGCCGGACAATGATGTGCTCAAACAGAATGCACTAAAAACCCGGCTGACGTCGCACTCCGGCGTGGAGAACGTCAGTTTCTCGTACAGCAGCGCCATCTCGGGAAATGTCTGGACGGCAAACGTCGGATACTTCACCAAGGGGCACAAGGAACAAATGATTTCTGCGCTGAAATTTGCGGATGCGGATTATGCAGACGTCTATGGTCTGCGGTTTCTCGCCGGACGCAATCTGACGGCGGGCGACACGATTCGTGAGTTTCTTGTGAATGAGTCTTTTCTGAAGGAAATCGGCATCCTGAGTCCGCAGGATGCGATCGGACAGATGTTGCAGCTACAACGACGCGGTCCGTTGCCTATCGTGGGCGTCGTGGCGGACTTTCATGCCACGTCCCTGCATGAACCGATTGCACCGGTCCTCATTTCCACCCGCACGGATCGTTATCAGGAAGTGAGCGTCCGGTTACACACAGTCGATATTGGCGAAATAATGAAGGTCATGGAAGACGAATGGAACGCTGTCTTTCCGGACCATGTGTTCGAGGCGACCTTCCTGGACGAGCGAATTGCATCGCTGTACGAACAGGAGAGCCGTGCGTTGTTTCTGAGCAAGATATTTGCCGGCATCGCCATTGTGATCGGTTGCATCGGGCTCTTGGGACTGGTGTCTTTCCTGGTCGCACAGAAAACGAAAGAGATTGGCATTCGCAAGGTACTCGGTGCGACCGTGACGGATATCGCATCCATGTTCTCACGCGAGTTTGTCGTGTTGATCCTGATTGCTTTCGCGATCGCCGCTCCTGCAGCGTATCTGACGATGCAAAGTTGGTTGGACAATTTCGCCTACCGAATCAGTCTCGGCGCCGGATTGTTTATCATCGTCATTGCGGGGTCCGTCGGAATTGCGGGCCTGAGCGTTGGCTATCGGGTCCTGCGGGCGGCGACTGCCAATCCGGTGGAGTCCCTGCGATATGAATAATCCCGGAAGGAGATAACACCATGTGGAAGACACATCTGATCACGGTTGCTCGCAATCTGCTTCGGCAAAAAATGTTTTCGTTCATCAACATCGCCGGTCTGGCCGTCGGTCTGGCCTGCTTTGCGATTATTTTTCTTTGGGTGGCCGATGAGTTGTCGTTTGATCGTTTCCACGGCAAGTTGGATCGGTTGTATCGAATTCGAAACGAACAGCCGATGAGAGACCTTGTTTTCATGACGATGCAAACGCCGTCTCCTCTGGCGGCGACGCTGGTGGAAGAATTCCCGGAAATCGAACGAGCCGTGCGCGTCAACGTGACCTCGCCGCCGCTGCTTCTGGCCGTCGGCGAGAAGCGGTTTTACGAATCGAGCAAAGCATTTGTGGATGCCGAATTCTTCGATGTCTTTTCTTTCCGTCTGGAGAAAGGCGATCCCGCGACCGCGTTGCAAGATCCGTCATCGATCGTCATCACGAAGGCACTGGCGGAGAAGTACTTTGGCCATGACGATCCAATGGGCAAAGTCATCCGAATTTCCAACGAACGGGATGCGGTCGTAACCGGGGTCTTGGCGGAACTGCCCGCACAGTCATCGCTTCAATTTGATTTCTTGATTCCGTTCACAGCCCATCCGGATTATGTCCATCACAAGGATCGGTGGGGCAACAACTGGCACGGGACCTACGTGCTTCTGAAGGACCAGACGGACGTGGTGTCGCTGGAAACCAAGTTGCGCAATGTCATCAAGAAGCATGCGGGGCCGGGAGCCATATCGGAATTGGGACTTCAGCCGATGGCAGATGTGTATTTGAGGACGGATTGGAATGGCGTCACTCCCCGGATCCGCTATGTCTACATACTCGGTGCCATTGCTGTGCTGGTCTTGCTCATCGCGTGTATTAATTACATGAATCTGTCGACGGCGCGGTCGTTGAGACGCAGCCGGGAGGTGGGCCTGAAGAAAGTCGTGGGGGCGACTCGTGGAATGTTGATACGGCAATTTCTAACCGAATCCGTCGCACTGAGCATGGTGTCTCTCGTAGGGGCGATCCTGCTGACGGAGGGACTGTTGCCGTGGTTTAACGAAATTTCCCAGAAGAAACTCGATTTGGACGTGCTGGATCCGATTGTGATGGGAATGCTTGCCGGCATCACGAGCATCGCCGGCTTGGTCGCAGGCGCGTATCCGGCGTTCGTCCTTTCGGCGCATCGCCCGGCCGTTGTGTTGCGTGCAAACTTCCAACGCGGCCGCGAGGGGAAACGCATGCGACAGGGTCTTGTGATTTTTCAATTCGGGCTGTCGGTATTTCTGGTCATCGCGACGATGGTTGTCTTTCGCCAACTGGAATATGTGCGTTCGCGCGATTTGGGATATGACAGAGAGAATCTGCTGACGCTGTCTCTTCGCGACGGTGCGCGAGCATCGTATGCTGCGCTCCGCAGTGAAATCGCACAGATACCCGCCGTGCGTGCGGTCGGCGGAAGCAGTGATCCGTTGACGAGCTTCGGGAGCAACACGTGGGATGTGAAGTGGCCCGGAAAGAAGGAAAACGAGCGCGTCCTGACGACCATGACGTCCATCGATGCTCACTTCATCGAAAGTCTGGGAATTCATATGGCCGATGGACGGGCGTTTGATGCAGGAGAATCGCCGGAAACAGGGAACATCCTGATCAATGAGACCGGCGCGAAGTCTATGGGACTGAGTGAACCCGTGGGAACCAAGCTCGATGTGTGGGACAAGAATCGGACGGTGATTGGCCTGATGAAGGATTTTCATTACTACTCACTGCATCGCGAACCGCTGCCGCTGATCTTCATGCTCAGTACAGACGACATGCGGTACGTGCATGTTCGACTGAGTCCGGGCGATCCCGCTGGGGCGCTGGCGGAAATGGAGAAGGTGTGGACTCGGCTGTTGCCGGCGTATCCGTTTGAGTACGCCTTCGTGGACGAATCGCTGGATCGAATGTACCGACAAGAGCAGAGACTGTCGAAGATTTTCACGTCCTTTGCCGTACTCGCGATTATCATTTCCTGCCTCGGGCTATTTGGGCTGGCCTCGTATACAGCCGAACAGAGGTCTCGTGAAATGGGCATTCGAAAAGTTATGGGTGCGACCGTCAGAGGTCTGGTTAGTATGCAAGCCCGCGATTTTCTGATCCTCGTCGTCGGGGCCAATATCATCGCATGGCCTGCGGCGTTTTTCGCGGCGCAGACCTGGCTGGAGTCGTTCGCGTATCGAATGTCCATGGGGTGGGTATTGTTCGCTCTGGCAGGCATCGTATCCCTCGCCATCGCTACGTTCACCGTCGGCTACCAGGCGTTCAAAGCCGCATCCGGCAATCCCGTGGACGCACTCAAATACGAATAGAGAGGTACCCATGCTTCGCAATTATCTGCTGACGTCCCTTCGCTATCTGAGTAGAAACCGACAGTATGCATTCATCAATGTCGTCGGCCTGGCAATCGGAATTGCAACCAGCATCGTCATTTTGCTGTACGCGCGACACGAACTGGCCTACGATCGATTTCATCCCGATCACGAACGCATCTACCGGATCGGTCAGGATTACAACCACGGCGAATTCCGCATGACCTGGCTGCAGATGCCTCATGGAGAAGCGCTCGCTCGGGAGCACGCCGATGTGGTGGAGGCCGTTGTGCGATTTCAGGTGCGTACGGATCGTCTGCTCACCGCCGGGGAACGTCAATTCACCGGGGAGACCGTCGGATACGCCGATCCCAACGTGTTTGATATCTTCGGATACGAGCTTCTCCACGGGGACCCACGCCACGCGTTGCGGCTGAAGGAGTCGATCGTGTTGTCGGAATCGTTGGCGAGGAAATATTTTGGTAAGCAAGACCCGATCGGGCAGGTCGTGCGCGTGGACCGCAGTACCGATTTCGTCGTGACCGGTGTCATGAAGAACCTGCCCTCGTACACGCATTTGAAATTCGACTGTCTGCTCAATATCGAGCGTCTTCCCAATGTGTGGAATCGAACGAACGACGCGTGGACGTACGTCAAATTGCGTCCCGGATTTTCTCCCACGGTTCTGCAGGACAGAAGCGTCCAGATCTTCAAGAAATACCTTGAGACCGACGCGCCGCCATCCCGCTTCATCATTCAACCCATCGGCGATATCCATCTCCATAGCCAACTGAACGGAGAGCCGGAGATCAACAGCGATATCTCACTCGTCATCACGCTCCTCGGAATCGCGGGACTGGTGCTTCTGATGGGCTGCATGAATTATGTGAATCTTGCGACGGCGCAGGCGCTCCGCAGATTCAAAGAAGTCGGCATTCGAAAGGTGCTCGGGGCAAGTCGAGTCCAGTTGATTCGGCAATTCACAGCCGAATCCATCGTCATCGTCGGGACCGCAACGCTTCTGGGGGTCGGTTTGGCGGAAGCCGCGATTCCGTCACTCGGCCAGTGGATTGGAAAGGAATTCGGTAGACAGGCGGAGAGCGGAATTCCGGTAGCGTTGATTCCATTGGCCGTGTTCTTCGTGGTTTCGCTTTTCGCAACTGCCTATCCAACCGTGTTTTTGTCGGGTCAGAAGCCCGTTTCTATTCTGAAGGGGGAGCGGTCTGGCCGTTCTCGTTTGGGTTTTCGGAAATTGCTTCTGATTTCGCAATTTGCGATCACACTCATGCTGATGATCGGAACGTGGATTGCCCTCGATCAACTGGAATTTGTTCGCAACAAGCCACTGGGCTTCGAACGAGAGCATCTGGTCAATCTGACCGTCCGGGACGGAGAGCGCTGGAAGAATCGTACGGAAGCCCTCCGGGATGAACTGCTGACAGTTCCCGGAGTCGTCGAGGCCTCTTCCGCTTCCTTCTTCGTGAGCGGAATGGGAGTTGAGGGGTCCTACTTGCGTCCTGCGAACAAACCGGAGGGCGATAATCGACGTCTGCGATTCATCAAGAGCGATGCGCACTTCCCGTCAACGCTCGGTCTGGAACTGGTTGCAGGTCGGATGTTTTCCAATCGGAGAGCGGGGGACACGACGGGTTCTTTCATCCTGAATGAATCTGCAGCAAGGCTCTTCCTCTGGTCCGCAGAAGAGGCCGTCGGCAAGCAGGTCACGTACAATGACTGGGCGACGGGAGAAGTCATCGGTGTCGTACGCGATTTTCATTATTCCTCCCTGCAGAACAAGATCGAGCCGTTTGCCCTCTTCTGCCATCCGGCCATGGCCACTCGATACCGCTCCCAACTTCAAATGACACTTCGTCTCGGCCCTGACGATGTGCAAGAGACTTTGCGCCGCATCGAGAAGAAGATGTCGCATCTGAGTCCGGAATTTCCGTTCGAAGCTCAGTTTGTCGACCAGGCTCTGGAAGGGCATTTTCGTCAGGACCGCGTGACAGGGTCGCTGTTTGGGCTGTTTGCCGTGTTGGCCATTGTTCTTGCGTGCCTCGGGCTGTTCGGTCTCACGTCCTACAGCGTACAGCAGAAGCGAAAAGAAATCGGCATTCGAAAAGTTCTCGGCGCCTCCGTTCGTCGACTGCTGATGGAATTGTCGCGGGAATATCTTGTGCTCATCGCACTTGCCTCCGCAGTGGGTTTGCCATCGGCGTATGCATGGATGAATCAGTGGATGAGTCGATTTGCTTATCAGGCTCCCACGACGTGGTGGCCGTATCCCGTGACGCTTGTCGCTCTGGTTCTGATTGCCTGGATGGCCATGTTCTTCCAGACAGCTCGCGCCGCGACCGCGAATCCCGTGGAGGCATTGAAGACAGAATAGCGGTGATTGGCAAGAACGGAAAACGATGAGAAAGAGAAAGGCAGACAGGCGATGATACGGAATTATCTCACTGCGGCTCTGCGAAACCTGTGGCGGCAGAGATCGGTCCTGCTGTTGAATCTCGTCGGACTGAGTGTGTCTGTGGCTGCGTTTTTGATCATTTCCTCAATCATAGACTTTCATCGCTCGTTTGACGAATTCGTCCTGGATTCCGATCGCGTGTATCGCGTTGGCGTGACTGTCCGAACGCAAGAACAGGAGAATGCCGCATACTTTGTTTCTGCCCTGGCCCCAGCCATTCGCGAGGAAATTCCTGACGTCGAGGAAGTCGCGCGGATCTCCGCCAAACGAGACGTGTATGTCTCCGTCGGCACCAAACGCGTCCATTTGTCCGACCTCCGACATGCGGACCCGTCGGTCGGGGAAGTACTCGGATATCGTATGATCACAGGAGACGCACGGATTGCATTATCGGAACCACGAAGTCTGGTGCTGACGCAGTCCGTGAGCCGGGCGATCTTTGGCGACGACGATCCCGTGGGTCGTCCGGTCCACATCGATGGAGACGAGTATCACGTAACCGGTGTGATCGAAGATCCGCCGAGAGAATCGCACCTCGAATTTTCAGCATTGGTATCGTTCTCGACGCTCGAAAAGGATCCGCGCGTGTTTCTGGGATGGGACGGAGGAAATCAATATGCCACGTATGTGAAATTGAAGCCGGGGGCCGATCGGGTGAGTGTGGAAGCGAAATTCGGTCCGCCGATGTGGAGGAATCTGAATTCGCGCCTGGTCACGCGCAACGTCCGTTTTGATTTGTACCTTCAGCCGATCACGAGGATCCATCTCGAGTACGAACCGGATTCGGGCGTTCTGCAAAGGAACTTGTGGATCTTTGGCGTGGCAGGTGCGCTCGTGATGCTGATTGGCTGTATCAATTTTGTCAATGTCAGCCTCGCGTATGCGTTTCGCCGTGTGAAGGAAATGTCAATTCGCAAGATGATGGGAGCGTTTCGTCGCGATCTGGTGCTGCAGTTTGCACTGGAGGCTTTCCTGCTTTCCTCGCTGACTCTGATGGGGGCCGTTCTTCTGGTCGAGCTGTCGGATCCGTGGATCCGCAGTGCGACAGGTGTGGCGGAGATTACCCTGACCAAACGGCTGTTCTGGCTCGGGGTGACACTGCTGATCCTCGTGTCGGCGATGGTTGCGGGACCGGCGGCGGCGTTGGCGAGGGTGTCGCCCATCCATCTCATGCGCGCTGTCCGCATCGGAGGGGGAAGAGCGCGAATGTGGATGGTCGGGACGCAATTTGCCATTTGTATATCCCTCATCGCGTGCACGCTGGACGTTCATCGTCAAATCGAGTTCATTCAGACCAGCGACTTGGGCTTTGAGAAGGAAAACGTGCTCGTGATTCCGCTCGTGGGTGACGTAAGAGCTTCGTGGCAGGCCGTGAAGGGAGAAATGGAAAAAGTCTCCGGCGTACGATCCGTAACCGCAGTTTCACAAGTTCCGTCCCAAGGGTTCGATCAAAACGGATATCGTCCGCAAGGACAGGATGAGGTGATCCTGTTCCATGCGGTCCACGTGGACGCTGACTTCTTTGACGTGTTTGACATTCCGCTGATGGAGGGGCGCTCTTTTGACAGACGTGCGGGCCAGCAAGGCTATTTGATCAATCAAACCCTTGCAAAGCAACTGGCTTGGGAACCCGCGTTGGGAAAAATCATTCGACGCAACGGAGATCACGAGGTGATCGGCGTCGTCGAGGATTTTCATTATTCCAGTCTGCATGAACGAATCGAGCCTCTGGTTGTAACCTACCATTCCAATGCGGAGACGTGCGAGAAACTGGCGGTGCGGATCAGCGGGGGAGATGTCCAGGAGACGGTGGAAGCCATCGAGGACGCATGGAAACGAGTTCTGCCGGAGACCGTTATGGAATTCTCGTTCCTCGATGAGCAGGTGCAGAAATTGTACGAAGTCGAAGAGCGCGCGCGAGCCATCATTTCGGCGTTTTCTCTTCTGGCCGTGATGCTGGCTTTATCGGGCCTCTACTCGCTCGTGGCGTGCGCGGTGCAGCAACGCACAAAGGAAATCGGTATTCGCAAAGTACTGGGGTCGTCCATCTCAGGCGTTACGACACTGCTCGCATCGTCCTTTGTTTTGCCTGTCCTGTTGGCCAATCTGATCGCCTGGCCGGCGAGCGCCATTGCCATCCATTCATGGCTGGAGGGTTTTGCGTATCGCGTTGATGTCAGCTTGTTTCAGTTGGCCACGGCCAGCGTCGTCTCACTTCTGATCGCGCTTACCGTCGTGGTCGGTCAGTCTGCAAACGCGGCGCGGAAAAATCCAGTCGAGGCGCTCCGGTACGAATAATCGAGTAGGTTAGGAACGCCCGACCGATTGCCACCGATCAATTCGTGACCGCATTGGTATTTTGCACCACCCACTGGTCGCCGTTGGTCTGCGTGACAAATCCCTGTTGGACAGAATGTTCGTATTCGCCGTGCAGGATAGACATGTCCGTAGTGATCTGTCCGGTGAATGTCTCGGATACCAAGCCCTGCGCCGTGGGTTTGGGCTGAACCGTGAGGATCACCATGCCGTCCTCCCGAAGATCGGCGGTCGCGGCGGCCGTTCGGTTGCCAAACGTGAATTGCGCGGAGAGTTTGCCGGCCCGGAGCGAAAACTTCAAGGTTGCAGGCTTTTGACCCATTCGTCCCTTCCAGGCTCCCTTCACGAGCGCGTCCTCGAACCTGGCCATGTCCAACGGCGGGTCCACCTTGTCGATCGTCGTGGCAGTGGACAGGGACCACTCTCCGCCAATGGCAGATTGCGTTTTGCCGGAGAGAGTCGCCCCATCGGCCGAGAGTTTTCCGATCAACGTGTCGAGGTTGAATCCGCCCACGCCTCCGACGCGGGTGTGACGCGTCCCCGTAAGTTGGACAACTCCGGAATCAGAAATCGTTATTGTCATATCTTCATTGACGCCGGGCTTCGAGAAATACGTGTACTGCATTTGCCCCGTCAGCGATTGGCCGGCCGTAGCCACGGTCAGGATCACGGGTTGGTTGTCGACCCGTCCGACCCACGTCTTGCCGACCAGCGCGGTCTCCACTTGCGCCTTCATGTCCACAGACGGTGTTGGTTTACCGCACGCCAATCCCATGAGCATACAGAGCGCCGAACCGAATGTTTTCATTTCTCCTCCTTGGTTGCTGACCGTTTGAATTGCCATGTGAACGGGGTTGTATATTCCGAACCGGCTTGCCGGTACAGGGTTTCTCCGGTGCCGCTGAGAAAGAGACTGTCGGCGGTCATCATACCGTAGTAGGTGTCCTCGATCGCCACTCCGTCGTTCGTACGCTTCGCAACCATCGTCAACGTCCCATCAAGGATGTTGACCGCGACGGAAGCAGGGGAGTTGCTAAATGTCTTTGTCCGGCGGTCCCATTCCGCGCGTTTTGCCGAGATTCGTCCGCCGTCCACACGGAACGTCCAACGCGCATCGCCGAATCCGTCTTTGCCGATCCAGGAACCCGTCAAGAGCCCGGCGAACGCCGCCGCATCCCGGATGGGCATGACCGCCTGTGCGACCGATTCTTTTTTGGGCTTCTCTGCTGTCAACGCATACTGGTTCCCCGGCTGCACGGCGACCGATGGGTCGTTTCTTGGATCGTCCTTAGCCCATTGCGGAAGCAGAAGACCCGCAAGCAATAGGATTCCGCCCGCACCCGAATAGATCCAGACCTTCGACGGAATCGGAATCCTGAGTGTGGTCTTGCGTGGCGCAGATACGATCTGATCCGGCTGTGGGCGTGCTTGCTTCGTGCGTCGCGTGAGTGTTTGCAGAGCTTCCCGCGCACTCCCGATTCGTTTGTCTAAACCCATTTCTGTCATGCCCTCGAGCGCCAGGATCATCGTCTCGGGCAGGTGGCTCAGTATGCGTCGCACATTCACCTGACCCGTCGAATTGTCCAGCGGCAGGAGACTCGGATCGGAGTGACTCCCCAATGCGATGAACGTCATGGCCAGACTGTATACGTCGGACGCCGGCGCCGCCCGTCCCATGATCTGTTCCGGTGGCATGAACCCAAACGTTCCGACGTTCGTCGTCAGACTCTCGCGGTTCATCGCGCTTTTCACAGAACCAAAATCGACCAGGAACGCTTTTCTGTCGTGAACGATAATATTCTTGGGCGTGATGTCGCGATGCACGACCGGAGGTACGAGTTCCTGCAGATACGCCAGGATTTCCAGACACTGCCGCAGATACGACTCGTATTGTTCGGCGTCGAGCGGCGCGGATGTATCGATCATCTGTTGCAGCGTCCGCCCCTCGATAAACGACTGCACCAGACAAAATTGCTTCTTATCCTCTGTGGAAAACGAGTCGATGTACCGCGGGATCTGCGGATGAGACAGCTGGCGCAAAACCTCTGACTCTCGTTCAAAAAGCTCGACCATCTTCCAGTCGCTGACTCTGTCCAGCCGCAGTTGTTTGAGGATCAGGCGCTGCCCGGTCTTTTCACTTCGGACGAGGAACGTCACACCCATTCCGCCTTCCGCGTACGGTCGCTCCACGATATAGCGGTCCAGGGATGATAGAAACGATTCAGGCATATGGATATGTTATCCGGCGGGTTCGAGCCAATGTAGCGGCGTGGACCGACACTGTCAAGGATTCCACCATGGGAATTCTTGTAAAATTTCGTACCCGACCGGCGACTGCGTCCGTCGACTTCCCTCCTATCCGATTGCGAGCGCGCCCGTCTGCGGTGCTCGCATGGGACTCTCTCCATGCTGCGCCACAGGCACCGATTCACAAATTGCTTGCGGCAGAGAAACTCCGCGCGTAGTTTGTAACCCCAACCACGGAGGCGATATGGAACTTTCCCGAAGGTCGTTTGTCAAACTGGCGATGATGGCTCCTTTGGCGGTGAAATTTCATCGGTGGTCGCCGAACGGACTCCGCACGTTGCGCGGGAATGTGGGTCTGTACAGCGAAGAAGGCGGCACCATCGGATGGTACAAGACGGCGGATACCTTTGTCGTGGTCGACTCTCAGTTTCCGGATTCGGCCGCGCATTTTATGAAGGCGATCCAACCGACGCGCAAAATCGATGTTCTGATCAATACTCATCACCACGGCGATCACACGGCCGGCAATTGGTTTCTGAAATCCGAAACCCTGTCCATCGTCGCCCAGAAGAACGTACCGGAATTTCAGCGCAGGAACGCTGTCGGAACCGAACGAGAGAATCGGCAGGCATACGCCGACACGACATTCGAGAAAGAGTGGACAACGGAAATGGGAGTCGAGCGAATCCGCGCGCGGCATTTTGGGCCGGGACATACCGCCGGAGACGCGGTGATCCACTTCGAGCAGGCGAACGTGGCGCATCTCGGCGATCTTGTCTTCAACAACATCTATCCGTACATCGACGTGAAGAAGGGGGGCGCGACCATTCCTGGTTGGATTCAGGTTCTGGAGAAGGTCGCCGCGGAATACCCGTCGGACGTTCTGTATATCTTCGGGCATTCAGCTAGCGACGAAGATGTGACCGGAGGCAGATCCGAAGCGCTCAGGATGCGGGACTACCTCACGGCGCTTGCCGACCTTGTGCGCAAAGAAAAGAAATCAGGTAAGACACTCGATCAGATCCATGCTGCATACAAAGCGATCCCGAAATTCGAGTGGGTGAAGGAAGGCTGGGAAGGCGCTTTCCGCCACAACCTCGAGTCGGCGTACAGTTCGCTGGAGTGAACTCCAACTGGGCCTGGCAGCCAGCGCTAACAAGGAGGTTCACACATCTTACTTTTGTCGCAGACAGCACGTAAATTGCCGTTAGTGGTAACGATGGGAACCGATTCATGTTAGAGGTCGAACGTCATTTTTTTGAGTCTAACCGTACTGAGTGGCTGGAGACTGCAGTTGGAAAATATGCTTTGGTCAAGAACGAGGAGCTCTTCGGTTTTTTTGAAAATGCTTCTGAGGCCCTCGCAGAGGGGGCGAGGCGGTTCGGATCAGAGTCTTTCTTGGTGCGGCTGGTTGAGGAGTCTGAGCAACTGATTTACGTTCCTGCCTTAACTCTGGGAATTCTTCGTGCCGATACTGCACATTCAGTTTAGTGCTCAAGGAAGGAACCATAAGGGCAAAGCAGTTGAGGTACATCCTCGTGTCGTGCTTCTGAAGCAGGTCCATGTGTTCAAGTCACAATCGGTCTGGCGCAAAGCATTGCCGAACAGCTCTTGCAGCAAGGCAAACCCATACCTCAGCCAATTTCTGGCTTGGCGTTGATTGATAGCGGAGCGTCTTCAACGTGCATTGATGACCAAGCCGCCCAGGAACTAAAACTGCCGGTTACCAATGTTGTGAACGTGGCATCTGCCTCTCATTCATCGACTCAACAGAATGTTTACCCGATTCAAGTCCAGATAACGGGCTTACCCATCTCATTTGAGAGTGGTGCGATCGGGGCAGCTCTCGCCCCACAGAAACTCCTGGCCCTGCTCGGCCGAGACGTGTTGCAACACTGTACGTTGTTTTACAACGGAATTACAGGACAGATGACTCTTTCAATTTGATGGTAAGGTGTTCCCGCGTCCCTCCTCGCGAAACGTGAGCCTCGCCACATGCCCGACGTGAATCCGGGCAATACTGCGGTTCGTCAACTACATTCTCGTTTTGCACTAGGAGAGCACAATGAGTTCTGCCTGCCTATCGATGACAGGCCTACGGCCAGACGTCTACGGTGTAGGCATCCGGCTGCATCTCAATGGTCTTGATGATCGTGTTGCTCGACACCTCGATGACGGTGAGCAAACCCGGCCCGCCGCTCCCGCCGTGATGAGGCAACACGGCGCCGTTCTTGTTTCGATTCGTCACATAAACATACTTTCCGTCCTTGCTGATCCGGACGCCCAGCGGTTGCGATAAACGGTGAACATTCCCATCTTCACCCACTTGCGCGGAGATGGTTCTATCGAACGCAAAGTAGTTCCCAACCTTCTTGATCACGCTCACGCTGCTGTCTCCGTAATTCGCGACATAGACGAATTTACCATCCGGCGTGACTTCCATTCCGATCGGTGACGAACCCACCCGAACGCTGTCCACGAAGTTGAATTGCGTCCCAGTTCTTTGAAAGATTCTGACCTCGCCCTTGACGGCACACGAGACCAACACGTAGTCCTCATAGCCTTGGCTGTTGGCCGGAGTCACGGCGATGTGATACGGTCCGTACTGAGTGCTCGGTCCGACATCGGACGCGACATCGATGATCTGCGCGACGGTGTCCGCCTGGGTGTCGATCACGTAGATCCGGTCTTGATAAACCGACATCGTGTACAGAAAACGGCCGTCCCTTGACAAGGTCAGGCCATGCGGACTCTGGCCGACGTGGATCCTCTTGATGTAGGACAAATTCGCCGCATGGAGCACCGAGATGGATCCGAGTTCGCCGGTATTGTTTACGAGAAAGTTCGTCGCTACGTACAGTTTGGCTCCGTCCGACGATAAAGTCATCAAGGCGAGCGAGGAATCCAGATTGTATTTTGCCAGGAATTGTCCCGTCAAGGCGTCGTACTTGAATACTTGTCCTGTGCCGGCAAGCATGGAAATGAAGAACGTTTCTCCGTCCCGAGATACCGTAATCCCATGGGGACTTTCCGTATGGGCCGGAATGTCACCGACCTCGAAGATACGGGCGACCAACAAGCTTTTGGCATCGACCAGGCTGACCAGATCATTGGTCTGATTCGTCGTGTAGATTCGGTTTGTAATATCGGCAAAAGGGATCTCTCCTTCTGCGGATGGCGCGCCGGCATCGATCCATGCGATCAGCTGGTCCACCTCTGCCGCTGGCAATGTGTCGTATCCAGCGGGTGGCATTCGCGGTGTATTTTCTCCCGTGATGTGTTTGATCAACTCACTATACTTGGCCTGATACGGAATGACGACCGAGCCGTGCTCACCGCCGTGGAACAAGCCGGACCAGGACGACAGGTCGAGTTTGCCCGCTTGATGCAGGGGTTTCTCGAAATTATCGTCATCCGGTAAATGGCAGCCCACGGTGGCGCATGACTTGGAAAAAATGGAGTCGATCTCTGCAGGGAGCGCGACTTCTTCATGGGAGCCGTGGTGTTGTTGACAGGAAATTAGTCCGGACAGCGTAAGGAGGCAAACAAAGATCGCAATCTTCATGGTCGGCTTTCGTTTTCAGGAAAAATTCAAGAGCTGTCCCAAGTAGCAACTCGAGAGATTCAAAATCAAGTTAGAATGTGCAAATGCCCCGAATGCGGCACTCCGCCAACGCTGTCCGAAAGTGAACACCCGTGTGCGGAAACGGGCACTCAGTCGTCCTATAAATGTTGGCAAATCATGTATTTATCTCTGGCATTTTTGTTGTTGTCATCACGCAAGAATCTCACGGAAGTCCCATATGTTCAGGAATTACTTAAGGTTTGCCTTTCGCAGTCTCCGTCGACGGAAAGGTTTTGCGATTCTGAATATCGGCGGGCTTGTCATCGGTATGACATGCTCCCTTCTCATAGGACTCGATGTTCTCCACCAGTCTTCCTATGACAAACACATCGAAGGTGCCGGGAATCGCTTTCGCATCAATTTTCATCTCGCTCAGGGTAGCGCCACCTACCATGAGGCATCGGTGCCATTTCCTGCGGCGGAAGCGTTGCAATCGGAGTTTCCTGAGATCGCCGCGGTTGTCCGCCTGTATCGCGAAGACGACCCACCGATTGTTCAGGTCGGGAATCGTCGTTTCGCGGAGTCACGGTTCTATTTTGCCGATCCCGGAATGGTAAAGATGTTCTCTCTAAACGTCACGCTAGGGAAATGGACGGACCATCCCAACAGCGTACTCCTTTCGCGTGGGATGTCGGAAAAGTACTTTGGCCCGGACGATCCCATCGGGCAGGTGATCCGACTCGTGGGGTTGGGCGATTTCAAAGTCGCTGGAGTGTTCGAGAACTCGCCGATGGCCTCGCATGTCCATTTTGATTTTGTGGCTCCTCTGCAGTTTCAGTTAGATCGGTGGGAGAAGGCATATGGTCAGGAGGGTCGGGAGAAGAAATGGTTTTGGACGGGAGCACACACCTACATTCGTCTGCAAGAGCCATCGCATGCCACGCGTCTGGAAGAAAAATTACCCGGATTTGTATTGCGCCATTTTCCCGAGCGCACTCGCAACAGCGTCACGCTCACTCTCCAGCCGCTTCTGGATATCCACCTGCATTCACAACTGGACAATGAGTTGGAACCCAATGGGAGCGCGGTGTATGTCGTGTTGTTTGCTCTGATCGCAGGGGTCATTCTGTTGATTGCCTGCATCAATTTCGTGAATCTGACCACAGCCGAAGCGATGATTCGCGCGCGTGAACTGGGAGTGCGAAAGATCATCGGAGCACAACGTCTGCAGATTGTGGGCCAGGTCTTGTGCGAGGCGATGACGGCGAGCGGTATCGCGGCCCTGATTACGA
>CAZRTJ010000003.1:0-231534 GCA_964602985.1 uncultured Bacteroidota bacterium
TTTTCTACCCTATTTTATGGGCGTTGGAATTTCCACAACATTTGAAGGTAACTCCTAGTAAAGTATACGATTAGTATATTAGATATATATTATAAACGATATAAAGTCTTCTCTATGAACAAAAGGACTGCGATATGATCAGGAACTATTTTCGTGTCGCCTGGAGGAGCCTGTTGAAGGAGCGGGGATACGGCCTTATCAATTTGCTGGGACTTGCGCTGGGCATCGCTTCCGTAATCTTGATCGCCCTGTACGTTGCACACGAGGTGGACCAGGATCGGCACCATACCGACGCGGACCGTATGTATCGCGTCCTGCGGGTGGCTCACGACGATTCGGGAGAGCGGTTTATCGGAGTAACTTCAGGACCATTTGGCCCGGCCCTGAAAACTGATTTCCCGGCGGACGTGGAAGATGCTGTTCGCGTCATGCCAAGCGACGGGCTCGTCTCGTTCGGTGACCGTGCTTTCAATGAGAAACGATTCTTTCTTGCCGATCCGGATTTTTTCAGGTTCTTCTCATTCGATTTGTCACGCGGCGACAAAGCCACCGCCCTGCGGGACCCAAACAGCGTTGTCATCACGGAAGAGATGGCGACGAAGTATTTCGGCAGTACCGATCCGATGGGACAGGTCATGCGAATTGACGATCAGTGGGATTTGAAGGTGACGGGTATTCTGGCCGAGTCAAATCAAAATTCCCACCTCGCATTTGATTTCCTGGCACCGCTTTCCCTGGTTCAGAATCGACCCTGGTTCGCGCAATGGTGGAACAACTCCATGTTCACGTATATAAAATTGGCAGATCCTTCAAGACGGGCCGATCTCGAGAAGTTGTTTCCTGCTTTTATGGACAAATACTTCGCGACGGATTTCAGACGGAGCGGAAACCGCATGGATTTGACGCTGGAGCCCGTGAAGGACATCTATCTCAACAAAGAAACCTCCTATGACCTTGTCCTTCACGGTGACCGGATGACGCTGTACATATTCCTGGCCGTCTCGATATCGATCCTGGCGATTGCAGCGCTTAATTTCATGAATTTGTCTACGGCCCGTAGTGCGGGGAGGGCCCGAGAAGTCGGCGTCCGGAAAATTATGGGAGCCCGCCGATACGACCTGATGTGGAGATTCCTCGGTGAATCGCTGATCATGGTGACACTGTCGACGACCGCGGCCTTCATCCTCGTGGAGCTGCTGCGGCCATGGCTGAATGCATTTCTTGGTAAATCCATCGGCTGGCCCGGCAATCTCCTGACCCTTGTTCCGGCAACGCTTGGATTCATTTTGATACTGGGCATCAGCGCCGGATTGTATCCGGCATTCATATTGTCGTCCTTTCGTCCGGCGTCCATTCTGAAAGGCGGGACTGTGGTCAGCCGGAATCGATCGTTTTGGAAAGCGCTGGTGGTCGTCCAGTTCTCAATCTCGATCATCCTCATCATCGGGACTTTGACCATCGGCAGGCAGATGCGATTTGTGAGCGACCGAAAGCTCGGGTTTGAGACCAATCAGACCTTGATCGTCCCGATCAACAATCGACCCATTTGGCAGGGCCGGTATGATTTCAGGGAACGTTTGCGATCAATGCCGGGAGTCGAATCTGTTTCGCTTGTAAGCGGAGAACCGGGAGGATTTCACGACCGGTTTGCCTTTGATATCATCGGTCGGACCGGGGATTTCGTGCGTATGCGGACCGTCTACACGGATTTTAACTATGCATGCACGCTGGGATTGGAGTTTATCGCAGGCCGTGATTTTTTGCGGGATCTGGCATCCGATACGATGGGTATTATACTAAACCGAAAAGCCGTGGAGGCACTTGGCTGGACGAATGACGAAGCGGTTGGCAAGGAAATGAGGATCAATCTGGTCGACGACAATATCCGGAGGGTGATCGGAGTCGTTGAGAACTATCATTTTTCCACCCTGAAGGAGGAAATTCAGCCCCTGGCCATTTCCATCAGACCCGATCACCGCCAGGCCATCGTGCGCCTGAAATCGGAAGACGTCCAGAAGACCATCGGTTCCATCGAAGAAAGCTGGTCCGAAATCGCGGCCACGCACCCTTTCGAGTATTCGTTTCTGGATGAGCGGTTCGGGAGACTTTATGAAAACGAAACAAAGCAGCGCACGCTGACGAGCATCTTTTCTGTTCTTGCTGTAGTCATTGCGTGTCTTGGACTTTTCGGACTGGCGTCTTTTGCGGCCGAACGTCGAACAAAAGAGATCGGAATACGAAAAGTGTTGGGGGCCACAGTTCCGGGCCTGGCGTCCCTCTTTGCCAGGGAATTCATAATCCTGGTACTCTTTTCAATTATTGTGGCCGTTCCCATTTCGTACCATCTGATGAATCTCTGGCTCCAGGACTTCGCCTATCGAACCACGGTTGGCATTGGCGTCATGGCCGGGTCGGCGTTGATTGCCATGGCGATTGCATTGTTTACCGTGAGCTACCAGGCCGTGAGGACCGCAAATGCCAATCCGGTGGAAAGTCTCAGGTATGAATAGGCCTGCGATGAATGTCCTGACCGCGCTTGCGCTGTCATTTTCGGCTGCCACGTGCGTGAGGGCTCAGGAGTCCGATCAGAATTATTTTGACTTCTGGCCGGGCACATGGGTGATGGAAGTCAACGGCAAACCGGATACGAGTCAGACCACGTTTCGTGTCCGCCGGGGCGTCCACCCGTATTCATTTGAAGAGGAATGGAGGATGGTGACAGATGTGGATGTAGTGCTGGCCAAAGGCATGCGTGTTTGGGAAAAGGAAAAGTCGACCTGGTGGTACCTGTGGGTCAGCAACTTCAGCCATTACCAGCTGTGGGAAAGCCGCAAGGTCGGAAACCACTGGTACATCTACAAGACTTTCAACATCAACGGGGACGAATACCTGTCCGCGTGACAAGGACCTGGGGCTCCGGTTGGGCGCGGCGCGTTTCATCATCAAACCCATGGAACCGGAGGAATTCATGGTCATTGTTCGAAACGTCCTGGAGGAGTATGCGGCAGGTCAATTGCATCCGGTCACTCCAGCCGAAGACGACACTGTCATCCATCGTCTGTACAATGAAGCCTTGATTCGTCGACTAGAAGACAAAATGCTTGCGCTGGAAAGGGCCAACGGCGCGCTCGCATTGGAAATTTCTGAGCGTAAGCGCGCAGAGGTACAACTTCTGTATGACGCGACGATTCTCGCCAGCATCAACGACAGTGTCATCGTAACCAACATGCAAGGCAACATCGAGTACTGGAATCCTGGCGCAACGGAGATCTTTGGATATACTGCCGAGGAAATGATGGGAAAGACACCCGCCGTACTCTATCCAGATCTGAATTCAGGGAGTCTTGCCGCCGACACGCAGAATATTTTGGCTGGACAGGACTACGTTGGCGAGTGGAAGGGCAGGCGAAAGGACGGCGAAACGGTGTGGATCAATATCCAAACCACAGCGCTTCGGGATGCACACGGAAGACCCGCCGGATTTATTGGAGTGGCAAAGGATATCACCGACCGCAAACGAGCTGAGATCGCGTTAACGGAAAGCGAGGAACGTTTTCGCTCTACGTTTGAACAAGCGGCGGTGGGAATCGCTCATGTTGCGCCGGACGGTCGATGGCTGAAAGTCAACCGCAAGTTATGCGACATTGTCGGATACACAAAAGAGGAACTTCTGCGTACAGACTTTCAAAGCATTACGCATCCGGAGGACCTTGATCAGGATTTGAGTCAGGTTCGTCGCATGCTGACCGGAGAGATACGCGAATACCGGATGGAAAAGCGATACATCCACAAGACCGGTTCCGTGGTCTGGATCAATCTTACCGTCTCTCTCATCCGCGACGATAGCGATCACCCCTTGTACTTCATTTCCGTGGTCGAAGACCGCACGGAACGCAAGTTGCTGGAGCAGAAACTCCTTCAGGCTCAAAAAATGGAAAGTCTGGGAACGTTGGCCAGCGGCATCGCCCATGATTTCAACAATATCCTCGGAATTGCGATTGGATATTCCAAAACACTGCAAAAGAAGTATCCTGATCATCCCATGATCGCAGAACACCTGGCCGCCATCGACGAAGCATGTGAGCGCGGCGCATCTCTGGTGCGACAACTGCTCACATTCGCCCGGAAAACCGAACCTCACTTTGAGATGCTGAATCTCAACGACCATGTAGCTCAGTTGGCTCGAATGTTGAAAAACACGTTCCCCAAGACGATTACCATAGAAACATCGCTGGAAGCGGCAGCACAGCCGATCCCCTCTCAGGCAACAAATATGAATAACTGCAACACGACGTATCGTTCATGCGCAGGCTTTAACTACCGATATTTTCGGGCACAACCCACAGAAGCGAACAGGATCACCCTACAAAGCTGAGATCGCAGGCGGAGAACCAACTCGTGCACGCACACAAAAGCTAACAAAAGGCTCTCGGGATGTCAAGACGGGAAGTCTTGAGGGAACCATCGATTTTTTTTGTTCTGAATTTGTATGAGATCACCGGAACCAGAGTTCGCTCGGGTGGCGGCGGAAAACAAGTTCCCTATTCGAAGGTGACGATGTCGTTGCGCGCCTGTTTCACGTTTTCCGCGATATGGATGCGCGAACTCTGGTTCTTTGTTCGGCGTTTTTCCCAAGGCCGCGAAAGAAGACGGTTTTTTTCCGTAGCCTGCGGTCCCGACGCGGCGGTTCTTTCTTCTGCCGCGTTGGCAAAAACGAAGGGGCATTGAGAAACCACTGACTGCAGGAATCGATGTTTTTTCGGGAGTTGCCTGGGGGGATGCCTTGAGGACCGAGTAAGCTCGCTAATAACTAACGTTGTTCGCTCACGACGTGCTCGTGGATCGTTTTGCAGAAGGACCGACGCCGCCATCCTTCGGGAGGCTCTGAGCCGATCAAATCAACCCCTTTCGCACGGCCTTGGAGATGGCTTCCGATTGAGAAGACGCGTGCAATTTCCTATAAATATTCCCCATGTGAAAACGCACCGTTGGAACGCTGATGTGGAGTTCCTCGGCAACGGCCTTGTACGGTTTGCCGCTCTCCAGTTGCCGCAAGACCTCCTTCTCGCGATCGGACAAGGTAACCGATTCGTCGGCGGGCGACTTGGACGCGCGAAAATGATCGATGACCTTCCGCGCCACTCCCGGACTCATCGGGGAACCTCCTTCCCGCGCTTCGGCGATCGCTTCCAGCAATCTGGCGGGCGACGTTTTCTTGAGCAAATACCCGCTCGCTCCCGCACAGAGCGCGTCGAAGATCTTGTCGTCTTCCTGAAACACCGTCTGCATCAACACAATCGCCGACGCATCGAGCGCTCGCAGTTTCCGCACGCCGTCGATGCCGCTCATGCCGCCCTTGATCTGGATGTCCATCAGGGTTACATCCGGTTTGTTTCTCGCATACGACGCCAGGAATTCTTCGCACGTCGGGTAGGCGCCCACGCATCGAAATCCCTCCGTCGCGTCCAAAATGACGGTGAGCGACTGACGAACGATCGCGTCGTCTTCCACGATGGCAACCCGTATCATACTTTTCCCTCGTACGTGATGATGGTACCCTCACCCGGAGCGCTCTCCACCCGAAGCCGCCCGCCCATGGCGGCCGCCCGGGACTGCATGTTTTGAATTCCATTGCCCAGCTTTACGCGGCCGATGGCAAATCCCTTCCCGTCATCCCTGTATTCGATGGTCAACTGTCGTCCGAATTTGCGAACTCGCAGATGCATGGTTCGACAGTCGGCATATTTCAAGCCGTTGTGAATGGCTTCCTTAAAAATCAAAAACAAATGCTGACGAAATTCCATTCGCATCCGGACGGTTCGCAATATTTCCACGTCCTCCAGTCGAAATTCGATTTCCTGCTGCGCCAGCAGTTCTTCCTGCGACTCCTTCAATCGCGTGAACAATTCCAACAGACTGTCTTTCTTCGGGTGGATGAGCCAGATGATATCGCGCATTTCCTCGTACAATCGCTGGGCGATCTGATCGATGGTTCGAAGGTGTGCAGACGCCGGTGAGTCGGACGCGATGCCCATCGTGGCGACGTTCGCCAGCATGTGGACCTGGGTGAGCCCCGAACCGATCTGATCGTGGAAGTCCGCGGCGATTTTCGTCCGCAGTTTCTCGACTGCAAGGAAGCGCGCGATCCGGTTGTAGATGACGTACGTCACGAGGCCGGCAGTCAGGAGTACGACTCCGGCGATAAACCACCCCGTTTCCCAGAAGGGAGGACGAATGGCAAATGCAAACACCTTCGGTTCGCTCCAGACCCCGCCGCCGGAAGACGCGGTCAACTCGAATCGGTACTCCCCGTCGTCCAGATTCGAATATTGCACAAATCGCCGATCCGTCTCCACCCAGGCCCGATCGACGCCGCTCAAACGATACCGGTAGATCACCCGCTGAGGCGCCGCGAGTTGGATTCCTACCCAATCAAACTTCAGATAGTTCTCATTGTATCGAAATGCCGGTACGGGAGAGAGCAATTTCAGATTCACGTCGTCTTCAAAAATCCGCAGACGGGTCACATGCACCCGCGGCAGGACATGGACGGGATCGTCCTGCGGACGGCAGGCGAACACGCCTTTCGCCGTACCCACCCACAACCGAGTGTCGACGAACAAGGCCCCGTGCACACACTCCGATGACGGCATGCCGTCCCAGCGATTGATCAGTCGAATACCCGACTCCCCGGGGCGAAGCACATGGACGCCGCGATTCGTCGACAAGAACAGATTTCCGTGCTCATCGCCGACAATTCCAAAAATCGTATTGTCCGTCAGGCCCTGTTCCACCCCCAGCGTCTCCACTCCCGAGCGTCGCACGATCACCATGCCGGATCCGGTCGTTCCGATGAAGACCGTGCCCAGTGAGTCAATCCACATTCCGTTGATCTTGTCCGACGGGAATCCGGTTTTCGTATTCCGCCAGTACGCGGAGTCCGGCCCGATGACATACAAACCGTCACCGTCTGTGCCCACGTACATCGTGCCCTGGCGATCCGTTGCGATGGAGGAGATGACGTTGTTCCGAAGTCCATCGATCGGAAGAATGAAATGCGGGGACCGGACGGACAGTTTCCAGGCGCCGCGCTGTGTGCCGATATACAACGTGTCTCGAGCTTCGTGCAGTGCGTAGATGCGTTCCGGTATGGACAACGTCGCTGCGATGGGTCGGACGCGGTGATTGCGAAAAACACTCACGCCCCGATTGGTTCCCAGGAAGACGTCCCCACTCCCGCCGCGACAGATCGACCACACGGAGTTGTCCGACAGTCCGTCTGCGGTGGTGTACCGATCCACCCGGCCATCGGATCGGATGACCGAGAGTCCATTTCCGTACGAACCCAGCAGGACATTGCCGGCGTCGTCCCCGCCGATGGACCACATGACGTCATCTGCCAAACCGTGTGTCGATTTGTACACCGCAAACCGGTCCGGATGGTAAAACGCCACCCCTCCCGCGAGGTACTGCGCGATCTGAATGGCGCCGTAGCTGTCCCGGTACAAAATCCCGGCGAAATCGTCCAGCACTCCGTTCGCGGAATTCAACACACACACGCGGTCGTGCGTCAAGATCGCGACGCCTTTGGGTCCGGACGCATACAGCGCCGACTCGGTTTCCAGCAGGCCCCACACGTCTTGCGCAGGAAGTTCCCGATTGCGCTCATGCGCATTCAATCGAACGCCATCCCACAACCAGATCCCGCGAGTCGTTCCCACCGCCACGCGACCGTCCCGTAATCCAATCATCCCGTGGACCAGCATGCCGTCGGGCGACACACGCTCCACCTTTCCATTCCGCAGACAGGCCATGCCTTCTGCGGTCCCGATCAGGACGTCGTCTCCGAAAGGCAGAAGTGCATACGTCAAATGACTCGGCAGACCGTCCTCGGGCAGGATGTGTCGAACGCCGGACGGAGACAGCAGAAACACGCCGTTGCCCTCGGTGGCGGCGATCACCGTACTGTCCGACAGAAACAAGATGTCCCGTACGTGCGACGGTCCCAGCACATCGGCGTGCCAGGGCAGGAACGAACCGTGTAGGTGGCGCACGATGCCGCGATCGGTCCCGATCCACATGACTCCCTGACTGTCCAGCGCCAAATCAAAGACCACCGTGGCGCCCAGTCCACTCTGGATGTCATGATGTTGAAATTCCGTCCCGTCCCATCGGGAGAGTCCCCCAAAGGTCCCGTACCACATGAATCCGTCCCGATCCTCCAAGGCGCACAACACCTGCGATTGCGCCAGATCATCCTGAAGGCCAATGTACTGAGCGATCTGCACCTGTGCCGTCACCGGCGCTGGACCCATCGTCCATCTCATTCCGGAGATGCCGAGACAGGTAAGAAGGAAAGGAAGAAATCTGGCGCTCACGAGACCGCCTGCCGAACGGGGAGTGTGAAACTGAACGTAGAACCGGTCCCTTTTTCGCTGGATGCCCACACGCGGCCTCCGTGCAGTTCAACGATTTTCTTTACGATCGCCAAACCCAGACCTGTGCTGGATTCGCCGCCGGTCGGCGTCGCGCTGAGTTTTTCGAAATACTGAAAGGCGCGCTGCAGATCGTCCTCCGTCATGCCTTGTCCGTTGTCCTGCACGTGGACGGTAACTTCCTTGTCGTCGGATTCACCGCGTACGGTGACTTCGCCGCCTTCGTAGGTGTACTTGGCGGCGTTCGAAAGCAGGTTGTCCATGACCTCGATGATTCGATCCCGGTCGGCAGACACGACCGGCAATTCGGGTGTCCGCACCACGAGCCGGATCTTCTTCTGTTCGTAATACCGTCGATGAAACTGCGCGCACTGTTCGATCAATTCCGTCATTCGACACGGTTGCCATTGCAAATGCAACTTGCCTGCCTCGATGGCCGCGATATTCAGCAGGCCGGAGATCATGCGTTGCATGTTTTCCGCACTGTGCAAGACCAGTTGAAGATCGGATTGACTTTGGCTCCTGGTAAACGTCGCCAACTCCATGTCCGTCACGACGAGTTTGACGTACCCGATGATGTTCGTCAGCGGATTCCGCAGATCGTGTGCGACAATGCCGAGATACTCGTCTTTTTGGTCGTTCAGACGTTTCAATTCCGCCGTCCGCTCACTCACCAGTTCTTCCAATCGCTTACGATCCGCCTCCAGACGCCGGTTTCGGAATCGCACGATCCCGTACACGGTCAGACTGAAGAGCGCACCCACCAGCCCGATGAACCATAGATTCTGATACCACGGGGCCAGAATCCGAAACGCGTACGTCCCCTCTTCACTGATCTCGCCGTATCCGTTGCGTGCCTTCACGCGGAAGCGGTAGGATCCTGCGGGGAGATGGGTGTACTCTTTTCCCGCCTCCGACGTCCAAGGTTGCCACTCGTCGTCATACCCTTCGAGCCGATAGGCAAACGGACGCCGCGTATCCTCCTCGTACACCATGGCGGCAAATTCCAATCGCACCGCATTGCCGCGAAAAGGAAAGGACGGCGACGCGTCGGTTTCGGCTTCCGGATGGTATTCCTCCCCCAGTTTCACCAGCGACACGCGCCGCACGAGCGCGCGGAAGTTCTGCGGACGATGGGGCACGTGGCGATGGTCAAAACGGATGAGACCGTCCGGCGTGCCAAACCATGACACGTCGCCCTCTGCGAGGACATGCAGGATCCGGTAGTGGCCGATCCGCTCGAACAGGTTGCCCGACTGCAACTGAAATCGATCATGGATCTGTCGGTAGACCTGCGTTTCGAATCGCTGATCGATGAAGCGGACGATCCAGAGTTCCTTTCCGCTGCTTCGGAAATATTTGATTTCGTGCGTGGTATCGTGCGCGGCTTCGCCCAGACCCGGATCGATCATAAAGCGCTCACCGGACGCGTCGAGGGCATACAGTCCGTTTCTCACCATGACGACAAGCCGTCCGTCGACGACTTCCAGCGTTTGGCGGCCCGCGGGCAGACCATCGATCGTCGTGTACCGCCGCACGCTCCATCCGTCCGGATGCACGCGCAGCACGCCCTTGTAGTGTGTCGCCACCCAGACCTCGCCGTTTGGCAATTCCTGCATGTCAATGAGCTCGTCTTCAACGGTCGGCACCCGCAGTTCTTCCGTCCACTGGTGACCGCGAACACGCATTACGAACAGACCGGCCGAACCGCATTCATAATACAGCGTCGAATCGCGCGCCGATCGCATCAGCTTCAGTACCGCTCGAGCCCTCCCCTGCCGGACGGCACGATCGCCCGTGATGGTGTACACGCCCTGCGTCGTACCGACAAAGAGATCTTCTCCCGTACTCAGAAAGGACCATCCCTGGCCATTCAGCTTCTCGATCGCTCGAAACGTGGTGGGGTGGTTCTTGTCATTCACAAAAACGCCCGCCGACGTCCCCACATACAATTGGCCGCGGTGACGGAGGATGGTCTGCACAGATCCGAGAATGCCGGCATTCTCCCCATACAGGGACACCGGCGAGTGCATTTCGATTCTGGAAATACCGTTGTTCAATGCCGTCCAGACCGCGCCGTCCCGATCGACGTACGGGAACCACACGTTGTTGTCCTGCAGGCCGCTTCGTTTGTCAATCACGCATTCCAGGGCCGCATTCGTATCCAATACCGCCAGACCGCCGAACGTGGTGGCCAGTCCGACCCGGCCGTCGTTCAACACACATCCTCCATACACCTGCATCTTGATCAGCCAATCCGAATACGGCTTGCGCAGCGGTCGGATCCCTTCGGTCGACATCAGCCACAGCCCGCTGTTGCGCGCGACCAGCAACGTGGACGCGACTCCCAGTTCCGTCATCGCGTAGATACGGTCCTCCGCAAACGTCTCTCCATGGGGCGCCGCCTCCAGCGAATCCCCGCGCAAGACAAACAGGCCCTCGCCTTCCTTGCGAACATAGAAACGATTGCGAACCAGGAATGCTTTGTGGAAACCCTGGGGCGATTCCAATACGCGCGGCGACCCGTACGGCGGAACCAGCAAAACATACTTGCGTGTGCGGAGAATCAGGCGCCCGTCGGCATGGAACATCTGCCAGACGTCCGAAAAGTCCCGATGCGTGGAGTCAATTCGGTGAGTGAGCGATTCATACACGGTCCCCCTCCGCCCGTCCTGCCGCAGCACGCCGAATTCGCCGACCGAGCCGACGTAGATGCGCCCGGAATCATCGCGCGCAAGCGATCGGATCGACGAGACGGTCGGCAGCGGAATCAGTTTCCACCGCACTCCGTCATACTCCAGTACGCCGTCGTTGTTACCGACGTAGACAACTCCCCGCAGATCCTGAATCACCGCCCAATTCTGCGGTTGTGCCTGATAATGGCGAGGGGAGAAATTGCGGATGATCGGAAACGCGACGTCGTCCTGCGCCGCCAGAGCCTGCGCGCCGAGCAAAGCGAAAGCCAGCGCCCGGCTCCATCGGTTCACGAAATTCCCGATACTGACGGTATCGACACGGAGAAGCACGATCCCTTTCCTTTCTCACTCGTGACCCGGATTTTTCCCCCGTGCAATTCGACAATCTTTTTCGAAATCGCCAGCCCCAGTCCGGTGCTGGTCTCGCCGCCCGTTGGTTTGGAACTGAGTTTCCCAAAAGAAGAGAACACCGTCTGCAAGTCTTCTTCGGTCATTCCTTGTCCGGTGTCGTGTACGTGGATCACCGCGTCCGTGGCTCGCCGTTCGAAGGTCACGCGGATGCGGCCGCTGGGGTTGGTGTACTTGATTGCGTTGGACAGGAGATTATCGATGACGGAATACAACCGGGCGCGATCGGCATACATCGGCAGTTCGTCCACGTACTCGATGTCCATGTCGATCTGCTTCTGATGAGCGCGACGATGATGCAGGTCTTCGCAGGCCTTGACAATTTCGATCGCATTGATTCGCTGTCGATCCAGGACGACCTTGCCTGATTCGATGGCCGTCAGGTCCAGCAGGTCCTCGATCAATCGCAGCATCTGATTGGCCGTCCGCAAAATGGCTTCCATGTCGTGAATCGCCGTGTCGACGGAGAACCGGAACTCTTTGATTTCCGTGATGGTCAGGCTCACATATCCGATGATCGACGACAACGGATTGCGCAGATCATGAGCCGCAATGCCCAGGAATTCATTTTTCTTCTCGTTCAATTCCTGCAACTCACGATTCTTTTCTTCCAATTCCGTCGTCCGTCGCATCACGAGACCCTCCAGGTAGACCCGGCGGCGCTGGAGGAAGAAGACACGATAGCGATGTCCGACAAACGCTGCCAGAAGGATCACGAGCCCGGTCGCCATGCGAAACCAGATCGACGTCCACCAGGCCGTGCGCACTGTGACGTGCACAGGTTCCGAAACCATCCACCGCCCATCCGCTCCGGCCGCGCGCACCTGGAAGGAATACGAACCGCCGGGTAGATTGGTGAACTGTACGTTGCGACGGTCACCGGCCTCCGTCCACTCGTCGTCCCAACCGGTCAGTCGATATGCGAACCGGATGCGCTTGGGATTTGAAAATTCCAAGGCGGTGTAGGCAAACGTGACCTGATGATCGCCCGGCTCCAACATCAGCGCCGGACGTTCCAACAAAGAGAACGCGCGTACGGAATGAGTGCCCGACACTTGCGCCTCGGTGATCCGCACGGGAAAGTGCGTCGGGGTCGTGTGGATTTGCGCCGGATCAAAATAAATGGCGCCCGCCACCGTGCCGAAATACAGAATTCCATACTGAGAGACCGTCCCCGCGCCCCGGGTAAACAGTCTGCTCGGCAGTCCGTCCCGCGCGTCGTATGTCTGAAACAGAATACCGCCCTCGTTTGGCTGTACTTCACACAGTCCCCGATGCGTTCCGACCCACAAATGCCCATCCAAGTCACGGACCATCGAACTCACAAAATCACTCGCCAGACCGTGTTCCGTCCAGTAGGATTGGAACTCCCCTGTCTTCCGATTCAGAAGACTCAATCCGGACATGTCCGTACCTATCCAGAGACTGCTGTCGCCTTCCACGATCGCTGTCACCTCTCCTGCGGGCAACGAGCGCGGGTTCGTCGGATCAGATCGGTATTCCGCAAGAGATGTTTTCTCCGGATCATACGACCACAGCCCGTTCTGGCGGCCGACCCACACCATTCCGTCCTTCGTCAACGTAATCACGCGCACATCCGCATCGCCCGCGGCGGAGATGCGCTCGATCCGTCCGGACTGGACATGCAGGAAGCAGAGCCCGGATTGTGTGCCGATCCACAGACCGGATCGTCTGTCGTCTGAATGGATCGTACGCACCCCGTTGTGATTGAGGCTGGCGGAGTCTTTGGGATCGTGCACGAAGCGGCGAACCCATCGGCCGGACAATTCAAGTTCGTGAAGACCCTCTCCCTGCGTGGCAACCCATAACCGCTCATCGGAGGATTGCGCGATCCCGCGGATGAGAGGCTTGTCGACGCCCGGCAGAGTCACGGCACGCGTCGTAGCGCCATCCCACAGATACAATCCTGCATCCGTACCGATCCACACTCGATTCCTGATTCGTGGTTGAGGAAACAGGATCGTCACGCGATTGGACACAAAGGTGGGCGGCATCGGAAGTGTTTTGAAAATTTTTCGGTCCAGACGGCACACCCCTCCACCGCGGGTTCCGATCCAGATATTCCCACCCCGGTCCTGCAAAATGGTACGGACATCGTTGTTGGCGACACTGAGCTGTCCGTGCGGCTCATACGGATAAGACACCGGCGTCCGCGATCCACTCGGATAACAGAGCAACCCGTTGAATACGGTGCCGACCCACATGTTGCGATCTGGATCTTCGAGAAAGCAATTGACAGAAGTCGCCAACTTCCGCGGGATCCACGCGACGCCATCGCCGACGTAGCAATCGTTCTGTGTTCCGACCCACAATTGCCCGTCGTGCGACACCCGAAGGGCGCGAACCGTCTGTCCGGAAAATTCCGGTACACGGACCACGCGTCCATCGCGCAAGACCCGATTCAATCCCGTACCGGTACCCACCCAGATTTCGTTGCGATACTCGGCCAGTGACCACACGCGATTGCCCGACAGGGACGAATCCGTATCTCCGCGAGTCCGAAAGATCGTCACGCGATCGCCCTCCATCCGACACAATCCATCGAACGTGCCGACCCAGAGGACGCCTTCCCGGTCCATCATCATCACCTGAATGCGGTCGTCCGGAAGGTGGCCGTCCCGGACATTGCGAACGGATAACACCCGTCCGCTCCGAGAATCCCAGTGAACCAGTCCTTTGCCCCATGTGCCGACCCACAGACTGGTGTCGCTGTTTTCGACCACGTAGTTCGTGTTACTCGTCGGGAGGGCGGTGGAGTCAAACGAGCGGCGCTTGAAGATTTCGAATTGCAATCCATCGAATCGATTGAGTCCTTCTTCCGTGGCGATCCAGAGGAATCCGTACCGATCCTGCATCATGTGGTAGACGATGTCGTGCGAAAGGCCGGCTTCTGAACGGTAGTACGTAAATCGTCCGTCCGTTTCCTGAGCCAGGATCGGCAACGTCAGGATCCATATTCCAATCAGCGGTTTCAGTTTCATCGACACGGGATTCTCATACAGGGAGACGGATCGTCTGGGCATGAACGCGGCCCACCCATCCGCGAATTGAACCAATCTATGTAAACGCATCAGGATGGGAAAGACATAGTTTCCTACCCCTCTGCGGATTCGGCCGCTGGCAATTCAAAGCTGAACGTCGAGCCTTTGCCCTTCTCGCTTTCCACCCACACGCGCCCGTTGTGCATTTCAACGATTTTCTTGACGATGGCCAGACCGAGGCCTGTGCTCGGCTCGCCTCCGGTCGGACGCGCGCTGAGGCGGCGGAAAGAATGGAACACGTATTTCAGATCCTCCTCCGAGAGACCCTGCCCCGTGTCACGGACGCGCGTGATCGTCTTCCCGTCTCCGCTTTCGCACAAGACTTCGACGCTTCCTCCCTGATGGGTATACTTGATGGCGTTGCTGATCAGATTGTCCACGACTTCTCCGATGCGCGATCGATCGGCCAGGACGGGCGCCAGTTGCGGCTGGGAGTGAACCTCCATTCGGATGTTCTTTTTGGACGCGGCGCGACGGTGAAGCGGTTCTCTCTCCTTCACCAGATGGTCGAGGAGAACCCACTCCTTCTCCAGCGTCACCTTGCCCGACTCAATGGCCGAAATATCCAGCAACTCCGCAATCAAGGTCGTCATGTGGTCGCAATACCGCATCAGGCTCTCCAGATCTTTGCAGATCGCCGGTATGTCGAATTCTCCCGATTGCAGATCCGCCTGGATGAAATCCAGGTACGAGCGGATGGTAGACAAGGGATTGCGCAAGTCGTGCGCGGCAATTCCGAGAAATTCGTTCTTCTTTTCGTTCAACACACGAAGGTCTTCCACCAGTCGGGCCTTGATCATGGCGCTGTGGATGTGATCCTTCAGTTGAAACAGCAGGGCCGCGTCCTCGTTGCGAAACGCGTCGCGGTCCTGGAAGTTCGCAAAAACGAGATATCCGTACACCCGATCCTGCAGGGACAGTCGCGCTACCAGCATGGATTGCGGAATGCGCAGGATGCGGATCTTTTCCTCCCCGGGACGCCCGGCCACTTCCCGGATCAGGAAGATGTCCGGGTATGGCTGTGGCACTCCCAGTGTGTACCGCGCATCGGCTTCCTCGGCGGTCAGATGGACCGATTCCAACACCTCCTTCTTCAAACCGTGCAGGGCGAGAAACCGGTACGCGTCGATCGACTCGTCCCACATCAGGACAGCGGACGACTCCACCTTCGGCAGAATCTTCAATTCCTCCACGATCACCCTGAACAAATCCGACAAATTGATTTCCTCATTCACCTTCTGGATAATCCCGTGAATGCGCTCGAGCTCGACCGTCTTGCGATGCAATTCCTGCGTTCGGTTACGCACGGCGTTTTCCAGCATCTCGCGTTGGGAACGGACTCGCCGCATACGCCTCCGGATTCCCAGCCACAGCATCGTCCCGACCAGAGTCCCGCCAGTCACCCGAAACCACCACGTTGCCCAAAACGGCGGGGCAATCACCACGCGCAGGGATTCTCCGTCTTCATTCCAAACGCCATCGTGATTGGAACCTCTGACGCGAAAGACATATTCTCCCGGATCGAGATTGGTGTACGCCGCATAGCGACGCGTCCCGCATTGAATCCAGTCCTTGTCGAATCCTTCCAACCGATATGTGTAGTTGTGTTTTCCGGGATTGGCATACGAGAGCGCAGCAAACTGGAAACTGATGAAGGCCTCGTCGTAGGAAAGATCGATCCTCCCCAACCGGCGAAGCGCACCGAGGTTCTGCACCTGGTCGAATTTCCGAAATTCCGTAATCACCACCGGCGGAACATACGGCTGATCGCGCACGCTGTCTGGATGAAAGACGCTGAGCCCGTTGACGCCGCCGAAAAACATTTCTCCCTGCGAATTCTGAAAATACGCCAAGCTGTTGAACTCGTTGCTCTGCAGTCCGTCGTTGACGTCGTACACGCGGGTCTGCGACGTCTTTGGATCAAAACGACAGATGCCCCGATTCGTGCTCAGCCACAACCGACCAGAACCATCGGGGAGAATGCCGTACACCACGTCGCTCGGGAAGCCGTTACTCTCCGACATGCGAACAAATCGACCGGAATCGAGTCGGTTCAGTCCACCGCCGTTCGTGCCGATCCACACCGTGCCTGCCTCATCCTGATAGATCGAGCGAATGCGGTCGTTGCCGATAGACCAGGGATCGGTCGCTTTGTGTCGGAATTGCACGGCAGTTCCCCGAACAGGGTCCCATCGGTTGAGCCCGCCGCCATTGGTGCCGACCCACAGCGATTGTCCATCGCGATCCTTGTACAGCGCCATCACTCGGTCATTGGACAGTGACGTCGAATCGCCTGCCCGACTGGTGAATCGCTCCACGCGTCCGCTAACGGGATCCAGCCGGTTGAGTCCGCCCCCGTCGGTTCCAATCCAGATTTTGCCGTCGGCGTCCTCCAGCAGACAGCGAATCTGACTGCTCGCCAACGAACGCGGGTCGTCTGGCGAATGTTGATAGACGGCGATTCGGCGGCGCGCACCGTCCAGACGATTGAGGCCGTTTGGCGTACCGACCCAGAGGTGCCCATTGCGATCTTCGAGGAAGGCTCGTACCGTTTCTTCGCTGAGCGGCGTAGTTGGAGAAAACGCCCGATAATTGATGAACCCACCCCGGCTTCGATCCCATCGATCCAGCCCCCCGTCGTTCGTCCCAACCCACACGATGCCGTTGCGATCCTGGAACACCGCGCGCACGTTATTCCCCGAAAGAGAAGACGGATGGTCGGGATCGTAGTAGATGTGTTCGAAACGGGAGCGTCCGGGATCGATCTTGTGAAGACCTCCCGTTCGGGTTCCAATCCACAACACGCCCGAGGCATCCTGGTGCAAGGAGATGATCGTCTGATCGGTAAGCGTACCCCTCTTGCCGTGACCGGTCTCATGGATGAACGTCCGCTTTCGATCCGGCTGCCATTCGACAAGGCCCTTTGCTGTGCCCAGCCACATTGTGCCGCCGGGCTCCTCGATCATACAGTCGATGGGCGCAGGCATATCGGTGAGCGCATCCTCCAGGCGTTCCCCAGTCCACCGCGACAGCGATCGTCCGTGACCGATCCACACGGTGCCGGAGGACGTCACATGCATCGAGGCGAGTCCGTCCGAAATCGAGAGCCGCGGATGGATGCGGAATTCCGCCAGATCAATCTCATCGATCCCGGACACGGTTGCCATGAGGATGACTTGCCGACGCGCGTCGATGGAGAGAGCCCGAATCCGGCCGTCCCGAAGCCCCTCTGCCGTTCCCCATGTACGAAATTTCGACGTCTCCGGATCATACATCATCAACCCATCCGACTCGGAACCCAGCCAGATCCGCCCGCGATCATCGGACAGCAGTCTCATCACCGGAGCTTTGGAAAGCTCCGAATACAAAACATGCCGGAACGATTCACATGTCGGATCATATCGCGATAGGCATCCTTCTTCCGTCGTCATCCACAGATATCCGGACGCGTCCGTGCAAAACGCATTGATCCAGTTATCGCGCACGGTCAGTGAGTCCGGCTCGCGTTTCTTGAAAGTCAGGAAGGAATTTCCGTCAAACCGGTTGAGTCCGTCTTCGGTACCAAACCACATGAACCCGCGGTTGTCCTGGATCATGCAGTTGACGGACGATTGGGACAAGCCATTGTCAATCGTCAGCGACTCGAACCGGATGCGAGATTGTCCCTGTCCGTCGCATGGAGGGAAAAGAACCGCCAGCATCACCGGGAGACACCTGTGACACGCCGATCGAACGAAATTCATGATCTACCTACAACCGCATCCTTTTTAAGTGCGGTGATTCGACGGGCAGTTGAAGGACGAATTTGGTTCCGCGACCCGGCGTGCTCTGGCAATCGATCTGGCCGTAGTGTTTTTCCACAATGCCATACACGATGGTGAGTCCCAGTCCGGTACCGTGTCCGACTTCCTTGGTCGTAAAGAATGGATCGTAAATCTTACTCAGATGTTCCGCCTCAATGCCGACTCCGGTATCCTCGAATGCGATTTCCACCCACGGTTGCTGATCCCGCATGATCCGTCGGGTCCGTATCGTCACCGTTCCTTTGTTGGGGATGGCGTCGATCGCATTGAGCATCAAGTTGACGAACACCTGATTCAGAGAGCCCGGGTAGCAGAGGATCTGCGGCAGATCGCCAAATTCCTGAATCACCTCGATGCGATCGTTGTATTGGCTGGCCAGCAGGGACAACGTGGTTTGGATTCCCTCATGGACGTCCGCAAACCGAAGCTCCGTATCATCCAGATTGGCAAAATTTCTCAATTCCTGAATGATCTTCTTGATGCGTTCCGTCCCCTTTTTGCAGGAAGTCAGAATCTTCGTCACGTCTTCACGGACGTAATGGTAATCATGCACTTGACGCAGGTTGACCAGTTGCTCGATCTTCGCCTTCCAGTCGTCGTTGGGTTGCAGGATCACTTTTTCGGAACGCTCGATCATCTCCATCAGTCCGCGGAGATAGTCCTCGAAGTAATTCAGGTTGCCGTCGATGAAGGACAGCGGATTGTTGATTTCGTGAGCGATCCCGGCGGTGAGCTGTCCCAGCGAGGCCATTTTTTCCGTCTGAATGAGGTGAGCCTGCGTTTCGCGGAGATAGGCGAGCGCTTTTTCCAATTGATCCTTCTGATCCCGCAATTCCCGCGTGCGCGCGGCAATTTCTCTTTCCAGCATCGTTCGATGCGCTTCCACGCTCTTGAGTCGTCTTCGGAAAAAGGCGTACACCAACCCAACGACCAGCACGAATGCGCCAATCCGGAACCACCACGTTGCCCAAAACGGCGGCGAAATGTGCACGCGGATCGTCAATCCCTGGTCGTTCCAGATCCGATCGTTGTTGGAACCGCGCACGCGAAAGACGTAGTCGCCCCCGTCCAGATTCGTATAGCTGGCAAATCTCCGCGTTCCGCATTCGATCCAGTTGTCGTCAAAGCCCTCCAACTTGTACGCGTACTGATTCTTTGCCGAGGTAACGTAGTCCAGCGCGGCAAATTCAAATCCAAAGAAATTGTCCCGATACGACAGATTGACATTTTCAATTTCCGTGAGCGCACGATCAAACCTCACCGCGCGATCAAAGAGGCGAAACGAAGTGAGCACAATCGGCGGAACGTGGTGATTGGGACGAATGTCCGAGGGACGAAATAGATTCAACCCGTTAATGCCGGCAAAATACAGCGAGCCGTCCGGGCCTTTCAGAAATGCATTCGGCAAATACACGTTGCCCTGGAAGCCGTCGCTCTCGTAATAATTAATAAACGTTCGTGAAACGGGATTGAGCCGGGAGAGGCCGTTATTGGTACTCATCCAGAGATGCCCGTTTTCGTCCGGCAGAATGCCGTACACCACGTTGTGGCTCAGACCGTCTGTCTCGGTGTACCGGCTGAACGCTTCCGTCGTACGATCCAGGATCAGCACGCCTCCCCCTTCGGAGGCGATCCACAGCGTGCCTGCCGGATCTTCATACAGATGACGAATGCGAACGTAGCCGATGCTCGACGGATTGCGCGGATCCGGCTGATAGTGTTTCCAAATGTTCTTCTGTGGATCGTGGTAATACAAACCCGAATTGGCCGATCCAATCCAGATGCCGCCGGCGCGGTCTTCAAAGATGCAAAAAATTTCATTGTCCATCTGGATATCCGTCCCCTCGATCCGGTCACGGAAACGAATTCTCTCTCTCTTTGCGCGATCCCACAGAAACAGTCCGTTCCCCAGCGTGCCCACCCAGATACGGCCACGCGCATCCTCCAACGCGGCCGAAACGGGATGAAATCCGCCGACGGCTGGGCCAAAATCCTCCACATAGGTCACGGAACGCTCCGTACGCGGATCCAGGATCGTCAATCCCTGTCGGGTAGAAACCAGGATCTCACCAGATTTCATGGGGGACAGACCGTAAACATATTTGTTGCAGACATTCGGGTAATGTCGAATCTTCTGCGTGCGCGGATCCCACATATCGATCGCCGCTCCATCCGTACCGATCCACAATCGACCGGCGCGATCCAGAAGCAAGGCGCGGATGTTGTTGGTGCTGAGTGAATTGGGGTTCTGATGATCCCAGAAGAAATGGGTGATCTTCTCGGTATTGCGGTTCAGTTTGCTGATGCCACCGCCACGGGTCGCGATCCAAAGCGTTCCGGCCTGATCCTCATAGATGTCACGGATATCGTCAAAACCCAGCGTGGACGGGTTGTTCGGATCCTGGACAAAATGCTTGGCCGTGCGCGTATGTGGATTGTACTCGTACAATCCGAATCCATTGGTGCCGATCCAGATGCCTCCGAACTCGTCTTCGTAGAAGCAATTCGTGATCGTCTTGTCCATGCCCCGGACGGTGAGAAATTCCACGCGCTGAGTCGTGCGATCAAACACTCCGGGACCCTGCTGACCTCCCACCCAAAACCGCCCACTGCGATCCAGGTACAGCGTTCGGATCTGAATCGGCTGTGTCGCGCCGGGCACATTCAGCGATGGGAAATTCTCGAACGTGCCCTTCACCCGATCGAACTTACTCAGCCCCGCATTCGTGCCCAGCCACAGATGACCGTCCACTTCCTGTATGGACCACACGCGACCGTCATGTAGGGCTGTCGGGTTTGCCGGATCCGGGAGATAGCGCACAAACGTCTTCGTGGCACGGTCAAAACGGTTCAGACCTCCGTAGCCGGTGCCGATCCACATAACATTGTCTTTGTCTTCGAAGATCGACTGAATGAAATCGTCACCGATGGTGCCCGAACGATTCGGGTCGTGAACAAATCGCTGGAAGGTCTCCGTCACCGGATCAAATAAGTTCAGCCCGCCGCCCCACGTCGCCAGCCAGAACTTGCCTTCGTGATCTTCATAGACCAGACTGACGTCGTCTTCGGAAACCGTCGTGGAATCCAGCGGATCATTTTCAAAGACATCAAAGCTATAACCGTTGTACCGATTGAGGCCCTTCTGCGTGCCAAACCATAGGAATCCCTTCTTGTCTTGCGCAATCGAGTACACAATACTGTGACTCAGCCCGCTTTCGACCGAGATCCGTTCGAACTTGTACTTGTTGACTTGCGCGACCGATAGGAATGGGTACGCCAGCCACAATGCACTGACGAAGATGACGCGAATCATGAAAACCAATATCCGTGAGGTTCTGTCTTGGCTCAAAGGTAACCCAAAATGCGCCGCAAGATCAATACACAAGATCAAACAAAAATCGATGCGCTCCTGCATGGTTTTCGTGAGCCAGACCCGAATGGTTGCGTCGCGGTCCAGGATCTGACTCCTGGCAGCGCATGGATAGGTGCGCACGTACCTCACGCCATGTTGATTCCGGGCTATGGACTTGCAACATTCTTATGAACAGTAGAATCGTTAGATGAGGGAGCGAAGGTGGGACTCCAAATCGACGATTTCTTTCATTTGATTGAGGAACCACGGATCAATCCCGGTCACCCGATAAATTTCCTCGACAGAAAACTCCGCCTGCAAGGCATCCCGAACCGCGAAAATCCGTTGTGCGTGTGGTTTGCGGAGGCGAGCCAGGATGTGTTGTCGCCACTCGTCGCGGTCGGATGCCTCCTGCACCGAATCTTTGCCGTCCGCCCCAAATCCAAATCGACCGTTTTCCAGAGAGCGGAGCGCCTTCTGAAACGATTCTTTGAAATTCCGCCCGATCGCCATGGCCTCGCCAACGGATTTCATCTGCACCCCCAACGTAGGATCCGCGCCGGGGAATTTCTCAAAATCCCATCGCGGGATCTTCGTGACGACATAATCAATGGTCGGTTCAAAGGACGCCGGCGTTTTCTTCGTAATATCGTTCGGAATTTCATCCAGCGAATAACCGACGGCCAACTTGGCCGCAATTTTGGCAATCGGGAATCCTGTCGCCTTCGACGCGAGAGCGGAACTGCGCGAAACGCGGGGGTTCATCTCGATGACGTGCATCTTGCCGTTTTTCGGATTGACCGAAAATTGGATATTGGATCCTCCCGTTTCGACTCCGATGGTGCGGATGATTTTCAGCGCGGCGTCGCGCATGCGCTGGTACTCTTTGTCCGTCAGCGTCTGGGCCGGCGCCACCGTGATGGAGTCCCCTGTGTGAATTCCCATCGGATCCACATTCTCGATGGAACACACGATTACCACGTTGTCTTTGACGTCGCGCATCACTTCGAGTTCGTATTCCTTCCACCCGATCACCGATTCCTCCACGAGCACTTCATTGATCGGACTGGCGAGCAGGGCTTTCTGGACAAGATCCGTGTATTCATCCACGTTGTAGGCGATGGCCCCGCCCGTTCCCCCCAGAGTAAACGACGGTCGCAGGATGATTGGATACTCGAGTTGCGGTTCCGCGTCCATCGCCTCCATCATATCCTTGACAAACATCCCTTTCGGAACGGTCAGTCCGATGTTTTCCATCGCGGCTTTGAACAACTCGCGGTCCTCTGCGGTCTGGATGGATTCAAACTTGGCGCCGATCATCTCCACGCCGAACCGATCCAGCGTACCCATCTTGACCAGCTCGACCGCCGTATTGAGAGCCGTCTGTCCGCCCATGGTGGGCAGGAGCGCATCGGGCCGTTCTCGCTCGATGATCTTTTCCACTGTGGCGGGCGTGATGGGCTCGATGTATACCCGATCGGCGGTTTCCGGATCGGTCATGATCGTTGCCGGGTTGCTATTGATCAGAATCACGCGATATCCCTCTTCGCGTAGCGCGCGGCACGCCTGCGTCCCGGAATAATCGAACTCGCAAGATTGTCCGATGACGATCGGTCCACTGCCGATCAGGAGAATGGAGGAGATGTCCGTGCGTTTTGGCATAATTTGGCGCGGCTAATTTATGAAAAATGCCTGTAAGATCAAGATTTTCGGACGACGCATTCCGTTCCTCTTGCGGTTCTCGCACGCCGCGTAGTGCTGACAACTCTCACGCCAAGATGTGCGCGGGGAGAGCGTGCACGGCCAGGCGGAGTGACCATCCCGGGCCTCCTGTGTTCTGCCCACGGCGATGTTGACATCGCAGACGACGATGGCTATTTTCGGAGACATTTTGAGGAGGATGGCATGAAAATCGTCAAATGGTTGGGCATACTACTCGGCATGGTCGCACTGGTCGCCGGCGGCGGGCTGATCTACTTTGTCAACCAGTTTCCTGAAACGATCGCAGTCCCCGACATGAAGATCTCTGCCACTCAGGACCAGATCGATCGTGGAAACTATCTGGCCAATCACGTCGCCGTCTGCACGGACTGTCACTCGATTCGTGACTGGAATTTTCACGCAGGTCCCATCCGCGAGGAGACACTTGGAGGCGGGGGCGAACTTTTTCCCGCAGCTATGGGCCTTCCCGGCGACTTGATTTCGCCCAATCTGACACCGTCTCCAATCGGAATCGGAAATTGGTCGGACGGCGAAGTCTTTCGCGCCATCACGTCGGGCTTGTCCAAAGACGGAAGCGTGCTCTTTCCCTTTATGCCGTATCCGAATTACGGCCGCGCCGATCGGGAAGACATACTCGCCATCATTGCCTACTTACGAACGCTGTCCCCTATCGAAAACCCCGTTCCCCGCAGTTCACTGAATTTCCCCATGAATCTGATCGTGCGATCCATCCCGTCCGCTCCGCAATTTCAAACACGTCCGGATCGGAGCGACTCGGTCGCCTACGGCGCCTATCTGGCCAATCTTGCATCCTGCAGTGACTGCCATACGCCTGCGGAAAAAGGAAAACCATTGTCGGGAATGGATTATGCAGGCGGGTTTGCGTTTTCCATGCCGTTTGGCATCGTCCGCTCGGCGAATATCACGCCCGATGTGGAAACGGGAATCGGTTCGTGGAGCAAGGAGCAATTCATCGGGAAATTCAAGTCGTACGAAGGCGAAGCCGCCCGGACGATTCCTTCGAAGCCTCCCTACAACGAAGCCAATATGCAAACCCTCATGCCGTGGCTGATGTATGCCGGCATGACGCGTGAGGATCTGTCCTCACTGTACGATTACCTTCGAACGCTCCCACCGGTCAAAAACAAAATTATCAAATTTTCTAACTACTGAGGTCACGATGCGAATCCTGCTCTTTCTGATGGTATCGGTGTTGTGCAATGCCTGCATGGATATTCATGCCATCATCGACCTGCGCACCGACGGTTCCGCAAGGGTCTCCTATGACATCGCCGTCGATCCTGCCCTGACTGCGATGATGAAATCCAACGAACAGGAGAATCGCTCCAATCCCATCGACGAACTCAAGAATCGCGACGAGCCGGGAATCACGCTCGTCTCCGAATCGGAATACACGGACGAGGAAGGACGCCAGCACTACAAAGCCGTGTTCGACGTGGACGATGTGCAGAAACTCGGAAGCGCGGAATCGCCTGTCCGCTTCAGCAAATCCAACGACGAGATCTCTTTGGATATCGACTTCCCACAGAACAGCGGCGAGTCCTCCGGCGGCCAAGACAGCAAAGAAATGGAAGACATGGCGCGCGCCATGTTCGCCCGATACAAGTTCGTGTACGAAATTAGCATGCCCGGCGCGATCCTCTCGACGAACGCAACGTCTCACCAGGATCGCCATGCACGCTGGGATTACAAGCTGTCCGACATTGCCGGCAAACCACTTCACATTCAAGTCCGCGCAAAGTCCAGGTAGTTTCTAACCGTCTGTTTTTCTTGCGCCTCGCCTGCCTTTGTGAAAATGTGATTTCTTGATTGGCGTCATTGCGTGCCGTGTGTTCCGTCCTCACCTTGAGAGGAGCAAAAAGGACGGTGCGTCATGATCCGTGAAGAAGAAGCCCTCGAATATCACCGCGTCGGCAGAAAAGGAAAAATCGAAGTCTCGCCGACCAAGCCCTGCGTCACCCAGCGGGACCTGTCGCTGGCGTACAGCCCGGGCGTGGCCGTTCCCTGCCTTCGCATCCAAAAGAATCCCGAAGACGCCTTTGAGTACACGGCGCGGGGCAATCTCGTCGCCGTCGTATCCAACGGAACTGCCGTACTCGGTCTGGGAAATATCGGCGCGCTCGCGGGAAAACCCGTCATGGAGGGAAAGGGCGTACTATTCAAAAAATTTGCAGACATCGATGTATTCGATATCGAAATCAACAGTCTGGATCCACAGGAAATCATCCGGGTCGTGCAACTTCTGGAACCCACATTCGGCGGGATCAATTTGGAGGACATCAGGGCGCCGGAGTGTTTTATGATCGAAGAGGCATTGAAAAAGACGATGAAGATTCCCGTCTTTCACGACGATCAGCACGGCACGGCGATCATCTCGGGCGCGGCCCTGGTCAATGCGCTGGAAATCACGGGCAAGAAGATCGGCGAAATCCGTCTGGTGATCAATGGAGCCGGAGCGTCGGGAATTGCCTGTGCAAAATTCTATCTCTCACTCGGCGTGCGCCGCGAAAACCTGATCCTCTGTGACACCAAGGGCGTCGTCTACAAAGGACGAGTCGAGGGCATGAACCCATACAAAGCCGAGTTGGCCGCCAATACGGATGCACGCACGTTGGCCGACGCCATCCGGGGAGCGGATGTGTTCGCCGGTCTATCCGGGGCCAACCTCGTCACGAAAGACATGGTGCGCTCCATGGCGCCCGACCCGATTCTCTTTGCAATGGCCAATCCCGATCCGGAAATCACCTGGGAGGACGCGCACGACGCGCGCGCAGACGTGATCATGGGAACCGGTCGATCCGACTACCCCAATCAGGTCAACAACGTCCTGGGATTTCCGTTTATCTTCCGCGGCGCGCTCGACGTGCGGGCAACGGCGATCAATGAGGAAATGAAACGCGCCGCATCGATGGCGCTGGCCACGCTGGCCAAAGAAGACGTCCCCGACTCCGTGTCCAAAGCCTACGGCGGACAAAGATTGAAATTCGGTCGCGACTATCTGATCCCCAAGCCCTTCGATCCCCGCGTCCTGATCTGGGAGGCCTCGGCCGTCGCCCACGCGGCGATGGAAACCGGCGTGGCCCAGCGTCCCGTCCAACTCGACGCCTACCGCGACATCCTCGACAGTCGCTTGGGGAAATCGCGCGCGATCATGCGGACGGTCGTTCATCACGCTCAGACACAGCCTCAGCGAGTCGTCTACCCGGAAGGAAGCGACGAGAAAGTCCTGCGCGCCGCCCACATCGTTGCCGACGAAGGCATGGCCAAACCCATCCTCATCGGCAAGGACGAAACCATTCGCGCCGCGGCCCAGGTACTGGGTCTCGACCTCAACGGGATACAGATTCTCGATCCGTCCCTGTCCAAACGGCTTCCCACATACGCCGAAGAACTGTATCACCTGCGAAAACGCAAGGGTATGACGGAGACGGAATGCCGGCGCCTGATTCAACTTCCGACGTACTACGCCGCGATGATGGTCCGATTGAACGATGCAGATGCACTGATCGGCGGACTCAGCCAGCACTATCCGGAGACACTGCGACCGGCGCTGCAAGTGATCGAAAAAGAAGCGGGTCTGTCCTGCGTCTCCAGCGTCCACATGATGATCGTCCGCGAACGAGTCTTTTTCTTTGCGGACGCATCGGTCAACATCGAACCGACTGCAGAGGAACTTGCGGAAATTGCCATCAAGAGCGCCGAAGTCGCCCGACGATTTGACATTGAACCACGCGTGGCGATGATTTCCTTCTCGAATTTCGGCAGCGTCCGGCATCCTTCGGTGGACAAGATTCGCGCGGCGCTGGAGATTGCTCGATCCCGGGCCCCCGGGTTGATCATCGACGGGGAGATGCAGGCCGACACGGCCGTCACGCCGGAAATTCTCGAATCGATGTATTCGTTCAGTTCCCTCAAGGGCGGCGCCAATGTGCTGATCTTTCCGGAATTGCAGTCTGCCAATGCGGCCGTCAAACTCATGGAGCGCCTCGGAGGAGCCGAATCGATCGGACCGATTCTCGTGGGAATGCGCCGGCCGGTCCACCTGCTACAAAAAGGAAGCGAGGTCAAAGATATCGTCAACATGACCGCGATCGCCGTCGTGGAAGCACAGAGCAAGAGGGATCTCTGCGGGTAGTTTATCCGAAGCGATTCGGCTGAAACGCCTCCGCACGCACGCTGGTCGGACCGCCGTCCACCATCTCGGCAATCAATTTTCCCGTCCCCGGAGCGAGGGTGATTCCGAGCATGGAGTGTCCGGTCGCCGCGAGAATGTTTGGATGGCCCTCAAACGCACCGATAAATGGCAACCCATCCGGTGACAACGGACGCATGCCTGTCCATCGTTCCACGACCGGAATTTTCGAAGGATCAAAATCAGGAAAGTATCGTGCCGTATTGCGGATCATCGCCCGGACACGACGCTCCCGGATCTGCAAATTCAATCCGCTGAGTTCCATCGTTCCCGCCAGGCGCAACTTGCCGAGCATCGGAGTCACGGCGACGCGCACGTCGACAAGAATGAAGGGAGTCTGCGTGCGAATCGGCGGATCGTCCAGGGTGATGCTGTACCCTTTGCCGGGTTGGACAGGCAGACGAATGTTCAGCGATTCCATCAATTCCGGACTCCAACTGCCGAGCGCCACCACGACTTTCTTGCTTGAAAAAATTCCCTGCGACGTCATGAAGGTGACGTCCCCGCCGTTGGAGGATTTGAAATAAAACGCCTCGGTATTTTCCAAAATCTTCACGCCCATTTCCCGGATGTGCTGTGTGAGACTCTGAACAAACACCGCCGGCTCCAGGTGCGCATCTCGTGGAAAGAACAGTCCCCCGATCGCGTCAATTCGCAGGTTCGGTTCCAGCGAATTCAGTTCGTCCTGGGAGAGAAGCTGGATATCGATCCCGAGTTCGCGGCCCACGGTCATCGCCTTCTTTTCTTCTTCCAGCGCTTTCTCGGTCTGGCACAACATCACCACGCCCTTTTCGGAATAGCCAAAATTCGTCCGCAGATCGCTCGACAGTTCCGCAAACAGGTCCCGACTCCGCTCCAACAATCCGTTCAACGGGGGAGCGTGTTGCCGGACCGCGCGATGGGTGCAGGCTCCTCGAAAATGCCAGAGCCAGCGCCACAAATCCCAACTGAATCGCGGTTTGATATAAAACGGACTCTCGGCATCCAGCATCCACTTGAGTCCCTTACCGATCACTCCCGGAGCCGCCAACGGAATGAAATGACTCGGCGAAATCAATCCCGCATTGCCCCAGGAACACGCCTGCCCGACGCGGTCCCGCTCCACCAGCGTGACTGAGTACCCGTGCTTTCGAAGGTAGTACGCCGCCGACACGCCAATGGCGCCTCCACCCAATACGATTACGTCATCCTGATAATCGCTCATACGACCTGAAATCCATGTGCGAACGGATCCCTTTCATCAACGACGATTCGGTTGTAGCCGGTGAGGATCGCCCATCCCTCGATGCTCGGCACGATCGCCGGGCGATCTCCGACGCGGCTAACGTCTTCCACGCGTCCTTTGAAAATGCTCCCGACAATACTCTCATGAACAAATGTATCTCCTTTTTTCAACTTGCCCTGCGCGGCCCATTGCGCCATGCGCGCCGATGTGCCCGTTCCGCACGGTGACCTGTCGATCGCGCGATCGCCGTAAAAGACCGCATTTCGCGCATGCGCTTCGGGCTTGGTGGGCCGACCCGTCCACAGGATATGACTCAAGCCGCGAATATTTGGATTCTCCGGATGGACAAACGAATAACTTTCGTTGAGCGCGGCTCGGACTTGCGGGCTCCAACTGAGCAACTGATCCACACGGACCTCCGCAAGGTCGCGGAAATTTTCCTGCGAATCAATGATCGCATAGAAATTACCGCCGTATGCCACGTCGCAGGCAATCCGTCCCAGATCCGGCACCACGCATTCGAGATCTTCCTTGTAAAGAAAGGACGGAACGTTGGTGATACGGACCGACTCAACGTGATCGCCCTTTGTTTGGTAGGTCGCAGTGACGATTCCGGCGGGAGTTTCCAGGCGGAGCATCCCCGGCCGCTTGGGAACTACCAAACCCGCCTCGAGCATCACGGTCACCGTCCCGATCGTCCCGTGTCCGCACATGGGCAGACAGCCGCTGGTTTCGATAAACAAAATCCCGATGTCTGAATCCTCCTGCGTCGGCGGATAGAGGATACTGCCCGACATCATGTCGTGTCCCCGCGGCTCGAACATCAACGCCCGGCGGATCCAGTCGTGATGAGCCAGAAAATCCTGTCGACGCTCGCTCATGGTCGTCCCCTTTAGCGTGGGACCTCCCTTGGTCACCACTCGTACGGGATTGCCGCACGTATGCGCGTCGATGCACTCAAAGGTCGAAACCGCCATCAACGATGATCCATGGCTTTGCGGGCAAACTCCTCTACGTAATCCATCAGGGCGTCGGAGGCCAGAGCCGCCTTCGCTTCGTCTGCCCCGGCGATGGCGGTCATCAGGTCCGAATGCAAAGCGGCCGACCGGGCCAGATCATCGTCGTGCTGGTACCGAAACCAGAATCTCCGGCTGTGCGTCAGCAACGTCGCATTGATCTCCGCCGCGTACGAATTGGAGCACGCCTGATGAAGAATCTGATCGCATTCGTGATCGATGTGGATGAATTGACGAACGTCGTGGGCTCGCGCGGCCTCCACCATGAGCGCGACCAGTCGCTTGAGTTCCGACCGCTGCGATTCGGTGGCCCGCCGTGCCGCGCATGTGGCGATCAGTCGATCCATGGAACGCCGCGTTTCAAGCAGACACAAATAATCGGCAAAACGAATGTCGCTGACGACCAGTCCGCGCCGGGGAACGGAATAGACGAGTTTTTCCTGCTCCAGCCGTTTGAGGGCTTCACGCAGCGGGGTGCGTCCGATGTGCAGCCGCTGACTCAGCAGATTCTCGGACAAAACCTGTCCGGGCTTCAACTCCAACGACACGATCATCTCTTCGACCAGATCGTAGGCTTTGTCGGAAAGACTGACGACGGGTTGCGAGGCGGCCTTAGCCGGCCGTGTACGTTGTCTTGACGGTCGTGTAGAATTCGACGGCATAGCGACCCTGCTCCCGGGGACCATAGTTTGAATGTTTGCGACCGCCAAAGGGGACGTGATAATCCACTCCGGCCGTCGGCAGATTGATCATGACCATACCGGCCTCGGCGTGACGCCGAAAGTGCGTCGCATGCTTCAAGGATCTCGTACAGATGCCGGCCGTGAGTCCGTACGGTGTATCGTTTGCGAGGGACAAGGCCTCGTCGTAGTCTCGGACACGAATGACCGATGCCACCGGACCAAAAATCTCTTCGCGGGAAATTCTCATCGTATTCGACGCCTGTGTGAAAAGAGCGGGGCGCAGGTAGTATCCGTCTTTTGAGAGTCGGTCCCCGCCGTAGACCAGATTGGCTCCTTCTTGCTTCCCGATAGTAAGGTACTCCTCGTCTTTTTTCAACTGCAATTCGTCCACGACCGGGCCGATATCCGTCCCCGCCTCCAGCGCGTCACCGACCTTGAGGTTGGACAGGCGGGCGACCAAAGCCTCCACCAACCGATCGTGAATGCCCTCGGTCACAATCAGACGACTCGACGCCGTACAGCGCTGACCGGTAGAGAAATAGGCGCCTTGAACTGCGGCATTCACCGCGACATCGATGTCCGCGTCATCCAGGATGACGAGCGGATTTTTTCCGCCCATTTCACATTGCACTTTGGCGCCGCGCCCGGCACACACCTGCACGATCGTCCGCGCGACGGCCACGGATCCCGTGAAACTGACCGCTTGAATTCCCTCGTGCCCCGCAATCGCCGCTCCAACGACCCGCCCCTCGCCCAACACACAGTTGAAGACGCCTTTGGGGATGCCGGCTCGGGAAATAATCTCCGCAAGCCGGACAGCCGTGGCCGGGACGAGTTCCGCCGGCTTAAAGACAACGGTATTGCCAAATGCCAGCGCCGGAGCAATCTTCCATGCCGGTATGGCCATCGGAAAATTCCATGGCGTAATCAACCCGACCACACCGATCGGTTCGCGAGTCATCAGCACTTCGACGCCCGGCCGGACCGACGGCAGCCATTCCCCGCCCATGCGAAGCGCTTCGCCGGCAAAAAACTTGAACAAGTATCCGCCCCGATCGACCTCGGCGATCGCTTCGGGCAAAGTCTTGCCTTCTTCCCGCGTGAGCAGTCGACCCAGTTCTTCCCTGCGGGCCAGTATCTCCGAACCGACAAAATCCAACATCTGAAATCGTTGATGCGGCGTCGTATCCGCCCATGAGCGCCTTGCCTCAAGGGCCGCCGCGACGGCCCGGTCCACATGCTCGCGCGTTCCCTCCGACGACTCACCTATGATGTCGGAAATGTCCGAAGGATTGACATTGGGTCGATGACCCGAGCCGTCGACCCATTCGCCGTCGATGTAGTGCTGATACGTTTCCATCACGACCATTCCGGCCGGTTTTTCAAGGCCTCGCGAACGACGCGCTCGACCTGGGACCGCTCCTCGCCGGTCAGCGGCAGACGCGGGGGACGCACCGTCTCTGTCCCCACTCCGACGATGGCTTCCGTCAGCTTAATGTTCTGCACGAATTTCGTCGAAACATCCAGATGCAGAAGGGGCATGAACCACCGATACAGCGCTACCGCCTCCTCCATCCGACCTTCCTTCACGAGACGATACAGATGAACCGTTTCCTTGGGAAACGCACACACCAGGCCGGCCAGCCATCCCACAGCCCCGATCACCAGCGACTCCAGCGCCAAATCGTCCACGCCGCAAAAGAGGCTGTACCGGTTCCCGCACAGATTGACAATATCGGTGAGTCGCCGGATGTCGTCCGACGATTCCTTGATGGCAACGAACTTCGGTTCGTCGGACATCTCCGCAAACATGTCCGGAAGAATATCCACGCGATAGGCTACGGGATTATTGTAAATCATGATCGGGCGACTGGAGGCCTGTGCGACCGCCCGGTAGTGCGCGATCGTCTCGCGCCGATCAGCGGGGTACGGGATCGCAGGAAGGACCATCAGTCCGTCCGCGCCCGCCTTCTGCGCCGACTCCGCAAAACGGCAGGACTGAGCCGTCGACGTTTCAGCCACCCCTGCGACCACAGGAATCTTGCCGCCGGAGATGGATGCGGCAAGGCGGATCACCTCGACCTTTTCCTCCGGCGTCAGGGTGATGTTTTCTCCCAGGGAACCCAGTACGACCAGGGCGTCCACGCCACTCTGGATCATCCAGGCAAAATGTTTTTCCATCGCCGGCGGATCGAGAGAGAAATCGTCTCGAAATTTCGTCGTTACAGCCGCAAAAACGCCCGACCACATCATACACGCTCCTCTGGTATACAAGTAATATATCAGGGAATCATCGTTTTGCAACCGGGAAAATGGCTGTAACGGACGGCAATTGACAACAATCGGCCATTGACTTCGCGTCATTTGGACATTAGATTTTCCCGATCCTGTCTGAATTTCTAACCCTAAACGCGAGGCAATCCATGAAGAAAAAAGCGTCCCGAAAGAAAGGCAAGGCCGCGCCCAAGAAGAAGGCAGCCAAGAAAAAGTCCGCCAGGAAAAAAACGGTGAGGAAAGCAACGCGGAAAGCGGGACCGCCGGTCCATGCCGTGAATTGGTTTGAGATTCCGGTGCTGGACTTTGACCGGGCGGGAAGATTCTACAGTACGATTTTGAGCATCCGGGCTCTGCACCCCATCGACATGAACGGAATGAAGATGGCCTTCCTGCCGGCCGCCAACGGAGGAGTCGGCGGCGCGCTCATCGCCCACTCCGACTACATGCCCAGTGAGAAGGGCACCCTGGTGTATCTCAATGGAGGCAGGGATCTCTCGAAGGCGCTGTCCAAAGTGGAAAGTGCAGGCGGACGCGTCGTGATGCCCAAAACGCTGATCACGAAAGAGATCGGATACATGGCCCGGTTCCGCGACACGGAAGGCAATATCGTCGCGCTCCATTCTCCCAAATAACGTCCGTTCCCGACACACGAGGGGCCTTGCGAGGCCCCTTTTTTGTTGGAGGGGCGCAGAGGGGTTCTTGGTTTAACTCCTGAAGCGGCTTGGATTCCATAAAATACTTATGTGGAAAATCGCCCTTCCCTGCATCTTATAGACAGGAATGTGGTGTCGGGGGAAAATTTCTTACGAATAATTTGTAATATTTTCCGACTTCGCGGCACTATATGAATAACACGATGACACAACCACGCGAATTTGAATCCAAACCACTGAAACCGTACTCTGAGGGAGGTGATGAAAGAGTGATTTTGGGAGAATATATGAGAACGCTCATCTTGGTAAGTGCAATCGTGATACTCTGCTCGTGCAATCCCGATCACAAAGGCCCCGATCCTTGCGGCGACGGCGAGATCAGCGCCGCGGATGCCGTGTGGAGTCATGGGGAAGGGGACTTGCAGAACTCCAAGCGAGCTCCGGGACTTCGTACCAAAGGGTGTTTAACCGGTCCGGCCACTACTCCGAGTATACAGTGGAGTTTCGATCTCGGCGGCCCGGGGACTACCTCAGCGCCTGTGATCGGTGATGACGGTACAATCTACATTGTCGGCGAATATCCAGGAACGCCGGTCGGCGGCGGGGTCCGAAATTCCGGTGTAATGGCGATAACACCACAAGGAACACTGGAATGGTTTTTCCCTGCCCCCATAGATATTGGAACTGCACAGTATTCATTGTATAGCTCGTCAGTGGCCATTGGCCCGGATCAAACCATTTACTTTGGCGGAAGGGACAGCACACTGTATGCGCTCAATAGAAACGGAACTGTCAAATGGAAGAAAACCGGTTTTGCTCACCGATATAATTTTACCGGCGGCGCTGGATCCCCTGCAGTCGTACCGCCGGTGATTGACAATCAGGGCCTCATCTATACCGGCACCGACACGATCTTTTGTTTTCGATCTGATGGAAGTGTCGTCTGGAGGTTTAAGAATGATTCTTTGGGCTTTTGTATTCGCATAGCACTGGGCAAGAAGCTCATTTTCTGTGCGCTACAAGATAGCGGGGTTCTTGCTTTGGATTATCAGGGAAATCAGAAATGGTTTCATGCCGTCGATTTGACCAATATTCCTCATTACGGAATGATTGTCGATGAAAACGACAATGTCTATTTCAAGGCCAATTCGAATGTGTGGAGATCGCTTGACCGAAAGGGTACAGTCCGTTGGACAACGGGCGGGGGCGCTAGAAGCGAACCGGTTCTGAGAGGTGAGTATCTATACTTCGCTACGTCTGGTGTAGTGCTCCGTCTCAATAATGAGAGCGGATTGGAAGACAGCCTACTTGATGCCTATCCCGTGTACTACCATCCGGACACCGGTCCTTTGATTGACGATAATGGAACCATTTTTATTGGATCAAGACCAGGACGTACGGCCGATCCTCCAGGAGATAGTGATTTCGCTCTTCTGACCGCGGTTACGTGGGAGGGCAGTGTATTATGGAGGCTTGACTTAGAAGGTTCTGTTCGCGGATCAAGCCGGGGAAGAATAGCGCTAGGTCACGATGGAACCCTATACGTTGCAACCTGCGCTGACGGAATCCCCGATGGAACTTACAAACTCTTCGCAATCAGATAAGGAAATTTGTCATGAAACAGTTTTCAGGAGTTTTATGGATTCTCTTGTTCTTCAATTCTCAAAATGCGTTTTCACATGGAGAAGAATTCAACATCAAATACATCAACCGACCGACTGGGTATTCAATTCGAATTTTTCCAGTCTCTCTACTCTATGACGCCAACTTCAATCCGTTGCCCGCGGGGCATCGAGCGGAAGACAAGGCAATTACCGGCACGGAAATAAACCTGAATATGATTTGGAGCAAGGGAACTCCTCCACCAGATCCGGGAGCGTCAACGGCCACGTATGATACAATCTACTATGGTTACTACCAGGTAGATTTTATGTCTGGACCGGATGAAGTGGCAGCTACCCGGTTTATCGATTTCCGTGACGGAGACTATCGCGCTAATAGCCCCTTTTACACGGGCGGTGGAACAGGCCATTACGATTTCGAGCTGATTTGGGAGTTTGCCATTGTGGACGATGATACACTGAAGAAACAATCGGTGGATATTTACTACAAATGGAGCGGGAGTGGAGGCACACAATACACGGGCACAAGCAAAGGGATTTGGGAGTTGCGACCGGCATCGGTAGCGAAAACTCAAAATCAACTAGCGTTCCAGAACTTCAAGCTAACGACCGAAGGAATCAGCGGATCGCCATCATACATTGTCTCGATTAATGGAGCCAACCACTCGCTCACGGGAAACAATAGTAGAAGTCTCGGATTCGGATTTGTCAATCCAGTCGGTGTTACCATGACGGTTCCCAACCGTCTGGGTAGCGCACCACCCTATTCGTATCTCACGAAATGGGACGGCCAGACGTTGTTTAGCAATAATTACTCGATCACATTTGATGGAAATGTGGCTAGAACGGTCACCGCAACTTATAAGCAAGACAATCGGCTGAATGTCATTCAGGGCAGTACCGCGTATACCAATTCGACGGGAACGATGATCTTCGATCCGTCCATTCCGTTTACCGATGTCGGACCGGTTTATGCAAAGCACTGGTACATCAAATCGGATGCGGACGGGGTCTGGCGTAAGCTCGTATCGGGGACCCCAAACGTCAATATTTTTCATAGCCGACTAACCATTGGTCCGGGTGGATCGGGTTACCCTATGGGTTACGGGTTTTCCTTACTATGTGAAGTCGAGGATTATCCCAAGAGAATAATCCTGAATTCTGATCCGATGCGAGTCAATTACGAAGCGCCGATCGGTTGCAGTATCACCGGCCCGACAAGCTGTATCCCACAATTTAGTACGGCAACCTGGTATTCCAATGTCTCAGGCGGTGCAGGTCCGTATTCGTATGTGTGGAAGAAAGGCATTACTGTGGTGGGCTACGGACCTACCGCATCTCTTCAGGTCAGTGGTGGGTTCAGACTCACACTCATCGTAACCAGCGCAAGCGGAATTCAAAGCGCCTCCACCTACAAAGACATCTCGACCAGCGGTTGCGGGGGTGGTGGCGGCTGTCCGTTCGTGTTCATTGAATCCGACACCGGCGTGGTGCAGGACAACAACATCCTGAACAGGTCAGAGTTCGAGGACAACGTTGGAGTCGACATCGTCGACCGATACCGGCTGAACGTGAAGCCGAGTTTGAAGGGCGGCCAGTACAGACTCTCGATCCAGGAACTGAACGATGACCACAGCTATTTCGACGCCCTCCGGCTTTATGCCGTCGATCATCCGGAAGAAACCGATATCGGGATTACAGAAAATAACGACATCGTGCTTCTGTATCCATCATACGTCGAATCTGTCTCCGATGCCCGGATGAAAGATCAGGATTTGACGAGTGCCATCACGTTCAAGGAAGCCTTCGGTCTGCGAGGACAGAAATCGGATACGCTCCGGCTCAAGTTCAAACAAGACTCTGAGCGTATACGACATTGGAGCTCCGTCCGTTCTTCCCATCGCAGGGACTCGCTTGCCTTCCTGGCCAAGGTGGGCGATGTCGGAACGAACGCCTTACCGGGACCCAAGGATGAGTTTGCCTTCGTGTCAGACGGTTCCTCGTCATACAGCCTGTCCGGGCGGGAGAGTTCGTCCAGCCTGATCCTGCCGATCGCATCCATCCCGGACGCCATGACCATCGTGTGGAATCGGGATTACACGGTCAGGGACATTGGCCTTACCCGTGTGTTCTATGACGGCTTCATCCAGAGAGAATTGCCGCTGGCCGAGGCTGTTCATTCTCACAAGGGCAGGATCAGACGAGAACTCTCGGATGCGGACGGCAAATATGGCGAGTTATTGTCCGGGGAGACGATCACGCTGGCGTTTAACAGCAACGCGCCGCTCAGGCAGGGTTACGTGCGAGATTTTGTGTTGGAAACGACGGGCCGATACACAGGCCATCAGTCGAGGACATCCTTCAGGAAATCCGAGTCGACAAAATCCTTTGTCCCGACAAAATTCGAACTGGTTGGCAATTACCCGAACCCGTTCAATCCGACGACGAGCATCGTTTATGACATTGCTGACCGATCGGACGTTCGCATTTCCATTTTCAATAGCCTGGGTCAGCTTGTTCGGGAATTCAACGAAGGCGTCCGCGCTCAGGGCCGATACACGCTCACATGGGATGGCAAGAATGACGCCGGCAAACAAGCGCCGAGCGGAGTTTATGTTTACCAATTGACTGCCGGGCAGTTTGTTCAGACGAAGAAAATGACGCTCGTGAAGTAAGTTCCGTCCACCTTCGCATTCAGCCGGCTCACTATGGGCCGGCGTATGCTTTTTCACTTTATAATCCCGGCCTCTTTCTGTATACTCGCTGTCATGATGGGTCTCGCTCTGATCCTGCTCACTGCCTACCTGCTGGGATCGATCTCTCCCAGCATCGTGCTGTCCAGACTGGTCAAAGGACAGGATATTCGTACGGTTGGCAGCGGCAATGCCGGTATGACCAATGCCATCCGTTTCCTCGGTCCGGGTTGGGGCACGCTCGTCGCCTTGATTGATCTGGGCAAAGGACTCCTCTCTTCGTGGGGATTGCCCGTGTGGTTTGCCCCGCTTGTCGCGCCTCTGCAGATGGATCCCATTCTGATCCGCATTCTCGCAGGCACCGCGGCCGTCGCCGGACACATCTGGACCGTATTCTTCGGATTTCGGGGAGGCAAAGGCGTACTGACGCTGGCCGGCGCGGTACTAGGAGTCGCACCCCTGCCCGTGGGTATCTGCTTTCTGATTTTTCTTTCGATCTTCCTGCTTACGCGCTACGTCTCCCTCGGATCGATCATCGGAGCGGTCAGCTTCCCGGTCATTGTACTCGTGCAAAAATGGGTCTTCCTTGAATCCGTGTCGACCTATCTGATCGGATTCAGTATTTTTGTCGCCTTCCTGATCGCGTACACCCACCGCGCCAACATCGGCCGACTGATTCGCGGCGAAGAATCAAAATTCGGCAAGCGGAAACCGCAGTCGGTCTGATTTGTGAAAGTATTTCGCTGGAAATGGATCAAGTGGCCGTCGGCTCTGCTCGGACTGGCTGCGGGTACGCTGATCTTCTTCGACATGGGCCGGCGCGCGTTCTACGGAGAACCGGATGCCATCGGGCTATTGGCTTCGTACCTCGCCCTCGTGGTGATCGTGATTCTTGGGATTCGCAAATTTTGGACCGTCATTCTCGACGAACGGGACGCGCTCGATATTTTCAAGGAATTCGCGATCGCACGAGACGCCCGCATTCGACACATCCGAAATGAAAAGAAACTGGCATCCGGCAACATCGTGGAGGACGGGTACGAACTCACGTGTTCGGATCACGGTCACGAGATCGACATTTCTCTCGTACACGTCGGAAGGAAACAGGAGACCTCCAGGAATCTGCTGGAAGAACACGACCTTCTGCTTCTCCGGGTTCAGGCCGATCACGATTTGCAGCTGTCGATTGTCAATCCCCAGCACGAAATCGAAAATACCCTCGACGTGGATCTGTACTCCCCGCGAATCCTTTCGTCCCGGAAATACTATTACTATCAGCACGGAATCATTTTCTCCGATTATTCGAAGGAACGCATCGACCGCCTCTTCGATCACTCGTTTATTCAGATCCAGTTGTTCGCGTTGTTTGTCAATTACCGTTTCAAGGTCGTGATCTTCGACGCGGGCTTCGTCCTGGCTGTCAAAGCGGTATCGATGACCTCGATGCACATGGACATGGACGCGTACACGGCATTGATCAATCTGGCCCGTGTGCTGATGGAACAAAGCAAACTCGAAACGCAAACCATACCCTCCTAACCAAAGGAATACCACCATGTCGGAAACCAATGTCGGTCCGGATAAGAAATGGACGAACCTCTTCGGAGTCGTGAGTGTACTCGCTCTCGCGGGAGCCATCTACTCCGTGATCATGATCGCGATGATCCATCAGCGCCCCGCTGTCAAAGTGGGCTACATCCGCAGTGAAGCGTTGTTGTCGCAATACACCCCGGTCATCGAACTTCAGCAGCGGCTGCAGGATGAAACTGCCGGCGCCCAGCAGGATCTGGAAAAACGATACAAGGAACTGGAGGCCATGGACGCGGACATCAAGAAGAAATCCGAAGTCCTGACGATGCAGGCGCTGGCGCCGCAGATCCAAAGACTGCAGACCAAGCAAAATGAATTCCTACAGCTTCAACAAAATGTCCAGAACCAGATCGCCGAAAAACAAAACAAAGCGCTCGAGCCCATCCTCCAGCGGATTAATAGTTTTGTCACCAAGTACGGAAAAGAAAACGGTTACACGATGATCTTCGGTATGCCCGTGCCCGGAATGATCGTCTATGGCGATCCGGGAGAGGACCTGACCGACATCATCGCGGCGGAATTGAATGCCCAGACTCCGGTGAACATCCCGTCGCCCTTCCAGAGCAAGTCCGACTCAACCAAGAAGTAACGAAAAAGCAAAGAACCCACATGCGCAAACCCGCCACTCTCGGTGAACTGCGTGCCGCCGGATACGAACAGACGTCTGTGAAGGATGAGATCCGTCGTAACCTGATCCGCAAACTGAAAAACGGCGAACGACTGTTTCCGGGTATCGTCGGATACGATCGCACGGTGATTCCGGAAATCGTCCATGCCCTGCTCGCAAGGCACGATCTCATCCTGCTGGGTCTGCGAGGCCAGGCCAAAACGCGTCTCCTGCGGGGTTTGGTCACGCTGCTGGACGACGAGATTCCGATCCTCGCCGACGCTCCGCTCAACGATCATCCGTACGCTCCTATCTCCCGCGTCGCCAAAGACCTCGTCGAGAGAATGGGAGACGCAGCCCCGGTCGAATGGCTGCCGCGGCACGAACGATACGGCGAGAAACTCGCCACGCCGGATGTCACCGTCGCCGATCTCATCGGAGACATCGACCCGATCAAAGCCGCAACGCACAAACTGCATTATGCGGACGAGCGCGTCATGCATTTCGGCATCATCCCGCGCTCCAATCGTGGAATCTTTGCCATCAATGAACTCCCCGATCTGCAACCTCGTATCCAGGTCAGTTTGTTTAATATCCTGGAGGAAAAGGACTTTCAGATCCGCGGCTTCAACATCCGCATCCCGCTCGACATGCTGATCGTGTTCTCGGCCAATCCCGAAGACTACACGAATCGCGGTAATATCATCACCCCGCTGAAGGATCGGATTGATTCGCAGATTCTCACCCACTATCCCCTCACCCTCGAAGATGGAATGGCCATCACCGATCAGGAAGCGTGGACACGGCGAGACACCTCCGTCACGGTGCCGCATTACCTCAAGGAGGTGGTCGAGAGCATCGCCTTCCAGGCACGGGCGAGCGAGTTCATCGATCAGAAATCTGGCGTCAGCGCGCGCCTTACCATTTCCTGCATGGAAAATCTCGTGAGCGCCGTGGAGGCTCGCACGGTCACTTCCGGTGAGAAACCATTTCCCCGGACCGGCGATCTGTATTACCTGATTCCCTCCATCACCGGCAAGGTTGAGCTCGTCTACGAAGGGGAGCAGCAGGGGGTGGCCAATGTGGCGCGCGTGCTGATCGGTCGGGCCATCAAGTTCGTTTTCAAGAAATACTTCCCCGACCCTCTCTCCAAGAAGGATCTGAATCTGTATCAACCGATTCTGGGATGGTTTGCCGGAGGCAGGCAACTCGATGTGTCGACGGAAATGCCCTTTGACCGGTATCGCACCCTCCTGGAAGGAATTCCCTCCCTCCGCGACACCGCCATCCAGTATCTGAAGCCGAATACGGCCAGTCGCGAAGAAGTCGCCTGCGCCATGGAGTTTGTCCTCGAAGGTTTGCACCAAAATTCCTCTCTGAGCAAGGATACGCTCGACGCCGGCTATGCGTACAAAGACATGATGGGGAAGATGCTGGGACAAATCAACTGGGAGAAAGAAGAGTAGAGCGCGGGCTCAGAGCGTGCGTTCCAGCCAGGCTCGCAGTTGCCTCATGGCGTCGGCGCGGTGGCTGATCTGATTTTTCACCTCGGCCCCCAGTTCGGCCATCGTGCAGTCGTAGGCGGGAATCCAGAAGACCGGATCGTATCCAAATCCGTTGGAGCCGCGGGGCTCGCGCGCGATGCGTCCTTCACATGTGCCCGCGAATGCTTTCTCGAACGTCTGGCCGCCTTCATCGCGACCCACGAGTGCGAGAACGCATCGAAATCGGGCGGTACGCTGCGCGTCGGGAACATCGCCCAGTTCGGAAAGTAGTTTCTCCCAATTTCTCCGGTCGTCCGACGGCTCACCCGCGTAGCGGGCGGAGTGTACGCCCGGTCGTCCCCCCAACGCATCCACCTCCAAACCGCTGTCATCGGCGAGCGTCCACAACCGCACATATCGATGTCCTGCACGCGCTTTCTTGAGCGCGTTGCCTTCAAACGTCTGTGCGTCTTCCACCACCACCGGCATGTCCGGAAAGTCTTTCCCCGTCAGCAGACGGATCGGCAGGTCCGCAAGAAGCTCCCGGAGTTCGACGGCTTTCTTCTGATTGCCGGTCGCGGCCAGGATCGTTCGTACAGGAGTCATGCCGCAAACATAACATATCCGAATGGCGGTTCCAAACGCACGTTTCGATTTGCGCATTGTCGGCAAAAGGGCTATTTTCATGGCGGTTTCTAACTCGCACGGAATTCTCATGGACCTTTCCAAAGAAGAAATGATGGAAGTGATGGCCGTTTTCAAGGGCGAAAGCGAAGAACACCTGGCCACGCTCACGGAGAAGATGAAAGAAATCGAGTCCGATCCTTCCAGCGCCGGTACGATCGAAATTCTGCATCGTACCTCGCACAGCATGAAGGGCGCCGCGCGCATGATGGGTCTGACGCCGATCGAGCAGATCGGTCGGGCGCTCGAGGACGGATTCAAGGCCGTCAAGGAAGGCCGCCCGCTCCTTACGCCGGAAAATCTTGTTGCCGTCCATCAGGCCATAGAGGGAATCCGCCGTCTGATCGACAAACTCGCGACCGAGGGCACCACCGAAGGCTTCGACACGACCCAGATTCTTCAACAGCTTTCGAATTTCAAGTAACTTGCACGAACTCGCGCGGCCTTTCCATTTCCACCACGATCCCCCGTCCCACTCGGCCATTCTTCTGACACACGGTTTCACGTCCACCCCCTTCGCGATGAGGGAACTGGGCCGCACCCTGTACGAAGCAGGTCATGACACCCAGGGACTCTTGCTCCCCGGACATGGTACCGTGCCCGAAGACCTCCATTCCGTGCGCCACAGCGACTGGATCCATGCCGTGTACAATGCCGCTCAGTCCTTGCGGAAAAGGTATGCAAGGGTATTTTTGTGCGGGCAGTCCTTGGGCGGCTGTCTGAGTCTGCTCGTCAGTACGCTGACGCCGGTCGACGGAATCGTCACGATTTCGGCGGGATATCGATTGTCGTGGTGGAAGGTGCTCGGCGTGCGCCTGCAGTCGACATGGAAACCGTTCATCCGGAAGGAAGACGGTCCGGGAATTCGCGATCCCGAAGCCAAACAAACGGAAATCCACTACGACCGGATGTCCTCACACGCGATTCTGGAGTTGAATCAAGTCCTGACAGCCATGCGGGGTCGTCTGCGGTACGTCACGTCGCCCTTGTTGTTGATTCACGCAAAAGAAGATCATACATTCCCGCGTGCTCATCAGGATCGCATCGCGCGAGCGGTCGCATCCCGAAGGGTGGAGAGGATCCTCTTGCCCCGCAGTTACCATGTGGCAACGCTGGATGTCGACAAACAACAGATTCACGACGGAGCCCGCACATTCTTACAAAGCCTGACATACGATTCGCCCCCGCTGATATCACTGTAAACCGTCAGGCCGGAACGATGACCGTGGTGTGGGCCGATCGACACACCAGCATGTGGGAGTTTACGCACCTGCGCGCCCTCTGTCCCTGCGCCAACTGCGATGCCGGTCGGGGACGCATCGGCCGTGATGAAACGGTCGGCGTCCGGAGCGCAGCCGAGGTGGGTCGCTACGCCCTGCGTTTCGAATGGTCGGACGGACACGATACGGGTATTTATAGTTTTGAATATTTACGCCATCATTGCCCCTGTGAAGAATGTCAACATCTCAGCAAGGAAACCTCATCATGAAATGCATCCTGACTTTCTTGACGGTTTTGCTCGTCTCCTGCCGGACGACCAAAGAAACAGGAATTTCCAATCAGGATTTCGAAAAGGCGCTTCAGGAGTCGACGGTCATTGTGAAGCCGGATTTCCTGGCAGATGAGAAATTGCCCAATGAGGAATACATACTGTCCGACACGATGGTGGCGGCGGTGTCCATCGCAGAAGTGTTGCCGAGGGAGTGGGCGCCGTATCGAATTCAGGTCTTTGCGGGCACGGCCGACAACGCGCACAAAACCCACCGTGACTTTTCCTCCCGCGGCGGCGTCCATTCTTCCTACCTGGTGCGAGACTCTGCGGACGGGCTCTGGAAGGTCTGGATTGGGGGCTTGCAAACGCGCGCGGCCGCCGATTCGCTGAAGGCCGAACTCATCGGTTTGGGTTACACGGGTGCGTGGATCAAAGAATCGCCCACATCCACGGAAAACAAACTGTGGTATGTCCAGGTCGGATCTTTTCAAAATCAGGCGGCGGCGGAAAAAACACGCGACAGACTCGCCGCTCAGACCGTCGTCATTCGCGAGGTAAAAGGACTGTGGAAAGTCTGGGTGGGCGGATTCCCGGATCGGGCGCAGGCGGACGAATTGAAACGATCCCTTACGGGCTTCTCCGGAACCTTTGTCGTTCAGGACAGCGAATGATTGCACTGGAAGACGTGGCCGTCGTCTACGATGGACGCGCCAGTCTGGCTGATGTCACCACCTCCATCGATCCCGGAGAATTTGTGTACTTGCTCGGTCCCAGCGGATCCGGGAAGAGTACATTCCTAAAACTCATTTATCTGGATATCCTCCCGACGTCCGGCCACGTACAGATCGGAGAATTCGACACGCGGCAATTGCGGAAGCGAGAAATTCCGTACCTGCGCCGACAGCTCGGAATTGTCTTTCAAGACTTCCGGCTTCTGCGTGATCGCAACACGTATGACAACATCGCCTTTGCCTGCATGGTCACCGGCACACCGAAATCCGACATTCCAAAGAAAGTCATGCGGGTCCTGGCCGAAGTCGGACTGACGAACAAGCGTCAGCAAATGCCGTACGAGCTTTCCGGCGGCGAACAGCAGCGCGTGGTCATCGCCCGTGCTCTGGTCAACGAGCCGATCGTGATCCTCGCCGACGAACCGACGGGCAACCTGGACCCGGACACTTCCGCCGAGATCATGATGCTTCTCCAACGGATCCACGAAAAAGGAACGGCAATCCTCATGGCCACGCACGATTACCACATCGTGGATAAATACCCCAGACGAATGATTCGACTCCAAAACGGAAAAATGGTGGACGCATGAAAAAACCCATCCGGAAAATTCTGATTGCCAATCGCGGCGAGATCGCCTTGCGCATCCTTCGAGCGTGCCGGGAAATGGAGATTCAAACCGTTGCTGTGTTTTCGGAGGCCGATCGCACAGCTGCCCACGTGCGTCTGGCAGATCAGGCAGTGTACGTGGGCCCGGCCCCATCCTCCCAGAGCTATCTGGTGATCGATCACATCCTCCGGGCCGCGAAGGAGTCCGGTGCGGACGCCATCCATCCGGGATACGGTTTCCTGTCCGAAAACGACGAGTTTGCGGACCGGGTCGCGCAGGAAGGCCTGATCTTCATCGGTCCGCCCGGTGCCGCCATGCGACAGATGGGAAGCAAAACAGAGGCTCGCAAACTCGCCAAGCGATGCGGCGTACCGACTGTGCCGGGCACCGAAGAAGGACTCCGGTCCAAAGAAGAAGCGCGCCAGATCGCCGATCAGATCGGCTACCCCGTCCTGATCAAGGCCGCGGCCGGCGGAGGCGGCAAGGGCATGCGGCTCGTGCAGAGCCCCGAGGAACTCAACGACGCCATCAATCGCGCACAGGGAGAGGCTTTGTCGGCGTTCGGCGACGACACGGTCTACATTGAAAAGTACGTCGTCCAGCCGCGACACATTGAAATTCAGATTTTGGCCGATGCTCACGGACACGTGGTCTACCTCGGAGAGCGCGAATGCTCCATCCAACGCCGACACCAGAAAGTCATCGAGGAATCACCGTCCTGCATTGTCACGCCGGAACTACGCAAACGAATGGGAGACTCCGCCGTTCGTCTGGCCAGGGAATGCGGCTACGTCAGCGCCGGCACGCTGGAGTTCCTCGTCGATCACGAGCGCAATTTCTACTTCCTCGAAATGAACACCCGTCTGCAGGTGGAGCATCCGGTCACGGAGATGGTCACCGGTGTAGACATGGTGCGACAGATGATCCACATCGCCGCGGGTGATGCATTGCCGTTTACGCAGGACGACATCCGCATGTCCGGACACGCGATCGAATGTCGAATCTACGCGGAAGACGTCGAGAACAATTTCGCACCGTCCATCGGCCGGATCGAACACATGGAGCCATCGTTGGGACCCGGCATCCGGGAAGACAGCGGCATCTTCGAAGGAGACACGGTCCAGATTTACTACGACCCGATGATCTCCAAACTCGTCGCCTGGGCCAACGACCGCAAACACGCGATTGCCCGCATGCGTCGATCCCTGCGCGAGTACGCCGTCGTCGGCGTGGATACGACGATCCCATTCTGTCTGTTTGTCATGGAAAACGAGAGCTTTCAGAAGGGCGATTTTGATACGGGATTTGTGCAAAAGGAATTCACGCCGGAAAAATTGCGCCACAAAGAAGAGCACATGGCCGCGATCGCCGCCGCTCTCCATGACCACTTGCATCGCAAAACAACGACGTCCAAGATGATCCCGGCGCCTTCCGGCAATCGATCTGGCGCCTGGAAGTGGAAATCGAGGAAATAAAAAAAGCTGCCTCACTTCCGAGACAGCTCTTCATCCATCCCGTCTGAGAAAAATTACCGAACCGTTGCGGAGTCTCCGGACTGCATCGCTTCATCGCGCCCCTGCTGACGCGCCTCTTCCAGCTGCTGACTGCGAATCACGTACTTGAATCGGTTGGGGGAAATGTGTGCGGAACCTTGCGTAACGAACGTTCCGAAGGCGCCGTCGTTGTAGTACAACCACACCTGGAAACCCGGAACCAGTTCGTCGATCAGCGCCGTTTCCTCCAGCAATTTGTTGGCCGCTTCGACGCTCAATCCTTTTTCCTTGGTCAGCCAGTTGCGGCCGACCTTGTAGTGCGTGTCGCCCGCGACGACGTCGTATGGCTTGGGCAGTTTCGCCTTCAGTTCGGTCAAGTCGGCGCTGATCTTCGAGATTTGCTCGTTCTTGTCTAGGATTTGGGTCAACAAGCCCTTGTACGTCAGATCTTGTTCCGTTTCCACCATTTGCTGGATCAGCTTCATCTGGTTGGCATCGAAACCCATCATCGTATCCGGTACGACGATCTGGCTGTCTGCAGCACGGTTGACGTTGAATTGCTGAACCGCCTCCATGATCTCTTTCCGGACGTCGGCGATTTCGTCATTCTTCTTGCCCACCGTCTTGACCAACGTGTTGAATTCCTCGATCGAACCCGCTTCTCTCTTTTGACATCCCAGGCCGATGAAGATAGACAATCCAATCATCCCTGCCTGCATCAATACTTGTTTCATAAGCTCCTCGCGTTTTTGCGGCGCAGTATAGACGGAAGGACGGGAAAACGCAAGTGGAAATTCCCTGGCGTCAACGCACCGCAAAATCGAAATGTCTGGTCGGGATGGCGACCGGGGTCGATCCTGACCGTTCCTACGAACGAATGGATCGCAGAGTCTCTGTCACGTCTTCCATGCTGAAGGGTTTGCGAATCACTCCCCGGAATCCGTACGTGCGGCAATCGGCCATCACGGGATCGTTGGAATAGCCGCTGGCCACGACCGCGCACACCTCCGGATCGATCCGAAGCAACTCTTCCATTGTTTCCTTGCCGCCTTTGCCGCCGGGAATGGTCAAATCCATGATGACCAGTCGATACGGCGTCCCTTCCGACATCGCGCGCACATATTCCCGAATCGCGTCATCCCCCTCTGAGACGGCGACTGCATCGTACCCCAACTGCCCTACCATATGGATGAGCAGCGTCCGGATGTCCGGCTCGTCGTCCATGATCAAGATGCGTCCCTGCCCACGAAATTCCACCTTCGTCCGTAGTTCGGATTCGGAGCGGGCGCCCGCAGACGCCGGCAGAAATACGGAAAACGTCGTCCCCTTGTTGATCTCAGATTCGACGGCGATCAGACCGTCGTGATTCTTCACGATCGAATAGCACATCGCCAGACCCAATCCACTGCCGGTGGACTTCGTCGTGAAGTAGGGATCAAAAATCTTCGGCATCACATCGGCAGGAATGCCCGACCCCTGATCACGAAAACGAATGCACACATACCGTCCGGGCTGCAATCCAGCGAAAGGATTGGAATTCGCATCGACATTTTCCGCCTGGATGGTGACCGTTCCGCCATTCGGCATGGCCTGCACGGCATTGAGCACGAGATTGTGAATCACCTGATTGATTTGCCCGGTATCCACTTGAGCCAGCCAGAGATCCGGATCGATGGCAAATTCACACAGGACACCCGATCCGCGCACCACAAATTCCGCAGACTCCTTGATCAGTTCCCCGATGGATGCCGCGTGACGCACGGGCACTCCCCCGCGGGAAAACGTCAGGAGTTGTTGGGTCAAATCCCGGGCACGAAGGCAGGCCTTTTCCGATCGGGACAGCATGTCGCTCAAGGAACCCATGCGTCCAACGGCGATTTCCATCTTGGCCAGACTGATATTGCCCAGGATGGCCGTCAAAATATTATTAAAGTCGTGTGCGATGCCGCCTGCCAGAATGCCCACGGACTCCAGCTTCAGCGCCTTGACGCGTTCCTCTTCCAGTTTCTGCTTTTCCGTAATGTCGTGAATGACGAGAACGGCGCCGATCACGCGACCTTCGGCATCCCGGATCGGAGAGGCCGTCTCCGTGACGATGAATTCTCTTCCCCCCTTCGCCGCGAGGACACTCGGGCGCGTGGTCTCTACCAGGGTATTCGAGCGCAACGTGCGCTGGACGGTATCCTCCAGTCGCTCACGGTTCTTCTGTTGGTACAGGACGACGACCTCGGACACGCGTTGACCCATGCCCTCCTCCGACGTCCAACCGGTGAATTGCTCCGCCTGGGCATTCATGATGCGAACGCGACCCTCCGCATCCGTTGCAATCACACCATCGCCGATGGATCGAAGCGTGACCGACAGTCGCTCTTTTTCAGCGGCCAATTGCAGTTCCGACTGTTTGCGCTCGGTGATATCAAACAGCACGTGCAATACGGACGTCATGTTGCCCTGTTCGTCCCGCAGGGCGTCCCCGCTGACCAGTACATGCAGGAAGGACCCATCCCTCTTGAGAAATCGACATTCGTAGCTGGCCGCCTGCCCCTTCGTGAGAATCCGATTGTAGGCCGCCGTCATCCGCTCACGATCTTCGGGATGCACGAACGACACAAAGGCCCGGCCCAGCACTTCACTTTCCCGATACTTGCAGAACCGCAACAAAGACTGGTTGACAAAGAGCACGCGGCCGTCCAGCGACACCTCGATCAGAAATTCGTACATCGATTCGACCAGATTTCGATAACGCTTTTCAGAATGCCGCAGGGCTCTTTCGGCTTCCATTCGGTCCGTCACGTCACGGGCGTTGATCACGGCGCCGTGAACAATCGGATCGCGCAGGAGATTTCTGCCGTGGATGGCCAGGAGGCGCCATCGACCGTTCTTGTGACGAAATCGATACTGCTGATCAACGACTCGTCTTCGGGAATGAATCGACTCGTAAAACACGCGCTTGAGCGACTCCTGCTCGTCGGGATGGGCGTAATCAAACACACAGTGATCCTGAATCGCGTCGGGAGCATACCCGAGGACCCGCTGAACCGACGGACTGGAATACAGAATATGCGCATCCGCATTGATGATGATGATGATATCCATCGCATTCTCAATCAGCGCCCGATAATACCGTTCGCTGGCGGCGACCAGATCCTGCGCTCTCCGCCTCTCCGTGACATCCCGCGCGATCACTCCGACCCCGTAGATCTCGCCCTGGGGAGTCAGGATCGGACTGAACGTGATTTCAAAATCCGTCTGCGCTCCGTGACGCTCGACATGGTCCTCGACGCTGAAACCGTGGCCCTTCAGCGCCTTCGCATACCGTTCTCGCCACACGTCTCGTCGGGATCTCGGAGCCGCGCTCAACACATTCATGCCCGGCAGCAGAAGCGAGGTTCCGGAGGACAAGAACATTCGCTGACTCGCACTGTTGGCGACGACTAGACGGAGACTCGCATCCACCGACCAAATCGCATCGTGCGTATTTTCTAAGATCGCCAGGAGGTTCGCGCGGTTTTCAGAAATCTCGCGTTCGGCTTCCTTGGCCGCTGTAATATCCCTGACGATGAACTGAAGAGCCGGAATATTGTTGAACGAGACCTTGGAAATCACTGAAGAATGCCAGCGAATACTCCCGTCCCGGTTGATGAAGCGATTTTCAATCGTCTGCGAATACGTGTCGGGTGAACGGATGAAGGCTTCGACAAAGAGCCGCACGCGATTGCGGTCTTCTTCATGCACATGCAGGAACTCTTCGGAGCCGTACCGAGCGTGATCGTACCCGGTAACCCGACTGACGGCCGGATTCGTGAAAAGCATGCTGCCCTCGTAGTCAGTGATGAAAATCGCTTCCCAAAAGGACTCGACCAGTTGTCGGTATCGGGCCTCGCTCGACTGCAGCGCCTGCAGACTTTGCTTTTGTTCCGTCACGTCCTGCTGGGTTCCCCATACACCGATAAACTGACCGTCGCGAAGGATGCCGAATGCGCTGTTCAGGAAAAATTTTGGTTTCCCGCTCGCATCGACTTCTCGCGATTCCTGATTGTGAACTCGGTACTGGTTGGCAATAAAATCCTGTATGTACTGAAAATTGTACGGGTCATCGGGAGGGAGCATCTCCCGGACGAACTTGCCGACAAACTCCGATTCCTTCGAAAATCCGTACATGTTCAGCATGGCCCGATTGCTCTCTGCAATCCGGGCACGGTCAAAAAATAATCTCGCTTGCCGCTTGGCGGCCAGACGGGTCGAGATCGGCGGATCCACTTCCACCCTGTAGATCCCCTGCGTGCTCGCCTGGACGAATGCATTGTATCGATGCAGCAGGACATCATCCGTGTCTTCGGGCTTTGCGTCCTGCAGACCGGCCTGCAACAGGCGGAGAAAGATCCCGACGAGCCCCTTTTCATTCGTTCGCAATTTCCGAGTCAGCACGAAGGCCAGAGCGAATTGCCTCTTGCCGACTTCAAAAGGAAGCACCCATATATCCAGATTTTTGCGAATCGACAATCGCTGTTCGCAATTCTGGCGGACCCCCAGCAGAACATACTTTCGCAGGAGATCCAAAACCGGGCTCGACTTCGGAAGGGCCGTGTGGCGTCCGAGAACGGACAAACCGTCCGCGTCCTGGCGGACCAGCAGGACCATCCGGGCAGAAAAAAGCGAGGCGGCAGACCGGCAAAACCTTGCCAACTCCCTTTTCGTTATTTTTCCCGATAGGGACTGGAGCAGCGGAAACACACGAGGATCCCCGGGCTTCATGTTCAAAACGAAACCGTCACGCCGTTGGATAGCACATAATCGTACCGCTTGATACCGGCAGCAGGATCGCGGTCGTAGCGGTAATTCCACGTTGCGACGACGGTCAGAATCTTGTTGATGCCGACTCCTGCCGAACTCTCCAGAAGGACTCGATATTTGCTGCGCGCAGTCAGCGGCGCCTGGAAATAGCCTACGGCATGGAGAAACGTCTTCGAGTCGACATTCCATCGTACGCTCAGATAGTTCGTAGACCGCACCCAGCGCGTGTCATCCTTCGCGCCTTCCGAGAAAGCTTCCTGTTCTGCCATCCATCCCGACCCAACATTCACGTGCAACGGACGCGGCTTCACCGTGTTCGTGTCCGCCCCGAACAGCTCATAACGGAATCCCGCACCGGCCAGCCGTCGGTCGCGAAGCAAAATGAAATCGTTGAACTCGGCTTGCGCGAAGGCCTCTGCTTTCCAGTGCGCGGCCAACGACCGCTGCAATCGCAGATGCGCGAATCCTTTGTGCAGGATCACATCGCCACCGGACGTTCCCCGAACGTAATTCCCCACGACAAACGAGTATGTGCGCAGCCCGACCCAATCCATTCGGTAGGATCCGTTCAGCAGAAACAGACGGCTATTGCCACCGTAGGAACTCAAGCTCACTCCCAATTCATTGGACCAGCCCCGTTCCGCTTCCCATTTGCGCATTCGTTCCGTATTGACCTGAGCGGAAAGGGACCCGGTCAGAACCAACAATCCGAGGAAAGCCTTCATGATCTTGTAAGGTAGGTGAAAGACCGAAAAAATATGGCTCATTTCGGACGCGGACACAAGACTTTTGTTTCGCCCGCAAATCCGTTATACTCCTGGCGCAAAGGAGGATGCATGGAATATGTGGTGATCGGCGTCGTGGCCCTGGGAGCATCGGCGCTTACGTTGGTATCGGGATTTGGGCTGGGCACGTTGCTGCTGCCCGCATTTGCCATTTTCTTTCCGATCGAGCTGTCGGTCGCGATGACCGCGGGCGTCCATTTTGCCAACAACGTCTTCAAACTCGGACTGGTGGGCCGTCATGCGGTCGGATCCGTCGTGTTGCGATTCGGTTTGCCGGCGCTCGTGTGCGCTTTTGGCGGAGCGTTCCTGTTGGTTTGGCTGTCGGATTTTCCACCTGTGTTTGAGTATTCCCTGGCCGGTCACAGTCGATCCATTCGTCTGGAGAAGACGCTCATCGGCGGCGCGATGATGGCCTTTGCCTTGCTGGAGTCTCGTCCCATGGTTTTTGGAAATCACCTTTTCCTGGGTGGCGTCGTCAGCGGTTTTTTCGGCGGACTGTCCGGACATCAAGGCGCTCTGCGCTCCGCCTTTCTGGTCCGCCTCGGCATGTCGAATGAGGCGTTCATCGGGACAGGCGTCGTGATCGCGTGCCTGGTCGATGTTGCGCGGATGACGATGTACGGCATGCACATGGCCAGGACCGGCTGGGAGGTCCACACGCCCCTGATGATCACGGCATCCCTGGCCGCATTCGCCGGAGCGTTTGTCGCGTCCAAATTCATCAAAAAGATGACGATGGATCACATTCGCAAAATCGTCACGGGCATGCTGTTGGTGATCGGCGGGCTACTGGCCGGTGGACTGATGTAGGTGCGCCATCAGGCGGGTTTGAACGAATCTCCGATACGCTTTCTTCTGTTCCTCGACTTCGGTTTCCGACCAACCCAAAATCGGTCGGACAAACGCCGCGACCTCATCGACATGACGAGCGCCCAGATCGTCGCTGTATCCCAACGAGGTTCGTCGAAAAAAAATATCCGTCAGGCATTTTGCCCATTCGTGCCGCACAGCGTGGTCAACCTGAACCCAATAGTCCCGACCCAGACGGTGGGACAACTGCGTTTCCAGCGCCATCTTCCGGGCAATCGCCGGCCAGTCGCAACCGTACATTGACTGGAAATGACGATCGGATTCCGACACGGGCAGTTTCAGTGGATCGTCCTTTTCGACCACGCGGGCTTCGGCGCGACCGATCTCTTTTTCGACGGTTTTCACCACGTCGAGGGCGGTTCCGCGGTAGGACGTGAGCTTGCCTCCGACGAGAGAAAACAACCCGGCGATGCCATGGTCACGTTTGTGTCGCACGACCTTGTGCCGTCGGGAAATAGAACCGGGCGGCGATTGATCGTCCGCAGGCAGTGGCCGGACCCCGGCAAAACTCCACACGATGTCGGTTCGAGAGAGTCGGCGTCCGGGAAATATCTGTCCAAATTCGTCGAGGAGATAATCGATCTCCTCGGAATTGGGAATGGGCTCGGCATGGAGAGGCTCGTGAACGACGTCCGTGGTTCCGATCATGAGATATTCCAGCCACGGCAGGATGAAGAATGGGCGGCCATCCGAACGCGCCTCGACATACAATGCGGCCGTCAGCCCGGCTTCGTTCCGCACGACCACATGCGACCCGCGCGTGCCCCGTACCAGGGAGGTGGGGATCCGACCGGTCAGAATCTGATCCAGCCAGTGTCCGGTCGCATTCACGACGATCTCTGCGGGCGCTTCAAATTCGTGCCCTGTCCGCATATCCTTGACGGACACTCCCACCACCCGTTTCCGGTGAATCAGCAGTTTCTCCACCGCATGATAGTTGAAAATGCCGGCGCCGGCACGCTGTGCGTCGCAGAGTTCGGAGAGAATCAGGCGTTCCGGAAACGTACACTGTCCATCGTAATACGACACGGCTCCCGTGAGATCTGCGACGTCCATGCCGGGATATTTTTCCGCGAGCTCTCCCGGCGGCAGGACACGATGACGCGGCACGCTCTTGTCAAATGACAACAGATCGTACACCATCATGCCCGCACGAATCTGCCAGAAGGGACGACGAAACGATGTCCGGACGGGAATGACAAACTCCAACGGATGGACATTGGGAAAGAAACGATCGAACAGGAGTTGACGTTCACGCAGGGACTCTCTCACCAGAACGACGTCCCCGTGCTCGAGATATCGCAGTCCGCCATGAATCAATTTGCTGGACGCCCAGCTGGTCCCGCTTCCAAAGTCTTCGCGCTCGAACAGCGTGACATCAAAACCCCGGAGACTTGCGATCCGCGCGAGGCCGGCGCCGTGAATGCCGCCACCCACGACTACCATTCGAGGACGCTTCAACCTGCTATCCGCCTACGTGTGAGAACACCGTATTGATTTGAACCATTTCCGACACACCGAGGGGATGGTGCGCCGGTTTGTCCGATAGAATTTTTTCCCGAATCACGTTCTGAATGTAGTCATCGTCGGCGCCATCCCGCAGAAGCGCCCGAAGATCGATCCCGTCATCCGAAAACAGACACCATCGCAATCGTCCTACTGACGTCAGCCGGATCCGGTTGCACGACGAACAAAAATGATCTGCATACGGATCGATGAAACCAATTTCTCCGGCGTATCCTGCCACACGGAACATCTTCGCGGGTCCGGTTTTTTCGCCGAACTGAATCGGTTCGAGTGTGTATTGCCGTCCCACGATTTCTCTTAGTTCGGCCGCGCGAATGATCCGAGATTCGTCGAACACGTTGCCCTCGCCCGATGAGGAGGGCATGTATTCGATGAAGCGTACGTGAAACGGATTCGATTTTGTCAATTCGACAAAATCCAGCATCTCATCATCATTGATTCCGCGGAGGACGACGACGTTGATTTTGACAGGCTGGAATCCCAATTCGAGGCAGTGCCAGACCGCTTTCCACGTTTGCTCGAATCCGTCAAATCGGGCCATTTGAGCAAATCGCTCCCGTTTCAGCGAATCCAGACTGATATTCAATCGATGAAGTCCGGCGGCCTTGAGTTCGTTCGCGAGGTGGGGAAGGCGAAAGCCATTTGTGGTCATGCCAAAGGAACGTGGTTTCAAAAGTGCAATCTGCCGGACGATTTCGATCAGGTCCTTGTGCATCGTCGGTTCGCCTCCGGTCAGGCGGACTTTTTCGATTCCCATGGCCGTCAGGAGTTGCACCAAGCGAGCGAGTTCGTCGACGGTGAGCCGTTCCGGGTGAGGATGGTAGGATACGCCCTGATCCGGCATGCAATACACACAACGAAAATTGCATCGATCGGTGATCGAAACTCGGAGATAATCGATCTTTCTTCCAAAGCCGTCCAGTAATGCCATGGGCGAATGTATGAACTTTTTACTCAAAGGCGCATTACTTTTTTCGGTTCATCCGGGCTGACTGTGCGTATTGCTGCAATTTACCGCGATGAAAGGAGAATGGCGGTTTTGAAATTCTTAAGATTTCGGAATCCGCAAGTTCTCCTTTGACTTCTTGAAGCATTCCCTCAGGATTCAGCCTGAGGGAATGCAATGTTGGAAGTACTGAAATCCGGGCTTTAGCCCAAATCGATTCACCACATCACGATTCATCAATCCGTGGGGCTAAAGCCCCCCTTTTTGAGGTGTGCTTTTTTCTTGTCGATCTCAAGGCTAAAGCCTTGAGGAATCGGTAGACTTTCATCTGATCCATAGCAAATCCGGATGAACCATTTTTTCTCGTTGCAATCCGGTTCCACATCCGTACACTTATTCGCAACCTGGTGGAGTGGGATCCATGCGCGACGGTTTCTTCATTGTTTTATCGTGGGCATTCCTCGTGCAAAGCTCGAGTGCGCAGGAAACCATCCCTGCCCGTGACAAATTCTCACCTCGGACGACCGGATCTTATTCAATCGACAGCTATGTCAAACGCGATTCGCTGTTGCTCGATCTGGCGAAGAGGATGACTGCGTCGTTTTCCGCAAAACAGATGAAACCGGGCGGCGTCCTCGGAGGGACAACGTTTGATCCTTCTGCGCTGACGCCGCGGGAGCGCGACGAATTCATATGGGAAATTCGAAAGCACGATATTCTGATTCAGCCTGCGGCGCTTGCGCGATATCGTTATTTCGGCTTCGATTTTCTGGAAGCCTACCGGTTGTTGATGAGAACTCTCAAATAGGCGCACAGCCGCGACCTCTCTTCCGCGATCGTTGTCAGTGGAACCGCACGGACGGAATTGCACCCTTGATTTTGCTCCATCGGCCACCTACTTTTTGACGCCTTTGGTAACCACCCCCGACTGGACATATGAAAATACTAATCGTTGACGACAATCCGCATATCTCCAAACTTCTGACCATGAACCTCGAAAAAGAAGGTTTCGGGGTGCTCCATGCCGCCGACGGTGAAGAGGGACTCCAGAAGATCTCGTCCGATCGGCCGGATCTCGTGATTTCGGATGTGATGATGCCCAAGCTGGATGGAATTTCCATGTGCTTGAAGATCCGAACCGAAAGTCCAACGCCGATGATACCGTTTATGTTTCTCACATCGATTGACTCCGACGTGAGTTTGAAAAGGGGATTTCGAACCGGGGCGGATCAATATCTGATCAAATCGGAAATCAGCCGTGACATGCTGATGTCCAAAATCAACGAAATGATACGTCATTTGAAGAAGTTGAAAGACTTATCGACAGAGGGCACGGCGATCCGGGGGGAACTTTCGGAATTGAGTCTCATCGAAATCCTGCAGTGGCTCCACCTGCGACAAGAAACCGGCGTCCTCACTCTTCAACGACCCTCCACCCCGGAGGGTACGGTCCGACTGAAGAACGGAGAAGTCCTGACAGCCGCGATGGGAGAAGAGAAGAACGAGCGCGCTCTTCACATCATGAGCGGGTGGAAGCGAGGGAGTTTTGCATTTGATCACGCCGAGGAATCGACGCCGGCTTCGATCCGAATTCCTACGCTGGAATTGATCCTCTCCAGTTGTCGCCCCGCATGACCTCGACCGATCCGGCGTGAGCCGGATCAGAAATCCTGTCCAATCGAAAAGTAATGCTTCGCATTGCCGGCCGTGAATCGCGGACTGTTGATGTTCCACGCCAGATCGTACCGCAGAACGAAAAATCCTAGAAATGCGCGTATGCCAAATCCATATCCGGCGCGGATATCCTGAAAATACTTGCCTCCGTCTGCCAATTCCGGTGTGTACCAGTTAAACTTCCTTTCGTTCAACTGGACGTTCCCAAAGCGATCCACATATCGGTAACTGCTTCCCCATGCCGCTCCAACATCCAGGAAAGTCACGCCGCGAATCTGCTGAAGGAACAACGGCAAGGGGAACCCCAACTGCATCACATGGATGAGGGGAAATCGAAGCTCCATGTTGGCTACGGCGTACCGCGTGCCCTGCAATTCGTAATAATCGCTCCCGCGAACCGGTGAGACAAACGTGGCGAGGAAGTCCTCGAACGTATTGACCAGAATGTCGCCATTGGTAAATCGCGGCGCGATCCAGTTGTCCAATCCGCCGACGAAGAATCGCTGAGGATCACGACCCCAGGTCGCGCCGCCGCTTCCGCGAACGGCAAATGCGTAGTATTTGGCAAACCACCAATACTTGCGAACATCGATGGCCGCAGAGACAAACTGCAGTCCGTTCGCACCATACCCAGGCGAAGCGGTCACGCCAATCGATGCGCGCCGACCATCAAAGGGTCCAAACAACGTGAACAAAGAATTATCCGTCGTCAAAGCCGCATTGAACACCGTGTTGTAGGATCGGGTGGTCGGACCGACGGTTTCTTCCTTCGTCACGCCGTCAATGCCCGAGGCGAGCGACGTTTCGCGGGCGAGCGCAAACTGACTGACACCAAAGTCGATGCGGTTAAACTTGTCCACCGGACGCGACGCGCCAAGCGATCCGCCAAAGTACCGAAACCGGACAAAGCTGTCTCCGCGTCCGTCAAACCCGGGACGCGGGTTGTCCGGATCCGTCTCTTCGTCCACGTAGTCCGTGATGAACGTGTAGCCCGTGTGGAACGCGGTGACTCCATAGTCTGTACGGCGCGCCAGATATTGATACGAACCGAAGAAACTTGAGTTCTTCAGATCAAAGAACAGATTCGTCCCAAACGTCATGCGATGATCGCCCAGCATGTCGCTGAACGAAAATTGCGTGTTGCCCTGGAATCCGTAGAGCGTGTTGAACCCGGCCTGACCAAAAATCAAGTCTGGCGAGAACTTGATTTTGTACTTCCGTATGCGATACTCGCCGCTGTCGTTGCGATACACGCTTTCAGGCAGTGTGACATCTTCGTAGTCATCGTCCTCCGCCGCATTCTTTCCGTTCGGATTGCCTGCGAAGACGTAATTCCGAAACGAGGTTTCCTGTCCGGTCTTTCGGGTGGTATCCGCGTTCGATTCTCCGGAAAACTTCACCTCCACACCGATGTCCGTTGTATCCTGCTTCGTCTGTTTGGCCGTCAGTCCCAGTTCGTCGGCCAGCGTCATCGGCAGGTCTTTTTCCTTGCGGAATTTCTTCATGGACACGGTCAGGGGAAGTTCGACCTCCGGCAGTTCAAAGGGGTTCTTCATCACGAACACATCGTATCCGCTCTTGGTGAATCCCGAGAACGTCAGCAGTTTACCGTCCTGGCTGACCGTGGGTTGAAAAATCCCGCTGAGATTATTGGTGACAGCGTAGTTCCTTTTTGCGGTCAGATCGGCGACGTACAGATTGCTGACGCCATTGCGGTCCGACGTGAACAGCAGTTTCGAGTTGTCGGGTCCCCATTCCGGCCACGAATCATCCATCTCGTCCGTGGTGATTCTCTCCATGTCCGTGCCGTCGGAATTCATGACGTAAATGTCGGTCTGGGAGAAATCAAACTGGTGCATGTCGAAGGTTCCCTCGGACTGGCCCAATTGATCGCGTCGATCGGAAACAAAGGCGATTTTCGTGCCGTCACGGCTGTAGACCGGGCGGGTGTCGCTGAATACGTCGTTGGTGAGCTTGCGCTTGGTCCCGGTTGTGATGTCCACCTCGTACACGTCAGACGTACCGTGAATCATGCCGGTGAAGACCACCCGTTTTCCGTCCGGGTGGAAGGACCCGCCGAACACGCCCTCGAGATCGTCCCACTTCAGCGCTTTGACGTCGCCCGTGCGGGTATCCAGGATCAACAACGCGTCGTTGTCACTCGCCTTCGCAGAGAAGACGATTTTCTGGCCATCCGGGCTCCAGCCAAATCCCGGACTGAGCAGGTGCAACTCCTCCAGAATGGGCGTGCGTTCGCCCGAGGCCAGTTTCTTGATCATCTTTCCGTCCGTGGACGAGATCAGATCGATATCGAAATACCCCGATCGGTCCGTAAGAATAGCGATCTTGTCACCGATGGGATTCAACGTTGGACTCAGATTGTAGTAACCGCCGTCTTTGTCATGTCGCGTGAGCTGTTTGCCAAGTTCCTTTACGTTGACCATGTTGGCAATGTCAGGAAAGTAGATCTTGCGCTGATGCATGGCCCATTTCTCCGAGAACTCCTGCAATTCCATCCCCAATGCGGACTGGAAGGCGCCGTCGGGAGTGCCGGTCGCACGAAGTTTGGTGATAAATTCACCAACCTTTTCGTTTCCGTATTTTTCCGCCATGAAGCGGAAGATCGTGGGACCCGCCCAGTAGACGCCAAATCCCGCCAACTGGTCAATGGGCGGCAGGTATCCCTCCACCACGGCGTCCCGCATGAACATGTCCGACTGCGAGTAGAATTTTCCCGCCCGCGATTGGTATTCGGCATGTCCTTCCGCAAACCAACCCGGAATCTGCACCCGTACGCGACTCGTGAGGTACGCCTGCAGGGATCCGCCGTACATGAAATCCTGCATGACCGCGTGGACCAGCTCATGCTCGATCACGTGGCGGAATTTTGCATAATCTCCCTCGTACGGCAAGGTGATGCGATTCTTGAAAATCTCCGTCACTCCGCCGATCCCTTCCGACGCGTATTCGTCGATGACGTTGGTCTGCTGGAAGTGATTGTGAGAGTTGTAGATGATGAAGGGAATGCGGTTCAATAATTTATGATGCCGAAAGTCTTCCAGAATCTTGGGCAGGGCGGCTTCGGCCACGTCAGCGACAAACTGGGAGATCTCCTCTCCCCCATCGTAAAAGTACACGTCAAAATGTTCCGACTGGATGTAATGCCAGTCAAAGTGAACGTACTGAACCTTGTTCTGCCCGAAATACTTTTGCTCTTCCTGGGCAACCACGAAATTTCCGGTCAGGAAAGACAAGCACAACAAAAACCGGATTTTCATCAACGACCTCCGAACTTTCTTTTTACCGCCGCGCGGTTAACGTGATTTCCAAACTTTCCTACCCGTGTTCTGACGGCCCCGACACTTGCTCGTATACTATTAGAATAATAGCAAGTTCCGACCCTGGCACAATGCTACAAAAGGGTTATTTGTCAGCGATCATAAACAAATTTGTCTGCAATATCAACAATGAGTCAAGACCAAAAAAACCAGTCGTATTCTCCCAAAACGCACAGTCGACACGAATATTCACCCTCTGTTGCGAGAGAAAACAATTGAACGAAAGCGCCTCCGCATCTATATTCGCTGCGATTCTGGAACATACAGCGAACGACATCATCATTCAAGGAGATTGGAATGGGAAATCGGACTCTTGCGATTCTGAAGCCGGACTGCGTGCGTAAGAATCTCCAGGGCGAAGTTATTGCGCGTATTCAAAAAGCGGGCTTTACGATCGTGGGCATGCGACAAATGCGTCTGACGCGGACCCAGGCAGAGGGTTTCTACGCCGTACACCGCGAGCGATCGTTTTTCAAGGAACTGGTGGACTTTATGATCTCCGGACCGTGTGTTCCCATCGCTCTCCACAAGCCAAACGCAGTGGCGGAATTTCGCAAAACCATCGGCGCGACGGATCCCAAAGAAGCCGACGCGGGCACCATCCGCAAGGATTTCGCCGACAGCAAAGGGGAAAACATCGTTCACGGATCGGATTCCGATGAAAATGCGGCGGCCGAAATCGCGTACTTTTTCCCGGCATCCGAACTGGTTGCCAATTCCTGATTGCTCAACCTTTGTACGATTCGAATCAGGCTTCGGGATTCGGGGCCTGATTTTTTTGTTTTGAGGTGACATGAAGAAAGCGCGCATGGTGGTCGTCGGCGACGAGATCCTGATCGGTCAGATCGTCGACACGAATTCCGCCACGGCCGCCAAACTGCTCGCGACGCGCGGTGTGGCGTTGACGGGCATTGCGGTTGTGGGGGATTCGGAAGATCGTATCGTCGCGGCACTGCGGGACGCCTCTGACGCGGATCTCGTGATCGTCAGCGGCGGACTCGGACCCACACACGACGACCGGACCCGATTTGCGGTCGCTCAATTTCTCGGCACGGACATTCGCATCCGACCCGACGCGTTGGCTGAGTTGGAAGCGATGTTTGCCCAAGCCGGGCGAACCCTGAACGAAGCCAATCGCGTGCAAGTCATGATCCCGGACGGCGCGGACCATCTGAGCAACCGCGTCGGAACGGCTCCGGGACTGCGATTCCACAACAATCAGACCACGTTCTTCTGCTTCCAGGGAGTGCCGGGAGAATTTCGATGGATGTGCGAGACCTACGTGCTGCCGTTTCTCGGCGATGCGCCCGCGCAACCTGCATTCGAAATTCTTCGAACGTTTGGAATTCCCGAGTCCACTCTGTATCAGCATGTCAAACCTCTGGTGGATGAGTGGAAAGACGTGTGGGACGTTGCTTTTCTGCCGCAATTGGAAAGCGGCGTGGACATTCGCATCACAGCGCGTTCGCGAGAACGGGACGCCCGGACAGCCGCTCAGCTTTGTGCGGACGCAATTGAAAGAAGATATCCCCATAGTGTGTATGCCCGCGGAATCGTGTCGATGGAGGAAGTCGTCGCCCGGCAATTGTGGAATTTGAAGTGGACGATCGCGACAGCAGAGTCTTGCACGGGTGGTCTGATCTCCCATCGTTTAACCAACGTGTCAGGCAGTTCGGCGTATTTCATTCATGGGATCGTCGCGTACGCGAATGCATCCAAGACCGGGCTTCTCGACGTTCCCCGCGATGTGATCGAGCGGTTCGGCGCCGTGAGTGAGGAGACCGTGCGAGCGATGGCCGAGGGCATTCGCACAAACAGCCGCGCGGAGATCGGTCTGGCCACGACCGGGATCGCCGGGCCAACGGGCGGCACGGACGAAAAACCCGTTGGGACCTTGTTTGTCGGATTGGCCACTCCCGAGGGCGCCTCTGCGATCCGCGGAATGCCCTTGCCTTTTCAAGTCGATCGTATCAACTTCAAACAACGAGCCGCGCAGATCGCACTCAACCTGCTGCGCGAATACCTGGTGACGAAAGAAACATGACCCTTTGCCGTGTAACGGGATCCATTGTGTCGACGCATAAGAATGAACACCTGGTCGGCAAGAAAATACTCGTGGTCCAGCCGCTGAACCTCGACGAGCAGCCCGACGGCAATGATTTTCTCGCCTTGGACGAAGTGGATGCCGGCGTCGGAGATCGCGTTCTGGTGATGCGGGAGGGAGGATCGGCTCGCATCGTGCTTCGAAACAAACTCATTCCCGTTCAAGCGGTCATCGTCGGCGTCGTGGACGGATACCACGTTCAACCCAAGTCGTCATCATGAAGAAATTTATCGTCGAAGGCGGACGCGCGCTCAAAGGCGCCTTTGATCCGGCGGGAAACAAGAATGAGGCGCTGCCGGTTATCGCCGCCGCGTTGCTCACGGACGAACCCGTGATCCTGAAGAATATGCCCGGCGTGTCGGATGCCATGCGCATGCTGGAACTTGCCCGGGCGCTCGGCGCCGAAACGACAGAAGTCGCACGGGGTGAGTGGCGCATCCATACGCCATCGATTCGAACGCACGAACCCGATTATGCTCTTGCATCCGAGATTCGCGGCTCCTTTCTGTTCGCAGGCAGCATGCTCGGCCGTCACGGCAGAATTGCTTTGCCCTCACCTGGAGGGGACAAGATCGGCCGCCGGAGACTGGACACGCACATTCATGTCCTCCGTTCTCTGGGTGCGGAAATTGACCTGGGGAGAAAATTCTATACCATGTCCGCCCGCAAACTAGTCGGACAGGATATCTTCCTTGACGAAGCCAGCGTGATGGCCACAGAGAATGCGGTGATGGCCGCAGTTCTCGCGGAAGGAACAACCATCCTGCACCACGCGGCCTGCGAGCCCCATGTCCAGGGCTTGTGCCGTATGCTGAATGCGATGGGAGCCAACATCACCGGCATCGGCAGCAACGTGCTCCGAATTGAAGGTGTCCGGGCACTGCACGGATGCACGCACACCATCACGAACGATCACATTGAAATCGGAAGCATGATCGGACTGGCCGCTGTGACGGGCAGCGAAATTCTCATCCGACAGACCCGACCAGACGATTTGCGAATGACCTTGTTGGGATTCGAGCGGATCGGCATCCGTGTCGAGATTCGCGGACCGGACGTATTCGTTCCGGCGGCGCAGTCTCTGGAAATCGCGACCGACATCGACGGCGCCATTCCCAAGATCGACGACGCTCCGTGGCCGGGATTTCCCGCCGATCTGATGAGCATCCTTGTCGTGTGCGCGACGCAATGCAAAGGCACGTTGTTGGTTTTCGAAAAAATGTTTGAGAGTCGACTCTTCTTCGTGGACAAACTGATCACGATGGGCGCGCGGATTGTCCTGTGCGACCCGCATCGCGCGATCATCAGCGGACCGACGCGACTGCACGGAGAAATGATCACCAGCCCGGACATCCGCGCCGGAATGGCCCTTCTCATCGCCGCACTGAGCGCCGAAGGCACGACCACCATCCAAAATATCGAGCAACTCGATCGCGGCTACGAACGCATCGATGAGCGGCTCCATGCGTTGGGCGCTTCCATTCGACGGATTTGATCGATGCCCCCGTCCCTGCATCCCGCCGACCGCATCATCGCCCGACGGACAGTGATGGAGATGATTGACGGCGGGATCGCACTGTACCGCTTGTTCTTTTCGCCGATCTTTCTCGGTCTGCTGGCGCTGTTCGTTCCCTATTACGGTCTCAAAGCCGCGCTGTTCTATTTCGACTGGATTCCAATGGATCAAGTGATGACGTCCTTCCACGTATTCGATACACGGTCCTATACCGCGCAGAATCTTCTTTTGCTGTGGATGGACGCCAACGTTCATTGGATCGGAATCGCCGGCGTGACGGTCTATGTGGATCGGGTCGCGCGGCTGGGTACGACCACCCGTGGAGACGTGGTGCGCCACGTCCGAAGCGTGGTGGCGCCGCTCCTGCGACTGAATCTGATCTTCGTGGCCATCGTGCTGGCTGGATTGGTGATGGGACTGGTCGGCGGAATCATTCTCCATCTTGTCTTCCTGATGACAACCCCGGTGATTGTACTGGAACGCAAGCGCGAACTGTCGGCCGTGTGGAGTCGTTCCCAGCATTTAATGAAAAATGAATGGGGACGCGGCGCCGGCATGAGCGTCCTCAGCTGGGTTCTCTTGGGGATTCTCGGCGTCTCCCTGACGTATCTGCTGACGGGCTTTTACAGTTTGGTGTTGGAGCAGATTTCCTGGATCAGCGGAATTTTGCCGGACGTCGATATGATCGACCTATCCAGCCGTTGGATCGTCTCGGTCATCCTGCTTCCCATGGAAACGATTTTCATAGTGCTTTTTTACTATGACGTTCGCGCGACGAAAGAAGGATTGGATTTGGAAGTTCTGACAGAATCACTCAGGATGGCCTCATGAAGGCAATGCTGATCTTCGTTCTGCTTGGATGGGACGCCCCGGCCGCCACCGACGTGAACGACGCGATTCGCTGGACGCGAGCCATGATACGGGGGGAAGCGGACTATTCCGATTCTCTCCGCGCCTTCGCCGATGCCTTGCCCGTGGAGCGCCACTATTCCGTTCGACTGGAGGATGATTCGTCTGTACCGATGACCATTCGCTACGGATGGGTGCGTCACGAAATTCTTGCCGCTCTGCAGGCGTGGCCACGCGACCGATCCGGCCTGGAAAGACTTCTCCGCAATGTTTCCTCGTACCATCCCGCACTCCCCGAAACTGTCGCTCCTGCCGATTCGATGCAGTACCGCGCGATGGCAGACGACATTCTCCAGCGTCGAGAATTTCGGCAAGTCGAAAAAGAAAACCGGATTGCGCAATGGTTCCGCGATCGACTTCGGGAATTCTTTCGATGGTTGTCTAAATTTCTGCCCGAGCCCAAACCGATGGATGTGCGAGTGCCTCTGGAAATGACGGGCGTGGGGCAGGTCGTGTATTATCTGCTGTTGGCCGTCGGCGGATTGCTGTTGATCTACGTCATCGTCCAGATCATCCGACGGGTACGCCGCAAAGAGCGAGAAGAAGAGAAACCGGACCTTCCGCTTCTGGAAGAAGGCGAGACGATCGAACCGGATGAGCAGTGGACGCTGGCCAGGACGGAAGCGGATCGTGGAAACTACCGCCGAGCCATCCGTCACGTTTTGCTGTCCGTTCTGCTGCATCTGGACAAGAACGACTACGTACGATTTCGGCGCGACTATACCAATTTCGAATATGCCGATTGGATTGCACAGGCGGATCGATTGCTGGAAGGATCGGAAATGGCGGCGCAATTTCGTTCTCTGGCCATGATTTTCGATCGTGTGTGGTACGGCATGAAGGAAGCCAGGGAACAAGACTTCCGTCGATCTGCAGAGGTTCGGCAAAGCATACTGGCGAAGGCTCCGGTGCATGAATAAGGCGATGAAGAATACGCTCATCGTCGGCGGTGTACTGACGCTCCTGGTTTTTCTGGCCGCCCTGGGTTCGATCCACGAGGAGTCGGAGCGATCCCGACTCTTGTATTCGACGTACAATACGAAACCGGCCGGCCTGAAGGCGTTCTACCTTCTTCTGGAGGAGACTGGATTTCCTGTGGAACGATGGCGAAAACCCTCCGATTCGACGAACCTGCGCGACACCTCGATCGTCTGGATTTCGGCATCCCCTGTCACGTCGTACCGTCCATCCGAACGTCGACAGATTGTTTCGCTAGTACAGCAGGGCGCGACGGCCGTTTTCTTCTACGGTCCCATGCTGGACACACTGCTGACTGATTTCGGTGTTACGGTCTCCGACGGGTACCGGGACTCGATCGCGGTCCGACAGCAGGCGACGCACAACAATCACCTGGCGGATTCGTTGATGCGCGGATCCGATACGGCAGTGGGCATTCAGTTGATGCCGGATGCGCGAGTGTTGTACGGATCCGCCGACGGTCACGCGGTTTTGGAAAGGCGATTCGGTATGGGATCCATCGTGATTTTCCACACGCCGGAATACGTGACCAACCGTCACCTCGCACGTTGCGACAATGCCGCGGCGGCAGTCCATCTGCTGCAGTGGGACGCGGAGGGCAGCCCGCGGTTCTTTTCCCGAGTGCTCGTTGACGAATTCCACCAGGGATTTGAAGACTTTCGCTCGTCGCTGGATTTGATGGACACGTGGGTCATGAAAGCAGGGCTCCTCATGGCGCTGGGGTTGGTCATCGTGTGGTCCTACGGTCGTGGCAAACGGTTGGGTCGCGCAGTTCCGCTCGTCCCGGCGCCGGTTCGTTCCTCCACGCGCTATGTGGACTCGATCGCCGGTGTGTATGCGCATGCCGGCGCACAGCGGATCATCCTACAGACGTGGTATCGCTGGATGATGCACGGCTGGCGTCAGAAGTATCACACCACGCTCCCGCGCAAACTGGCCGCAATCCTCGCCGCACGTCACGCGTTGCATGAGGCCGAGACGCTCCGCCTCCTGGAGAACATCCCGCGTCGACTCCAGGAAGCCGCTCGCGCCGCGAGTTCGGCAGACGCCGGCAACGCGCGCGCGCTGGACCGACAGGAAATGTCCATCTACTTCTCGAAACTGGAATCCATCCAACAAACCATCCTCTCACACCAACGGGAATCCACTCATGAGTCTTGACATCAGACAAGTGCAGGAAGTCGGCGACCGAATCCGACGCGAAATTCAAAAAGTCATCGTGGGTCAGGCCTATGTCATCGACCATGTCCTTTATGCGATGTTCAGCGGGGGCCATGTTCTGCTGGAGGGCGTGCCGGGAACTGCCAAGACGCTGCTGGCGCGCACCCTGGCCATGACGATCCGCGCGGCCTTCAAGCGAATCCAATTCACCCCCGACCTCATGCCGTCCGATGTTTTGGGAACGAACATCTTCGATGCGACCAGCGGAACGTTTCGCCTTAAACACGGCCCGATCTTCGCAAACTTTGTGCTGATCGACGAAGTGAACCGCGCGCCCGCGAAGACGCAGGCGGCTTTGCTGGAGGTGATGGAGGAACGGCAGGTGACGATGGACGGTGTCGCCCACCCGTTGAGTGAGCCGTTCATGGTCTTTGCCACTCAGAATCCCATCGAATACGAGGGCACGTATGCTCTCCCGGAGGCGCAACTCGACCGTTTCATGTTCAAGATCCTCATTGATTATCCCGCAGCGGACGAGGAGACGGCCATCCTGCGCAATCATCACCAGGGTTTCAGCATTCGTGACCTCCACTCGGCGCGCATCGAAGCGGTCTGCGATCCGGTGACGCTGGCGGCCTGTCGCGAATCCATACGCGGGGTCGGGATCGAACCGGGGGTCATGAAATACATTGCCGACACTGTGCGCAAGACGCGTGAGCATTCGAGTCTCCTGGTCGGCGCCAGTCCACGTGCTTCCGTCGCGCTCATGACCGCCGCCAAGACGCGAGCGGCCCTCGCCGGCGGGGACTACGTCTCGCCCGATGATGTCAAATTCGTCGCGCGACCCGTCCTGCGCCATCGAATTGTTCTCCAGCCGGAGGCAGAACTCGAAAGTCTGAGGCCGGATGAGATCATCGGTGAAATTCTCGAAACCGTTCACGTTCCACGATAACCCAGAAGGAGTTCTATGAAATCCATGAGGATGCTGATCCTGTTCGCGGTTGCCTCCGGCGCGGTGGCGCAGGAAGACGTCGAGGATCGTCTTGCTTTTCTGCAGGGAAAGTACCAGATCGTCGGCCGCTACGCCGATTCAGAAAATACCTACTCGGGTACGATGCACATCGCGGCAGAAGGCAAAACCTGCAAGATCACACGCACGATTGATGGCAAGACGGTCACCGGCCAAGGAGACATTCAGTCTGCCTTAGGCGGAGACGCGCAGGTTTTTCACATCGCATTCACGGAGGGAGGAAAGAAATTCGAAGCGACGTATCTGATGCACGTCGATCTGGACAATTACAGCCGCCTCACAGGATACGTGTATACCAAGGCCACACAAAAACCCGGCATGGAAGCCGCTTTCGCGTTGGTCGAATAGATCCGCCCTCTGTGATCGTGCGGGGCTACGCGGACAATCGTCCAAGACTGACGCGTCGATCGGTGTGGTTCTGACCGTCGAATGTCCAAAGGATTTCTCCCTTGTCGACCATGGTCAACACGTTCACAGGACGCTTCCAGATCTTGTACAGATTCTCCATCGTCGCTTTGGCGTCCTCCGGTTTCAGTTCGGCGCCGTTGTAACGATGCTCCAACAGCAGTTCCGCGCGGTTCTCAAAATTCCCGTCCGTTACGCTGAGAACCGGAAGACCGTGGTTGGTCAGCTGGAATAGCAGTCGTTTTTTGACGATCTGAAATTCCCGATCCGATATTTCGTACTGCTCGGATGTCGCATTGTAATCGAACGTGAACAGTTTCATTCGTTTGCAAAACTCCGGCGTCAGGAATTCGTCCAGAAACATCACATCGTTGTACAACCGTCTCACCTCAAAAATCTTCTGGCGTCCGAGCCCCAGCTGTTTGTCCCACTGCTGCAACTCCACCATATCCGCGCAGTCTTCATACTCTTTTCCAAATTTGCCCTTGTTCCATCGATCCTCGATGTCACGGAACAATTCAATGCCCACTTTGTATGGGTTCAGTCTGCCGCCGGTGGTTGCCAACACGCCCGCGCAATGATCGGCATAGTCGATGATGTCGTCATCCATGGCGGCCCGCTGGGTCATGATGCGGCTGTGCCAGTAGCTGGCCCAGCCCTCGTTCATAATTTTCGTCATCCCTTGCGGAGCAAAGTAATACGCTTCTTCACGAATGATCGACAACACGTCCCGTTGCCAGTTGGTCAGCGGGGCGTAATCGATCAGGAATTGCAGAACGTCACGGGATGGATTCTCCGGGAAATTCTTCTTCCTCTGTTGTTCCGCCGTCAGCTTCTCGAGTTGTTCGGCGATAAATTCCTTCGGATTGATGAACTCGTCCATGTAGTCTTTGCTTTTTAACTTCCGAACCGACACGGGCTCGTCTTCCGGAACATCGCCCGGCTCCCGCACGTCCTTGCTCCGCGCGATCTGGGGGGCATGGGGATCAATCAGCGTTTCCAGGGACAAACAGACGTCGATGAAGGACTCAACTTCCTCCAATCCATGCCGTTCAATGTAGCGACGGATACGGGTAGCGTGATTGGCCATCTCGTCCACCATCTTGCGGTTGGTCCCCGCAAACCATGAGTTGTTCTTGAAGAAATCGTTGTGTCCGTAGACGTGGGCCATCACGATCTTCTGATCGACAAGGCCGTTCGATTCGAGCAGATACGCGTAACATGGATCGTTGTTGATCACCATCTCATAGATTTTCTGGAGACCCCACTCGTAGCCCTTCGACAATTGATCATACTCCATCCCCCAGCGCCAATGCGGATACCGCGTGGGAAAGCCTCCATACGCGGCTACCATATTGATCTCATCGTAATCGAGGACTTCAAAGACTTGCGTAAAGAATTGGAGTCCGTAATCCCGCGCGTACGTCTCAATCTCGCTTTGCAGAACTTTCAATTCATCCGGCAATTCACGCATGGCAACTCACCTCGAGGGAAAAGTACAACAAGAAGCGGCGGCGGACAATGGAATTTTTCGGGCAACTGTCCCGCGCTCGGGGGCGGGGTGGACATGGGTTTTCCGGTCTCGCGGGAGTGTACAGAACGTCGTATATTCGTTTAGCGATTTCTTTCGGTTGTTTGCATGATCCAATCCCTGTCTCTTTCTGAAAAGATCGGCCAGATGCTCATTGCGCGCATCGATTTGCCGCCGGCGTTTCCCGAATCGATCCCCGCGGAATTCGTGAGCCGCTGCGGCGGAGTGATTCTATTTGGCGGAAGCGTGGAGAATGTGCCGGCGGTTCTCGAGCGCCTACAACAGCGATGTGCCATTCCGCTGCTGGTCGCGTCAGATCTGGAGAGGGGACCGGGTCAGCAAGTGCACGGCGCGCCGTCATTTCCCTACAGCCGCGGATTGGGCGAGTTTAGCCAACGAACCGGCGCGTTTGATCTCGTGTATCAGTCCGCGCTGCAGACGGGCCGAGTGGCGCGCGCGCTCGGCATTCACCAGAACTATGCGCCCGTGGCCGATGTCCATACGTGTTCCGATAATCCGATCATTGGAATTCGCGCATTCCATTCCGATCCGGATCATGTGGCACGATGTTGTCGCGAGACCATTCGCGGCCTTCGGGACGGCGGGATGCTTTCCACGGTCAAACATTTCCCCGGACACGGAGATACACGGGCGGATTCGCATGTGGACTTACCGGTTCTTGAGCTGACCCGTTCGCAAATCGAGGAGGTCCATCTCCTTCCGTTCGCGCAATCGATTATCGCGGGAGTGGACGCCGTGATGATCGGACATATTGCCGTCCCGGCGCTCGATCCCAGCGGATGTCCGGCCAGCCTCTCTCACATCATCGTGACCAGACTCTTGCGCCAACAGATGAAGTTCGATGGACTCATTGTCACGGATGCGATGAACATGGGCGGAATAACAAAGCATACATCGCCGTCCGAGGCGGTGATTCTGGCCATTCGATCCGGCTGCGATCAAGTGCTGATGCCGTCCGACACCAAGGTGATCTCTGACGTGGTCGAGGCGATTCGAGCGGGCCGATTGTCTGAATCTCTCGTGGATCGGGCCGTGGAGCGAATCATGGCGACGAAAGAGCGGCTGCGTTTATTTGCCGCTCCTCGGGGACCGGCGGTGTGCGATGATTTCGCGCTTGCCGAAAAGGTTGCGGCCGCGGTGATCGATACGAGATCGGGAAAACTTCTGCCCATCCTCGACGACGCACAGGTTGTGTTCTGCCTCCAGCAGCCCCACTCGCTTTCGTGGCTCGTCGAGCGCCTGCGATCGTACGCGATCATCTGCAGTCTCTCCGATCCCCCGCCGTCGATGTCGGGACGACCGCTCACCGTGATGACCGATCTCCAGCCACGCGCGTGGAGCGGTATGGTCGGGTTTCCCTTGACATGGAAGAACTGGCTGGAAGCTCGCTGTACCGAACGCGATCAGGTCATTTCCTTCGGATCCCCTTGGCTCGGAGTCGATTCGGCGAGAAATTTCACCTGCGCCTATTCATCCTCCGACATCTCGCAGCGGGCGATTTACAAACGTCTGGTGGAAGACCGATAAAATTCCCGGACGACCTTTTCTGCCAGTTTGCCACGAATCTGAAACGATTTGTCCTGTGCTCGTGGATCCCGGTCAGCGCTCTCCCACTTCCACCAGAAGAACCCCTTGCACCAGGGCTCGTCCGATAACTCCTCGATCAGCATTCGGTATCCCTGTGCCTGACGCTCGTCCGAGACGCTTTGAGAAAAATCTTCGTCGTGAGGAGACATCAGAGCGCCTTCGATGCTGGGGAACCCCACTTCCGTCAAGACCACCGGTCGATTCCACCGGACGGAAACCGCTCGCATCGTATCCTTGATCCCCCGCAACACTTTCCGGGAGTCCCCATCCTCTGCCGAACTCATCAAGGGGAAATAGTGCTGCACGCCAATAAAGTCCAGGTCATCCCAGAACTGAATGCGATCGTACTCTCCAAACCAATTTCCTCCAAACGTGATCGCTCCCGAATAGGCCACGCGGACATGCCGGATGATTCGTTTCCACATCTGAGTATCGGCGGTCATGTGCGGCAGCTCCACCCCCACACTCAGCGATTCCATCCCGCACAACTCGGCGATCAAAGCGTGGTAGACGATGAACTGCGAATACTGATTTTCCCACCGATCGCGGTCCGGCCCTTCCGCCACGTCGACCTCCCCACACCACTGACCGTTTCCCAACCACAGGTGAGGCTTCATCATCACATCCATGCCGCGTTCGTGGGCGTCGCGCGCCGCTTTCACCAAACCTCCGAGGGTTTCGTCCCAGATATTCCGCAAGACAAAATGAATGTCCGGCGATCGGGCATCGGCAGAATATCCAAAGGGGGTGAGCGAAACCGCGTTCGCGCCATTTTCTTCCAGCCGCTGCAGTGACCGCGCCGACTCCTGAGATGTGTATCCGGTCTGCACGCCGTTGCTGTGCGCAAAGCAGAATCCTTTGAAGAACGGAATTTCTGTCGCTCGCCGGACCGGTCCCTGATCCAACACTGGAGCGTCAAAATCCTCGACGAATGTCTCCGGACTCTTCCACACCGCAGATGGGTCCGCCTGTTCACGCCAGAATTCCATCGCAAGCAGATGCATCAGGAACGGATTCTGGTTCGTCTGAGGTGCGGTCAGCAGGTCGCCTTTCTTCACGAGCGACAAAAGCGGGTATTTTGTTTTCCACCAGTCTGGAGGTTTCCCATAATAGGTTCCGGCGCGCACGAATGCCAACCCGTCCGTCAGCCACGGATACTTCTGTCCGTATTGCAGAGCGGTAAAATAGATCGACAGGATTTCTTCGAACCGCGTACGCACGTGGGCATCATCGACCAGATGGATTTCCCTTCGCTCCACGTCGATGGAATATTCCATCAGATTGGCGCTCACGCGCGCTTTGGTTTCGAAGTTCGGGTACACAAAAATCCTGGGCGATGCGTCCCGGACAATCCGGGAATCCACCTGAGACAGCAAATGCTGCACACGTGCCTGCGAGAATGGAATCGGATTGCCGTAAAACGTAAACGTATTTTGTTTCGGATTCTTCCGGAATTCCGCTCGTTCCTCAAACACGTTGACGCGCACCACCCAACGCCCCACGCTGTCACCGGCGGCGTAGATTGGCTGTCCGTATTGAAAGACCAGAAGCACCTCGTCAAAGGAGCGGTACTCCGTGAACAGCGTGTGCAGAGCTCCCATCAGACTTCTCGGTCCGGACCGCGCCGATACAAATCGGATATTTCCGTTGCTGTAATGCAGAAGCGACGCGGACTCGGCGTTCATCGAATCGCTGCCCAGAAACCACTGTCTCTCCAGGAGTCGAAATCGGGAGTTGGAATAGGTGGCGCTGTCATTGACCGTCACGACGTGAGCCGCCGATTCAGAAAAGCGAAAAGGAAGCCCCTCGCCCCAACGCTCCATGGATCGCAGAGTACGCGTCTTCCACGAAGCCATCGAATCGGGCACGATCAGCCGAAACTCTCGTGTCGCCTCGCCAGACTGTCCGGGACCGCACGTGGAAACTACCGTGCACACGAGAAAAGCAAAACACGAAGCGAATGAGATCACTGCTTTACCGCCGCAAAAAGATCTCATACCGATACGTGAGCTTCTTCGTTTCCTGCGACTTGACGGGCACGTCCCACTTCAGGGAATTTTCCTGATTAATCGGAGTGCGCAGAGAAGGGATTTGTTTCACTTCGGCCTGATCGCTGACCACCAGAAGTTTGCCCGTCACTGGACGCGTAACGGACAGACGGATCTCTTTGTCCTTGGAGTTCGACACCGTCACCACGCCTTCGATCGTCACGAGATCGTAGTAGTACCCGTCCTTCTGTTTCACGTTTTCTTTGCGGTCAACTTCCTTTTCCTCGTCTTTGACGTGAATGTCCGGGGAGGTCGTGATCTTCAGGTTCACGCTCTTTTTCGGCGGCGTATAGTACAGGATATCCTGTCCCAACGCGCGGCCCCCCTGCAACGTCATACCGCTCCCTGTCGTCCAGGGATGCGGCGTTTTATTTTCCAGTCGGATGGAATGCCATACCGAATGCGGTTCCTCTTTCTTCTCGTAGTCATACTGATTGAGGCCCTTCGGCAAGTCCACTTCGTAAATGTGCGCATAGGGAACCGTTGCGGAAAAAATACTGTATTGGGCTCTTTCCCCCTTCTTGATCGTCACGCGATTCAGCTTGTAGAAGAACAAATCCTCTGTCGAGGTTCCCTCCAGCGGCTGAAAGCTGGTGTAACTGACATCTTCCGAAAACGATTCCCCCGAACTCATCATCATCTGATTCGCCAGGACGCTGCGCTGGTACGTAGGACGGTTCTCCCCGCGGCCGGCCTGCGACAGGAAATCATTCAATCGTATGCTCAGCGACAACGGCCACGGAACATTCTCGTACATGAAATGCGGCGCGCCGACGACAAAATTAATCTCCGCGTCTTCAATGTCCTGAATGTCATTGATCAACGACGCGGCCAGGATGATCTGCGCATTCTTGTCATCCAGCATTTCCACGCGATAGCTGGGAATCCAGCCGATGCCATTCTGAAAATAGACCATTTCCATATTCGCGGATCCCTTGGCCCCCGCGCTCCGTATCTCCAATATCGGCTTGAAAAGGGTATCGATGTGCTCTTGGGAATACGATTCCGGAAATTCCACCCATGCATGCCACGTGGACGACACGACGTGCGTCTGCGCCGCACTCTTGATCGTCACGAGGGAACCGTTGTCATTGTCCGTAACCGCAATCAGCGTGCCTTGAAGAACGGTCTTCTCCTCATTTGGAAAGTGCCAGACGATCCGTTTGTTCAGATTGGCTCGCAGCATGTCCGCAAACGAGGTCGCCACCGTCGACTTCGGTTTTCGCTGATACATCGCGCGAACCTCGTCGATCTTCACGTTCTTGTCCTTCGTACCCACCCAGAAGGTCCCAAAGATCGCGTCTGGCAGATTCTCGATCGTAGCCTTGTCTTGCAAAAATGTCGGCGAGCCTTCGGTGGTGAAGAAGCCCACCCCATTCTTGAAGACATCGACGCGAGTTGGCTTGAATTCCTGACCCCACGTCATCGCGGTCAGAATCATCGACATGACAATCCCACGAACCATGATATCCTCCTGTGTTAAACAACGCAATCTACAGAATCCCGGCAGTCAATACAATCGTTCAGTCGCGAAGACTCCAGATCAATCCGACGCGAACTTGCTGAGGCGTCACGTCATACCCATCCAGCATGGTGAACCGTGCGCGAAGAATATTTTCGGCTTCGTAGAACAGCTGAAAGCTGGCGATGGTGGCCGTCACGCGAGTGTTCAGAATCCATCCCCCCCCGGATCGACGAGGGGCGACCATGTATACGGTCGGCAGATCCTGGTACGTGTACCCGTCATGACGACTGATCCAGCGCGCCTGCAAGATTCCTGTCATGCGGAGATGCTTTTGCAGAAAATCATGGTCGCCTCGAGCCGTGATCAAAGTCATGTACGTCGGAGTGCCCTGGTGCAGTTCCGACGGAGCCTTCATCAGAGATTGCCGGACGGTCCATAGAAATTCTCCTGACCGTACGGCAATTTCAACATCTCCCCCCATCGGACGGCCTCGGCGAGCGTTGCGCAGACGAATACGCGTGCTGTCCGAAAAATAATCGATCGGCTCCGCATACAATCCGTTCCTCACATCGTGCACATACGCAGACACGCGCACCAGAGCGATCCTCGAACCGCGCACGTCCCAACCCGCAGTGAGACTCGCGATATGGGGAGGTGTGATCTCCGAACCAACCGAAAATCCCGTCACGCCTCCCGACAGCCAGCGATCCGTCAGATCCGGCATCGTCACGGCATACGAGGTCGACGCCCACAATCTTCCCTGTCCGAGAGGAACCATCACTTGGCCATCAGCGGCCATACCATTCCCAAATGCATTATGGCGCTCCAACCGAATCCCGCCGGACATCCGGGCAAATCCGATCGGCCAATCCGCGCGGGCATACAGTTCCTGCGAATCCCACCGACCCCCCAACCGGGCCGATCGTACGCGATTCCACACACCGCCTCCCTGCAACCGAACCGTGCCGACGGGCACTTGTGCATCGTACCCCACTCGCGTGAGTGACGTTTGCCATCGCGGCGCCAGAAGAGTGTCCTCGAAATCCCTCGCCTCGCGGGCCATCTGCGTGTGTGACGTGTGGAGCGTCTGTTCCCACGAACCAATTCGATGGACGATCTTCAGCCGGTACTCGTCCCGATCGTCCGTACGCCTTCCTTCCGGTGTCGTAAAATCCAGATTCTTGCTGTCGCCAAACAGATTGCGTCCATACGCATCGTACCGGTCATGCGAGGACTGACGATACGCATCGATCAGCCAATGCTCGCCGGCCAGATACGTGAGACCGCCAAACAGGACATTGCCCGTGTAACGAGTACGCTGAATGCTTCGGACAAATCCGCCGCGAAAACCCTGAATGTTCTGTTCACCGGGCGTCTCTTTGGAGGATCCTCCAAATCGAATCTGAAGATGAGGTCCGATGGGTCGACCAAAGAAAGCTCCGATATCCCCAAATGCACTGAAGACGGATCGAAATTTCAAATGCGTGATGGCGTGATCTGCGGGAATCTGTCGAGTGATGATATTCACCGAACCACCCGCAGCGCGAGATCCGTAACGCGACACCGCACCGCCGCGCCGAATCTCAATCCGTTCGATGTTCTCCAGCGTAAGAGAATTCAGATTGGTCCACCCGACGTCGGGATCGCTCCATGGGATTCCATCCACCAGAATCAGCACGTTTCGATTCCCGAGACCGTTGAAGCTGACACTGATCGGCTTGCCATAACTGCCGAGATCGTGCACATACACACCCGTCACATTCCACAAGAGATCGGCGATGTCGCCGTGGTAGAATTTCATCAACTCGTCATGGGTGAGAACTTCAACCAGCGCCAGAGAATCCAGCGATTCGGGTCGTGCAAAGTCGACGACCGACAAGGTCGCATACCGGTCGCTCCGTGTGGAATCGGCCACTTTCATGCTGTCTGACTGCTGAGCGGTGACGCTCGCGGCCAGCCCGCAGAGCACAATCCAACGGGACCATCCGGCGGTCATGTCAACCGCGCGAGATGAACGGTTCCCATTTTTCTTTCGGGGAAGGGGGCGTGAGAAGGCTGACACCGAACAGACAGACAAAGGCAACAACCGTGGCAGGAAGGATAATGTAATTCGTGTCCAGAATCGGTGTGGCCGATACCGCGTTGGCGACAGTGATTCCGACCGTCACGAGCATACTCGCCATCATGGACACGACTCCGCCGAGCGGCGTGACCCGCTTCCACAAAAAGGCGGCGAGCAACACCGGCGTAATCCCCGCACCGACCATGGTGTACGCCGTAAACGCCATACTGAGGATCGTCTCAAATCGCATGGCCACTGTGAATGCCGTGATGGCGAGCGCCACGATCAACAGCCGATTCATCCGGATCACGTGCGCGGCATCCGAATTCGGTCGGAGGAATCTCTGATAAATGTCGCGCGTCAGATTCATCGCCGGCACCATCAGAAAGGTATTGGCAGTCGACAGGATAATGGCGACCGCCGCCGCGAGGAGAAATGCGCCCGCAACGTCCGGCAGGTCAAATCGCGCCAGGTGCAGGATGATGGTCTCCGACATCGCCGAATTCAACCCGCCTTCACCGTTCAAGAAGGCCGGGTGGTGGATGTAATGCGAACTTCCGATCACAGAAACCACGGCCAGGAGCGATTCGATGATGACAACGCCGATTACCATTCCGATCACGGCGCGACGGGCGGTCGCGGCATCGCGGGCCGCAAAGAATTTCTGATAAATACTGCTCTCCCCCATCAGCAGGAAAAACGACGGAAGAAAGATCCCCACAAACCAGGTGAACTCATGCCCGCCGCCGACGTCAAAATACCTTTCCGGCAACGCCGCCGTAACGCCCTCCCAACCGTGATGGTCCGCGCTGAACAGCAAGAGCGGCACCGCAATCACGATCGAAGAGGTGATGATGATGCCGTTCATCAAATCCACGCTCATGATCGATACCATCCCCGCCAGCAGCGTAAAGACGACGACCGCTCCGCACGTGATCATCGCGCCCACGAGCGGGTCCAACCCCGTCGTCGGATCCACGGGATTCGTCCGTGTCATGATATTGAGCAGCTTCCCGCCCCCTTTGAACTGATACCCGGCAATCGCCAGGTACGCAATCACGATGATCACCGTTCCCAGTACGCGGGCCGTTGCGTTGTATCGTTTCTCCAAAATGTCCGGAACTGTGTATTCCGCCAGCCGCCTCACGCGATCGGCCAGAAAATACACGACGATCAAACCCACCCAGGCTCCCGCGGAAAACCACAGAGCAGAAAATCCCTCCCGAAACGCCAGACCCGCGCCACCGAACAACGAACCCGAACCCACCCACGTGCACACGAGCGTACCGACAAGGAACCATACCGAAACGTTCCTGCCGGCCACCATGAAGTCATCCTGGGTCTTAACCCGGAAGCTCTTCCACACGCCCACCCCGATCAGGATACAAAAATAGACCGCAATGACGATCAGATAAATCGACATGGACAATCCCTGCTACCCAAACACTTGTTTGCGGCGAGCGTCTTCGAGTTTCTGTTTGTTAACCGCGTCCAGACCCACGATGGCGTCCAGACTCATGTATGCGGCGATTCGCACGTCCTTGTTTTCATCTTGTGACAGTTTCACCAGGGTATCGTACACGACTCGTGGAATGCTCTCGCGCCCCCCGTAGATCACGCCCAAGCCGTCGGCACAGGCTTCCCGGAAATTCCAGTTTGGATGCGCGCACGAACGCAGTAAGAATTCTCCTGCCGTTGCGTGCCCTTCACGCGCGATGTGGACAATTCCCTCCACCGCGGCCATTCCCCGTGAATCGGAAACACCAACCGCGCATGAAAATCGACGATCCGCATACTCCATGAGGAAATGCAGGGCATCCTGGCCTCCGATGGATCCCATGGACAATATCGCCAGTTCCTCCTCCTCCGCGGTCAAATCCCGCCCGATCATTTCCATTAACTGGGCGACGCCATCCGAGTGCCGCCACAATCCCAAGGCCTCCAGTCCGATTCGCCGGAACTCCGGATCGGCATGACGGGAAAGCGGCAACAGAATGTCGGCCAGTCTGGGATCACATTCGAGGTGGGAAATCAGATTCAGAGCGTCGATGCGCCGGTCTTTGTCCTCTCCCAGCAGATGCTCGACGATATAGGCATAGTACACATCCGATTCGCCGTAGAATTCCTCCATGCGAAGCGCTTACTTTCCGGACAGACCCAGATTGACAACCATGGTTTGCGTCAATTTCTGAACGTCTTCCAGGGGTTCCTTGGTGCGCTTGCGGGCCCACGTCTTCCACAAGAGCACGCCTGTTTCCACGTGGACGGCTCGAACCGAGATATCCAGATTGCCTTTCTGACGCCGGGCTTTTGCGTCGCGCGAGAATTCATTGACCGTACCCAGGATGAGCGCGTCGACTTGCAACATCTTCCCCACCTTGGCGATTTTGTCCTCCGTCAAATCCGAAAGCGAAAAATCGAGTTCATCCAGGACTCGTTTGACCTGGCCCCGCTCGACCACTCGGATTCCCGTCGTGAGGAACGCCGTTTCAAAAAAATCCCGCACCGTCTCGGAGGCTCCGGGAAACTCAGTGCGGAACTGCTGCGTATTTGCGTCTACAAATGGCAAAATGGCATACGTCCGAATGGTTGCCCGATTGAGTTCTTCGGACTTCCACGTGATCGACTTGGGCGCACACCCAACTGCCAGCACCAGCCATACGACGAGACTGCGTTTCATTCACTTCTCCATCATTTCTACAATTCCAGTACGAACCATCATGACGCCGATGGCGGCGAGCAACAACGTGACAACTTTTGCAATTCCCTTCGCGCCGCTCTTGCCAACCAGACGCAGAAGCCATGCCGAGTATCGGAGGCCAACGTAAACAATTGCCAGATTAATTACAACGGCCACCACGGTCGGGATGAGCCCATAACTGTCCAATGAGATCAGGATCGTGGTCAGGAGGGCCGGTCCGACCAGGAGGGGAATGCCGATGGGCACGATGCCGATGCCCGCCTTCGTCTCCGTCCCTTCTGTCTCCGCGGAAACCTCGTGACTTTTCCGCTCCTCGGTGGAGAACAGCAGATCATTAATCGCCAACGCAAACAAAATGACTCCGCCTGCGATCTTGAAATCGCTCATCGTAATACCGAGGAAATCAAACACCGCGTTGCCCATGACCAAAAAGCCCAAACTTACCAGCAACGCCGTCGCGACCGACTGTCGAAGCACACGGATTCGCTGCGTCGGAGGCGTGTTTTCCGTCAGCGCCAAATACACCGGCAGGATTCCCACAATGTCGATGGCCACAAAAATCGGAATGATCGCCAATAGGATTTGATCGACCATCAGAACCCTAAATTCTCGACGTGAACCATCTCCAGATGATCCAGCGGACTGCCGAGAAACCGCTCGCCGACGCGCTCAAAATTCTTTGGCAGATCGGTCACGTAGAATTCGTGCTTCGGACGATCCCGTCGTTGGGTTTCCAATTTCCCTTCGGACAGAATCGCTTTGGCCACTTTCGCGGTCTCAATACCCGAATCGACCAGATCCACGGGACGGCCCAGCAATCCGTCCATGACTCGCTGAATGGGATCCGTGAGCAGCGGATAATGCGTGCATCCCAGAACCAGCGTGTCAATGTCGGTGGTGGCAAAGACCTGAAGGTACTCTCGCGCCACGTGCTCGGCCACAGGATGATGCGTCCATCCTTCTTCGGCAAGCGGCACAAACAACGGACACGCATGCGTGATCACCTCCACGGCCGGATCCAACTCCCGAATCGTTCTCGAATACGCATCGCTGCGCACGGTCGTGTGCGTCCCGATGACTCCGACACGTCTGCCTCGCGTCTTTTCCACGGCCGCGCGCGAACCCGGGCGAATGACTCCGATCACCGGGATCCGAAACATGTCCGTGACGAAATCCAGCGCCACGGCGCTCGAGGTATTGCATCCGATCACGATCATCTTGACTCCGTGCTCCAACAAGAACAAACAACTCTGCAGGGTAAACGCCCGGATCGTCCGGTCCGACTTCGTCCCGTACGGAACGCGCGCGGTGTCCCCGATGTAAACGATCTTTTCAAACGGGAGTGTGCGCATCACCTCGCGCGCCACCGTCAGCCCTCCAATGCCGGAATCAAAAATACCAATCGGCGAATCCCACATCGGATGAGGATCTTGCTTGGGCGCTCGCTGCACCGCGGGTTCTTGTCCGAGCCTCATCATCGCTCCTTTTCCTCCTGGAGATTGATCTCCAGTTCCTTGAGTTTCAGTTGCAGATACTGTCGCTTCATCCCCAGCTTGACCGCGGTTTGCGAAATATTCCACTCGTTGGCCTTCAGGGCTTCCAGAATAAAATCCCGCTCAAAGGAACGCACCACACGCTGTTTCGCGTCCTGAAACGTCACGTCTCCCTGATGGAGAATTTCTTTCACGCCATAACTTCGAGGCGAATCGTTATTGCGGATCTCACGGGGAAGGACGTCCGCTCCGATCTCCTCCGTCGAGGTCAGTACGACACATCGCTCGACGAGATTGATCAACTCACGTACGTTACCGGGCCACGTGTAGTCCATCATCGCTTTCATCGCTTCCGGCGCAAAATGCCTGACGTCCGCATGGTGCTTCTTCGAAAAGGCGTTCAAGTAATGCTCCGCCAGAATACGAATATCGCCCTCGCGGTCCCGCAACGGCGGCACATGAATCTCGACCACATTGATCCGATAGTACAAGTCTTCGCGGAATCGTCCCTCACGAATTTCCTTTGCCAGATCCCGGTGCGTCGCGCTGAGAATCCGGACGTCGACATCGATGGAATCGCTCCCCCCGACGCGTTCCAGCCGCCGCTCCTGCAGCACGCGCAACACTTTGGCCTGCGTGTCCAGCGCCATATCGCCGATCTCGTCCAGGAACAAGGTCCCGGTGTGGGCCAGCTCGAATCGCCCGGGACGGGAGGCCACGGCGCCGGTGAACGCTCCCTTCTCATGACCAAACAGTTCGCTCTCAATCAATTCGCGCGGGATGGCCGCGCAGTTGACGGAAACGAACGGACCGTCCTTGCGGGTACTTCTGTCGTGGATCGTTTTTGCGACCAATTCCTTGCCGGTACCGCTCTCGCCACGGATCAGAACCGTCACGTTGCTGCGGCTCACGCGGTCCACCAGCGAATACACGTCGCGCATGGATTGACTCTCTCCGACAAAATTTCCAAATCCCCGCGTCTCGTGCAGCGCCTCCCGCAATCGCACATTCTCGCGGGCCAGTTGGATCTGTGTCGCGGCGTGGCGAACCATCGCCCGAAGTTCGTCGATCTCAAATGGCTTCGACAGATAATCGTAGGCGCCGGCCTTCATCGCCTCGACCGCCAGGCGCTCGGACCCGTGAGCCGTGATGATGATGACGCTCGCCGGTGAATTCTGCTCTTTCAGCTTTCGCAAAAGGTCCATTCCACTCATGCCCGGCATGGTCACATCCGAAACGATGATGTCGTAACCGTGTTCTCCCATCAGCGCCAGCGCCGAGACGGCGTCTTCCGCCTCCGATATGCGATAGCCCTCCGGACGCAGGGCTTTCACCATGCCGTATCGCGCCGCCTTTTCATCGTCGACAATCAGCACTCGCAAATTTTCAACTGCCTCGTTCATGCGGTTGCTTTCTGGATCGGAATGTACATATCAAACGTCGTTCCCAATCCCTCGTGACTCTTCAGAACCAGTCGTCCCCCCAGGGCGACGATTTTTGACTTGACGATCGCCAGACCCAGTCCGGTACCGGAATGCTTCGTGGTGAAAAAGGGTTTAAAAATGTCCTGCAATTGATCTTTGGGAATTCCCGGTCCGGTGTCCGTGATGCAAATGCGCACGCAGTTCCCATCCGGCACATCGAGCGCTTCCTGTAACGCCACTTCGTGTATCGGGGTGGCCACCACGGGCTCGGCCTGCCACGGCAGGTACCCCGCATCCAGCGGATCCGGTTTCAACAGATCGCTGACCTGCACCGTCCCTGTCTCTTGCGCCGATCGTTCCACCTCCGCAAATTCGCACGCCGCCATTTCCACTCGCACGAGCAATCGCCCGCCGTCCGGCATCGCCTGGATCGCGTTGATGATAACGTTAAACAAAATCTCTTTCAAGTCGGTCTGGCTCGTACGCATCCACAGAGGGCGCGTTTGGAATCGGTGGTAGACGCTGACTCCGCGACTCCGGGCTTCGGGACGGAGAATGGTCAGGATCGCATCCAGCGTCCGACACACATCAAAGGAACCCGTGTCCGCCTTTTCCGGTTTCGCAAATCGCAACAACTGATCGACGACATGCGTCAAGCGGTTGATTTCTTCATTGATCACTTCCAGATCGTGAATCTCCTCCGCCGGCCCATGGTCGCGGGATTTCTCGTCGCGCATCGACTGCACAATGGATTTGATCGAACTCAGAGGATTCTTCACTTCATGCGCGATGCTGGTCGCCAGCAAACCCAGCGCCGACAGTTTGTCCGCTTCGAAGATACGGGTTTCCAGCTCGAGACGCCGCTGAACCAACTCAATGTTCTCAATGGCAATCGCGATCTGGTTGGTGACGGTCAGCAGCAATTCCTTCTCCTCAAACGAAAACGACTCATTGGTCGTTTTCTTGCCGATGCACAATACCCCAACGAGTTCGGCATCGAGCAGGATGCCGACATACAGCTGATACGGTATTTCCTTCGCCTGCAGTTGCACGATGTTGACGCGTTTGGCTTCGTACAACCCCTCCTTCTCTTTCAGTTTTCTCGCTACCCTGTCCGCGTCCAACGGTCGGATATCCCCATAAGCGTGAACGATGTCATACGTTCGCCCCGTGTTGCTTTCCTTCGTCGTCAGGGTAAACATCCCGATGGCATCCACCTGCAGAGACTCCCGCAGGGACGTTTGTAGTACTTTCACGATTTCTGCAACGGTCGGCGCGCTGACGATCCGCTCGGTGAGCCGGCGCACCAGTCGCTGATAGGCGGAACGCTGATACAGCGCATAGTATCCGGCGACTCGTCGAATGGCAAATTTGACAGGCTCATACAGGATGAAAAGAAACACAACCAGGAGAATGTCGAGCGTCTCTGCATTGATGTCCGGACGTTCCTCCGCCCATTTGCGCGCTGCACGCGAGGACAGCAGGTAGACGATAAAAAAACTGCCGCCGAGGATCACAAACAGTAGTCTGCGCCGCGCCATGATCGAGTAAAACGGATACTTGTACAACAAAAAGATCAATGCGAAGGTCGGCAAAATCGCCGTCAATCGAAGGAGACTCTTCAGCGTCTTGTCCAGCCGCACGTTGCCGGTTCCGCCGCCGAAATAGAAAAACACCACCAACGCAATGATGACGACCAAAATGCCGCTCTCGACCCTGAAAAACTGACGCCATCTCTCATTCCGCGTGGAACGGATAATCGCGACCGTGTACACGAGTGACACCGCCAGACAAATGACCAGCCAAAACACAAACGCCGGGATCGCCGACCAGTTGTCGTCGATCACCCGACTGCGAGCGTCAACGATCGAGTAATCTGCAAAAAACATCAGCACGAGGATGGGCAAATAGAAGACTGCCGGAAGCCACCTCCGCACGATCGAGCGTCGGTCCTGCACATAGTCCAGAAAAGCGGTGTGCACATGCACCACCAACGGCGGAACAAATCCCAACACGATGACCGAGTAGTAGCGAAGTTCGTTGAAGATCCAGAAGTACTCGCGACCCATCACTTCGCGTATGGCAAATCCCAGAAATTGCAGCCCATTGAACACCGTCATCACCAGGAGCAGCGCGGCGAAGACCCGTTCATGCCGCTGTGTGATCTGTCGGTGAAAAATTTCCACCAACAAAACCGCGTGCAAAACCGTCCCGATGAAAAAACCCAGCAGCAGAAGAATGTCAAAGCCAATCATAATTCGATCTTCCGAATCCGGCGGCCGTCCGACGCCAGCGTGACCGCACCTTCGCGATCGGTTCGACGAATCGTACAGCCGACTTCCCTCAACAGAACCAGCGTGGACGGAGACGGATGACCGAAGGAATTGCGAGTCGCGCAAGAGATCACGCCGATCTCCGGACGCACGGCCGCGATCCACGGCGGCGGCGATCCGTTCCACGATCCGTGATGCGACAGCTTCAACACATCCGAATCCAGGAAGGAACCATATACCTGCAGGGACTGAAGCGCCTCCACCTCCGCGTCGCCCGCAAACAGCCATCGCGTCTGACCGTGCTTCATCATAAACACCACGGAGGAATTGTTCGTACCAAAGAGCGTCTTCCTTGTGGAATCCGCAAAACCGGTTCGCGGTCCGAGAAAATATAGCCCCGTCTGCTCGTCAATACCAAAGAAATCGCCGGCACGCACCACCTGGGCGTTCCTTCCCTGACGACGGGAAATGGCCTGAATCGAATCGACCGCCGCAGATTCATAATACTGACCCGCGTGAAACAGTCTTCCCACTTCAAATTCGCGGAGCAATGCGGGCGCTCCTCCAATGTGATCATCGTGTGGATGTGACAGCACGAGAAAATCGATCTTCGAATAGCCCTGTCGCCTCAGGAACGGCCCGACGACACGCTCTCCGTAATCCCATCCATCCCGTGCGTCTCCGGCATCGACGACGAGCACGCGCCCGTCCGCTAATTGAATGACTGCGCAGTCGCCTTGCCCGACATCGAGGAATGTCGCGATCAGTTCGTGCGGGCGCTCCGGAATCCACGCCCACACGCACATCGCGGCCATGCCGATCATCACCGTCCATCGGCGTGCGACAGGCAAGCTCCATGCGCACGCACATGCCAGGAACCCATACAGTCCGGCCACCTGCCAGGCCGAACCGGTCCAGACGCGAACGTGACTGAGCGGAAGCTCCGATGCAGACCGTACCACCCACAACATCCCATCGACCAGAAGATCGTTCACTGCCGCATACCACGACGCCAGCACAGGTGAAATCGGCAGGGCGATTTGTATCAATGCACCGACCGACAGGATTACGCCGGACATCGGTACGACCGCCACGTTGGCGATGATCGACGTGATGGGCAACATGCCAAAATAGTGCAACGTCAGCGGAAGCGTACCCAACTGAGCCGAGATGGAAACAAACAACAACTGAAACGCGCCACGGAACGGATTTCCCAATTTCTGCCACCGGGGAAACCATCGCGTCGCCAGCGATTCCACACGCGGATACAACAGCACGATCGACAGTACGGCCAGGAACGACAATTGCAGTCCGAGGTTAAATGCTTCGAATGGATTCCAGAACAAGATCAATAGCAGCGCTGCAAACAACGAGTTCACCACATGTCCCCGTCGTTGAATCACCCAGCCGATCAGCATCACCGTGGCCATAATGGCGGCGCGTGTGACGGATGGCAGAAAGTCCGCGATCCACACATAGAACCACAACCCCAGAACGGCCAATACAAAGCGCGTCCGCCGCGGAACGCGCAGAAAGCCAAGAACACCCAGAATCATGCCGATGATGAACGCCGTGTGCAGTCCGCTGAGCGCCAGGATATGAATCGTCCCCGTCTCCGAAAAGCGTTGACGCACCTCATCCGGCACGTCATGGCGAATTCCCAATAACATCGCATTCACGATCGCCGCCCCATCCGGACTGAGCAACCGACGGTTCGTTTCATACAAGTGCGTGCGCAATTGCGAGACGAGCGTCTCCGGCAGAGATTGATCGCCATTTCTCCGATCACGGATCTGCACGGATTCCGATACGCGCAGCATTGAGCCGATCCCTTGTCGGTCGAGAAAGCCGCGGTAATCAAACTCCCCCGGATTCCGCTGGGCGGGAGGCCGCGAGAGGAATCCTGTGAGGGTCATCCGCTCCCCCAGGCGAATGTCCGGCACGCTCGCCGTCACCTGCGTGTGGCCCGTGACCGGAATCCAGATGTGTTGTGTCAGCCGGATCGTGTCGACCGCAAGGACGAAACGCGACGTTTCATCATCCAAACGAGGTTCGGAAATCACCTGACCGATGATCTGAACCGGTGCGTCCAAATCCGCAAAATGACTCACATCCCGCGGATCGGCGTCCGGCAGAAACGGCATGCGAACCCAAAACAGGATGAAAATTCCCATCGGCGCCGCGAGGTGAATCCATACCGCCTTCCGGAAAAACACTCCGACAGAAAGGACCGCCAACACCAGCCCGGCGGCAATAACTTGAGACTGGGGATCTGATACCGCGGGAATTTGAAAGGACTCAAGGACGATGATGGAGAGAACAGCAAGAACACCTGTCCGGACGGCAGGAAATCGCCGAAACCCTTTATCGATCATAACACTCCTGCGTCCGCCCAACGAACCCACCCTGCGCGACCATCTGCGATTTCGATCTCGACCCACTCCTCCTGCGACGATCGGACAATACCCTGAGTCCCTTCATGCAGTGTCATGAGGACGGTCGCATCCGCTCGAGGATCCGCACGAAATTCTACAACCGGCCGAACCAGTACGGCTCGATGAACCCTTTGCTCATTCCACATCCGCACGCCGGCCCAGGAAAAAATGACCACCGCAACGAACACGGCGATCGCGCGAACCCACAGTGGCAATCGCCATCGCGTATGATGGATCGCCCATCCGACCCACAGCAGGCACCACAGGACGGCGGCAATCAGTTTCACAGCGGTCACATGCCACAGGTACATCCACGTTCGAATCGCCGCGATCCATTTCGGTGCGGGAGGCTCCTCGATGCGATCGACGATCATCGAACGGCATACATCCAGATTGTTCCGAATGTCTTCGTCCATGGGATCGTATCGGAGCGCCTTCTCGTAGAAATAAATCGCCCATCCGAGTTTGCCTTGGCGGAAGGAGACCGTCCCCAGATTGTAGTATACATCGATCGACGGGGCGGACTCCGCGAGGTCCTCCAGTGTCTTTGCGGCTTGTTCGTACTCGCCCTTGTCATAGCTGGACAGACTCTGCTCCCACAAGCTGTCTGCCGACGCCCACATCATCCACACGCACAACATCATCATATGAAACCCCTCATCATCGTCCTGGGCGCGTTGGTGTTTCCAGAGGCACCAAGATGGGCGCCGTTGCCGCCTTGGAAGAACACAGAAGAAACGGGTAATCCAATTGTGAGGCCGTTCATCACAACCGATCCGCCTCGAGGATCAACTGCCGAACGTCCTGATGAATCCGCTCGGGAAAGAGTTCTGCGGAGCCCGGCGGGGCAAAACGCGCCATGTCGCATCGTCGCATGCACTCCAGGTAGGACGCGATGAAGGATTCTCCGGCATTCCTTTCACGGAGCCGCTGTTCAATCAGGTCGCTCCGAACATCGGATCGATCCAGATTCAATTTGTCCATGAGGAACTGCGTCAGCAGAAAACCGATCTCTGCATAAAAGTGAACGTGATCGTGGCGACGCAAGAGATCTTCGGCTTCCCGGAGCCGCTTTTTGGCTTCCGGACTCGCGCGGTCGGAACGGTATCGCACAGTGTCGGATCGCAAACGCTCGCGTCGCCGGCGAGACAAAACCAAGGCCCATGCGGAAATCGGCGCAAGAATCGAAACCACGACAAGCGTGACATCGTTCACGGACGTGACGCGGGAAGACCGAACACGTCGAACAGGCCGGATATCCTGTCGCGTGATGTGCGCGTCCGCCGCAATCACCGCATGACCAGGCGTACACGTCAGACGTAGCGTGTCCGTCGTCTTGACCACGAATCGCCTGGACTCCGGATCAAAATACACAAATTCAAAAGGGGGGATGACAAAGGAGCCGACCGATTTGGGCACGGCTACCCATGAAAATGTCCTGCTTCCCGAAACTGTGGCCGCGTTCTTATTGGTGTGATCCTGAGTCTGGACGGGATATTTCTCAAACGCATCCGGAAATGGATTCGCCGGTTCTGTCAGTGCGCGAATATTTCCAGCGCCCGCGATTTCGAGTCGACACGTGACCGCCTCGCCGACACGCACCGTCGACCGATCCACAGATGCCCGTACATCGAATTGGCCCACGGCATTTGCAAAACCATCCGGTCTGTTCGGCTCCGGCAGCGGCAGAATCGCCAGGGAAACCAACTCGCTTTGAAATTTCTCTCGAACGACTTCGCCAAATGGATCGCTGAATGGTGAAAACAAACTCTCGAACGGATCCTTTCTCTGTCGGCGCGGAATACGCAATTCACATTCAATCTCGGCCGGATCGACAACCAGTTCACCGGAACGCGTCGCAAACAACGCCACTCGTTTGATCGTATAGGCGGTGAACGTGCCCCCTTGAAAGGTCTCCTGAACGCCTTCAAGCGGCTGTTTGAGTGGAAATTCTTCCACCCAGAATCCGATAAAGTTGGGTGTCCGCAACGGGGAGTACTGCGTGACGTTCACCCGTGTAAAGATCTTGAAATCGACAAGGATCTGTTCGCCCACAAACGCCTCCCGCTTCGACGGGATGGCCGCAAACTGCACGTCCCCTGACACGTCTGCGGGGTTTTGACCAGAGATGCTTCCGGCCGGAACGACTTCCATGATCACCTGCGCCGTCTGATAGCGCTCTCCTGCGATCGTAATCTGGATCGGCGGTATGCGCCATCGCCCAGTCTTTCGCGCTCGAAACAGATATTCGAACGAACGCGATTCCGATCGACGTCCATTGATGATCTGAATGGAGGTCGACGTGCCAGGTTCGGGATAGGCCAGTTCCAATCCTTCCACTGTTTCGATGCGCGGTTTGTCCATCGACTCCAGTGAGCGTCCACTCACCCGCACGGTTAGCGTGAACGTCTGTCCCATTTCCACCACGTTACGCTCCACCAACGCCTCGCAGGTAATCTGGGCGACAAGAGAACGCGCCAGCAAAGCGCCGAACAACCAGAAAAGTCCGGTCATGTGTTTAGAAACTGTCATGCGTGTGCGAAAATAGTTGTGCAGGGTTTGTTTTTCAACTGCCAATCAGCGTGACTGCGCGTGCCACCAGGCGCACGCAAAGGCAAAGCGCGCGACATTCAGCAGGACGGCCGGATCCGTACGATCGGGAGTATCGAATGGGGAGTGGTACGGCGCAGCGCCGTTGTAGGAATAAAAGAAAAAAGCGGGAAGACCCATTTGATTAAAATAGTACTGGTCGGAATTGGGCGAGTTGGGACGCGAGCCCAGCTCAAATCCAAACAGTTTATCGTTGATCCACCGAATCCGCGCATGTTCATCCGGAAAATCCTGGACGCCCTGCACCATGATTCCCTGACGACCGGATCCGACCAGATCGAGATTGATCAGGAGCCGAATCTGCCCGAGGTCCACCAGCGGATGCTCGACAAAGTGGCGCGACCCCAGCAGTCCCGCCTCCTCCCCACTGAACGCGATGAGTGCAACCGAAAGGCGTGTGTTCTTCAGGAGACGCGCCATTTCCATGAGAATGGATATCCCCGACGCATTGTCGTTGGCGCCGGCGTAAATGGTATCGACGTTCCTCCCCAAGTGATCCAGATGAGCCGTGATCACGACCACGCCCGAATTTGAATCCCTTCCGCGGCGCCACGCGACGACATTTGCGGTTTCCAGACTGTCCGGGCCATTCTGTGGAATGAAGATTCGCTGACGCAACTCCCGTGACGACAGAGAGAAGCGCTGGAGATACCCGACGCACAACGAGTCCCAGCCCTCGGCACGAAACCTCCCCGCGACGGACTCAGCCGCTCTCCAATAACCGGGCGTGCCGGTTGCGCGCCCCTCGTTCAGAGGAGACGCTATTTCCCGAACGTGACGAAGGAGGTTCGCCGACTCGATGGACGCCAGCCGCGTGTGAAAGTCCGTCGTGAAGATCGAATCCGGCGCGGCTCGTACCACAAACACACTGTCCAGCGGCACACTTTGCCCATGCGCCCACCCGGAGATCAGAACAAAAAAAGCGGCCCGAAGGCCGCCCGTCAAGGAGGAAAGAAGATCAGAAGCGATAGCTAATGCCGACGAGAAAACGATTGGAATGAAGCTTTTCATCAGTTGCAAAATACACCCCGTTCTCGTCCGTGCCAAGTAAATTATCCGTCGTCGACTGCTTCCACCAACCATGTTGGAATGCCGCATCGATTTTCACCTGTTTGTCTACGAGGAAACTGACGCCACCGGACACGTACTGTCGGTTGCTATTCACCACTTCTACGCCGTTCCGATACGGTGAATACTGATAGGCATAGCCGGCCATCACCTTGCATCCAACCTGCGGAATCATGACCTCGGCGCCCAGCCGCGTGTCCATCGTCGCGCGATACTGCGTGATCAGACGGCTGTTGACTTCCGCATCGATGTCGCGCCCGTTGTCCGTGATCTTCGATCGAAAGCGCGTTTCGGACCAGTCGACATACTCGACGCTTCCCATCAACGTCGCCTGCTTGAACTTGTAGCTTCCACCCAATTCAAATCGCCACGGGGACGTGATGTGATACTTGAGGAAATAGGGATCGTAATATTCTTCTTCGTTCAATCCATCATCGAGAATGTATTCGTAGAAAGAGGAGTTCTCTTCCACATTCAGATAGGTCGGGGTCGTCACGGTGAGTGCGAGCCGTCCATTCGGTATGGGGCGAAAGAGGGAACCGATCTTCACGTTGACACCGGTGTAACTGGGGTTGATTTCAAACGCGGCCTGACGCTGTCGAATGTCCAGCAGGATATCATTTTCCGTGTCGTCTTCAAAGTAGTCGACGGCGGCGCGTTGTCGACCCGTCAGGATATTCAGGGAGACGCCGATGGAGGTGTTGGCGGAAACATCCAGGGCTCCGGCGAAACTCCATTGCTGCAACCCTCCGTCGATCTGGGTTTCCTCTGATTGCTGGAAATTCTGACCGAACACCGTTGGACTTCCCTCGACCCGGTTGTAGATGTCAAAGTGATTGACCCGGTTGTAACCGAGTGCAAAGACCAGACTGCCGCGATCGGTCGGAACCGGAAAGACGAGACCAAACGCATTGAGATTCGTAAACCCGCGCGAGTTGTCGGTCAACGTGCCCTGGTACCGGATACGATTATTCAGCGACGAAACGGCCAGAGAACCGTACACCTCGGATTTCTGGATTTGCGCCAGACCCGCAGGATTCCAATACGTGGCAGTAAAGTCTTCCGCCACAGCGACGTATGCCCCCCCAACGGCCATCGCCCGCGCGCCAGGGCCAAACTGGTTATAAAATGGCCGGATGGCGTCCGTCTCGTCCTGCGCCCACAATGAGGCTGCTACCACGAGGAAGGAAATCGTTTTCATCGCTCAATCCCTTTTGACTTTGATTGAAGTTCTCAGACCAAATCTCCTTCTGCCGTCGGATGGCAGACTCTCCTGGTTCACTTCTTGGCGCGAGGCGGATCGGGCCGTGTCCGCCGATCCCAAGATCGCGATCGGCTGAGTGGCCACACGAATGGCTCCATTGTCAACAGACTCGCGTGTTGCGATCCGCTCCTTGGGAACATCGCTCATCTCTTCGCGTGTATTTGAGAGGCGGAAGAGAGGTTTATACGAAGGTTCATAATACGACGCTGTCTCCCGGATATGGCGATCCCTCCAATCCATTTCACGATTCATTCCTGCATTGTCCGCCGGTCGGACAAATGCCGTGTAACAGCCTGTCAGTCCGAATCCGATGCACCCGATCCAGAGTCTCATCGCGACCTCCGCCCCGAGCGTTCGGATCGCGACTCCCCTGAGCGAGAGTTTCCGGAACCGCGCGACCGCTCACCCTGCGATCCACCTCGATAGTTGCGTTGTCCGCCTCGGTCCGCATCACGTGTCTGTCCGGATCGCGACGAGCCAGACTCCCCGCGGTAATTTCGACTCCCGGAGTTCCCGCGCGCTGTCTCCTTGCTGCGGCTTTCCTGACCTCCGCCGCGTACATCCTGGTTCCCGCCCAGACTGCTTTTCTTGTCGTTTTCGACCGACACACCTGCCGCCGCCGTTCGATACCGCGGTTTGGACAGGACCGGACGTCGACTCGTGACCGAGCGGGACGATGCATGCGACGTGGCATTGACGACAGACCCACGTAAACCAAAATCACGTCGCGAGTCACGAGTGGGGTAACCGGGGACATGAGGAGGAATGTATCCGGTCGGATAGCGGCAACCGTACCAGTAATAGTCGTAATAGGGATATCCAACTCCATACCAGTACGGATCATAGACGGCCACGTATCCCGGCGCAAAAGAAATCCACGGATAGGGAATATACCACGGCGACTCATAATACCGTTGGATGATGACGGTCTTCTCAGATTCTCCCTCAGTGGTTTGGTCCGTAGTGGAGTCAAGCGGCTCCTCGGCCGCGCTGTCTTCAAAATCAGAGTAGTAAGCCTGACTTTGGTGGATGACCGTGTAACACCCGGACCATGCAAACAGCGCGAACGTAAACGCGCCGACGAGTAGTACATGCTTGCCCTGGTTCATAACGCCTCCTGTCTTGTCAGGATAATGGTAAGACACTGTGACTATATTGTCAACATTTTTGTTTACTATTTTTGACATTGTTTCAGCCTGACGTTTGGGGAAAAAGCAAAAGGCAGACCAAGCGGTCTGCCTTCATATTCTCAATAGTTTAGATGCTGTCTACATCGTGAATACCGTGGCCTTCTCGATTGATTCCTTCACACTAGAACGTATCCACAAACGAGACTCGAAATTCCCGTGAGAACTTACCCTGTTCTTTCGAGTTGTTTAGCACATCACGAACCATGAATTCCAACTGAAGTTGCCCGTTGAAATTCAACTTGGCACCCAGATTGAGGTATCCGCGACCGTGACCGACCCAGTCCTTATTATCGTTCCAGCCAAAGTCGTATTCTCCGACCACCGACAGTTCCTCGTTGATGCTCTTGTCCGCACCGACAAAGAGATTGATGTCTTTGTCCTTGTCCTTCTTCTCCGTGATTGACCAATTCACGCCGCCGTGGAAGCCCAGGTTCCCCATGAATTGATAATTCTTACTGGCAACAACGAAGAATCCTTTTGACTTCTGGGTGTACCGTTCGACCTTCACCGTATCGATTTTTTCAATGTATCGCCCGAACCCCTGGTTGGAGAATCCCACGGTGACGGCGGGCCCGCCAAACGTCTCTTCCAGCGCACGGTATCGGACGTCAACACCCGGCAGAGGATTGAAATCGACCGAGCCGGTCCCGACAAACCGTTCCCCACCCCATGAAATCCCAAACATGAATCGGTTCGTCATCCCCACCTGGACCTGACCCAACATGCCGCCATTGGCAAAAAGGCGCATGCCCACCTCGTACTGACCCTTCTTCAACACTCCGGCGGTCGGCGCATCCACCAGAAAGCGCGGTTCGACCCGCGAAGAAGCATCCTCGCCCGAAGAAGAATCCTGCGCCGAAGCGACGGCGCCGCACAACGCAATCAGTAGCACGAACTGTTTCATACAATCCTCCGTTTGTCCCTCGACTTACTTACACGGATTCGGATAATCCCGATCCGGCATCCATGCATAGCACCCGCTGGTCTTCAGTTTACCCAAACTCCCCAGGAAACAATCCGATTTGGTCGGTCCGTTTTGACGGCAAAAGCTCGCCATGGATTTCGCATTGGCATCGACATCGGGAAATTGAGCGGCCTGGTCAAAGTACTTCGCCGCGACCAGATACGCTTCCTTGGCTGGAATGTCCAGGACATTGCCGGAGCAGGCCTTGATGCCGTCGCGGATCGCTTCGCCGATCAGGTAATACGGCAAACCGAATTTCTTCAGCTCCTTCGCCTTCAACGCCAGATCCCAGGTTCGCGCCGGCTTGCCGTCATCCAGATACAGCCGCGCCAGCTTGCAAATCAAATCGGCGTCGTTGCCGTCGATCTCATACGCCTTGTTCATCGCCTCGATGGCTTCCGTCCGTTTTTGCAGCGCATCCAGCGCCTCACCCTTTTTCATCCACGCGTTCTTGCTCTTGGCGTCCGTGGCGATAATCTCATCGGCAACCTTGATGGCGTCTTCGTACTTGCCCTGTTTGATCAAGGCATCCAGTTTCTCACCGATGTAGAAATCCTTGCTGGCGTTGGGGTTGTAGTACGCAAACGTGTCGCACGCCGCCAGCCAATCATCCTTGCCCAGGTATTTGATATAAAAATTCTTGAACGCATCCAGCAGGTACTTCCAGGTCTCCTCGTCCTTCGGCTGACGCTTCAGATACTCTTTGTAGGTCATGACCGCATCCTTGTACTTGGCGGCTTCCACCCACATGCCGGCAATTCGCTTGAGCTCTTCATCCGAACCGGACAATTCCCAGTATTGTCGGTAATAATACGCCGCGGAGTCAAACTTCAGAAGCTGTTTGTGGTACATTTCCCCAATCTTATAAATATAATTTATGTCGCCGAGATCCCGGAATCCGGATTTGTACACCATCACGGCGCTGTCCGCAAATTTGAGATGGACGTAGCTGTCAGCAATCTTGTCGTACACCGTCGAGAAGGAACGTTTCTCCTTTTCTGGCCGCAATTGCTTGTCGCACTCCATCGCGCGATACAAATACGGAATCGCGTTGGCGTACTCCTGATTTTTCCAATACTCGTATCCCGTACTCCACGTCTTCAGACACTCAAACTCCGGAGTACCCTCTTTGACACCTTGGCCGGCCAGCGGCGCACTCAACCCGGCTATGATCCAGATGCCGACAAGGCTCTTGGCAATTCTCATATCTCTGCTCCTTGCGTAATAAAAGACACTAACGACGGCGACGTTTCTGAAACCACTTTTCGCCTGCCGATATCGATAACACAAAACGATAAACAAAATCTCGCACTTGGGTCTCTCCCACCGACCCTCTTTTCCCAAATTCGAACGCAACATCGACCGAATGACGACCTTTCGCAAACGGCAGACCGACACCTGCCGTCACAAACGCCTCGTTGGCAAACTTGCCGACAGCATTGCGCTGGTACAGATTCTGAACATAGAATCCAAGACGATAGTCCGCACGCCTGAGGAGCGAGGCCAGAATATTGGAGCTGCCTTTTCGTTCCGCTCCCACGCCGACCCTCCAGGCGTTTCGAAACTTGTCGCCGGTCAAGCCGGCGCCGTTCCATGCGCCATACGTGACGTCCAGGCCGGCCAGGTATCCGGGCTTCACTTCCATCATTCCCCCAAATCCAACTTCGAATGGAAACTTCATGTCCCGATTGGCGATCGCCGTCGTGTCTTCGAGAGCCGAATAACCCGTCACATCGTTTGAAAAAGTCGCCGACGTGGAAGCGAAGGCTCCCGCGCTGAACTTCGCACTGCGATGGAGCACGCCAAACGTCCAGCGGGCTCCTTGAATATGCTCCTCCAGACGATCCCGAGTATCCACAAAGGCACCGTCATCCCAATTGACATTCCAGCGCCGATTGATGGTCCCAAACATATAATGGCCCGACAATCCCGCCGACCATCGATCGTCGATCCGATACGCCGCACTCAATGAGAGTCCCTGAATACCTCCGTCTCCCTGCAGTCGTTCCCGGTAGGTTTGACCCTGGAACGAGCCGTCCTCGAAAACATAATCATAGTCCACGCGACTGAACCGGTAGAGGGTCATCGAGGCGGCCAGACGGCTGCCGAACGGAATTCCGATGATGGCCTGTCCGACATTCGTCGTACTCGAAAATGCACTCCTCGTGCCGTTACTCACTCCCAGTCCCTCGTAAAAGACCAGTCCGTCGAACCGCACCATGTCCAAGCCAATCAAACCGGCTGGATTGTAGTAATTGACATAACTCCCGCTCGGCATCGCGATGAAAATTCCACCCATTCCAGCAGACCGTCCGTTGCGAAATCCCTGCGACAATCCGAAGCCCGCGGAAGAAAAAGACGATCCACCGGCGTGGACAGCCACTGAACATATGCCAAGGAGAAAGAAAATCCGTTTCATTCGTCTTGAATTTGGGGTGGAAGTGTGTAGTAAACGACGATCTTGGGCGAAACATTCGGATCATTGGGATCCAGACGCAATCGGATTCGATACAGCTTTGAGAAGTCCCCAGGTCGGGAGAATTGTGAACCGTTGTACAAAATCAAGCCGTTATTGTCTGCGTTGCCTGCGGCCCAGGCTTGGAACAATGAAGTGACACTCAAGCGCACCGTATCGCCACCGGCCGAAGTCTGCCCGAGCAGAGTCAATAGGAGCGTCTCTCCCGGCGCCCATTCCGCAGGGGCCGTCCCAAGCTGCGCACTCTGGACGAACGCTGTGTCACCAGTTGCAAAACGATAATCTCCGGCGGGATCCCTCAGCGCAACCAGATCCGCGCGATTCACGGTCGCCGAGGATGGAATCCTGACAGTCGAGAATCTCATCAGCGAGTGATACGGAAGTCCGCCGCCGATCGTCAGCGTTGTTGGATCTTGGGGCGAGCGATCCCGGTATAGAAATCCCTGAAAACCTCCGCTAAAACCACTGAACGTGATCGGCGCAATATCCCGAACCTCGATCTCTGAACTGCCCTCCCGCTGAAACGTCAATCGAAGCCGTACCGCAAAACTCGTATCAGGAACTCCCGACGAATTCAACACATAGGCAGAGTAGAACTGCTGCACAAATGCCGCCGACGGGTCAAAATCCATCAAAAGGCCGTAGTTCGTGTAATTCGTGTCGCTCACTGCGCGGATCCAATTCTGCACCGTATCTGCGGGAACGGCAATTTCGAACCGACTCCCTACCGCATCCGCCGCCGTCAGCGTCGCCTGCGAAATGACGTCTCCATAATCCGCACCTGCTTGAAAGCGATTCCAAAACATCTGGGACGTCGTCCAGTTGCGCTGGATCGAATGCATCGTCACCGGAAAAGACCCGGCGCTGCCATAGTATTTTCTCGGAACCATTTCAATCTTCGCCGCCAAGATCGTTGCATCGTCCAACGTACTCGGTATCGTAAACCGCAGCAGGATCCGGAAATCCATGTTGTCTACGGATCCGAGATACAGCGTATTCGCATTGCCCGTCGAAACGGAATCCATGAAGGACCGATGGTCCGTCAAGTCTCCCACATCCAGCGTATCCACATGGAGCGAGCCCGTCGACGAACCCCGGTCAAAACCTTCTACGCCGACGTCATTCGAGGAATCATCGCAACCCATCATGATCAGACATCCGACGACACCCATCGCCATCGGCCAACTGCAAACTCGTGAAGACAACATGAACGAAATCGAACTTTCTTGTTAGAACTTGATAAAGATCCGGTGTCCGCAAAACTTGCAGTTCGTTCCTCGCAAGCCGCCCAGATTCGACTGATAGTCCCGGCGCTTGATAATCAGACGTTTGCAATTGGGACAAAACGTATCCGACACTCCCTCGATGTCCACGTCGGTCAGATAGACATAATGAAGTTTTTGCGTCGCCATCTTGTAAATGCGCACCATCGTTTCATTCGGAGTGACAGGCGAGTCCAACATTTTGTAATGCGGGAAGAAACGCTTGAAATGAACCGGAATGTCCGTTCCGATACCGGCGACGTAGTCAACAAAATCACCGACCTCCTTCTCGCTGTCGGAAATGTCCGGAATCACCAGATACGTTAGTTCCAAATGCGTCTTCTGGTAGGCGGCCTTGATCGCATGCAGGACCGGCGCGACCCGGCCATCCATAAACCCGGTATAGGCTTCATCCCTCATCGATTTCAGACTGATGTTCATCGCGTCAACGTATGGCAACAAGTCGTCCAACGGTGTCTCATTGATGTATCCGTTCGTCACGACCACATTCTTCTGTCCGATTCCTTTGAGTTTTCGGACCGAGTCCATCAGGAATTCGAACCACACGAGCGGCTCCGTGAATGTGTAGGCCACGCCGATCGAGTGGCTCTTGCCGGAATAGTCAAGAAGCGTCTGCAGGCTGATCTCTTTGGAATCCTTGCGCTCCAGCGCCACTTCCCAGTTCTGACAGAACTGACAGCGCAGGTTGCACCCGTTGTGGGCGACTGATAACACGACGGAATTGGGGTAATAATGATAAAAAGGCTTTTTCTCCATCGGATCGTACGTCGCAGTCACGAGGCGGCCGTAATTCTTGGCCATGAGCTTGCCCCCGATGTTCTTGTACGCCCAGCAATCGCCCTCCTCCCCATCCTTCAAACGACATGCCCGGGGACACAGTTCGCAAAGAACATGGTCCTTCTCGACCTTATAATATTTTGCCTCAACCATCTGATCGCAAATGCTTGAAAATCCCGAAAATATAGATTTGCAACCGTAGAAATGCAACGGATTTACTCGAAATCACCCGATCAGGTCAGCAGGCGATGTTTTTTCTTGAAGTGCGTAGACTTTGCAGTTAGATTTACCCGCCTACGGATATCAGGATGGAGGATTACGTAATCATTGAAGATCGCGGTGTTTGCTTCCGGAAGCGGTTCCAATTGCCGAGTCCTATACGAGCGAATCCAATCCCGCGATTTGAATGCGGAATTGTCGGTCATTATCAGTAACGAATCGGAAGCGGGCGTGATCCAGTTTGCCCGTGAGAAAGGAATCCGACATCACGTTTTGTCCAGCAAAGATTTTTCAACCCTGGATTCGTTTCAGGAACGCATGTTGCAGTGTCTGCGTGATGTCCAAGCCGAATTCATTGTGTTGGCTGGGTACATGAAGCGACTCGGAAGACCGATCTTGCAGGCATTTCCCAATGCTGTACTGAACATCCACCCGGCGTTACTTCCGGCCTTTGGCGGAAAGGGCATGTATGGTCTCCATGTCCATGAGGCTGTCCTGGCGTATGGAGCCAAACTTACCGGCATCACTATTCACTTGGTCGATGAGGAGTATGATCGCGGTCCGGTGCTTCTGCAAAAAGCCGTGCAAGTCGATCCGGCGGATACGCCCCAGTCGCTGGCGGCCAAAGTTCAGGCGCTGGAGCATGCCCACTATTTTCAGGTCGTTGGTTGGTTTGCGGACCGTCGGGTTGTCATGGAGGGTCGTCACGTTACCATTTTACCAAAGAGTCAACAAAGTTCACTTTGACTAACATCGAGGAGGTCCTATGAAACAGTGGCTCATCGTGCTTGCGTTATTCTGCGCAAGCACAACCCTTTCCTTTGGACAGGGCAAAACCAGTATGGACTCGGAAAAAGCCCGAGTCGCGATCCTGCCGTTTGACGCCGCCAGCGTCGTGGAAAAAGGCGGTTACCGCGAGACATGGTCCCACAAAGGAGGCACGTGGGAACACAAGAGCGATGCCCCGCCGATCTTCGACAACGAAGCGGCCCTGCAATCCTTTGCGGAAGCGACGACACAAAAACTGGTGAACGCATTCGTCAAGCTGAAGCGATTCGTCGTCATCGAGCGGACGGCCATGGAAAAAATCATCAAGGAACAAGACTTCCAGATGACTGACTTCACTAACACGAATTCAGCCGTCTCCATCGGCAACATGCTGGGAGCCCAGTACCTGGTACAGGGCCAACTGCAAAACGTGACGGCATTTCCGAAGTACGACCAGAAGAAGCCGGACAAACTTCTCGGGTACTCGTCCGAAGTGGAAATGCAAATCCGTATCATCGACGTCTCGACCGGTGAAATCACCGCTTCCAAGGACGTGAAGGGAAATACGAGCGGCGAAGGTCTGCTGGCGTGGGTCGACATGGTCGAGGACAATCCCAACAAAGCGGCATTCAAGGCGCTCAACGAAGCCGAAAAGAAAATGTATGATTGGTTGAAAATCGCTTTCCCCGTGGAAGGTGAGATTTTCGAAATCCTGAAATCTAAGAAGAAAGAAGGCGCTGCGTCCGTGTCGATCACGTGTGGCAAAGACCTGGGCGTTCGCAAGGACGACGTGTTCAAGGTCTACACGGTCAAAGAAGTAGAAGTCAACGGCAAAGTCGTGAAAAAGACAACCGATGTCGGCAAGCTGGTCGTGAAGAAGGTCGAAGAGGATGGCGTCTTTGCGACGTGTGATGTCGAAAAAGGCGGCAAGGACATCGCGGAACAGATCGCGGCGGGCGTCAAACTCAAAGTCGTCCAGGTAAAGAAGTAGAAATTCCTCTCGTCTCCGAGTCGATTTTATCCCGGGGCGCACTCGCGCTCCGGGATTTTTTTTTGTTCCAGAAGGACAACGGTCTGATGCGAAGAAGCGATCGGAAGGCTAATTGCGGGCGGAGCGAATCTGTACGTCATTTACATAAATCAAATGACAAACAGAGTTCCTTCAGGGACTCGTCTTCTTCTTGTACGTTTGCTCGAACCCGCGCAGAGAGGAATTGATGAACACATCATTGGCAATCAGGGTGTCAAGGAGTGCGGCCAGTTTCGGATAGCGGTCAAACTGATTCAGATTGTCGTAGTTGTCAAACAGACGTTCTCTGGACGTGCGCAATTGCGTTGCCGCTTCAGACCAGAGATCCGGCGATTCGCCCACGACTGATTCAAATCGCACGAGGTACTCGCGGTACGATTTTTCAGCGTCTTTGTAGTTTTGCCTTTCCGTGACGGCAGAGACGGCCGCCTTCCAATCGTTGGTTTCACCTGCCAGCGTCAGGATCATCCCGATTCGATGATCGAGATCGAGATTGCGCTTACCCAATTCGATCGCAAACGCCAACAATCGCGCCGGGTACTCTTCCTGACGCAGACTGTCTAGATTGCGCTCCGGCAGCAGCGGAATGTCCAACGACGGCTGGACGGACACGGGATCGTGCCTTTTGCCGCATGCGGCAAAGATCAGCAAAAAAACAAATACTCCGATTCTCATTTGACCACGATATTTACGAGTTTGTCCGGCACCGTCACGGTCTTGACGATCTGTTTTCCATCCAGCCATTTCGACACGACCTCGTGCGCACGTTTTTGCAATTCCGCTTCTCCTGTGCCCTTGGCAACGGCGATGCGTTCTCGCAGTTTGCCATTGACCTGCACCACCACCGTAACTTCGTCGTCCACGGTCAAGGCCGGATCGAATTTCGGCCACGGCACGTACGCGATCGAGTCCGTGTGACCCAGTCGATTCCACAATTCCTCCGCCAGATGCGGCGCAAAGGGCGCAAGGATGATCAAGAACGATTCGAGAATGCGCCGAGGACGGATCTCCGCCGGCGTCAACTCGTTCACAAACATCATCATCTGTGCGATGGCGGTGTTGAAGCTTAGCGATTCAATGTCTTCCTGAACCTTCTTGATTGTCTTGTGCATGATCTTCTGCTGGTCCAGCGTCGGCTCGACGTCCTGCACGAAATTTCCCAACTGTCCGTCGCGATTGATCAACAATCGCCACACTCGCTGGAGAAATCGCGACACCCCTTCGACGCCGCGGGTATTCCACGGCTTCACCTGAGTCAAGGGGCCCATGAACATTTCATACAGCCGCATGGCGTCGGCGCCGTACTCCCGAATGATGTCGTCGGGATTGACGACATTCCCGCGCGACTTGGACATCTTCTGTGAGTCCTCGCCCAAAATCAAACCCTGGTTGACCAGCTTCATGAACGGCTCGTGAGTGGAGACCAATCCCAAATCGAAAAGCACTTTGTGCCAGAAGCGGGCATAGAGCAGATGCAACACAGCATGCTCGGCCCCGCCCACGTAGAGATCGACAGGCATCCAGTAGTGTTCGCTCTCCCGTGAACAAAATTCGCGCTCGTTATGCGGATCGAGATAGCGCAGGTAGTACCAGCACGAGCCGGCCCACTGCGGCATGGTATTCGTCTCGCGGCGCGCAGGCTGTCCGTCTCGTGTCACCGTCACCCACTCCGCGATCGTCGCCAATGGCGACTCGCCTGTACCCGCAGGCTTGTACGATTGCACTTCCGGCAGTAGCAGCGGTAACTCGCTCTCGTCCAACGTGTGCACTTCGCCATTGGGCAGATGGACGATCGGAAAGGGCTCTCCCCAATACCGTTGTCGGGAAAATAGCCAGTCTCTCAGTTTGTAATTGATCTTGCGAACGCCGAGTTGATGGAATTCCAGCCACTGCAGGATTTTTTCCTTTGCTTCGCGAACTCCCAAGCCGTTCAGGAAATCGCTGTTGATCGCCGGCCCTTCTTCGGTGAAGGCTTTGCCTTCAAAATCGGCGGGCGGCTGAACGGTACGAACTATGGGCAGGTTGAACTTCTCTGCAAATTCCCAATCTCGTTCATCTTGTCCCGGCACGGCCATGATGGCGCCGGTGCCGTACGTCGCAAGTACGTAATCGGCAATCCAGATCGGAATTTTCTTTTTCGTCGCCTGATTGATCGCGTAACTGCCGGTGAACACGCCGGATTTTTCTTTGGACAATTCCGTTCGCTCCAGGTCGGTCTTCTTCGATGCGCGCTCGCAATAATCCACCACGGATGCCTTTTGCCCTGCGGTGGTCAGCGACGGAACGAGCGCATGTTCGGGAGCAAGCACCATGTACGTCGCCCCGAAGATCGTGTCCGGCCGTGTCGTGAAGACCCGGATGTTCGCATCGGAACCGTCCACGGAAAAATCAATTTCCGCGCCTTCACTCCGACCGATCCAGTTGCGCTGCATTTCCTTGATGCTTTCCGGCCAGTCCAGCGTCTCCAGATCGTCGAGCAGACGATCCGCATACACCGTGATCCGGAGCATCCATTGCTTCATTGGACGACGGACGACGGTGAATCCTTTTTCGATCTGTTCCGGAACTTCCTCATTGGCCAACACCGTACCCAACTCCGGACACCAGTTGACCGGCACCTCCGCCACGTAGGCGAGATCTCTTTTATGCAATTGCAGAAAAATCCATTGCGTCCACCGCACATACTTGGGATCGGTCGTGTTGATTTCGCGATCCCAGTCGTACGAGAAACCGAACATTTTCAGTTGACGCCGGAAATTGTCTACGTTCTGGCGCGTGGTAATCGCCGGGTGGACTCCGGTTCGCACGGCATACTGTTCTGCAGGCAGTCCAAACGCGTCCCACCCCATCGGGTGCAGGACGTTGAAGCCGCGCATGCGTTTGTATCGGGCCAGGATATCCGTCGCCGTGTAGCCTTCGGGATGCCCGACGTGCAATCCTGCGCCGGACGGATACGGAAACATGTCGAGGACGTAGAATCGTTTCTCCTTTGGAAATTTCGGGTCTTCCGTCGCGCGAAAGGTCTGATGGGATTCCCAGTAGTTTTGCCATTTCTTCTCGATTGCTGCGAAATCGTAGTGCGTGGCGTCCGGTGTCGTGTCTGACATGTCTCCTCTTCGTTTCAGAAAATGCGAAAAAATAATACAGAACGGTCTTGCGAAATGCAAGGAAGCGGACAAACTTCGCTGTTGATTTTTCGACAGGGCTTGCCCATGTTGGCCATCATCCTTTCACCCAGTCCTATCGCACAGGAGATTGTATCATGAATAACAGAGCGCTGTTCGTTCTCGTCGTTCTCTTTGCCGTGTCTTGCGGCAAGAAGACCGGTGACACCGGAGGGGATTCCACCCACGTAACGTTGGACGCAACCAAAGCAGACTGGTCAGGCGTGTGTATTTACGAGGGAGTTGCGCTTCGTTCGGAACCTTCCTCCAAAGATGGCAAGTGGCTGTCCGGCCTTTCGCTGGGAGAAAAAGTCACAGTTCTCGGTGAGACGAAACTCGATCCGTCCTCAAAAATAGAATATGTGAAAGTAAGACTCCTCGATGGGACGGAAGGCTGGGCGTCATCGGGTCTGATCGTCGCAAAAGCAAAGCCGGCGGCAATTACCAATGTCTCGTACTTCTACAAACGCCCCGATCTCAGCACCGTGACGTCCAATTCCTTCGAGGCGCTCGACCTGGTCGCCGTGACGACGGAACAAGGAGATTGGCTCGAGGTGGTCGGCAAGCGGAAGAAAAGCAACAGCATTGAAAAGGGCTGGATTCAAAAAGGTACGACATCCCATAATGACAAAGACGTGGCCGTTGCCAGCATGACGGCGCGTGCCATGGCCAAGAAAAACGACGATGAGAGGCGGAAGGGCCTGGAGGCGATCCTGAACAATCCGGCGGTGTCGGGATCGGCGCTGTTGTCCGAAGTCCAGTCGATGGTTGCGAAGTCGGATGAGTTGCCGGCGGATTACCGACGCGTCACTGCGGAGAAGGCGTACTTCCATGATGCCCCGACGGAAGAAGCACGACGCGCCGCTTACGTGATTCGCGGAGACGCCGTCCGGATCGTCGCGACGGAAAATCCTGAAGGCGGCGACTGGTACTATGTCCAGTACGAAGGCGCCGCGGGGACGACCGAGGGCTGGGTCAAGAAAGTCGACCTGCAGTAGGGTCAGTCAGGAATACGACGACGCCCAGGCGGCGTGTATTTTGTCACTGCATCGGAGAAGGACCGATTGTGGTATTGGGCGACGTGGTCGACGGCATGATGAAAATGAACGACAATCATTACGAACATATCATCCGCAATGACCCGTGCATGTTCAGGATTCGCGAATACATGACGAACAATCCGTTGAAATAGGACCGTTACCATCCTATGATCCCATCCGGAAGAATCCCGCATCCATGACGCGCCTAACCGAAGCACAGACATTCCAATCGGTTGAGTGGCCGAGGTTCTCACCGTCAGCCGTTTTCCTTCTTGACCTTCCCTAGGTCATTCGATATATTTTTGACGTCCTTTCGAACGGTTATCACATCTGTTCTTCATCATGCATCAGGTACTACGGTGTTCAAAGATCTGACTCCACCGACCCGCGGTTCCCGGATTTCCATCCAGAAGGGAGTTCTGCAGGTGCCCGATCGCCCGATCCTTCCGTTTATCGAAGGAGACGGAACGGGCCGGGACATTTGGCGCGCATCACAGCGAGTTTTTGACGCCGCCGTGCAAAAAGCCTATGGCGGAAAACGACAAATTGAATGGCTGGAAGTGTACGCGGGCCAAAAGTGTTTTGACAAATACGGAACATGGCTCCACGATGACACGATCGCGGCTTGCCGCGAGTACCTCGTATCGATCAAAGGTCCCCTGACCACGCCGGTGGGCGGCGGGATCCGCAGTCTCAATGTCGCGTTGCGGCAGATGCTCGATCTGTACGTCTGTCTTCGTCCGGTGAGATATTTCGACGGCGTCCCCTCGCCCGTGAAACATCCCGAAAAGGTCGATATGGTGATCTTCCGCGAAAACACGGAAGACATCTATGCCGGGATCGAGTGGCAATCGGGATCCCCGGAGGCCAGGAAGATCGTCGAGTGGCTGCAGAGAGAAATGGGCGTGAAGAAAATCCGATTCCCCGAAACCTCTGGGATCGGGATCAAACCGGTTTCCCGCGAAGGATCGTTTCGATTGATCCGTGCCGCAATCCAGTACGCCTTGGCCCACAAACGAAAGAGTGTCACGCTCGTACACAAGGGCAACATCATGAAGTTCACGGAAGGAGCGTTCCGCGACTGGGGATTTGAACTGGCCAAGACAGAGTTTGGCGGCAGCGATCTCGACGGTGGCCCGTGGGTCAAACTCAAGGAAGGTATCGTGATCAAGGACGCCATCGCGGACATTACGCTTCAGCAGGTGCTCACACGACCGGAAGAGTTTGACGTCATCGCGACGCTGAATCTGAACGGCGATTACCTGTCGGACGCCCTCGCGGCTCAGGTCGGCGGGATCGGCATCGCGCCGGGCGGTAATATTAACTACGTCACCGGACACGCCGTTTTCGAAGCGACGCATGGTACGGCGCCGAAGTACGCAGACCAGGATAAAGTAAATCCCGGCTCGGTGATTCTCTCCGGGGAAATGATGTTCCGCTACATGGGATGGACAGAGGCAGCGGACCTGATCGTCCGCGGACTGGAGCGCTCCATTGCCAACAAGACCGTTACGTACGATTTTGCCCGACTCATGCAAGGAGCGAGAGAAATTAAATGCAGTGAGTTTGGCGATCAGATCATTCACCACATGTAAGGAGAAGGAAAATGGCTCAGCAGAATCCTACCGACTCTCGTCCGGCACCGACTGCGGAAGAAATTGAAAAAGGCAAGATCATGGCCATCCTGGGCTATCTGGTCTGTTTTATTCTTCCCCTGCTGGCGGCTCGGGAAAACAAATTTGCGATGTATCATCAGGAACAGATCTTCATGGTTTTCATTGTCTACATCATTGGCTGGGTGTTGAGCTTCGTTCTGATCGGATTCCCCATCCTGCTGTTTGCCCTGGTCCTATGGGTGTTGGGATTGGTCAAAGCGGCGCAAGGCAAGTGGGATCCCCTGCCTTTGGTGGGCAACTGGGCGACCAAGTTTAACCTGGTGAAGTAGTGCTCCGCACCAGTCGTCGCGAACGTTGGTTTTGGTTGGGACTTTATGGAGTCGTTGTGGCCGTGTGCGCTGTGATCGAACCGTTTGAAAAAGGTCCGTTCTCTGTGTGTATCTTTCACGGATTGACCGGCCTGCCGTGCCCGGCGTGCGGTCTCACGCGCAGTTTTGTATGGCTTCTGCACGGTGAGCTCTCCCGTTCGCTGCAACTGAATCCGTTTGGCGTGGTTATTTTTTCTGCCTGGACATGGAAGAGCGTGACCGACCTGTGGTTTCTGCGGACTGGCCGCGATTTCCGTCTGCTCCGCGTCGATCAGGCGCGCCTCGTTCGTCGCGGCTTCGTCACAGTATTCCTGCTGTTCGGTTTGGTTCGCATGGTCACACATGTCAATGAGTTTGTTTTCTTAAGTGAATTTCGAAATTGGATCGCTTCTCGTAACTAACACATCTCCCTAACTAACTGGAGGAGGAAGTCATGACTGAACAAGCTGCAACGCAAACGTCCGGAGGACGCCCGACGCTGGTCACGATTCTTTGCGTGCTGTCGTTTATCGGCGGCGGGCTGGGAATTCTGATGGGTATTCTGTTGACCGTGGGCGCCGGATTGGCCGGCGGGATGCTGAGCGACATTCCCGGCATGGGCGCGATCGCCGGTGGCGGAATGGTTTATGGTATTATTTCTCTGATCCTGTCTGCGGCGTCCTTGTGGGGAGCCATCCAGATCTGGAAGATGCAGAAGATGGGCGTATACATTTACGCGGCCGCGCAAATCGGCGGAATTATCCTCCCGATTGCATTCTTCGGCGGACAGGCATTCAGCGTGTTTGGACTCATCATTACTCTGGCTTTCATTGCCGGGTATTGGTCCCAGATGAAGAGCATGGCCTAAGGAACTGCGCTGACAAAAAAAGGGCTGCACGTGCAGCCCTTTTGTTTTTTCCACACAGGCCTACCTGCCTATTCGAACGCTTGATTCCTTTGCATCTTCGCCATGTCATAGGGCGCCGGATTCCCTCCGAGGTATTTGTGAAACCAATCCAGATGCGCATTGTAATAAAAGGGCATGGACTTGATTCCGCTCGGCCAGTGTCCGTCGTTCGGGAAAACAATCAGGCGGGACGGAACCTTCATGAGCTGAAGATCGGTGAAGAACTCGAGACTCTGATTGTATGAGACGCGATAGTCGCGTTCACCCGTGATCACGAGGCAGGGCGTCTTGAAGTTCTTCACGAAGCGGTTTGGGGACCATTTTTCATATAGATCGCTCTCCCATGGAGTGCCGTTCAGGTCCCACTGGGGAAACCACAGTTCTTCGGTCGTGCCGTGCATCGCCGTGAGATTGTACACACCCATCATCGAGGCAATGGCCTTGAACCGATCCGTGTTGCCCTGCATCCACATCATCATGTAGCCGCCATAACTCCACCCCATCGCACCCATCCGAGTCGAGTCGACAAAGCCCAGGCGCGCGCAGTGGTCGGTGACAGCCATGACATCCTGATACACCTTGCCGGCCCAGTCTTTGGAAATCGCCGATGTGAATTCCTGCCCGTATCCGGTCGAGCCGTGCGGATTACAGAAGGCGAGAACGTAACCGGATCCGGGATACATCTGCCAGTCGCCGCGAAATGCGTCCGCCCATTGCGATTGCGGTCCGCCGTGGACATTGATGATGAACGGGTATTTCTTTGTCGCATCGAAATCATGCGGTTTGATCAGGAAGGTGTGAATCTTCTTTCCGGTTGGCGATTCGATCCACAATTCTTCTGCTGGGCGAAGGTCCACTTCGTCTTCGACGGATTTTTGGAAGAAGGTCATCCGTGTGGGTCTCTGAGCCACGCCCTTCACGAGGGTGGCCTTCCACACTTCGACCGGTTCCGCGATAGCTCGCCGAATGTATACAACCGACTTGCCGTCAGGTGTGACCACGAAATCATCGATCGTCTTCGCGTCCAGGACATCGGTGATTGCCTTTGTCTTGATGTCAATGGAGTACAAGGGGAAATGTCCTTTCACCTGAGCCACGAAATACAGACTCTTCGAGTCGGAGGCCCACTGCATGCTCTCCACCCAGTTGTCAAAGCGGCCCTCGGTCAGGATTTCATGCGTGCCAGCGGCGCGGTCGTACAAGGCGATGCGGAAGAGATCGGCTTCATAGCCGGGAATTTTCTGCATGCGATAGGCAATATACTTTCCATCCGGGGAGTAGGTCGGATTGTCATCGTAGGCAAGATTTGCGGCTGTGATGTTTTTTTCCGAACCGCCTCCCGCAGGAACGATGAAAAGGTCTTTGTTCGTCGATGCGGCCTCGACTTTGTCGCGATTCGAAACGAAACAGACTTCTTTGCCGTCGGGCGACATCACGGCGTCGGCCATTCCGAATCCAGGAGCATCGTACTCACCGGGTGTGAGTTCGACATGCTTGCGCGAAGTCAGATCAAAGTAGAACGTGTGGGTTCTTTTGCCGTCGGCCCACGATGTCCAGTGCCGATACAGCAATCGATCCGCCATGTATGCCTTGAGAGGGCCCTCGTCTTTCGCCTCGTCGGTTGTTTTGTTTTTGGCGTCATCTGCCCCGTATTCGGGATAGACGTCGGAAGAAAACAGAAAACCCTTCCCGTCCGGCGCAATTCGGATGGAATTGACTCCGGTGGACAGAGAGGTCATCTTCTCCGCCTCTCCCCCGTCCATCGGTAATTTCCACACCTGCGGACCGTCCTTGCGGGTCGAGAGGAACAGGATGCTCTTGCCATCGGGCATCCACCTTGGTGAGTAATCGGAGCCGGAATTGGCGGTCAGCTTTCGAAGACCGGATCCGTCCAGATTGATCACGAAGATATCGGAATTTGACTTGCCTTCCTTCAAATTGTGCCCCGTGACGACAAAAGCGGCCTGCCTGCCGTCCGGTGAGACCTGAAGATCGGCAATCGATTTCAGTCGGTAAAGGTCGGGCAATGCAAAGGCGCGTTTCTGCGCCAGCAATGGATTCATCCCGCTCATTCCCACCAGCAGGACCAGAATTACTCTGAACATGGTTTACCTCCGTTTGAGTCTTGAACAATGCGGAGGCAATATAGAGCGAAAGGCGATTCAAAATACTGATTTTTGACAGGTGATGGAGGGAGAAAAAAAGGCCGCCTTGTGGACGGCCTGACGAAATGCAATCAACCAACCTCAGAATGCATAATTCAGTCGGACATTCACTTTGTAGTTGGACTCTCCCGATACCGATTTGGCAAAATCGATCCGGAACAAATCCCGCTCCTCGCCAAAACCGATCCCCAGATCCGTCTCCACGTCGTTCAGACGGACGCCCCTAGCCAATTCTTTCACGCTATAGATCGGATGATTCCAGACATAACCGGCGTCTGCAAACAGGATGACACTGAACGGTAAGAATAGTATTTTTTCTCCACTGAAGCGGCCGCTGTGGATGCGGTATTCAACATTTGACATCAACATCTGATTGCCGACGAATTCCTTATATGCGTGACCGCGAAGGGTCGAAATGCCGCCCACGAAAAACTCTTTCTGATAAGGTACGTCCCCGGTCGCCGAACCGGCCATCACCCGCGTATCGAGATTCTCCCAACGGCTCAGAGGCAGATAATGAACGGCCGACGCCGTGTACCGTGAATAGTGAAAATCAGAATTCATCGACGTGTAACTTCTCTCCGCCTCCGCGGCAATCTGCCAACCGCGCCGCTTGTGGATTTTTCGACCGACGCGCACTTCCGCAACGTTATTGAATTCGACTCGTCCGCTGAGAGTAACCATCCTTCCCTCATCGACGACCGGATTTTCGCGGAAATCAGATTGGCTCCGGAAAACGGCCCAATTCACCTGATTGGGAGCGGATGTGTAGACGTCATTGCGGTATTCGCCGGTCAATTTCAGATGTTGATTCAGGGACTGCGTCACATGCAGGCTGAACCCATCGGCCAGGAAGTAGTCGCGAAAATCACGTTTGAACAGCAGAGCATTCACCGTATTTTCACCGTTGCCCACCAGGCCGTGATCATTCGTGCGAAGCTGGTCGTAAAACTCACCGCCAATCTCCAGTCGGTAGCGCTTGCCAAAAAACTTGTTTACACCAAATTGATAATCAGCACGATCCAATCCAAACGAATAGGCCAGTTGACCGTAGATCTGAAAAGGTTTGTTGCGAAATTGTTTGTGGTTCTTATCAATCTTGCCGCCGAGCAGGAGGCCGTTGACGCGATTGTATTCCAGTGCCAGGAAATCGTTATTGGTTTTGGCCTTGTAGCCAAATGAATTCCACCGTTCCTTCCAATCGACCTCGTCCGATTCCACTTCGTCCATGTCGCGATCCTCTTGTCGATCCTCGAACGTGGCCGAGAATTCCTTTCCTTTCGAACGCAATTCCTCGCCCTGCAAGCGCATCTCTTCGGCAAGGTCTTTCATCTCTTTGTTGAGCGATTCCATCTCGTCTTTCAATTCCCCCATCGATTCTGATTGGGATTGAAATTCGCTCCATCCGAGTTGAAGGTCTTTTCCACCCACGGATCTGGAGTTCTCTACGATCATTTTGCCATTGATGACGATGGCGTTCTTGCCGATCGAACCGCCCTCCTTCAAGTGGATGTTTCCATTGGTAACGACGACGCTGCCCGTAACGGTACCCGCGACGGTCATTGTGCCGTTGATGACCAGGATGTCCGATTCGGTCTCGCTGCCTTCCCGCATTTCATAATCGCCATGCACGATCACCAGGTTTTCGGAGTCCGACAGGAAGCGCCGCTTGACCTCTTCCAGCATGTCCTCGTCCATCGGGTCGGCCAGCTTGGCTGCCTTCTCGTATTTTTTCTCGTCTTCAAACCTGGCTTGCCCATACGTAGTCGGGATAATAAGGCTGGATGCAAGGGTGAGTAACAGCAAGGAAAACAACGACTTCATATCTAACTCCTCGGTTCCTTTTCCTCAATAAGACCGGTCAACACCGGGTTTGTTACAAGAAAAGATGAATCATTTTACGGTCATTTATCCGCGAGGTTTCCAATCGTAAACATGATCCGTCGAAGGGAAGTGAAACGAAGTCGGCTGGCGCAAGTCACTTGCCTGAATCAGGTCTCATCAAGTCCAAAATGATCTTCCATGTCTTCCCGGATCGCTTCCATATTCGGACATAATTGCCCTCCGTCCGGCCTTCGGACCACCGCCCATACACACACGCCAAGTCCTCCTGTGGGGCCATGAGAATGACAGGCTGACTGTATTCCGCACGCACATCCAGGGACGGCGTACGAAGCAACGCGTCCAAACTTCTTAATGGAAACATGTCGTCTCGATGGATACGTATGCCGTCGTGGAAAAACGATTTGGCGGAGAAGAATCCGTCTTGCTGGACCCTTTTCATCACCTCATCCTCCGTGATTTTGAGACGGCTTTCTTCGTCATGGCGCGACGGGGCCTGTTTTTCGCCGAAGGAAGGCATTGCCCGGAATACGACAACCGCCGTATCGGCCCGTTCCAATCTCGTCCCCAGATCCAGCAAAACCTTCCACGATCCGTCGTCCTGCTTCTTCCACACGGACATGTAGTACCCAAAGAGCGGTGGGCTCCTTCGGCCGCTGTAGTCACGCGCTTCCCACGGTCCGGTGGTGAATCCGAAATCGCCGCCGGACGAAATATCCGCCGTCTCCGGTTCCCACGTGAGCAGGACAGGTACAGCTTTGCGATTCTTCCAGACGTCGAGGCCATTGGTGGCAAGTGGCTGAAAGACAATGCCGTCCGCCGCGAGGTTGCCCAGAAACGCATCGCGCATTCCCTAGGCCACCGACAGCCTCGAAAAATCTCTTTCCGCTTCCACAAGTGCGGTCAGCATGCTGTCGGAATTTTGCGCGCACGCAATCTGTACCATCACGATTTGAAAAACAACAGCGACAACTCGCATCTCACATCTCCTTTTCTTCGCGAACGAACAGCCATTCCTCTCTTTCGGGGTACCGTTCCGCCATCTCGTCGACAATCGTCCGCACGAATCGAAGATCGCAGGCTGCCCAGGCTCGTAGAATTTGGTCGATCGAGACGCGCCCTGCGGCAGGATGAATGCCCTCTGTGGCGAGGTCACCGGCAGCCAACCGAAATCCTTGCAGGGACCGCAGATTCCGCCGGCGCGCCATACCGAATTGATCCAGCAGTTTATTGATGGGAAGATCGGGACTCGTTGCGGCACACTCCCGGTCCATGGCCGGCCAATCTCCGGATCGCAGGATGCTCGTGACGGCCGGAATCCATACCGCCTCTTCGATGACGAGTAGCTGTCCGACCGCCCGGCCGCTTTCTGCATATCCCATTTGTCCATTGTCCCGCAACAACGCGTTCAACACGCGCGGCGTTCGATTGAGCAACCCGACCGTTTCCGCCAGCAAATGATTCAACGTCCACCTTCGAATTGAGCATTCTACCGCAAAGAAACAAATTTGGTTCAGAAAGGGGAGGTCAATTTCGGGTAAATACATGGATCGAAACCGAAGGGAACGGATAGCCCGTTTGGGTAAGATCAGCCTCTCAGAAGGCGGACGACGTCGATCAGACGGGCGCTCGCCACGTGCATTTCGTCGACCGTATTGGTTCGTCCAACTCCTATCCGAATCGACGCGTGCGCCAATTCGTCCGACAATCCAATCGCCCGAAGCACATACGAGGGTTCTTTCACTGCGCTCATGCACGCGGATCCCGTCGACACGGCGATCGTCTTCAGGCCCGTGATCAAACCCTCCGCGTCGACGCCCTCAAAAGAAACATTCAGGTTATTCGGAAGTCGTTTGTCGGAGAACGCCGGACCGTTCAGGCGCACCGGTATTTGATCGGCAATCTCTTCATACAGCAAATCGCGCAGCGAACGCACATGCGACCGGTGAGAATCCATTTCATCGAGCGCCAACTCGGCGGCTTTGCCAAATCCGACAATACCCGGAACGTTCAGCGTGCCGGATCGCATCTGCCCTTCGTGTCCGCCACCGTCCATCTGAGCGGTCAGGCGCACATGCGGATGCCGTCGTCGTACATACAGGGCGCCCACTCCCTTGGGTCCGTACATCTTATGCGCGGACAGCGACGCCAGGTCGACATTCAACTCCTCCACGCGTACAGGCAATTTCCCGCACACCTGAGCGAGATCGGTATGGAACAATACGCCTCGTTCTTTTGCCATTCGACCAATCTCCGCCACTGGCTGGACGGTTCCGATTTCATTATTCCCCATCATGATGGAGATGAGAATCGTCTTTTCGTGGATGGCGGATCGCACCGCATCCGGATCGACAAAACCTTCGCCATCGACCGGCAATCGTGTAATGGAAAATCCGACGGACTCCAGCCTTTTGGCGACATCCAACACACATTTGTGTTCGATAGACGAGATGACGAGGTGATTTCCCTTGGAGAAGTATGCTTCCGCAACCCCCTTGAGCGCCAGATTATTCGACTCGGTCGCGCCCGAAGTGAACACGATTTCCCGACTGTCCGCTCCAATGAGTTTCGCGACACGTTCTCGAGCGATTCTCACCGCCTCTTCCGCTTCCCAACCGTATCGATGATGATGACTGGCGGCGTTGCCGAATTTCTCTGTCCAGTAAGGCAGCATGGCGTCGACCACCCGCGGATCCACAGGAGTCGTGGAATGATGGTCCAGGTAGATGGGGCGATCAGGAAGCATGGAGGATAATGGCCAACCGTTGTATCATCGGTTCACTCATGGCCTTCGTTCGTCATTCTGTGCTCGGCTTCGCGTGCAACGTCATTCGACCCTGGGAGTGCGCGTACCACACGGAACTATTCAAATCGCAGCGCATCGATGGGATTAAGTGCGGCGGCTTTCTTCGCAGGATAGAATCCGAAGAAGATGCCGACAGCGGCGGCAAATCCAATCGAGATGATGATCGAGGCGAGCGTGATCCGGACCGTCCAGTTCATCACGGATTCCACCGTCTGTGCGGTGATAAAACCAAGCAACATGCCGATCAACCCTCCGACCAGACTCAACACCACTGCCTCGACGAGAAATTGCAGAAGGATATCGCGTTCCGTCGCCCCGATGGCCATGCGAATGCCAATCTCGCGCGTTCTTTCCGTCACGGACACCAGCATGATATTCATGATGCCGATGCCGCCCACCACGAGAGAAATGGACGCGACAATAATCATGAGGATGGAGACGGTTCGCGAAATCGACTTGGCCAGTTCATTGACCTGCTCCTGCGTACGAATCGTGAAGTCGTCATCGCTCCACTGTGGGATACGGTGTTCATTTCGCAGAATGTCTCGAATCTGCTCGATGGCTGCCGGTATGTCTTGTGCAGTGCGCACGGAAACGTAGAGGTAATCGAGATCGTGATCGGCATTGAGCCGCTGGACAAATGTCGTGTAAGGGATAATGACCATGTCGTCCTGATCCTGTCCGCCCGCCAGTTGCCCTTTCGGCTCGAGCACCCCCGCCACGCGAAAGGGTATGCCCTGAATTCGGACGACCGCGTTCACGGGATCCATGCCGGGAAACAAATTACTGGCAACTGTGGTGCCCAGCACGCACACCTTGTTGCCGGAGCGATAATCCTGATCCGTGAACATGATTCCCGACGACAGACCCCAGTTGCGAACCGTTGTGAAACTCGTATTCACGCCAAAAATCTGACTTCCCCACGTTCGTTCCGCCGACACCACGCCGGTGACCGTCCGCAGCGCCGGAGTCTGCGCGATCACCAGATCGCATTCGCGGAGAATCACGTCTCCGTCCACCGGTGTCAGCACCGAGCTCGCGCGCAGTCGGATGCCGCCCGCGGTCTGGCCCCCCGGGCGGATAGTGATCAGATTGGTCCCAAAGGTCTCAGTTTGACGGTCGATCTCCCCTTGCGCTCCGGCGCCGACACCGGTCATGGCGATGATCGAGCCGACGCCGATGACGATCCCAAGCATGGTGAGTGCGGACCGCATTTTGTTCCGCACCAACGCATCGAAGGCCAGTTTCAGGATATTGCCGAATTCCATCTACGCGTTATCTACAATGGAGGTGGACAGTACGCGACGCATTTCCTCTTCGGGATTCAGACGCGTCTCCACGAGGAAATCCTTGATAATGCGTCCGTCCCGGAAAACTACGTTGCGTGTGGCGTACTGCGCAATGTCCGACTCGTGTGTGACCAGAACGATCGTGATACCCTCGTTGTTCAGTCGTTGGAAGATCGCCATGATCTCGATGCTTGTCTTGGAATCCAGGTTTCCGGTCGGCTCGTCCGCGAGAATGACCTGCGGCTTGGACGCCAGCGCTCGCGCGATGGCCACACGCTGTTGTTGTCCGCCCGACAATTCGTTCGGTTTGTGATCAAATCGTTTGTCCAGACCCACCTGACGAAGGGCTTCCATGGCCCGTTCGCGGCGCTCCTTCGGGTGCACTCCCTGATACAACAACGGCAACTCCACATTCTCGATGGCGGAGGTTCGGGACAGGAGATTAAAGCCCTGAAAGACAAATCCGATTTTGCGATTTCGAATGTGAGCTTTGTCCGTCTTGGACATGTGCGCCACGCTGACGCCATCCAGGACATACTCTCCGGAGGTGGCGGAGTCGAGGCATCCGAGCATGTTCATGAACGTTGATTTTCCGCCGCCCGAAGCGCCCATAATGGCGACGAATTCTCCTCGTCGGATTTCCAATGACACCCCCCGCAAGGCAAAGACGTCCACGTCTCCCATCCGATACACCTTGCGCAGGTTGGTCACCGAGATCAGTGAGGGAGCCGTCAGTTCATCTACGCCCGATCGAGCGGAATCCGTCAGGGTCATTTGATCGGCACCCCCGTCTTCGCGACGCTGGTCAGCAATCCGGTCACGACCTTGCCATCCAGCGTCAATTGGTCGCTTCTTACTTCCGTGAATTGACCGTCGGTAATCCCCGTCTCGACCATCACGGGCACCAGCTGTTCGTCGGCATCGAGTGTCCAGACCATCGAGGAATTCTTCGGGTCGAATTTCTCGCCGAACGCCTGCACGTACTGGGCATACTGATCCTTGGTGAGAGCCGGTTGATATCGCAGAGCCATGTTCGGGACTTGGAGAATGTCAGCTCTCTTATCGACGATGATCGAAATGTTGGCAGTCATTCCGGGCAGCAGCTTGTTGTCCTCATTGATCACGTCGATGATCACTTCATAACTGACAACGTTCTGCTGGGTGATGGGCTGCAAACGCACCTGCCCGACCTTGCCGGAAAATTTCTCATCCGGATACGCGTCTACGTAAAACGACACTTCCTGATCAACCTTTACTTTGCCGATATCGACCTCGCCGATGGTGGCCTCAACCTGAATCTTGGAAAGATCATTGGCGATCAAAAAGAGAATCGGGGCCTGCAAACTGGCGGCAACTGTTTGACCGACATCGACATTGCGGCTGATCACGACGCCGTCGATGGGGGACACGATATTGGTGTATTGCAGAGACACATCCGCACGGTTGTACGCGGCCTGCGCTTGCTTCTGCTGCGCCACGGCCAACTCGTAGTTGGTTACCGCTTCATCCTTCTCCGCCTGGGAAATCAATTTCCGGTCAAAGAGTTCCGCCGCCCGCTCGAGAGTTTTCTTCGATTGCGAGACCTGCGCGTTGGATTTTTCCAGGCTCGCTTCGGCTTCCTGCAACTGCGCCTTCAAAAACGTCGGATCGATCTGCGCAATCACCTGACCTTTGTGAACCTTCTGATTGAAGTCTGCATGGATCTTCGAGATCGTGCCGGACACCTGCGTGCCGACTTGGACGCGTGTCATCGGATTCACCCGCCCCGTAGCCGTAATCACGACAGACAGGTCGCCTTTGCGGACGGGCTCCAGTTTGTATTTGGGAGCGGAATTGCCGGAACCCAGATACAACGCACCGAGGACGACAATGACCAGCCCCCCGAGGATCCACCAGACTTTCTTCTTCGACATGCCAAGCTCCGCTGTTCAGTTTTTCAGTTTACCGGTCGTCCGCAGAAAACGCGCGATTTCGATCTGCAATTGATACAACGCCGTTGTGCGCTCGATCCTGGCGTTGGCCAGAGACAAGTTGGCGTCGCTGATTTCGATCGCCGAACCCACGCCGGTGTCAAAGCGACCGGCGGCCAGTTGCAAGTTGCGTTCGCCCTGTTCGATGAGGCGGCTCGTGGCTTTGTACCGCTCTTCTGCGTACTTCACGGAGAAGTACCGCTCTTGCACTTCCTGGATGATCCGTTGGCGTGTGACATTGTATTGGGCGGTGCTCGTGCGGATTCCGCCCTGGGCTTCTGCGATGTCCGCACTCACAGTCAGTCCTTCGAAAGGCCACGAGAACGTGACGCCGACATTGTATCCGAGTTTGAACTTCCCCCGGTCCAGGAGTTTTCCTGGATCATCGCTGACCAGGTACGGGCCAAATCCCGCGCTCCCCGTGATGATGGGAAGATACTGACGCTTTGCGGAGGCCATGGCGGCTCGCCACGCCCGTATCTTCAGATCGGCGGCCGTGAGTTCGTTGCGTTCTCGCAAGGCATCGTCGATAGACTCCTGCAGATTGGCAACAAACGGCTTGTATTCCACTGTCGCATCCAGATGATAATCTGCGGGGTCATCTGCAATTTCTGTCACGCCCATCGCGTTGTTGAGATTCACCTTGGCGAGTCTCGACTTGCCCCGCGCATTGATGAGTTCGACCTCGGCATTGCTGATTTCCAGTTCCGCTTTGGAAACTTCCGATTCCGGAATTTTGCCCACCTGAAAAAAGCCCTGTGCCCGTTCCAGGTACTTCTTCGCCTGGGCGACCCGCTCCTCTTGAATTTTCACAACGGATTGGGCCAGGATATAATTGTAATAGGCAATGTGCACATTCAGAATGACATCCGCTTCCATCGAGGTCAGTGAGTTTTGCGAAGCCTGTATCAATTTCTTCTTCGACTCCAGGGCCCGCTGAGTCCGGCCGAAATCATAGATCGGCTGACGGATGGAGAACCGAAGCGACGGTACAAATTGCGTTTTCGACTTGGTTTCGACCGTGGGGGTAGGAGCGATGATGTTGGGGTGCTGCAACGGTGTGTTGGTGATGAAGGAACCCAGTTCGAATTGCATTTTCGGGAAATAGGACGATCGCACCTGTGTGTACTCCGACTCCGCTGTCAGCAGCGCCCCTTGCGACGCGCCCAAACTGGGCTGATTTTTCAGAGCCACCTGAATACACTCCTTGAGAGACAAGGAATCCGCAACCTGGGCCTGTGTAACAGCCGAGATCGCGATCATCAGAACCATGATCCTCATTCGCTTTCCTTCTTCCTAGGACTTATTCGCCGACCCCTGCATGACAATTCCCGTGCCACCCACAAGAGTCTCGTTAGGCCTGAAAAGTATGCATTTACATCGAATGTTTCTCGAAGAAAATTTACTGATCGATCCCATGACTTCACACATGTCACTTGTTGTCACAGGTTCAGACGGAAGACGGTTGCGGCATTTCGCGTGAGTCGGTCGGCTGTCTCATCATCCGTCCACCCTCTGCATTCCGCAATCTTGCCCGCAGTCCAAAAAACGTGAGCCGGTTCATTCCGTTTGCCACGATGCGGTACCGGCGTGAGATAAGGACAATCGGTTTCCACCAGGATCCGATCCGCAGGCACGAGCGGAACAATGTCAGACAGAGCGGACTTCTTGTACGTGACGTTGCCGGCAAAGCTGATATAGAAATTCAAATCGAGCGACTGCCTCATTTGATCTGCATTTCCTGAAAAGCAGTGCATGATGCCGCACAGTTCCGGACACGTCTCCTCCTGCACGATACGCAAAACGTCATCACTCGCATCTCGATTGTGTATCACAACGGGCTTTTGTGTCTCTTTGGCCAGACGTAGAAAGATCCGAAAGACGTTTGCCTGGACCTCGGGCGGACAGGTCTTCCAATAGTAATCCAGACCCGTTTCTCCGATGCCCACCACCCTCGGATGCTGAGCCAAGTCGCGCCACAGGTCTTCCTCTCCGACCGTCCATTGCTCGGCATGGGTCGGATGCAGTCCGATGACGGCATACACCTGCGGATACGTCTCGGCCAGACGGATCGCTTGACGACTGGATTCGAGACTCGTTCCAATGGTCACGATTGCGCGGACGCCACGCTCCAGCGCACGTGTGATCACGTCATGGCGGTCGGGTTCGAACGCTTCGTCATCCAGATGCGCGTGCGTATCGACCATCAGTATTCTTTGCGGAAATAGAAAATTACGTTAATGATGTCCTTGTCGCTCGTCGCTTCCTGACCCGGCTTCTTGAATTCAAATTCGATTGTCTTCTTCCACGACCGGAAAACCGGCAAGAGCGAGTCGGCCGCAATTTCCAACGTCAGGTTCTGGGCGGAATTGGCGTCGAGTCCGCCTTCGAACGACACCGAGACGGTTTCGGAAATCTGTTTCGACACCGCGATGGTGGCGCTGCCCCCGTCGCCGCCGGCGGACTGATACTCCAGTTTCTGGAAGCCTCCCTGACGGGCAATCGCACCGAGCACCTGATTGATCGCCACGTCTTTCGCGAAATCACCGGCCTGACTCGCGCCTAATTTTCCCAGATCGCTGGTCTTGACTCCGAGCACCAGATATGAAAGAATGTCGGCAGGTTCCGTGAGTCCGTCGATCGGATCATCCGTGCCGCGTTGGACGGCGGTGATGGCAATCTCGGGCTTCAACAACTTTCCAGTCACGCGGATTTGCGCGGTGGCAGGTATGTTTTGTTTGTCTTCGTCGGTGTAGGTGAATTTCTTGACGGCCAAAATGTCCAGCTCCGGATTGACCCCCGGCTCCCCTGTGAAAATAACCTCGCCCTTTTCAATCGTAAACGCCGCATTCAGATACGCATACTTGCCACCGGGCTTCGTAGCCACATTGCCTGAAATGAAGAAATCCTCACCACCCGATGGCTTGATCACTTGGATGTCACCCAGCAAATACAAAATCATTTCCGCCGACTTGACGGCGTTCTCCGTATTTTCCGGCAAACTCATCGTCAACTCAAGGTCGAGATTCTTGTAATAATTCACCGACGTCGCGTCCTGAGTGGTTTTTCCGGATTGAACGGTCGTGACGACCCTGGCCTTGGTCGGATCGACCACCCAGATTTCGGAGTTTCGGATCTGCAAATCGCCCTTCACGACCGGATAGCTGAGGGACTGCGCCGATACCGTTACTTCTCCCGTCAGATTGGCGGAATGCAGATAGGCCGTTTCCGATTTCGTGTTGACCGGTTGAAAATCACTAAAGAGAATCGTCGCCTGATACGAGACTTCGTCGATCCGGGACAGGTCGAAGTTCTTCATCAAGTCGGCCAGGTTGATTTTGGCCTCCGCCTTCATGTACGACCGCGGATCCTTACCGGATTGCAGAACCAGCGTATCGAGCGAGATCGACTCCGGACGGAGTTTGACAAACAGGCGGGCATTGCGGAAAGTCTGTCCGAGCGTGCTCTTCGGAAATGTGACCGTGCCGTCTTCGATCTTCATCTCACCTTCGATCTTGGGTTTTTCCCGGTTGCCGGTCACCTTCAGATCGATCTTGATCTCTCCGCGGTGCAACGTGAGATTCTTACCGAAAAACGCCTGCAGGAATCGCAAATCGATGCCTTCCGAGTGCACGATCAGATTGATCGGACGATTCGGGAATCTGTCCTTGACGTCCTTGAACGCAAGATCAATCGGCAAATACCCGCTCATCGTGAGCGTCTTGTCCGCATTCTGATTCAGCGACATGTTCACCTGCAACTTGCGGTTGAGGTACTGCAGATTGCCGAGATAATTCGCATATGTGAACTGCGCGGCCTTTCCATCGACAATATTCCAGTCGGCAATGACGATGGGCTTCTCAAAACTGCCTTTCAAACTGGCGTTGAGATTGACGATGCCTTCGATGACGGACTCTTTGGAACCGATGACGGAGTTGGCCCGTGAGAGATTGAGGTCCTTGATTTTGAGATCCAGGTCCTGATCGCCTTTCACGTCGACTTTCCCAAAAATCGTCATGACGCCGGTACCGATATTCATGGTGAAATTGCGGATGTCGTATTTTTCATTTTCGACGTCGAAGGCGATGTCCACAGGCCGGGCATTCTGCCAGATCTCACTCCACCGTTCGTAGGTGGAATCGATGACCGGTTCTCCGCCCAGATTGACCTTCACTTCCCTGGTCTTGAGAGTCTTTCCAAGAATGCGCAGGTACAAATTGTCCAGAAGCAGGTTCCCGCGCGAGGGATCCTCCATCACCAGCGCGCCTTTGACCTGCGCGTACGCGTCGGCGGCATCCTCGTATCCCGATACTTCAAACAGTGTCTTCCGTTTTTCCTTCGTGATGGACGTCGTAAAATCCCTCACGACGGAGCCCCCCGCGTCCAGACGGCGTGCGTACAGAAAAACGTCACCCAGAACCGTCTCGTCGATATTCTGAAAATTGACCGCCTGCATGAGCTGACCCGGCAGCAGGTTCGTCACGAAGTAGCTGAAGAAAAGCGAATCGAGTTTGAATGCGCCGAAAATCAGATTCGTCACATTCACCTGCCCGGCCGTCTCCATCGACTGGAAGCTTCCCCTGGTCTCTCCGCGATAGGTCAATTCAAAATCCATGGTGTCGGGCACGACGGAATCCAGCCCCGCATACTGTTTCAGCAGGGTCACATCCCGGGTCCGGATCTCGTACGTCATGTCGATCGTCGAATCGAGTCCGACGGAACCCCCGATCTTCAGACCGGCCACCGGTGTTTCCAGGTGCACGTCTTCGATTTGAATCTTGCCGCCGTTCTTGATCCCTGCAATCGTCAGATTGTCGATATTGCGCTGAAGCACCCGGGAGGAGTCTGAAACGATGGAAAAGCGCGTCATGCCCGTCTTCGGATTCAGCCCCTTCCCATCAATAGCTAACCTTAAATTAATACTGCTTTCCATCACCGGATTCATCATCAGATCCGCCAGATTGATCTTCTGAAACGCGGATTCCAAATGGTATTCCTCGGAAGACAGCCGATAATACCCGTCGCAATCCCAACTGCCTGCGCTGGTCCGACCGCGGAATCGGGACAGGTGCGCAACCCCGCCACGGATGGAGGAGTGAATGTCGAACGTATCGATCGCGATACCCGAGTACTGGCTTTGCGTCAACCCCAGCCGCACGTCCGCCTTCATCGTCCCCGGATCCGTCCCCAGCCCGTCGGCGAAGAGGGTCCCGTTCAGCATCACCTGGAGATCCGGTTGATCCGCAAATTTTGCGACTTCGACAGAACGAAAACGCAGTTCCGTACGATAGCCGATCAGACTGTCGAGATCGACGCCCGCGTAACCGCGGATATCCCCCGCGGCCGTTGCAATCACCAGATCGGACAGGAAAACGCTGGTCAGATCTCCTCGCGCCTCGGTTGAAAACTCCACTCGCTCAATGGCCGCCGCGCCGAATGGAAACAACCGGCGCACTTCGCCCACATGAAAAGGGGTCGCGGCGATATCCAACCGATACGAAAGACCCGAATCCGGAAGCGCCACCTCTCCTCGCACCAGAAAGTCGGTACGATCGGTCCGAATGCGAAATTCCTCCACTCTCACCCAGAGGCTGTCCGTCTCATCGGGATGCGCAGCCTGATAGGCGAGCGATTTCTTCAAGGCATGCGCCCCCGCGATCACCGACAGATTCTGCAACCGCAGCGTGTCGGATCGGGCGCCGGAAAACTGTACGTACAGCAGACCGAATCGCGTAAGAGCGAGATTCTGATATTCCGCATTGGCATCCGCATTCATTTCGATTTGCAGACTGTCCACGCGCGCACGGAGAGTCGGCGTCTGGATCTCCACCCCTCCCTCTTCGATCACCAACTCGTCCAGCGACAACTGAAATCCGCCGAGCGGCTCGGCCGCCGAGTCGACCGGCGCCGGCGGCGCTTCCTCCCCGGGCTTGGCGATTCGCGCAAAATTCAACGTGCCCGCCGTATCCATCGCGAGCGAGATCCTTGGGCGCTCGATCCGCACTTGTTCGATGTGCACCTTGCGATCCACCAAATCCATCAGATCGTATCGAATCAAAATTTCATCGATCTCCGCCAGCGTCGTATCCGACATCGACAGCCGAATCCCCGACAGTGCGATTCCCGTAAAGAAATTCCCGTCCAACGACTCGATCGACAACTGCGCATGCAGTTGTTCGTTCACTTTGTCGACGACAATGTTTTTCAGTGCGGATTTGGTTTGGGGAAACTGAATGGCGACCAGGACGAGCGCGACAAGGCCGAACGCCGTCACCAGTGTGTAGAGAAAGAATTTGAACAGGAAGCGAAGAACCTTACGAAACCACTTCACGCGAACATCTCCGGGTCATCGCGAACTTACCTAAAATGCGCTTCGATTTCAAACGGTAAATCGACTGAGGACAGGAATCTGGGTACAGGATGCCGTGGAAAAATCACGTACCGAAGATCGGGTCACTCTCACACGCGCAGGGTTCGTGTCCCACCCGGGCGCGGATCCGTCCGGAGCGGGCACCCACAGATCTTCTATGGCTTCGCGAAGGCGACATGCGCGTCCACACCGATCGCCTGGTCGAGACTTTGAAACCCATCGCGCTGCAGGCGCCGTACCAGGCCGCGCAGAATCGCCGCGCAGGCCCCCGGACCTTCGTAGACAAAACCCGTGTACAACTGCACCAACGCCGCGCCCGAGCGAATCTTCTCGTACGCATCGTCCGCTGTGAAAATTCCCCCGACCCCGACGATCGGCACGTCCGCTTGCCGTCGAATGTACCGGATGATCTCGGTCGATCGTCCCCTCACCGGCGCTCCACTCAAACCTCCCGTTTCGACGGCCCTCGCGGACCTCAGATGATCACGAGTGACGGTGGTGTTCGTCGCGACCACTCCATCCACGTGTTGTTCGATCACGACGGCCAGGACTTCGTCGATCTGCGGCCATGTCAGATCGGGTGCAATCTTGAGCAGGATCGGCTTGTGCGTGGGAGCGTTGTGGCTGCGCAGTGCGGCCAGGATGTCCGTCAGATACGCGCGGTCCTGCAACTGCCGCAGGTTCGGCGTGTTGGGGGAACTGACGTTGACGACGAAGTAATCAGCGAACGGACGAAGCCGCGCAAACGACTTCAGGTAGTCCCCCGCCGCGTCCTTCAACTCTGCGACTTTGGACTTTCCGATATTGACACCGAGAGGAATACGGTGCGGAGAATGTCGCGAGAGACGGTCCGCCGTGGCGTCGGCTCCAGGATTGTTGAACCCAAATCGATTGATCAGCGCACGATCCTCCGGAAGTCGAAACAGTCTCGGCTTGGGATTGCCTTCCTGTTCGACGGCTGTGATCGTTCCGATCTCCGCAAATCCAAACCCGAGCCGGGGCCACACGGGAATGCAGGCGCCTCTCTTGTCAAAACCCGCCGCGAGACCGACGGGATTTTCAAACCTCACCCCCCACAACGATGTGCGCAGCATCGGGTGACGGTATTTCCAAAAGGGCTCACCCGCCCTAACCCACCAGGGATCCCGCTCGAGCCGTCGCAGGATGAGGTCGTGAATGCCCTCCGGATCGATCCGGAAGAGCAGCGGACGAATCATCTTGTACATCATCGCACGGAAATTAGAAGAAATCCGTCCAGTTCCAAACGGCATTTGAGTTGATCGCGAAGGTCTGAATGCCTATGTTCCCGCCCATGCAAAACGACAACTCCTCTCCGCTGGGAATCGGCCCGTCCACGCTTTTGCTTCTTGTCGGCGTGATCACGGGATTCATCGTAGCCGCGATCTTTGGGCTGGCGCAGATGAAGGTACCTGTGCCCTGGTTTTCCAAACTCGGCCTGTTGATCGGTACGGCCGTTTTTGTTGTGCCGGCCTTGCTCTACGCGCGATCCCAAGGACGAGACTTGTCATCCGTCTTCCGAATTCGTCGCGTGTCAGGGACCGTCTTGCTGGCGAGCCTGATCCTCGGCGTGGGCATGGTCATTGGGACGGACGCGCTGGACAAGAGGATGGCGCCCTCGATCAACGCGTACCTCGACCGGACCCTCGGCTCGATTTCACCGGATTTGAAATCGGATCGCATTCTGGAGCAAATGAAGGCCCAGTTCACGATCGGCGATTGGTGGAGCGGGATTCTGCTCGTACTGGCGGCTGTGTGTGCGGCCGCAGTTTGCGAGGAGACGCTGATTCGCGGAATGTTTCAGCAGGCCTTGGAGCAGCGAACAAAGGCCGCCGCGGCCATCGCCATCTCGAGTCTCGTGTTCGCGATGATCCATTTCAACCCGTGGGGCGGCATACAGATTCTCTTCATTGCGCTGGTGCTGGGGGTCGTTGCCTGGCGGTCGGACAGTGTCCTTCCGACGATCCTGATCCACGCCGTCAACAACGGTGTGGTGATCCTCATGAACAACCTCCCGGAAGATCGGCTGAGATGGTACGGGACCGAGCATTCGCTGGAGCCAGGCGTCCTGATCGTAGGATCGGTCTTGCTGATCGGTGGATGGATGGCTCTGTGGAAGGCGACGCGCCGAACTTAGCCGCCCCTGGCGTCTTCACCCCAGTGTAGTTTTCCCCTCAATACGCTGTAGAAGTCATTTTCAGAAAATCGAATCAGGTGCACGGTATGATCTGCCTTGCGCACGCGGATATCTGCACCGCCGCGAATCTGGATTTCCTCCTGACTGTCCGCCGATAACAAACCCACCTGTCCTTCTTCAATCATGATATCAATCCGGTCCTGACCGCTGATGACCAGCGGCCGCATCGTGAGCGTGTGGGGGCAGATCGGGTTGAGCACCAGCGCATCCATTGAGGGTGTGAGGATCGGCCCGTTGGCAGACATAGAGTAGGCGGTGGATCCGGTCGGCGTCGACACGATCAGACCGTCGGCGGTGTAGCGATTGAGGAATCGTCCGTTCACCTGGACATGAATCCGAATCATGCGAGCCGAATGGCTTCGGCTGATGACGATATCATTGAGCGCAAACACTGTCTGCGAACCGCCGACGTCGGCTCTCAACGCCAATCGCTCATCGCGCACATAGTCGCCGCTTGCCAGCCGATCCAAGGCCCGGTCCAGATCCCGAATCTCGACTCCGGTGAGAAATCCCAGTTTGCCGATGTTGACGCCCAGGATAGGTTTTTGGGTATTGCCGACAGCCCGCGCCACCGAAAGCAAGGTGCCGTCACCGCCGAGGGACAGGATGAAATCGGAATGACGAATCACTTCTGCCTCTGTCGCACCCAGCTGAACGCCCGGAAGAGTGGGGCCGCCCGCCGGCATCCACACGTCGGTCCCGCGCGCCAGCAGTCGGCGACAGGCTTCCTGCAGCACGCCCTCCTCGATCGTCTTGTCCGGATGGATGATGATGCCAATCTTCATGGGACAGCTGTCGTTTGGACGGTGGCCATTCCGGACGTGTCGCGCACGAATACGATGGCGCGGTCAAGCACATCTTCACACTCAGCAACCGTCGGTTTGTATTTGGCAAATTTTACCAAATCGGCAACCTCCAGTAAAGCGCGCAGCGTCGACAGATGGGGCGAATCCAGTTGACGCGTCTGATGAAACCGGCGCATCAGTTCGGACGTCGGCATTTCCAATGCAGCGACACGGTATCTTGACTCGACATAGGTTCGTACGACGCCGGAAACCTCGCTGTGAAAGAATTTGTATTGCCCAAATTCCGCCAGCCGTCGGGAGCGGATTTTTTCCAACTCCTCCAGAGCGATCTCTTCCGGCTTCCGGAGGATGACCGGGGGCAGCGGCATCTGGCGTATCCGCTCTTTGCGACGCCGCGCCAGCCACACGACTAGATAGATGACTCCGCCGGCCGCCGCCAGCACCAGACCCACGTACAACGCAAGCAGCCACCAGTTCACTTCACCCTCAAAGGGCGGCTTTTCCGGTTGAATCTCCTTGATCGATGTGTCGAGCACGCTTGCCACGACCAGACGCGTGGCCTCTCCGCGGATCCAGGATGTGTCCGCACCCGTGACCACAGACGACGATGGAGCCGGTATGTCCAATGTCGTATCGAGACGAAACGTCGTGATGGCGTATTCCCATCGGTCGATCACGACAGACCCGCTGCGCTCGGTCTCATACTTCCGGATCTCAGCGACCTCAAAATCACGCAGATGCACGACCGGCTCACCGATCAGCTTTTCACTGTCGGAGTGGCGAATCTCAACGTTGTATAGAATGCGTTCGCCAATCTGCATGGTGTCTTTGTTGAGAGACACCCGCACGCGCGCCTCCTGCCCCCCTATGGCAGGATACGCACACAGCCATGCAACAAGTATGGAATTCACGCGGCCAATGTAAAGAAAACGCGGTCAAGTTCCAACCTTCCAATGGCCGGGAGAACACCCGGCAATCGCATTACCAAATCAGGCCTGACACGCAAAGACGATTCTTCATTCGTTTCTCCGTTCTGTCTGGTACATCCGACCAAGGCGAAATCGTCTTGTCTGTTCCGCTCTTTTGACATACTTTGGCACGATCATGACATGCGGCAAACTGTTTGCGGTCCATGGGATCGAGGTTGCCGCAAATGAACCGGAAATCAATCTTCAGGAGAGCAGCATGGAGCGATTCAAATCACTCGAAGGTCGCAAGGACGTTGCGTACGCGTTGATTCGGATTTACGTAGGCGTGGCTTTGTTGGTGCGCGGAGTACTCTTTCTGACCGATCCGTCGATGATCACGACGCTTGCAGGCGCGCAAAATGTGTACATGTGGTATTCGTACATCATCGGTTCGCACCTGCTGGGCGGTTTGCTCATCGCTCTGGGCGTGCTGACCCGCGTCGGAGCTTTGCTCCAGATCCCGGTCGTTGCCGGAGCAATTTTGTTCTTTCACTTCAAGCAGGGACTGATGACGGCGGGGCAGTCGCTGGAGTTGGCGGCATTGGTTGTTTTCCTTCTCGTCGTCTGCCTGGTATTTGGGGCGGGTCCGATATCGTTGGAGAAATACTTTTCCGAAAAGAGAGCCGAGGCGTAAGGAAGGGGCGACCTACAAATATCGTTCACCCGGAACGCGCCTACGGACAACCCGGGCTGGTGAGCCATAGGCAACAACGCCGGATTCCACAGATCGTGTAACCACTGAGCCCGCTCCGATGATCGTGTTGGATCCGATTTGAATTCCCTGCAGAAGAGCGGAGCCAATTCCGACAGCAGAATATTCGCCAAGAAGGCAGCTTCCCCCGGTCGCAACGCCCGGGCCGAGACTGGAGAAATCCTTCATGATACCATCGTGGTCTAACGAAGCGTTCGTGTTAATGATACAGCCTCGACCGATCGTACTGGATGGATTCACGACGGCCCCCGCCATGATGACCGTTCCTTCACCGACTTCCACATCTGACGCGATCGTTGCGCGCGGATGGATAGCGGACACAAGGGCAAGTTTCGGACAGAGTTCCTGGACCTTCGCTGCCATCTGAGCGCGCGCAAAGTTGTCCCCAATTGCGATGATCACACCCAGTAGTGCAAATCGATCCACGAGGTCCGGAAGATCCCTTTCGGACCCCAGGATGGGAAGACCCAAGGCCGATTCGCTCTTCTTGCGATAGGAATCTGCGATTCCGACGATATCCCACCGACCCTCACTCCTCGCTATGTCTACGACTACTTTTGCATGACCTGAGGACCCGATGACGAGTATGTTCTTCCGTGAGGTAACGATAAGGCAGTGAGTCCTTCGATTTTACGACAAGATAAGTTCCCGGAGTCCTTTTCTCAACGTTGGAATAGTCGGCTCGGATAGCAGGTCTGGAATTACCCCAGATGGTCCAAAAAAATCTTGCATTCGACCACCTCCCCGTCTATATTGCGCCCTCTTACTAACAAGGAGTACCTCGTGTACGCAATAGTCGATATCAAAGGTTTTCAGTACAAATGCGAAGAGGGGAAAAAAGTTGTAGTCCCCCGCATTGCTGAAGCGGAAGTCGGCGATACAATCACGTTTGAAAACGTGCTGCTGGTTTCCGGAAATGGCGATCCCAAAGTCGGGATGCCTACCGTGAAAGGTGCGAAAGTCGAGACGACGGTGTTGCAACACGGTCAGGGTGACAAAGTCATCCATTACCGGAAGGTCCGGCGAAAAGGCTTCCAAAAGAAGAAAGGCCACCGTCAGCAATTCACGGAAGTTCAAATCAACTCCATCAGCGTCTAAGGAGTAACGCATGGCACATAAGAAGGGCCTCGGGTCAACGAAAAACGGCCGCGACAGCCAGGGTCAACGCCTGGGCGTCAAGCGATATGGCGGTCAGATGGTACTGGCCGGCAACGTGCTTGTTCGTCAGCGGGGAACGAAAATCCACCCTGGTCACAACGTCGGCAAAGGCAGCGACGATACGCTCTTCGCGCTTGCAGACGGTATCGTCAAGTTCGAACAGAAAGACAAACAGCGAGTGAAAGTCAGCGTCTATCCGAAGACCGACGCCTAGCGCCCAATCTTCGCGGCATTTTTGCAGCGGATTCGGAATCTACTTCTGAGTCCGCTTTTTTGTTTTTCCGTCCCGTCCGGCGTCAATAACCTGCCGAACTTTCTTAAGAATTTCCTCCAACAGATAGGGCTTCTGGATGAATTCTGTCGCGCCAATTTCGGCAAGCGACAATTTTACATCCGGGTCGATGAAGCCGCTGGCCAATAGGATCCGTGCGTGTGGATCCAGTGCTCGGATCTGCCGGACCACTTCCTCTCCCGATAACTTGGGCAGTCCCAAATCCGAAATGACGGCCGCGATTTCCTTGCGATGCCGTCTAAACTTGGCAACCCCGTCTTCGCCGTCCGCCGAATACACGACACGGTAGCCTTTCGATTCCAGCAGTTCGACCAGAAAATCGCGCACCAGTTCTTCGTCCTCGATGAGCAGCAGGGTTTCCGTTCCACCGGGAAGCGGTTGTTCCGCCAGAGCGCTCGCCACGTTGTCGTCGGCTGGCCCCCCTTGCGCAGGCAGATAGACCAGAAACGTCGAACCGCGTCCCAATTCACTCTGAACATCGATCATCCCGTTGTGGGTACTGACGATACTGTACACCACCGACAGACCCAGACCGGTGCCTTTGCCGACGCCCTTGGTCGTGAAGAACGGTTCAAAGATCCGGTGGCGCGTGCCCTCGTCCATACCGACGCCCGTGTCTTGCACGCAGAGTTCCACATAGGCTCGGGGTTCTGCCTGCGGGTGCCGGGCCGCAATCGTCCCGCCGTCGACCGTGCGCGTGGAGATGATCAACTTCCCTCCTCCGGGCATGGCATCCCGGGCATTGATACAGAGATTGAGAATCACCTGGTGAATCTGTGTCGCGTCGCCCACGATCATCGGAATGTCCGCATCCAACTCGGTTGTCACTGTAATGTTCTTGGGGAAAGTTTCCTGTATCAATTTGCGATTCTCACGGATGACGTCATTCACATACAACGCCGTAAAAACCAGCTCGGTCTTTCGCGCAAAGGTCAGAAGCTGTCGTACGAGCGCCGCACCGCGCTGACTGGCTTTGGTGATCGCGTCCAGACTCTGGGAGTATCGAGCGGGATCCATCGTACGGTCGCGGATCACCGAGGAATGCCCCATAATAATCGCAAGAATATTATTAAAATCGTGCGCCAGTCCGCCCGCCATCGTCCCCAGACTTTCCAACTTTTGAGATTGGATCAACTGCTCCTCAAGAGACTTACGCTTGGTTTCATCCGAAAGATATCCCGTGATTTTTGTCAGGCGGCCCTGATGGTCAAACGTGCCCACGGCATTTTCCATCACGTGAATCACCTGGCCGTCGATACGCCTCATCGTCCGCTCGCGCTGCAACATACTTTTTTCGCGCTGCAATTGCAGAACGAATTCCTGCCGGTGATCCGGACTCAGGTAGAGCTTTTCCATGTTCATCTGCAGAGCTTCGTCCTGCGTCGACAGTCCAAACATCCGCAGGAACGCCGGATTGCAATCCAGCAACCACCCGTCGGCAGTCGCGATGTAGTTTCCGGACAGATCGTCTTCGAATAGTTTTCGGTACCGCTCCTCGCTTTGACGCAGCGCCTGCTCGGCCTGCTTCCGTTCCGTGATGTCACGGAAATTCACCACCACACCTGTGATCGCTCCTCCGTCATCCTTCATCGCCGAGCAGGTATACTCGACAGGGAAGCTGGTGCCGTCTTTGCGGAAAAACACGTCGTCCTGAACGTATCGGGATTCCCCGTCACGCAACGTACGGTAAATCGGACATTCTGTAACGGGATAGACACTCCCGTCGGCGCGATGATGATGAATCAGCGTGTGCTCATGCCGTCCGATCATCTCACCTTGCTGCCAACCAAAGAGTTGCAAGGAAAAGGGATTTTCAAACAGAATATTCCCTTCCGCGTCCAAGCCGTGAATTCCCTCCCCGGTCGATGCCAGGATGAGACCTCGCAGACGCTCAGATTCCGCCAATGCCCGTTCCGCCTGTTTTCGCCACGTAATGTCGCTCATCGTGCCCAGCATGCGGTAGGCTTGGCCGGTGGCATGGTACAGAAAAACGCCGTTATCGTCGACAAAGATGTACGCGCCGCTCTTGGTACGAAAACGATACTCGACTCGATACGGCGTGTGATCCTTCATCGACCGATCCAGCAGCGCCAGCGCCCGGGCCCGGTCTTCGGGATGGATCTGCTCTTCCCACAGGCGAATATCGAATAATTGAAACTCCGCCGAGGTGTATCCCGTGATCTGTTCAATCCCTCCCGCCCAGCGAATCGCCCCTGTCGTGACAGTGTAGTCGTAGATCAATTGTCCGGTCCGTTCGGCAACTGTGCGGAAGCGCTCTTCATTCTGCCGCACCTCCTGTTCGGAACGTTTGCGCAGGATCAACGAGCCCAATTGGGCGGCGACGGAGGAAACGAGCTTGATCAACTGTCGGTCTTCTTCGCGTTCCTCCGTCATGAAGAATTCGAGTACCGCCGCGACTTCATCCTTCGCCACCACTGGAATGGACACGGCAGATTTCAGTCCGGCGGCCCGAGCCACTGACGCTCGGGGAAAATTAGGATCGAGCGTGACGTTCCGGACCCAGGTCGGTTGCTTGGTCAACCACACGCGACCCGGAAGACCCATGCCGGGCGAGAACGTGAACGGCCGGCTGACTTGTTGAAACTGACTCAGCAACTCGGAATCCGACGTCCAACCCTCGGCATAGACGAGACGCGCGCCATCCGCATCCGGAAGCCATGCCTCTCCCAAAGGCCAACTCGTCGCCTCACACACCATGCGGATCGCACTTCCCAGCGCAGACTGAATATCTTCCACCTGGGAAACCGCCATCGTGATGGAATGAAGCAATTCCGACTCCAGCTCACTTCGCTTTCGTTCCGTAATGTCACGAGCGATCGCGACGACGACGTCTCGTCCCAGATACAGGCCCTTTTTCAGCCGCACTTCCTTGGGAAAGATCTCTCCGTTGGCACGAACGCCCCACCATTCAAATTGAATCGATTCGCCCTTGAAGGCTCTCCCCAGAGCCCGGATCGTTTCCGACAAATCATTCTTCCCGGGCGCCGAAAGAAATTCGGGGGTCTTGCCAACAAAATAGTCGCGTGGATACCCGTACATCTTGACGGCCCCCTCGTTCACGTCAAGAAATTTTCCATCGGAATCCTGGATGTAAATCGCGTCGTCGACCGTATTAAAAAGTCCGCGGTAACTGCGCTCAGAAGCTTCCAGGATGGCTTCCGCGCGTTTGCGCTCGGTGATGTCGATCGCCGACGCCAAAACGCGTTCGACACTGTTGATCGTGATACGGCTCAGGCGGACGTCTTCCCAGAAGATTTCCCCGGTCTTGCGGCGATTACACCATTCAAATCGCTGAGCTCCCTCGCGATAGGCCTTTTGAACCCACTCCTTCGCCTCAACGGCGGAGTACGGAGGTTCCATCCAGAATTCGTTTTGCTTCAGTTCCTCTACGGTGGTCAATCCATAACTGCGCACGGCGTTTGCGTTGGCATCGACCACTTCTCCAGTGTCCTTGTCATGAATTGTCACCGACACGTTGGATTCTTCGAACAGTTTTCGGAATCGCTCTTCGCTCTCGTGCAGGGCATGGATTGCCTGCTGGCGTTCGGTAATGTCACGAACGATTCCGAATACCCCGACGACCCGGCCGTCTCGAACCTCGGGCATGCTGGTAAACTCCGCGGTTAGATACTCGCCGGTCTTCTTTCGGACACGCAATTCATACGGCGGCATTCTCTCGCCACGAGTGATTCGCTCCCGAATGTCTACGGTCAGCGCCCGATCGTCGGGATGAATGAGTGAAACGAACGGTTTGCCAATCCATTCTTCTCGTAACCAGCCGGTGATCAATTCAAATGCAGGGTTCAGCGACGTGATCGCGCCATCTCGAATGGATAGCGAATAAATGACGTCGAGCGCTGTTTCGACGACGGAGCGGTACCTCTGTTCGCTGTCGATCAGGGCCTCCTCCGCCCGTTTGCGCTCGATGGCGAACGCGGCCTGATTCCCAATCGCAGCGAGCGCGGCTTCGTCCCGCGGCGTATAAACGCGTTTCGCATCGTAGCTTTGCACGACGAGTACCCCGATAGGCTTGGCCAGATGAAAGAGCGGAGCACCCAGCCAGGACTCGGGTGCGGATCCGATCAATTCCACTTCGTGTGTACGGATCAGGTCTGCGCTTTTTTCCGGGGTCAGCAGCAGCGGTTTTCCCGTGCGGAGCACATATTCGGTGTACCCTCTTCTTCTCTGGCGAGGCGGCGGCGGCGGATCCAGTTGGTCTGCAAAATACGGGAAGGACACCATCTCCGTTTTCGGATCAAACAGCGCGATGTAACAGTTCTCCGCATACATGAGTTTTTTAATCTCGAGATGGATGGAGCACAAAAGGGCTTCCAGATTGGCCGTCGTGGTAATGTATTGGCTGATCCGGTAGGCGACTTCGCGTTCTTCCTCCGTCCGTTTTCGCTCTGTGACGTTGCGCTGAATGGCGAGGAAACCTGCAATCGCTCCCTGTTCGTCGAGGAAGGGACTGACGGTTTCTTCAATCCAAATAAATCTGCCGTCTTTGGCACGATTCACCACCTGTCCGCGAAAGAGCTCTCCACGCAGAATGGTGCGCCAAAATTCTTCGTAGACGTCCTGCCCTTGATGACCGCTCTTGAGGATCCTCGGGGTCGTCTTTCCGACAACTTCTTCGGCCGTATACCCGTACCAATCCGTAAACTGGGAATTCACCGATGTGATGATGCCCGATGTGTCTGTCATGAACACGATGTCGCCCGAGGCGTTGACTGCCAGCGAGAGATCTCGCAGAGATTTTTCGGCTTGCCTGCGGGCTGTGAGATCCCGTAACGCACTGATGCGAACTTCGCGACCCATGTATCGAAAAGAGCGTCCGTGAATTTCAGCAGAAAAACGGGAGCCGTCCTTGCGCAAGCCGACAGCCTCGTAAGGCTGGTCATATCCGGTTTGCACATTCCGTCGTATGAGTTCAACCGATTCGGGTGCGGCCAATTCGAGCGGGGACTTGCCAATCAACTCTTCCAGTTCATATCCAAACATGCCTGCCATCGCCCGGTTCGCTTCGATGATCACTCCACGTTCCAAAACAGCCAGTCCCTCCAGTGAAGCCTCCGACAGCATACGGAATTTCTCTTCGCTATCCCGAAGCGTCTGCTCCACCGCCTTTCGTTCGGTGATCTCGATGCCTACGCCCGCCAGGCACAGCTTGCCATTCACGACAATGCGGGCGCCGGTATAGTAATACGGAATGCGTCTGCCGTCTTTGGTCACCAGATGGGATTCTGCCGTGGCATGACCTGTCGAGAATACCTGGGCGATGCGTTCGCGAATGAAGTCGTGCTCCTCTGTGGGGATGAAATTCAGCGGATGCATGTCTTGAATCTCTTCTCCACGATATCCCGTCACACGTTCCAGCGTTTCGTTCCAGCGCAGATACTTGCCTTCGTCTGTAAACAGGTAGAACACGCCTGGCAGGCTGTTGATCAGAGAATCGTTGAGAGATTTCTGGAGATGAATTTCCTGTTCGACTCGTTTGCGAGCGCTGATGTCATGGAAGATCACGATTCCGTCCGTAATTCGCCCTTCTTCGTCTCGAATCGGAGCGGCGTTGACACTGACCCAGTGATCGACGCCACCCTCGTCGCGGATGATCACTTCCTCATTTTGCGTGATCTCGCCGCGAAGGATCGCCCGGGACAGCGGCAATTCCTCCGACGGATACGGCGTGCCGTCCGGCCGATACGTCTGCCACCGGATGGCGTGTTCAGACACCTCGATGTTGGTCAGCAGCTTGCGGTCTCCTCCGCGAATCCGGTAGGCGGCCGGATTGGCGATACGAATTCGCACGTCCGGAGCGCTGGCGATGAGAATACCGGCGGGTGATTGGGCGAGCGCCGTGGCAAGAAAGTCATGGGCGCGGCGAGAGGAATCCTGGTCCGTGCCCGTCACGTCGCGCAGAACGCCGTAATGACCGACAATCTCGCCAGACCCGTCATCCTTCGGGACGATGGTGTCTTCTACTCGCACGTAGGCTCCCGTCGACTTGTGGCGGACACGATACCGACGCGTGATGGAAGCTCGAGACGCGTAGGCATCCAGCGTTGCTGTCAGGAGATCGGCCAAATCATCCGGATGAATCAGCGTTGCCCAGAGTTTCGGCGAATCGACTATTTCTGCAGGCTCGTATCCAAGCATTCCCCGGGTACCCGCGCTGACAAATTGAAATCGACCCCCGAGCGGGTCTCCGTTGTTCTCCACGATGTACAAAATGTCCGGAATCGCCGCCAACAAATCGAGAACCTGATTCATCAGAATCTCCTTCTCACGACGCCCACACGAGGGTCATCCGAAAATGGACAGGGTTGGAACTGAGTGATACCGGCGAAAATATAAGTGTTTCACATTATGGAATACAAAGGTTGTTTTGACGTCGCCCGTCGGGCATCGGAGGGGAACTCGAAAGACCATTTGGTTCTTTCGAGTCGGTTATTTATTTTCTCCCCCGATTTCGGGATGACCCTTTACTACTCACATGGGAGAATACACATGAAAATAACCGTAGTAGGCGGCGGCAATGTAGGCGCAACAGCCGCACAGAGGATTGCCGAGAAAGAATTGGCCCAGCACGTTGTGTTGGTAGACATCATCGAAGGCGTGCCGCAGGGAAAGAGCCTCGACATGTATCAGTCCGCGCCTGTCGAAGGTTTTGACGCCCGCATGACCGGGTCGCAGGGATACGATGAGACCGCAGGATCGGACATCGTCTTGATCACCGCCGGACTGGCACGGAAACCCGGCATGAGCCGCGACGATCTTCTCCTGAAGAACGCGGACATCATCAAGGGAATCACACAGGAAGTTGTCAAGCGTTCTCCCGACTGTATTCTCGTCATGGTGACCAACCCGTTGGACGTCATGACCTATGTCGCATACAAAGTGTCCGGTTTTCCACGTGAGCGGGTGATCGGCATGGCGGGCGTGCTGGATTCGGCGCGATTCCGCGCGTTCATCGCGATGGAACTCGGAGTTTCCGTCGAAGACGTCCAGGCGATGGTGCTCGGCGGACACGGAGATTCGATGGTGCCGCTGCCCGGCTACACCGCGGTATCCGGCATTCCGCTCCCGCAACTGATGGATCAGACCACCATCCAACGCCTCGTCGATCGGACAGCCAACGGCGGCGCCGAAATTGTGAAGTATCTGGGTACAGGCTCCGCGTACTACGCTCCGTCCGCTTCGGCTGTGCAGATGATCGAGTCCATCGTCAAAGACAAGAAACGCGTACTTCCCTGCTCCGTGTGGCTGCAAGGCGAATTCGGTCAGCGCGACGTCTTCTGCGGTGTGCCGATTACCATCGGCAAGAAGGGCATGGAAAAAATCCTCTCCGTCAAACTCTCGGCGGAGGAACAAGCCGCGCTGGACAAATCTGCACAGGACGTCAGGGACAACATGGCCAAACTGAAACTGTAGTTGTCCCACCGCAGAATTTTCTTTGTAAATAATCCACGAGAGGCGGCATGATCCGAGTACTGATTCTTGTCCTGACGATAACGATCGCCGGTCGCTCTTCGGACGATCCGATCCAATCCGGTCCGATGCTGGGCTATGCGGAGAAACGAGAAGTATTCATCTGGATCCAGACCAAAAGGCCCGCGCCTGTTCAGATCCGATATTTCAAGCAAGGCGAATCGAAAACACAGACGACCACACGACCGGTAGCGACTCAGGAAGATCGGGACTGCATCGCTCACGTCGTCATCAATGCGCTGACTCCCGGATCGACTTACGTCTACGACGTCCTGGTGGACGGGAAGACGGCCAGAAAGGGTCTCACCTTCAAGACCCAGCCTCTGTGGGAATGGCGTACAGATCCGCCGAACTTCACAATCGCCATCGGATCTTGTGCCTACGTTAACGATCCGGAATTCGACCGACCGGGAACTCCGTACGGAAGCGATTATCAGATCTTTCGGATCATGACCGATCAGAAACCCGACGCCATGGTCTGGATGGGGGATAATGTGTATCTGCGCGAAGTGGACTGGAACACCCGCAAAGGCATGATGTACCGATACCGGCACTCCCGAAGCCTGCCCGAACTTCAGCCCTTCCTGGCCGCCTGTCCACAGTACGCCGTCTGGGACGATCATGACTACGGACCCAATGACAGCGACCGGGGATTCATCCACAAAGATCTCTCGTTGGACGTTTTCAAACTCTATTGGGGTAACCCTGCGTACGGAATGACGAGTCTGCCGGGTGTGTTTTTTCAGTTCACCTGGGGCGACGTGGACTTCTTCATGACCGACGACCGATTCTACCGGGCTCCACAACGCCAGAAAGACGGACCGGACAAGCCGTTGCTCGGCCGCGAACAGTTGCAATGGCTGAAAGACGCCCTGCTGTTCAGCCGGGCTCCGTTCAAGATCGTCGTCTGCGGAAGTCAGGTGCTGAATCGCCATACCAACCACGAATCCTACAATTTGCATAGCACCGAACGCGACGACCTGCTGCAATTCATCCGCGAGTACAAGGTCCCGGGCGTGTTCTTTATCTCAGGAGATGTCCATTTTTCGGAAATGAACAAACAGGAAGACGCCGGTTTCTATCCGTTCTACGATTACAGTTCCTCCTCCCTCACCGCCGGACTCTTTGAAGGCGCAAGTAAGATTGATAATCCCATGCGAATCAAAGAAAGCCTCGTGTTTGACAAACATTCGTTCGGTCTGCTGAAGTTTTCCGGCGCCCGCAAGGACCGGCGCATGACCGTCGAGACGGTGGATGTCGACGGCAACGTACGCTGGACCTTCTCGATCCATCAGAACGATTTGTCTGTCAAGGAAAAAAAGGCTGAATGACAAAGAAATGATGTGTGGATAACTTGTTAAGACACGCGAAAAGTCCTTGACTTTTGCTACCCACGCTGGTATTTTATTTCGTTATAAAACAACAACATACGACCGATAAAATACTTATCCACCGGAGTTTTAACAATCGTGTCTGGGGATGTTAAGAATTTTGACATTGTTTCGACTAAGCTATTTATAAACAATGTTTTCTGCGCATCTGCAAGTGGCAGAACTTTTGACACGATCAATCCTGCCACGGGCAAGACCATAATCGCTGTGGCCGAGGGAGACTCGACTGACGTCAATCTGGCGGTCCAGGCGGCGCGTAAGGCTGTCGATACGGGCAAATGGGCCGGCATAAGTGCGAGCCGGCGTGGAAAACTACTGTGGAAAGTCAGCGAACTGGTGATGAAGAACGCGGACGAACTTGCGTACCTCGAGACGATTGACTGCGGCAAGCCGATTTCCGAGACGAAGAATATCGAAATCCCGGTGACCTCGGATATTTTCGCTTACTATGCAGGTGCGGCGACCAAGATCGAAGGCGAAACCATTCCGGTAGGCGGCAATTTCTTCAATTACACGTTGCGAGAACCCCTGGGGGTGATCGGTTTGATCATTCCATGGAATTTCCCACTGATCACGGCCGCGCGTAAAATTGCCGCCGCGCTCGCGGCGGGCAATTCTGTCGTCGTGAAGCCATCTGAGTTCACCCCGCTGAGCACGCTTAAGTTGGCACAACTCTTCGCGGAAGCGGGTTTTCCCGAAGGGGTCTTCAATGTCGTGACCGGTCTGGGCAAGACGGCGGGCGCCGCGCTCGTTTCCCATCCCAATGTGGACGGCATCGCGTTTACGGGATCGACCACGACGGGTCAGGAGATCATGCGATCAGCGTCACAGACCATGAAAAGGTTGTCGCTCGAGCTGGGCGGCAAGTCTCCCAATATTGTCTTTTCCGATTCGGACATCGATCTCACGGTCAAGACAGCGGCCTCCGCGATTTTCTACAACAAGGGCGAAGTGTGCACGGCGGGCTCTCGGTTGCTGGTGCAGGAGGACCGGTACGACGAATTCGTCGAGAAGTTGGCGGCGCGTGCCTCCAAGATGGTTCCGGGTGATCCACTCAATCCGGAGACGAAACTGGGTCCGCTGACTTCCCGGCAACAACTGCAGAAAGTCGAAAGCTACGTCGAGTCGGGAAAGGCAGAAGGAGCATCGTTGGCGGCGGGAGGCGCCCGGGTGGGGACAGACGGTTATTACTTCCAGCCGACCGTCTTTTCGAATGTCGACAACAGCATGAAGATCGCGACGGATGAAATCTTCGGACCTGTCTTGTCCTGCATGCGATTTCGGGATTTTGACGATGCCGTACGAATAGCCAATGAGAGTTACTACGGGCTCGCCGCGGGAATTTGGACCCGCGACGTCAAGAAGGCGCACACACTTGCGCGACGGCTCAAGGCCGGCACCGTCTGGATCAACACATACAACATGTACGACCCCGCCATGCCATACGGTGGTTACAAGATGTCCGGATTTACGCGGGAATGCGGCATGGAGGCCATTTACGAATTTTATACGCAGGTCAAGTCGGTCTGGGTCGATCTGAACTGACGACCGAATCGACGAATAGAGAGTACAATCAGAAACACACACGTCCGGTCGTTTCCTACCTGCGTCCGGATCGGTAACTGGAGAACAAAGGATTAGACGAATGAGGCTGTTTGCCATGATCTGCCTGGCGGCGGTGTCCCTCCACAGTCAGGAACGCCAGCTCATCGACAAGATCGCTGCTGTCGTGGATGACGAGATTATCCTGATGTCGGAAGTTCAACAATACGCGTACTTCGAGGCTGTCAATCAGAAGGTGGATCCCGAAAAAGACAAGGAAGCTTACCGTCGGTTGGAAAAGAGAATTTTGGAAAGCCTGATTAACCAGAAAGTTCTGCTCGCACAGGCGAAGGTCGACAGCATCGTGGTCGACGACGCTCAAGTGGATGGGACACTGGACCAGCAGATTCAGCAGCGGGTGGAACAAGCCGGCGGCGAAGAAGCTCTGGAAAAGATCCTGGGCAAGAAGATCAGCGAGTTGCGACGATTGTATCGCGTGAATGTCCGGAAGCAATTGCTCACGCAAAAAATTCAGTCGTCTCGATTCTCCGACATCAAAGTCTCGCGATCGGAAGTCGAACAGTTCTTCCAAACCTACAAAGACAGCCTCCCTCGAGTCGGCGAATCGGTCAATCTGTCCCACATTCTGCTCGAGGTCAAACCCGGCGATTCGGCGTATGCCGAAGCCAGGGACTTTGCCCAGTTGCTCTTGGATTCCATTCGTCAAAAAGGAGGCGACTTCTCCGCACTGGCCAAGGCATACAGCTCGGATCCCGGATCTTCTCGCAAAGGCGGAGACCTCGGTTGGTTCAATCGTGCTGATTTTGTGAAGGAATTTGCAGACGCCGCGGTCCGACTGGAGGAAGGCCAGGTCTCCGATTTGGTGAAGACGCAATTCGGCTACCACATCATCCAACTGCTGGGACGTTCCGGCGATAAAATCCATACGAAACACATCCTGATCGGAGTCAAGACCACGAATCTCGACAAAGAACGCGCCAAAGAAAAACTTGCTTCGATCCGTCAAGACATTGTCGACAACACGATGACATTTGAAACGGCTGCCGTCAAGTTCTCGGACGACCCCGCCAAGAAAGGCAACCAAGGAAATCTCGGGTGGATCGAATTGACAACTTTGCAGGACAAGGTGTTTCTGCAGGCGGCCAAGGCTTTGGAGGTTGGACAAATATCTGAACCACTGGAATCCAGCCTGGTCACGGGATACCACATCATCCGACTGAATGACCGACGTCTTGAACGAATTCTGACTCTGCGCGACGACTGGCAGGCCATCGAATCGATGGCCCTCAATCGCAAACAGGGCTTGGAAATGGAGAAGTGGCTGGGCCGGATCCGGGAACGATTTTATATCGATATTCGCATGTAACATGACTGCTGTGATCAAATATCTCACCACGCGCTTCTACATCCGTCGATTCCGCGACGCACCGATGAGGGACTACCGCTCGGCAGCAGCACAATGCAAGCGATTCCTGATCCACGCCACGGCCTCATCGGATACGCGGCAACTCGCCACGCTGTTGAATGGAATTCGCGGGCTGTATCCGGATGCACGCATCGATTTTCTTCTGCCCACGGATTGTCCCGTGGAATTGCGAAACGCCGCATCTCTATTTTCCCGCGATCTGCATTTCATCGGCAAGGGAGAACTTCGTTTCTCAAAAGTAGTCCGGCAGGAAATCGTCGAGAAACTGCGTCAGCGAAATTTTGACGTTGTGATTGACCTGAGCCGGGCGTTTGACGTGACGTTTGCGCACGCGATGCGAGAGAGCGGCGCGCCTCTTGTCATGACCCGATACCGGGACGGCGATCCACAGGTCTTTCACAACCTGTTCGTACGGACAACCACCGACGCACAATTTCATGAGCATGCGTGCCGCTGTCTGGCACAATTAAAATCCTAACCCCGACAGGAGCGGGTCATGCGAACGACGGGGACATTCGTTCGAAGCCTGACATACGGTTGCACGTTATTCGTGTTCTACACGTTTAACCTGCTCATCTGTCATCCCGTCCAGAGCGTCGGGACGGTCGACGAGCCCGAGGAGTGGACCTCGTATTCCAATGTGCCGTACGGCTTCACGGTGGACATACCCGCCCGATGGAACGTGACGCGGCACACCGATGGGGTCGAAATCCATTCCCCGGACGCACAAGGCTTCGTTTCTATTCGAGCCGTGACGGAGCCCACACCGAAAAACGGACTGCCCATGGATGAATATCTGATCACGACATTCCATCGGCGCCACACCTACCTGAGTTCGGAATTTCGAACCATCGACACACTCTCCACGCTTTCCGGCATGCACGGCTACCGGCTGACGGCTTCCGTCCGCGAACGAAGCGACGTGCCGTGGAGTCGATTTGACGGGGACTCACTGGCCGAGATATCGTACATCCCCTCACCATTTGTCGGCGACAGCAATGCATCGACGGTGGAGGTCTTATCGGTATCCGCAGCCACGACGATTTCTCAACGAATCCTGAGATCGTTTCGAGCCACTTTTCGCGCGTATCGACAGTCGGAACTGCTGAACCTCCGCTTGATCTCTCCTTCCGAAACCCCGGATCCCGGTGTCTGGTATGTCGGCGAAACGCGGGGGTACGACATCGACATCAATGGCGATGCCAACCCGGAATTGCTAATCGTCGGCATGCGGCGGACATCGGAAATTACAGAAGACAAGTGCTTTGTGAGAATCCTGGAGCGTGAATCTGACGGCTTCCATCTGGCTTTGGAAAAGTCGTACTTGCTCAACTCTTTTCATGAAAACGACATCCGAATTATCAATTCCGACGGCACGTCTGGCCACGACGTCTTTCTCCGGTTTTTTGATTTTGGAAATGCCTGGGGGCAAAATACCACAGTCGTACTCCACTATGCGGAAGGAAAGTACCGCATTCATGACTTCGGACCGTTTGCCCGCCCGCAGGACGTGGACGGCGATGGGATCCATGAGATCATTACGTGCACGCGAAGCGTCTACAATCCCGGCGCTCCCGTTGCATGGTATGATATTTTCCGATACGAAAACCATCGCTACGTCGAACGGAATCTGCGCTATCCGAAATACTTCCAGACCACCCTTCTCCCTATGTACCGTCAACAAATCGCGGATGTGGAAAGCGAAATGTCAGCTTCCGTGGTCAAGAACTTCAAAGTCGCAGCCTTTCACGTCCTGCAAAAACTACACAAGTACGTCCGCTGGTCTGAAAGGATCATTGCCGGAAAGGACCTTCCCTGAATCTCTCTGAGAAAATCCTCGACCCGCAAACCGTCGCCCGGCTCAGCAATCTGGAACTGAAAGCCCGGCTCGTCGTGGAAGGGTTCATGACCGGCCTCCACAAGAGTCCCTATCACGGATTCAGCGTGGAATTTGCAGAACATCGTCCATACATGCCCGGAGATGAAATCCGCACCATCGATTGGAAAGTCTATGGTCGCACGGGACGGTATTATGTGAGGCGATTCGAGGAAGAAACGAATCTCAAAGCGTACATCCTCCTGGACACGAGCAACTCCATGACGTTTGCCTCCGGACAGATCAGCAAACTCGAATACGGGTCCTGTTTGGCCGCGGCTCTGTCGTATCTCATGATTCACCAGCGGGATGCCACGGGGTTGACCTTGTTCGACAGTCAGATTCGCCGTTTCCTTCCCCCACGTTCGACGCTCAGTTACATTCGTACGATCGAAGAGGTGCTCGTCAATGAACGCGAGCACAACGAAACGGCGATGGCGCCGATCCTACATGAGATCGCTGAGCGGATTCGCCGCAGGGGCCTCGTCATTCTGATCAGCGATTTGCTCGACGACCCGGAGAAGATCATGATGGGTCTCAAACACTTTCGTCATCGACGCAATGAGGTGATCGTCTTTCATGTGCTCGATCCACAGGAAAGGGATTTCGCGTACAGCGGCGACGTGGTCTTTGAGGATCTCGAAACAAAGGACCGGATCCACACGCAGCCCTGGCACATCCGCACCGATTATCGAGCGCATATGCGTTCATTCCTCGACCACTACCGTCGGCAGTGTCACGAACATCACATCGACTACGTTCTGCTCGATACGACCGTGGCGTATGACAAGGCCTTGCTGGAGTACATGACCAAACGGCGGCGGATCGGCGGATAAGTTAGTTCAGGTGCAGACGGACGCCCGGACCTACGGGTATGTCGAATCCCAGAAAAAGCGCGAACAAGATCGACCACGTAATCAGAAAGGCGATGCTGTAGGGCATCATCGTGGAGATCAGTGTCCCCAATCCAGCGTCTTTGCTGTATCGCTGAAAGAACGCGACAATCAGGGCGAAATAAGACATCATGGGTGAGATTACGTTGGTGGTGGAATCGCCGATGCGATACGCCACCTGCGTGACCTCGGGAGAATATCCCAGCAGCATGAACATCGGGATGAAGACCGGAGCCATGATCGCCCACTTTGCCGAGGCGCTGCCCATCAGCATATTGATGCTGGCAGCAACCACAATAAAGATCAGTAACAGCGGAATCGGGGCGAGACCGATTCCCTTCAGGATGTCGGCGCCTTTGATCGCAAAGAGCAACCCAAGCTGGGATTCGTTGAAGTAGGCAACGAACTGAGCGGCAAAAAATACCAATGCAATATAGGAACCGAGCGTTGCCATGGCTTTGCCCATGGAATCCGCGATATCTCCATTCTTCTTGATCGTGCCCGCGCCGATTCCATACGCAGTTCCGACCAGAGCCGATGACAAAAAGACGATGGCCACAATCCCACTCATGAAGGGCGAGTCCAGAAAACCATCGTTGTCGGGATTGCGCAGGACTCCGCCCGGAAATACACTCACCGACAAGAGCAGGACGATGATCCCTCCCGCCATCACCGCGTACCGAAGACCGCGTTTCTCCTGCGGGGACAGTGGATCAATCGACATGGGACGTTCGTCTCCGGTGTATTTCCCCAATCGCGGTTCCACAATTTTCTGGCTGACGAACGTCCCCACGGCAGTCAGGACGAAGGTGGAAACGAACATGAAATACCAGTTGCACGCCGGGTTCACCGAATAGGTGGGATCAATAATGCGCGCCGCCTCTTGAGAAATACCGGCCAGCAACGGATCCACTGTCCCGAGAACGAGGTTTGCGCTGTACCCACCGGAGACACCCGCAAACGTGGCGGCCATCCCCGCCAGCGGATGTCGACCAACGGCAAGAAAGATCATGCCGGAAAGCGGGACCAGCAGAACATAGCCCACTTCCGCCGCCGCGTTGGAACAAATGCCACAGAACACCAAGACCGCGGTCAATAATCGCGGAGGCGCCGACAAGACCATCAGCCGCAAGACGCTGCCGATCAACCCCGAGCCCTCTGCAATTCCGATCCCGAGCAACGCAACCAGTACGGTACCGAGCGGAGCGAAGTTGGTGAAATTCTCCACCAGGCTCGTCATGATATAACGAAGCCCATTTCCGGACAAAAGACTCACCGCAGAAACCATCTCTCCCGTACCGGGATGAATCGCCTGCGCTCCGGTCAGACTGACCAACCATGAAAGAACGACGACCGCCATCGCAAACGAGGCAAACAAAATGACCGGATGAGGCAGTTTGTTCCCTGCCCACTCCAGTCTGTTCAAAAAGCGCGAAAACAGAGAGAGTTTTCCCGGTTTGACAACATCCGCCATCAGCGATCCCTTTCAGAAGATTGGAGAAACTCGACTGTTCGTCGTTCGGACCAATAGTAATTCTGTGACGCAATGAATCCCACATGTCCTCCCCATCGGGGCATTTCCAAAATCACGTGGTCGTGATCCCGGCACTCGCTCACAGGGTAGCACGGCTCGGAGAGAAACGGATCGTTGGCCGCATTCACGATCAACGTGGGTATGGCAATCGGCTTGAGGTAGTAGATACAACTCGACTTTTCCCAATAGTCCATCGCATCCCGGAAGCCGTGGAGGGGAGCCGTATAGCGATTATCAAAGTCTTCGAAATTGCGAATCCGGTCCAGGCCCTCTGCCGTCAACTCTCCGGGAAAAAGCGCAGCCTTGCGACGAATCTTCTCCTTCAGCATGTTGAGAAATCGACGGAGATAAATAAAATTCGACGGTCGATCCAAAACAGCCGCGCCTGTCGGAAGGTAGCAGGGCACCGAAAAGGCGACGGCCCTACGGATCGCGGGATGAATCGTCACACCTTCTTCCCCCAGATATTTAAGAATCACATTGCCGCCCATGCTGAATCCGATAAGCGATACGCCGGAATATTCGGTACATAGTCGATTGGACACGATCCACCGCAAATCCTCCGTGTCCCCGCTGTGATAGAAACGCGGCAGTCGATTCATCTCTCCCGAGCAACTGCGGAAGTTCATCGCCACTGCGTCCAGCCCGATGGCGTTCACGGCACGCACCATTCCCATCACGTAACCCCGTGTGGACATGCCCTCGAGCCCATGCAGGACGATAACCACGGACGACCCGCCCACCCGCGACCAATCCACATCCACAAAATCTCCGTCCGGCAATTCTACGCGCTCTCGTTCGTAGGGGATCACGGGGATCTTTCGGAAGAGTGCGGGAAACATCGTCTGGAGGTGCGCACTGCGCTTCCATCCGGACGCATGGTAGTCGGAAGACTGGATCATCGTTCGTGCGGATTCCATCCGTAGATCTGTAAATCAATACGGCGCCGCGAGATCGCAACCCCCTCGTCGGTCAGAAGGCGTGCTTGTTCCCGGTACGACACGCTGGCACGAGGAAACGAGATTTGACCTTTTGCATTGATCACCCGGTGCCAGGGCAATCGGAGGTCTTTTGGCGCGGAGTGCAGTGCGTAGCCCACCAGACGCGCCTGACCCGACAGACCGGCCAGGGCGGCTACCTGGCCATACGTCGCCACGCATCCACGCGGGATGATGCGTACGACCTCCCATATTCGTTGATGCAATAGACTCACTGTTCTTCCATCACTCGTTTGTAATACCAATTCCTCTCATCGATGCGAGGCACGTACGATGACGAAACACGAATGGGTTCGGGACCCAACATCTGACGCGACACACCCTGATCCGTCAGCACATCCATGGGCAGTCGGTAACTGCAACGGATCTCAAACTCTGTAGCGCTGATCTTCTTGATTCGTACTTCCGGAATCTCCGTCGTATGCAAAAAGCGATACAGGAAATCAACCGCCACCGTTCCGGAAGTCCTCGCCACCCGTTGCAGAACATCGTCGGTGGACACAAAATGTGGAGAGGCAGAATCTGCTGCGAGCCGATAGACAAAGGGAAAAAACAGAGAGTCGCCCATGAGATACCGAAGACTGTGCATGGCCATCGCCCCCTTCGTGTAGATGTCTGAGGTGTACGCCTCCGTGGAGCGCGCATGACGGTTGGGAATGATGGGACTTTTGTTGGTAATCCCCCGCGCCGCAGAATTCATCCGCTCATGATAGCCGGATTCACCGCTTTTTTCGCGATGGTAGAGAGCCTCGCCATACACGCAGATACCTTCGTGAATCCAAAAATCCGCCCAATCGGCAACTGTAATTTTATTGCCCCACCACTCATGCCCCATTTCATGCAGCATCAATTCGTCGAACACATGGCCGTTCAGTGTCTGATAACGAAATCGGTTGCCATAGGAATTGATCGTCTGATGTTCCATGCCCAGATAAGCGGTTTCTACGATCGCGAATTTCTCTCTGGCGAACGCGTATTCCCCAAACAGTTTGCGGTAAGTACGGAGCATATCGACGGCCATTTCCAAATGCCTTCGGGCATACGTCTCGCTCTGCGGCAGGTAATAAAAAACAACCGGCATGGCGATACTGTCTTCGGTGAGATAGGTCGTATCGACACTTAGAAATCGACCGATATTCAAAGTGATGTTGTAATTGTTGATCGGGTAGCGGGTCTCCCACGTGTAGGTGATCCCGTCCGAAGTCGACGAGTCGATGTTTGTCAAAAGACCATTGGAGGCGCAAAAATAAGGTTTCGGCACCGTAATGCTGAGCCGCACGCTGTCCGCTTCATCGGAAGGATGATCTTTGCAGGGAATCCACACCTTCGCTCCTTCTCCCTGACAGGACAATCCGATCCAATGATAGCCGGCGGAATCCGTCGACCAGTTAAACCCGCCGATCCAAGGCGGATAGATGGCTTCGGGAGGCCGTCCGCCATACACCACGCGGATGTCCAGCAGGGAATCCTGTTCTGCGGCTAGGTTCACAATCAGCTTGTTGTCGGCGTGCTCATACGGCGCAGGCACATCGTTGACCGTGACTCTGCTTACCGTCAAGCGATCCACCAGATCCAACTCGATCCGATCTGTCTGGACATTTTTGCGAGTCAGTTCGATCCCGACGTCCCCTTGGATGGATCTTGTGTCCGGATCGATGCGTGCGCGAATGTCGTAGCGATGCACGTCGTAGTGGGACTGATTTTCAGACAAGACACCGCCCGACGCATACAGTCCCAGCATCCCATAGCGATGCGTCCACCACATGGCCCCGCCCGCGAGGACCAGAATGGCGACGCCTGCCAGGGTCGTCAATATCCAAAGGATCTTTTTCATTTCATTTTTCCCATGTGATGACCGATACGATGAAACACCGAAGGAACAAAGATCAAGATCACGGTCCAAATCCAGACAGAGGCGGCCGCGGCAGACACAATCTCGGCGGGGTCCGACCACACTTTCCCTTGTGCAACGCCCAGGGACGATGTGAAGTCTGCGACACGTACGTACACATACAGGATGACTGTCGTCGTAATCATAGCCAGGACGTGATAGAACCACACCAGACCGCGCGTACCGGGATCCTGGACACGATGGCGGTCCCACATGGCAATTCCACCGATCAACATGTGCGACCCCCACGCCGCCACACGGTGAACACCCGCCCCGGGCAGGCCGTATTCCTCAATGTCCATCAAGTACGGGACGGCCTCCCATCCGAAGGGTAGCAGCCACAGCACGATCCAGATTCCGAAAATCTTCCAAATGGCCATACGATGCCGAAAGTAGCACGCTTGAGGGAGAATACAAACGGAGAAAAAAAGGCCCCTTGGGAAAGGGGCCTCCAGACCTACTTGCCGGAGCGGACTCGAACGTCTCCGCCACTGGTGTGCGCAAAAATCAGATTACCGCCGCCATTCAGCGTGCCGCGAACGCGTGACTCGCTGATTCTGCCTTCGACCGTCAGCGGCATATCACAATGAACTTCACCGCCCGACGTGGCCAAATCCAGATTGGCTGAAATACTCTTGGGAACGGTAACCGTAATCGTTCCGCCCGACGTTTCGGCGCGCACGCCTTTGTAGGGATCCTTCACCGTCACATCGATATGCCCACCGGAAGTCGAAACGTCGACCTTGCCACTGATTTCTGCAACTTTGATATTGCCGCCGGACGTACTCGCCTCCACATCGCCCAGAACCTCGGTGATTCGCACATGGCCCCCTGACGTTTCCAATCGAACATCGCCGGTTATCTTCTCGCCGCGCACATTCCCGCCCGACGTCCCCAATGTGATCTTCCCTTCGACATTCACCACGTCAATATTTCCGCCCGAAGTTTCGCCTGAGACACCGCCGCGGAGGTCCTGGACTTCCAAATTGCCTCCGGCGGTTTCCATGGCCACGTTGTAGTTCCTGGGAACGTGAATGACAAAATCAGCACCGATATTGCTTGACCAGCGAAACCATCGACTGGGGAGTTTCCCCGTCACTTCGATACCGCCCGACACTTCGGCGGCGTTGAACTCAAAACCATCCACGTCCGATTGTCGCCCCCACACCGTCGCGGAAATCTTCACTTCATTGGCTGTTGTTCCCACAATCCGGATACTGCCCACGTCGGTCTTGATCGTAAGCGTGCCGCCGGGGGAAACCTGAAAGGATTTTTCAAATTTCTTGTCGCCCGCGAACGCCGTCGTGGCAAGAAATACAAATAGCAGTATTTTACTCATCGGACACCTCCATCGCTTGTGCAATGAAAACGAAGAGGGATCGGATTTGTTTCATTCGGATTGTTCCTCTTTTGCATTCTCTCGGCGAACGTAGGTAAAATCATACCGGATGGTCCACGTTTGTCCACCGTCTGTAGATTGCTCACAATACTGGCGCACCGTGGAGGCCGTCAAAGGGTAAAAGAAAAGTTTGTACAGAGGTTGTCTTCCGGAAGTCGGCCTGGATCTAAACTTCAGGACCCGCTCGGTCTGGTCGTAGATGCCTTGAAATTCCGTTACCGTACCGTTATTCGCAACCCAGATTTGACGCCACGCTTTCTCTTCCCGATCGTAGAAATTGATGCTCTTTCCGGATCCGCCCAGACTTGAAGTCCAATTCTCAACCAGCAAACAGCCGTCCAATGCAAATTGGATCGTATTTTGTCCGGCCAGTTGACCCTGCGGGGTAAAGACATCCCAATCGCCGATCCAGAAATCAAATTGCCTCCACTCAGGAATGAACATGCACGGTCGTGCATTGGTGTCTGCGCGGGCCACAACGGCCTCAAAGCGTCTGTCGCTGCGCACAAAATCGAGGTCCTTCTCGTTCTTCAACATCGAGACATTCGGAAATCCCGCAGCGACCAAGTCCCGAAGCCAGCGCAACGACTCATCGGGGTTCTTCAGGAGCGAATACACGCGGGATCGTCTGTACAGAATTCCGAATGCAGGATATCCGAGTTTCTCTGCCAGGTCGTAGGCGCGGAGCGCGTCAGGATACCGACCCAATGCCTGGTGACAATGCCCGATCCGAATGGCTGCATAACTGTCTTTGGGGTTGTTCTTCAGAGCCATGTCGAATGCGGCCAGCGCCTGCGTGAAGTTTCCCGCTGTGAACAACGAGTCCCCCGCAGCGTTTTGTGAATTTTGCGCTCCGGCAGCCGCGACGACGAGCCAGAAGAGTGAGAGCATGTTTCGGAACATCGGAACCTCCGTAGATGATGACGGTCAAACGTACAGGAGAACTTTCCGAGAATGCACTCCCAAAACGGGGGATACAGCCGCAATTCAAAAAGGATCGGCGGGAAAGGGTCAGATGCTGGACAGTTCTTCTTCCAATTGCTGGCGTGCATGCAGGCGGGCGTATGCACCGCCCAAACGGAGCATGTCTGCATGCGTCCCTTGCTCGAGAATGCGACCCTGCTCCAACATGATGATGTGATCGGCGTATTGGAGGGTCTGCAGGCGGTGACTGACGATCAGCGACGTCCGCTGTTTCATGACTTCTTTGAGACGCAGAAGAATGGCCTCTTCCGTCCGGGTATCCACGCTCGACAAGGCGTCGTCGAGGATCAGGATGTTCGGATCCTTGACGATCGCTCGGGCGATCGCCAGCCGCTGCTTCTGTCCGCCGGAAAGGGTAATTCCGCGCTCCCCGATGATCGTCTGGAGTCCTTTGGGAAACTCGCGGATCGTTTCTGTCAGCTGTGCGACGTCGGCCGCCCATTGCGCTTTTTCTTCATCTGCATCCGGAGCGCCAAACACCAGATTGTTGTACAATGTGTCGGAGAAGAGAAACGTGTCCTGCGTGACCATGCCGATTGCCTGGCGCAATTGACCCAAGGGAATCTCGCGGATCGGAGTGCCGTCAATATGGATGCTTCCTTCAGGCGCGTCAAAAAGGCGCGGAATCAGATGAACGAGGGACGTCTTCCCGCTTCCCGTCGCCCCGACAATGCCGAGGGTCGTGCCGGCATCAAGCCGAAGAGACAGGTCCCTCAGCACCGGCTCATGCCCGTTGTAGGAAAAGGTCAGGCGACGGAATTCAATTTGACCGCGAATGGCCGGAAGGGGCTTTGCGCCGGACCGATCGGCAATCCCCGGCTGGATCGACAAGATTTCCATCAGACGTTTCATGGATGCACTGCCACGCTGAAAAATATTAATCACCCATCCCAGCGCAAAAATCGGCCATATCAAAATGGCCAGGTAAAAGCTGAACGCCGTGAATTCGCCGAGCGAGACATCCTGCGCGATCACCAGACGACCGCCCATCCAGAGAAGAGCGGCGACGCTCGAACCGATCGTCAGCATCACGCTCGACATCATCAGCCCCCGAACCTTCACCAGTCCCAGATTCAAAGCAACGTACTCGTCGTTGAGTTTTTGAAATTGTTCGATTTCATGCTGCTCCCGAACAAAAGATTTCACAATGCGAATGCCACTGAAATTTTCCTGCACACGCGAACTGATGTCTGAGAGTTTTTCCTGTACCCGTTCCGAACGAACATGGATTTGATGCGACAGACGCTGGATCAAGAAAGAAAGAAAAAAAAGCGGCAGAAAAGCCAACAACGTCAACGACGGACTGATGGCAATCATCATGGGGACCACATAGAAAAACGACACGATCGTATTGGCCGTGTACATGATACCGGGACCCAGCACATCGCGAACCGCGCCCAGATCGCTGTTCAGCCGGTTCATCAGGTCCCCCGTCCGCGTGTACTGAAAATACCCAAGATGCAGGGTTTGCAGATGGCCGAAGAGGCGGCTCCTCAGATCGTATTCGATCCTTCTCGACGTCACGATGAGCGTTTGACGCATTCCGTACAAAAACAGCGCATGCAGAATTTCCAATCCCACAAAACCGATGATAAAACCGGTGAGCGCCGACACATCGAACGCTTTCAGCAGCCACACGATGACGTGATCGTAGTACCACAGTCCTTCCGGCGTCTTGTGCAGACTGTCGATGGCCTCTTTGACGATTTGAGGCGCCGAAGACTGGAATAGATTCTTTCCGACGACAAAGAGGAAGCCGAAGAGCAATAACACCCCGTGCCGCCGAAGATAGGGCCCCAGCTCTCGAAACATCCGAATCATCGATACAGCCCTTCCTGGGCGATATACACGCGCACCCGATCCGGCACCAGATAGCGGACCGACCGGGCTTCCCGGATTCGTTTTCGAAGGTCGGTTGCCGAGATGTCGAGTTCGGGGAGGTCCAGAAAGACCGAATTGTCCAGAAACTGACGGTCCACACGTGAGCGGTCCGCATGCGGACGAGGGAATACGATGAACCGCGCTTGCCGACAGAGTACCTGCGGATCCTTCCACGTATGCAGTTCGCAGAGGCTATCCTCGCCCAGAATCAAGAACCAATTCCAATCGGGATATTCGCGTTGCAGGAGTTCCAAAGTGTGGGTGGTATACGAAGGATCGCTGGAGCGCGATTCGATGTCACTGACTTCGAAAGCCGGATGACCCTCTACAGCCAGTCGCGTCATCGCCAGTCGATGCACAAAAGACGTGAGTTCATCGGGATTCTTGTGCGGCGGACGAAAGGAAGGAAGGAACCACACGCGGTCCAGCCCGGCACTTTCACGGGCTGCTTCTGCTACAAACAAATGTGCCACATGAATGGGATCAAACGTCCCGCCAAAGACACCGACGTTCATTAATTGCGATTGGACGCGGTCTTCAGACGATCCTGCTTCTGTTCTTCGATTTTCTTCAGGAGGTCCGCGGCCTCCTCCGCAAGATCGGCGTTGTCCGGCTTGTCGGCCAGGTAGCGGCTCAGAACCAACTGGGCTTTGTCGTAGTCTTTGAGTTTGTAATAGCAGTACCCCTTCCAGTAATTGGAAGACTTGACAAACGGACTGTCGTAATAATCCGTTGTCACCTGATCGTAATAAATGATCGCCGCCTCGTATTCGCCCAGCTTTCGATAAATCCGCGCACTTTCATAGTGTTTGGTTGCCAATTTCAGTTTGACATTGTTGAAGTGCGTTTCCACTTCTGCCCGGCGTTCGCTCTGCGGGTACAGATCCAGAAAATTTTGAATGGCGTTTAGCGCATCGATTGTGAAGCGCTGATCCAACGGGAATCCTGGCGATAGCTCCAGATAACAAATGACGAGGCGAAACATGGACATTTCGACCCACTCACTCTTGGGAAACGTCGTCACGAGACGGTCGTATTCCGACGCGGCCGTGACGTAATCTTTCAACTGAAAGAGGCACTCTCCCACATAGAACTGGGCGTCATCTGCAACATCCGAACCGCTGTACTTGTACGTGACGAGCGAAAATTCTTCCTGGGCCTTCGTCCAGTTCTTTTTCTTGTAATAACGCATAGCATACTCGTAGTGCTCCTTCGACGTCATGTATTGCGTCACGTCTTTCTTCCCGCCGCAGGCGACCGTCCACACCACCAGCCCGGCGATCCACAACCGATTCATGTTTCCCTTTCTCATGACCCTTCCTTGATGAGCGAGTAGCTATGTTTGATAAATACTTTGAATTTCTCCGAGTTTACGAGTCTCCCGTATTCCAGTTTCACCACGCTGGCGGGTTTCAAAAAGCCATTCAACTCGATCTGCAGTTGTTTGAGCGAACCGTAATACCGCTCCTCCAGGGTTTGGATGAACGCACGGTACTGATTGGCGTTGTCGCTGTCGGCGCGGAGTTCGGCGATGATTTTCTCGATGACAGCCAGGGTCTTGGACAAATTCGTATTGAGCAAGGCCTTGGTCGTGTCCAATCCCGCACGATACTCGTGCCACGCCTCCGATTTCGACTGGTTGGCGTAGACCATCGCCTTGGATACGTATTCCTGGAAGCGATGGTCGGTCATGAGGGACATGAATTCTGTCTTGACCTGAGGGGCCGATTTCTTTCCAGCCTCCAAGGAATCTTTGTTGTCCGTAATGGCAAAGAAATCGTCGTCTCGCAATTTGGAGATGACCTCCTCGTGTTCATGATCCGTGTCCTCTTGCAGGGCATCCAGAAGATTGGATAAGAAGGTGTGGTATTCCTCGATCAGCGGCACGACCTCTTGTTTGGCGCGTAATTGAGAATTTTCAAAATGCCGCCATCCGATCGCGTCCTGAATTAGCGCGAAAATCAGATTGAGCGCTCTTTGCAGGTGGCGGGGATATTCCGGTCGGTCCAGCCGGCGCGTCACCAGATACGTTGCGTAGTTGCGAATATCCAGAACCGTTTCTTCAAATTCGCTGTCTTCGCGCGCTTTGTCCAGGATCGATTCCGGCACCAACCCCTTCTCGACCGCCTCCCGCTCGATCGCTTCGATGGATGGGGTCTTGAACAACGCTTTGATTTTGCTTTCGGCGACTTCGGATGAGAACGCTGTGTCCGCCTGACCGCGAGTGATCGTGCCGACCTTGACGTAGTCACGCACGGCCATCGTCATCTCGATGTCGTTAATGACGTCGAGGATGCGGAAGATCCCCTCGCGATGCAACTGCAAATTCTCCTGATCCATGATGGCTTCGGCGCGATTCATGGTCAGGAAGGCGCGCTCCGCTTTGTTGAAGAAGCCGACGCGTTTGCGCAATTCGTTGAACATGGTCACGCGTTCGGCCATTTCATCTTCCCGGTCGCGCAATTCCGCAGGGAGTCTTTCCGCATCGAGACGAATGTGATCGACGGCCATCTTGAGATAATTCGGGTGCAGGTCGAATCGAGCCATCAGGCGCGCCGACAGGTAGCGGCACGCAAGCGCGGCCTTCTTAATGTCCGCGTCGTCCTCCTTGAGGACCGATTTGTCGATGTACGGCAATTCCTGTCGGAAAAATTCGATGACGAGCTGATAATTTTCTTTCTTCACATCCAACTCGCCGATGAGTTCGACGAACTCATAGACTTCTTTGATCTGCAGTCCCTTGACCTTGAAGATCATCGACGTCAGGTATTGGGTTTCGGCGGCGACTTCGGCCAGTTTGCCTGTTTCGTGCAGGGATTCGTCGGGATTGTCCAAGCGTCGCGCAAAGCTGATCGCGGCGATGGTCTGATCGGCGATATTGTCCGTCATCAGCGTACGCAAGACCTCTTCTTTCAGTTCCGGATCGGGCGCAGGGAAGTTGTCCTTCTGCAATCGTTCCTCGTACTGCGAGAGCGCCACCTGAATCTCGAGTTCGTTAATGAGTTTCAACCACTCCAGTTTTTCCGTCTTGGCGCCTTTTTCGATGTTGAGCGTGCCGGCCACTGTATCGCGGATAATCCGGTCGAGAATGAGGAATTGTCGTTTGATGTTATTGGATTGACCGAGACGGTTGATGATGATCCCCTCCAGTGTCTCGTTGGGGTAGTCCATCAACGCCAGTTTCATCTGCAGCTTCGACAGCAGGTACAGGTTGATCATGTCCTTCATCGTGATCGACTCGCTCTTGCGCATCGTTTCGTCGCGTTTCATGGCCTCGGCCAGGAGATTGGCAACGAATACGGCTTTGATGGCTTCCTGGTCGTTGAGGCGAAGCCCGTCGATCACCTCGATCAGATGTTGCAGCGTCTCGGTATCGCGGATCTTCTTGTCGAAAAGTTCCTTGAGCGTCTTCGTACTTTTTTCTTGTTGAGCGGCGGTGACCGCCTTTTCCAGTACGATATTGAAGATCGCGTTCTCCAGTGATTCCTGAAACAGTTCCGTCGCCTTTCCCTCGAAGATCGGTACGCCAAAATCGGAGGATTTTTGAACCAGCAGGCCCAACAAGAGATTGCTCACTTCTTCCGGCACGCCGTGACTGTTCAGCAGAAGCTCCATCTTCGTGAGAGCGGTCACGTCTTCGATTTTGCTGATCAAGAGGGTCTTGCCGGCTTCTTTCTTCTTGGCAATTTCGACGCGAATCTTTTCGCACACGACGTCCAGATCAAACGGGCTGAGGAAACCCAGTTTGCTCTGATACTGAGAAATGTGTTCGGGCATGAGTTTGCCGGGGAATTCCGGTCCCGTCAGCAACGCCATCAGGCGATTGATCGCATCTTGGCGGGAGGGTTGCGCTACACTCACGATATCCGTAACCTCTTCAGTTGCATACTCTTAGAACGGGGCAAGGTAACCAATCCGCGTTTGGTGTTCAAGGGTAAAAGCCCGCCTTTCTTGACTTTGGAACGGCAAATGGATAGTTTTCGCCGCAATGAACGCCGGAAATGCTGATTTCGTCTGATGGATTCCTGGTACACTTTGCAAGTGTTCATATTCTTTATTTTCGTCCTTGTGTCCGGCCTGTTCTCAACCATCGAATCGGCCCTTCATAGCCTGAGCAAGGTTTCCCTGAAGAAACTCCTGGAGCGGGAGGGACTGCACGTGCACCTGTTGCAGACGTGGAGCCGGGATCGCACCACTCTTCTGAATGTGGTGTATTTTGGCAATACGCTGGTGCGTGTGGCCGCGGCGGTTCTGGCCACGCGAATCACGATCGCGCTCGCGCGCGAAAGCGAATTCCGCGAAGCGTACGCACTGGCGTTGGCGGTGGCGGCGATCACCCTGATTCTTCTTCTGCTGGCGGAGGTCGTTCCCAAGACGATCGGGCGACACAGTCCGGAGCGAACCTTCCTGATTCTGGCCCCTCCGGCCGATCTGGCGCTACGGATCATTCGCCCCTTCAGTGCGGGTTTTAATTGGATTTCGCGGCTCGTCGTGGCCCTGCTGGGCGGCGTCTCCTCCGGCAGTCAGTCGGTGACGGAAGCGGAAATCAAGGAACTCGTCGATGCCGGTGAAAAGGACGGCGCGATCGAGGAATCTGAAAAGCAAATGATCCACAGCATCATTGAAATGGGCGACACTCGGGTTAAGGAGGTCATGGTGCCGCGTGTCGACATGGTCTGCCTGGACATCGAGACGCCGATGGAAGAAGTGCTCGAAACGATGAGTCGCGAGAAATTGTCGAGGATGCCGGTATATGAAAGCTCGCTCGATGCCATCGTCGGCATCTTGCACATCAAGAATATTTTGAATTCGTGGCGGCGCGGCGTCAAAGATATGCGCGCGATTGAGTTCATTACCATGCCGCATTTCGTCCCCGAAACAGCCAAGGTATCGGACTTGATCAAAGAATTTCAAATGCGTCACCTCCAGATGGCCATCGTGGTCGATGAGTACGGAGGAACGGCCGGCTTGGTCACCATGGAAGACCTGGTCGAGGAAATCGTAGGGGAAATCAAAGACGAGTACGATGAGGCGACACCTTTGATCAAGAAGCAAGAAGACGGCTCGTACGTGCTGGACTCCAAAGTCAGCATTGATGAATTCAACCAGACCTTTGGGACATCCCTGCCGATGGAAGAATATCAAACCGTGGGCGGTTTTGTTCTCTGGTATCTGAAGCGCATGCCGAGGAAGAATGAGGTCATTGACTATGACAAACTGCGTTTCACGGTGTTCGAGGCGGATCGCAAACGAATTTATAAGTTAGTCGTCCAACCCACCCGTTGAAGGAGATCTCTATGTTATCGTCCACGCTTCAGGATGCGCTGAACGCTCAGTTAAACCGGGAATTTTTCTCGGAGTACCAGTACCTGCAAATGGCGGCCTATTTCGAAAATCAGGATCTGGACGGCTTTGCCAATTTCTACCACGTGCAGGCGCAGGAGGAACACGTTCACGCGATGAAATTCTTTACATTCATTTCCGATCGTGGAGGTCGCGTGACGTTGCGAAGCATGGAGGCTCCGCAATCCGATTTTCGCACGGCGCTGGCGGTCTTCGAGGCGACGCTGGCGCATGAACAACTGGTAACGAAGGGAATCCATGACCTGATGAATCTCGCCATTCAGGAAAAGGACCACGCCGTGATTAGTTTTCTGAAATGGTTCGTAGACGAGCAGGTTGAGGAGGAAAAGCAGGTGCAAACCTTGCTCACGAAAATCCGGCTCATCAACGGCGAGGGGCACGGCATGCTGATGCTGAATTCGGAACTGGCGGCCAAGACCTTCACGCCTCCGGCCGTCTAACGCTCCATCCGGTTGCGAATCGAGTTGCGGTACAGAGATTCGATTTCGCGTACGGAAATGTGGATCCAATCGTTGATATGAAGGTCGGGTCCGCCGACCGTGCCCAAGCGCGTGCACGGGATCGCCGCGGCGGTCGCGCTCTGCGCGACCGACTCTGCCCGATCCGGACTCACCGTGATCACGATCCGACTGGCGTCTTCTCCAAATAACAGAAAATCCCTGCGTCCCCCGTCGGGCAGAGTCACACGGCATCCCATGCCGTGGCCGCGGCGCGCGTCCAAACAACATTCCGCCAGCGCCACCGCCAATCCGCCGTCCGACACATCGTGCGCGCTTTGCACCCATCCACGCCGGATCATCTCAAGCGTGACCTGCTGCAGCTTCTTTTCGAACTCCAAATCCAGGCTCGGCACATCGCCCTGCACCCGACCGTGAATTTCCTTCAGATATTCACTGCCCCCGATTTCGCATTTGTTTGTTCCGAGCAGATAGACAACGTCGCCCTCGTTCTTAAAGAAACACGTCGTCACGTGGTCCACGTCTTCGATGACACCAACCATGCCGATGGTCGGTGTCGGATAGACCGCGTAATCGGGACTTTCGTTGTAGAAACTCACATTGCCTCCCGTCACCGGTGTATCCAGGACGCGGCACGCTTCGCCCATTCCCGTGACCGCTTCCTTGAACTGCCAATAGTTCTCCGGCTTGTACGGGTTCCCGAAGTTCAGACAATTGGTAATCGCGACCGGCATGGCCCCGCTGCACACGACGTTGCGGGCAGACTCGGCGACATTCAATTGCGCCCCGCGACGCGGATTGAGGTACACGTATCGACCGTTGCAGTCCACTGTTACGGCAATGGCCTTCGTCGTCCCTTTGATGCGCACCACCGAGCTGTCTGCGCCGGGCCACGTAACCGTATTGCTCTGTACGGTGGAATCATACTGGTCGTAAGCCCATTCTTTGGATGCGATGTTCGGCGACGCCAGCAACGTACGAAGCGATTCTGTCAGATCGGCCGGTTGCGGGATGTCCGACTCCGAAAGAGCGTGCGCGGATCTCAAGTACGATGGCTCTTTCGTCTCGCGGATGTAGACCGGCGCACCACCGCCGAGCACCAGCGATTCACTTGGAATTTCTGCGAAGACGCGCCCCTGGTAGGTGACGCGCAGCAGTCCGTCATTCGTCACGCGCCCAATCACCACACCGTGCAAGTCCCATTTCTGAAAAATCCGCTGAATCTCCTCTTCGTGACCCTTCTCCACCACGATCAGCATCCGTTCCTGACTCTCCGACAACATGATCTCGTACGGCGTCATGTGGTCTTCGCGGGTCGGCACAAGACTGAGTTCGATTTCCATTCCGCTTTGTCCCTTGGCGCTCATCTCTGCGCTGGAGCAGGTCAGGCCGGCCGCGCCCATATCCTGCACGCCCACGACATACCCTGTCGCAATCGCTTCCAGCGTCGCTTCGAGCAGGAGCTTCTCAGTAAAAGGATCGCCGATCTGTACGTTGGGGCGTTTGTGTTCGGACGCTTCGGAAATTTCTTCGGAGGCGAAGGTCGCACCATGAATTCCATCCCGTCCGGTGGCTGAACCGACGATGAGTACCGGGTTACCAGCGCCCTTGGCGATGGCGCTCGCCGACAGACCGTCTTTCACCAGACCGACCGCCATCGCATTGACCAGGGGATTGTCTGTGTAACATTTTTCGAAATACACTTCGCCGCCGACGGTTGGAACACCGAAACAATTACCGTAATCCCCGATTCCCTTCACCACGTGGGCAAATAAATACCGAACGTGCTCGTCATCAAGTGTTCCAAAACGCAGGGAATTCAGCGCGGCGATCGGACGTGCGCCCATCGTGAAGATATCCCGAAGAATCCCGCCGACGCCTGTCGCCGCGCCTTGATACGGCTCGATCGCAGACGGGTGGTTGTGGCTTTCGATTTTGAATGCGATGGCGTATCCGTCTCCGATGTCGATCAGTCCTGCATTTTCCTCTCCTGCGCCCTTCAACACGCGTTTGCCGGTTTTCGGAAGTGTCTTGAGGACCGCAATCGAGTTCTTGTAACTGCAATGCTCGCTCCACATGACAGAAAAAATTCCGAGTTCGGTGAACGTCGGTTTCCGTCCGAGGATCTCCAGGATCTTGTCGTACTCCTCCTCCAGAAGTCCGTGCTCTTTGGCCAACCCCAGACTGACCTGAGGTTCGATGATGGACTGGAGCGGAATGGATTTCGCGTGATGCATCGCTTTGCCCTTCTCAACGTTCGCCTGAATATAGATTTTTCTCCCGGCTTTGCAACGGGATTGTGGTTTCTGAAAAATTCGAAAAACCGCTCACCCACTGTGAATAGACGGAATTAGATTTGCACGCTGAGTCCAAGTGACAGCAATCGCGGGAAAAATGTCTGATCGGACAGATAGAGTTCCGTGACGCGGTTGCCTTGACGCGACACTTTCCACACTTTCTGACGAACATTCCTGTGTCCCAGGATGTTAAAGAGATTCAGATACGTCACGAGATTCATCGAACGGATCTCCCAGGCCTTCTCGATCTTCAGATCAAGGGTCTGAAAGGATGGCAATCTGCGGCTGTTTTTTTCACCTGCTTCAAAATAGATCCTCGAATTCGGAAGGGTGGAATCTCCCAGGACCATCGCGCGGACCGGCGTATAGGGATCTCCAGAGTGAAAGCGCCAGATGGCGCCAAGCGTGACGGACTTTCCGATATAGAGAATGTGATTGACGGTTACTGCGTGGGTTCGATCGCGATCGCGCACCGTGCGGTCCACTCCATTGGCAATGCGATTGACACCAAATGCATACACGACGTTCAAGTGGTTCTTCTCTCCATGGAGTTGTCTGATGGACACTTCCATGCCGTACGAGGATCCCGTTTTCGTTCCAAATGCGCCATCCACGACACCCAATCCGGCAATTCGATTCCCAAAATCAAACGCATAGTCATCGCGAAGCCGGACGTACTCTTTCACGTACAGATCGGCGGTGACGCTCCTGCGATGAGCCTGGTCGTATTGTATGGAAGCAGCGTAGTGGATGCTCTTCTCGGGTCGTTTATCGGGAACGCTTTGATTGTCGTAGACCCTCAACCGATAGTAGCTGTCTGGTTGAAAGTACCAGCCATACGCCAGCTTGAACGCCAGCTGTTCGTTGACCCCATATCGGAGACCCAACCGGGGAGCGAGTTGTGGCTCTGAACTGTACGTTTGTCGGGACAATCGAACGCCGAACTGCAACCCGATCTCTTCGGTGGCACGCCAAGTGTCCTCCGCGTAGATCGCCATGGTATGTCCGTCCAATTTGGAATCGACAAGAACAGTGTCGAGAACAACGGCGCTCTCCGTGGTCGCGAGTTGATCGAACCTCACTTCTTCGTACCCGTATTGACTGAAGAATTGGTTCCATTCCATCCCCACTCCCAGTGTGTGATGATCCGTCCACTTCCACAGCAGATCCTCACGGACGGTGAAGATGTGTATATTCCGATTATCCTTATTGTCCGGACCCTCGCTGGATTCAAAGGCGAAATTCGAATTCTTCACCAGATTCTGCCAGCCAAAGGTGCTGGACACGGCCAGCCGATCGCTGGGATTCCAATTCCAATTGAACCAGCCATAGATATTTCTTCTCTGACTCTTGAACGACTCACTCCTCGTGTACGCCAGACCTTCCTCGTACCGCACATCATCGCTGGAATACAGAAGATTCAGCGACGCGGTGCCTCGCGGACCCGATCGATAGGCAAATTTATTCCATACATCGTAATAGACCGGACGAAAGGATGAGTTCCCGCCAGCGACGACATCAATATACCCGCGTCTGGCGGAAACAAAATGCGTCAGCGCGGGATGGATCGCCTTGTTCATGTAGACCGACGCATTCAGGAAATCAATTGCCCCGTAAATGTTCTTTTCCTGCACCTCGTCCTTGGTACGAACACGAATTGTCCCGGACATTCGATCCGGGTATCTGGCGGAATGACCTCCCGGAACGACGGCGATGTCCTTGATGATTTCCGTGTTCACCACGCCAAAGGGCCCATCCAACTCGTCCAGATGGTACGGATCATGAAGAACCATGTTATCCAAAAGGAAGGCTGTTTCGTCCGGATTTCCCCCACGCACATGCAATCGGGAACTCCAATCCGTGCTGGCAATACTGGGGATCACCTGCAACGACCGAAAGACGTCCTTGCCAAAGTTGGGTGTGGCCAAGACTTCATCGGAACTCAACGACTTCGTCGAAATCTCCGACCCGATCTCGATGATTCCCGGGCTGATCTCCACAACGTCAAGAACGAAGACCCGCTCCTCTAACTGCACATCGAGTTGTCGGTCCGACGAAATGGTAATTTGTCTTTGGATCTTCTGGTAGCCAATGTGTTCGAAAGCGACTACATGCTTTCCCTCCGATACACCCGTGATCCGATAGTGACCCATACTGTCGGTGACCGATCCTTTCGCGCTCTGGAGAATCCGCACTTGCACTCCGGGAAGAACGGTTCCACGGATCCTGTCCGAAATCACGCCATCGATTGAATACTCTTGCCCAAAGCCGGCTCGCCCTGCTACGACAATCAAGAACATGGCTCCCTTCCACAGCATTTTCGCCCTCACTACGTTAGATGGTGACAAGTCTGACACTCTCGGCCGAAACGGCTCGATCGGAACTATCGGATCATTGACTCGGGAAGACGCCATCCCACACTGGGAGAATCGCCAGTAGGGAACTTACTAATCGCCTCATCAGTAATTGTTGTATTTGTGCGTTGATCAAAACTGCAAATCTCTCGTAAAAGCTGTCCGCGGTGTTGTGTTTCCTTGAGGCACGAATAGGGGCTTCCTCTCTCCACACGCCGGCTTCCTGAAAATCATTCGATCGGGATCATACTTCCGATCAGCAAAATCCAATAATCGGTTGTACTGGCGAGACATTTCGCTACGCCTCCCTTAAATCACCCGCTGATACTCCTTGATGCCCAGCGTCCACACGCGCTCGCCACAAAAGCGGTCTCCTTCCGGACAATACGGACGAAGATCGGCCAGATGTCGAATCCCGCACGGCGGCAACAAGTACCGACCAATGAGCGGATTGATTTGCTGAATCTGCTCCACCTCGTCCACCGACGCGCGCCAGATCTCTTCCTGCGCGAGATAACACAGTCGCATCGCCATTTTGTGATGGAGGTTCAGCAAGTCCGCAGACTCTGCAAAGCGTATGGACACCGCATTGGGAAGCAAGTAGGATGAAAATTCTGCAGAAACCCCCAGCGCACGCAGTTGACGAATATCCTCCCACGTGCGCGTCATCGTTTCATCGTAGAACTTCTTCACGCCATCGTCCAACTCGACCAGGACCGGCGTGATGTAGTCCGGTTCGTCCGACTGGTGCGCGGTGAGCACGGGACGCGATCCCGGAGTCATCCTGTGTCTCTGGTCCTGAGAGTCCGCCGCGTGACTCAATTTCTTGCGAAACGTGTAGTGAGGATGAAACAGCGTTCTGGACACTTTGGATAACGTCGACAGATTCAGGGCCTCTCCGTAAATCCGGTTGCGAGCGGGATCGAGAGCCAGTCGGATGGCCTCTTCATCACCCAACTCGGCCCGGGTCACCCCCAGCACCTCCCGCACGCTCTGCGCCAGCACCGCCTCCTGATGGACTTTGTAGTCCACCAGTTTCGATACGCGCCCGTCGAGACTTGCGTCAAATTCCTTCACGAAGGCGGATGGGGCTTCGGTGCGAGGCGGATGATGGACGAAAAAATCATGCTCCACGGTTTCTTCGATCGGCAGTTCCTCTTCGAGAATGACCTTGTACATCGGATCGACCGTCGTCAACTCCCGTACCATCTTCTCGACCACCAGCCGCTGCTCGAACGGGGTGTCGAACTGATTGCACAGCCGATAATAGCGGAGCAGCGTGATGCCGCTGATGGTATGAACCAGATAGGCGAATGCGGAAACCGGAATCACATACCGCGCGATTTCCTGACACTTTTTCTGAATTTCCTTCGCGTATTTGTCTTTGGCTTTGCGCCGGGCGGGAAATCGCTTGAAGTACGCGTCTTCGGTGACCCTCCACAGCCGTTCATTCAACAGCCGATACGCCTCCATCTGCCGCGTCAGACAGGATCGGTAGACCTCCAGCGCACGACCCGTCAAGGGCGGAATCGCAAACGCGCCGTCCTGGATCGCCACGTATCGTTGACTCACCTGCTCGGAGTTGTAGAAAGGATGGCTGTGAAGGAAACTCCAGATGAAATGACGCGACACGTTGGTCAGCTCGAACTGAAAGTAGGCGTGTGTGAATACGGTGTGGTGCCCGGCGTGATACACGCTTTGCGCCAGAGGAAAGTGCTTTTCGGAAATACTCTCGTCCCGCACGATCCCTTTGGAGGAATAACAGGTGCGAGCGGCGGCAAGGGCATTCTGAAACGGAGTGGAAAACGATTTGGTCAAGACAACCTGGGGTTCCGCAGAAAGGAAGGACATCAGGAATTGGTCCAGATCGGTTTGCGTTTCTCCGCAAAGGCCTGCAAGGCCTCGCGACGATCGCGCGTGGGAATCGTCCTGTTGTAACAGTCGTTTTCAATCTCGAATCCCTCGCGGAGCGAGACATCCAGACCTTGCCGCACAGCCTTCTTGGCCTGTCGGACCGCGATCGGCCCGTTGGCGGCGATCTCCTGCGCGAGTGTCTCTGCCGTCGCGTCCAATTCTTTCCGCGGTACGACATCCGACACCACGCCGTATCGCAGACACTCGTGCGCGGAAAAAATCCTCGCCGTCAGGATCCACAATAACCCGGCGCTGTAGCCAATCAGCCTCGGAAGACGCTGCGTTCCGCCGGCCCCGGGGAGGATACCCAGCGCGGTCTCGCGCAATCCCATTTGCACTGTGTCCGCCGCAATTCGAAAATCGCAAGCCAACGCCAACTCGCATCCTCCACCCAGCGCGCTTCCGTGAACGGCCGCAATCGTCGGGATTTCAATCTCCCCGATCTTGTGAATCGTCCGCCCGATCCCATTCTTCACAAACTCCTTCACCTCGGCTTCGCTCATGCTTTGCCGCTCCTTGAGATCAGCCCCCGCGCAAAATTGATCCAGCGCGGAACGAAGAATCACCACCCGCGCGTCCCGATCCTCCGCGATCCGATCACAAACATCGGACAGTTCGGTCAGGATTTCCCGATTCAGCGCGTTCACCTTCGGACGGTTCAGCGAAACGGTCGTGACCCCTCCGACCGCGGAATATGTGAGATGCTGGTAGTTCACGATCTTCTACCGGAATTCAGATCCGGTGCATGGTATTGAATACATCTTCGTGTTGTGCGAGAATCCGTACGCCCAGTTTTTGCGACACCTGACCCAGCCGCTCCTTGATCGTGCCGAACGGACACACCGCATTCTGGATGTTCACGATCATGATCAGGGTGAAGAACTCCTGCATGATCCGTTGGCTGAGATCCAGGATGTCACACTTGCAATCGGCCAGCGTCTGAGAAATTGACGAAATAATACCCGGCTGATTGCGACCGAATGCCGTCACAATGATCCGGCCTTCGGTTTTGTTCAGATACTTAAACGTCGACGGATGCTCTTCGACCAGAGAGGGCTCCTCGGTGCGACGGACGGCCTCCATAACCACCTTCTTGACCGTTTCATCGCTGGCGTGGGACCCCAACTGCCGACGCGTTTCCTCGATAAGGCGCCGTAACTTCTCTTCGCTGATACTCAAGATTCGGTTTCCTTCAATTGAATGCGGATCGTGGTGCCGACTCCCGGCTTGCTGTCTTTGACAAAGATCTTTCCTCCATGATAGTCCTGAATGATTCTTCGCGCAAGACTCAAACCCAACCCCCATCCGCGCTTCTTCGTACTGAATCCCGGCCGGAAAATGTGTTCCCGGTGTTTGACCTCCACTCCGCGTCCGTTGTCCCGGATGTCGATCATCGCGTGACCGTGCTGGCGGCTCGTCGTGATCTGAATCAAACCCTCCCCGGTTTCAATCGCGTCCATGGAGTTCTTGATAAGGTTTTCCACAACCCAGCTGAACAGTTGGGTGTTCAAATGAATGTGAACGCCCGGTTCATAGTCCTCCGTAATGACCATTCGCTTTCCTTGTTGCGGCAACCGGAGGCGGAAGTACTGTACGATCTCGTGAATCACCGGCGACAACTCCGTTCGTTTCAGATCGGAGGCGGAACCGATTTGCGAAAATCGCGAGACGATCCGGTCGATCCGGCCCAGATCGACCTCCATTTCAGACACGATGCGCAGGAGCCGCTCGCGTCCATCGGCTTCCGCCTTCACCAGTTCGACCCATCCCAGCATCGAGGACAGCGGCGTTCCGAGTTGATGCGCCGTCTCTTTTGCCATGCCGATCCAGATCGATCGTTGTTCCGAGCGCTTGATATTACTAAAACCGATGTAGCCGATCAATATGAATGCTCCCACCACAGCGATCTCAATGTACGGCAGCCACCGCAACTCCCGGATCAACGGCGTGTCCGTGTCGTAATGGATGTAGCCGAGAACCGTGGTGTCGTATTGAATCGGCAACGGCTCGTTCACCAGATCCATCTCCTGCATACGGATGCGAACTCTTTCGAGTGTACGTTCACCGACCGAGTCGGGCGAAATTCCTTCGAGATTTTTCCACGACAGCGGTTCCCCGTCGGCATCGGAGTTGATGATCGGAAAATCGATGCGACGAATGACATCGTCAAAGACGAAATTGTACTCCGCCTCGGAGTCGTCCTGTCCGATCCGCGCGATCATCTGCGCATAGACTTTGACAATTCGCCGGGAATTATCGCGGAGCCTTTCCAGAATATGCTGCGTGTAGAACAACACGCCGAAAATAATGACCAGAGCCGCGACGAAAAGACTGGCCTTTAGCCCGACTGTCAGTCGGTACGGATTGACCTGTCGGTTCTTTTTCATTGCGCGGTCACGACGATCGCATTGGAGATGGGGCGCTCTAGGCCTGTGGAGGGGCGATTGACGACCTGCCCGCGCACGATCATGGTCGTCGAGCCGCCGCCGTCGAGATTGACGGCCTCCTCGGCTCCGAGTCGGACCATCAGACCCGCCAACTCATCGAGCGACATGCCGAGGCTGTAATTTGACTGGCCCCCATCCACACAGACGAGAAGCAGTTTTCGCCAATGCTTATTGTACCCGACTGCCGTACGAGCGTATCGGTCCTGATAAAAACTCGTTGGCTCTTGCGGATGGACCTTCTTACGACCCTTCTCGACCAACAACGGAAACCCGCCGATCGCAAAAGCCGCGTCCGAGTACGGAGTCATCTGAAGGCGAATCTTCATGCCGACCGCAAATCGGGACGCCGGCGATTTCTTGGCCGGTGTGTGAAACGATAGAACGCAGGTGGAGTCGTTCAAAGGATGATCACCGATGGACGTGTCGATCTGGATCACTTCGAAGAATTCGTGGTCGCCGGCTCGTTGCGGGACAGGCCTCACGATCACCTCGACACCATACACATTCGTTCCGGTGGAGGGTCCAAAAAAGGAATTGTACCAAATCCACTCATCGTCGCCCCGCGGCCGATTCACGCCGCTCAGTTCGATCACGGTTCGATCCGGCAGAGTGACCCGCCCCGACCCATCCAGCGTGTCGAAAAATGCGTCCCCATTCTTCGTGAGACCGAAGGTCCACCAGCCCGGCGAGGCGTGTTTCACAACCTGGCCGTCCACGGCCATGGCGCCGGAAGGGATGCCCTCTTGCGAGAAGAAATCTCCGTTGATCGCAGCCAGGACCGAGTCGCCGTGGGATACGATCTCCGACAATGTCTGCGTCGCCCTCAGGCGGTTCCCCGCCTTGACGGGTCGGACAACCAGTTGGGGAGTGGACAGGTCGACTTCGAGTACGTGTACCACATTGGGAGTCGACTCTTCCAGTCGGTAGTACGTGAGCCCCTCGGCAATCTTCTCCCGGACGCTCTCTCCCTTCGAATGACAGGAAATCAATAGAACCCACAGAAGCCATCCGGGATGGCAAACGCTTCGAACACCTCTCAAACAAAGAATCCCCCGGATTCCGAGGGATTCTGAAGCGGCTCCAGTGAGACAATGACTATTGTTGCAGCGCAATGCCCACCCAATTTTCATCATCGCGAAATCGCATTTGCAACCGCATGTGTTTGGACACGTCGAAAAGATCGTCGGACTTTTCACAACAGACGACGGTGATTCCGCCTTTGTATTGTCCAAATGCCGCACTCAGGTTCTTATGATCTGAAAAATACAGACTCGTCGAACCCTCCTCCTCGACGATGAGGACATCGCGTTCGGTCGGTGAGAAATCGTAATACGTTTCCGGTCCCGACACCATCGACATTCCCAATCCGATCGTGATACTGATAAACTGACAATGAAAGGGAAGTATCAGTCGATTCCCGTACGTCAATCCGCGACGCTGACTGTCCAGACAAGACTTGACCGTAATTGCCATCGCATGTCCTCCTCAATTGAATCGTGTCGCGATTTTACATAAATTGCCCGCGAGTTTCAAATAGATTCTTTGCCCGTGATCTGCCGAATCCTCCTGCTTTCTCTTTGGGTCCTTCCGCGGTCCTGCACCGACTCCAGCGGTTCCATGCGATGGCTGTACGCGATGCAGACGCGCTATCACGCTTCGCAAGGATGGTACCAACCGGTTTTCCGGGAACGGGGATTTCCCGCGCCGCCACTGCTCCTCCGATCGGCTCCGTTTCTTCCCATCGTCGACGTCGCGGTGGATTCGGCGCGCACATCGGAGCCGGTCGTGGCGCTGACATTCGATGCGTGCGCACAGCTCAACGCGCCGCTCGCAGACACCGCGATGATTCGTGCACTGCGCGAATCGAGAACTCCGGCGACTTTTTTTCTCGGCGGCGCCTGGGTCCTGACTCATCCTGAACTCGCCCGCGAACTGGCGGACACACCTTTTTTTGAGATCGCCAATCATTCGTACCTGCACGGACAGTTGACGCACGTCTCCGCGGACCGGATGTATTGGGAAATCAAGTACACACAAGACATTCTCTTGACGATGACAGGACGACAATGCCGGTTCTTCCGCCCTCCTTACCTGGAGTGGAATTCGCACGTCACCAAAACGGCTGCGGACATGGGACTGATCTTGGTCGGAGGCACCGCGACGGGAGATCCCGACCCGTCGGCCACTGCGCCGATTCTGATCGATCGCATTGGGCGACTCGCCCGACCGGGATCGATCTTCATCCTCCATGTCAATGGACGCGGGTGGCATACCGCAGAAGCGTTACCCGGAATTTTGCGGATCCTGGCCTCGAAACAACTCCGGCCCGTCACGCTTTCGGAGATGACCCGCCTGCAGATGCAGACCGCCCCTTCTTCGGCAAAGTGAAATAGAACGTCGTGCCTTTGCCTTCCTTGGTGTGAAACCAAATTTTCCCGCCGTGCAGTTCGACGATGTACTTGCACGTGTACAAGCCGAGCCCCGTTCCACCCGGATTGTCCGCGGTAGCCAGCCGCCCGTATTTGCGAAATACCTTGTCGCGATGGCCGGACGGGATGCCGGGGCCGTTGTCCTTCACACGCATCTGCATCACGTCATGAAAATCTTCGATCTCAATCGAGACGATCCCATGCGCCGGGCTGAATTTGATCGCATTCGACGTCAGGTTGTCCACCACGCGCATGATTTTGTGTCGGTCCATATACAATTCGTACGGCGAATTCGTGAACCGCAATTCAAACTCCACGCCTTTGCCCGTTGCCGACGGACGCTGGAGCTCGACGCGCTCCCGGACGAGTTGCAGGAGACTTGCCCATTCGTACTGAAGGTTGGATTGACCGGCGATCAATCGTGATTCGTCCAACTGTTCCTGAACCATCTGTCGGAGGTGCATGGAACTGCGCTTGATGATCTCCAGGAAGCGCAGGTGCTGTTCATCGAACGCTCCGGCGCTGTCCATCAGCAGGTCCGCCGACTGTTTGATGTTGTCCAGCGGACTCTTGAAATCGTGCACCAGTTTGTTGAAGAAGTCGGCGCGCAGTTTCTGGAGTTCATGGAGTTGGTTGGCCATATCGTTGAAGGAATCCGCCAGGTCCTCGATTTCTTTGAAGTTCTTCAGGTGCAATTGCGTCTGGAACTCGCCTTTCGCGACGGCCAGCGTGCCGCGATGCAACGTCTGAAACCCCACCCACACGCGATAGGCGTCGTATGTCAGGATACTGACAAAGACCGCCATGATCCCGAGAATCAGGTAATTCAACAACGTCAGTGCCTGGCTCATCTTTCCGACCATCGCCACGCGATTGAGCGTGTGTTCGGCCGTCAGGGATTCGTAGAATCGCAGTCGGTTCCGGATTTCGTCGAGATTGGCGATGATCGTCCCGGTTTTCAGATGCGCCCGACGGCTGGTCAGTTCATCGAGGTACTGATCCGTGAGCGCGCCGAGCGCACGCAGATCGTCCGACATCGTCAGAATCAGCCGGTCCTCGATGTCATGCACCCGTCGATTTTGCGCCTCAAAGTCCTCGCGATTCTCATGAAGGCGGTACAGCCAGCGCGTGAGAACATGTCGATAACTGTGATCGAACAATTCGAACATGGTGATCTCGATATTCCTCAGGCTGTCGATCGCCCGCATCGCGGCCTCACGGTCCTGGGCGAGCGAGTGACGATGGGCCTCCGGACTGCCGCGCGTAAGCGCGCTGGACGCGATGGTGACCGATCCTTCCTGTGCCGTGAGACGCGAATGGATTTCCCTCACCAGCTGTCCACGCGCCAGTTCGAGCGGGCTGATGGAATTCAGAAGCGAATGCACGGTCTCCAGATGCTGCGTCAGGTAGACCCATGCGACCAACCATCCGATCAGGAGAAGGACGTAGCCGCCGAAGATACGAGTGCGCAGAGTCATGGGCGTCGTCCCCGCTCAAGCCGGCGAAAAGACATCGGACGGTTCACCGTCTCAGACATCCTTCCCCTCCAACGGCAGACTGAAACTGAACGTCGATCCTTTGCCCTTCTCGCTGTCGACCCAAATCCGCCCGTCGTGGAGTTCGACGATCTTCTTGGCAATGGCGAGACCCAGCCCCGTACTGCTTTCGCCTCCGGTCGGCTTGGCGCTCAGCCGCTTGAAGGACGTGAAGATGTACCGCATGTCGTCATGCGAGAGCCCCTGGCCGGTGTCGTGGACGTGGACGATCACTTCCTTGTCTGTGGTCTCCGTATGGACGCGCACGCTTCCGCCGGCATGCGTGTACTTGATCGCATTGCTCAAGAGGTTATCCATCACGTTGATCATGTGATGTTTGTCCATCCAGATCTCCGGCAAGTTCGGGCCGACGTCGACCCCAAACGCGATATTCTTCTGCGCGGCGGCACGTGCGTTGAGCTTCTCGCAGTCCTTCAGCAAATTCGCGAGGGGGATCTTCATCTTGTTGAGATGGACATTGCCTGACTCGATCGCCGACACGTCCAGCAGGTCGGTCACCAATTTCGACATGCGTTTGGTGATGGTCAGAATGTCGTTCAGATTGTCTTTCGCCTCTTCCTGACTCAGTTGATTCGTTTCGAGATCGTGCATCATCAGGGATGCATATCCCTGGATGCCGTTCAACGGCGTACGCAGGTCGTGGGCGGCAATACCGAGAAATTCATTCTTCTGATCGTTCAACCGCTCGAGTTCGCGTCGGTCCTCCTCCAGCATCTGATAGGCCTTTCGTGCCGACCGCCAGAATCCGGCCATGCGCTCGCGAATTTTTGCGACCGATCGTCCGACGACCATCAGATACGCGCTGCACCCAAACAGCGTGAGCATCTTGATGCCTTCCGCCTCAAAATCGATCGTCCGCTTGTCGATCGACACGATGTAGAGCAACATGGACAGATAGCACAGTGGACCCAACGCCGAAAAATACAATACCCGGCGCTTGTCGTTGGACGAAATCTGGTCCGCCACGCGCGTGATGTAGACGAAATACAGAAAACTGGATTCGCCTCCCGTGAAATAGATGCCGACCGTCATAAAAACAAAATCGAGAATCGATACCAGATCGTAGACACTGGGATAGGATTTCACGAATCGGATGAGGAGCATCCACGTGACTCCGCCGTGAATCACGAACACGATCAGACTGAACTCCAGAATGCTGAGGGCGCTGAAGTGGGTGTGCCCCATGGCCGCGTACACGACCGCCATGAGCGTGACCAGCGCGATTGCGAGAAGCCGGATGATCGGCTCTACCCTGGCGTGGATGCGGTAGCGGCGTTCCTGCTTGCGCTGCTCGGCAATCTCGTCGCTCAGCAGCGCCTCGTGTGGAAAAATATCCTGGATGGCGTCCATGATGCCTCTCCGTGGATTGAAATTGCGAACGGTTGTGTGAATATCGGAAAAACACGCTGAGAACGCCACGATCTTGTTGCCGGCCATTTCCAAAAGAAAATCCCTGTCTGGGATCAAACAGGGATCAAAGCTCAGATGGGACGGCTCAGGGAAGGATCAGGATTTTTCGATCAGAAAGAGCGTCTGGTTGTATTCGACGGGTTGGCCGTTTTCCACCAGGATTTTCGACACCTTGCCAGCCACGTCGCTTTCGATTTCGTTCATGATCTTCATCGCTTCGATGATGCACAAGGTCTGCCCCGGTTTGACCTCGGTTCCGATCTGCACGTATGCATCCGCATCGGGGGCGGGAGAGCGGTAAAACGTACCCACGATGGGCGATTTCACTTCGATGTGATTGCCTTTGTCCACGACATCCAGGGGCCGTTCGGCGCTGGATTTCTCGATGGTCTCGCGGCTTTCGAACTGGATGATGGGCGCCGTGGACTGCTGGTGTGCGGCGGTCTGCATCAGAAGGGGCTGTGCATGAACCTGCGTCACGGACCCATTCATTTTGGCAATCCGGATACGCAACCTGCCTTTGGACTTGCCGGCGGCATCCTGCTCAATCTCAACCTCGCTGACGTTGCTTTCGTCCACGATCTTGATGAGTTTCTTCAGTTCGTTGAGATCCATGCTGGGTGTGCTCCTTATTTGGACACGCGCTCGAGGTACTCGCCGGTTCGCGTATCGACCTTCACAGTATCACCGTCCTTGATGAAGAGCGGCACATTGACGCTGGCTCCGGTCTCCAGCACGGCGGGTTTGGTGCCGCCGGTCACCGTATCGCCGCGGATCCCGGGCGCAGTCTCCGTCACCGCCAGTTCCACCGTGATCGGTAACTCGATCGATACGACATTGCCTTCGTAGAAGAGAATCCGGGGCGCAACCCCTTCCTTCAGGAAATTTGCGGCGTCCCCGATCACCTCGGCCGGTATGCCCACCTGTTCGTAGGTTTCCCTGTCCATGAAGTGCATCATCTCGCCGTCGGAGTACAGAAACTGCATTTCCTTGCTTTCCGTGCGGGCTTCCTCGATGTCATCGTTCGAACGAAAGGTTTTCTCGATCACCCGTCCGGTGCGGACATTTTTTAATTTGCATATCGTCATCGCGCGCCAGTTCCCGGGAGTGCGATGGGTAAATTCCGTGATAATGAACAAATTGCCGTCCATCAGAATGGTCATGCCGGTTCGAAAATCAGAAACAGAAGCCATGAGAAAGAGGTCTTTCCAAAGTAAAGTGATATCAACGTTGAATTTTGACGGGGTCAAAGTAAAGATTGTCCATACGAAAGTCAAGCAACGTCCGGGCACGTCCGGGTCGGTGTCAACGCAAAATAGAAATGTCCGATTGATCTGGGTGCGAACGAAAACTTGCGGACGATCGTCTGCCGGAGGGAGAACCGTGTGCACGAAGTCAGCCAGGAATCTCCTCACATGGTGGTGGGCTGTGGATTATTTCAGCGAAACGATATTGTAGATTTCGATCGGTGCGGTCTTATTCTTGACTTCCACCTCTCCCAAACGGGAAGCAACGACCCGGTCGGCGATTCTCTCATAACTATGTCGCGAGACCACAATCTGTCCGCCCTTGGCCACACCTTCCAGTCTCGAGGCCGTATTCACCACATCGCCGATCACCGTGAAATCGAACCGCCGGAGCGACCGCGAACCGACATTGCCCGCGACGACCGGTCCGCTGTTGATACCAACCGCCACGTCGGGCGCGGGTCCTGCGCCGGCACCGGCAGAACCCAGCGCCTCCCGCAGTTTGACCGCTGCCTTCACCGCGCGCCAAAGATGACCCTCGCCGCGGAAAACTGCCATCACGGCATCCCCGATGAACTTGTCCACATCTCCGTCATTCACAATAATCGCTTTGATCACGACGTCAAAGTAATCGTTCAACATCCGCACCACCGTGTCGGGTTCCTGTCGCTCGGCGATTCCTGTGAAACCGCGAATGTCGACAAAAACCACAGTCGCATCCACCAATTCATTGTGCAACAGGTCCTTTTCAAAAGCCTCACGCGTAAGGTACTGCAAAATGTTACGGTCGACATACATCTTCAGCAGTGCATTTTCCTTAATCGATCGAACCGTTGTTCGCAGCTGTGAGACGAACTTGACCGTCTTTTCAATGGTAATCTGCAAGTCATCGAAATCGATCGGCTTCGTGACAAAGTCAAATGCGCCGTTGTTCATGGCCGTTCGCACATTCGCCATGTCTCCATAGGCCGAAATCACGATGGTGCGGGCGATGGGATTCAGAATGTTCAGATGAACCAGCAGCGTGAGGCCGTCCATCTCCGGCATATTGATGTCCGTGAGGACGATGTCACAGTCCGGATGTGTTTCCAGATGCGCAAGCGCGACCCGGCCATTGGCCGCGTACGCAAATTCCCACTCTCCGGATTGGACCTGCCTGCGAAATCGCTGCCGAATCAAGACGTCCAGATCCGGCTCATCATCCACGATTAGAATCTTGACCGCCATGATGCCCTCCCTATCGATTCATGATCAACGCGACCTCTTTACATCCCGTTTAACGGCTTGTCCTGCTTTGGTAACGTGATTCGAACCTCCGTAGACTCCCCTTCCCTACTGGAAATGTCGAAAGTCCCGTCGTGTTCCTTCACAATGATATCGTAACTGATCGAGAGGCCCAACCCTGTACCCTCTCCCGGGGGCTTGGTCGTAAAAAAAGGATGCAGGACCCGCTCGATGACTGCATCCGAGACTCCGATCCCATTGTCTCGCAGTGTCATTTCGAATCGACTTCCGAGATTGCGCGTGCGGACCCATAACTCCGGAAAGTAACCAGAGGGAGCCGATTTTCTCTTTTCATCGACTGCGTAACAGGCATTGTTCATCAGGTTGATCAGCACCCGACAGATGTCCTGAGAAATCACTTCCACCTCGCCAATCCCGTCGTCCAACTGTTTGGTGATGGCGGCGGCAAACCCCTCATGCCGGGCGCGGTACGAGTGGTACGCCAGGTCAACGTATTGCGCGACCAGAAGATTGATGTCCGTTGCCGATTTGGATGCCGGACCCGTCCGTGCATGCAGGAGCATGTTCTTCACAATGGCATCGGCACGCTCACCGTGTTCCCTGATCTTCGACAAATTAGACTCGATGGTCGTCAAGAGTTCTGCGGACGGCCCTTCGAGCCCCCGACCCAAGCGCTGTTTGAATTCCTCGAGAAGTTCGACGGTAAGACTGGAAAAATTATCCACAAAGTTGAGGGGATTCTTGATCTCATGAGCAATTCCAGCGGCAAGCTGGCCCAAAGACGCCATCCTCTCCGCGCGCAACGATTGCGTTTGGGCTTCTGCGAGTTTGGCACGCAGTTCCGATTCAACAAGACGCGCTCTCTGCTGCATGCGGAAAATGCGAACGTTGGCATACTTGCGCTCGAGAATGTATCCGATGAGGACGACGAAAACCAAAACGCTCCATTTGAACAACATGAACGAGTACGGCAGGATCCGAAACCAGACAAGCACATCGTGCACTCCGGCCAGCCCAATCACGGCAATGGCCAGAAGAAATTCCCGAGATCGGTACTGACGTTGGTAATACAGAATTCCGATCATCGTAAAAACGGTAAGGATCGACAGGATCAGCAGGCCGTGAAAGGGCCGAAGAAACCACGTAATGTGCACGGCCCCCGCTAACAGGAGAACTGCCGTCATGAGTACGTAGGCTGAATGCATGAGCCAGAGGACCATGAATCCAATCTTCCACCGTCCGCTGGCGTTATGCTGCAGAAACAATGTGAACGCCACGGGAATGAGAAACAGCGACAACACTTCGATGTGGTAACACGCCGAGGTCCATTGCGGAAACAACAACGTCCACAAATCTGCCGGCACCAGAACATAAACCCCACAGACCACCGAAAACATTCCAAAGGAGAGATAATTACGCCCGACTCGCTCCGTCGCAAAGATGAACACCGCGAATAAGCCCACCAGAGCCAGAAAAAAACCCACGATCACCTCAGGCAGACTCTCACGGAGAATCTTCAGGTGAAACGCTTCGTGCTCTCCAAATCGGATGGAGCGGCGCGGACCGATCTTGTCCGACCGATTAGAAAATACCCGAATATAAATGTGACTTCCTCTTACATCGGACGGCAGAGGGATCACATGCGGACGATATCCGACAAAAGCATGGGAGGCCCCCTCTTGAGGAAAGGTCCCATACCGGCGGACGATCTGAGAGTCGACGTACACTTCAAATGCATCATGTATGTCGGCAATGTACAGGGCCGGGTCCCGGAAATCCCCGTGCGGACGCGGAAAGCGTAAAATCAGCCAGTCGCCTTGACGCTCACTCTGCAAACGCTTCATGGAAATTGTTTTCCATCGCGCATCAGGTATCTCCGTCCAACGAGGAGCATTCTGCGCGTCAAAAGACACGTCCCCCCACACCGCTTCCACACTGCGAACAACGATTCCTTCGGATGGACTCTGGAAGAAGAGCAAAACGAACAGCGCTGACTGCATACGATGGGCAACTCCGTCTCGGAGTGAAACAAGGTAAAGCCAATTGATCGCGGATGCAATCGACAATTGCCGGTTCCTATTGACACTCTACCCATCGCCGTCTATTTTGCAAATGAACTTTCAGAAGGATCCGAATGAGCAAAATCCCTGTCACCATCCTCGGCGCGACCGGCACGGTCGGTCAGCGCCTTATCCAACTTCTGGATCAGCACCCGTTCTTTGAGATCGCCTCGCTCGGCGCCTCTGAAAAGTCAGTCGGAAAACCCTACAGTGACATTGTCCAGTGGAAGCTGGACACCCCCATTCCCCGGGCGATTGCAAGCATGGTCGTCGCCGAATGCCGTCCCGGTATCGAAGGCCGCGTCGCCTTTTCCGGCCTCGATTCAGCGGTTGCCGGAACCATCGAAGCGGAATTTGCGAAGTCGGGTTACGCTGTCGTCAGCAACGCCAAAAACTACCGAATGGAGGCCGATGTCCCGCTGATCTATCCCGAAATCAATCCCGACCATTTGAAATTGATTCCCCTGCAGAAGCAAAATCGGACATGGTCCGGCTGCATCGTCACCAATTCCAATTGCTCCCTCATGGCGTTTCTTCCCGTGCTTCATGTGCTCGATCGGTCGTTCGGAGTCAGCGAAATGTCCGTCGTCACCCTTCAAGCCATCTCGGGAGCCGGATATCCCGGCGTGGCATCTCTGGACATCGTCGGAAACGTCGTGCCCTTCATCAAAGACGAGGAAGAAAAAATTGAAACCGAGCCGCTGAAGATCCTCGGCCACCTGGAGAACGACCGTGTCGTGCCGTCTCCGATCCGCATCACGGCGTCGGTAAATCGCGTACCCGTCGTGGATGGACACCTGGCCAGCCTGTCGGTTCGTCTGAAGAGCAAACCTTCCACCGATGAACTGATCCATCATCTCGAATCATTCCGCGGCGTCCCACAGGACTTGGAGCTGCCGCTGGCGCCGAAGCAACCGATCCACGTCCATCGCGATCCGTCCCGCCCCCAGCCGCGGCTCGATGTCGGGCTGGACAAAGGCATGGCGGTTTCCGTCGGTCGAATCCGTCCGTGCAATGTCATGGACTACAAAATGACCTGTCTGGTTCACAACACGATTCGCGGTGCCGCCGGAGCCGCCGTACTGAATGCAGAGCTGATGAAGGCACAGGGATGGATTCAATGAACCGGGTTGATGAGCGTCCAAGGAAACCTTGTTTGTCTGACCGCAATTCGCTACTCTCCATCACCACGATACGGAGGAAACCATGAATATTCTAATCGCAGGGATTTTGTTATTTGTCGGATCGGCGGCCGCGCAGGATTTATCCAAACTGGACGGAAACACGGCGACGTCCACGATCGAAAAAGTTTCTACGGAACGAGACGCTCAGTTTGCAAAAGAACGGGAAGCGCAGTTGGCCGGACTTCAGAAAGACGGAGTACAGATCATCAAGGGCGATGTCACGCTGAATGTGGCGGCTCCGACAAAAATCGCCTTCGCGTGGGCAGTGACCGGCGGACAAAAAGCCGACAAATCCCGCGTCGACCGAAAACCGTTTGTCATCACCCTGTACCCGGCCAAGGATGCCACCGGCAAAGAGGTTGCGCAGAAATGGGAAGTGAATTACAAAACCGGAACCGCCAAGGCCGTTGGGCAATAAGTCTGCACAGACAGGTAGTCATGAAGCCGCTCTCACGCGGCTTTTTTTATTCCCTGCGCAGGCGGGATTTCCGAATACGATTTTTCTCTCCCGCAGGCAGGGAATATCGGTACTCCAGCAGCGCTCCTTCCCAATCCCCGTAGCCGGGATTCGGAAGAACAATAAATCGCGAACCGAATTCCGAGCGCAGACTGTCCGTCACGGTGAACCGATCCGCCACATTCTTGTTTTCAAACACGTCCGAGAAGTCGTTCAGATTGTCTCCCACTAGCGCGACGATCCGATATTTTTCGCGAACGATTTCTCGTCGGTCCTCTTTCCTCGACCCGGGTGTCTTGAGCAAGACATGGTCTACCCATGCCTGCGGAAATTTCAGATCGCGCAGGTTTCTTAATGTGGCGTCCTTAAGTTTGTCCGCGCGATTGCTGATGTAAAAAATTGCAATACGATTCGAATCCGCCCATTTCAGGAATTCCAGTGCACCGGGAACCGCGATGGCCCGCGCCTCCTCTACCCACGCATCCCATCCGGACGGATAGGAGGCGCCGTCGAGAATCTGTCGCGCGGCGTAAGGAGAGTTGTCCAGAACCGTTTCGTCAATGTCCAGCACGACCGCTCGCGGACGGTCTGAAGAGACTCTCAGATCCTGCTCGAATTGCCATCGGGCAAGGGCGTACGCCTGGTAGCACAGAGCGCGATATTCCGCCGCTTTCTGTTGAAACAGGATCGCCATGACGTACTGATCGTTTTCCGTCGTTTGCGCCGCACCACCCGACACCACGCAGAGCCATAACCAGAGTTGCTTCATAGAGCCTTCTGCTTTTTCTTATGCTTTTTGGATGAACACTGCGCGAAAGTAGAGGGTTTTGCTTCCTGGCGCAAGGAAATTGAACGAAGATGGAACGACAGACGTTCTACAGATGAAAGCTCTCTCGAAACGTCTTCGCCCGATGGCGGCTGACGGAAAATTCCGCGTCGCACCCTCGCAGCCGGACCTTGAACGCACCGTTGAACCAGGGCACGATTTCCAGGACATCGTCCCGATTGATCAGAGTCGATCGGTGGATGCGAAACCACTTTTCCTTCGGCAGACGAGCTTCCAACTCGTCCAGCGTGTACCGGACGTCATGCTTGACCTGTCCGGCATGCGCAAACGTCATGCTGTGCTCGGAATCAAACCAGCTGATTTCCGAAATGGGAATCAAACGGATTTTGGATCCATGGCGGACCGGCAGTTTGTCCAAACGGATTTCGTTCTTCTGTCTCCACGTCTCCTCCATCGCCTCACGACCTTCCCGGTTCAGCGCGCCTTTGCCGCGCACTCTGCGCAGGGCGTCCTGAAGCCGCTGGCCGTCATACGGTTTCAGCAGATAATCCACTGCATTGATTTCGAATGCGCGAACGGCAAACTGATCAAACGCAGTCGAAAAAATAACCGCCGGGGTCGTTTGGAGATGACGGAGCACGTCGAATCCCGACATTCCCGGCATCTGAATGTCCAAAATCACCACGTCGGGCCGCGTCTGCTCGATGGCAACCACCGCGTCGGCGCCATTCGCTGCCTCCGCAACCACTTCCGAATCCGGAATTTCCTGCAGCAGTCGTTTCAACTTTTCGCGGGCGAGGCGTTCGTCGTCGACAATCGCGACTCTAAGATTCATGGCGTCGGATGGCTTGTGGAAGCGTGATCGTGACCTGCATACCGTGCGGCCGGTGGGGAACCATCTCCAGCCGGGCCGAACCGCCGTACGTCTTTTCCAATCGATCTTTCACATTCTTTAAACCAATCCCGAGGCCGGACATCGGCCCTGTCCGCGTGCCGGTGTCGATGACGTGGATCACCACATGCCCATTTTGCACCTGCGAGCGCACCGTCAGCGCGCCGCCCGACATCTCATCCGCCAATCCGTGTTTGATGGCATTTTCCACGATCGGTTGCAGGATCAAACTCGGCACGCAGAATCCGAGCGTTCCGGGGTCAGCCTCCACCGAGACTTTCAATTTCTCTTCAAACCGAACCTGCTCGATGTCAAGATACGTCCGGATAAACTTCAGTTCCTCCTCGATCGTGACCGTGTCTTTGACGACCAGGACATACCGAAAAATATCCGACAGTTTCTGAACCATCTGCTCGGCCAGATTCGGATTCACAGCAATCAACGCCGAGATGCTGTTCAGCGTGTTAAATAAAAAATGAGGGTTGACCTGAGCCCGAAGTGCGCGCAATTCCGCGTTCACGGCGGCCTCGCGCGCGGCCGTAGCCTCACGTGTCTTCTGCAGCAATTCCCGGTATAACATCACGCCGTAAATCGAGATCGCCACCAGCAAGGTCACAATCAAGCCGATGAAGAATTGAAGGTACACGGATCGCCAATTGCCAAAAAAATCGAGACCGAGAACCCACCCGGAAAAGGTCAAAGAAAGATACGTGCCCACAATTCCTGCCAGGGCAAAGACGCACATGGCAATGGCGACCGTCTTGAACGACGTCGGCGTACCGCGCGGAATCAGACGCGCAACAAGCCAGGGCGCCAGTTCGCCGGGCACCACCCGCATGACCACGCCGAAAATGGCCGCGACCACGAGCGAATACCCATAGGCCGTCCATGTCCAGTCTTTCACGTAAAAAGAACCGAAAAGAAACGCCGCCGCCAGCGTGATCAATGTCATCACGACGAATTCCCGGACCCAGCGAATGGGTTTTGTGCAGGGCTGTATCATAGACTCAGGCTGAAGCCCGCGACAATCGTGCGATTGCCAAAGTAACTCAGAATTTTCTGTCGTTCGGAGAAGTCCGCCGAATAGGAATAATCCAACACGTTATGCGTATTCAATGCGTTCATGACTTCAATATAGAGGACAAGATATTTGAGGTCACTGAAAAAGAAATATTTCGACAGTCGCGTGTCCAGCCGAACCAGCGGCGGCAGACGGTCGCCGTATCGCGATCCGTACTGCGGAATCATGTTTCCACTCCCATCGTCGGTCCCGCCGAGGATCGGGGTGATCGGCCGGCCGCTCGCATAACGAAAGGTTGATGAACATTCAAAACCTTTTCCGAGGGCTGTCTTCTGGACAAGCTTCAGATTATGCGTGATGTCGTACGGCGTGGGACGGAGAGTCGCCACGTCCCATTCTTTTCGCCGTGTCCGGATCGCGCTGTACGAAATCCAACCACTCACCCGCTTCCATCGAAGTTTCCAGAAAACATCTGCGCCGTATGCAAAACCACTCCCGTCGCTGGTCAGACGTCCGTCCGGATTTTCCAGAGGTAAATCGCGGTACCATTTGATGTATGCTTCTGTACGAAATTCCGTCGTCGACCGTTTTTGTTCAAACCCCATGACCAGGTGCTTTGCCTGCATGACTTTCAGCTGACCATCGCTGTACGCAGGGTCGTAGTATCTGGTTTCTGGAAATTGATGAAATGTCCCCGCGCCAAATCGCACGAACCGGTCCGCGGCGACTTCATGGACGACCCCACCCCGGACGTCGGCGGACGATCGGCGGGCGATCGCAGAATAATCATGTCGCACTCCGGTGAGAATCGTCCATCTGGCCGACAACCGTCGTTTCAATTCCACGTACGATCCCACAAGAAAACCACCGGACTTGCCGTCGATCTGCGCGCTGTCGGCGCCCGCGAAATATTCGCCTCTCCGTCGCGGCACGAGTTGACGGAATCGGAAATCGTCATGCCCGGCCTCCGCTCCGACTGCGATTCCGAAATCCGGCGACACGTCCCACTGCAGGTCGGCTCGCCCTTTCGCATTTCGATCCCCGTCGTCCCCGAACCACGCACCGAACCGCCAGCGATTCGAGTACCGACTCGACGCCACGCTGGTTTTCACAAGGACGTTTTTCCGGATCAGATCGGACCACGTGAGCGCCACCACCTCATGCCCCGTCTCCAGCGAGTAGTCCTGACGCGCGGCCAGAATCGGAATCTCCAATTTCTGGTCATCGGAATTCAGGAGCGTCAGCAATTGAACGGTTCCGGTCGGAGAATAGGTGTAGGTCAGCAAACCCGTACCGGACGTCGATTGAGGATCTTCGATGACGTCCACCGTCTGCTTGTTCACGCGGAAGAGCAAGTCGGTGGAGGTGTGTTTGCCGTAAACCTGCACGTTCAGTTTTTCCGGTACGAGGTTTCGCCGTACCCCGAAGCCGCCCGAGACCAGATTAAGGTCCATTTGAATACGATTCTGTTCGACGCGCGATTCCGTCTCGATATCGAGCACGCCGGACAACGCGTTGCCGTACTTCACGGAAAACGCTCCGCTGGAGAAGTACATTTTTTTCATGGTCGCCGTTTCGATCACCGAGAAGAGTCCGGTTCCGCTCGTGTTTTCCGAGCGATACGGATGCCGGAGCGTCGCGTGATTGATGAGAACAATCGTTTCGGACGGATGTCCTCCTCGGACGGGCAGACCCGCGGATTCATCGGATTGCGTGATGCCCGGAAGCGCCTTGAGACTCTGAAAGACATCCGCGGCTCCGCCGGGAGTTGTGTACACATCGATCTTGGTCAGCGTTGCCTTCCCTTCACCGCCGACGTACGCGCTGGCTTCGACCTGGACTTCGGACAGCGCGATGGCCTTCTCGCGAAGGACAATCTTCAGCGGTTCGTACACAGGCAGAACGATGGCCTTCTCGAACATCTCATAACCCAACATCGAGGCGACCAGTTTTCGTTCGCCTCCGCGGTTCGTGCGAATTTCGAATTGCCCTTGATCATCGGATACATCACCCGCAAAGTCTCCGTCTTTCAGGAAGACATTGACATAGGCCACAGCAGAATCTCTTTCGTCGACGACGCGTCCCCGGAATTTCATCCCTTCCTGTGCCCACGAGGACGCCGCCAACAGACAAAGCCATATCCCTTTTCTCACTGCTTGGCTCCTTCGGAAGCGTTGATTTTCTTCAGACCGCTCTGTGCGAGACGGTTGGTCGGCTGCACGGCAAGCGCCTTCTCATAATACAGGCGGGCTTGTTCAACGTTCTGGAGTTGCGCAAACGTGCTTCCGGTAAACGCGAGACATTCGCCTTCTCCCCAGTGCGGCGTGCGCGGATCCGCGATGTTCTTCGAACGCTCCTGTTCATAGAGCTCCACAGCGCGAAGAAACGATGGGATGGACTTTTCTGCGCCACCCCCAAACAGAGCCGGAGTGTTCAGGGTGCCGATGCCGTGCAGGTAATACGCGCGCGGATTGGTCGGGTCCAGTTCCTGTGCGCGTTTGAGTTGTCCGTTGGATTTGGGGCCCCTCCACATACCCGAGATCGGGTTGAACAGAATGGACATGCCCGTCAGCGACCCCAGCAATGCGTAGGCGTCTGACGTGGGGGATTTGGCAACCAGGCCCTCCAAACACTGAATCGCATGTTCAATCAGCTCCTCGGCGCGATCCTCGTCCGGATTCTCCGCATACAGAAGACGGATGGCCTGCCGATATTCTGCAAAAGCAAGCCAATACATCGCCCGTTCGTCACCGGGGCTCACGGCCAGGGCGCGCTCGATCAATGCCTGACCTTGTTTCATTTGGTTCTCGTCCCACTGATCAAATCCGGTATGAACGGCGGCAATGCCGGACGTCAGCATGTCCTCCTGTGCCGCCAAATTCCCGATCGACAACAAGCCGATCCACATCATGATTTTCATAACGAACCTCCTTTGTTTCCTCCATGCTAAGGACGGATGAACGCGAAACAAACCGGATGTCTCTGAGTGTGCGTAGTACAGGCTGAAGGGTCAGAAAACGGGGTTGAATGGCACAGGGGTTAGATGGGAATCTCCCGGCCAGGCGGAACGCTTCCGGATGAAGCATCTCCGGAATCGAATCTTGCACTGCACTCAGGGAGAACCTACATTGCCCGAGCTTCCGAAAAACGCCACCCTTCTGCAAGGAGCCTGTCATGCGCCTCATTCCAATCATCTTGATTTTGTTCCACTCTGCCTACGCACAAATCGACACGTCCCTGTTCGGAAATTGGTCTGCGCGCAGTATCGGTCCGGCCGGCATGAGCGGTCGTGTCGCGGCGATCGATGCCGTGCCCTCCGACCCAGCGGTCATTTATGTCGGCGCCGCCACAGGCGGCGTTTGGAAGTCCACGAACGGTGGAATTAGCTGGAGGCCCATTTTCGATGATCAGCCCGCTTCCTCGATCGGAGCAATTGCCATCCAGCATTCCAATCCCAATGTGGTCTGGGTCGGAACCGGCGAGAGCAACGTGCGCAATTCCGCAGGCGTCGGACGCGGCGTCTACAAGTCGATCGATGCGGGAGCGACGTGGAAATTCGTGGGACTTGAGAAGACCCATTTGATCTCCAAAATCATCATTCACCCGATGAACCCGGACATTGTGTACGTGGCGGCTCTTGGAACGATGTGGGGCGAGAATCCGGACCGTGGTGTGTTTCGCACGACGGATGGAGGCAAGACGTGGAAAAAGATATTATACGTCAATGAAAGAACCGGAGCCGCTGATCTGGCGATCGATCCGTTCAATCCCGCTCATCTGATGGTTTCGATGTGGGAATTTCGACGCTGGCCATGGCACTTCAAGTCCGGCGGTACGTCGAGCGGTCTATATGTTACCCAGGACGATGGGGACAGTTGGAAACAACTTACGTCCAGGGAAGGATTGCCCGAAGGAGAACTGGGCAAGATCGGACTGGCCTTTGCTCCGGGACGACAGGGAGTTGCTTACGCACTGGTCGAGGCCAAGTCGAGTGCACTCCTGCGCAGCGAAGACGGCGGCCGCTCCTGGAAAACCGTCAACAAAGATCGCGATGTCAATCAGCGGCCCTTCTACTTTGGACAAATCGCTGTGCATCCGAAGAACGAAAATTTGCTCTACCGTCTCGCCTTCACACTGGATGCATCCGAAGACGGAGGGAAGACATTTGCCAGCACGTCCCCATGGACCATCGTTCACCCGGATTACCACGCGTTGTGGATCCATCCGGATGGAGAAGAAATCATTTCCGGAAATGACGGAGGCATCGCGATCAGCCACGATCGCGGTCGGACGTGGAAGTTCGTAATGAATCTCCCGCTGGGTCAGTTTTATCATATCAGCTACGATATGCAAACGCCCTATTACGTCTACGGAGGTATGCAGGACAACGGGTCCTGGCGCGGTCCCAGCAACACATTCAAGTCCAACGGAATTGACAATCACGAATGGGAACTCGTTTACTTCGGCGACGGATTTGACACGGAGCCGGATCCGGAGAACAGCGATTACGGGTACGCCATGGCCCAGGGCGGCTATCTGGCGTATTACAACTACCAAACCGCTGTGCGCAAAGACATTCGACCGACCGAATCGTCCGTGCGTCATCGATACAACTGGAACGCCGGATTTGCCATCGATCCGTTTGACCCGAAGACGATTTACTATGGGAGCCAGTTTGTCCACAAAAGCACGGACAAAGGAGTCACGTGGGAAATCATCAGTCCGGATCTAACGACAAATGATTCGACGAAGTTGAAGCAAAGCGAGAGCGGTGGGCTCACGGCGGACGTAACCGGTGCGGAGAATCACTGCACGATCTTGTCTATCGCGCCCAGTCCGGTGCGCAAAGATGTTCTGTGGGTCGGTACGGACGACGGAAACCTCCAGCTCACAACAGACGGCGGCAGGACCTGGACACGGGTGTCGGATGCGATTTATCGAATCAAAGCGAAAGGCCTCGCGCCGCCCGCCGCGACCTGGATTCCCAACGTCGAACCCTCACGGTTCGACGCCGGGACGGCCTACGTGGTGTTCGACGATCACCGGCGGGCCAACTGGCAATCGTACGTGTTTGTCACACGCGATTTTGGCAAGACATGGCAAAGTCTGGTCACACCAGACGTCGACGGATTCTGCCACATCCTCCGCCAGGATCCCGTCAATCCGGACTTGCTCTATTTGGGTACTGAATTCGGCCTGTTTATCAGCCTGAATGGCGGCAAGCAGTGGATGAAGTGGACGCGCGGAGTTCCGACAGTGCCCGTATATGATCTGGCCATTCACCCTCGCGACCACGACTTGATTATCGGCACACATGGACGCGCCGCGCACATCCTCGATGATGTCACTCCACTGCGTCGCGCCGCAGATGCGGTCGGCAAAGATTTTCACCTGTTTGACATTTCGCCTGCGTATCAATACAACACGGCCTATTGGGCGGGACCGTTTACAAGCACGGGTGCGGGCCTGTTCAAAGGCAAACAGCGAGAATACGGCGCGCTGATCACGTTCTACGCCAATCCGCCGGACAGCATCGTCGCGCGCGAGGGAACGCCAAAGGCCGAACGAATCAAATTGGACGTATTGGAGGGAGACAGCCTGATCCGCCAGATCCGCGTCCCTTTGCGTCGCGGATTGAATCGCGTGTCCTGGGACCTGCAGCGCGGCGCATTCCACTCTCCGACCTCGGTGGACAGCACCGATATCGAACAGGGCGGACTCTTCGTCCTTCCCGGAAAATACACCCTTCGTGTGACTTATCGTGGAACGGAATTTCGCAGGACGGTCGAAGTGAAACCCGATCCGCGCATCCCGACGGTGCTCGACGCGTTACGCGAAAACTACGAGATGGCGACGAAGGCGGGGTCGCTGATGGAAGTGCTTTCCAAGGCATACAAACAAATCAAAGATACCAGGAAGTCCATCGCCTGGGTGCTGGGGCGATTGGATGGAATGGACACGACCGTCGCCGCTCCCCTCAAACGGCACGCTCAACAGTTGGAAACGAAATTAACCAGGCTCTCCGACCGAATTCAGATCGAAGGAGCGGCGGGCATCCCGGATGACGAACTGCAGTTGATCTACCATGTCCAGTCGGCCCTGTACGGCGTCACGTCGCACTTTGACGTACCGACACAGGCGAATCGGGTCAAGTTGGAAAAGACGAAACGGGACATCGAAGAATTCCTGAAGGAGTACAATCAAACGTACGAAACGGACGTCCAGTCTTTCCGCGACGCCACCTCGAAGATTGGTTTCTTCAAGAATGCGGAGCGGCTCGACATCCGCGACTAGATTGACCGGTCAGACCGTCAGCAGAAAGTCCAGTCGAGAGGCCACGGGATACTCCTGAGGTTCCCGGCCGCGTTGAAAAATCCTGGCCGGCGTCAGACCACGAAGCTGAACGGACGACCCTTCGATTCGCAACATCGATCCTTCTCGAAGTCCGACCACAGGATTGTCATTTTCTTCATGAAACTCCCGGATTCGCTGCTCGCGCGTTTCGCCTCCATGCGTGGAGCTTGGATCCGCATCCAGGTAATGCGGATTGATGTTGAAAGGAACCAGGCTCAGCGCATCGAAGCTCGGAGGATACACGATCGGCATGTCATTGGTCGTTCGGATCGAAGCGGTCGCCACGTTGGTTCCCGCGCTGACTCCGATGTACGGCACGCCTTCGGCCACACGCCGCCGGAGCGGCTCGATCAGATTCCATTCGTACAATTTCTTTAATAGTCGGAACGTGTTCCCACCGCCGACGTGTATGGCCACCGCCTCGCCAACGGAGGCCGGTGGATCGTCCGATTCGTGAATCCCCGTCACGGCGATCCCCATTCGTTCGTATCGCTCTCTCGTCTTGGCGACATAGCCGTCCCAATCAGCCAGCGCGAAGGGCACGAACAGAACCTCCCGAATCGATCCGAGGAAGTCCCGAATCTCGCTCTCGCAATAATCAAGATACCCGCTTCCGTGCAGAGTGGAGTTCGATATCAGTAGCAATCGCATGCGTTGGGGCAATTTCCGGATGAACGATTTGTTCACCCCATTAGGTCATTGAATGGCGTCACCGCTGCGTGTATATGGATTCAGGCAGAATGGCAGGCGCAATGAGCGCCGCAGGGAGCGGTTACGGGTTCTGCTTCTTTCTTCACATCGGAAGCGAAAACCGACAAGACTTTTTCGACGGACTTTCCATGACACTTCACACAAACGACCGACCCGAAGTCGACATTCGAAGTTGGGAAAAGGTCCTGGAATTGTTCGCCGCATTCTTTGCATCGAAATTCATAGATCGGCATGATCACCTCGCCCAAAAAAAATTGCTTATGGTTACGCGTTTGAGTAGTTTGCTAATCCTCAAAAGCGAGCTAAACTACTATTAATAAGAAACCTAATCAAGAGGATTGGCATGGAGACGAAGACTTTTGACCTGATCATTTTGGGAGGCGGACCCGGCGGATACGTAGCGGCGATTCGGGCGGCGCAACTGGGCTTGAAGACGGCGGTTGTCGAAAAAGAAAAGATCGGCGGAGTCTGTGTCAATATCGGATGTATCCCGACCAAGGCGTTGCTGAAAAACGCGGAGATCTATGAACATTTCAAACATGCGTCCGAATTTGGATTCTCATATGACAATTTGAAATTCGACTACAAGACCATCATCAAACGGAGCCGCGACGTCGCCGACGCCAACTCCAAAGGCGGCGATTTTCTGATGAAGAAGAACAAAATCGAGGTCATCAAAGGCACGGGATCATTCATTGATAAGAGCACGTTGAGCGTAAAAGACGCGTCAGGCAAGGAAATCTGTCATGCAAAGGCCAAGCACATCGTGATCGCAACGGGGGCCCGCCCTCGCATGCTGCCGGGTCTGAAACCCGACGGCAAGAAAATTCTGACAAGCACCGAGGCGATGATGAACACCGAACCGCCCAAGTCGATCATCGTCATCGGCGCAGGCGCGATCGGAATCGAGTTTGCGTATTTCTTTCATACGTTCTGCGTCAAAGTGACCGTCGTCGAAATGCTGCCGACCATCCTGCCGGTCGAAGATGAAGAAGTGTCCCAGGCTCTCGCCAAAATTCTGGCGAAAAAGGGTCTCGAAATTTACACCGACACAAAAGTCGAAAACGTCGACACGTCCGGCAAAGGCGTCAAGGTGACGGTTTCCAACAAGGAGGGCAAGAAGACGCTTGAGGCGGATCAGTGTCTGGTCGCGATCGGAGTTCAGGCGAACAGCGAGAACATCGGACTCGAGAAGATCGGTGTGACCACGGAAAAAGGCTGGATCAAAGTCGACGCCTATGGGAAGACCAATGTCCCGGGTGTGTATGCGATCGGCGATATTATCGGCGCGCCGTGGCTCGCGCACGTGGCGGAGCACGAGGGGATTGTCTGCGTCGAGAAGATCGCCGGCAAAGATCCGCACCCGGTCGATTACAACTCGATCCCGGGTTGCACGTACTGTCAACCGCAGGTCGCGAGCATCGGCTTGACGGAAAAGAAAGCCAAAGAAAAGGGCTACACCGTCAAGGTTGGAAAATTCCCATTCTCCGCCAGCGGCAAGGCCCGCGCGATCGGAGAACGCGACGGCTTTGTCAAAGTCATTTTTGACGCCAAGTACGGAGAACTGCTCGGCGCGCACATCCTTGGGTCCGAAGCGACGGAAATGATCGCCGAATTTGGCATGGCCAAGGCCATGGAGGCCACCTATCAGGAATTTGCCCATACGGTCCACGCGCATCCGACCCTGTCCGAGTCCATGATGGAGGCGGCGTTGAATGCGTACGGCGAAGCCATTCACATCTGATTGTGAAAGCCACGTTTGAATCCTGTGAATTCATGGGGAGTTTTTATCGCGTTGAACAACTGCCAACGGATCGCAAACCGGAAGCGGCGTTATTCGGCCGATCGAATGTCGGAAAGTCATCCATGATCAACGCCTTGGCCGGGAGATCGATTGCGCGGGTCAGCAAGGCGCCCGGGAAAACGCAGGCCTTGAATTACTACCTGGTCGACGGGAGTTACTATCTGGTCGACGTACCGGGATACGGATTTGCAAAAACCGGCGCGCGATTGAAGAACGCCTGGCGACGGATGATCGACGAGTGGGCGCATGACCATCCGGCCCCCAAATGCGTCGTGCAACTGATCGACGGCTCCGTGCCTCCGCAATCCTCCGATCGGGAACTGGCGGAATGGCTGTGCTCCTTCGGGTGGCAGAGGAGGACGGTGGCGTGCAAAGCGGATCGGGTGAAGTCCTCGGAGCGCGTGCGTCAATCCAGGGTGCTGTCGGAATGTTTTGGTGATGACTTGATCTTTTTTTCAGCCAAATCCGGCGAAGGACAGCGTGAACTCCTAAAAACAATATACCTAACCGTGAAGGATTCGATATGAGAATGGCGTGGCTGCTGCTGATCGCCTTTGTCCACCTGGTGGAGGCGCAAACGGAAGACAACAAGACGGAGGGAAACATCGATTTCTATGTGGACGTCAGTTGTTTCAAGATGCTGAATCAAGACGACGTGACGTACACGCAGTTTCATTTCTTTGTCAATCGAAAGTCCTTCAAGTTTGAACCGGCCGAAGACGGTCTGCGAGCGTCGTACATTGTCCATGTGCGAATGGAAGACACCAAGGATGCAAAAAACGTCTTTGAACGGTCTTGGACCTCCCACCTGACCGCCCAGGCGCCTCTGGACAGCGCCAAGGAAGTGCCGTTGATTTTTGAAAACAACTTCGCGATCCAACCGGGTCTGTACAAAACATCCGTGACCATTCGCGATCAGGCCGACACCTCCCGGTTCGGATTGTACACCGAATTCACAGCCATCTCCTCGTTCGGCGGCGGCGACCTGATGGTGAGTCATATTGAACTCGCCTCCCAGATCGTACGCGGCGGAAACGCCGAGGAAATGTTTGTCAAGAACGGATTGACCGTCTACCCGAACCCGTCGAAGTTTTTCGGCACCAACCTGCCCCGGCTTTTTCTCTACGCGGAGGTGTACAATTTGGAGAACAAGATCGGCCAGGAAAATAACTCCTACGATGTCGAGTACATCCTGTCGGATGAATCCGGTAATGTCGTCAAGCAGTACGAACCCAAGACGACAAAGAAAGTCTCCAACACGGCGGTGGTTCTGCACTCCCTTCCGGTGATTTCCCTCAAGACGGGCCGTTATGTTCTCACCGTCCGCGTCACGGACAACGTGAACAAGAAACAAGCGCAGACGCGCGAAATGTTCATCGTCTTCCGCGAGGGCGAATCGTTTGACGAAGTCAAAAGCGACGAATCGTATTTTGCAAACCTGGATGAACCCGGCGCCACACGGGCAGGAGTCCTCGTCAGTTACGTCGGTACGCAGGACCATAAGAAGATCTACGACAAACTCGATCTGGCCGGGAAAAGGGAATTCCTCGATCGATTTTGGCGCGAACGCGACCCCTCCCCTGGCACGAAGACCAACGAAACATTGATCGAGCATTACCGACGCCTCGACGAAGCCGAACAGCGGTTCAGTTCCCCCAACGTCCCCGGGTACCGCACCGACATGGGCCGGGTGTACATCACCTACGGACCGCCGGCATCACTGGAGAAGCACGAGTTCGAGCAAAACGTCGTGCCGTATCAGATTTGGTTTTACCTGCAATTACCCAATCAACCGACGCAGACGATCTTCGTCTTCGCCGAAAAAGAAGGTTCCTCTCAGCTGAAACTGATTCACAGCAATGCCCGCGGTGAATACAATAATCCAAGTTACATGAATGAACTTCGCGCCGTACGATAACTCGGAAGGAAACTATGCGCGTTTATATTGAAGATGTATTTCAAGACAAAGTCCCCGACGGAACGGACGTCGTCATCAAAGGCTGGTGTTACCACAAACGCTCCAGCGGCAAATTGGTATTTCTTCTCGTCCGGGACGGCACGCAGATCATTCAAGCCACGGTGTTCAAACCGGGCGTCGAAGGCGATACGGCTTCGCTCGCCGAGTCGTTGTCTCAGGAATCGTCGGTGATTGTCTACGGGAAGATCCACAAGGACAGTCGTGCACCCGGCGGGTACGAAATTCAAGTCCAAAAACTGGAACTGATTCACCACGCGGTCGATTTTCCCATCACGCCCAAGGAACACGGACCGGAATTTCTGCTCGACTATCGACATCTGTGGCTGCGTTCGAAGAATCAATTTGCGATCTTGCGCATCCGGCATCGGATCATCAAAGCCATTCGCGATTTCTTCGATGGCCGCGGATTCACGCTGTTGGACACGCCCATCTTTACGCCTGCGGCGTGTGAAGGAACCACCACGTTGTTCGAAACGGAATACTTCGACAGCAAAGCGTATCTCGCACAGAGCGGACAGCTGTATGCCGAAGCAGGCGCGCTGGCATTTGGGAAAGTCTATTGTTTCGGTCCGACCTTCCGCGCTGAAAAATCCAAGACACGACGTCATCTGACGGAATTTTGGATGGTTGAGCCGGAAGTTGCCTTTGCTGATCTCAACGATAATATGGAACTGGCCGAGGCGTTCTTGGAGTCTATCGTGCAGAGTGTGCTTCGGGATCGGTCAGAGGAATTGAAAATTCTGGAGCGGGATACCCGTGCTCTGGAAAATGTCAAAGCGCCCTTTCCGAAATTGCACTACAACGAGGCGGCGAACATCCTGAAGGAAGCGGGTTTGCCGTTTGAATACGGCGGCGACTTTGGCGCGCCGGACGAAGCGGCCATCTCAGAAAAATTTGATCGACCGGTGATCGTCCATCATTATCCGGCTGCGATCAAGGCATTCTACATGAAACGCGATCCCAACGAACCCGACAAGGCGCTCGCGATGGACGTCCTCGCTCCGGAAGGATACGGAGAGATCATCGGCGGAAGTCAGCGGGAGGACGACTACGATGTCCTGCTCGCCCGAATCCAGGAGCATGGTTTACCTGTCGAAGCCTTCGATTGGTACCTGGATCTTCGAAAGTATGGTTCCGTCCCTCACGCCGGATTCGGTCTGGGCGTGGAACGAACGGTTTCCTGGATTTGTGGAATACAACATTTGCGCGAAGCGATCCCATTTCCACGCATGATTCATCGTCTTAAACCTTGAGGTTCTCATGAAGCGTATTCGTAATCTGATTCTGATTTTTCTGATATCCGGGTGGACGGCATGCGACGGCGATGGCTTCGAAGTCATCACGGTCGATCTTTCCAAGACTCAGATCGACCTGCTCTTTGTATCCGAATCGGAAGGCATTCCTCAGGTATATGCCGTGATGGATACGTCCTTTGAACCCATCATCAATGTCGTCAGCGGGCTGGCCTTTGGCGCGTTTGGAACCGTTGATCCGACCTGGTCGACGGACGGCAGAAAATTCGCGTTCACAGACTATCAACTGCTGCAGGGTGGGCGCATCACGCACAGCAATATCTACATTCGCAACATGGACAGCACGCGGAGTCTGTCCACGGCGTTGCGGCGCGTGACCTACAGCCCGGTGATCGTCGACACGCTGGGCAACGTAACAGCCGCCCTGAACCTCCGACCCGATTGGCATTCGGACACCGAACGCCTCGTCTTCATTTCCAACCGCGACAGCGTGTTCAAGGTCTACCTGGTCACCGTCGACAACGACTCACTCGCCGGCGATACCTTGCCGCAGAGTCTCACCGATGAAACCATCGCCATCGACGTGAATTGCTACCCGTCCTTTTCCCCGGACGGGCAAAAGATTATTTACACGCGAAAGAACGGAGCCACAGAGGAAATCTGGAGCATGAATCTCAGCGGTGGAAATCAGACTCCCCTCGTTGTCAACGGCGCCTCCATCAACTCGCGGCCGCGGTATTCGCCGGCCGGAGACAAGATCGCATTCTATTCGACCTTGTGGAAAAACAACTTCGATTCGCTCCAGGTCTATACAGTCAACGCAGACGGCAGCGGTCTCGACACCATCACGACCTCCGGGAACAATTACGATCCCGCCTGGTCTCCCGACGGATCACAAATGGTCTTTGCGGTGCGTACGCTCAGTGGCCGCGGATACATTTACATCATGAATGCCGACGGATCCGGCCAGCGCAAGTTGATCAGTGACCGCGCGTCCTATTATCCGATCTGGCGGCCGTAACCATGGACAAGAGACCTTCCGAAACGCGGTCGAGTCTCAAAAAAGACATGATTCGTCTGCTTGATCAATTCCTGCTCGGCTATGTGTCGCCCAGGGAATTGAAAAATGCCGTCGTACCCATGCTGATGGTGTCGGGGCACAAGAAGGGACGAAAGAACTACATCGAAAAATACCTGATCGATATTTCCTCCAAAGAAGAATCCGATCTCACCCGGGATTACATTTACGGAATGAGGGAATTCCTCGCGGGAGACTCTCTCCCTTCCGAAAAGGACCGCAAGCGAGTCTTTCGGCGGGCCTTGCGAAAACTCCTGGAGCGGTACTTGTTCGACGAAATCGACGGCGCGTATTGTATCAGCGCATTGGCGGACCTGTCGGTGGAGTACGATGCAGAACTGGAGCCGGACGTCCGGAAATTCCTGGACGACGTTCACGCTTTTTCCGTGGTCTCCCGACAGGCCCTGGAACGAAACGAGACGCCTCCTGACGAAGAAGCATTGATCGAGCGCGTGAATCAGTTCTACGAGATGTACTTTCGCGGGTTGTGGGATTCCTGATCAGTCGTTGCGAAGCTCGACGATCGTCACCCCCGTATCGCCCTCCCCCCATTCCCCCAGTCGAAATTTCTCCACACGCGGGTTCTTCTTCAGAAACTCGCCGATCTTCCGACGGAGAATTCCGTCGCCCTTGCCGTGAATCAACGACAGACGCATCAGCCCCAGCGCGTGAGCGTCGGAGATATATCGATCCACTTCGAGAATCGCCTCCTCCGAAGTCATTCCGCGCAGATCCAGCTCCTGTCGAATCTCTTCCGTATCCCAGTCGATCGTTTCCTTCGCGACAATCACCGCCGCCCCTTTTTCCGACGGCAGGAGTTCGTTCACACTCACCCGGATTTGCAGGCTTCCGCTCACGACGGTCACCAGCCCGCTTCGTTCCGGATCATCCGCGACCGTGCCTTCCACGTCCATGCCGCGAATTCTCACGCGATCGCCTTTGCGAGGCACATAATTCGAATGCGGCTCTTCCTCCTCCACGGTGCGATCGCGCTGCAGGTCCGACCGGGTCTGCTGTAATTCCGACTTCACGGCGCGAATTGCATCGGCGCTGGCTTGTTCCTCCCGAATCTTCTTGATCCATTCCTCGATCTTGCGATTGGTCTCGCGCAGCAAGCGCTCCCGCTCCTCCGCGAGACTCTTCTTCAATTGCCTCTCCCGTGTTTTCAACTCGCGGGCCCGCACATCGTAAAAAGCTGCCAATCCGTCGACGCGGGATTTCTCCCGACGGGTGTCTCTCTCCATATTTTCGTACTCCCGGATACGCGATTGCAGATCCGTGATCAGCCGATCCAATCGCTGAGAGTCCGCTCCTGCCACGCGTCGCGCCTCGGCGATCAAGTCCCCGTCTAACCCCATCCGTTGCGCAATGTCAAACGCGTAACTGCTCCCGGGAATGCCGTCCCGAAAAACATACGTGGGCGCCAGGGTTGCCTGATCAAATTCCATCGAACCGTTACGGATGCCGGGTGTCTCATGGGCAAACGCTTTGAGTTCTCCATGATGCGTGGTGATGATGGCCACGGCTCGCCTGCGGAGCAGATGGTTCAAGAACGAGATCGATAAAGCCGCGCCTTCGCGAGGGTCCGTCCCACTTCCCAGTTCATCGATCAACACCAGGGTCCGATGATTGACGAGGCGCGACATGGCGGCGAGGTTTCGAACATGCGAGGAAAATGTCGACAGGTCGTTTTCGATCGACTGCTCATCGCCGATATCGGCAACGATATTGTCAAAAATCGATACTTCGCTGTCTTCTGCCGGAATCAACAAGCCGCACTGCACCATCAGGACGAGCAGTCCGACCGTCTTCAATGCCACCGTCTTTCCCCCCGCGTTCGGACCCGAAATAATCAGGATGATATCGGTGGAGCCGATCTGCAGGTCCAGCGGCACGACCTCCCGTCTTTCCGCCGCGGGCTTCATCTGCTCCTTGTAGGTCAGGAGAGGATGCCGGCCCTTCCGGATCAGAATTCGCCCATCGGTGCGCAAAACCGGGTGAGAGCATTGCAGCGTTTCCGCCAGACGCCCTTTCGCGTAGATCACTTCCATCTCCGCCAGCACATCGGCATTGACCTCCAGAGCCTGGCGGTGCGTTCGCAATTCCGCCGTCATCACCGTCAAAATTCGCTCCACCTCACGAATCTCTTGCGACTGGAGCATACGGATCGTGTTATTCAATTCCAGCGCTTCCGCCGGCTCCATGAAAATCGTTTGGCCGCTGGCGCTCGCATCATGCACAAAACCTCGCAACGAGTGTTTGAACTCGTCCTTGACGGGAATCACCATGCGGCCGTCGCGCATCGTGACGATGGCTTCCTGCGCGTACCCATTCGCGACATACTCGCGCGCCAGGGATTCCATTCTCTTTCGCAGCTGACGCCCCGCTTGATCGATTTCCGCGCGAATTCGACGAAGCTCCGGACTGGCCGAGTCCAGGATTTCGCCTTCGTCCGAGACGATCGCCGCGATACGCTCTTCTTCCCTTTTGAAAACACTCAGCGGAGCCGTCTGGTGAGCCAGGCGGGGATACTTGCCTTCTCGCGAAGCAAAGAACGACTTCAAACGACGCGAGGTTTCGAGGAATCGACGGCATTTGAGCAATTCCCCCGCGTTCAAGAACTGACCTTCCGGCCGCAACTTCGCCATCAGAGGCCGGGTATCCTGCAACCCGTCCAACGGAATAGCATCGTCCAACATCAGACAATCACGCATCTCGGCGCTCTCCTGGAGGCGAAACTGAATCCATTCGGGATCGGTCCGAGGCGTCAGAGTCAGAATTTTTTCTCGCGCAGGATCCGTGGTCACATAACGCGTCAGGATATCGCGGACTTTGTCAAACTCCAATGCCGCAATGCTGAAGGGGGATTCCATGGCTACACTTGCTGGAGAACCTGCTCGGGATGAATGACCATCACCGAGATCGGAGTACCTGCGGGCAGTTCGTCATTTCCCTCCGGAATTTCGGCAATTCCATCGGTACGACTGAGCGAACTCAACACGCCGGAACTCTGTTTGGCATCCGGGCAGGCTTCCCACCGCGGACCGCGACGATAGAGACGTACGCGAATGAATTGCGTCAGATCTTCTTTTTGTCGGACGGCCGATTCCAACTCCGCCACCACGATGGGAACAGAGGAGTGGACGCCCAGAATTTTCTCCAACGCCGGTCGAACATACAGATAATAGCATACAATGGAACTCACGGGATTGCCCGGAAGGCCAAAAACCAATCGGGATCCGAGCGTGCCAAAGACCAGTGGTTTCCCGGGACGCTGTCGGATTTTCCAGAAGTGAATCTGCACCCCCGCCGCCTTCATCGCTTCCTGCACGTAATCGAATTCACCGGCAGAGACGCCTCCCGTCGTCAGAATCACGTCGTGTTTCAAAGCCTGGGTCAGCGCCAAGCGTGTCACGTCGGGATCGTCGGCAATGATCCCAAAATCGGTGGCTACGCCTCCCGCCTCTTCCACCAGCGCGCGCAGTACATGAGGTGTACTCACCCACAGTTTACCGGGCTCCAACGGCTGATCCGACGGGAGCAATTCGTTGCCCGTCGCGAGAATCGCAACCGAGGGTCTCACCGCCACACGGACGCGCGCACGCCCGACGCTCGCCAACAGCCCCAGATCGAGCGGTCGCAAACGATGCCCCGGCGCAAATAATTCGGTACCGACCGCGACATCTTCGCCGCTGCGTCGGCAGTTCTCTCCCACCCTGACTGACGCATGCACTTCCACCGACTCATCTGAAATCTTTCGCGTCTTCTCCACCATCAGTACCGCTTCGGTACCGTTCGGCAATGGCGCTCCCGTCATGATCTGAATCGCTTCTCCGAGCCCGAGGGTCTTTTCACTCACCTGGCCGGCGCCCACCACATCCACAACGCGAAGCCGCACCGGATGGTCACCCGAAGCCGACGCCACGTCCGCCACGCGAACCGCATACCCGTCCATTGCGCTGTTGTCAAACAGCGGAATCGCATGGGAGGACACGATCGTTTCGCGCAGAATCCGACCGTTTGCCGATTCCAACGGACATTCCTCGGTGGCCCCCGCTTGGGTTTTTTCCACGACAAGTTGCAATGCTTCGGACACGGACAGCATGTTACTCATCTGCGTTTAGGTACCGATAATCCATTACCACCCATCGGTTTTGGTTCTTTTCGAGGCGCAGCAGAAAGGACCGCCTCTCTCCCGGCAATACCTGGGCGCCGGGCGAAACCAGGTCAAATCGAAATTCCGCCACATCCGGTCCCACCACACTGTCGGCTGAAATCGGCAATTCATCAGGGACGGCGCTCTTGTTCTCGAGGGCCATCCGCTCCCGCACCGTTTCACCCGCCATCGCGTACAGAAGACTGTCTGCGTGTCCCGCAAAATACCGCCGCGCAAACAGGCGGGCGGCTTCGCCGGGCATCGGCTCGGGTGCGCACGACGCCAACAGGCACAGACTCACTCGTAACCCAATCGCCGCAATAGTTTTTCGCTGTCCCGCCATTTTTCTTGCACCTTCACCCACAGTTCCAGATAAACCGGTCGTCCCAGAAATTCTTCGATGTCCTTCCGCGCTTCTTCTCCTACCGATTTGAGCGCCTGCCCCTTGCGTCCGATCAAAATCGCCTTCTGGGACGGCCGTTCCACAATAATCTGCGCCTTGACGTAATCCTTTCGATTCTTTCGTTCCTTGAATTCCTCGATCACCACGTCCGTCGAATACGGCACTTCCTCAGAAAAATGGTGAAAGATCTTTTCCCGGATAATCTCTGTCACAAAGAATCGTTCGGGTTGTTCGGTCATCAATTCCGGATCATAATACGGCGGGTGTTCCGGCAGGTATCGCGCCACCGCTTGTTTGACTTGTGGAATGCCGTCTTTGTGCAGGGCGGAAATAGGAATCATTTCTTTGAACAAGCCGGTTTCATGACAGGCGGCCATCAGCGGCAGGAGGGAATCTTTGGCAATCAGATCGACCTTGTTCAGCAGCAGGACCGCCGGTTTGCCTGACCTTTCCACCAGCGGACGCAGACTTTCCAAAAGATCCGTCGTTCCCCCAGACACATCCACGATCGGTAGAAGCACGTCTGCCGCATCGACCGCCTCGATTGCATACGCCATCATCTTCTCCTGCAGCGCGTACCGCGGATCGATCAGACCAGGCGTGTCGAGAAAAATCATCTGAGCGTCCGACTCATTGGCGATGCCGATCACCCGACGTCGCGTGGTCTGCGGTTTGGGCGAGACGATGGACAGTTTGAAATCGAGCAGTGCATTGAGCAGCGTCGACTTGCCGGCATTGGGTCGTCCAATAATGGCCACGTATCCCGATCGAAACATGTTCACATCCCCCGCAAATCCCGGACGACGTCCGCCGGTATCTGATCTCGGTTCTCTGCATCCACTCGCACCACACGCGCACGCGGATCATCGAACACCCACGAAAAGGGGTGTCCCTTCCGGCTCATGGTGAGAATGCATGTGTACCGCTCGATCACGCTTCGCAGGGTGTCCACGAACACCTTCGACCGGCAATACAATCCGCCCACCTCGTCCACATACACCACGTCTTCCTCATCCATCGCATCAAACGTCTCCTTCACAAATCGGTCGAATGTATCGAATTTCAATATCAAATGCATGCCCTCGCGCACGGCGATCTGCTCGGACAGCCCCGCGTGATTCACTGCCCGCAATCCAGTGCGGTGAGACGACTGCCAATCGGCAAATGTGAGAAACCCTCTCGGCTTTTCCACCGACGCGACGATTCGCTCGACGGCTGTGGTCTTCCCGATGAAGGGAAGGCCGGTAAGAACAAAGATCCTTCGCGATCGCATCATCGGGGACGGGCCACGAGCTACCGCAGGCTCAGATAGCTTTCGAATTCCATGCGATTGTACAGCTCGTAATCCCCGACACTCGTGAAATCCACGAAGATTAATTTGAGATTGGCCTGATAGAAATACCAGACCTCATACGGCTTGCTGTTCGATTCGTACGGATGACGTTCGATGTCGTCGGGAGTTCCCAGAATGATATACACCATCCCGCGATCGTTATCCCAGCCCTCGCGGAAACCCGACGTGAAGTAGCGATTGGCATAATCCACACGACGATAATACTCTTCCATCAACTCATTCCGCTCCGTATCCGGCGTCGGATCGCGCGGCTTCCAAAAGGACCGGAAATATTCTTCTTTTTCCGGCAGGGTCTTCTTCAGAATTTTCGAGATGTTGTCGCCGCGAGCGATGTGGCGCATCTGTCGAATGGCCTGATCGAGATCAAAACTCTGCGAGGCCAGGGACGGCGTCATAAAGGCCGACAGGCGCACATCGAAGACCGACCGCGTCGACGCCCGGTGATTGCCCAGCCACGCCGTGATATCCAGAATGTATTTCCCAAAATGAAGTTTGGGTTTGTCGATCTCGATCGAACTAAACGTCTGGAATTGCCACACCTTGCGAACCACGCTGTCTTCGAGCACCGGCTTCTGATTCTTGTCCAACACTCGATACTGGATCTTCACTTCGTCGGTATCCGGAACGGACGATGCATTCTTGTACTTGAACGCAAATCGCTCGTCGTAAATCTCAAAATACACCGCGTATTTGCTGTATTCGTTGTCGAAACTCTTGAAGACGTTCGGCACGATATTGACGATATCCAGCAGCGTGTCCTTCTGGATTCGATCGGCGAAAATCAGATCGCTGATCCCCACCGGTCGATCGCGGAACGTCCGCGCCGGAATTTCCAACTGCCGCTGTCCGCTCTTCTGCGTTTCTTTGTCCATCAGATTGACGCTGAGCACATAATCGCCCGGCGGCAGGTCGAGCGTCAAACGACTGAAGTGGAATCGCACGTCCGAGGCGGTCTCCTGATAATCGGCCAACTGCACCTCACGGTCCTGGATCTCCCGTTTGACCAGGTTCTTTTGCTTATCAAAAATCTGGAACGTCAACTCATACTGGGCGCGGAAAAAGTCGTTTTGAAATCTTGAAAAGACGAGCTCGCTGTGCGAGACCTTGACGAAGACTTCCATTCGTCCTTTCGTCGTGTCCTTCGACGCAAAATTGGCAGCATCCAGGAAGAAGAATGGCCCGCCCGTACCTTTCTGTGACCACGCCGATACCGACAGCACAGACAACAACACGAGGATTCGTCCGCAAACGCTCATACAGGTTCCTTTGTAAGTGGCTTCGCAAACAGTTCGTATTCGGCGGCATCGTCCACCAGGGCATCGACAAATCGACCCGGGCGAGTCTCCGCATTTCGCAGTACGACTTCGTTGTCAATCTCCGGAGCGTCGCGCTCGGTGCGGCCAATCCAGTGGCCCCCTTCTTGTCGATCCACCAGTACGCGCACCGACCGGCCAATCCAGGAGCGGTTCGTTTCCAGTGAAATTTCTCTCTGCATTTCCATCAGCCGATCATGCCGTTCCTGTTTGATGGACGGCGGCACGCGGTCAGCCAGTCCGTAGGCGGGCGTTCCCTCTTCATCGCTGTACAGGAATACACCCAGTCGATCAAATCGATACCGCATGACAAACTCGAGCAGTTCTCCGAAATCGGTTTCCGTTTCCCCCGGAAATCCGGCGATTAACGAGGTCCGCACGGCCACGTCGGGGATGCGCTCCCGCAGTTTGTTCAAGACTCTCTCGGTTTCGACGCGCGTCGTGTTCCTCCGCATGCTCTTCAACACCCGGTCGGAGATGTGCTGGATCGGAAGATCGACATACTTGCAGACCTTCGGTAAGCCGGCGATCGTCTCGATCAGATCGTCCGAGAAAACCGATGGATACAGATACAGGATCCGAATCCATTCGATTCCGTCCAGAGCGTTCAATCGCTCGAGCAAACGAATCAGATGAACATTGTTCTTTCGATGATCCGCATTGCGATCGAAGTCGTATCCGTAGGAAGACGTGTCCTGCGAAATCAGGATCAGTTCCTTGACCCCTTGATCGGCCAGACGTCTGGCCTCGTCGACGTTTTCATCCATCGTCTTGCTGACCAGATTCCCGCGCATCATCGGGATGTAACAAAACGCACAGCGCTGATTGCATCCCTCCGAGATTTTCAAATAGGCGAAATGCGATTCGTTCAGCAATTTCCGATCGGACAGGTGGATCTGGTAATGCCCCTCGATGGCCCCGGTGACCTTGTCAAACTCGTGCACCCCAAACAGCGCGTCCACCTCCGGAATCTCCTGGCGCAATTCGTCACGGTATCTTTCCGATAAACATCCCGCAACGATGACACGCGTGACCTTGCCCCGTTTGGCCGCCCGCTGTTTGATTCGCACGGCCGCGAGGATGGCATCGATCGATTCCTGCTTGGCGCTTTCGATGAACCCGCAGGTGTTGATCACGATGGTATCGGCCTCCGCTGCATCCGCGACAATCTCCGAGCGTTTCAGATTGCCCATCATGACTTCGCTGTCCACCTGATTCTTGGAACATCCCAGGGAAACAAACGCAACCTTGCGGCTCCCCGTATCGGGAACGGCTGTGGACTGGCCTACGATGGGGAATCGAAAAGGATGGGCGACTTTTGACATACGAGCCTTGTTTGCAACGAATCTACGTCAAGCCGTGCGAGCATTTCAAGAACATATCAGGGGCATTACCGCGATTTCTTCGACGATTGGTAGATCTCAATCCGGCGCTTGAAATCGGGGTTTTCCGGAATCGACGAATCCATGGGCACGAGGCGATGCCGCACCACGCGCCAGATTCCCTGACTCTTCGTCAATTCCAGGATTCCCACGTGAGTACCACCGCCACCGGCCTGCACGATGGTCGTCCCCCCGACAACCGTCGGTTCCGTCACCTCGGTCTGACTGTGAGATCCGACAATCACATCGACGCCGGGGACTTTCTTCACCCACTCCACATCCTCTTCGTATCCGGCGTGTGACAGCACGATGATCATGTCCACTCGTGACCGGAGTTCTGCCGCTTTTTTTCGAAGTTCGGATATTCCGTCGCCCCAGTCCGTCCAGGGAAGAAGCTTCTTGTCATGGAAATACAGAAAACTGCTCCACGGCAGATGACTGACGATACCGAAACTCACGCCGCCCTTGCGGACGATACGCTCCCGCGGGATCGAGGCGCCGCTCACCGCCGGCACATTCACCGACGTGACAGGGAGAGGACCGAGCCACCTGGGAACGAAGGACAGCCCGTTGGCAAATTCCTGATCTCCAACACCAATGGCCTCGTACTGCAGCTGTCGGTACAGGCCAATGACCAGTTCGTCTTTGGGAGGGCTAAAACCGAAAGCATCGAGAAAGTCGCCCGCGTCCAATCTCAAGGCCGTAGAGGAGACAGAGTCAAAAAAGGATTTCCGACGAGCCAGGCCGCCGAGAGGATCCTCTCCGCAATCGCACACCTCCGCGATGCCGTTATTGTTGTTCGTGAACAGCAAGAGAGCATGATCCTGTGACCAGACACGAGACACGCCGAGAAGAGCCAGAAGAGGCAGGACCCCGACCAGGCGGAATCCCGCGGACCAGCGGGAATTGCGACCCCGTCGTCTGTTGATGTTATCGTTTTTCAGCATGACTGCAGTATCCGGCATCCGCAACAATTCTTCAAGTTCTTTGTCGGTTCCAAGGCATGCATGGCCGCCGTCTCCAGTTTCCATCCGCTCGGCGCACATGTGGATGTAAGAAAAATAATTAGTTGACAATGGATGGCCGGGTCATTACTTTGATGCCGTTGCATGGATGTCGAACCTTCGGATATGGTTCTCTGAATATGGTGATCAACGCGCAACGGGTCTTCAGAAAAAAAACAGTGCATTTACATTCCCTACCTGTCTTTCATACACGCAGAGTTTCTTTTTCCCGTTCGGGAAGAGGAGTTATTAACCTAAGTAAAGGAGAAACGAAATGAAGAAGCTACTGTTGGCAGTGGCCGTCCTGTTCGCGACCAGCGCATTCGCGCAGCCTGACAAAGGCATGATGGAGTTCGGATTGGGCGGAAGCCTTTTCGCGAACCATTCAGAAGCAAAAGTGAGCGAGATTAGCCCCGGTGCCAGCCTTGGTTATTTCCTTACGCCGGCAATTGAGGTCGGCGGCGAACTTGCGGTTCTGAAATTCGGCGGCGACGGTGCCAGCGGCATGGACAAGTTCAGCGCCCGCGTAGGTGCTTTCGGTGCCTACCACTTCGCCACACAGGCGAAAATGTGGCCGTATGCTACATTGGGTGTGGACATGGGCATTGGCGATGGTCCTTTGGGCAAGGGTGGTGGCGATGATTCTCCCTTGAATGTCGGAGGCGGTGTGGGTATCAAGTACTGGCCGATGGAAGGCGGCGCGATCGTTGCGGAAGTTAACTTCACGAAGACGATGCCTAAGGCCCTGAAGGAAACCCGTATCGGTATCGATTTGGGAATTCTGATCCGCTTGAAGTAAGAGTCTCTCGATTTTTTTCAAAAGCCCGGGCATGTCCCGGGCTTTTTATTTTTCCTCATCTTCGCCGTTTTCGCAGGCCTACGGTTTCCATTCCACAGTTTTCTTGATTTTTTGAGCGTCCCCGCCTACATTCGGCCACGTTTTTTAGATTTTTGGAGAGTTTTTCAGTTGAGCGTCATGCTTCCAAAAGCCGTGGAACGCGGCTTTCTTTTTGTCATCAATCCGGCCATCCACCTGTTCACGAGGTCCCGCGTTAATCCAAATTGGTTCACGACGCTGGGCTTCCTTCTGAACGTCGTCGGAGCAGGGTGTTTTGCATGGGGCGCCCGTTTTGGAACACGCGAAGACCTGGCCTTCATCGGTTGGGGTGGTTTCTGGGTCCTCATGGGCGGCATCTGCGACATCCTGGACGGCAAGGTCGCCCGCGGATCGGGTCAGGCGACGAGATTCGGCGCACTGTTCGACTCCGTGCTCGATCGCTATAGCGAAGTAGTCATGTTCCTCGGCATGGGATATTACCTGATTGCTCACGATTATTTTAACGAATCGGTCTTTTGTTTCATCGCTCTGGGTGGCTCGACGATGGTCAGCTACATACGCGCCCGATCCGAGGCGCTCCAGCTGGACTGCAAGGTCGGTCTCATGCAGCGGGCGGAACGCATCGTCTGGCTGGGCGCAGGGTCCCTGTTTTGCGGGCTTTCCGTCTATCTCATGGATCCGAAGTTTGTCTACATGTTTGGGGATATCCCCCTTTTCAAACCCATCTATTTGTTCACGGTGCCGTTGGCCGTGGTGGCCGTCCTGGCCAATTTCACGGCTGTCCAACGGATGCAACACACGTATCGATTGAGTCGTAACGGAACGCAAGGAGACTCGCATTGAAATCCCCGGTTGAACTGAAGAAGGCAGACGGTAAACTTGGAATTCTCTTACCCGGTATGGGCGCCGTGGCGACGACCATGATCGCCGGCACCATCGCCGTCCGCAAAGGTCTGTCCAAACCGATCGGCTCTCTCACACAGATGGGCACGATCCGCCTGGGCAAGCGCACGGAGAAACGAACGCCAACGATCAAGGAATTCGTCCCCCTCGCTGACCTGAACCAGATCGTCTTCGGAGGATGGGATATCTTTGAGGACAATGCCTACGAAGCGGCCATGAAAGCGGGAGTTCTGGACAAGGACCTCCTGAATGCGATCCGGAACGAATTGTCCGCCATTCGCCCGATGAAGGCTGTCTTTGACCAACACTACGTGAAAAGACTCCAGGGCTCGAATGTCAAAGCCGCTCCCAACAAAATGGAACTGGCAGAACAACTGCGGCGGGACATTCGGGAATTCCGTGAAAAGAATGGCTGCGATCGCCTGGTCATGGTCTGGTGCGGTTCGACAGAAATTTTTATCCGACCGTCGGACGTTCATGCGACGGTCGCGTCGCTGGAAAAAGGATTGAAAGAAAATCATCCCGACATTCCATCCAGCATGATCTACGCGTACGCCGCTATCAAAGAAGGCGTGCCCTACGCCAATGGCGCGCCGAATCTGTCTGCGGACGTCCCGGCCCTCATTCAGCTCGCGAACGAACACAACGTCCCGATCTGCGGAAAGGACTTCAAGACCGGTCAAACGCTGATGAAGACCATCCTCGCGCCGGGATTCAAAGCGCGGTTACTGGGTCTCCAGGGCTGGTATTCGACCAACATCCTCGGCAACCGGGACGGTGAGGTCCTTGACGATCCGGAGTCCTTCAAGACCAAAGAGGAAAGCAAACTGTCTGTATTGGAACACATCCTCCAGCCGGAATTGTATCCGGAACTCTATGAGAAATTCTCCCATGTTGTCCGGATTAACTATTATCCGCCGCGCGGCGACAACAAAGAAGGCTGGGATAACATCGACATCTTCGGCTGGCTCGGGTATCCGATGCAAATCAAAGTCGATTTCCTTTGCCGCGATTCGATCCTCGCGGCTCCCATCGTGCTCGACCTGGCGCTGTTCCTCGATCTGGCGACACGCGCGGGATTCAAGGGTATCCAGGAGTGGTTGTCCTTTTATTTCAAATCTCCGATGACCGCGCCGGGATTGTACCCGGAACACGACCTGTTCATCCAGCTCATGAAGCTGAAGAACACGCTGCGGTGGATGCGCGGGGAAGAATTGATTACCCATCTCGGCCTGGAATATTACGACTAGGCTGTTTTTTCGAAATTCATTTCGGAATTCGCACTCGGCGTCGCTGGCGACGTCATTCTGAATGGAATTTTCCATGCTGAAATATTTGCGCCAATTTCACCGGCTGATCCTGTATGGGGTCCTGACGTTGGCCTTCATCGCGATGTTCGTATCCGTGGAGTCGATTTTCGAAATCTATTTTCCGCGCGTCCGCGAACTGCAGATTCATTTCTTCAAAGCGCTCCTTCTGGTGATCTTCTACGAGCCTTTACGTTCGTTTAGCGAATCCCGGATCCGACGGTGGCTTTTTACCTATTACCACGAGCGTCAGGGAAAAATCCGGTCCCTCGATGCGATTTTGTCCGCGCAAAGCGATTACAAAGCCGTCGCAGACACGGTCACATCGAACTTGCAAAAGATCCTGGGCGTCCACCATGTGAGTCTGTACCTGGCCATCCCGGATCATCTCACGCTGATCAGTTCGACGATTGACGATCACCTGTTGACTCGCCGTTTTCAATGCGACGTGTTGGAGTTTGAGAAACGGTTGGCGATGCGACGTGTGTTTACCGTTGAGGAAGCGTCACAACTGATGCCACGGCATCCGTTCCCGACCGTCCTGGCACACGAGAAACATACCCACGTCATTGCCATCTGGAAGAAGGAGGAGATTAGCTACATCCTGGCCATCGGCGCAGTGGTCTCCGCCAATTTCGAATTAACCGGAGAGGACAAGAAGGTCCTGTGGCAATCGATGCAGCGGGTCGGACAAACCCTGGAAGATGCGCGACTCAATCAGCAATTGAAAAAAAGTCTGATGGAAAAGGAATTGATCCTGGACATCACCAAGCGGTTCAATTCCACCGCCAACCTGGAAGAGCTTCTGGATATGATTCTGGATGCGACGCGCGCGATCGTGCCTTTTGACGCGGCGGGAATCTTCCTCGTCAATGATGCCACCCAGGAAATCGAAAGCGCGGTCATCCGCGGCTACGAAGAGTCCGCGCTTGGGCAAATCGACATCAAGGTCGGTACCGGCTTGATTGGTCACGTTGCCAAGGTGGGCAAGATGATGATCGTCAAGGATGTGAGCTTCGACGAACATTACGTGAATCTCCGTCAATCCACGCGCTCCGAAATCGTCGTACCCATTCGGGACGGAGCGACTGTCGTGGGCGTGCTGAACCTGGAGAGCGACCATCTGGCCGCGTATCACGAGGGGTTTGTCGACATTCTCAACGCTCTCGCCGCAGAAGCCGGAATCGCCATCAAGAATGCGAAATTGTATGAAGCCTCTGCCCGCAATCGCGAGCTGGAAAAGGAACTGCAGGTAGCCGGTAAGATCCAACAGGCGATCCTGCCTCAAAAATTGCCGCGCATCGAAAATCTCGACATTGCCGGTTTCAGCAGGCCGTGCTTTGCGGTCGGCGGCGATTTCTACGATGTGATCCGCCTCAACGATCATCAGATCGGAGTCTGCATCGGAGATGTCAGCGGCAAGGGGGTTCCCGGCGCCATCATGATGGCGCTCCTCTACGCAGGTTACCGCGGCTTCGTGCGGGAGTTTTCCTCCACATCGGAAACCGTGGCAGCGCTGAACAATCTGCTCCGCGCCAACACGGCTGAAAATACGTATGCGACGTTCTTCTATACGGTCATTGATTTCGAATCGCTGATCATGTACTATACCAACGCCGGACACAGCGCTCCGTTTCTCTTCAAGGGTAATGGTGACGTGTTCCGGTTGACGCATGGCGGAATTGTTCTGGGATTTCTAGCGGATCAGGAATACAGTCAAATGACACGAATGATCGACCCTGGGGATGTGCTAGTGCTGTTTACGGATGGAGTGACGGAGTCCTTCAACGCAGAAGATGAAATGTTCGGTGAGGAGCGCGTCCAGGAAATCGTTCGATCCAATCGGCATTTGCCCGCCCGGCAGATCCAACAACGAATTTTTGATGAAGTGACCCGGTTCCTCCCGGACGGCGGACTGCAGGATGATTTTACGACCGTGGTGATCAAGTTCGAAATCGTGCAGGATGGCTATGACTATTGATATCCGGGAACTGAATGAGAGAATTCACCGGGAGAGCGAATTCGTCGAAAAACTGATCCGGGAAGTGGGTCAGGTCGTCGTCGGTCAGCGCGTCATGGTGGAGCGCATGCTGGTTGCCCTGCTGTCGAACGGACACATTTTGCTCGAGGGCGTACCGGGGCTGGCCAAGACCTTGACGGTCAATACGCTCGCAGAATCGATCCACACGACCTTTCGGCGCATTCAATTTACGCCAGATCTCCTGCCGGCGGATCTGGTGGGCACATTGATGTATAACCAAAAGGACGGCGGCTTCACGACGCGGAAGGGTCCGATCTTTGCAAACTTGATCCTGGCCGACGAGATCAACCGTTCGCCCGCCAAAGTGCAGAGCGCTCTGCTCGAAGCCATGCAGGAGCGACAAGTGACAATTAGCGATACGACGTATCCGCTGGATGACCCGTTCCTGGTACTGGCCACGCAGAATCCGATCGAACAGGAGGGAACGTATCCACTGCCGGAAGCTCAGGTGGATCGATTTATGATGAAACTGCGGATCGGTTATCCGTCGCGTGAAGAGGAGTTGGAGATCATGCGTCGCATGGCCAAAAACGCCGAGCGGCCGCATGCCGCGGCCGTGGTCTCGCCCGAAGAAATTCGTCGCGCCCGCTCCGTTGTCAACGACATCTACATGGACGAAAAAATTGAAAATTACATCCTCGATTTGATCTTCGCCACTCGTCATCCGGACACGTTCGGATTGAAGACGCTGACTCCTCTCGTTCAGTTCGGCGCTTCTCCGCGTGCCAGCATCAACCTGGTCATCGCCTCCAAGGCATTGGCGTTCCTGCATCGACGCGGGTACGTCATTCCGGAGGACATCCGGGCGCTGGCGATGGATATCCTGCGCCATCGCGTAATCCTGACATACGAGGCGGAAGCGGAAGAGGTGACGAGTGAGAACGTTATCGAGCAAATCATCAACAAGATCGAAGTGCCATGAGCGATTTATTTGGAATGACCCTGGACATCCGCGAAAACATCGCGACCCTCACTTTCGATCTGCCCGGCGAAAAAGTGAACAAACTATCTTCGAAGGTTCTGCACTCGCTGGGCGATGCGATCGAGAAAATCGAGTCCGCCGCCGGTGTCCGCGCGTGTATCCTGCAAAGTGCGAAGCCGGACCTCTTCATTGCCGGAGCGGATATTGAGGAGATTTTTACGGCAGCTGACGCGGAGACCGTCCGCAAGGACGTCATGCTTGTGCACGAACTGTTTCTGCGGCTGGAGAAACTCCCTTTTCCTGTCGTGGCGATGATTCACGGCGCCTGCCTCGGGGGCGGGTTGGAATTGGCCCTCGCGTGTCACTACCGCATCGCGACCGATCATCCGAAAACAAAGATCGGACTGCCTGAAGTCATGCTCGGCATCATCCCGGGCTTTGGCGGGACGCAGAGACTGCCCCGCCTCATCGGTCTCCAACGTTCCCTACCCCTCATCCTGACGGGCAAGGCGCTGGATGCCAAGCGGGCGCTTCGACAGGGACTGGTGGACGCTGTGATACCGGCCAGCCGCATCGAGACACACGTGCAGGAGTTTATTCGGAAATTGCCTTCCGACCGCAAGAAGATCCTCGCCCGGCGACGCCCTCAGGGCCTCCTCCCGCGATTGCTGGAGACCGTCGGTCGATCCTTGATTTACAGTCAGGCGAAGAAGTCGGTCCTGCGCCAGACAAAAGGACATTATCCCGCCCCCCTCGAGGCGATCGAATCCGTCCGACAGGGATTTGGCAAATCTCTGCGGGCAGGTTTGGAAGGGGAAGCGCAGATTCTCAGCCGGCTGGCCACTTCGAAGATTTCAAAACACCTGATTCAGATCTACTTTCTCACCGAACGCGTCAAGAAAAGCAACGGTACCGCCCAGCTCTCCGTGGACACGAAAGCGATTACGCAAACCGCCGTTCTCGGCGCCGGAGTCATGGGCGGAGGCATCGCCCAGCTCTTTGCCGATAAGGATATGGACGTCCGGCTCAAAGACATCTCCTGGGACGCCATCGCCCTCGGAAAGAAGCAGGCCGCGTCAATTCTCCAGCAAAAGGTGAAACGAAAAAGAATTTCCCGGCGGGAATGCTCCCGCAAATTGGGCCGAATTACGGGAACGTTGGATTATTCTGGATTTCGCCGATGCAATCTCGTCGTCGAGGCGATCGTCGAAAACATGGACATCAAGAAGAAGATCTTCGCGGAACTCGCCACGCACGTTCATCCGGATTGTGTGGTCGCGTCCAATACATCGTCCTTATCCGTCACGGAAATGGGGTCCGCCTATGCGCACCCACAGAATTTCGCGGGTCTTCATTTTTTCAATCCCGTACACCGGATGCCCCTGGTCGAGATCATTCGAGGCAAGGACACGTCGGACGCAACCGTCGCCACGTTGTTTCAGTTTTCCAAACGCCTCGGAAAAACTCCCATTGTTGTCAATGACGGACCCGGATTTCTGGTCAATCGCTTATTACTGCCGTATCTGAATGAGGCCTGCTTCCTTCTGGAAGAAGGATGTTCGGTAGACCGCGCCGACCGCGTCATGACGACGTTTGGCATGCCGATGGGTCCTTGTTTGTTGATCGACGAAGTGGGAATCGACGTGGCCGACAAGGTGGCAGGAATATTCCAGAAAGCATTCGGCAGCCGCGTGCAGGGCTCTACGGTGATTGCGAAATTACATGGCGCAGGACGACTCGGCAAGAAAGGCGGGTTGGGATTGTACACGCACAACGGCCGCCCTCAAGTGGACGCCGGCGTATACGCGATCATTCAGCCCAAATCGGGATTTGCGTTGTCGGATGAGGAGATGGTTCGTCGCATGGTCTATCCCATGATCAACGAGGCGGCGCGTTGTCTGGAGGAGGGTATTGTGGAACGCGCGGACGACGTCGACATCGGAATGATCTTCGGCACGGGCTTTCCTCCTTTCCGGGGTGGACTGCTTCGTTTTGCCGAGTCGGAAGGCTTGGCGACCGTCCTGTCCGCACTGGAATCGATGGCGGCAAAACACGGCTCTCGATTTTTACCGTGCGATTCTCTGAAAAAAGTAGTACAAGAAAAAGGTTCCTTTTACACGCAAACATCTTAGAGGAGGAATGCGTATGGCGATGTTAGGCGACACGCTGATTGCAAACGGAACAATCACGAAAGCTCAATTGGACGAGTGCCTTGCCGAACAGAAGTCCAGCGGCAAGAAACTCGGCGAAATCATCGTCGCAAAGGGCTACGCGACACAAGACCAGATCGAGAAAGCGCTGTCCTCGTAAGAGGGCTGGAAAGGGATGGACCGCCCTGACCTACGGGGCGCTGTGCTGTTGATCACCCGAGCGTTGTCCTACGGCTTCCGAAACTTGAGAAACTCCTTGAGATAGCTGTTTTGCGTTCGCAAAACTTCGTAGGAAAACAGCGCGATCCCGCCGGACTTTTCCTTTTTCACGATATCCCATTTTCGGATCGCGCTCGCGACGTTTTGATTGTACAGCGCCACGCCAACCCATACCCTGTCCATCGAAGTCAGGCCGGCGTTTCTTGCGGCTTTGAGATTGGCAGCGAATTTCTGATCGTCTGTTGCGTAGTTCATCATGACGCAGAAGTCTAGAAGACCGTCGCGAATCCATGCCGGCCAGTCCTGCAAAACCCTGTCGCGGGCCACACGCACGTCGGCAAACACGGCAGCTGATAACTCACAGGCCACTTGTCGACTTCGGATCAGGTGTTTTATTTCACGGACCATCTGTGACACCGCCTCCCGTCGTATCTCCCGCCACCGGGTTTCCCCCAGCTCTCCCATCGGAGTTCGGGGATCGACATGATACTCCAAGAGAAATTGCGACCGGGCGGACAGCGAGTAATCATAGTCGTCGTCGGCATATCGAATGTAGTCGAGGTGGAACCCATCCACAGGATAGCGAGACGCGATCTCCTCCACGCATGCGAGCACATGTCGGCGAGCGTCTTCCTCGAAGGGAGACAAGAAGATTCCCTCCATCCGCCGATCCACCAGTTGGACAGCGCCTTCTTCGATCATCGAGATGCCGCGGGAGGACACGGACGACCATTCCGGATGCGTGTGAACGACATGCCGCGGCGAACGCGGCATTCTGGGCGCAGACCACACATAATAGACGTTCAACCACGCATGAACCCGAAACGCTTTGCCCTTTGCCCTTTCCAGCAAGTAGCCAAGCGGATCGAGAGAATCAGCGATCGATTCCGCGCGTGGGACGATTGAGGAGGAATAGTACGCATCCCCACGTCCGCGAACTTGAACAAACAAGTCCGTGAACTCACCTTCGACGGCGATCGTGAGCATCTCATCGATCGCCTCACGAGTCTTGAGCGCGTCTCGGACGACCCACAGCGCGGAGCGGTTCGAAGCGTTTTGCGCCATGACGGATGCATCTCCCGCCAACCACGCACCACAAATAAAAAAAGGCAATCGGAAGATTGCCTTTGCATATAAAACGATCGAACCGATCATGCCGTCAGAGAGGTTTCCTCGTAGAACTCGCAACGTCGTTTCTTTCCGATGCGGACCGTAGCCAGCTTGCCATGACCGATGGTCTTTGCGTTGCACTTGTGCCACTCCATCACGAGGTGAGCGCACACGGTTTTGTTGCGCGCATTGAGGCACTGGATTTTACCCTGATGCTCGGCCGCTTGGACGGCGGTGGAAGATTCTTCAACCACTGCTTTCTCTTTCCGTACGGGCCTGGCCGCCTTCCTGGGTTTGTGCGCGACGTTGGACTTGGCTGCTTTCGCGCTTCTGGAGGACTTCTTGGCCGGTTTGGCCTTCGCTGTGGTCTTCTTCGTAGACTTCTTTTTCTCTGCCATAATGATTACTTCCCGCTCATTTCTTCTTTTTTGGCCTTGATCCGTTCGGCGAGAGTCATCTTCCGTTTCTCACGCGCTTCCTTTTCCTGCTGGGCCTTTTCCCGTTTTTCGATCTGGGTCGATTCGTATCCGACGATTTCCAAAATTGCCATTTCTGCCGCATCCCCTCTGCGTTGGCCCAATCTCAACACGCGTGTGTATCCGCCTCCGGTATAGCTGGGATTCTTGGCCTTTCGTTCATCATCGAGCGTTCGCAATTTGGGAGCTATTTCATCCATCAGCTCGGTGACGACAGACCGGAATTGCGCCTTCTTGTCAGTCGGATCGACGGACAGTCCCAGACGCTTCTTGCCGAGGCGGCTCAACAGAATCCGCCGCGCGGACAAGTCTCCCTTCTTGGCAAAGGTCAACAGACGCTCGGCCACGCCTCTCGTCGCTTTTGCTTTGGCCAGTGTCGTGATGATTCGCTTATGACGGAACAACTCGTTGCACAGGTTCTGCAACAACGCTTTCCGATGAGACGTCGTCCGTCCCAGTTTTGCTACTTTCTTACCGTGTCTCATGTCTTCTCTATTCCTGCGTCTAAATCACTCGTCGCCGTTCATGTACTTCGACAGATCCATTCCGAAACTCATTCCTCGCTCGTCCAGAATTTTCGTAAGCTCCGTCAACGATTTTCGTCCAAAATTGCGGTACTTGAGCATTTCCGATTCATTCTTACTGACCAAATCGCCGATCGTTTTGATGCCGGCGGCCCGAAGACAGTTGTGGGAACGAACGGACAACTCCAGTTCATCCACGCTCATCTTGAGCAACTGCCGAATCCGTGTCGACTCTTTGTCTTCGACGTCTCCGCCCTGGGATTCATCTTCCGTTTCGAAATTGATGAACAACTGGACGTGGTCACGCAACAATCGGGCGCCGATCGTAACCGCATCGTCCGGCGTAATACTGCCGTCGGTCATGACTTCCAGCACCAGCTTTTCAAAATCGGTGTGCTGACCCACGCGTGTGCTTTCCACGGTGTAGCGGACGTTCTTGATCGGGTTGAAAATCGAATCTACGGGGACCGTGCCGATCGGCATGTCGGGGAATTTGTTTTCTTCCGAGGTAATCCAACCCTTGCCCTTGCCGATGCGAACTTCCATTTCGAAGTTGGCGTCCTTGGACAACGTGCCCAGGTGCAATTCCGGATTGAGAACCTCGAAATCGATCCCGTTGGAGGCCTTCTGGATGTCTGCGGCTGTCAGTCGGCCCGGACCTTTCACATGCACAACAACTTTCTCTGGTTTCTTGTTGTGCAGTTTGAACCGAACCGCTTTCAGGTTGAGGATCAATTCGGATACGTCTTCGGAGACTCCGGGCACAGTCGAAAATTCATGAAGGACGCCGTCAATGCGAATCGATGTGATCGCGGCGCCGGGCAAAGATGACAACAATACGCGCCGCAACGAATTGCCCAAGGTCACACCGTAACCACGCTCCAGCGGCTGGATGATGAACTTTCCGTACGTCGTCGTATAGGTCGATTCCTCGAGTTCGATGCGCTCCGGCATCTGAAGGCCTGCCCAATTTTGCACTTCCAATCTCCTTTATTAGAGACTTTGATCTATATCAAAGATTACTTCGAATACAACTCAACAATCAGCTGTTCACGAACGTTGACCGGAATCTGGTCTCGTTCCGGCAAGTTCACGTAGCGACCCTTCAGTCCGGCCTTATCGACTTCTACCCAGGCCAGCTGTGAGCCTTCCTTCTGCCGCTTCAGGGATCCGTGAATCAGCGCCAGCTTCTTGCTCCTATCGCGTATGGAAATTTCGTCGCCGGGCCGCACGTGGTAGCTGGAGACCGTCACCAGCTTGCCGTTCACTTCGACGTGACGATGCAAAATCAACTGTCTCGCCTGGGATCGTGAAGACGCGAACCCGCATCGGTAGACGAGATTGTCCAAACGACTTTCCAGGATCTGCAAGAGGACCGTTCCGGTGACGCCCTTCCGACGCTCGGCACGGTCGAAGTATCCGCGGAACTGCCGCTCCAACAAGCCGTAAATGCGGCGGACTTTCTGCTTCTCACGCAGCTGAATGCTGTAGTTGGAAGGTTTCGAACGACGCTCACCGTGTTGTCCTGGAGGATAGTTTCGCTTTTCCACCGGACATTTTTCCGTCAGGCATTTTGAGCCTTTGAGAAATAATTTTTCGCCTTCGCGGCGGCACAGCTTACAAACTGCGGCAGTATATCTGGCCATAAAACTCCTGGATTATCGTGTTAGACGCGCCGTTTCTTCGGCGGACGGCAACCGTTGTGGGGGATCGGCGTCAAATCCCGAATCGCCGAAATTTCAAGACCCGCGGCCTGCAGGGCGCGAATGGCCGACTCCCGACCGGCTCCCGGGCCCTTGACTCGGACCTCGACGCGGCGCAAACCCATGTCCATTGCGGCTTTGGCTGCCGTCTCCGCGGCGACCTGAGCGGCAAACGGCGTGCTCTTCTTGGAGCCCCGGAATCCCATCTTCCCTGCGGTACACCAGGTAATGACGTCGCCATTGGGCCCGGTCAGCGTGATGATCGTATTGTTGAAAGTTGCGCGGATGACCGCCACGCCTGTCGCTTCGACAATTTTCTTTTTCTTTCGAACCGGCGTGGTGGCTGCGGGAGTAGGTTTGGCCACTTTCGAATCTCCTTACGTTACGCTTGAGTCGTTTACTTCTTCGCTTCGACCTTCTTCAGGCCGCCGATGGTGCGTCGCTTGCCTTTGCGGGTACGGGCGTTGGTGCGCGTGCGCTGGCCTCGCGCGGGCAGTCCTTTGCGGTGACGCAGTCCACGGTAGCATCCGATGTCCATCAGTCGCTTGATGTTGAGCGTGTTCTCGCTGCGAAGGGCGCCTTCGACTTTCAATAGCTCATTGATTACCGTACGAATCCGATTTTCCTCGTCCTCGTTCAGCTCTTTGACCTTCTTCATCCGATTGACGCCCGCTTTGTCCAAAATCCGCTCGGCGGTCGTCCGACCAATTCCATAAATATAGGTCAACGCTACAAACGCGCGCTTCTCCTTGGGCAATTCAATTCCGGCTATACGAGCCACGACGGGACTCCTTCTCTGTTAACCTTGACGTTGCTTGTGTTTCTTGTTCTCACAAATCACGCGAACGACTCCTTTGCGACGGATCACCTTACACTTCACGCAGATTTTTCGAACCGAAGATCGGACTTTCATGTCAGTACCTCACCATCACTTGTATCGATACGTTATTCGTCCCCGCGTCAGATCGTACGGCGAAAGCTCGACCGTGACCTTGTCCCCGGGCAGAATCCGGATAAAATGCATCCGCATCTTACCGGATATATGTGCATGAACTTCGTGGCCATTTTCGAGTTTGACCTTAAAAGTCGCATTGGGAAGCGTCTCCACGATCGTCCCGTCGACTTTAATCAAATCCTCTTTGGCCAATCAAAATTCCCTTAAGTTATTTGAAAACAAGTTCTCAAAAAGCGAAGCTAAATATATAAAAAAAAGCTCCAAATGCAAGTTCATTCTAGAACAAATCCGTGACCGTCAGGACCTCCGGCCCATGATCGCCCACATACACCGTATGTTCAAAATGGGCGGACGGCTTACCGTCGGCCGTCACGATCGTCCATTGATCGTCCCGGGTGTAGACCTCATATGTCCCCATGTTCACCATCGGTTCGATGCAAAAAACCATCCCCGTCTTGACTCTCGGTCCCGTCCCCGCCCTGCCAAAATTCGGAACCTGCGGTTCTTCGTGAAGTTCCCGACCGATCCCGTGCCCGACCAGCTCCCGCACCACGGAAAATCCGTGTTTCTCGACGTATTGCTGAACGGCACTGGAAATATCGTGAATCCGGTTGCCGTTCCGGGCTTGCGCAACGCCTTCATACAGCGATTGACGCGTAACCTCGAGCAGCTTCTGCTTGTCAGCGCTGATCTTGCCGACGGGCAGCGTCACCGCAGAGTCGCCGTAGTATCCGTCCTTTACGACTCCCACATCCACCCCGAGCGTCATGCCTTCTGTCAGCGTCACTTCGTTGGAGGGAATTCCGTGCACGACCACCTCGTCCACGCTCAGGCACGCGCTGGCAGGATAGCCCCGATATCCTTTGAATGCCGGAACACCGCCTCGATTCCGGATGTATCGATCCATCTCTCCATCCAGTTCTGACGTGGTCACCCCGGGGCGCACCAGGGTAGCGGTAAACCGCAAGCATTCGGCCACAATTCGGCACGACTCTCGAATCTTCTCTATTTCGGAAGAAGATCGGAGATGAATCATCCTCGTCGTCCCCGAATCCGTCCGGTCTTCAGGAATCCATCGTAATGACGCATGACGAGGTGTGACTCGATCTGCTGTAGCGTATCCAGTGCGACGCCGACAATGATCAGCAACGACGTCCCGCCGAAGAAAGAGGCAAAGCCTGCCGTGACATCCGTCGCGTGACTCACAAAGAACGGCAGAATGGCAATGATCCCCAGAAAGATCGCGCTCGGCAACGTCACCCGCGTCAGAATGTTATCGATGAATTCGGACGTCTTTTTCCCGGGACGCACGCCAGGGATGAACGCGCCTTGTTTTTTCAGGTTATCGGCCACTTCCGCCGGATTCATGGCGATCGCGGTGTAGAAGTACGTGAAGAAGACAATGATGATCAAGAAAATCATATTGTACGCCACTGAGTCGATCGAAAAGTGAGACGTGACCCAATCGGAAATATCTCCCGGAAAGAACGTCGCGATGGTGTTCGGGACGAACATGATCGATTGTGCGAAAATGATCGGCATGACGCCTGCGATATTCACACGCATCGGGATATGGGTCGATTGTCCGCCGTACACCTTGCGGCCGATGACCCGTCGCGCGTATTGCACGGGAACCTTGCGTATGCCTTGCGTGATGTAGACGATCGCCGCAACGATCAGCAGAAGGATCGCCACGAGGACGACTTCCAACATGATGTTTCGGTTGCCGTTCGCGATTTGCTGTCCTTCTGCGTAGAGCGCGCTCGGGAATCGGGCCAGGATTCCGATCGTGATGATCAAGGAAATGCCGTTCCCAATGCCTCGCTCGGTGATCTGTTCACCCAGCCACATGATGAAGATCGTGCACGTCGTCATGGTCACCATGGTCAGGAGGTAAAAGACAAATCCCTGTTCGGGAACGACTTTGACTTCCTGATTGCCCACCACAACGCTGAGACTGCACATCCACGTGGCAACGCCAATCGCCTGTATGGCTGAAATAAAGACCGTACCGTACCGCGTCATTTGATTGATCTTCTTACGGCCCTCTTCGCCCTCACGCTGCAATTTCTGCAAATAGGGAACGGTCGTGCCGAGCAACTGCAGGATAATCGATGCGCTGATGTACGGCATGATGCCCAGCGCCGCAATCGTGGCCTGACTCAAACCGCCGCCTGCAAACAGATCATAAAAACTCAAGAGCGTGTTTTCGGCCTGACGAAAATATTGACCCAATGCCGCGGCATTGATTCCGGGCGCCGGAATGTGGGCCGCAATCCTCTCAATCAGCAGTACGCCCAGCGTAAAAAATATGCGTCGCCGAAGCTCCGCAATCTTGAAAACGTTGGCAAAGGTTTGAAGCATGTCTATTTCTTCTTTTTCTTCTGAAGCACGGTTTTCTTGATTCCCAGAACGTGGACCTGTCCTCCGGCCTTCTCGATCTTTGCTTTGGCCGACTCACTTACGGCATGCACTTCCACCGTATAGGCCTTGGTGATTTCTCCACTTCCGAGAATTTTGACCGGCACGGTCTTGCGTGCGATCAGGCCCGACGCATGCAATGTCGCCGCATTGACCTGAGTGTCCTTCATCCGGTTCAGTTGAGCCAGGTTGACGACCTGGAACTGTGTCTTGAAGATATTCACAAAACCGAACTTCGGAAGACGACGTTGCAACGGCATCTGACCGCCTTCAAAACCCGCCTTCATGTGTGCGCCGGAACGCGATTTGAGTCCTTTGTGGCCTTTCGTAGATGTGCCTCCGTGCCCGGAGCCTTCGCCACGACCGATGCGCTTGGTTTTCTTGCGAGAACCTCGTGCGTACTTGAGTTCATTCAGTTCCATGGTTTCCTTACGCCGATTTCTTGGCTTTTGTAACTTTGTATCCAACCGACTTTGCCGATGGCTTCTCGGATGGTTTGTCCACCTTTTCGACGGTCACGAGATGGCGGATGCTCCGAACCATCCCCTGAAGCTGTACGCTGTCTGCGTGCACCACAGACATTCCCCGTCGACGCAAACCCAGCGACCGGGCGGTCGACCGGTGTTTCATCGAATCTCCGTTCACGCTGCGAATCTGAGTGATTTTCAAATAGCTCATAGTCCGATCCTACTTTTGAAATACTTCGAGGGTCTTCAGGCCGCGACGAACACCCATCTCACGGGCATTGGTCAATTCTTCCAGCGCCTTCATCGTCGCTTTGGCCACATTGTGGGGATTGGAGGATCCCTGACACTTGGTGAGAATATCGGTCACGCCCAGCGATTCGACCACCGCGCGAACCGTGGCCCCGGCGATGATCCCCGTACCTTTGCTGGCCGGTTTGAGGTACACCTTGCCCGCTCCGAACTTCGCCCACACTTCGTGCGGAAGCGTGCCGTTGATGAGCGGAACGTAGATCATGTTCTTTTTGGCGTCCTCTTTGCCTTTGGCGATTGCGTCCGGGACTTCATTGGCCTTACCCAAACCGATTCCGACGCGTCCCTGTCCATCGCCCACGACCACGATGGCGTTGAAACTGAAACGGCGGCCGCCCTTGACCACTTTGGCGACGCGATTGATATGAACCACGCGCTCTTCCTTGAGTTCCATCTCGCCCGGATTTTCTGACTTCGGCTTGCGATGCGTTTTCTTATTCATCGAGTTCTTACCTTCTTAATTAAAATTGCAAACCGCCTTCGCGGGCGCCGTCGGCCACAGCCTTGACTCGGCCGTGATACTTGTAACCGTTTCGGTCAAACACAACTCGTTCAATTCCTTTGCCTTTCGCGACTTTCGCCAGTTCCAAACCGACCCGCTTGGACAAGGACACCTTGCCCGCCTCTTTCTGCGTCCGGACATTTTCAGCCAGGCTGGACATGGACACCAGGGTGGCACCCGATGCGTCGTCAATCAGCTGAGCGTATATGTGATTCAGACTTCGATAGATCGAGAGTCTCGGACGCTCTGCCGTTCCGGTGAGTTTGCGACGAATTCGCTTTCGAATCTTGAGTCGCTTGGCCGTCTTCACAACATGTTTATCTGCCATGGAAATCTCGTGTTAGATGAATCGTTCGTTATTTTTTCGTTGCGGCTTTGCCGGCTTTGCGTCGGACATACTCACTGGCATACCGAATACCCTTGCCCTGATACGGCTCGGGGGGCCGGAAGGATCGGATCTTGGCTGCCACTTGCCCGACCAATTGTTTGTCAATGCCTTTCACGCTCAACGTAGTGGGGGTGGGCGCCGTCACTTCGACACCCGTCGGCGGCGCAAACAGGATCGGATGGCTGAATCCGAGGTTGAACTGCATGAGTTTTCCTTTCAGTTCCGCCTTGAAGCCCACTCCGACGATTTCCAGCTTCTCTTCGAACCCCTGCGTCACACCGGTGATCATGTTGGCCAGGATGGCGCGGACCGTACCGTGTAGTGCGCGCTGGAATCCGACGTTGTTCTTGCGCGTGACGAGGACTTCGCCATCCTTGACCTCGATATGGGTCTCGGGATGAAATTGAAAGGCCAATTCACCTTTCGGTCCTTTCACTCGGACATCCGTTCCCTGGAGATGGATCGTGACTCCTTTGGGGACCGGAACGGGTTTCTTACCAATTCGTGACACAGTCGTAGCTCCTCAAAAAATTCGTCTGGATTACCAAACGTAACAAAGTACTTCACCGCCGACATTTTCCCGGCGGGCTTGCTTATTCGTCATCACTCCACGGCTCGTTGACAGGATCGCCACGCCGAGATTGGCCCGGACGCGAGGCAGTTTCGTCACGTCCACGTAGCGTCGCAGACCCGGCGTGGACACACGCGACAGATGGGAGATCGCACTCTTCTTCTGTTCGTCATACTTCAACAGAATGCGGAGGACTCCCTGTTTGCCGTCGTCAAAATTCATGTAGTCGCGAATGTAGCCCTGCTCCAAAAGGATCTGCGAGATATCTCGCTTGAGATTGGACGCGGGGATGTCCACGCTCTTCTTCTTCGCTTGTATCGCGTTGCGGATCTTGGTCAGATAGTCCGCCACCGGATCAGTCATCGACATATCATCTACTCCTTAAAATAATTTACCAGGAAGCCTTCCGAACGCCGGGGATATCGCCCGCCAGCGCCAGCTGCCGGAAGCAGATACGGCACATGCCAAATTTTCTCATGAACGCGCGCGCCCGTCCGCATCGGCGGCAACGAGAATGTTGGCGCGTCGAAAACTTCGGCTTCTTTCGGGTTTTTGCTGTCCAAGCTGTCGTTGCCAAGGTTCTTTTTCCTTTCTATCGATTCAACTCTACTTTTTCCGAAACGGCATGCCAAATTCCCGCAGAAGCTCCTGCGCTTCTTCATCGGTCTTGGCCGTAGTCACGATCGTAATGTCCATTCCGCGCAGGCGATCGATCTTGTCCACATCGATTTCCGGAAAAATGATTTGCTCCTTGACGCCCAGCGTGTAGTTGCCGCGGCCATCAAACGAGCGGTCCGACACGCCTCGGAAATCCCGGATACGGGGAATGGCAATGTTCAACAAACGATCCAGAAATTCGTACATGGCGGCCCGACGAAGGGTCACGTAGCACGCGATCGGTATGCCCTGACGCAGTTTAAAATTGGAAATCGCCTTCTTCGCCTTCCGAATGGCCGGCTTTTGACCTGTGATCATCGTCAGGTCCGCCACTGCGGCATCCAGCAATTTCGGCTCCTGGGTAGCCAGTCCGACGCCCATGTTGATCACGATCTTATCGATGCGAGGCGCTCGCATCGCATTGCGATATCCAAATTTCTTGATCAACGCCGGCGCGATCCGCTCACGGTACATCGACTGCAGGCGGGCCTGATATCCCGCTGGCAGTTTTTCGCGCTCGCCGACCAGAGAGGACCCTTCGCTCTTGTCCTTCTTGCCTTTTGCCTCTTTCTTTTCTTGCTTCGCCATTTCGATCCTCAAAACTTCGGTTTAGTTCACCACTTCGCCGCTGACTTTCGCCACGCGAACTTTCTTGCCATCTTCCAGTCGCTTGTGCCCGACACGCGTCTTCTTTCCACCGTGGACCAGCATGACGTTGCTGGCATAGATCGGGGCTTCTTTTTCCTGAATCCCGCCTTGGGGATTCTTTTGATTCGGTCGAATGTGTTTCTTCCGCAGGTTAATCCCTTCCACCAACACCTTGGCGTCGTCCAAAAAGACTTTGAGCACCTTGCCCTGTTTGCCTTTGTGAATTCCTGCGATCACTTCGACCGTGTCGTTTTTCTTGATATGCATACCAGTACCTCGTCTTCTTACAGAACTTCGGGTGCCAATGAAACAATTTTCATGAATTGCTTTTCGCGCAACTCGCGTGCGACCGGACCAAAAATACGCGTGCCGGTCGGTTCTCCCTGAGGGTTGATCAACACGGCGGCGTTTTCATCGAATCGGATGTACGAGCCGTCGTCTCGCCGGGTTTCTTTGCGCATTCGGACTACCACCGCTCGCGCCACATCGCCTTTCTTTACGCCGCCGCCCGGGATCGCGTCCTTGACCGACACGATGATCTGGTCGCCCAGCCGTGCGTATCGCCGATCTGTCCCACCCAACACACGGATGCACATGACCTTGCGGGCGCCTGAGTTATCCGCGACATTGAGCCGTGTAAATTCCTGAATCATTGTAGTCCCTGTATGGTTAAAATCTGATGACTGATTACGCCGCCTTCTTCACGATCTCGATCAAACGCCACCGCTTGCGCTTGCTCATCGGCCGCGTTTCCATGATCTTCACCAAATCGCCGATGTGCGCCTGACGCTCTTCGTCGTGGGCCATCAACTTGGTGGTTCGCTTCACATATTTCTTGTAAATCGGATGTCGAATCTGCCGCTCGATCGCAACGAGGATGCTCTTCTGCATCTTGTCGCTGACCACCAACCCAATTCGAACTTTCCGGCGTTTGCGCGTTTCCATGTATGCTCCTAAAGAATTATCCGACGAGAATCTTTTTCAGTGAGACCATCGACGCGTTGAATTCCTTCCGACGCGGATGACGGGCGAGTTTCTGGACCGCTTGACGCAGCCGGGACCGATCGCGGCTGATGTGGTCGCCTCGAACGGCATCCCGGACGCCGTCGATGCCGAATTTCTGACTGAGCTCATCCAGGATCGTCCTGGCCTGATTCAATTGTTGCTTGCGCTCTTCTTCCCGAATCAAAGTCTTGAGCAACGCGATTTCTTTGCGCTTCTCCGCCAGTTGCAATTTGTTTTCGAGCTGACCGAGGCTGTGCTGAAAACGCAAATCCATCAACGCCGACTCCGCGTCCACGAGCATGGTCTTCATTTCATCCACGGGCAGACCGCGAATCTCATGTGCTTTCATCGTTTCTCCTTACGCCTTGATTTCGCCGCGCGCCACAAACCGTGACTGCAGCGGCAGCTTGAACGCAGCCAGACGAAACGCTTTTTCCGCCTGATCGCGCGTCACGCCATCGATTTCAAACAACACCCGGCCCGGCTTGATGACCGCCACCCAGAATTCCGGCGATCCCTTTCCAGAACCCATTCGGACTTCCAGCGGCTTTTTCGTGACGGGTTTGTCCGGAAAAATTCGGATCCAGATTTTCCCGCCGCGCTTGATATACCGCGTCATCGCAATACGCGCGGACTCAATCTGCCGCGCCGTGATCCAACCGCATTCCGTTGCCTTGAGACCGAAACTCCCAAAACTTACTTCGTTGCCGCGGGTCGCTTTGCCGCGCATTTTACCGCGATGATGCTTGCGGTACTTGACTTTCTTTGGCATTAACATGATCGAATCACTCCTGGTCGAAACATCTTATTTGGATTCAAACGGGGCGAGCACTTCGCCTTTACACACCCATACTTTGACGCCGATCTGACCGTACGTCGTCCGTGCCGTGCCGTAGGCAAAGTCGATGTCCGCACGCAACGTGTGAAGCGGCACGCGGCCTTCGTTGTAGCGATCGGCGCGCGCGATCTCCGCTCCGCCCAATCGACCCGAAACGGCCACACGCACACCCTCGGCGCCCATCCGCATCGCGGCGCGCGCGGCATTCTTGATCACTCGACGAAACGGAATCTTGCCTTCCAATTGACGAGCAATTTCACTGGCCACCAAAGCGGCATCGATCTCGGGAACCTTGATTTCCGAAATGTTGATGCGGATCTCTTTTCCTGTCAGCTTTTTCAATTCTTCCCGCAATTGGTCAACGTCTTTGCCCTTGCGGCCGATCACGATCCCCGGACGAGCGGTGTGAATGGTAATCGTAATGACCTCAGCCTCTTTCTTAATCCGTTCGATCGAGATCCGCGTGATCCGAGCATCTTTGGGAAGCCGCGCAAACAGGTACTTGCGGAGTTTCAGATCCTCTTCCAGCTTGTCGGCAAAGTGTTTCTCGTCAAACCAGCTGGAATTCCAGGACCGGATAATGCCGAGTCGTAAGCCGATGGGGTGTGTTTTCTGTCCCACGTATCCTCCGTTATGCTCGTTCTGAAACGACGATGGTTAAATGGCTGGTGCGCTTGCGGATCATGGACCGACGACCCATGGATCCGGCACGTCCGCGCTTCAGCGTCGGACCGCCATTGACGAAAATATCCTTGATCACCAGACTACCCGTCTCCACGGCCGGATGCAGGAACTGCGCATTGGCGACCGCCGAACGCAGCGTCTTCTCGATATGTCCCGCCGCATCCTTGCGCGTGAAGTGCAGAAGATTCAAGGCCTCCTCCGCTCCGCGGCCTCGAACCAACTCGACCGCCCGCCTCAATTTCCGCGGCGAAATCCGGATGAATCGTGTACGTGCTTTTCCTTCCATGTCCCGATCTCCTTACTTGGCCGGCGTTGTGGCGGCCGCGGCTGCTTTGGCCCCCGAATGAGTGCGGAACGTCCGCGTGGGGGCGAACTCGCCCAGCTTGTGACCGACCATGTTTTCGGAAACATACACCGGAATAAACTTGTTTCCGTTGTGGACGGCGAATGTATGTCCGACAAACTCCGGACTGATCACACAGGCACGTGCCCACGTCTTGATGACTCTCTTGTTCCCGCTCTTGTTCATCTCTTCGACTTTGTCGAAAAGCTTCGGCGAGATAAACGGACCTTTCTTAATGGAGCGACTCATGAACGATTCCTACTTACTTTCGACGTTTGACAATAAACACATTCGTACGATGATTCTTCTTCCTCGTCTTGTATCCCTTGGTCGGCTGACCCCAGGGAGTGACCGGATGCGGATTGCCTTGCGGGGAACGTCCCTCGCCACCGCCGTGCGGATGGTCCACCGGATTCATCACGACGCCGCGGTTGTGCGGGCGCCGGCCTCTCCATCGCACGCGACCGGCCTTTCCGATCGTGATATTCTCGTGCTCCAGGTTCCCGATCTGGCCGACCGTGGCGAAGCAGTTTTCCAAAACCTTCCGGATTTCACCGCTGGGCAATCGAAGTTGAACAAAGCCGCCATCCCGGCCCACGATATTGGCGAACGATCCCGCAGAACGGGCCATCTGACCCCCGCGACCGATCTTCAACTCGACGTTGTGCACATTGGTGCCGACGGGAATGCTCTTCAGCGGCAACGCATTGCCCACTTTGATCTCGGCGGATTCTCCGGACATGAGCGATTCACCGACTTTCAGCCCTTCCGGCGCCAGGATGTACGAGCGCTCGCCATCCGCGTATTGCAACAACGCCAGGTTGGCCGTACGATTCGGATCGTACTCGATCGCCACGACTTTGGCTGCCATATCCGTCTTGCGTCGTTTGAAATCAACGATTCGGTATTTCTGCTTGTGACCCCCGCCGCGAAATCGGGACGTCGTGTGCCCGATGTTGTTCCGGCCGCCGGTCTTTTTCTTCGTTTCCGTCAATCGCTTCTCGGGCGTCGTCTTCGTGACTTCCTTGAAGTCCGACACCGTGATGTAGCGGCGACTGGACGTATAGGGACGATAACTTTTTACTGGCATGTCTGTACTCCCAAAAGATCGTGAATAGGGTTTCTCACGATCGCTTATGCTCCTTCAACAAATTCGATTTTGTGATCCTTGGCCAACGTCACAACAGCTTTCTTCCAATCGCCCGTCGATCCTTCCGTCCGACCGGACTTGGTGAATCGAACGCGAATCTTGCCCTTCACCAGGATCGTCCGGACCGAACTGACTTTGACGTTGTATTTTTGTTCGATCGCCTTCTTCACCTCGATCTTGTTGGCGTCCGGGGCGACTTCGAAAATGTACTGGTTCAACGGATCGCCATTTCGCTTCCGCCGATCCTTGATCAAGGTCGCTTTTTCGGTAATGACCGGACGACGCAAGACATGACTGAGTCTGGAAATGTTCATATCAACCTCTTACGATTTCGCAGCGCCAAACGCACTGCTCACATGTTGCAACGCCGTTTCGTGAAACAGCAAATAATCGGAGTTCACGATATCGTATGTGGACACATCCTTGACCGTCGACACCTTCAGACCCGGCACGTTGCGGCAGGACTTCCGGAAATTCTCGTAGGCCCGTTGCGCCTTTTCATCTTTTACGGCATGCGCCTTGTCGACCAGCATCAGGACCTTTGTGATCCGCTTCGACTTCTTCTCACGGGTTTCCGATTCTTCCTTCTTCTTGTGCTTGCCCTTGCTGGCCGCCCGCTTCTGGTTCAGACCGAGATTGGTGAGCACTTCAAAAACTTTCTTGGTCTTTGGCGCCTCGGCGCAGAGGGTGTGAAAATCCTCCACGACCACAATGCGTTCGCCCGTGGCTTTGTACGCCAGAGCGGACTTTCTCGCCAGACGTTTCACCTTGACGTTCAGATCCTTCTTGTACAGGTGTGGATGCGGACCAAATGTAATGCCGCCGCCCGGCCACAGAGGAGTCTTCACGGAACCCGCGCGCGCGCCGCCCGTGCCCTTTTGCCTCCACGGCTTCTTCGTCGTGCCGCTCACGTCCGAGCGTTCGAGCGTGCTGTGCGTGCCGTGGCGTTTGTTGGCACGCTCGGCGACGACGGCCAAGTAGATCGCGTGATCGTTCGGCTGGATGCCAAAGACATCGGCGGGCAGATCGGCTTTCCGACCGGTCTCTTCGCCTGTGATTTTCTTAATATCGATTTTCATAATGTTCGTCCTGCTCTACTTGTGAATCTCGATATACGAGTTGGTTGCACCCGGCACGCTTCCCCGGATGAACAACACATTCTGTTCTTTGTCGACGCGGACCACGCGCAGATTTTTGACCGTTACGCGATTGTTGCCCATCCGGCCGGCCATGCGCATTCCTTTGAACACACGAGACGGATCCGAACTGCCGCCGACCGATCCCGGGGCACGCACGCGGTCCGACGCGCCGTGCGTCGTTTGGTTGATGCCGCCAAATCCGTGACGGCGGACCACACCCTGAAATCCCTTGCCCTTGGACGTTCCGATCACCGTGACGCGATCGCCGACCGTGAACATGTCCATCCCGATCTCCGCACCCAACTGGAGTCCGTCCAGCGTAAAACCCGAAAACTCCCGCGCGATGCGGGGCAGACGATCTTTCAAACCCGCCTTGGCCGCATGACCTTGAAGAGCCTTGCTCACCCGCTTGGGGCGCACCGACCCGACTGCGAGCTGAACCGCTTCGTAGCCGTCTTTTTCCTTGGTGCGGATCTGAGTCACGACGTTGGGCAACGCTTCGACGAGCGTGACGGGAATGATATTTCCCGCTTCGTCGAATATGTTACTCATTCCGATTTTTCGTCCAATCATTCCACTCATGATTAGTATACTCCTGTGAAACGGTCCCTGTGGGCCGCTCAACTTTTCATCCATTAAACGCTGGCCGTCACCTTCAGCTCGATGTCCACACCCGCCGGAAGTTCCAGCTTGGACAGAGCCTCCACGGTCTTGTTCGTCGCATTCAAAATGCAGATCAATCGCTTGTGAATCCGCGTTTCGAATTGCTCCCGCGATTTCTTGTCGACGTGCGGGGAACGCAGCACCGTGTATACCGTACGATCGGTCGGCAGAGGGATCGGTCCGCTAATCACGGCGCCCGAACTCTTGGCCGTACGGATAATCTTATCGATCGATTTGTCGATCAGATTGTGATCGTACGCTTTCAGCTTGATTCGAATTCCTTGTCCTTGCACAACTATGCCCTTTGTTACTTGACAATCTTCGTTACGACGCCGGCGCCGACGGTACGACCGCCTTCGCGGATCGCAAAGCGCAGACCTTCTTCCATCGCGATCGGCGTGA
>CAZRTJ010000004.1:0-215831 GCA_964602985.1 uncultured Bacteroidota bacterium
GATCAGCCGCGGGAAGAATTCGAGGGAATTCTTGCTGCGGACTCTGTCGCATAACTCCTTCACTCACGCACCGAGTTGCGGGTACAGGGAAAAAGCGGGGCGATGGGCGAGGAATTGGTGTCATGCGAATTATGTGGTTATAGAGAATCATTTCCAAAATCGAGATTGTCCAATGGACTTCGTATCCGGCCCAACGTCCGCTTGGTCACGTGAGTGTATATCTCCGTTGTCTTGCTATTGGCGTGACCGAGGAGCGTCTGGATGATCCGGATATCCGTCCCGCGCTCCAATAAGTGCGTGGCAAAACTGTGACGCAATGTGTGCACCGTCACCGGCCGATGGATCCCGGCAGATTCCTTGGCCGACCGAAACGCCGCTTGAATACTGCGCGTGCTGTACCGCCGACCGGGCATCCCTTCAAATAACCACGTCCGCGGCTGATACATGCGATAGTAATCCCGAAGTTGCTCCAACAGCCGCCCGGAAAGAAGCGAAATCCGATCCTTCTTGCCCTTGGCGCTCCGAATCCGAATCACCTCCCCGTCGGAATCGATGTCCTCAATGCGCAACGCCACGACCTCTCCTACACGCAGGCCCGCAGAATAAATGAGAGACAGAATGCACCGGTGTTTCGGATTTTTCACCTGGGCCAGCAGTTCCATCACTTCACGCTCACTCATGACCTCCGGCAACCGCTTTTCGGAATGAGGCCTCCGGATCGTCAAGACCAGGCGCTCGTTGCCCCGGATTTTTTCGTAGAAGAACTTGATTGCATTGATCGCCTGGTTCTGATAGGAAATGGACACTCGCTTGTCCTCGATCAGGTGCATCATGTACCGACGAATATCCTCCGGCGTGATGTCCGCAGGCATTCGGTCGGGACAAAATTCCAGGAACTCGCGAAAAAGATTGCGATACGTCTTGATCGTGTGGTTGCTGTAGCGGACGACCTTCAAGCGCTCAATCAGTTCGCGGATGGCCGACTCTCGAGCGTCCGCCTGCGGATCCGGGCGGGGAATCAAAAACTTGATTTCGGCCTTGCCCTCGACGGCGCGCCGCAGCGCATCGAGATACGACTCATCCTGCGGCAAATACCAGCACTGATGCGTTTGGCTCCACAACCGGCCGGGAATCGATCGGATACGTCCCGTCAACTCCGCATCGAATGGAAATTTCAACGCAAACCAGTTCTGACTGCGATGAAAGAGAGTGGAGATTTCAATCGTCTTCGACATGAGCCCCTCATTTCGACAAGAAAAAGTAAAGCAACATCTGCAACCTGTCAATAGAAAACTGACGAAAACTGACCGACAGTCCGGATACGTCCAGGAAGTCGCAAGGAATACAGACTGGAAGAGGACCACTCACAGTCTTGCGTTTCGGGTAAGATCTTTGGAACTTCAGCTACAATTTGTAACGATCTCGCTGTATGAAATCCGTTCGGGTCCTGCTCTTCCTCTTCCTCGCCTCCTGCGCCGCCCCCAGGGAATCGCACCGCACCGCCGAACAAATCACTTCGACATGGCTGAAGAGCGAAATTATCGACAAAGGACAGCCTGTCCGTATAGTTTATCTGGAATCGGATCTCACGTTCGAGCGAACAGGGCACCTGCTGCCGAGTCGGCAACCGGACCACGTGGTGTTGCAATACCAGGATCGCGATCTCGCAAAAATCGTGATGGAGGAGATAGCCATCGCGGGCATTCAAGACATCTGGCTGATCGGCGCCTCGTCGTACGACAATCGAATGCGGGATCGCTGGATCCGTTACGGCGGGCTCACCGTCGTATTTCTGATTTATCTGACTTTCTATTTTTCCGATTGAGGTGTATCATGGCCTATGACGAAGCTCTCGCTGAGCGCGTGCGGCGGTTACTCCCGCGAGCCACCCGCGAAAAGAAAATGATGGGAGGATTGACCTTTATGGTCAAAGGCAAAATGTGCATCGGGATTCTCGGAGAGGATATCATGTGCCGGATCGATCCGGAGGTTTATGATGATGCGCTGAGCCGCAGAGGATGTCGTCCGATGGATTTTACAGGCCGTCCGATGAAAGGATTTGTCTTCGTCGACGCCGGCGGTACGGCGACCGATCCGGATCTGAAATCGTGGGTGGACCTCGCCCTTGCGTACAATGCAAAAGCCAAATCGTCCAGGAAGAAACGCACAAAATCGGTCAGGAAAAAACCAGCCGGTCGGAGACGCGAATGAACCGGCTCATGCTGAGCGAAGTCTCAGCTGCAGTCGACTACCCCTCCATCATGCGCCAGCCGTAATGCCGCGCCCAGTGATGCAGGTCTCCGTCGGGGGTGACGGCGACCGCCTCACGCACGCGCGAGAGGAGGAAGAGATCGGCCCCTTCGTTCCCATACGCCACGGCTTCGGAGAGATCGCTTTGCTGGGCGAGACAGTATCGCTCGGCGAGGATGGCCTTGCGCTTGCCGTAGGGATGCAGATCCGTGAGTTGTCCGGTGTATCGTCCGTCCGCGACTCCGATCCTCGACGCGATGACGTCATCGGCGCCGACTTCGCGGGCCATCCACCGAACCAGCGTCTCCAGTGCGCCACTCAGAATCACGATGCGATACCCCTCAGTCTTTTTTTTGGAAATTTCGTCCCGGACCGAGGGTCGAATGTCCGCACGGATCACCGCGTCGAAACACTCACGTGCGCATTCCGCTACGGTGCTTTCGGCGAGTCCTGCCAGATACAACTTGTTGGTTTTGAAACCGGTCTGAAAGATCGCGATCGGATGACGCACGATAAAAGACAACACCGACACGACCAGCCGTCCGGTGCCGAGAATTTTTTTTCGCATCATCCAGCGGATGAGCTGACGATCAGCAGAGTGCCGCGTGATCGTCCCGTCCATGTCAAAAAAGGCGATTCGGGTCATTCGGTTATTCGCACGAACCTTTGCATGCTTTCAGCGCGAGGATGTCGTCGTAGTCTGCGACCGCGCGCGAACGGGTGCCGTCCGCATCGGTGCGGATCGCGATGCCGACCACTTCGTCGGGAGGATATTCGCCAAAGACTTTCTTGTAATGCTCGTAGATATTGATTGTCTCGTTCACCCATTTGCCTTTTTGGGTCATGCCGGACTGCAGGACGGTTTGCGTCGCGCGACCCGTCCCTTCACGCGCAAACGTCTCGCACTCGGGCAGGACATTGCTCCAGATGTATTTGATGCTTCGCGGAATACCGAAGAAATTGACATAATACGTGATGTAGATCGATGCCGGACTGTCGCCTTTGCCTTTGAGTTTTTCATTCGCGCCGACCGGAAAGTCATGGACACGCCATCGCCACGTCAGACACGGATACTTCTTGATGTTCCATTTCTTGTCGCTGACGATCGTGATCGCCTGGCCCGTATCTTCCACGCGGAGAAACTTATTGCCGTTTTCGTCGAGGATTTTGTACGGCACCGCACCGGCCCTGGCTTCAGAAAATTTCTTCACGTCCGTGCCGTCGAGCCAGCCCCAGCCTTTGGGATAATCGCCGACGGCCGAGGAATTGAAATTTTCGACGAGGATGGAATCATACTCCTCCTCCCGCATGGCGGCCAACACAAAAACAGAACACACAAAGACAAGAACAGTCGGCAAAATTCTACGCAACATAGACCCTCCTACGATGGCATGGTGATTTTTTCGAGCTTCCCCCTCGCACTCAGCCGACGAATGCCGATCAGACACACGATTCCGAAAACGACCACATACGAGCAGAGCATCCAGAAAATAATTTCCTTCGAACCAAAGAATGACATGACCGTCACATAAAACGTCCGGATGTCGCCTTTGAGGATCGGCTGCCACTTGTCCATGGACTTCGCTTTGGCCGGATCGAGCGAGTCGATGTAGTCGCGATTCATCATCTGCAGGCTGACGTACCCGAAACGCCTCATCCAGATTTGCTGTGCGACAGTCATCCCGAGACCCCATGCCACCGCAGCAAGCCAGGCCCAGCCATACAGAGGCAGGCCATGCAGAAACGTGAGCACGTACGCCAGAATGAAGAATGGAAGATAAAATCGAACGTCGTCGACAAACATGTCGAATCGCGCGCCGGCCTCCGACTCGTAATTACGGATCCGGGCAGTCTCGCCGTCGCATCGATCAAGGATGCCCGCCGCAAATTGCCACAATAGCGCAAACGATATCATGGCGGCGTAGGAGTCGATCAGAAGCAGAGAAGAGGACACGACGAAGAGGACGACCTGCGTGACGCTGATCGCGTTGGGCGGGACCTGTCTCTGCGACAGCCACAGGGACAAGGGCCGCGAGAGCTTCGAGTTGACCTTTTTTGAAAATTCGCCGCTGATTTCCTTGAATGCGACTTTCCAGAAATAATTTCGCAGCGTTTCGGTCGAAGCGCCTTCCTCCACGGGCAGCCACCACGCATTGGTGATCCACTGCGGCCTGAGGCTTCCGGCGCGGATCAACTGATCGGCGAGGTCGCGGACGTCCGTAAACGTTGGCGGCAGGTCCCCGCTCGTCAGGCTCAGCGCCCCGCACGATACGTGCCGCGCATCGTCCGCGACGATGCATCCGTCGGACACACCCACGCGCCGAAACGCCACCGGGCTCCGAAAAATGATTTTGAATTTCTCGCGCAGGTCTCCCGCAAAGTCAAACGACGAGCCGTTCCATGTGGCGCCTCCGTATACGGCGAGCGAGGTCGTATTGGCCGAGCGCATCGGCTCGAGCAGCGTAGGATGCCAGATGGCGTCCGTTTGCAGAAAGAGGAATCGCGTATCCCACGCTCCGGCGACAGCGGCAACCGTGGAGCGCAGATCGGATTCGATCTCGCGAATCTGCCACCCGACCGAGATCCGCGACGGTCGCACATTGGCGATCAGACGCGTCACACGGTCCTTCGATCCCGGTTCGCACAAGATGACCACATTCCGCAGACCCGCCTTGGAAAGTGCGATCAACGTTCGGCCGATGAGATTTTCGCCTCCGATGATACGACCGGGATCTTTGGAATTGTGAAAAAGGACGATCGCGTTTTCCGTCAACGTCATTCTCCCATTACGCGGTTGGTTTGGCGGCGGCCTTGCGGATAAAAGGAATGCCCTCGATGAAAACGGGGATGCCGCGAATCAGGTTGACCGCCGTCATGGTGATGGCGAGGACGATTCCGCCCTGATGCGTGTAGTAGCTGATCCACGGGTATTCGGTCAGATTCGCGTCGCGTAAGTGGGAGTCGATCAGCAGCACGAGCGTCAGATAGGGGAATGCCGTAGCCTTGCTCAGCCCGGAAATCGCCCGCATGAATCGACTGGACACCAGGAATTTTCCGATCGCCGATGTGTTCATCGAATTCTGGCCGATGGCCGCCTTGCCGGCCGCGAGCGCCTGACTGCGAATCGCATCGACGATGAATCCGCGACTGATGACGATCACCGGGATCCACATCGGGATCACGTCGAGGTCCGCAAAGACGACCAAAAAAACATTTTCCACGATCCGGTCGCCCGTGATGTCGAGAATTCCGCCGAACTGCGTGACCTCATTGCGCCGCCGTGCGACAACCCCGTCCAATCCGTCGAGAACGATGATGAGTATCGACAACCCGCCCGCAATCGTCAGCCATAGAATTTCCTGCGTGTAAATCATGACGACCGCGATGTACAGGACAATAATTCGCGAAATCGTGATCATATTGGCAAGACTGAGAATTCTAAACATCAGATCGACTCCGGAAAAAGTTGAATGGCCTTCATCGGGCAGGGCAGATCGGCATGTCTCACGAATCGCTGTAAACGGTCGTAAAATTACACAAACTCTTTGGTAATCACAAACTGAATGTTGCACTGTGCGCTCCCGATACAGTCCATGGCAAATCTGTCGAGCGCTCGTTCCTCCTGCATCTACCGTGCCAGCGTTAGCGGAAATGCCAAACTCCTTACAATTCGGAATTTACCAGTCGGGCAAAAATCAGGAAGTGTAGCAAAATCGCACAGAAAGCCGATCCCATGAAGTTGCGCAGGATGTTCTTCGATCTTCGGCGATTTGTAAAAAACCATTCCCACCTGATTCGAATCCTCCTACATTGGAGTATGCATGTCACAAGGAGCTTTGTTTTCTTCTTCCTGCTGGGGGCGACCGCGTTCGTGCACGGTCAGACCGCTTCGGAAATCCGGCGTCATTGGGAGGCGCTGGCACACGACTCCACGATGGGGCGAGGCGCGGGCACGGTCGGCGAAAACCGGGCGGCGGGGTACATTGCTTCGCAACTGCAAGCGAGCGGTGTCCGGACATTGCCGTCGATGCGCTCGTACGTCCAGTCCGTGCCGATGCACGCGTCTGCGACGCTCCCTTCTTCTCGTCTGAAGCTGGAGGATGCCGACACGACCGTGCAGTTCGAATACCTGCGCGACTATGTGATGCTCTCCACAGGAGCGCAAACGTACATTCCTCAACCGACCCCGCTTGTGTTTGTCGGATTCGGCATCGTCGCGCCGGAATACGACCACAACGATTACCAGGGTGTAGAGGTCAAAGGCAAGATCGCCGTGATATTGGACGGTGAGCCTGCGTCCACAGCCGATCAGTATTTTGACGGATCGCGGCCGACCGTGCATTCGTTTCACGCGACGAAGCGCAAGACCGCTCTTGCGCGGGGAGCCCGGGGCTCGATCATCCTTTCGTGGAGTCCCACCGTGGGCACGCGTAATTGGCGCACCACGATACAGGAATATCTGCACGAAGATGTGTCTCTGAATTACGAACCCGCCGGCCACTTCAGCGTGCTGATGAACGCCAATGCCGCACGGGTTTTGTTTGGCGACGGAGAGGCCTCGCTCAGGGACATCCTGCTCAATGCCGCATCGGGCTCGGTTTCTTCCTTTGACCTCGCGGGCCGGATTTCGTTTCATGGCGAATTTTCGGAACGGGATTTTCTATCACAAAATGTGATTGGCATGGTCGAAGGTTCGCAGATGCGAGACAGCTACGTACTGGTGACGGCGCATTACGATCATCTGGGGATCGGGCCGGTCGTCGACGGCGACTCCATTTACAACGGCGCATTCGATAACGCCATCGGCGTCGCGACGGTGCTGGCATTGGCCAGAGAGATTGCCAAACACCCTCTGCGCCGCTCCGTGATATTTCTATTTCCGACCGGCGAGGAAAAGGGCCTTTTGGGATCGCTGTATTACTGCGATCACGCTCCGGTTCCCCTTTATCGGACCGCGTTTGCGGTCAATGTCGATGGCGTCAGCGTTTTCGAGCGGGTTCGTAGTGTCTTTGCGATCGGAGCGGAGTGGTCGGACCTGGAAGCGCGGATAGAAAACATTCTTCGTGCGAAAAATATTCGCGTAGCCGCCGGCCAGGCAGATCATTCGTATGCCGAAGCGTTCTATCGATCGGACCAGTACGCATTTGCGCAGGCGGGCATCCCGTCGGTTCTCATGATGGAAGGACCCGACTACGAGCGTTCGACCCGAGAAGAGGGAGCGGAGAGACAACGTCTGTGGTATGAGACGTTCTACCACTCTCCCCGGGACGACACGCGACAAGTCATCGATGCGGACGCGCTGGAGCAGTACACGGACCTGCTGCAGCATGTGATCCGATCGCTCGGTGATGATCCACGAGAAGTTCAATGGAAACCCGGAGTGTCGTACCTTCGCACTCGTCTGCAAACCGCCGCGGAACAACGATGAGAGGATTTTTCCTGCTCCTGTTCTGCGGTTGTAGTTCCGTCATGCGGACTCCATCCGTGTCGGTTGTTCGCCTCGTCGGGTCGGACACGATGTTGTATTTGTCCCAATGTTGGGCGGAGAGATTCATGGTCTCGCGTACGGACTCGCGCATCGTCGTGCAGATCGAAGGCGGAGGCAGTTCCCGCGGAATTCAGTTATTCATCGAGGGGAAGTCCGACATTTGCGCTTCGTCCCGGCCGCTTTCGTCCGGCGAAGTGCAGCAGCTGGCAACACGCTACGGGTCGGTCGGCTTGGCTCACCGCGTGGGTCTGGATGCGCTCAGCGTGTTTGTCCATCCGTCCAACCCAGTGACGGATCTGACGCTGGATCAGATCGGCCGGATTTTCAAGGGCGACATCCAGAACTGGAAGGACGTCGGAGGACCGTCCGCTCCGATCCGAGTGATGAGCCGTAACACGACCTCCGGGACGTATTTCTATTTTCGAGATCACGTTTTGGAGGGCGCCCCGTATTCCGTGCGGGCCGAGCAAGTGGCCACGACCGAAGAGTTGATCCAACGGATCGCGGACGACTCGCTGGCAATTGGATACGGGGGGTGGGGTTACGGAAATGAACGAGTGCGTTCGGTGAAGGTGAACGGAATCGCGGCGACAGAAGAGAACGTGCGCAGAGACCAATATCCGATCCGGCGATACCTCGTGTTTTATACCCTCCAATTTCCAAGCGGAGCCGTCAAGCAATTTATCGATTGGGTCGTGTCCGAGCAGGGGCAGTCCTGCGTGCGCGACGTCGGTTTTATTCCGCTTTTTCATTCCGACCGATAAACCCTCTGCCGGCCGATCGACAAGCGTACATCTGTGAACTCCCTGTCACGCGGCATACATGCGGTTATGCGAGTCCCCTCGACTACACTTCAAGTAATGTCTCGAGCGCGGGGTCTATGACTGTAAGGGTCCCAGCAGTTGTCTTTCGGCACATCGACCGTTCTTCTCCCATTACATTCCCATAACAACTCATAATCAAATCATAGCAATCATGTAATACCCGCCTAACGGTCTTCCTCTATCTTTGCGTCGCGTAGATGCACGTGGAACCAACTATAGGAATGACCATGAAATCCCTACTCCTCCTTCTCCTCTCAGCCGGACTTCTGACCGCGCAAAATGGCAAGATATCCGGTAGTGTGCTGGACGGTCAAAATGCCGAGCCTCTGATCGGTTGCAACGTCGTCATCGTCGGAACCAACATGGGCGCCAGCACTGATCTCGACGGTAATTTCATTATGCCCCGAGTGCCGGTCGGCGTATACAGCCTGATGGCCTCCTACATCGGATATTCCTCCAAGACGATCACCAACGTCAAAGTCTTTGCCGACCAGGTATCGTCGATCAAAATCGCCTTGCAGCCGGAAGAGATCATCGGCGAAGAAGTGGTAATCGAAGCCAAGGCCGATTTATCGAACGCCAGCGCGTTGCTGGTGGAACAAAAGAAGTCCGTCGTCGTGTCCGACGCGATCGGCAGCCAGCAGATCAGCAAGACCCCGGACAAGAGCGCGGGGGACGCCCTGAAACGCGTCACGGGCCTGACAGTCGTTGGCAATAAATTTGTCTACGTTCGGGGATTGGGCGAGCGCTACAGCAATGCCCAATTGAACGGCGTCGAAGTTCCCAGCCCGGAAGCAGAAAAAAAGATCATCCCCATGGATATCTTTCCGGCCGGATCTCTTCAGAACATCACGGTGATCAAGACCTACAATCCGGATATCCCGGGAGATTTCTCGGGCGGGTTGGTCAAAATTCAAACGAAAGAATTTCCCGAAAAACTCTTTCTCTCGGCAGGCGTCTCTGCCGGTGTGAATCGCGCATCCTTCGGCAAGGTGCTCCGCTACGGTGGTGGGGGCACGGATTTTCTTGGATTTGATGACGGGACACGCAAGCGTCCGAGCGTACCGAAATTCGATCAAACAACAGATCGCGCAACGGTCGCCCAGTATCACGATCGCTTTCAGTCCACCTGGAGTCCGATTCGTCACGGCGTCGGACCGAATAGCGGATTCAGCATCTCCCTCGGTAATAGCTACGGAGAGAAGTCGCCCATCGGATTCCTCGCGTCCCTGACCTACAGCCAGGATTTCAACGAACGCCGCGAAAGGGAATTCTTCCCGCTCGTAGACGGCACGCCGGCCTACGACTACCGCGCGCTGAAGGGAAGTTATTCGGTTCTGTGGGGGGCGTTGATGGATGTCAATTACAAGCTGAACGCCATGAACAAAATCGGCGTCAAGACGGTGTACAATCTGCAGTCAGACGACGAAGCGACCGAAGTGTTCGGCGTGGTCAATGCCAGTTCCACCGGGGATGTACGAGCGACCAGGCTGCGCTTCTCTTCGCGTACGCTGTTTTCCACCCAGGTGCTCGGCGAACATCAGCTGAAGCCTGTGTGGAACTCCAAAATCGAATGGCATGCGGCCTACTCGGTGGCTCAGCGCGATGAGCCGGATACCCGGCAAACGTTCTACTTTCTGAATGAAACCACGGGAATTTACGAGGCGGCCAGTTCGTCCAAGAACACACGTTTCTTCAGCGACCTGGATGACCGCGACATCAATGTCGGCTTCGATTGGAGTCTGCCGGTAGATGCGTGGAAGCGCGGCAGCAAGGTAAAAGCGGGCAGTCTTGTGAAAACCAAGTCGCGAGCGTTCCGGGCCTTCCGCTACTCGTACGCCAACATCGACGAGTCGATCAAAGCCAACGACCCCGACATTCTCTTCACGTCGGAAAATATTTCGTCCGGCCTCATGACGTTTTTTGACGACACACAGGCCAACGATCGATATGACGCCGACGAAAACACCTATGCCGGCTATGTCATGCTGGACATTCTGCTGGCAGAAAAACTTCGATTCATCGGCGGCGGCCGCTTTGAATCGGTGGAGACGAAGCTGGAGACATTCGACCCCGCCGGTTCTGCCAACGAAACCCTATCCCCGAATCGTACAGACAGAGATTTCTTCCCGGCAGTGAATCTCGTCTACAGTCTCCAGCAAGAGATGAACCTGCGGTTGGGCTTCAGCCAGACCACAGCGCGTCCTCAGTTTCGAGAACTCGCTCCCTTCCGATACGACGACTACCGCCGAAGCACTTATGGCAATCCATTTCTCGTCTCCACGGATATTTCGAACTACGATCTGCGCTGGGAGTATTTCACGGGACCGGGCGAACTGGTGGCCGTCAGCGCCTTCTACAAACATTTGCGCAACCCGATCGAGCGATTCCTGTTGCCGAATCCCGGTAATCAATCTGGCGATCCGACGTCGGTCAATGGAGACGACGCCAACAACTACGGTCTGGAACTCGAAGCGCGCAAAGGGTTTGGTTTTCTCGGTGAATTTTTCAGCCGCTTCTCAGGCAGCATGAATGTGTCCCTGATCCGCTCGCGCGTCCGTCAAAATGACGCAATCAAGGTCTATGTCCTGGGCAGTAACGGACCGACCATTTTCAACGCCGACGGTCTGGCCAATCGGTCTCGTCCGATGCAGGGACAGTCACCGTACATTGTGAATCTCGGTCTGAATTACGCCAATCCCGACACTCGAACCGATGTCAACGTGTCCTACAACGTGTTTGGCGAACGCCTGAGCGAAATCGGTACCCGCGCTCTCAATGCCGAAGGCAAGAACGTCTACGACGACACCTATGAAAAGCCATTTCACCAGGTCGATCTGACCATCACGCAACGTATCGGGAAGCACATGAAGGTAAAGGTCGGGCTGAAGAACGTCCTCGATGACAAGACGGTGTTCAAGATGGGCGACTGGACGACCAATGCGTACAAACCCGGCCGGAGCGCATCGCTGGGGCTGTCTTACGACCTGTAGGCGTAACAAGCTCATAATGCGATGGCAATACGTAGGCAAAAGAGAAAGACTATGCTTGTGAGCATTATCCATTATCAAACGGAGGAATGAATGACAACCCCTACGAAATTGAGACTGCTGACGCGGTATGCAGTACTCGCCTTCGCTGCCTTCACCCTGACGGTCGTGGGCTGCAGCGACGATGATGACGAAGGTCCAAGCGGATCAAGCGTATCCGGAACCGTGCGCAACAGCTCCAATGCGCCCATTGAGGGTGTGGCTGTGTCGATTAATACGACGCCGGCCCAAACCGACACCACCGATGCCACCGGTACCTTCTCTCTGGCCAACATTCCGGCAGGCAGCTACACGCTCACGTTCTCGGGAGCGACCATCGTGTCGTTCACATCCGGCGTGACGGTTGCGGAAAATGATCCCACGACGACCGTCGGGAACGTCACCGCGACGCTGACGTCCGAACAAGTCGGTACCATCAGCGGTACGGTGACAGCGGATGGAGCCCCGGTCGATCAGGCGGAGGTCAAGATTGTCGAACTCGGACGTATTGCGAATTCCAACTCAAGCGGACAATACAGCTTTACGGATGTCGTCATTGGCGATTACACCGTCGTGGCGTCCAAGCAGGACTTCATTTCCGACAGTACCCAGGTGACTGTGACGGCCAATGCGACTTCGACAGAGAATTTCACTCTGACCGAAACGGCCATCCTCTCCGGGACGCTTATCGGAAACCGCACGCTGAAGGCTGCCACGGTCTACACCCTGCAGGGGTTCTATCAGATTGCGCCGGGTTCACGTCTGTATATCCCGGCTGGAACGCGTATCGAAGGCGAACCCGGAAGCGCGATCATTACGCTTCGCGCCAGCGGGACCGGAAGTTCCAAAGCGAGTGGAAAAATCTTTGCGACGGGAACTGCTGACAATCCAATCGTCTTTACCAGCAAGAATAGCGTGGGATCCCGCGCACGCGGTGACTGGGGTGGTATCATCCTGAACGGCATCGCCGATCTGAACCCGACGTCCAAGCAGGGCGTGGGTGAGGGCAATACGGGCGCCTACGGATATGGCGGCATCTCCGGAATCTCCGCCGCTCTGGACACCGATACGAGCGGCACCTTGCAGTACGTCCGCGTAGAATTCGGCGGCACCAAGGTCACTCCGGACAACGAAGTCAACGGCTTCACGTTTAACGCCGTCGGCTCCGGTACGACCATCGATCACATTCAGGCGCACTTCATTGCGGATGACGGCGTGGAATTCTTCGGCGGCACGGTCAATTGCAAATATGTCGTCGTGTCCGGTGTGGACGATGACATGTTGGACACGGACTTCGGTTATCGTGGAAAGATCCAATACTTCTTCGGCATTCAGGACAAGAGCCTCGCCAATCGCGGTATGGAAGCCGACAACGACGGTAGCGGAAGCTCGAACACTCCGATCTCCAAACCCACGATCTGGAACTTCACCTTCGTCGGCGGCAACGATACGGATGACAAGAACAACGATGACAACAGCGAAGGCATGTACTGGCGCCGGAACACTCAGTACGACGCAAACAACGGAATCGTGTCGTACTTCAACCGCATTGGTCTGACCCTCGACGGCACCGCAGACTCCACCAATGCCGCCAGCGGAACGGCTACGGCCAAGAACATGATCATGTGGAACAACGGCCAGGGCGCCAACCCCAAGAACATCAGTCAAGTGGCGCTGAAGACAACGGCTCAGAATTACGATACGCTGGGTTTGCGCAGTATCATCACTAGCTGGAATATCCTGGTGCAGAATCCGAATTTCACCAGTGTCAACACGGCCAGCAATGCCAACCCGATGAACGGAAGCATGCCCGATCCGCGTCCGACTGGGGTCGTGACAGGCGGTACGCCTCCGAATGACGGCTTCTTCGACGTGAGCGCGACGTACATCGGCGCCTTTCACACGACGAACTGGCTGGCGACCTGGACCAACTGGGCGCTGAACTAGAATTGTACCTCGGGAGTGGGTCGAGTGATCGACCCACTCACACGATTTTTAGGCGTGGAAACCATGGAGAGTTCATTGACAAGTAGAATGCTTATCATCGCGTTACTGGCAACGCTTCTCGTGTCCTGCGAAAAGAAGGACTTGAAGCACTCTGAGGACAGCATCGAGGATTTGGCGGAGGAAGTTCTGAAAGCCGTCGCGAGCAACGACCCGGAAGCGCTATTGAAATTGCGCGTCAGCGAGAAGGAATTTCGAAAATTCCTCTGGCCAGAATTTCCGGCAAGCCAACCCAAAATGAACGTCCCGTTCGGATTTGCCTGGGACAACCTGAATCAGAAGAGTGAGAAAGCGGCTCGTCGGGCGCTGAGCAAATACGGTGGAGGCAAATATCGATTTGAGTCCATCTACTTTCAGGAGAAGACCGAGACCTATGACAGCTTCAAGCTGTATAGCCAAAGCGTGCTCCTGGTTCGGGATCCCGAAGGCGCCGTACAAGAATTTGATTTTTGTGGTTCAATCGTCGAACGCAACGGAGAGTATAAGTTCCTCAGTTATCGGGATTAAGAGGTTGATGTGATTTCCCCTAACCGGGATTTCATGGTTCCACGCGAGGGAGTCTTCACAGACTCCCTTTTTTATCGGCTCACCAAAAAAGATGACAAATTTCACGGAATAACAACTCCGGCCGGCGTATCTTTCCTAAGAAAGGGGGTGGTAGCATGCTAACCATCTCTCTAAACGACCGCGAAAGAGACGTTCTTCGTCATGCGCTGGACTACTACATTTCGGAGTTGCGCATGGAGGTCGCCGGGACGGATCGCAAGGACTTCCGCGACCAGTTAAAGGACGAAGAAGAAATGCTGAAGAGCATTCGGGAAAGGCTGCAGGCAGAAACAGTCGCGTAGTGTGGGTTTGACGCAGAACCCCACCGATCATCCGCCGAAAGACCGGCATAGAGCGGCCGCCCCACGGATTTCCCAGGTCCGGTCCGCATGCAGATGATAATTCCCTTCGAATTTGAAGCTGGGTTTATTACCATTTATCAATTTTCCAGGACGCATCTTGTGAAGATAGAGTCACGCATCAAACTTCTTCCATGGGACACTGATTTCTTCGGATATCGTGTGGCGCGAGTCGATCGCGCAATTGTTGTTCCCGAGGATTACCAAGCTGTGTGCCAAGAATTTCGACAACAGGATATTGCACTGGCCTACTATTCATCCCCGGAGCTCATTCCGTTTGAGACCGCGTCCGGGGACTATGCGGCGCGCCTTGTCGATCGCAAGATAACTTTTGTCAAGGGTCCGCAGAAATCTTTGAAGAGCGAGTTATCCGTAAGATCATATTCTGAGGCAGAAGGAATATCACCAAAATTGATCGACCTGGCCGTTCAAAGCGGAGTCTTTTCGAGGTTCAACATCGATCCCCGCATTGGGCGTCAGAAATTTGAAGAACTGTATCGAACGTGGATACTCCGATCCATCAAACGGGAAATTGCCCGGGAAGTTCTCGTGTGTCAGGAAGACGACGCGATCACCGGACTCATCACACTCGGGGAAAAAGATGAAACGGGGATCATCGGGATTCTTGCCGTGGATGGGAATTGTAGGGGGAAGGGAATTGGTGGACGACTCGTCCATGCCGCCGAAGAATGGTGTTTGGATGCGGGGTTCTCAAAACTAGGGGTCGTTACTCAAGGAAACAACACACCTGCATGCCGGTTCTACGAGCACTATGGCTTCTCCGTCGAATCCGCAGTCTACGTGTACCACCTTTGGAAGCGGTAAACTATTCTTCCAGGTTGCGCGTTTCCTTAATCCAGTACACCGGCCTTGATTTTGTGACGTCAAACGTCTGTCCCAGATACAGGCCGACGATTCCCAGTACGAAGATGATGGCTCCCGACAAGAACCAGATCGATACGATGAGACTGGCGAATCCCAGTACGATGATCTGTCCGCGCAGAAATTGAACGATGTAGTACAGCCCCAGACCAAATGCGAACACGGAGATCGACAGTCCCAATTTGACCGTCAGACGAAGCGGCTTGTTGGAGTAGGAAGTCGCCAAACCCAACGCGAGACGGAACAATTGGCGGAACCGATAACTGCTTCGGCCCTCTTCCCGTGGAGCGTGCTCGACCTCAACCGCGGTGCGGCGAAACCCTACCCACCGTATCATGACGGGAAAGAACTTGAAGGGCTCCTTCATCGCCAGCACGGCATCAATCGCCTTGCGGTGATAGATGCCGAAATTTGCGATCCGATAGTCTTGTTGAGTTTCCGTCAGGTAGGACAGCAAGCGGTAGAACAAGCGCGACCCTATCCTTTTGAGGAAGCCATCGCGGCGGTTTTCGCGGATCGCAAGTACGATCTCGTATCCTTTCATGGCTTCGCGATACAGCTTGCTGATTTCCTCAGGTCGATCTTGTAAGTCGCAATCCATGACGACGACCCACTCGCCCCTGCACGCCCGCAAGCCCGCGGTGATGGCCGCATGCTGACCAAAATTACGCGACAGATGGATGCCGCGAACACGCGAATTAGTTTCACAAATCTGCCGAATAACGTCCCAGGACCGGTCAGGCCCTCCATCTTCCACGAGAATAATCTCGAAGGAAAGGCCGAGCTTCTCACACTCCCGTTCGATTCGCTCGACGAGTTTCGGAATTACGGCTTCTGCTTTGTAAACCGGACTGACGACTGAAAAGGTCGGTGTAAGGAAGACGGTCATAAGTGGATCCGATCTGAAACCGCCGCGTTGCTGTTCACTTTCGCAAACTGGATCCGCAGGACTGGCAGTAATTGTTGGAACCGCGATTGATTGTCTTGCAACAGGCGCACGTCACGTCTTCGGACACGATGGTTTGTTCTACGGCCGCGACCGTCGACGCGGACGGTATTGCGGGTTTGCTCTTCAGCACTACCAAACTCCCGCAGTTGGAGCAATACTTGTTCTTTGCCAACTCAATTGGCTTGAAATTGAGAAAACCGCAAATGTTGCAGTAGTATCCTTTGTCCAGACCTGCGAAATCAACGTTGAGCCGGGCCATGGCTCGCCTGATGTAGTCAGTCGGAATCGCAAAACCCAAATTCTGTCCGTCGGTACGAATCCACGTGTTGATTCCTATCAAGTCCCCGTCTTCATTCATCAACGGACCTCCGGAATTGCCCGGGTTGATGCTAGTGTCCGTTTGGATGTAGTCCACGTTCCGTTCGTGTCGCGTCTTGGAGGAGACAATTCCTTTCGACACCGTGTAGCTGTACCCGAGAGGATGACCGATGGCGATGACGGTTTCTCCTTCCCGCACATCGGCAATCATCTTGAATTTCAAGGGCTCCACGTCCCAGGGTTGCGTGAGCAGAAACGCATAGTCCACATCCGCATCCGACAAAAGGACCTTGGCAATGTCCAGCCGGTCGGAAACGTCTCTCACCTCTACGTACGATTCTAATCCGACGACATGGCGGTTCGTCACAACAAGGCCTCGCCGGTCCACGACGACTCCCGTTCCTGAACCTCCGGCATGACTGATTTTCAAAACCGATTTCTTCGCGTGTTCAACGACATCCGGAATGGACACAAAATGTCTCCTGTTGAGGAATCCGCAAAATATAGGCTCTGCCGGCGATGCGTGCCAGCAAATTTGTTTGAATTTTCTGCGCAATGTGCATAAGCTATCCAAAATCAATCCGGAGCGGCCATGGAACCACCCATCCACATTTCAGAATCTCCGACCGCCCTGCATCGCGCCGTGGCGACAAGAATCATCGAGGTGGGAAACGAAGCGATCCGCCAACACGGACGGTTCACCTTTGTCTTGTCCGGAGGTTCCACGCCGGAGGGTGTATACCGTGCGCTGGCATCTGATGAGTTTCGCAGTCGTCTTGCGTGGAACGCGGTCCACTTCTTCTGGGGCGACGAACGCTGTGTGATCCAAACGCACCCTGACAGCAACTATCGAATGGCGTTTGAGGCTCTTCTGGCCCACATCGATATACCGGAAGAAAATATCCATCGGATGCAAGCTGAAGAGGACCCACTCCTCGCCGCCCAAGCCAGCGAAGACGACCTCCGGGAGTTTTTCCGACTGAGCGAGGGAGATTTCCCACGATTTGACTTGATTCTGCTCGGCCTCGGTGAGGACGGACATACGGCTTCGATTTTCCCCGAAACAGACGCCTTGCAAGAGCGCTCGGCCATCGTGATGGATAACTTCGTCCGCAAACTGAAAACCCACCGCATTACCATGACACTGCCTGTGCTGAACCATGCGCATCGCGTTTGGTTTCTTGTCGCCGGCCCTTCGAAGGCAGAAATTGCAAGACAAGTCATCACGGGCGTGGGAAATCATCCGGCAGGACTCGTGCAGCCACTCGCTGGTCCGGTCGAGTGGTACCTGGATACCCAGGCCGCCTCGCGTTTGTAAATTGCGTTCTGTCCGTTCCCATTCCCCGGAAGAAACCATCGGGATCGCGCGTGGTTTTGCGGCACAACTGGTTCCGGGGGACATTGTTGCGTTCTTTGGAGAGGTCGGATCGGGGAAGACACTGTTCATTCGTGGAATCTGCCTCGAACTGGGTGTGGAAAAGATTTCGAGCCCGACGTTTGTTATTATGAATGAATATGAAGGAGTCTGTCGGAATTCCGCAGTTGTTCTCCGGCACTTTGACTTCTACCGAATCGAGGGGGAAGCGCAACTGACCGAACTCGGGGTTGATGAATTTCTCAGCGACCCTCTGAGCCTTGTCTTTTTGGAATGGACAGAACACGCCCAATTGCACTTGCCGCGGGAGTATTGGTCCGTGCATCTGCGCAAAGTCAACGATGAGACACGAGACATCCGAATCGAGAAGCATGCCGAAGCCTGACTACATCCTGGCCCTCGATACGTCCGGCAAACGATGTGATGTGGCGTTGTGCGGGAAGGGCCTCCCCGCTGCCCAGCGCACATCGATCGACCCTTATGGCCACTCTGAGAAGATCCTGCCGTTGATCGACGAGGTTCTTGCCGAACGCCATGTCCGTGCATCGGATATATCCGTCATCGCCATTTCGATCGGACCCGGGTCGTTCACGGGGCTGCGTGTGGGATTATCCGCAGTCAAAGGTCTGGCATATTCGCTCGACATACCGGTGGTGGCAGTTCCGACCCATGACGTGATTTTCCATGCCATCGACAGGCCGGACCGAGCCGTCTGGATCACGAACACCGCTCGCAAAGAGCACTTCTATGTGACGCGGTATTTTCCGGGCAGGCACCCCGAACCTCCCGTGGTGACGTCCGTGAGGGAATTGTGCGCCGAGCTGTCGATTCCGATTACGATAGCGACCGACCATCCGGACTGGATTCGACAAACCCTTCCTGAGGATCGCCTGAAATTCGTCGACATACTCGACGACACCCTCGCGTATCCGGATGCTTGCGTCGTAGCAGGACTGGCGAGGATCCGTCACGAGAAAGGAGAGTATGATCCCATGGACTCACTCATTCCGTTGTACGTTCAGCCATTCCAAGGCGTCATGTGATGGAGGGCTTGGAGTTTCGGGACCTGAAAGAAGAAGAACTGGAAGATGTCTTGTTCATTGAGCGCTCGTCCTTTGATGTGCCGTGGACCCGGGCGCAGATACTGGACGAATTTAAGAATCGAGATATCACGTGGCCGCGCGGGGCTTACGAAGAATGGAAACTGGTCGGGTATCTCTTTCTCTGGTTCATTGTCGATGAGTGCCACGTGGCTAACATCGCCGTGCATCCGGATTTTCGGCGCCGCGGGGTCGGTTGGACGTTGCTGGAGGAGTGTATCCGACTCGCGACACAAAAAAAATCCGTGAAAATCACCCTGGAAGTTCGTACATCCAACCGCGGTGCGATTTCCCTGTATGACAAGTTTGGTTTTCAGAAAGTCGGAATTCGAAAAAACTACTATCGCGATGGATTCTTGCGGACCGAAGATGCGATCCTGATGGACTTTACGCTACCCCAACAGACCGTATGAACTGGTTTCAGCGCGCCAAAGACGGAATTTCCTCCCAAGACAAGAAGGAACTACCCAATGTCTGGATGAAATGCGACGCGTGTGGGGAGATTCTGTACAAGAAAGATCTGGAAAAGAATTACAACGTCTGTCTCAAATGCGGATTTCATTTTCGCATCTTTGCCAAAACGTACATCGAGATCATTTTTGATTTCGGGACGTTTCGTCCGATCGATGCCAATATGATCTCTGTCGATCCGTTGGGATTCAAAGACACCAAGAAGTACTCAGACCGCATCCGCACCACGATCACCAAAACCGGCTTGCGCGACGCAGTCCAGACTGGAATTGGCAAGATTCTGGATCGTCCGGTCGCTGCGGCCGTGATGGAGTTTGGATTCATCGGCGGCTCGATGGGATCCGTCGTGGGGGAGAAGATCAGTCGTGCCATCGATCAGGCGCTGCACCATCGTTTGCCCATGATTATCGTGTCCGCGTCGGGTGGGGCGCGAATGATGGAGGGCGCCCTGTCCCTGATGCAGATGGCCAAAACCAGTGCGAAACTGTCCCTCCTTCACGAAAAGAGACTTCCATTCATTTCGGTGCTTACGGATCCGACCACGGGTGGCGTTACGGCGAGTTACGCGATGCTTGGCGATGTGATCGTTGCCGAACCGGGCGCTTTGATCGGCTTTGCGGGACCCCGCGTTGTCAAAGAAGCAACTGGCAAGGATTTGCCAGAGGGTTTTCAGCGAGCTGAGTTTCTCCTGGAGCATGGGTTCGTTGACATGATTGTAAGCCGAAAGGATTTGAAAGAGACCCTGAACAAACTTCTGGAAACATTTGAAACGCATACCTCCAACAACTGGAATCCCGAACCATGAACATGAAGAAACACATTCTGTTGACGAATGACGACGGCATCGACTCCCCCGGGCTTTTCGCGCTTCACGAAGAGTTGAGGAAGATCGGGGAAGTGACGGTCGTGGCTCCGCACATCGAGCGCAGTGCGGTTGGCCACGCTATCACGATCCACAATCCCATACGCGTGCTGGACTACAATCGACCGGACAAATTCCATGGCTATGCGATTGACGGGACGCCGGCAGACTGTGTCAAAATCGCCGCCGCACACATCATGAGAAAGAAACCGGACATCGTCGTCTCCGGTGTCAACCACGGCCCCAATACGGCAACCAACGTGCTGTATTCCGGCACCGTTTCCGCGGCGACTGAAGGGGTTATCCTCGGCATTCCTGCCATTGCTTCTTCTCTCATGAGTTTTGATTACAGAGCCGATATGTCGTACGCGGCGCAGTTCACGGCTCGACTTGCGAAAATGGTTTTGGAGCAGAGTCTCCCGGCGGACACATTGCTGAATGTCAATATTCCGGCGCTTCCAAAATCATCTATTACAGGCGTGGCCATTACGAGATTGGGCAAGGGGCGGTATGAAGAGTACTTCGAAAAACGAGTCGATCTCAGTCACCGGGATTACTATTGGTTGACGGGCAAGAAGATGAACCTGGATACGGAAGAGGACGTGGACGATGTGGCCGTCGCCAGAAACAAAGTCTCCATCACACCGATCCACATCGACCTGACAAGCTACAAAATGCTCGATCGCCTGAAAGACTGGAAGATCAGTATTTAGCAATCCTTCGAAGACAAACCTCAAAACCGTCTACACAGCGGTCCATCGAAAACTCGCCGGTGACGGTTTCACGCGCTGCAGACTGAAAGTCTCGGAGCAAATGAGGGTGTGCGACAAAGAACCGCATCTTGTCGACAAGATCTCTCACATTTTCCGGATCGATCACAAAGCCGTTTATTCCATCCCGTACGATATCTCGTGTGCATCCCGCAAAGCGAGAACTGAGCACCGGAAGACCGGATGCCATTGCCTCAACGCAGACAAGTCCCCAAACGTCGTAATACGACGGAAAGACAAATACGTCTCCCAGCGCGTACAACTCACGGAGTTCTTCTTTTTGACGAAACCCCCAGAAAGTCACGTTCCTTAGGTTCTTATCTTTGACGATTTGCCGAAGGCGTTCCTCTTCTTCTCCCTCTCCCACCAGGTGGAGTTCAACACCGACGGATGGAAGCTTGGAATAGGCTTCCAGTAAGGTGGCTACACCTTTGAGGCGGGTGAAGTGGCCCACATACAGAAATCGAATGTTTTCACTACGCTGCCGGATCGTCGGCGATAGTAAGAAGAAATCAGTATCTACTGTGTTGATTGCGATGTCAATCCGATCGAACGACATGCCCAACTCACATAGGTAATCACGTGCCTCACTTCCGTAGGCCAGACCGGCCGAGGCGAGACGGGCAAGAAATTTGCGTACGCTTCGCCGCACACGACAACAATCGCTCCTACGAACGGCCTGCGCCCGCGTTTCTCCCGACCAAAGAACGAAAGGTATCGCTTTCACTATTGCATACGCGGCAGACCACACAGCCGGGAACCCCATACTTCCAACAATGACAGCGTCCGGCTGAAGCCGCATTAGCGACTGGAACAACGTCGGCGAAAAAGCAATTAGCGCGTCTCCAACGACGGCATGCCCGCCCTCGACGTAGATGTGGTCGAATTCCAAAGTTCTTTCATCAACCGTCCATTTCCTACGGGCATAGTGGCGCACAAGGAACACAACCGTTAGCTGCCAGCCTCGATTCGTCAGTCGTTTCGACAAGAGATTGAACAGGGGAACACGATAAGGCGTTGGCAAGTTCGTCACAATGACGATGTGCATCCGATCCTCAGGAAATTTGATACGAGTGTATTGCTGTTTTCTGTCAGAATCGACTCGGGATGAAACTGGACTCCCTCCACCGGTCGGTCCCGATGACGCAGCCCCATGATAATGCCGGATTCCGTCCGCGCCGAAACGACGAGATCGCCCATCACAGAGGCAGGGTCAACCACCAGGGAATGATAACGAACGACACTCAGCGGGCTCCGGACGTCTCGAAAAATTCCCAATCCGTCATGGTGGACGATGTCTGTCTTGCCATGAACCGGCATCGCACCGGGGACGACCGCCGCTCCCAACACAATGGCCATGCATTGCATCCCGAGGCAAACACCCAGGATCGGGGTCGTGGCCCCAAACTCTCGAATGATCTCACACGACAGGGTCGCAGATTCCGGCCGCCCCGGACCAGGGGAAATAATCAGATGGGTCGGATGCATGTCTCGTATGTCCTCAAGAGTCGTTTCATCCGGTCTCTTCACACGACAATCCCGTCCCAATCCCGATACCAGTTGGAATAGATTGTAGGTGAAACTGTCGAAGTTATCCAGAATAAGAATCATAATGAAAAAGCCGCTCTGGAGAGCGGCTTTTTGAGGTTACTTGATTTCCTTCTTCAGGTGCTCGACCAGGTCCAGTTTTTCCCATTCAAACTCATTCCGTCCGAAATGACCATACGCGGCGGTGTCGAAAAAGATCGGCCGCTTCAAATTGAAGCGCTTGATGATACCGGCCGGCGTGAGATCCACGCCCTTCTGGATCGCATCGCCGATCGCGTGATCCGCGATTTTGCCTGTCCCGTAGGTATTGACAAAAACAGAAACGGGCTGTGCCACTCCGATCGCATACGCCAGTTGTACGAGGCACTCCGAGGCAAGACCGGCGGCGACTATGTTCTTGGCCAGATGTCGAGCCGCATAGGCGGCGCTCCGATCGACCTTGGTAGGATCTTTTCCAGAGAAGGCTCCACCACCATGCGCTCCCCAACCTCCATAGGTGTCCACGATGATCTTCCGTCCCGTCAAGCCCGTGTCGCCATGAGGCCCGCCGATTTCAAAACGGCCTGTCGGATTGACGTGGTAAATTGTCTTGTCGTCCAGCAATTCTTTGGGTACGACATGCTTCACCACATGTTCAATGACATCGTGCTTGATCCGCTGCTGCGTGGCGTCTGGGTCATGTTGCGTCGATACGACAACGGTGTGAACGCGAAGAGGCTTCTTTTTCGAATCGTATTCGATCGTCACTTGGGACTTGGCGTCCGGCCGCAGGTACGGCATGTCCGTGCCGTGTTTGCGAATATCCGCAAGGCGCTTGACCAATTTGTGTGCGAACGATATCGTCATGGGCATGTACTCGGGAGTCTGATCGCAGGCGTATCCAAACATCATTCCCTGATCGCCCGCGCCGCCTGTATCGACCCCCATGGCAATGTCTGGTGATTGTTGGTGGATGGTCGAGATGACACCACACGAATCCGAATCAAAACGATACGTGTCCTTCGTGTATCCAATATTGCGAATTGTACTGCGGACGACATCCTGGATATCAATATAGGCGGACGTGGTGACTTCGCCGCTGACCATGGCCAAACCCGTCGTGACGAGCGTCTCCACGGCGACCCGGCTCGATGCATCCTCCCGTAACATCGCGTCCAAAATGGCGTCGCTGATCTGATCGGCAATCTTATCCGGGTGACCCTCGGAAACCGACTCCGACGTAAACAAGAAACGAGACATAAATTCAACTCCTATGGGTTAAATGAACTGGATTCCAAAAAAAAACCTCTTCGAAAGAAGAGGCAAACCATGTATATGATCTCATCTTCTCCCGTATCCCGGGACAGGAATTAGCACCACGACCCCGCCGAAGCGGACGGTTGCTGCGACATCTTCGTGCCTGTCACTCCGTCGCTCTTGATAAGATGTTATGTCAAAGATCCAAACGCGCCGCAATATAGCGCACCGGATCAGTCGTGTCAAACAAAATTTCTTAAGCCGGCACAGCCTCTCCGGCGGCAACCTCGTCCGGTTCTGCAGCCCGCTTCAACTTCTTTAGAAACACGACGATCATGATGGCCGAGAAAAAGCAACAGATTGTGAGAACCGTATAGAATTGCGTGTGCGACCATGTGCTGTAAAAGGACCCGAGAAAGCCCGCCAGATAATTGCCGATCGCGGTGGCGGCAAACCAGCCGCCCATCAGCAGTCCCCGCCAGCGATACGGAGCCATCTTGGATGCGTACGACAATCCCATCGGACTCAGGCACAGCTCTGCGAGCGTTTGCACAAAGTACGAGCCGATCAACCACAGGGGCGACATGGACTTGTTGTCTGCGTCTCCACCGAGGGCGGATGCGCCAATCATGATCGCAAAGCCAATCCCGCAAATGAACATGCCGAATCCGATCTTGGCGGGCGTCGCAGGTTCCAAGCCTCTTGAATTCAAGAAACCCCAAAAGCGAATAACAACCGGTGTGAGCAGCAGGATGAACATGGGATTGAAAACTTGATAGAACTCCGCTTCGGATGCATTGGCCGGATCGGAAATTCCGAGAATGATATAAAGGATTCCACGCAAGGCATCCGGCAAATCCATCGGACGGGTGGAACGATCCGCAAACAGTGTGAGCGCAAAGCCATTTTGGTGAAACGACATCCAGAAGAAGACGACAATCAAATACACGATAATCAGAGCAACGACACGATCACGCTCCTTCTTCGGAGAAATCCTTTCTTCGGTTGTGGCTTGGGAACGACTTCCATTCTCCTGTACCAGGGCCGCCGAAGCCTGATACGTGGACTGACCAAATCGAAAGATCACAAAGGACAGCAGCATCCCGCACGCCGCCGCGCCAAATCCGGCGTTGTATCCGTACTCGACGCCGATGGAGTTACGCAAGAAGGTCGCCGCAATCGGGGCCAGAAAGGCTCCGACGTTGATTCCCATGTAGAAAATATTATACGCGGCGTCCTTCTGCGGACTGTTCTTTTCGTACAAATTCCCCACCAGGACGGAGATGTTGGCTTTGAACAGACCATTGCTCATGGAAACTACAAGAAGGCCGAGGTAAAACAACCCTTCCGAAGGCTTTGGAATGGCCAGAATGAGGTAACCCACTCCTGTCATCACGGCGCCGATCTTGATCGTTTTCGGAAATCCCCAAAACTTGTCGGCGAGATAACCGCCTAGAACCGGCGAAAAATACGTGAGCGCCAGAAAGAGGCCGTAGATTTGTCCCTTCTTCGCATCTTCCCAACCGAAGTAATTGCCCATGTACAGCGTGAAAATCGCCAGCATGGTGTAAATGCCAAAGCGTTCCCACATTTCCGAAAAGAACAAAACCTTCAATCCCTTGGGGTGATTCTTAAACATCTCGCATTCCTTTCAAACCGATTCCCTCACAGAGGTACGTTGTGGATTCAGGTGGGTGTGACAGAACGTTACGACCATTCGCGCGGATCCGTAAGTTCGCCAGTGCAGGCGGCGATGCCGGCCACAAACGGGCTCACGAGGAAAACATCTCCGTTCGCACCCATCCGACCGCTGAAATTGCGGTTGCTGGTCGATGCCGTGACCGTTCCTTCCATGGAAATTCCGGGACCGTTGCCGATGCAGGATCCGCATCCCGGGTCCGTGACAATCGCGCCAAAAGTCTTGAATAAGGACAGGAGGCCTTCGTGCTCGGCTTCCGCAGCGACGCGATCGCTGCTCGGGGTGACAACCATGCGCACTCGGTCCGATTTCTTCTTGCCTCGAATCGCCGCCCCTACCTGTCTCAGATCCTCAAGCGAAGCTCCGGTACACGAAACGACCACGACATGATCGATTCGCGTTCCCTTCACCGCAGTGATGGGTTTTCGATTTCGGCTGTCGCCGGGAGTTGCTACGGTCACAGGCACATCCTTCAAGTCGATTCGGTACACGTGCTCATACTCCGCGTCCGGATCCGGGTAGACGAGCCTACGGCGAATGTCGTCTTCGTTCATATCCCGCCGGCGAGTCAGAAAACGGACGATCGCATCGTTGGGCTCGACCACGCCGGTGGTGGCGCTTCCTTCGACGGTCATATTGGTCAGCACGGACAACTCATCCACCGTGAAATTTTCCAAGGCGGGACCCCCGAATTGCATGATCACGGTGTCTCCGGGAGAAGTCTTCCATTTCATTTCGCGGAAATACGGATCGCCGATAATGTGAAGAATCAAGTCCTTCGGGGTGAGGAGTTTATGGGGATCGCGTCCTTCGATCCAGATGCGGACTGTTTTTGGCACGGTGACGGGGATCATGCCCGTTCCCAAGCCCAGCGCAATGGCGGTGGAACCCAGTCCGTACGCAAAACAATTCATCACTCCACTCGTGGGTGTGTGGGAGTCTGTGAGAGCGAGTATGTCGCCCGGCATGGCGTACTCTTCCACGACCAAGCGATGGCAAACGCCCGATGCCAATTGTCCGCCTGGCCCGTGCATGGGGATTGCGTGCTCTTGGCAAAACTCATTCAGCTCGACTGCCAGATTCCTTGCGGATTGCAACCTCTTCTGCTTCACTGCGGCCGGCACGTCCTCGTGTCCGATAAGAACAAAATGATCATTGAAGCCCCTAACCGTCACGCCCGCATGAATCGGTTGATGACCAAATGCCTTCTCGTACAGACTGCGTACGTGACCACCGGTGTATTCGTGCATTCCCAGGAAATCAGCGTACACGAGTAGTTGTTCACCCGGCGTCACAGAGGTTAGCCCGCGACGATGCGGTCGGTCGGTGACGACAGCCTTGGATGCAAGAATCTTCTCCGCGATCGTCATGGGACGGAGGGTGCGACCGCTTTCACGATAGGGTAATTCCGCGTGGCCGACGACGATTCCCTTGCCAAACTCAAGCAATCCGCCGCCAAAGAACACCGACCGATACAGACCGGAGAGTTGATCCTCCATGAGCGTATCCAGGTCGATGGTCTCGCCGCCGAGCAGTCGTGTCATGACGGTCATGTCAGTCGTGTGATACAAGCGGTCAAAGGTCATGTTTTCGCGGAAGATACGCTCAAAACTCTGTGCAACGACGAGGCGAATTCCCGCCCCTCGATGGGCCACGACGGCGACTTCACGGCTCGAACCGCTCCCGTAGCTGGGTCCTCCGACGACGACCGCAAAACGGCCTTGTTGCACCTCACCCTCGTGAATCACGTCGCCTTTGCCAACGAGAAAATGAGGGCCCAGGATTTCCTCCGTATAGCCCAAGGTGCAGGCGGCGCCGTTGATGATCGTGTCTGTGCTCACGCCGAAGGCCAAGGGCTCATGGCGATGGACAAACGGACGTCCCTCGATCTGATCGCGGATCAGGGAGGAGTCTTCTGTGTAGTAGAATATCTTCTTGTCGTCGAGGCGAAAAAGCGTCATGAACTATCGTTTTCGTCCGTAGAGTCTGTCCAGGACGGTGTTGATATCCGACCAAGCCAGCTTGACGCGGCGATTGGGCGTCCATTCCGCGGGAATTCCAAACTCATCGCGCTTCGAAATCGTTTGTGGATTGTTGCGGCCAATCAGAGCCATGGAGGCGCGGACATGAGAAGAAGGAATGTCTTCTTCCGTAATCTTCAGCTTGTAGACGTTTTCGACATACAGTTGCATGATTTCGACCAGATCGGCGCGCATGTCTTTTGTAGAGGTCGTGTACGTACCTTCGTTGATTTCGTTGATAATTCGATCTTTTCGCCACACCTCGAGATTGCGGCGCCGGACTTCCTCAGCGCGACGCAATTCCGCGAGCCGTTTGGCTTGATAGATGGAGTCAACATTTTCTGTCGATTTTTCTACAGTGAACTCTTTGACCGTTTCCTCCTCGGTTTCGTGTGTGGCGATGGTGTAAATCCAAAACCCAATCGCCAGCATGCCCAGGAACAGAGTACCCACAACGATCCGGCGTTCATGCAGTCCGAGTCCGGATCGACTGCCCCAGTAGCGCGACTCTTCGAATCCCCAGCTTTCCGGAGACACGCGCCACGAACTGAAAATCTTGCGTTTCTTGAACCACACCCGATACGCATCCGGCATGCCGTACACGAAATCGCGTTTTGCGTCGAGCAATCCCTGGTCTCGTCGCGCGCGCGCCTCCTCGATCGCTTCGGGCGGGGAGTCCGGACTCTTGGCAACCGATTCGTACTCCTCGTCGATCTCCGCGAGCAGGCTCTTGTACGTGTTCAAGGCATTCTTGAAGGCCGAGTTGTCTACGCCCAGATATTTTTCAAATCCCCATAAGTCTAGACTGCATTTCTTTGCGCGCCACCACGCACGAAAACGACCAAAGACCGGCGTTTCGGTCAGTTCTTCGATCTTCTCCGCGCTCATTTCCTGCGTCTTTTCGGGCGTTTCACTCATCGCAGTAGCTCCTCATCGAACCATTTCCGTTTAGAAAAAATATACGAACACATGAGGATCATTTCCAGCCCTCTCCGCGATCCGTTCCGGAAACCAGCCACGCTTGCCGGCGGTTTTTAAGCGGTTTTTCTCTTGCATCGATTTTGTTTTTTCTTTACCATACGCCGCTTTGAGCTAGTAGCTCAGTTGGTAGAGCAGCGCCCTTTTAAGGCGAAGGTCGTAGGTTCGAGCCCTACCTGGCTCACAGAAAAGTCTGAGCAATCAGACTTTTTCGTTGTTACGCCGTCTTTTTGATCTCTCCCTTGGGTCGAGTCGTCATCTCAGGCGCTTCTCCTCTCGCGATCACCCCGGCATGAATCACACAGGATTCGATATTCTGCTTCGATGGAAGCGAATACATAATGTCGATCATGAATTTTTCCATAATGGCGCGTAAGCCCCTGGCGCCAGTCTTTCGCCTCATCGCCAATCGAACGACTTCATGAAGAGCCTCTTCTTCGAAACGAAGAGCGACGTTTTCCAGAGAAAACAGTTTTTGATATTGCTTGACGAGCGCGTTTCGCGGCTGAGTCAGAATCTGAAACAACGCTTCCTCCGACAACTCCTCCAGAGGGCTGACAATCGGCATGCGTCCAATGAGTTCGGGGATCAGCCCAAACGCCAGCAAATCGTCCGGTTCGACCCACTTCAAGATTTCAGTTACCGAGCGATCCTCCCGCGTCACGATCTCCGCGGTGAATCCCATGTTCTTTTTTCCGATGCGCGTTTGAATGATCTTGTCAATTCCTTCGAAGGCGCCGCCGCAGATAAACAAGATGTTGCGCGTGTTGATGCTGATGAGATTTTGCTCCGGATGTTTGCGGCCGCCTTTGGGAGGAACGTTGGCAACCGTGCCCTCCAGAATTTTCAGCAGCGCCTGTTGCACGCCTTCGCCGGAGACATCGCGCGTGATGCTGGGATTGCCTCCCTTGCGCGCGATCTTGTCGATCTCGTCGATGTAGATGATTCCCTTTTCCGCGGCGGCGACGTCGTAATTGGCCGCCTGAAGCAAGCGAACCAAAATGTTTTCCACATCTTCGCCGACGTATCCCGCCTCGGTCAGGGTGGTGGCATCCGCGATCGTAAAGGGAACGTTCAGGAAGCGAGCCAGCGTCTGCGCCAATAGCGTTTTACCCGTTCCCGTGGGCCCGATCAGCAGGATGTTGTTCTTTTCGAGTTCGATCTCTCGATCAATGTCGTTGAGGGAATTCACGCGTTTGTAGTGATTGTACACCGCGACGGACAGGGCTTTCTTGGCGGCATCCTGTCCAATGATGTATTCGTCCAGTCGGAGTTTGAGTTTCTCCGGCGTGATGTCGGAGATCGGGATGTGAAGTTCGCGGGTGGAATGAGCACGTATCATGTCGTGCGCACTGCGGACGCATTCGTTGCAGATGTGCACGCCGTTCGGGCCGCTGATGATACTATCCACTTCCTCGGCCGATTTGCCGCAGAAGGAACAATACACCATGCGATTGTGCTCTTTCATGTCAACCTTTCTTGCGAGTCAGGATTTCGTCGATGATCCCGTATTCCCTGGCCTGAGCAGGGGACATGAAGAAATTTCGATCGGTATCCTGTTCGATCCGCTCCATCGGCTGTCCGGTTCGTTCGGAAATAACGCGGTTCAGCTGTTCTTTGAGCGTGACAATTTCCTTCATGTAAATCTCAATGTCCGACGATTGTCCCTGGGTCTCGCCCCACGGTTGGTGAATCATAATGCGTGCGTGCGGCAGTGCATACCGCTTCCCTTTTGTACCGGCCATGAGAAGAACCGCGCCCATGCTGGCGGCCAATCCCATGCAGGTGGACTGCGTGTCGGGCTTAATGTACGTCAACGTATCGTAAATCGCTAATCCGGAAGTGACGCTTCCGCCGGGGCAGTTGACGTACAGGATGATGTCCTTCTCGGGATCGCTCGCCTCCAGGAAGAGCAATTGCGCGATGATCAGATTCGCCACCGTGTCATCGATGGGCGTACCCAGGAAGATTATTCGTTCCATCAGCAGTCTGGAATAGATATCGTAGGCGCGCTCTACCTGCCCCTTTTGCTCAATCACGTACGGAAAGGGGATCGACGCGGCCGCGGAGTTCATCGAGCGAATATGATCGTCAGACAGCTTCTTGAATTCGTCCTTGAGAAATGAGTCGGTCATTCGATTTCCTTTATTACGCAGGGACAGCTTCTTGATGTTCTTCAAAGGGGACTTCCGTGATCGTTGAGAGGGACTTGATGCGTTCGACGGTCTTCTCTTCGAGCAAATGACTTTCCAAACGGGATCGTTCTTCGGCGCTCGGAGCCGGAACCTGATCCACGGTGACGTTGTGTTTCCTTGCGAGGTCTACCCGATACGTCTGGATATCCTCATCCGTGACCGCCAGACCTTCGAGTTCGATGATCTTCTTCATGGCCAACGCCCATTTCACGTCGCGGATGGCCGTGCCGCGATAGTGCTCGTGAACATACTGTTCGTCGACCGCCTGGCTTCCGCTTCGCGACTTCAACGCGTCGATGAATCGGTGGATGTTCGAATGAACCAGCGGCTCTGGGGCGGGGATCTCGTTGAGTTTGATAATCTCGTTGATGAGGGTGGCCTTCAGATCGTTTTCCGCGTCCTCATCCCAGCGCGAGATCAGATTCTTCCGAATGTCCTCGCGAAGCGCCGCGATCGATTCCAGGCCGAGATCCTTGGCGAATTCGTCGTCGGCGTCCGGCAACACGACCTCCTCGATGCGTCGAATCGTAATCTCGAATCGTTGTCGTTCACCCGTCTCGCTGCCTCGTTTTTCGACTTGCACCTGCCGGGACTCTTCGATCGCCGCTCCGGTCAGTCCATCGATCATGTCCTGCCCCACATACTCAGTCGTCAAAGGCAAACGTCGGTCTTCATATCGCTTTCCGATCAAGGGTAGACCGGTTTCGTCCAATTCCTGAATATCCCCGTACACAATGTTTCCCGGCGCTACGGTTTCAACCGGTTTCACCGTGCCATGGCTCTCGCGAAGGCGCTTGAGTGTCAACTCGACCTCTTCGTCGGAGATCTCATGGACCTTCTTCGTCAGGTGCAGGTCTTTGTAGTTTGCAATGTCATACGCGGGCATGATGTCGACGGTGATCTCGAAGGCGAGGGGTTCGCCTTTCTTGTAATTCAAGTTGCTGATTTCACCCATCGCGATCGCTTCCGTCTTCGAATCTTCGATCGCCAACTTGTAATGGTCGGAGATGATGGTCTCCAGCGCCTCGGCTTCGATCGAGGAACCAAATCGCTTCAAGACAATATCCCTGGGGGCTTTGCCCTTGCGGAAACCTTCGATCTGTACCTCTTCGCGAAACATGTTGAGCGCCTCGTCGAAGTAGGGCTGCATCTCCTCGAGGGGCACGCGAACCTCGAGCACCCGTTTCGCGTCTTCTTCTCTGATGACTTGAACCTGCACGATCGCAAACTCCTTACTGTATCATGTGCGGGATGAGGGATTTGAACCCACACGGTAAAACCACCAGATCCTAAGTCTGGCGCGTCTGCCAATTCCGCCAATCCCGCCTTAGAATGCCGATAATAGCCATTGATCAGAGGAAATTCAAGCAGTAATTGGCTGTAATTGGCTGGTGGGGACCCCCCGGAAGACAAGGTACCAACGCCAGCCCGAACGTCGCCCCCTCTTAGATCACCTTCAAGCGGGAGTTGGCGAAAAACATCTTCTGGCCCATCAGGCGTTCCTTGTCCTCTGCCGTGCCGTAGGTCAGTACACTGATCATCTGAGCGAGTCGTTTGCCCACCTCGAGAAACGCCAACGCGTTCTGCGATTCCGGCCTGGCAGCCACGATAGGAGTGCCCGCGTCTCCTGCGACACGAGTCTCCAGGTCGAGTGGAATTTCGCCCAAAAACGGCACCTCGTATTCCGCTGCCGCCTTCTGACCGCCGCCGTTCGAAAATATCTCTGCGCGATGTTGGCATTTTGGACAGACGTAGTAACTCATGTTTTCGACGATCCCAAGGATGGGCACATTGACTTTTTGAAACATGCCGACTCCCCGTCGCGCATCGATCAACGCCACGTCCTGCGGCGTCGTGACGATCACGGCTCCCGTCAGTTGGATCACTTGGGACAACGTCAGTTGTGCGTCACCGGTGCCCGGCGGCATGTCCACGATCAAGTAATCGAGCTCTCCCCACACGACGTCGCGCATGAACTGTGTGAGCGCCTGAGCGACCATGGGTCCCCGCCAAACCAATGCCTGATCGTCGGGCATCAGAAAACCGATGGACATCATCTGGATCCCATGATGAACGAGTGGCTCCAGACGCTTACCGTCGAGTACTTTGGGCCGATCCTGGATTCCCATCATCAGTGGGATCGAAGGTCCGTAAATGTCGGCATCCAAAAGGCCCACGCGCGCGCCCAGTCGATGAAGCGTCAGCGCCAGATTGGTCGCGACCGTCGACTTGCCGACGCCTCCCTTGCCGCTGGCGACCGCAATCACGTGCTCCACACCCGGAAGGAGTTGGGACGCGTCTCGCGCGACGGTCTTCGAAGTCATCCGAATCTCAGCGTTCTTGACGCCAATCGTTTGCATGGCCGCGGCCGCTTCATCGCGCAGCCGATCCTTGACGGGACATGCCGGTGTCGTCAGAACGATGTCCATGGACACGCGATCCCCATCGATGACGAGGTTTTGAACAAATCCGAGCGTAACGATGTCTTTATGCAGATCAGGGTCCTGAACCGCGCGAAGAGCCTCCAGAATTTTCTCACTGGTAATCATTCTGTCTCCCAATAGGTTTCAAGGTTGCGGCTACGTCCAATACGTCAGCGCGTAGGCAAAGCCGATCTCAACGGCCCACATCCCGACTCCGACCAGTCCCAACGCCATCACGCGCCGTCGTGGAGCGATTTTCAACTTCCGAAAAATCAGCAGGTACAGGATCCCATTCCACCCCGCATAAAAGACCGTCATTCCAAGCATCACCGGGACGGTGAGGGCCGCCATGGACCATTCAAACGGAGTGAGCAGTGAAATCATTCCCACACAAAGCGCCACGCCGAGAATATCTACCGCCAATAACGGCCAAGGCATACGTGTATCTTCCAGCGGCGCTTCCAGTTTACGGGAAACAAACGACCAGGTGCCCAGCGTAGCGGCAAAACCGAAGAGATAGCCGGTTACAAATCGGGGAACGACCCACCCGCGGATCTTCCAGAGACCGATCAGCACATCAGCCGACAAGAGTCCCATGGTAATCCAAAAAAATCCCCACCACCTTCGGTCGAATGCCAGTCGCCGGGAGACGCCGCCCCGCAACCACACATACGCAATCAACGCCCCGAGGTACATCCCGGAGCAACGTCCACACAACCAGAACGGCACATCACTCAGGTAGAATGATTTGTAAGGCAACTGGTGGCAAAACGCACCTCCGAAATCCAGCAGAAATTCTGTCACAAAACTCCGCAAAAAATAAGCATTTACAGGGGCCAAGTATAAAAAATTTCTTGCTCTTAAAAAAGCCCTTTTCTACATTGCCGCGCCTTATGGTGGGTATAGCTCAACTGGTTAGAGCGCCAGGTTGTGGCCCTGGAGGCTGCGGGTTCAAGTCCCGTTACTCACCCGGATCGCCGGAAAAAATGATCGTTCCGGCGAAAATGATTGCAACGCGCCGCATCTTTGATTATACTGGCGGCGCTTTTTTAGTCCCCTTCGTCTAGAGGCCCAGGACATCGCCCTTTCACGGCGGTAACAGGGGTTCGAATCCCCTAGGGGACGCTCCTCGAAGTCTCCCATCTGCTCACGGAGGATGCGTTGTTCCATTCACGATTCCAAGAAAACCAGCGTGGCGAAGATGGGCGGCGATAATTCGATTGCGCGATACCTCAAACAACAACGGGATCTGTATGGCGATACGCTGTGGCTGCGCAGGGTCCAATACGAGTCGGCATCCGCCCCCGGCGTCGTACGGGAAGGGCTGCCGTCGCTCGCCGAACTCTCGCAGGTCGTCAGTCAGTGCCAGAAGTGTGGATTATGCCGAACGCGGACGCAGACGGTGTTCGGATCCGGCAATCCGAATGCAAAGATCCTGTTCATCGGCGAGGCGCCCGGGGCCGACGAGGACGCGCAAGGTTTGCCGTTTGTCGGTCGGGCTGGACAACTGCTCACCAAAATGATCGAAGAACCCCGTTCCCTCGGCATCCTCCGATCCGAAGTCTATATTGCCAATATTCTGAAATGTCGTCCCCCGGGAAATCGCAAACCCAACCCGGACGAAATCGAACAGTGTGAACCCTATTTGATCGCGCAGATCGAGAACATTCGGCCCCGAGTTATTTGCGCGCTCGGTCTGACCGCTGCCAATACCCTCTTGCGCAACAACCTCAGTCAGGCGGCCATGCGCGGCAAGACGTATGATTACCATGGAATTCCACTGATTGTGACGTATCATCCTGCGGCTTTGCTCCGCAATCCGAACTGGAAGAAACCCGCATGGGAAGATCTGTTGCGTTTGCGCGCCATCTATGAGGAGTCTTCATGACCCAACAGGAGAGTTTTTCATCGCGCTGGGGATTGCTGCTGGCCGCCCTGGGAATGGCCGTGGGGACGGGGAACATCTGGCGCTTTCCGCGAATTGCCGCGCAAAACGGCGGCGGGGAATTCCTCCTGGTGTGGGTTCTGTTCCTGTTTACGTGGTCCATCCCGCTGCTGATCGCGGAGTTCGCGATCGGCAAACACACCAGAAAAGGCACCATCGGAGCCTTTGGGTCACTCATCGGGGAGAAATTCGGCTGGATGGGAGGGTTTGTGGGATTCTGCACGTTCGCGATCATGTTCTATTATTCTGTCGTGACCGGATGGTGTTTGAAATACCTTGTTCTTGCCGTAGGCGGACAACTCAGCGGATTCACACCGGACATATCCAAAACCACGTTCAGCGGATTCATCGATTCGTATCAGCCGGTCGTGTTTCATATTCTCACCATGGGCGCAGGATGCTGGGTGATCGTGCAGGGCGTCACGGCAGGACTGGAAAGAGCCAACCGGTGGCTGTTGCCCGGAATCCTCATCATCCTGATTATCTCGGCCGTGTGGGCGTTGACCAGAGAGGGTTCGTGGAGTGGTGTCGATTTTTTCTTTCGTCCTGATGTGGCCAGTCTTACGAGCCATAAGATATGGCTGGAGGCTCTGACGCAATCGGCGTGGTCCACCGGAGCGGGATGGGGACTCATCATGACCTATGCCGTCTACATGAAAAAGAAAGAAGATATCGGTCTCAATTCCTTCATTGTGGGTTTTGGCGACAATTCGGCTTCGTTGTTGGCAGGCATTGTGATCTTCTCCACTGTCTTCAGTCTGGTGCCCTCGGGAGCAGAGTCACTCCTCCAGAGTTCAGGTCGTGCGAGTACGGGGCTGACATTTGAATGGCTACCCGCACTGTTCTCTGAAATGCCCGGAGGAACGGTCTTTGCGATCCTGTTTTTTCTCGCACTTTTCATGGCGGCCTTCAGTTCGCTCCTTTCGATGATTGAACTGGCGGCGCTGAATTTCATTAACCTGGGCATGCCACGCCGACGGGCGATTTTGTGGGTCGGAGGCCTGGGATTGTTCCTCGGTCTGCCATCGGCGATCAGTCCGGATTTCTTTGAGAATCAAGACTGGGTGTGGGGAATCGGCTTGATGGTCAGCGGCATGTTCGTCGCTGGGGCTGTCATCCGGTTTGGCGCAGAGAAATTCCGTACCGAACTGGTCAATGGGGAAGGCGCAGATTTTCGGATTGGAAAATGGTATACGTTCGTGATTCGCATTTTGATTCCGATTCAATTTATCGCCATGATCGGCTGGTGGTTTTACAAGGCCATCTCGGATTTCGCGAAAAACGACTGGTGGAATCCGATTTCGATATACAGCGTCGGCACTTGTCTGGCGCAGTGGTTGATCGTGATTCTCTTGTTCGTTGCTTTCAACAAGCCGATCACGCGTCGCATCCTGGGAGGACGCAACTGATGGAGGGCACGTCGATCGCGGTGATGATCTTTGTCCTCAGTCTCAATTGGGGTGGTTTTCTCTTTTGCCTTCGACTGGCCATGAAAAAGGAAAAACAAAAATCGTGGCAAGGAAATCCGTAACCCCGGAGTCTGCGCTCCAGACCATTCGATCCGGGAAGATTCCGCCCGTCTCCTTCTTCTATGGAGATGAAATGTTCCTCGCGGAGGAATTGCATGAGGCCATCGTGCAAGCCACGTTTGGATCGGCAGTGGATGACTTCAACTACCACGTGTACGACGGCAAAGAGTCCGATGCCGGCTCCATCGTGACCACGGCCATGAGCTTCCCGATGCTGGCCGAATCCAAAGTCGTCGTCGTGAAGAACGCTGATCAGATGCACAAAGACGAGCGCGATGCGCTCATGGGGTACCTGTCCCGTCCGCTGGAATCCACCCGACTGGTCCTGCTCTCCCCGAAACCCGACTTCCGCGTCAACCCGTTCAAATGGCTGAAAGAACACGCGTGGACGGTGGAGTGCAGTCGGATCGATGAGAGCGAATTTCCTGAACGCATTCTGACCATGGCCAAGGCGAAAGGCAAATCCGTAGAACCCCAGGCGGCGCGCCTGCTGGCTGCACGATCCGACCTGTCTCTGCGGGACATACAGACCGAGATCGAGAAACTGACGACCTATGTGGGTTCGCGAGACGAGATCACCGAAGAGGACGTGGAAACCGTCTGCGGCGTTTCGCGCCAAAACAATGTCTTCGAATTGTGTCGTGCCGTGGGAAATCGGGACTTCGTGACAGCGGTTGGCGTTCTACGGAATATGCTGACACACGGAGAGAGCCCGGTGGGCATGATTGCGATGTTGTATCGCCACCTCAGTATTCTGTGGACGATCTGCGACTGGCGGGAGGCGCGCCGATCAGAACGAGACATTCAATCTCAACTGCAGACAGCGTATCGGGTATTTCCGAATTTCTATCATCAGGACTATGCGCCGCAGGCGCAGGGATTCCGCGCGGAGCATCTTTCGCGTTGCCTCGAATGGCTTGCGGAAACGGATTCGCAGTTGAAGTCAAGCAGTGTCCGGGACGAGCTTCTGATGGAAATGTTGTTGTTTCGACTCACTCACCCCGAGGTCGATGCATGACGACGAAGCCGTTGGACAAAGACGAACTGAAAGAGCTGATCCGTACGCCCTTTTCGGTCCGGCAGGCGTTGCGCCATTACGAATCGCTGACGGACGAAGACGTCATCGCACGCTTCCAGGCGGGAGACCTGACCGCGTTTGACGTGATCGTGGCTCGCTACAAGGAACCGCTGCTTCAGTATGTTGCTCAATTCGTCGGAGAACTGTCCGACGCGGAAGATATTGTCCAGGATACATTTGTAAAAGTCTTTCGCCGCAAGCAGGCGTACCGCAACATTGCGAAGTTCTCCACGTGGCTGTATACGGTCGCGGGCAATTACGCGCGGTCGGAATTGCGCAAGCGAAAGCGCCATGCGCAGCAATCGATTTCGAGTCTGACCGACGCAGATCGGTATTTCGAAGTGATGGAGACGCGAGCGTCCGCCGATGAGATGACGGATCGTCAATTCAAGAAGGATTTGCTGAAGAAAGCGATTCTCAAACTCCACAAGCGGTATCACGATGTACTGAGGATGCGCGAAGTGGAACACCTGAGTTATGAAGAAATTGCCAGCCGAACGAAGCTGTCCATCGGTACCGTCAAGTCCAGAGTGAACCGGGGCCGGGCACGCATCCAGAAAGAACTCAAACACCTGAAGGAAAAATGAAATTATCGCACGTGCGGGCCGACGGGAAAGCCAACATGGTGGACGTCGGAGAGAAAGTCCGAAACCGGAGAACGGCTACAGCGTCGGCCGTGGTGATCGTTTCCAAAACGGTCATGCGGGCCATCCGAAAAAATCTGTTCCAAAAGGGGGACGTGATCGGAGTCGCCCGAATCGCCGCTATCCAGGCGGCCAAGCGCACGCCGGAACTGATTCCGCTGTGCCATCCGATCGCACTGACGTCAATAAATGTCGAGATCGCGACGAAGGGAAGCCGGGTCCACATCGTCGCCACGGTCCACGCGGAGGATCGGACTGGAGTGGAGATGGAAGCGCTGACCGCCGCGACGGTTGCGGCGTTGACCATCTACGACATGTGCAAGGCCCTGGACAAGTCTATGGAAATCGCTGAAATCCGATTGCTGGAAAAAACCGGCGGCAAAAGCGGAGTCTATCGCAGAAAACCATCGGCGAGGAAGAAAGTTTGATCACCAAATACTCACTTGCAGCCGGTCTGACACTGGCCAGACTTTTCGGCCAAGGTCAGGTGGGGGAGGAATGCACCTACAAGCTCACGTATGCTTCCGTGCCCGCGGTCAATATTTCGATTGGAATGCCGTACGAGGGCGAGATTCAGGGTCGACGTGCGGTTCAGATCCTGGCGGTCGCAAAGACCAGCGCGCTCTTCTCTCCTTTCTATTCGCTGGAAAACCGATACGAGACCTGGATCGATAAGGAAACAGGCGTGCCTCTCAAATACTTCAAGAAGATCCACCAAAAGACACTCGACCAATTCATGACGGTTCATTACGACCGCACACACAACACGGCTTGGTACGTCGGCGGCAAATTTCCAAACGACACCACCGTGAGCGTTCAGCCGCAGTGTCATAATTTATTCTCCATGATCTATGCGCTCCGACAGCGTCCCCTGTCGAAGGGGGACGTGGTGTCCTACCCCCTGGACGTGGAGACGGAAGCGTGGAAGGTGACGGTCACGGCTGAGGCGGAGGAATCGGTAGCGTGTGCGGGTCAGAAATTCGACGCGGTCAAAGTGCGTTTTGATTTTTCGCCCTTCGGAGAAGAAAAAAAACGCAAAGGCACAGATATCCTTACCCGCCGGGTAGTACGGTCGCAGACGCGTATGTGGTTTTGGATTGCGAAGCAGTCTCCCCGATACTTCCTGAAGGTTGAAATCGAGTCGTCCCCGTTCAATGTTGTCACGCAGTTGACGAAGATTGGTTCGTGAAAGGACGACGGGAGACTATTCCAGCGGAAACCGTCGGTCGCTGAAGACAAGACCCGAGGAAATGACCGCCCACACGGCCGTCCGCAAAACCATCGCGTACACGCTGTCCAGCGCGACATCCCCGCCGAAGTAGAACAGATAGGCAATGCCCGCCAGCACGATCCCATTCAGGATCGCAATTGCCCGTGCCATCCGCGTACCCAGACGCGTCCCTCGCCAGATGAGAATTCCTGTGCCCACATACACAGCGCCCATCAAGGTGTTGTAGATCAGCAAGGGTCGAAATACAACGTATCCTGGGTCTTCGCCGGCCAGCACCCGGGACCCTGCTATCAGTGTGGCGATGCCGAAAACCAGAGCCGTTAGGGCGAGGACCCGCCTCACGATGGCCATGACTGCCTGCAGACCCATGTCGAACTCCTTCGTTTTCGATGTGTTAAACAAAAAAACTTGCGCGCCGAAGAACGAACACCTAATATCTTGCGCACAATTGGCACGGATAAGCAATGGAAAAAAATCGTGATTACTCGTAGCCATTTCATTCTGTACGTGGAGGATCCATCGTCCAGCAAGCAATTCTACAGCGCCGTCCTGGGCTTGGAGCCGACTCTGGACGTTCCCGGCATGACGGAATTTCGATTGAACGACGGTACCGTCCTCGGACTCATGCCTGTGGACGGCATCCTCAGACTGTTGGCCAATCGCATTCCCGATCCGAGGGGAGGGTCGGGGATTCCGAGGTCCGAACTGTATCTTCTTGTGGACGATCCGGGATCTTATCATCGGCGGGCGGTCAGCGGCGGTGCGAAGGAGTTGTCCGCATTGGCGCCGCGGGACTGGGGACACGAAGCGGCGTACAGTCTGGATGCGGACGGCCACGTCCTGGCATTTGCAAAGCTCATTTGAAAGGCGATCTTCGATGTACTCGATTCTGTTACTGCTTCACATCCTCTCGGCCACGGTATGGACGGGAGGCCACCTGGTGCTGGCCCTGACGGTTCTGCCCAGGGTGTTGCGGGAAAAATCACCTGCTGAGTTGTTGAAATTTGAGTCGGCGTATGAAAAGATCGGATTGCCGGCCTTGCTGGTCCAGGTGCTAACAGGGTTATGGCTTGCATACCGACTCGTGCCTGACCTCGGCGGGTGGTTTCTGTTTGATACCCTCGCCTCTCACCTGATTGGTACGAAACTTCTGTTGCTCGCGTTGACGGTAGCCTTTGCGATCGATGCCCGTTTCCGAGTCATTCCGAGATTGTCCGAAAAAAACCTGACCTCTCTGGCGTGGCACATTATTCCGGTGACCATCCTCTCGGTGTTGTTTGTCGTAGTCGGCGTGTCCTTCCGCACCGAATGGTGACGCAATGGCCGGCCTCCAAACGAAGCGCGTCTATGAGCCGGTCAGTCCGGATGACGGAATCCGCATCCTGGTCGACCGCATATGGCCGAGGGGTTTTACCCGAGCAAAATTGAAGGCTGATCTGTGGGTCAAGGACGCGGCGCCGAGCACCAACCTGCGTACCTGGTTTGCCCATGATCCTGCGAAATGGAAAGAGTTCAAGGCAAGGTATTTTGCCGAACTGGATTCTCATCCGGAGGTCGTCAACCGACTCCGGGAACAACTCGCCAAAGGACCGGTGACCTTGCTGTATTCCGCCCGGGATACGGAGTTCAATCAGGCGAAAGCCTTGGAGGAGTATTTGAGACTTTCGAAAAAAATTCGTATACCCAAACGCAAACGAGCAGAACAGTAGTCAGAATAACAAGGAGTGTCCATATGAGTACGATGCAGATTCAAAACACAGTAGGGGAACTGGTTACACGCCATCCGAAGCTATCCCGAGTGTTTGAAGAGTTGGGAATCGACTATTGCTGCGGGGGGAAGAAGACGCTGGAAGAAGTTTGTGCAAAGAAGGGACTGGATTCAGGATCGCTCTTGGTGCAATTGGAAAAATCTGCCGCGTCCGTCGACGCTTCACCGGTGGATGCGGCCAGCATGTCTCTGACCGATCTGGCGGATCACATCGAGCAGACGCATCACGCTTATTTGAAGGCGGAATTGCCGCGGCTGGATCGAATGACCGAAAAGGTGGCAACAGTTCACGGCGAAAAGGAACAACGACTGGCGGAGATTCGGGAAACCTTTGTGGCCCTCGCGAACGAATTGTCCAGCCACATGATGAAAGAAGAACGGGTCCTGTTTCCGATGGTTCGGCAGTTGGAGGCCAGTACGGGCAAGCCGAGCTTCCATTGCGGCTCGCTGGCTCATCCCATTCGGCAAATGGAAAGCGAACACGATTTCGTGGGATCGGGTTTGGAGAAACTGAATACTCTCACCGGTGGTTACACGCCTCCCGATTGGGCATGCAATACGTATCGGGCCATGTTGGACGGACTGCATCAGTTCGAACGGGATTTGCATCAACACATTCACAAAGAAAACAACGTTTTGTTTCCCCGCGCTTTGGACATGGAACTGCGTAAAGGCGGATGAACCAAGTACGACTCGTATTGGTTGCGCTGGGGTTATTGTTTTCGCGGGCCAGTGCGCAAATAGAGGCTCAGATTGAAACCGGAGCGGCCATCACCGGATACAATGACGTTCGTATTCCCGGGGACGGTGGGACGCGGTTTTCGCTGTCCGACGACTTGAAGGCAGATCCGGCACTGTTTTATCGGCTGCGCCTGTTCGCGGAATTTCGGCCTCGACATCACGTGGGCGTCTTGGTTGCACCGCTAGTCCTGAAGTCGAAGGGAGCGTTGGACCAGGACCTGGTTTTTCGAGGTGAGACATTTCCGGCTGCGACTCCGCTTCGGGTGCGGTACCAATTTCACTCGTATAGACTGGTCTACCGATATGATGTTGTTGAAAAAGAACAGCTGACATTCGGACTCGGGCTCAGCGCCAAGATTCGACACGCGGAAGTGCGTGTGGAAGGCGGCGGTCTGGAAGCCGCCAGGGCCAATGTCGGATTCGTACCGTTGATTCATTTTCGACTGCTTTGGAAGGCGAGTCCCCGAGTATCATTGCTGTTGGACGGTGATGCTCTGGCTGCTCCGCAGGGGCGGAGCCGAGGATGTCTTGGCGGCGGTTTTGGTTCAGGCCGGAGAGAGGGTGGACGGTTTCATCGGTTACCGCATTCTGGAAGGTGGAGCGGATAACGACAAAGTGTACAGTTTTGCCTTGATCCATTACGCATCGATTGGAGCGCAAATTCGATTCTAAGTCCCGGAATATGAGTGCCCGCCGCATCTTGCTCACGGGGGCAACCGGATATGTTGGCGGACGGCTTCTGCGGAGCCTTGAGCAAACGGGACTTGGCGTGAGAATTCTCGCACGACGCCCCCATGCACTACGACACAAAGTCCTTCCCACCACCGAAATTGTGGCAGGTGATGTACTGGAAGAGTCAACACTCGACCCAGCCTTGGACGAAATCGATATCGCCTATTATTTCGTCCATTCTATGGGCGCGGATCGATCCTTTCAGGAAGCGGACCGTCAAGCGGCGATCCATTTTGGTCGTGCGGCTAGGCGGTGTGGGGTGAAACGAATCATCTATCTCGGTGGATTGGGAAACGCCGAGGGGCCGCTCTCCTCACACCTGAACAGCCGGCAGGAAGTCGGGCATTTGCTCCGGGAGTCTGGCGTAGAAGTCGTCGAATTCCGGGCATCCATCGTGATTGGTTCGGGCAGTCTGTCGTTTGAGATGATACGGGCTCTGGTGGAAAGACTGCCCTTCATGATCACTCCACGGTGGGTGCAGGTGCTGGCCCAACCCATTGCCATCGATGATTTGCTGGCGTACCTGATCCAAGCATTGGACCTTCCACGGGGGACCGATCACCTGTATGAAATCGGGGGTGCAGATCGCATCAGTTACGCAGGCATCATGCAAGAATACGCAAGACAGCGCGGGTTGAAATTGCGAATCTGGTCTGTCCCGGTTCTCACGCCGACCGTTTCCAGTTTGTGGTTGGGTTTGGTGACACCTCTCTACGCGCGTGTGGGACGGAAGTTGATCGAGAGTATCATCCATCCCACAGTGGTTCGAGATCGATCTGCCGAGCAAGCGTTTCGCTTCCGCCCGGTGGGAATCCGGGAGGCCGTTCGTCGGGCGCTGGATCAAGAAGATCGGGAGTTTGCTGAAACTCGATGGTCGGACGCATTGTCGTCTGCCGGGCCCCTTCGCTCATGGGGCGGTGTGCGATTTGGCACGAGACTGGTGGACTCCCGAGCCAGAATCACATCGGCATCGATTGAATCGGCATTTGCGACTGTCCAGCGAATCGGCGGTAAGACGGGATGGTATCGATGGACGTTTCTTTGGCGCGTGCGCGGATGGCTTGACCTTCTGGTCGGCGGAGTCGGTATGCGTCGCGGTCGACCCCATCCGACACAATTGCACGTCGGCGATACGGTGGACTTCTGGCGCGTGGAACAACTGGAACCCAATCGACATCTCCGCCTTGTGGCGGAAATGAAATTGCCGGGACGCGCGTGGCTGGAATTTGAAGTGCGACAAAAGGAAAAGGGTACCGAAATCTGTCAGACGGCCATCTTTGATCCTGTCGGATTGTGGGGATCGCTGTATTGGTACCTGTTGTATCCGATCCACGAATTGGTCTTTTCCGGCATGCTGAAGGGAGTTGCCAAATACGCCGAACATTCAAACCAGACAAAGAAGACCGATGGACATACGGCCGTACCTTGATCGAATCGGATACGACGGTTCTCTTGCGCCAAATGAAGAGACGCTTCGTCAGCTTCATCGCCGGCACCTGTTGTCGGTTCCCTTTGAGAATTTAGATATTCACCTGGGTCATCCCATTGTCCTCGCCATGCCGTCATTTTTCACGAAGATCGTGCTCCGCCGCCGGGGTGGTTTTTGTTATGAACTGAATGGACTCTTCGGATGGTTGTTAGCGGAACTGGGCTATCCTGTGACGTACCTGTCGGCGCGGGTGTTCACCGACGGCGTGGCCGGACCGGAATACGACCATTTGGTCTTGCTCGTCGAGTGCGAAGGTCGATGGATCGCAGACGTCGGTTTCGGGGACTCCTTCCTGGAACCCATAGCATTGGGATCGCCGCGTGAGCAGATTCATTATCAGATCGTCGATTCGAATGGTCACAAAACGTTGGAACGGCTGGTGGAAACCCGTTGGGTGCCGCAATACGCGTTCACGATGATTCCCCGGCGATTGGAGGAGTTTGCCGAAATGTGTCATCGCCAGCAGACGTCTCCGCACTCGATCTTTACACGCAAGACCGTTTGCTCACGGGCAACGTCGGAGGGCCGAATCACGCTGTCCAACGGCCGGCGAATTGCGACAGAAAAAAATCGTCGAGAAGAACGGGAAATTGCGGACGCGGGGGAATTCCGCGACCTTCTGCGCAAGGATTTTGACATGGAACTGGATGCAGGGGAAGACGTGCACCACCTGCTCCGCTCGAAAGGGATGATATGAACTCGGAAGTCTGGATTGTGATCGGAGGAATCTACCACCTGCTGCTCATCGTCTTCCACCTGATGTTCTGGAAAATTTTTGATTGGAGGCGGGATCTGGCGTCGTTGGGCTTTCTGAATCGCCAGATCATGCAAGTGCTGAACCTGTGTTTGATATTTGTTTTCGTCATCTTCGCCTATGTTTCCTTCGAACATTCGGCAGAGCTCTTGAGCACCGGGCTCGGGCAGGCCCTGCTCTTGCTGATAGCGGTTTTCTGGTTTGCCCGTGCGATCGAACAAGTCATTTTTTTTCGCCTGCGCCGATTGCTATCGATCGGATTTCTCCTCGCCTTTGTCCTGGGCGGTCTGTTGTATCTCTATCCGTGGTGGGCAGCGGTCGACGTGTTCTGAACCACGTGTGACGAGTGCTGACGAACACAGCGCAACGGACTCTATTCGTGTCACATTCAGGAAGACAAAGGAGTGCGTATGTTTCGCGAGATTCGTGACTGCGCCCAGAAGAAGAATGAATCCTTCCGCCGCTGGTTTGAAGACGACTACTTCGACCTCATCGTTTGGTACGAACCGGACCGAAAGACCCTCCGCGACTTTCAGTTGTGCTACGATCGTTTTGGAAATGAACACGCTCTTTCCTGGCATCGACTATACGGCTTTGCGCACGACCGAGTGAAAGCCGAGTCCCGGATGTATACGGGGACTCCCGTTCTGGTAGCCAACGGTCCCTTTCCCGTCGAACGGATTCGCCAGTTCTTTGGAAGCTCGTCCGGGTCGCTGGATCCGGAAGTGCGCGCCGTCGTGCTGGCCAAGATAGAGGCATTTGTCCATTGACGGAACCCGCCGCCCTATCCTTCCGAATCCAACAGCCTTTCCATGAAAGCGTGATAGGATTTCTCATCGGACGGAACGATGGCGTTGAGTGTGGAGATCGCAATATCGTAATTGACATACGAACGCGCGCCGATGGACTTGAGGTAGTCTTCTTTGAAGAGCCACTCCTTGTGGACCGCAGGATTGATCTCTTGCGGCAATTTCCGTAGAACGCGTTCGATCCGCTCATGATCGTAACAGGGACAAGCTTCGTAGTCGATGTTCAGTTTCTTCAAGAAGGCCGTCATCGCGGGCTTGTCCAGGACGAAGCGGTCACGCGTTCGCTCGCCAAAGCTGTACCACGTGCGTGAAAGATGTTGATAGTGGGCGTAGAGCGGATCGCGCCATCGCAAATAGATGTTTCGCTCGAAACAACCGAGGAAATCCGGGAAACGATTGACCTTGCTGACCCCGCAGTTGTCTTTGGCCGTCAGACTCTTGCGATGTCCCCAATACACCTTGTAGCACAGATACCACTCGTCCAACTGTTCGCGCGGGATCTTGTCGCCTTTGACGTAGAGTGTCGTGCTCTTCCACGTTCCGATCAGTGAATACAGCCGGTCAAATCGTGGAAAGTCGGGCTTGAAAAAGATCGTCCGGTACACCGTCACTCCCCGCTCGTCCACGAGTTCGACAAAATGGGGATTCTGGCGCGCCAATTCGAGCACGTCCTCCATGCGTCCGGAGGTCGACAATTCAAATTCGACCGCCACGTACCAGCCGCGATCAATCCAGACAGGTTTGTCCATGCGGAAATATAGGACGAGAGGCGAAAACAAAAAAGCCCCGCGTGGAGCGGGGCCTTTTGTTACTTCTTTTGATCGCCTACCGGCAGGGCGAATTGCAACGCGACAAACGGCGTCATGTAGGACTTGGCCTTGAAGCCATTACCGCTCTTGCGTTCGACAAACGTATACTTGTAATCCACGCCCGAGATGAGGTACGGATAAATCTTGTATCCAAACTGGAGATGTGCGATGGATCGCTGATCCAATGTGAACGCATCCGCCAGATCGTCGAGCCGGCCTTTGTCGTACGAACCGCTGATGACGACCTTGGGAATGAGTTCCGGAGCGCTCATACCGATGTGCAGCGTGGCGCCGTCGGTTTTCTTCAGATTATCCGGGATGGACATGGCGCCGATGATTTGGACTTTGTTGATCAGATTGCCGTAGATCTCGCCGTAGGTGCCCTGCACGCCCTTGGCGTACGCCAATTGCAGCACGCGTGGCCCTCCGACGATTTGGCCATTGGCCACGCTCGGTGTCGCAAGCTTGCCCGCCTCGTAGGTTGGATCGAAGAACTGTCCGATGAAGTTATCGCTGTACATGCGGCGTTCGATTTTCGTTCCAAGATAAAACACGTCCGCGACGAGTCGGAATTTGAAATTCGTTCCGATGGCCAGACCCCGTCCGCCGCCGTAGTTCACGTCCGTAGAGAAGCCTGCCAGCGCGTCTCCGTTTTCATCCGGAACTTTCAGTGCGCCTGCGGCAAGGTCGTCTTTCAACGCGGAATTTTCCAGAATCTGGGCGTATTCGATGTAGGGTACGATCTGAACAAACGAATTTTCCAGAACCGTCACGCCGACATCCACACCCACTTCGGTCACGTCGTAGTAATTATCCGGATCTCGATCGGTAATGTACGAGGCGCCGAATTCCACGCTCTTTACGAGGGGGACGGCGGATTTCTGAAAGGGCCGCCAGTACGGTCGAACGCCGACGACATTGACGCCGTCGAAGTCACTGTACACGGCTTCGAGACCAAATTGACGGTTGTAGTTGACATCGACATTGGCTCCGATCTGTCGTTTGTCAAAACTAACCGCGTTCGTGTAGTTGAACATGATCAATCCGTAGCCAAGATTCGTGCCCGTGATGTCGCCCACGCGTGCATAAAACGGGTCCTTGTGTTTGACGCCGTAGCGGGCATACCGGACGACGCGCAGCGGACCGACACCGTCTTTGAATTCATCCGTCCGGAACGATCCGTCACTGGCATCAAACATCAGCGGGATATCCAACCCGATACCGAATTTGCCAAAAGCCAGTTCGGGTTGCAGGCGCAGCGAAATATATTTTTCATCTCCAATGAACGCGACACCCAACGGTGTGGTCATTTGGCTGTTGCCAGAGCCGTCATACATGCCGACAAAGTCAAATTCGGTTTGGCCTGCGGTCTGATCCTCCTGGGCGTGAGCAGAAAATATCGTCCCTAAAACGCAGATCCACATCGTTATTCTGCGCATACAACCTCCTCTAGTTCTTTAACTGTCTTTGTGGGCGATTCATTTCAGATAATGTTGAGAAGGTAAATCGCAAATCGCGCAAAAGCAATTGAATCGTTGCGACCGATGGGAGGTTTTGAACGTACCAACCTGCATGAGCGTGTGGAGAACGTCGATCACCCGAAACCATCACGTCCAGGCGCGTTTTGCAACGAACAAGGCGCACGCGGAGGGGGTAAATTCCCTTGACTACTGCGGGGGGGTTGTCTATATTTTTTTGACGGAGTGTTCCGATCCGCAGAAAAAGACGCACGAAGATGCACTGAAAAGAAGGGCGAAGAAGTACGAAAAGGAAGTATGAAGAATAATTTTAGCAGTCGGGTCCAATTGGTCGTCAAACTCTCTCAAGAGGAAGCGATTCGACTCGGTCACGACTTTATTGGTACGGAGCACTTGCTTCTGGGTTTGATCCGCGAAGGCGAGGGCGTTGCGGTCAAAGTTCTCAAGAACCTGGGGATCGAACTGGAAAAACTCAAACGAACAGTTGAAGAAATGGTCAAACCGGTGACGGAAAACACGATCATCGGCAACCCGCCATTGACCAAACGTGCCGAAAAAATTCTGAAGGCGACGTATCTCGAAGCCAAGAATTTCAAGTCCGATGTGATTGGTACCGAGCATTTGTTGTTGTCCCTGACGCGGGAAAAAGATTGTCTCGCGGCTCAAGTCCTCAGCATGTTTAACGTGGAGTACGAAACCATCAGGAGGGAGTTGACGAATATTATGAGCGGCACCTTTACCCCCAGTAGTTCCACGAGCAAGAAATCGGAACCGCGCAAGAGTAAGACGCCCGCCCTCGATCACTTTGGCCGAGATCTGACCCAGCTTGCTGAAGAGGGCAAGCTGGATCCGATCATTGGGAGGGAAGAAGAGATCGAACGGGTGGCGCAAATTCTCTCGCGCCGCAAAAAGAATAATCCTGTTCTGATCGGTGAGCCGGGCGTCGGAAAGACGGCGATCGCCGAAGGTCTTGCGCTCCGCATCACGCAGAAGAAAGTTCCCCGTGTGCTGCACGGAAAACGGGTTGTGACGCTCGACGTGGGCGCACTGGTCGCGGGGACCAAGTATCGGGGCCAGTTCGAAGAACGCGTCAAAGCGATCATGACTGAATTGGAAAAGACGGACGACGTGATCTTGTTTATCGACGAATTGCATACGATCGTCGGAGCCGGAGGGGCGAGCGGCTCGCTGGATGCCTCCAACATGTTCAAGCCTGCGCTGGCGCGTGGGGAACTGCAGTGTATCGGCGCAACCACGATGGACGAGTACCGGCAGTACATTGAAAAGGACGGCGCGTTGGAACGGAGATTCCAAAAAGTCATCATCGATCCGCCGTCGGTCGAGGAAACGATCGAGATTCTCCGCCAGATCAAATCCAAGTATGAAGAACATCACCATGTCGCCTACACGGACGACGCAATTCTGCAGGCTGTCAAGCTGTCGGATCGATACATCACCGACCGGTATTTGCCGGACAAGGCCATCGATGTCATGGACGAAGCCGGGTCCCGCACCCACATCATGAACATCGTGGTTCCGCAACGGATCCTGGATATCGAATCCGAAATCGAACGAGTTCGTGTGGAGAAGGACACGGTCATCAAGAATCAGAAATTTGAGAAAGCCGCGGAACTGCGCGATCTGGAAAAGAAGCTGAATGAGCAACTGCGCGTAGCAAAAGAAGACTGGGAAAGCAAGGAAGAGAATCAAATCGTGGAAGTCGGGGTCGAGCAGATCGCCCACGTCGTATCCATGATGACCGGTATTCCCGTCAATCGTGTTGCGCAATCGGAGTCGGAGAAGCTGCTCCACATGGAAGAAGTGCTCATGAAGCGCATTATCGGTCAGGACGAGGCTCTACGGGTAGTGACGCGTGCGATTCGACGAACGCGCGCCGGCCTGAAGGACCCAAACCGTCCGATCGGCTCGTTCATTTTTCTGGGGCCGACCGGCGTCGGCAAAACGCAATTCGCCAAAGAGCTGGCTCAGTACTTGTTCGAGTCACAGGACGCCCTCGTACGAATCGACATGTCGGAATACATGGAGAAGTTTTCTGTGTCCCGTCTGGTCGGATCGCCCCCGGGGTACGTCGGGTACGAAGAAGGCGGACAGTTGACGGAAAAAATCCGTCGCAAGCCGTATTCCGTCGTTCTGTTGGATGAAATTGAAAAGGCGCATCCGGATGTGTTTAATATACTCCTGCAGGTTCTGGACGACGGGATTCTGACAGACAGTCTGGGTCGTAAGGTCAGCTTCAAGAACGTGGTTCTGATCATGACATCCAACGTCGGCGCGCGGGATTTGACCAAATCCGGATCGTTTGGATTTGCGGCGACAGAGGATGCCCGCGGGGAATACGACCGAATGAAAGGCAAAGTCGAAGAGGCCGCAAAGAAGTTGTTCAATCCGGAATTCCTGAATCGGCTGGACGAGTTCATAGTCTTTCATGCGCTGGGACGCGAAGAAGTGCTGCGGATCATCGACGTTGCGATGGGGGATGTCGAAAAGAAATTGAAAGAGCGAAGCATCACCATCACGCTCACTCGGAAAGCCAAGGAATTTCTGGCTGACAAAGGATACGATCCGACGTACGGCGCGCGACCGCTCAGACGTGCGATTCAAAAATATCTCGAAGATCCGATTGCGGAGCATCTGTTGAAGGGGACATTCGCAGATGGGGCTCACATCAAGGCTCAAGCCTCCGAAGCGGAACTCGAGTTTTCGGAAATCACCAACGAACCGACGCCCGATCAAGTCGAGTAAGGCGTCAAAGGGAACCTGCACACATGTTTGGAAAAAAGAAGCAAAAGCGCGAGGGCGCGCTGGATGATGAGGCAATTGTCGAAGCGATCAAGACCCTGAAAGTCAACGACAGCGTCACGGTGGATCGCATCAACTGGGACAACAGCCTCAGTACCGTATCCGGCCGCGTGTCGCATGTAAGCGGTGAGTTCGATGCGTTCTCTGTCGTCGAAGAAGGGTCCGGCGAGGCGATCGATTTTTCGCTCGAAGCCGGGGACATCGCTCGTGTGGAGCGTATGGCGATCAGCATCGATCTGGATGAAAGCCAGCAAGAGTCCTACATGGATGTGGATCGCATTATCGAACTGCTCGAAGCGTTGGATCATGGGGACGTCGTGAATGTGTCCTTCTACGACGTCTACAAAGGACGCGGCATCGCCCTCATGGGCGCCATCAACCTGAAAGACGAATACAACAAGGTCTTTTCGATCGAATACGAAGAAGGCGGGGAGAAAAAGGAAAAACACTTCGATCTGAATCAGGATAAGATCATCGACATCATCATCCAGTGATGAATCGTCATTTGAAAAGGCCGCTCCAACGGCCTTTTTTAGTTTGAGGCAATCACACCGGCGATGAAATCCCCGCATTCCCTCGTTCCCAGATTCCCCCCCAATTCCCGCGTGAGTTGATTGCGATCGATCGCAACCTGTACGGCACGCAGAACGCGATCGGCCTGCTTCTCGTATCCCAAATGACGAAGCATCATCTCGGCGCTCAGGATCGCGGCGACGGGATTGGCGAGATTCTGTCCGGCGATGTCCGGAGCCGAGCCATGAACGGGTTCAAACATCGAAACGCCGTGTGGATTCAGATTGCCGGAAGCGGCCAATCCCATGCCGCCCTGCAACTGCGCGCCGATGTCCGTGATGATGTCGCCAAATAGATTGTTCGTCACAATGACTTCAAAGGCTTCCGGTTCGCGAATCATCATCATGGCCAGCGCATCGATGTAGTAATGTTTGGCCTGAATGGCGGGATATTCCTGGGCGACTTCGAAGAAGCAGCGATGCCACAATCCGTGACCATGCTGCATGGCGTTGGATTTGTCGGCCATCGCAACTTTCTGGAAGCCTCTCTTCTTTGCAAACTCAAATGCGTACCGAATGATTCGCTCGACTCCTTTCCGGGTATTGATCTCTTCTTGAATCGCGATTTCGTCCGGCGTGCCTTTCTTGAACACTCCGCCGACACCCACGTAAACGCCCTCCGTATTCTCTCGGAAAACGGTGAAATGAATGTCGCGCGTGGTTTTGTTCTTGAGGGGGCTGAAACGGTCATGAAGGAGAGTCACCGGCCGGTAATTGACAAACAGATCCAACTTGAATCGGGCTCCCAGTAGGATATCCTTGGCATGCTCGTTTCCCGGCACACGTGGATCGCCAAAAGCCCCCATCAAAATCGCCGAGTAGTTCTTTCGAAAATCTTCCAGTTGATCATCGGGAAGCGTCACGCCCGTGGCGAGGAAGTGATCCGCGCCGTATTTCATGGGAACCAGAGTGAGGTGCATCGGCGCTTTCTTGTCAACAGCCTCGATCACTTTGACAGCCTCCGTCATGACTTCCTTACCGATTCCATCGCCGGGGATGATCGCGATTTTTTTCATGTCTCTCCTGACCGCATTTCGTTATCTTCCGGCGAAGATATTACCGATTGGCGGTTACAAACTCAAGGTTCGACATGGCGGGAAGGCAATGGCTGGTTTTGTTGGTTCTTCTGGGGAAGGTGGTGACGGCACAAGAAGAATTGAACACGTTTCAGGACGCCATGGGACGTCTGGCCGAAGGCGTGGCAAAGAAGTATGCGGCTCCGGTGATTTCCGGGTTTGGAGCCTCGTTGAACGCGGGCTGGTTCCACAGCGCCCCACCGCCGGTGAAATGGGGATTTCACCTGGAGGCCGGATTCATCGCGATGGGCAGCGTCTTTACCAAACGAGACCGCACGTTCTCCACCGTCGGAGAACTCACTTTTGGTCCTGAGGAAGCGGCGATTCTTACTGACGTCATATTCGATGATCCCGCATTTTCGGGCCTCTCCCAGGACGAACTGGACGCCATCCAGGCCACGCTGATCGACCAGATCATTCGCGAACCCGTCAGCGTGAAAATTTCCGGAGCGACGATCGTTGGAAAGTCGGATGGGAATATTCGGATTAACTACCGTGGAACGTCCTTGCGATATACCGATCCACGGGATCAGCAGGAACGCTTTTATGACCTCGGTGCATCGGGAGGTCAATTGGACTTGGACGTGGGAGGACTGGAATTGCCCATGGTGGGGCTGGGCGCCTGGCAGGTGACGGTCGGCACGATCTATGGGACCAACGCGACGGTGCGCTTCCTTCCACCCGTGCGATCCCAGGACGAAATTGGGACGCTGAGGTATTTGGGCATCGGCATTCAACATAATCCGATGGTCTGGACCCGCAAGAAACCGAAATACAACGTGGCGATCTCTCTTTTTTCCCAGACGCTTCGTCAGGGGAAGTTCTTCACCTTGAATGCAACCGCAGTGGGGCTGACGGCAAGCCGACGCTTTGGCTGGCGGTGGTTGAACGTGACACCCTACGCCGGATGGATGTTCGAGAAATCAACGATGCGTCTACGCTACGACTACGAACATTCGGATGGCGCGATCGAGCCGTTGCGCTATGACGTGACGGGAGAGAATCGCACGCGTCTCACGGTCGGATCCAGCTTCCGCGTTCTGGTCGGCAACTTGAACGTCGATTATAGTTTTGGAAAGTATTCTTCCCTGAGCGCCGGATTGACCTTTATTTTGTAACTCTCGCCAACCGCATGATTAGCGCCTCTGCGTCCGTCAAGGCGGCGTGCACGTCCCGATCCAAGACGGTAAAGTGCCCCATCTTGCGGCCTTTCCGAGCCTCTTGCTTCCCGTACAGGTGAAGTTTCGCGTTTGGCTTTTGCAGGACGGGGCTCCAGTCCGGGGAGTGATCGCCGTAGTGGTCCCCGAGGATGTTCTTCATCACGGCAGGGGACAAGAGGGTCGTTTCTCCCGGTTCAAATCCCGCGAGGATGCGGACTTGCTGTTCAAACTGATCGGTCACGCAGGCGTCGATTGTGTAATGACCGCTGTTGTGTGGGCGCGGAGCAATCTCATTAATCAGGACGCGATCGTCGGGCATCACGAACATTTCGACGGCGAGAACACCGGTGTACGAGAGTTTTTCAGCGACGGCCACAGCGATTTGTTGAGCGCGTACGGATATCCCCTCGGGAACGCGGGCGGGGATGATGGTTGTGTCCAGGATTCCATTGACGTGAATGTTCTCTGCTGTCGGGTAGGTACGAATCGTACCCGAGGCGCTTCTGGCTACGACGACGGAAACTTCGCAGGAGAAATCGAGTATCTCTTCCAAGACGCACGGCGGGGATCCCATTCGCTCGAACGCTTCTACGGCTTCTGCGAGTGAGACGACGCGGAATTGAGCTTTGCCGTCGTAGCCAAAGCGACCCCTTTTCAGGATGGCAGGTCCCGTGAGTGCAAATCCTTTTTCCAAGTCGGCTTTCTCTTGAACGATGGCGAAGCGGTTCGTCGGGAGCCGGTGTTCCTGAAAGAAAGATTTCTCATGAATCCGGTCCTGTGTCGTACGAACCGCGTTTGCCGCCGGCCGCACGGTACAGAATCGCGCGAGATGGTCGAGCACGTCCGCGGGAACGTTTTCGAATTCCGTCGTGATCGCGGCGCACTCTGCGCTCAGCTGCTGTAGTGAATCTTCGTCGTGGTAGTCCGCGCAGAGATGTCGATCCGCGATCGATCCGGCCGGGCTGAATCGATCCGGATCCAACACGACCACACGGTATCCGAGAGTCCGCGCGGCGATGGTGAACATCCTGCCCAATTGCCCTCCGCCCAGCATGCCGAGCGTCGATCCGGGAAAGATCATCTCAGCTTCATCTTCCGTACGGCGGCGGTTTGGGCGCGACGAAACTCGTCCAGCCTGCGTGCCAATTTCTCATCGGACACAGCAAGGATGGACACTGCACACAGACCCGCATTGGCTGCTCCGGGTTCGCCAATGGCAAACGTCGCGACCGGGATCCCTTTGGGCATCTGGACAATCGACAGGAGCGAATCCTGGCCCTTCAAGTAACGGGAGGGCACGGGCACGCCCAGGATCGGGATTGTGGTTTTCGACGCAAGCATACCGGGCAGATGGGCCGCCCCTCCGGCGCCGGCGATGATGCATCGAAGTCCGCGGTCCCGAGCGGTGGAGGCATATTCGAAGAGCAAGTCCGGAGTTCGGTGAGCAGACACGACCCGGGCCTCGTACGGAACGCCAAACCATTTGAGTTGCGCGACGGCCTCCTTCATGATGTCCCAGTCACTCTGACTTCCCATGACCACGCCAACGAGAGGTTTCTTCATACATCACCTTCTGTGATTCGATTGGACGCCCAACGTACAATTTTTTTTTCGGTGTCTCAATAGATGTTTTGCAGCCGCATCCATCCGCACTCGGCCTTCACCCGAATTTCGCACGCAACAAGTCACCCGCTGCGTCGTAAACAGCTCATCTCAATTCGTCAGGAGGTTCGATGAATACAGGGCATTTTCTTATGGCATTCGCCTTAACGGCCGTCGTGGTCTCCACGACATGGTCCCACGAGGAGACGAGGAAACTCACATTGTCCGCGGATGGTATCCAAGGCATTGAAATCGAATCGGGCGCCGGCATTCTGGTTGTCGAAGGCGACGGGGATCAGATCACTGTGGACGCGACGATCCGAATTCGAGAAGCGTCTCGCGAGGAAGCAGAAGAATTTCTGGACCGGTACATGGTACTGACACTGGAAAAGAGGGGCGCATCCGCAATTCTGCGCAGTTTCTTTGAGGATGGATGGGAGGCATCGTGGAGAGAAAAGTCCATCGATCTTGTGGTGAAACTTCCAAAGCGACTCCACGTCGATGTGCAGGATGGTTCGGGCGCGGTGACGATTCGGGGGGTCGATGGCGAAGTGCGGGTTGATGACGGCTCCGGTTCGATAGACGCATCGGATCTGGGCGGGGATGTTCGGATTGATGACGGGTCCGGCTCCGTGAAGATTCGCAACGTCAAAGGCAACGTAACCGTGGACGACGGATCGGGGGAAATCACGATCATGGATGTCGGCGGGACCGTAAAAGTCAGCGACGGTTCGGGCTCCATCGACATTAACGGCGTCGCTCAGGATGTCATCATTCGCTCGTCGGGCAGCGGCGGGGTCTCCATCAATAACGTCAAGGGACGAGTGGAACGCGATGACAATCGGAGGCAGCGCGATTAGAGCCAATCTGTCGTTCCTTTTCCCTCTGCGCTTTCTATATTCCGACAATCACTATTGTGCAGGAGTTTCAAAATGCGAATGATCACGTTGTTCATCGTCGCCGCTTCCTTGGTACACGGTCAGGAAAAGGAGTCTCCCCAGTACGAAATGCGCGAGTATTTCTTCGTCATGCTGAAGCGCGGACCCAATCGCGGTCAAGACTCGCTGCAGGCGGCGCAATTGCAAAAGGGCCACATGGCCAATATTCAGCGTATGGCGGACGAAGGGAAACTCGCGATCGCGGGACCGTTTGGAGACGATGGAGACTGGCGTGGAATCTTCATCATGACGGTGGCAAGCAAGGACGCCGCCGTCCGCGAAGTTGAAAGAGATCCGGCGATCCAGCAGGGACGTCTCTCGTATGAGATTCATCCGTGGTGGGGCGCGAGAGGTTCCAAGTTACCGTGACGCCCGAAACGATCATTGATTGGAAAGCAACAGAATCATGAAGAACTCTGCTTTTGTTTGGTCGTTTAGGTGGGAGCCTGCGCCGGTCGATCCGATCTGGACGTTGCCAAACAGAAGGTGCACTTACAGAATAAAAAACTGCATCACGTCGTCGCCACCAAGAAGGGGGCATTGTTAGAAGAAGTCTATGCGGAAGACGCCCATCTGCTCGCACCGGGAATGAAACCCGTACAGGGACGAGAGCAGATCATCGCCTTATGGAAAGAAGGTTTGCAAGACATTGTGGAAATGCGCTCTGAGTCCATCGAGGTTGGTGGAACTGTCGACGTGCTCTATGAAGTCGGAATTGTCGAAAACAAGGTCCGGATACACAACGCCGATTCGGTGGTCGTTCACAAGGCGAAATACAACAACGTGTGGAAACGGAATGCCGCGGGCGAATATCGTTTGGTAGTGGATATCTGGAACAAGATGGAATGATCGACACACGCCGCGATTTGCATCAGACCCTCTCACGGCGATCACAGCCAAATGGATGCGTAGGGAAATACCGAAGGGCTGTCTGACATCTTTCGTTTTTCAGATCCGATGCCGTCCTGAGATTCCTCGTATGGAATCAACCGTCCTTCTTGAGGAGTCGGTACGGACTTCCGGCACGTCTCGAACTCTGACGCGACAGCCCTTTTTTCAAACCGTTGTGACTCAAGGATAGATTCTCTTGATGAATGGCGCCATAATCATTGTCAGGTTTCCGAGGCCAATCACGCTCTTTTCAAGCGGAGGCTATTGAGAACGACGGAAACCGAACTCAGCGCCATCGCCGCACCAGCCATCATTGGATTCAAAATAAACGCCGGATACAATACCCCTGCCGCAATAGGAATTCCGACGATATTATAGACAAATGCCCAGAACAGATTCAGGCGGATTGCCGCGACGGTTTTGCGAGAAAGAAAAATGGCGTCTCGGATGTGGGCGAGATCGGATTTCATAAGCGTCATGGATGCCGCCTCCATCGCGATGTCCGTTCCTTGTCCCATGGCGATGCCCACGTCCGCCTGCGCGAGCGCGCCTGCGTCATTGATTCCGTCGCCGGCCATGGCGACGACATGCCCCTCCTGTTGCAGGCGTTTGACTTGATCGAGCTTATCCTGCGGTAACGCGCGTGCGGCGACACGATCGATTCCGACACGTTGCGCGATCGACTCCGCGCTCTGTTCGTGATCGCCGGTGACCATCCAGATTTGAATACCCATCCTTTGAAGGTCGCGAATCGCTTCGGCGGACCCGGCCTTGACGGTGTCCGACACGGCGGCAATGGCGAGGGTCTTCTTCGTGTCAGAAAAAACGATAACCGTATTACCTTGTTGGCGCCAATTCTCCACGGTTGTCTGCAGTCGATCGGAAATGGAAATCCCCTGGGACTGGATCCACGGTAGATTGCCGGAGAAATATTCCTGCCCCTCGACGCTCCCTTGGATTCCTTTTCCCGGTGTCGTTAGAAATTGTCCGACGGGAATCGCATCATTCTGCGCAAAGAATCGCGCGACTGCATGTGAAACAGGATGATCCGATTGGCGCTCCAACGAAGACCAAACGGCAACATATTTTGATTCGACGGTTTCGTCTACCCACAAAATGTCCGTCACCGTCGGTTTCCCCTCCGTAACCGTGCCCGTTTTGTCGACGATCAATGCAGAAATCTTCATCGCACGTTCGAGTGCATCCGCGTTCTTGATGAGAATACCCTTCTCTGCCGCCCGACCGATGCCAACCATGATCGCCGTCGGCGTCGCGAGGCCCAATGCACACGGACACGCGATAATCAATACGGTCACAAACGCCAGCACTGCGCGGCTCAACGCCGGGTCCGGACCCAACCACACCCACAGGAAGCAGCTGATCACCGCAGTCACCAAAACGATCGGAACGAATACGGCGGCCACTTTGTCCACGAGATTCTGAATCGGCGCCTTGCTTCCCTGCGCTACTTCGACCATCCGGATCATTTGTCCCAAAAGTGTGGAGGAGCCCGTTCGCGTGGTGCGGGCCTCGAGGCGGCCGCGTTGATTGATCGTTCCGGCGTACATCAGATCGTTCATCGCCTTTGGCGCCGCCATCGGTTCTCCGGTGATCATGCTTTCATCAATGAAGGACTCGCCGGCAATCACGACCCCGTCAACCGGCACACGCTGTCCGGGCAGAAGGACAACAATGTCGCCCTCTCGGATTTCGTGAATGGGAACGTCGATCTCGGCGCCGTCCCGTTGGAGGCGAACCGTTTTCGGTTGCAATCCCATCAGGTTTCGAATGGCGTTGCCGGCGCGGCGTTTGGCTTTGTCTTCCAGCCATCGACCGATCAGAATAAACGCAATGATCACCATACCGGATTCGAAATACACGTCGGCCGGCAGTCCCCGGGCAGCCATGAATTCCGGCCACAGCGTGTTCCAGGCGCTGAACGCAAATGCAGCCGCCGTACTCAACGCGACGAGCGTGTCCATGTTGGCGGAGCGATGACGGGCCTGCTTCCATGCGTTGATGTAGAACTGCCGCCCCGCCCACATGACCGGTATGGACAACATCATGGCCACGAAGTTGGGGAGGAGAGGATGAAAGAACATCGTCAGGACGGCAGTCGGAATTGCAACCACGGACGCGACGGCGGCCCGGATTCGCAAATCACGCATCGCCCGATCCTCACGAATCTCTCTTGCCGGTGCATCGGAAACATGCAACTCGTACCCTGCATCCTGGACCGCCGATCTCATCCGTGTGACTGCGCTCGGATCGGCGACATACTCAATCCACGCGGATTTCGTCGCCAGATTGACATTGGCCTCCAGTACCTCCGGCAGCGCACGCAACACGGATTGCACAGTCGACGCACAACCGGCACACGTCATCCCGCCCACGTCCATCGCCTCTTTCCGAACCGGAACCTGATATCCGAGGCCACGGAGGATTTCAACAATCTTCGGCACGGTGACAGATGAATCGGTCACCGCACGCAACCGCTGATTCGCATAATCAACATGAATTTCTTTGATCCCTTCGACCGCCCGCAACGCTTTTTCAATGATCGCGGCGCAGTGATTGCTGTGAACGCCCTCCAACGGTAGTTCGATCTCACGGACGACCGGTTTTCTGAAAGGCTGAATGGCGACTGTTTGCATCTGCGTCCTTGGTTGAAATCCGGCCTCAATGTAAGCACTTGGAACCGAATCCTCGTTACAGAATTTTAAACATGAGTTACAATGACGGTTGAAAAAAGCGGCCCGGCAACGGCTAATTCGATCTGTGGGTTGATCCGCGCAAGGTGGGGTTGAATTTGCGGATCGACCCGTCTACCTTAGGCAATGTCGAAAGATCTGGAACTCTATATCCAGGCGCGCTATCCGATTCTTTTTCTGATCTCTTGGGAAGAGGACCGCGTCATGCAGTCGCTTGACAAAATCGCCGTACATTTACGAAAGAAACTCTTTGGGTGGACGCACACGCACGGTCTGTACAATTTCGTACTGCCCGAGCAGGTGGATGACACGCAGTGTGATCCGGAAGTGATTTTGGATCACATTTTGCGCGGCCATGACAGCGCGATCTATGTTCTGTTTGATTTTCACGCGTTCACCGACAATGTGAAGATCAAGCGTCTGTTGCGCGACAGCGCCAAGCAATTGCGCCAATCCAACAAAACGGTCGTTTTGGTCGGACCGACCATGAACATTCCGCTTGAATTGTCCAAGGACATCGCGGTGATCGATTTTGACTTGCCGGAAATCTCGGATCTCGCCGAGACGTTTGACGGGGCGGTCAAGGTTTTGGGCAAGCGGAGGGACGTGACCATTGGGATCACCTCTTTCTTGCGTGAGAAACTATTGCGCGCGGCTCAGGGATTGACCTTGGTGGAATTCGAAAACGTACTTGCGAAATCCGTCGTACATCAGAAGGCAATTGACGAACGAACGATCCGCGAAGTGCTCGAAGAGAAAAAGCAGATCATCCGTAAATCGGGATCCCTTGAATATTTTTCACCGGATGAGAATTTCGATCAAGTCGGCGGCCTCGGACACCTCAAACATTGGCTGACCAAACGCGCTGAGGCCTTCACCGATCGCGCGCGCGATTTCGGACTTCCTACGCCCAAAGGGTTATTGCTCGTGGGGACGCAAGGATGCGGCAAGAGCCTGACCGCAAAAGCCGTTGCGGCGCAATGGAATCTGCCGTTGCTCAAACTGGATGTCGGCACAATCTTTTCCGGAATTGTCGGAAGTTCCGAGTCTAACGTACGACACATGATCAAGGTCGCCGAATCCATCAGTCCGTGCATTCTGTGGATCGACGAGATTGAAAAAGGCTTTTCGGGAATGGGCAGCTCGAATTTTTCTGATGCCGGTACGGCCGCCCGGGTCTTTGCGACTTTTACGACGTGGCTCCAGGAGAAGAAGAAACCCGTGTTCGTGATAGCGACATCCAATGATATCACCGTACTGCCGCCGGAGATGCTGCGCAAGGGACGATTTGACGAGATCTTCTTTGTCGATCTTCCCGAGCAGAATGAACGGGAAGCGATTTTCTGCATCCATCTCCAAAAACGCAGTCGGGCTCCAGCCGAATTCGATGTGGTTCGTTTGTCAGAAGTATCGGCCGGTTTCAGCGGTGCGGAAATCGAGCAGGCGATCGTGGACGGTATGTACGACGCCTTTGACGAGGGGCGGGAATTGACTTCAGCCGATATCGAGAACAATCTTCGTTCCACGGTGCCCCTCTCTCGCGTGATGGCAGAACAGATTACGGCGCTACGGGCGTGGGCGGAAAAGCGAGCGCGCCGGGCCTCTCATTCCGCGGGCTCGGCACCGTTGGGATTCAATCGATTCAGCCACAACTAAAGGGAGGCGCGTGTGAAGCGAGTTGTTTTCGGACTTTTCCTGGGGACGCAAGTGGGCATGGCGCAATTGTCTGACGACGACATCAAACTGGAAGTGGCCGGCATTGACAAGGAAGTCAAGCGGATTGAGAATCAGGTGAAAAGCCTGAAAAAGACCGACAAGACGTATGTGACCGCAGGCGGGTCTGGGACGCTGACCGTGTATCGGGACAAGACCGGAGATCGGAAGTTGATTCTTGCGTTTGACGGCGACGGCGCCAGCAACATCGAGACGTATTTTTTTCAGCACGACAATCTGATCTTCACGACCACGAAGTGGACTTCCTTCCCGCAATGGGAGGAACAGGTGGAGACGACGACAGAAGCGCGTTATTACTTCATGATCTCCGGAGCGCTGATCCGCTGGGAAACGCGAGAATATTCCGACAAAGAAACTCCGTTTCAGGCCGGGGAGGCTCCCGACTGGAATGCCGTCCAGGAGAATACTCTGGCGCGGGCGTCCCGATTGAAACGATTTCTTCAGTCTCCACTGGAGGATCTGGATGCTTTCGAATAGCTGAGAGTGATGTTATTTCCACTACTCACTTGTCTTTCATAAACGCCTTGAGAAAGTCGATGGGGATCGGAAAGATCGTCGTGGAATTGTTTTCCGTCGCTATTTCCGCCAACGTCTGCAAGTATCGCAACTGCAATGCGGCGGGAGATTTGCTGATAATGTCGGACGCCTCAAAAAGCTTCTGGGCGGCCTGAAACTCGCCGTCTGCAGCGATCACTTTCGCGCGCCGTTCCCGTTCCGCTTCGGCCTGTTTGGCCATGGCGCGCTTCATCTCCTGCGGGAGGTCGATGTGTTTGACCTCCACAGCAGAAACCTTGATTCCCCACGGCTCGGTTTGCATGTCGATGATTTCCTGCAGTTGCTTGTTGATCTTGTCGCGTTCGGCCAGCAGATCGTCGAGCTCAAACTGCCCGATCACACTGCGGAGCGTCGTTTGGGACAATTGCGACGTTGCCATCAGATAATTCTCAACTTCGATAATGGCTTTGTCTGGAACCACCACGCGAAAGTAGACCACGGCATTAACCTGGACCGACACGTTGTCGCGTGTGATGATGTCTTGAGGCGGGACGTCGAAGACGATTGTACGCAAACTGACCTTGACCATTTTATCAATCATGGGGATCAGGATGATCAGGCCCGGACCTTTCACGCCGATGAGCCGCCCCAGCCGAAAGATTACACCTCGTTCGTATTCCCGCAGAATCTTGATGGCGCTGGCCAGGAAGATGACGAGGAATAGGATGAGAAAGGGCATGAGTAATTTGCCTTCCATGACCGCCTCCTGTTTAGTTGGGTTGAACCTTCAGTTTCAGATCACTGCCGACACTTTGCACACGCACTTTTCCAGGAAGGGTTAGTCGAGCGTCGGAGTGTATCTTCCAGATCTCACCGTGGACATAGGCCGTTCCGCTCAAGCCGTCGGAAGTCAATTCGATAATCTTACCGGTGGCTCCGATCATGCCTTCCAAACCTGTGGCGACGTTCTTGCGTTGGGCGCGAATGCCGATTCCGACGATCACGAGAAAAAAAACGCCGGTCGTTCCCACCACCGGGAGGATCACGCTCCACGACAGTCGGCTCATTTCGTCGGGGCTCTCGACCAACATCAAACTTCCCAGCAGAAGAGCTGTGACGCCGCCGATGGAAAGGATCCCGTAGCTCGTTACCTTGATTTCCAGGAGAAGCAGGATCACACCAAAAAGGATCAGTGCAAGACCGGCGTAGTTGATCGGGAGCGTATGGAAAGAATAGAACGCCAAGATCAGGCAAATTCCACCCAGGACACCCGGCAGGATCGAGCCGGGATTGTAGAGTTCGAAAAAGAGACCGTAGATTCCCAACATCATCAGAATATAGGCGATGTTGGGATCGGTCAGGATGTCGAGTAGTCCAAACCGCCATCCACGTTGGATGGTCTGTACGTCGGCATTGGCCGTGTGAATGGTCCTGGGTCCCATCATTGTCTCGACGGTCTTTCCCTCCAGCAGAACGAGGAGGCTGTCGAAATTGCGCGCAAGCGTATCGACGACATTGAGGTGCAATGCCTCGGTTTCCGTAATCGAAACGCTCTTGCGAACGGCTTCCTCCGTCCATCCGGCGTTGCGTCCGTTCTTTTCTGCGAGCGAGCGAATGTAGGAGACGGCGTCGTTGGTGACTTTTTCCATCATGACGGCAGAGGCGCTGTCCGATTGTCCGATCGACACCGGGTGTGCGGCGCCGATGTTCGTTCCGGGCGACATCACCGCGACATGCGCGGCCATCATGATGAACACGCCTGCGGACGCACAATGGGAGCCTGGCGGTGAAACATAAACGACGACGGGAACTTCGGAAGACAAAATGGCTTTGACGATCACGTTCATCGACTTCATGAGTCCGCCCGGCGTGTCCATCTCGACAATGAGACAAGATGCCGAGTCGTCGTTAGCTTTCAAAATGGCGGACTGAATGTATTCGGCAGAAGCGGGATTGATGACGCCATCGATGGATGCCCGGTAGACAATCGGTCGCTGTGCCCACAGAGCGGCGGTACAACAGCTTGCGAGGAGGAGTTGGGTAAGTCCTCTCATGATCCAATGTACGGCGCCGCTTGGCAAAAACCAATGTGCAATGTCACCGGTTCTGGCCCATGTCTTGCGCGCTGTGTCCATTTGTCTGGTTAGTGTAAGGATTTCCACTTTCGAACGCTTGTTCGGATTTTCCTCTTGACAAATCTTGGTTCAAGGTATTATACTGGTGCCACTTGAAGCTCACTGGACGCGGTGGGCATATTTTGCAAGCATAACTGAGATCAATTCTCAACAGGAGTGACCACCATGAGCCTACTCTTGCTCTGATTTGATTTAAGTTATGAGAATAAGCCCGAGCAAATTCGGGTTAAAATTACTAATCTTGTTGAGAATTGATCTCAACATACATCGGGAGAGGTTATGCGGATTGTATTGTTGTTTGCTGTCAGCATGTTCTCACACAGCTTGCTGGGTCAAGAGAGTCTGCGCGATTCCCTCGCGGAGATCAGCCGACGAGTGAGCATTTTGACAGAGGAAATTGAAAAACTGAAGCTGGGTGAAGCGGTTGTCGAGAAAGAGAAAGCTTCCAACCTGGGTCTGGGGCCGGCCGCTTCAAAGGTCTATTCTCTTGCAAAGAGCGGCGTTTCCGTGGCCGGGTACGGCGAGGTATTGTATGAAAATTTCAAATCCAATCTGGACAACGGCGGTCGTTCATCAACACAGGATCAGTTCGATTATTTACGCAACATCGTTTATTTCGGGTATCGGTTCAACGACTGGATACTGTTCAATTCCGAAATCGAATTTGAACATGCGTACACAGGGAAGTTCCGTTCCAACAAACCAATCGGGGAGGTGGGAGTGGAATTTAGCTACATTGAGTTGATGTTCTCCCGAAAAGCCAATCTGCGCGCTGGAATGGTACTCGTTCCGGTGGGTATCGTAAACGAAAAGCATGAACCATCGACGTTTCTGGGTACGAAGCGGCCTCAGGTGGAACAGGTAATTGTTCCGTCCACGTGGAGAGCGAACGGTATCGGATTCTACGGTGAGATTCTTCCCGACATTCACTACCGCGCTTATCTGGTGGAGGGTCTGGATGTGACGTTCTTTACGGAGAAAGGGATCCGCGATGGGCGACAGCTGGGCGCAAAGGCGTTTGCGGAAAACCTGGCCGTGACGGGCAAAGTAGAGTATACGGGACTCTCGGGAGCCGTTCTCGGCGCGAGTTTTTTCACGGGTAATTCGAATCAGAGCGTGGTCGATTCTCTGAAGAGTTTTGCACCCACTACAACGATCTTGTCGGCGCATGCGGAGGTTGAGTGGCGGGGACTGGAAGGTCGTGCCATGTTTGCGACCATCAGCGTATCGGATGCAGCGCGTGCCAGCCGACTGACCGGTAAGACAATCGGTTCCCGTATGATGGGTTACTATGGCGTGGTCGGATACGACGTTCTTCCGCTGCTGGCCAAAGGCAGTTCTCATTATCTGGCGCCGTTTGTCCAATATGAGAATTTCAATACACACGCCGACGTTCCCACTGGTTACACGAAGAACCGATCTGTGGACCGCTCGATCAAGACCATCGGTGTGTCGTATAAGCCGCATCCCCACATCGCGTTCAAGGCTGATTATCGCTGGAATGCCAACAAAGCGGGCACTGAAAATGACCAGTGGAATGTTGCCCTGAATTACCTATTCTAAATGGCATCCGAAAGACAACACGACGCGATGTCTGACTGCTGCGAATCGTTTCGCAGGAAGGGCAAAGCCTGCAAGGATTGCCCTGTGCTGAGGGACCTACGGCGGAGAGACGCAGCAATCAGACGGACGGATGTGAACGCGCGTCTGAAGCGAAACAACGTCACGGAAGAGAGTTACATGTGCGTCTTGTCTTGATGAACATCGTTTTTCTTTTGCCGCTGCGTGCGCAGTCTTTCCTCACTCGGGATCAGGCGTTGGACATGTATTTTCCTGGGGCCCTGACGGAGAAGAACACGCTCTATCTGGATGACGGACAGGTCCGGAAGATTCAAGAACTGGCTCGTTCGAAAGTGCCATCCAAACTGGTCCCGTACGTTGTTTGCCGCGAAGCGGATCGCGTTGTGGGATATGCCTTCTTCGATGCGGAAGTAATTCGCACACAGAAAGTCGCGTATATGATTGCGCTGGGCGCAGAGGGCAAAGTGCGTGCGATGGAAATCCTGGCTTTTTACGAACCCGATGACTATCGGCCGACGGCGCGCTGGATGAAGCAGTTTGACGAAAAGGGGATCGGGGATGATCTGACGCTGCGGCGCGGAATAGCCGGTATTTCGGGAGCCACCCTCTCGGCCCAAGTTCTGACGGATGCGGTGCGCCGGACTCTGGCGATTTATGTCATCTGTATCCACAAGGATTGACGATGCAATACATGCAAAAAGGCGGCTTTCAGAAGAATCCCATGATGCGGCTGACACTAGCATTCCTGGTGTTATTCCTTTCGGGATTTGTTGTGACCAACTTCCTGATGTATTTTGAACGGATGGGTTTGACGCCATCCTCCGTAACTTCCTATTACAATGGCAATGAGGAGGAGTTCAGGCCCGCCCGCACGTATGGGAGCATGCTGGAGGTGACGCACGGGCATTTGCCGATGATGGGACTGGTTCTTCTCATGCTGACGCACCTTGTCATCTTTGCTCCGTTTTCGAGAAAGCAGAAAATCCTTCTGATTTCGGCGTCCTTTGCCGCGGCCCTCGCGGAAGAAAGCGGAGGCTGGTTGGTGCGATTCGTTGCGCCGGAATTCGCGTGGGTGAAAATCATCGGGTTTTGTCTCTTGCAGGGTGCTTTGATACTCTTGCTTGCGTCGCTTGCGCTCTACTTATGGCGTTCATGGAGGGAAAACGGACGGATGGACAGTGAGGAACCAGCCATTTCCGAAGACGAACGAGAGAAGCGATTTGAAACCATCTGAATGGACACGGCGGGAATTTTGTCGCGCAGCGTTGTTTGTGCCGTCGATTCTGTCGTCCGTATCTTTCCGCCCGAAGTCAGTCACGCGACGGATCACTCTCGCGATGGGGAGCCTACTCGACGTCCAGGTGGTCTGTGACGATCCCGTTCACGCCCGTCGTGCGATCCAAAAGGTTTTTGATGAATTTCAGCGGGTAGACGCCCTGCTCAGCGTCTACCGTGATGACAGCTGGGTATCGAGGATCAACGCGTCCGCTGGCCGCGATGCCGTGCGGGTGCCGGAGGAAGTGCGAGAGATTATCGCTCAGGCCCAGACTTTCGCGGCTGAGACCGGCGGGCATTTCAACATTCTGGTCGAGCCATTGATGCGAGCCTATGGATTTCGTGGACAAACAGACTTTTCGGATCGCGCAGTGGGGGACGCCATCGAAGCTGCGAGTCCGCGGCATCTGCTGATCGGGTCGGATGGGGTCGGCCTGGCTCATCCGCGTGCGGCGATAGACTTGGGCGGGATCGGCGTCGGATATGCTGTTGATCGGAGCGTCGGAATACTGCGGAAAGAGGGCATCTCGAATGCGCTCCTGAATCATTCCGGCGATCTCTACGCACTGGGTGCCGGACCCGAGGGCGCGGGCTGGAGAGTGTCGATTCGCGATCCGGAAGCCCCGCGCGGCATCGCGACTTCAATAGAACTGAAAGACGCGGCCCTCTCGACTTCGGGTAACTATGAAAGCACCGCATCTATCCACAACGAAACCGTCGGTCATATTCTTCTGACCACAACCGGGCGCAACCCCAACCATTATCTCAGCCTGAGCGTGATCGCGCCCAAGGCGGTCGAAGCAGATGCTCTGTCCACTGGGTATTTCTGCTCAGGGAAGCCGGCTGTCGGTCTTCGAACCATCGCCGTGATCCGCGTCGAGGATGGACTTCGGCTCGTCGATCGTATGTGATCCGCCAGGCTCCAACGGCTTCTCCACCCGCCTGTTTGCCCAGAAGTTTTTCACTTGTATCTTTTGGGCAAACGTTTATTATACCAATCAGAAAATGCGTGTTCTCCACAAGACGGAGTGAGGAAGATGGGGCCCATATCCCAATTCATGATCCACCATTACCGACACTTCAATGCCGCTGCCTTAGTGGACGCGGCCAAAGCGTATTCGGCACATCTCGATAAGGGCGGTCACTTCTACCTGACGTTGGCCGGTGCCATGAGCACAGGCGAACTGGGGCTTTCTCTGGCAGAGATGATCCGGCAGAATAAGGTTCACGCGATTTCTTGCACAGGGGCGAATTTGGAGGAAGACGTGTTCAATCTCGTGGCGCATCATCATTATGTCCGTGTGCCGCATTATCGCGACTTGACACCGGCGGATGAACAAGCGTTGCTGGACCGCCACCTGAATCGTGTGACGGATACGTGTATCCCGGAGGAGGAGGCCATGCGCCGGATTGAGCGGGCGGTCCTGGAGCACTGGCGCGAGGCCGACGCGGGGGGCAAACGACATTTTCCGCATGAATTTCTGTACAAGATTCTGCTGAGTGGTTCGTTGGAGTCCGCGTATGAAATCGATCCGAAAGACAGCTGGCTGATGGCCGCCGCCCAGAAGAACCTGCCGATCTTTGTTCCGGGTTGGGAAGATTCCACGCTCGGGAATATTTTTGCATCGCACTGTATTTCCGGCTCCATCCGGAATCCCTCGACGGTTCGGTCCGGTATCGAGTATATGATGGAACTGGCCGCGTATTATACGAGGACCTCTGCTCAGCATTCGATTGGTTTTTTCCAGATTGGCGGAGGGATTGCCGGTGATTTCCCGATCTGCGTGGTGCCGATGCTCCATCAGGATTTGCGGCGGGAGGATGTTCCGCTGTGGGGGTATTTTTGTCAGATCAGCGATTCCACGACCAGTTATGGATCATACTCAGGAGCCATTCCGAATGAAAAAATCACATGGGGCAAGCTTGGCGAAGAGACCCCAAAATATATTATTGAATCGGATGCCTCGATTGTTGCGCCGCTTTTGTTTGCCTATGTCCTCGGCTGGTAGGCTTCTCCGTTTTCTTCTTCCTGTCATCGTCCTGTCTGCCTGTGATACCCCGCCGCGGGAGTATTATCTCGAGGTCGATGGCAAGCCGTATTTGCATAAGTCCGTAGTCGATGCGGCGGTGGAGAGGGCATTGGTGTCGCGTGACTTGATTCGCCGCGAATCGATACTTGCTCATCTTGTGGAAATGCAACTGAAAGGATTGGTCCTCCGTGAACTGGCTCTCGACACCTCCCATCAATTTGCTGCTAGACTTGCTGAACAGCGGGAAAGGACAGCGCTCAGGTATATCCGGGATTCGAGATTCGTCAATCCGATCGTCAACGACAGCGTGATCTCCAATGCCAGACGCAATTACTTCCGCCAAGTGGAGGTTGTTCTTCTGGTCAAGAAGTTCGAGACAGAAGAATTACGAGATTCCGCACGGTCGCAGATCGAGCGCCTCCATAGTCAATTGCGATTGAATCCAGGAGGATTTGACAATTTGGTTCGACGGTACTCGGATGTTCGAGAGTTGAAATCGAATCAGGGAAGTCTCACTTCCCAATTTGTTCGTTACGGGTATGCATCTTTGAGCTTGGAGTCAGAGGTTTTTGCGCTTCACCCCGGAAGGGTGACCAGAATTCACGAGGTTCCGGGGGCCTTTGTCATCGGAAGAATCAAGCAAAACCTTCCCGCGCCTCATAGCTGGGAGTGGCGTATCCCGTCACCACAGAAATTGCGCAGCGACCTCAGGGAGAGGGCCTTGCGAGAGTCCTTTGAAAGAATCACCGCTGGCGAGAACGTACTGGCAGATTCTCTTGCTGCGGTGATTCCGGTCACGATTGATTCTGGACTCATCCGTCGAGTCTCGCATGATACTACATTCCATACGCTTTTCTCGCTCGATACAGGCGCGGTTGTGGCCCAAGTTGCTGGTCGTCGTCTTGTGATTTGGAGTCTTGATTCCTTGACGCGTGGCAACCGGGCAAACGCGGAACAAGCTGTTCTACACTGGGTTCGTAAACAGCTTCTCCTAACCGGCTATGAGCAGGAGGTCAGATCGCAACCGTTGTCCTTGCTAAATGACCTCCAATATTTTAGCGGCACGCTGGATCGATATCTCGACACATCCCTCTCATCTGAGGAGCCGCTGCGTGACCTTTCACTTGTCCAACTGGACGAGCCGGCATCGGTTGTTCTTGCGGAACTCGTCGTGAGTGACCCATCCTACTACGATTCGATTGCACAATCTCTCAGACAGAATGTGACAATCGAAAAACTGGCGTCCGGTTTAGCACGCCAAAGGCGCTATGGCTTTGCCTTGATGGATGCGCGCGACCGCACCGAAGACGAAAAATCTCTGGTGGTCCGAAAAGCTCTGCAGGCCGATGTGGGCTCGACGTTCATCGTACGCTTCCCCAATCGTACTTTTTCGGTCGTTCATGTGATCCGGAAGACGGAAAGAAGAACGCGTTCCTTTGAGGAAGCTCGAAATGACCTGGCTGCCCGATGGAGCATGGAAAAACGACAAGAACTCTACCGCCAGCATCTTGCACGTTTTCTCAAGAACCACAAAGTCGTACGTTATGCGCTGGATTGAACTGCTTACTTTCAGTTTCGTCTACATACTGTCCTGTCGGCCCACAACACAGAAGGAATTTGTCGCTAAAGTCGGGAATTCCGTTCTACTGGAGTCCTCCCTGGATAGTTCGTACGGGTTGGAAGGAAGATCCCCTCTCGACCGAACGCGCTTCATTCGCAACTGGGTTGAATCCGAGGCGCTCTATCAGAAAGCCATTGCCAGCGGGCTTCGGGAAGACGCAAAAGTGCAACAAGACCTCGATCAACTGATCCGGCAATTCCTGATCCAATCCTTTATCGAACGGGAAGTGGACCGCCGACTGAGTGTGTCACGCGAAGACATCGAATCGTACTATAAAACCCACGCGTCCGAATACGTCCTGGCCGAAGACGAAATCAAGACGGAATATTTCCTTACCCGGGACAAAGACAAGGCCAAGGATCTCGAAAGCCAATTTGAAAAAATGTCCCGACTTCGCAAGAAGGACTTTCTGGAGATCGTCACGCAGACGGCGTCCGACAGCGACGTTGTTGGGGAGCGGGAATTCCTACCGAGGGCGGCTTTCGAAGAAAAAATCGCCAAGTACGTCTTTCTCAAGAACGCGACGGATGAAATCATCGGTCCCATTCTGACCGCACAAGGGTACTACTCGTTGTGGCATGTGGTGGAAATTCGACCGGCCGGTAGTTCCAAACCTCTGTCGGCAGTCGAACAGGAAATCGAGCAACGGTTGCGCATCATACGCCGAAAAGAAAAACTCGACGAACTTATCGCGCAGGCAAAGGCAGACATTCCCGTCGAGTACGGCACGCGATACCAAACTCCGCAGAAGCCTTAGCGGACTTCATCCAACGACTTGCGACCTTCCGCGGACATCCGTTTGAATTCCGTCGGCGTCATTCCCGTGACTTGTTTGAACTGGCTGGACAGATGGGCGACGCTGCTGTACCCAAGCTTGTAGGCCATTTCACTCAACGTCCATTCGCCGTAGGCCAGCCATTCCTTCACGCGCTCAATCTTCTGGAGAATGAAGAACCGCTCTATCGTGATCGATTCCATGGAAGAAAACAAACTGGACAACGCGGAATAATCCAGCCGCAGTTGGTCCTGGAGGTATCTGGATAACGTGACGGATTCGGTCTCCAGTCGATTGCCGCGAACCAGTTCGATGAGAATTGTCTTGACCTGTTCGACCCGTCTTGCCTTGCTGTCTTCCAATAGAGCGAACCCATTCCGCTCCAGCACAGGCGCCACTTCCTTCGGATTTTCGATGTCCAGTACCGCGCGTCCGAGCGTCACCTCATGGACCACCCATCCGGCCTTGGTCAGTTCTTCTCTCACGACCCTCACGCAGCGTTGGCAGACCATGTTCTTGATGTAGATCGTGGAACGCTCCATAACCAAGAACGGCGGAGGTGTTCCGCCGTTCCAAATCCATCCCTTGTTTCAGTCTTGCTTACGTGTCAATGCATGGTGGTAGAGAAGATAGGCGAGTACCGCAAAAACGATGACACCGAACACATCGCCCCAACCGTGCAGACTCTCGCCCAGCCCGGTATTGAGCTGATCCGCCAATGTCACGATCGTGGTCGCACCGTCCCGCACGATCGAATCCAATTCAATACTCTTCAAAATGGCGATGACAATCCCCATCAGCGCTCCTCCCGCGATCAACCCGGACGCAAAGAGGATACCAGGCCCGGTCTCGTCTTCCTCACCGCCCTTGTTGTTCACCTTGTCGACAAAATGCTTCACCAAACCGCCGACAAAAATCGGTACGGTCGTCGACAACGGTAAGTACGCGCCGACGGCAAACCCCAGCGAACGCACGCCGCACAATTCGACCACCACGGCGATCGCCATACCGATGATGACAAATCCCCATGGCAGTTCCTGATTCAGCAAACCCTTGATCACGGTGGCCATGAGAGTGGCCTGTGGGGCAGGGACTGCTTCCGATCCGATCTTGAGCGTATTGTGAAGCAAGAGAACCGTGAAACCGATGATGATCGACGATACCACCACACCGATGATCAGCCCGTATTGTTGTTTGATCGGTGTCGCGCCTACCAGATATCCCGTTTTCAAGTCCTGCGAGGTCGCGCCGGCATTGGCGGCGGCAATACACACGATCGCACCGACCACGATGGCGATCGGTTCGTACACCGCTCCCGTCCAACCCATGCCGATGAAAACCAAACACGTGCCCATCAGCGTCGCGATGGTCATTCCCGATATCGGATTGTTCGAGCTTCCAATAATGCCGACGATCCGCGAGGAGACCGTCACAAAGAGGAATCCAAAGACGACAATCAGAACTCCCGCGCCGATTCGCGAACCCATGGTCCCGGGCATGTTCGGCAGGATGGCAATGATCACGATGAGCAACAGCGCTCCGCCGATCGTGAACGTGATCGGCAAGTCCCATTGCGTCCGGTCGCGTTTGGAATTAGCGGATCGGTCCTTGGTTCCCCGGAGATCTGCGATGCTGTCCCGCAGCGATGAGACGAGCATGGGGAAGGTCTTGATCATGGTGATGATGCCGCCCGCCGTCACCGCTCCCGCCATGATGTAGCGTACGAAACTGTTGCGAATGTCGCTCACCCCCATTTCCGAAACGAGCTTGCCCGCAGGCTTCAACACCGTCGTCATGGCGTCTCCGAACAGCGTAATCAACGGGATGAACACCAGGTACGATAACAATCCGCCAGCCACCAGAATGGCTGATTGACGAAAACCGATGACATATCCGACACCGAGCAACTCCGGCGAAATTTCCGCGGGCACGGTCGCATTTGGATAAATGGACTTGTTGCTCGTTCCAATGGCGGGCGTGTCTTTCCAAAGACCAAAGACACTCATCAGCAGTTTGTACAGAAACGCGATTCCCAAACCCAGAAAGACCTTCTTGGCCATCGAGCCGCCCTTCTCGCCCGCGATCAACACGTCCGCGCAGGCGGTTCCTTCCGGGTAGACAAGGTTGCCGTGCTCCTTCACGATGAGCGAGCGGCGCAAGGGCACCATGAAGATGACGCCCAGCACCCCACCGAGCAGGGCCAGCGTGAAAATCTGAAAGTATTGAAAATAGTCCATCCCGCCGGACAGGAAGAGAAGGGCCGGCACGGTAAATACGACACCCGCGGCCACGGATTCCCCCGCGCTTCCGATGGTTTGAACGATATTGTTCTCGAGGATGGTGGATCGCCCGAATTTCTTGAAAATCGAAATGGCCAAGACGGCGATGGGAATCGACGCGCTCACGGTGAGTCCAACCTTTAATCCCATGTACACGGTCGATGCGCCAAAAATCAAACCAAACATCGATCCCAGGATAATAGCCTTGGGCGTGAACTCCGGCATCAGATCCGATGCAGCGATATAAGGCTTGAAGTCCGTTTTTGGCGCAGCTTCCGTTTTTGGTTCCGACAAAGATCCCATGATCTGTACCTTTAGAATGGTGAAAGGATGAGCGTAATCCGGATGAGTCAAATGAACGCGGCCAATATAGATAGGCCACTTTCGAAAGTCAAAAAGTTTTGACTCTGGCGCGTGTCGCTTGGACGCCACCGCACGCAAAGATTGCTTTTCTTCGTCCCGCGCGCTATTTTGCCCACACGCACAAGACACCAGATTTCCCGAGCATGAACACTGAGTCCAACGAGCGTCCCTGTATCCTGCTGGTCGATGACGAACCCGAAATTCTCCGTATCCTGAAGAAGATTCTGGAGGACGACTATCAGGTGCTGACGGCTCCGCGCGCCAAAGACGCTCTTCTTCTCATGCGTTCGGATGTTGCCCTCGTTCTCTCGGATCAACGAATGCCGGAGATGACGGGATCGGAATTATTTCGGGAATTGCGCCAGAAGTTTCCCGATACCGTCCGCATCATCATGACCGGATATTCGGATATGAATGCCTTGATCGATTCGGTCAATCAGGGCGAGATTTACCGATACCTGGCCAAGCCCTGGGAGATGCAGAATCTGCTCAACATCGTTCAGGAAGGGGTCAATCGGTACAAGAAGAACATTTCGGATCGCCTCACCCACGAAGAACTCCACCGAGTGCGCCGGGATCTGGAAGACGTCCAAAGGGAACTCAACCGCCTGCGGGCATCTCAAGTCTGAGGTCGGTGAATCCCCGCTTGCTGTGTAGCGATCGGCATGGCCGCATGGTCGATTTGCCAGAGTACGACATGGTTGGCATGAGTGGACGACACTTTCGCACGATACCCCCGGCAGACCTCATCCGTTTACCCGACGATGCGCAATTGTTCATGATGCCACAGCGACAAGCTGTCGGAATTCATCGCAAGACCGGCCGCTTGACGGTTCTCGAAGATGCATGGGCCGTCGCGGCCTTCCTGCCGCCGACGTACACCCAGCTGTATCTCAGCGCGTATGTGAAACAACCCGACGCGCCCCGTCTGCCGCTGAAGTCGTATGCGGCCGTCGGATGGCGTCAGGGCGCCTACTACGTCGCCGCCACGAAGATCGACACGGCCGTGAAACACCGTGCCTCCAGTTTTCGGGGCGTCCCTCTCCGTACCCGTGTCGAGGACGTGAAGAAGCAATTTCCCAACAATCGGTTGATTGCTCATCACGCGGATGTGTGCGCCCTACGCTACGGCTGCGCCAACGCGAAAAATTTCTTCCTGGGCAGATTGGAAGCGCCGATCGCGATCGCCGGAGCCTGCAATGCGAATTGTCTTGGATGCATTTCTTTCCAGCCCGCGCAATCCATCGCCTCTCCTCAGGATCGTCTGGCCTTCGTACCCACCGTGCAGGAGATCGTCGAAATGGCCCTGGCTCACCTTCGACGGACTGCAGACGGAATTGTCAGTTTCGGACAGGGATGCGAAGGCGAGCCGCTCCTGTATGGCCACCTCATCGCTGATGCGATCCGCGAAATCCGGCGTCAAACCGCGTCGGGCGTTTTGCATATCAATACCAATGCGAGCAGACCGGAGATGCTGGAGAAACTCTTTGACGCGGGACTGGACAGCGTCCGGATCAGTTTGAACTCCGTTCAATCGGAATTGTACCAGCGGTATTACCGTCCGAATCATTACACACTGGACGATGTCCTGCGAAGCATATCGCTCGCCTGTGAGCGGAAGAAATTCGTATCGATGAATTACTTTGTGTTTCCCGGAATGACCGACAGCCTTCCCGAGGTCGAGTCCCTGGAACGCCTGCTTGCGACCCGGCCCATTCGTCTGATCCAGTGGCGTAATTTCAACATCGATCCGTCCTGGTACCTGGAGGAGGTTTGCCGTGATTACGACGCACCGGCGATCGGGGTCAAAACCATGATGAAAAGACTGCGGAAACAATTTCCCGACTTGCGATTCGGGTACCACAACCTGTCCGCTCAAGAGATGAAGGCCTGACATGAAATCGCTTTCATTCGACGCCCTTCCCGGTACGACCCGGCTCTTCCGGGATTATCTGTACGAGCCTTCGCTCGTCCAGAAATTCTTTCGTCATCTGGGCGACCCTCAGAGCCGCCTCGAGGAGGTGACACACGGCGCCTGGCATCGGGATGAACTCGTCCGCATCCTGACCAGACAGAATCGCTCCGGGAGTTCACGATCCCAGGTCGAATTGCTCGCCCGCCCTACCACCTTCGCCGTAGTGACTGGTCAACAAATGGGTCTTTTCGGAGGCCCTCTGTACACCCTCTACAAGGCCCTCGGGACCATTCTCCATTGCCGGCAACTGGACAAGCAGTTCCCCAAGTACCGATTCGTTCCCGTCTTTTGGCTGGAACTCGAAGATCACGATTTTGACGAAGTTCGCCGGACGTTCATTCTTTCACAAAGCGGCGAAGTTCAGGAAGTTTCCATCGGCGAGGCAGGGCAGAACAATCAGCGTTTGCGCGTTTGTGACATTCGGTTGGACTCCAGCCTTCCCGATCGGATCGCACGCCTGGGCGAACAACTGGGGAAGACGGACTTCACGACGCAGTGGATGGATAAACTCCTCGCGAGCTACGCACCCGGCATGGCGATGGGAGAGGCTTTTGCCGGGTGGATGAACGAATGGCTGGGCCCGCTGGGACTCATCTTGTTTGATCCGTCGGATCCGGAGCTGAAGCGACTGGCGCGTCCGATTTTTCTGAAGGAACTGGACCATGCGGCGGAGACGCATGCCTGCATTGTCGAGACTGGAGAGCAGTTGATTTCCGCGGGTTATCACGCGCAACTGCAGGTGACGGGCAGCAATCTGTTTGTCCTGACGGAGGGTCTGACGTGCCTCTTTCCGACGACGGGTGCGAAGACCAAACTGGACCTGTCCGTGATGGCCGCGCATTCCGCTTTCTTAAGAGGACTTCTCGAGTTCGAACCGGAACGTTTTGTGCCCAATGTGGCGTTGCGACCGATTGTGCAGGACTTCCTTCTGCCCACGTTTGCTTACGTTGCCGGACCGTCGGAGATTGCGTATTCTGCACAGCTCGGTAAACTCTACAATTTTTTTGGGGTCCAGCAGCCGCTGATCTTTCCGCGTCCCTTTGCAACGATCATCGAGAAGAAGATCGGCAAGATCCTGGACAAGTACTCGATGGATCTGGAGCGAATGGTTGCGTCGCCGACATCACTCGTCCAGTCGATGGTCATGGTCGATTCCATTGTGCCGAAGTTGTTCGCGGAATGGCGGGCACGAGCCGAAACCGACCTCCGGCTGGCGCGTACCCAACTGCTGGCGCTCGATGCGTCCCTTCAGGGATCGGTCGAAACCGCCCAGCAGCGAATCGCTCAGGCTCTCCAGGCGCTCGAAGGGAAGGCTACGGAAGCTCAGAAGCGGCAGTCTGAATTGCTCGTCCGTCAGGTGGAGAAGGCCCTGGCGCATCTGCTTCCGCAGGGAGCGTTGCAGGAAAGAACGCTGAACATGGTGTACTACCTCAACAAATATGGGCCCGAGTTCCTTTCCTTTCTTCAGGACAAACTGCGCATCGACACATCGAACCATCAGATTCTTGAAATCTGAAAAAACAACCTGCCCGCGGAATTTGACTTTGCATATGGTGCGGGCTTTTGATAACTTTTCGCCGTCCAACCGTTCATTCCCAACCGGACGTACGTCCGGCGTATTACAAAACTTCCGGAGTGTTTATGGAAAATCCAGCCTACACATCCTTGGCGCACATGTTCCACGAACAGGTGAAACGTCTGGGAACGCTTCCTTTATACAAGACGAAGAAAGACGGCGCGTACCGCGCATTGTCCTACGCAGAGGTCGGCGAGATCGTGACCCATTTGGCCCTCGGTTTGGCTTCGCTGGGCGCCAAGAAGGACGACAAAATATCGATAATTTCTTCAACTCGCGAAGAGTGGGCCATGAGCGACCTGGCCATCCTGACACTCGGCGCCGTCACGGTGCCTGTGTATCCGACGTTGCCTGCCAAGCAAGCCGAGTATATTCTTCAGAACTCCGACACGCAGTTCATTTTCATTTCAGATAAAGAACAACTCGACAAAGTTCTATCGGTCGTGGGCAGGTGCCCGAATCTGAAGAAGCTGATCACGTTTGGAGAAGAGGCCAAGTCTCACCCGGCGATCATGCATTTTCGAGAGTTGCAGGAAGAAGGAAAACGATTTGGTCAAGCCCATCCGCAGCACATTGCGCAGTCACTGGCCGCGATTCAGTTGAGCGACTTGGCGACCCTGATCTATACGTCCGGAACGACGGGTCCCCCGAAGGGCGTGATGCTTTCGCATAATAACATTTTGTCCAATGTACTGGCCGCATCGAAGGTGCTGCCGCTCCAACCCGGAGAGACGTTTCTGTCCTTTCTGCCGCTTTCGCACGTCTTTGAACGAACGGCCGGTCATTTTCTTCCGATTTGCTTTGGATCGACCGTCGCGTATGCGGAAAGCATCGACACGGTCGCGGCCAACATGGGTGAGGTGCGTCCGACCCTGATGACTGCGGTTCCACGTCTCTACGAAAAAATGTATGGACGCGTGAAGGACGGGATCGCGGCCGCTCCGGCGCTTCGCAAGAAAATCTTCCATTGGGCGGTCGGAGTCGGCGAAAGGGCTCGTAAGACCGGTGAAAAGGGATTCAAGTATGCCGTGGCGAACAAATTGGTCTTTTCCAAACTTCACGGCCGATTGGGCGGACGCGTGAAATGCATGGTGTCCGGCGGCGCGCCACTTCCTGCTGAGATCGCGGAATTCTTTGCAAACATGGGAGTCAGGATTCTGGAAGGCTATGGGTTGACGGAGACGTCTCCGATCATTACGGTGAATCGACCGGAGTTGGTCAAATTTGGAAGCGTCGGATGCGTGATTGAACACGTCGAAGTCAAGATCGCTGCAGACGGGGAAATCCTGACGCGCGGTCCCAATGTTATGCTGGGATATTATAAGAACGAGGCCGCGACCAAAGAGATGATCGATGACGACGGCTGGCTGCACACGGGTGACATCGGATTCCTGGACGCCGATCAATATCTGACGATCACTGATCGCAAGAAAAATCTGATCGTGACCTCCGGCGGCAAGAACATCGCTCCGCAGCCGATCGAAAATCTCCTGTCGACGAATCCGTACATCGAACAAATCATGGTGATCGGGGACAAGCGGAATTACATAGCCGCGCTGATCGTGCCCAATTTGGAAAAAATCCGCGCCTTGGGTGCGGAGCTGGGCGTCGGATCGATGCCGGATGACGAGTTGATCAAGCACCCGAAGATCGTCGCAAAGGTGGACGGCTTGATCCAGCAGGCTCAGGAAGAAGCGGGACTGGCCCGCTACGAGAAGGTCAAGAAATTTGCCATGCTGCCGCGCGCCTTCACGATCGAGACCGGCGAACTGACGCCCAAGCTCAGCATCAAGCGAAACGTCGTCATCGACAATTTCGCCCAAATCATCAACGCACTGTACACCGAAGCCGATCGTCTCGATGATTGATACGAAACATCTGCTGACCGTCGGCGTCGACGACGAGACGCGATCAATCTACGATACCTACGTCGACCAGCTCAACCAGCGCATCGAACTCTCCGACGCGCACGCCAAGACGGCGCTCAAGAGTCTGATGAACGTGCTGATCTCTCTGGAAGAAAAGCAGGGCGTCAAGCGGGGATACGATTCCCTTCCGTCTTTCTTCATCACGCACCGCCTGATCTACATGGCGTTCGTGGACTATCTGCTCTCCAAAGGACACTCCACCGACGAGATCGACGATTTGCTCTTTCGAGACGCCGACGTCGAGGTGGCCGATCACGAGGAGTTTTTCTCCTTCTTTCAGAATCTCATGTTGCAGATCTTTCCACTCTTCGCGCCCTTTCTCGATGCGGAGGACGATGTCGAGCGGTTTTCGCGACCCGTCCGAAATTACATCCAATTTCTGAAGCAAACAGACGATCTCTCGTCGATGGTGAAATTCATCCAGCAGTACTCCGACTTCTGCGACGCGTTGTACGTCGTCGGGTATCGCAAAGCCAATGACGGCTGGGGCGGCCGCTTGGATCTGGACACGACGGTGTATCCGCTGTTCTTCACCAAGATCATCCGGGAGGCCGTGCAGGATTTCTCATTCTCCGATTATGTGATCGAGTTTCTCTACGACCGCACGAAAGAAGTCGGCGAGCCCGAGACGGCACTGATCGACGTGTATACCATTGCCCAGGCTCTGCGAGAAGACAAAGATTTGCAATCGGCCATTCAGGATGCCGATGCCCGGCTGGCCAAAGAAATCGACAAGACCATCGCATTGGTCGAAGAGCAAAAAGGCGAGCCCCTTTCCGCAGGCGCGCGACACAAAGTCATCCGGGAATTGACGCCGCACGAAGATCTGGAAGGGATAATTTATTATTTTTTCGATGAGCGACGGTTGAAGAAGATCATGGAAGAAAAAGGTCACATGGCGCATTTCGAGCCGGTGATCAAGTTAGTGACCGAATGGACGCCGAAGATCCGACATTTCGTGATGTACGCACTGGGCAAACTGATGCTCGCCCCGCACAGCAAAGTGGAATTTACGCCGGCGTCGATCGCGCTCTTCTGCAACGAGGTGCGCGCCGATGTGGAGACCCTGTACAGCGACGGCGCGATGAACAATCTGCCCACTCAATACCGCGAACGAATCCCGGATTTGGAAATCCGATTCTTTCTCAACCGGATTTTTACCAACACGACGACACTCGAGGGATTTGAGGCCATTCAGGAGCAGTTCCGACAATACCTGGTCAACCAGGCAGAGTTTCCGTTGATCCACGAAATCTTCATCGAACGGGCATCGGAAAAACGGCACGCGAGCGCGCTGATGTCGTTTTACGTGGCGGCCCTGCTGACGCAGGAGTTGGGCGACTGCGTGCCGGATCCGATCATTCGCATCATGGCCGGCCGGTTGTCCCTGACCTACAGCTTTACGAGACGATTGAACCTGTTTCGCGAAATTTACAAACTGCGTCCGGAATACGACGGGACATACAAAGGCGATACCGTGTACTACAACGGCTTTGATCGTCAGGATTGGGATGTGCCGACCAGCGAACGGACGACGCCTCTCAAGAAACGCTCGATCGACGAACAGTGGATCATTCTGTATCACGTGATCAATAACCGGGAATTGTCGTGGGCGCTGACCCTGCTCGATCCCGACGTGCTCTTTCCGGAAATGAAAGGAAAGACCAATTCGCAGGAGGAAATGCGAAAAGCCTTCATGGAACTCCGCGGCAAGGTCTATCAAATCATCGACAGCAAGTTCCTGGATCTCCTCTCCGAGGAAGAAGAAGAGGCCAAACGAGCGGCGGAGAAGAAGGGCGACTTTCCCGTGGCGTATTACGGGAAGTACGAAAAAATCCGCAGCATTCTGATCGCACAGTTCATCGCCTCCGGCTGGGACGTCGAAGTAGCCGAGTTGAAACGCAAGGGTCGTCGTCCGCTCATCAAGATGACGCAGATCGAACTCCTGCGCGGCATCAAGAACATCGACGCCCAGCGAATCCTCGAACAGTATGAATACAAAGAGGCACGGGAACACATCGACATCAACCAGCTGCGCAAGCAGGTGGAGACGCGCGAACAGCTTCTCTCATTTGTCAACCGCCGCGTGAAACAGGAAGTGCAAGTCCTCCAGAGGATGCAAGGTCTCTCCGACGAGGCGCTTGCGCTGATGAGTTACACGTCCACCAAGATCCGCAGTGCGGAATTGCGTGTCGAGCAGGGGATTCGACAACTGGTCGACCGGCTCAAAGGAGATCTGGGGTGGCTGACCGCCAAGGAACCGCTGGCGCTGGATCAGATCTGCCAAAATTGTTTCCAGGGCCAGTACGGAAAAATGGATGTGAAGATCATCAAGAAGGGCAAGGACGGCAAACCCATTATCGATCCCGAAACGGGCGAAGAGGCGGAAAAGACGTACACCATCACCAGCGACAAATTTCCGGAGTACCTGGAGCCCGCCCGCAAAGAAGTCATGGCGCTCGACAAGGATGCGATGTATCGCGTATTCTATGCGCTGACACTCCAGAGCATTGTCGCCGAGACCTTTGGGTCCATGACCTTCATCAAAGAAGCGCTCGCGACCAACAAGTACGTGATTGCCGCGGACGGATTGAAAGAACAGTCATTGGAAAATCAGGAAGTCCTCGACTATGCGCGTCTTTCATACGATTTTGCGCAGCAACTGGCTCCCTATGAGATGATGGTGTAACTCAACCTGCCTTTGATCACATAGCCTCACGGAGGCCCCATGGTTCGTTCATGTTTGATTCTCGGTTTCGCAGCGCTGATGCTGATCGCGGGGTGCGGTCGGAAGAAACGGGATCGATCCAGTCTTCTCGAAGACCGGGCCGAATATGGGGGCACGGTCCTCTACGCCAAAGCCGGTCCTCCGATCACGCTGGATCCGGCGCTGGCGGTGGAATCCGAATCGTCGATCATCCTCTCCAGCATTTTCGATGGACTCGTCCTGCAGCGTGCCGGCAAGATCGCCATTGATCCCGGGCTGGCGTATCGCTGGGAAGTTCTGGAAGACGGCCGGTTGTATCGGTTCTACCTGCATCAGGGTGTCCATTTCCACGACGGCACTCCGTTCAATGCGCAAGCGGTGGTGTTCACATTCCAGCGACAGGCGGATAAGAATCACCCGTTCCACTGGTCCGAAGCGGACTTCGGCAGTTGGACCAATTTTGGACTCACGGAGTTGTGGGAGGGGATCGAGGCGGTGAACGACAGCGTCGTGGAAATGCGTATTAAGCACGCCGATGCCACGTTTCTCACCATCCTGTCCAATCAGAATTTCGCGATTGTGAGTCCGACGGCGATGGAGAAGACAGGGCGGGAATTTTATCGAAATCCAGTTGGCACCGGAGCTTTTCGACTCGTCTCCTGGGATGCAGACAACACGGTGCGACTGTCCGGCAACGAGGAGTACTATCAGGGCAAGCCGTTTCTCGACTCGCTGATCTTCAAGGTGGTCCCGGATGCGCATGCGCGCTGGGAAATGCTGAAGACCGGGGCCGTGCACATGATCCAGCATCCAGCGACTGCCGATCTTCCAGAAATTGAGAAAACCAAGGGGATCAAGTTTGCCCGACAACCCGGACTGAACGTCTCCTACCTGACGATGAATGTGCGCAATCCGATCTTCCAGGATCGCCGAGTGCGTCAGGCTGTGGTGTATGCCATCGATCGGGAAGGGCTCGTGAAGGACGTGTTTGGCTCGACCGGTCGTGCCGCGAAGAATCCGTTGCCGCCGATCATGCCGGGTTACAATGATGAGATCCGACCGACGCCGTACGATCCCGACCGTTCCCGCCGACTGCTTGCCGAGGCCGGTTATCCCAACGGGTTTAGGATGACGCTGTGGACGATGCCCATCACGCGCGACTACATGCCCGATCCGGAAAAAGCCGGCGCGCGGATTCAAAAAAACCTGAAAGCCGCCGGCATCGACGTGGAAGTAAAAACCGTCGAATGGCGCCAATACATCGATAAACTCTACCGGGGTCAACACGACCTGGCGATCCTGGGCTGGACGGCCGACATTCCCGATCCGGACAATTTCTTCTCGCCCTTTTGGATGCCCGTGAGCGGAATCCAAAGCAATTCCACGAACATCTCCGGATACACGAGCGAGTCCATGACTCGACTGATCCAGGAAGGCCGTCAAACGGTGGATCCCGACAAGCGAAGCAAGATCTACAAAGAACTCTGCGAAGTGTTCAACGAAGACCTTCCCTGGTTTGTCATTGCGCATTCCGTCATCACCATCCCGATGAGCGATCGGGTGATGAATTTCCAATTGCACTCGACAAGCGTTCGACGATTCAACAAAATCTGGCTTCGCAAAGAATCCGAGGAGTGACATGATCCTGCGTGTATTCATTTTCGCCCTGATAGGACTGATGGGGTGGTCCGGATGCGGGAGGGAAAGAGGGAGTCGCAAAACCCGTGAGGCTGCGGAATACGGCGGGACTCTCGTGTACGGGAAGAGCGGTCCTCCGCTGACGCTCGATGCGGCGCAGACTCAGGAAACGGAGTCTTCGATCATCGTCGCCAATATTTTTGACGCGTTGGTGGAGCAGCGCGCGGGCAAGGTGGCGCTGGACCCAGGACTGGCGCGGTCGTGGGACATCTCGCAGAACGGTCTGCTGTATACTTTTCACCTTCGCTCGGAGGTGACTTTTCATGACGGTACGCCGTTCAATGCGGAAGCGGTGTTGTTTAACTACAATCGCCAACGAGATCCCAATCATCCGTATTACAAAATGGCGCCGAAGTGGGAATGGGACGCATTTGACATGAGCAAAATTGTCAAAGACATCCGCGCAGAGGACGACACGACGGTGACGTTTGAATTGTATTCCCCAAACGCCACGTTTCTGAATCTCATGTCGCTGACCTTCATGGGCATTCCGAGTCCGACGGCAGTGAAACAATTTGGAGAGGACTTTTCCCGACATCCGGTCGGCACCGGCCCGTTCAAGTTTCAGTCCTGGTCGGAAAACGGTGAGGTATTGCTCACTGCTTTTGAAGAACACTGGGCCGGTCGACCCTTTGTCGACACGCTGATTTTCAAACCGGTGCCGGATGGCCGCGAACGGTGGCAGCAACTCAAGCGGGGCGATATTAACATGATGGGGGTTCCCGATCAGGCCGATCTGATGGAGATCGAACAAACCAAAGGGATCAAAGTCGCCAAACAGCCCGGTCTTAATGTGTCCTACCTGGCCATGAATATGGAGAAGAAACCCTTTTCCGACACGCGCGTTCGCGAAGCAATCGTGCATGCCATCGATCGGGAAAAACTCGTGAAACAGGTTTTCTCGACACTGGGACGATCCGCGAAGAATCCCATTCCGCCCTCTCTCCTGGGATACAATGATGCGATCCGGGCGACTCGATACGATCCGGATCGCGCTCGCCGCTTGCTCGCTGAAGCCGGTTACCCCAAGGGATTCAAATGCTCGCTGTGGACGATGAAGGTCTCGCGAGAGTACATGCCCAATGGGAAACTGGCCGCGGAGGTGATCCAGGAAGACCTCCGCAAAATCGGAATCGAAACGGAGATTGTCATGCCGGAGTGGGGCGATTTCCTGAGGCGGCGCAGCATGGGAGAGCACGACATGAGTATCTCCGGGTGGCTGGGCGACGCGCCCGATCCGCATTTCTTCTTTTATCCTCTGCTCGACAAGAGCATTGCCGAAAAAAAGCCTTCGTCGAATGCGGCCTTCTACAAGAGCGACCGGATGCATGATTTGATCGTCAGCGGCAAGGAGACGTTCGATCCCGTAGAGCGAAGCAACATTTACAAACAAGCCTGCGAAGTGTTCAACGAGGACCTCCCCTGGTTCGTGATCGCTCACGGCGTCTCGGTCGTACCGATGGCGGACTACGTGATAGGCTTCCAGATGCACGCGAGTGCGGTCCGCAAGTTCCACAAGGTCTGGCTGAACCGCAAGTCATGAGCCTCCGGTGTGCTTGTCTCCTGTCTGCGGTTTTTCTTCTGACCGCAGCTTGTTCGCGCGTGACGCTCACGCGGGCGCGGGAAATTGCGAGGGAAGAAATCATCATCGACACACACGTGGATCTTCCCTATCGGTTACTGGAGGAATGGGAAGATATTTCCAAGCGGACCCTCAAAGGCAATTTCGATTATGAACGGGCGATGGAGGGCGGACTGGACGCGCCTTTTCTCTCCATCTACGTGCCGGCTCGCACAGAACAACAGGGCGAAGCAAAGTCGACGGCCGACCGCTTGCTCGACATGGTGTGTGAAATTGTCGACACGCATCCGGATAAGTTTATCCTGGCCACATCGCCGGATCAACTGCGACCGGCGTCATCCGACGGGAAGGTACGCTTTTGTCTGGGCATGGAGAACGGTTCGCCCATCGAAGGGAGTTTTGACAATCTCGGGCATTTCTACGATCGGGGCATTCGGTACATCACACTCACGCACAGCCGCGATAATCACATCAGCGATTCGTCGTACGACACTACGCGCACGTGGCACGGGTTGAGCCCTTTCGGCATGGCGCTCGTCCTGCAGATGAATCGGATCGGCATGATGGTGGATGTCTCGCACATTTCGGACTCGGCTTTTCATCAGGTGATGCGTATTTCCCGCGCGCCGGTGATCGCATCGCATTCGAGTTGCCGTCATTTCACGCCGGGCTGGGAGCGGAACATGTCAGACGACATGATCCAGTTGCTGGCCGCCAAGGGCGGCGTTATCATGATCAACTTCGGTTCGTCCTTCGTCAATGAATCCTATCGGCAGAAAGACGCCGTCATCCGGGAGCACATCGAGGAACATGCGCGAAGGAACGGCTTCAGCGAGAACGACTCCCTCCTCGAAGCGTACGAGGACGCCTACCGCAAAGAACATCCCATCGGATATGCCGATGTCAAGGACGTCGCGGATCACATCGATCACGTGGTGAAGCTGGTGGGCGTGGAGTACGTCGGTCTGGGCTCCGATTTTGACGGTGTGGGGGATTCCCTGCCGACCGGATTGAAAGATGTTTCGCAATATCCCAATTTGATTTTGGAACTACTCCGCCGCGGATACAGCCGCGACGAGATCCGGAAAATCTGTTCCGGCAATCTGATCCGTGTGTGGAAGGCGGTGGAATCTGCCGCCGCAACGTCCGACTAAACAAAGAGGTGGCATCATGACGCTGACGCTTTTGTGGGTGTGTGGAATTTCTTTTCTTTCTGGTTTTGATGCGGATTTCACCGGTCAGACGATGCGAGTGGATTATTACCATACGGGAACGGCCGCTGAGGAACACATCGCCATCGACGGGATGCGGATCGAGAAAGAATGGGCGGGAACCCGGAGCCGGCTTGTCGACGAGTCGAACACGGGCAAATACCTGTTTGAGATCGTCGATCTTCGCACGAATCGGATTCTGTTTTCGCAGGGTTTTGCGAGCATCTACGGCGAATGGGAAACGACCGGAGAAGCGGCTAAAGGCACCTGGCGATCCTTCCATGAATCCGCGCGGTTTCCAGAGCCACGATCTACGTTTCAGTTTGTCTTGAAGAAACGAAAGGGCGACGGTTCTTTCACGGAAATTTTCAGCACAGTGATTGATCCGAAAAGCCGGTTTGTCGATCGTTCGGCGATTGCACCCCGCGGCGAGTTGTGGAGCGTATTCGAAAGCGGACCGGCCGCATCGAAAGTCGACATCCTGATCCTTTCGGACGGCTACACTGCGAAGGAGAAAGAAAAATTCCGAAAAGACGTACGACGCCTGATCGATGTGATGTTTGCGACAGAACCCTTCAAGTCCCGTAAGAAAGATTTCAACGTGCGGGCGATCGATCTGGTCGACGCGATGTCGGGGATTTCCAATCCTCGCAAAGGGTTCTGGCGGAAGACAACACTGGGTCTGACGTTTAATTCGTTTGACAGTGATCGGTACATCCTGACGACGGAAAACAAGACCCTGCGCGAGATCGCGGGACAAGCTCCGTACGATGCGATCATCATGCTGGCGAATGATCGCAAGTATGGCGGCGGCGGTATTTACAATCTGTGGGCCACCGTCACGTCGGACACCGAGCCCGCCGGATACGTGTTCGTGCACGAATTCGGGCACTCGTTTGCGGGTTTGGCGGATGAGTATTATTCGTCGCCGGTGTCGTATGAAGATTTCACTCCGTCGGGCGTGGAGCCGTGGGAGCCGAATGTGACGGCGCTTCTCGACCGATCGAATGTGAAGTGGAAACATCTGATGGACGCGGGCACGCCGTTGCCGACCCCGTGGAACAAGGACGCGTACGACTCGTGGGATCGGGAATTGCAAAAGACGCGCGCCCAACTGACCGCCTCGCAAGCATCGGACAGTGCGATGGAGGCATTGTTTCGCGAGGTGAAAGTGACGAGTACGGCCTTGCTTTCCAAGGAAACCCATGCGGGGAAGGTCGGGGCCTTCGAAGGTGCGGCGTACGAAGCGCGAGGCATGTATCGTCCGCAGGCCGATTGCATCATGTTCACGCGCAATGACGTGCCCTTCTGCAAAGTCTGTCTCGAAGCCATCCACAAGACGATCGATCGTTATGTGAAGTGATACTGCACGCTGAAATCTGTAGTGGAATCGGTCAGATAAGAATATCGAGCCGTGCAGTCAGGCGGATGAAGTCCAGGAACAATGGGCGGTACAGTGGCTTGATGATCTTCACGATGAACAGGCGTGGGATTCGTCTTTCAAGAACTCGCAGGATGTTCTTTCCAAATTGGCCGATGAGGCCCTGAAGGAGCATCAATCCGGTAAAACGAAAGCCATGGGTTTTGACGAGCTGTGACGTCTCATCTAACGGAGGCGTTTAGGACTCACTACAAAAAACCACCCATTGAAATCCAAGAACAAGCGCAAGAATTATCGGCTGTAGAAAGAGAACCCTCAGCATCCAAGCCTTGTATTTAAGAAAGTCCATGATCATAAGCCCATCTATTCTGTTCGAGTCAGCCGGCCGTGACGTGCCTTGGGAGTGATGAGAGGTGATCAGGACATGGTTTTGGATTGGCTCACATGCTGAGTATGATCGTTTGTTAGGGAATCTCTAATCATCATGGTTCAGTTCGCAAAAACATGCCTGTACTGAATTTTCGCTTTTTCGGCCAAAAATATGGGCACCACCGTTGATATTCTCCGACGTCACCGGCAACAGAACAAAGGCATCACGGTCGTATACAATTACCTGAATCTCCCGATCCAGGTTAACCTCGGATCGAATGACGGCATCGACTGGACGTACACGCTCTTTCGTGGGCATGGCAAATGTCGACTCACGCACTCCCGTTAGCATGGATTGGGTAAGTAGACGCGTGAGACTCGCTGCGAGTCGGGGAGTCTGGTTAGATCCGTAATGTTCAGAGCGTCTGATCTGGCGTGTAAGGGACCTCTTCCCCCTCACGCCATCACGGAGCCGTTGTTGATATCGAGAACCTGCCCGGTGATGCTGGTCTGATTCAGAAGGTAGGTGACCAGGGCCGCCACCTCGTCGGGAGTGGCCATCTTGCCGAGCGGGATGCCTGCAAGAGCGAGCTGCAATGCCTCGTCGTACGAGAGTTTCATGTTTGCCGCCAGTTCACGGATTCCCGATTCTGCCATTTCCGTCTGGACCCATCCGGGGCACAGGGCGTTGACCAGAATGCGCTCCCGCGACCATTCGACTGCCCACGAGCGCATCAAGCCGAGCAAGCCGGCCTTGCTGGCGCAATACGCGGCGTATCCGGGAACCCCCAGACGCGCCAAAACGGACGATAGGATGACGACGTAGCGATACTTCGACGTCGTTTTGAGCAGAAGCGGCAAGAAATGCATCACGGACCGGTACGTGCCGGTCAGATTGGTCTGCAGGATGTCGTCCCATCGATCCTCCGGGCCGAATCGATTTTCGCCTCCGATTCCAGCATTGGCGATCACGCCGTCGAGATGATTGTACGGAAAATCTTCTACGGCCTTCGCCAGAGATTCCGGCGAGGTCACATCGAGTTGGAGCAGTTCATGATTGGCACGGTAGTCCAGCAGATCCGCGGTTTCCTTCAGGGCGCCGATACGGCGACCGGCCAGGATCACGGAGTGATCTCGCTCGCGTGACAGCTTGAGGGCGATGGCTCTGCCGATTCCCGAGCCGGCTCCGGTGACCAGATAATACCGCATGGCTACCGGGCGGGACGACGTTTTCGTTTCGGTTTGCGAAAAGACGACCGGATGTCGTCTGCCATCTTTCGCATCGAGTCAGCGACATGTTGCGCCACGTCTTCCCGTTCGACGGTGTCGGCGGCTTTGTTGATGACGTCTCCGAGGGTCTTGACCATCGCCTCGACGGCAAACTGCAATTTCTCCTCCGTGCGGAGCCGGTCAAATTCGTCTCGCAGATTGTCGAAATGTTTTTTGGTCATACAGGTTTCCTTACGGTTATCCTTGCGACGGGGTCGAATGGGTCGTCCGTCCGTCGATGCGTGCATGGAATTCCTGCAGGCTCCGAACGTCCAGTTTTTCTTCCGCGATGGCGCGAATGCCGCGGACCAATCCGATCGCGCCCGGGATCGTCGTGATCATCGGGATCTTATACGTGATCGCCGCCTCGCCGATGTACCGCTCGTCCAGTTTGGCGGATTTTCCCGTCGGGGTATTGATGACGAGATGAATTTCTTTGTTTTTGATTCGGTCAATGACGTGCGGTCGGCCTTCCTGCAGTTTGAATACATGTTTGACTTCGAGTCCGGCCTCCTGCAGGACCTTCAAGGTACCTTCCGTGGCGTAGATGTGAAATCCCATCGACTGCAGATCCCGCGCGATGGGAATGATTTTCGGCTTATCGCGATCGTTGACCGTGATGAAAACGCCGCCGCCGGTCGGCATCTGCATGCCGGCCCCGAGGTGTGCCTTGGCCAGCGCCTGGGCAAAATTGTCCGCAATTCCCATGACTTCACCCGTGGAGCGCATCTCGGGGCTCAGGTACATGCGCGTGCCGGGAAACTTGTTAAACGGAAACACGGGATCCTTGACGGAGGTGAACGGCGGATGCACTTCCGTGGTGCAACCCAATTCCTTCAACGTCTTGCCCACCATGATTTTGGCTGCGCATTTGGCGAGCGGAATACCGATGGCTTTGCTGACGAAAGGAACGGTGCGCGAGGCGCGCGGATTGACCTCCAGGACGTATACGTCGCCATTCTGCACCGCATACTGGATATTAATCAATCCGACGACCTGCAGTTCCCGGGCCAGCGCCACCGTGTATTCGCGAAGGCGTGTCAGAACCGACTCGGAGGTGGAATACGGAGGCAGGACACAGGAACTGTCGCCCGAGTGAATGCCGGCCTCTTCGATGTGCTGCATGATGCCGGCCACGAACACGTCCTGTCCATCACACAGCGCATCGACGTCGTACTCCGTCGCTTCTTCTAGAAATTTGTCGATCAAAATCGGATGTTCGGGCGATACATGGATGGCGTGTTTCATGTACCGCTCGAGCGCCTCGTCGTCGTAGACGATTTCCATGGCCCGTCCACCCAGCACGTACGACGGGCGGACCAGTACGGGATACCCGATCGTCTCGGCGACGCCGCGCGCTTCCTCGAACGAACGGGCCGTCCCGTAGGCGGGACAGCGAATCTTCAGTTTCTCGAGCACGGCGCCGAATTTCTTGCGGTCCTCGGCTTCATCGATCTTTTCCGGCGACGTGCCCAGGATCGCGACGCCGGCATTCATCAGGGGAATGGCCAGCTTCAGGGGAGTCTGGCCGCCAAATTGAACGATCACACCCTTCGGCCGCTCGGCTTCGATGATGTTCAGCACATCTTCAAACGTCAGCGGTTCGAAATACAAACGATCCGACGTATCGTAATCTGTCGACACGGTTTCCGGATTGCAATTGATCATGATGACGTCGTAGCCTTCCTCCTGAAGGGCGTAGACGCCGTGCACGCAACAGTAGTCAAATTCGATTCCCTGCCCGATGCGATTGGGCCCGCCGCCGAGAATGACGATGCGCTCTTTCTGTCCGTCTACACGCTCAGTCTCGCGCTCGTACGTGGAATAAAAATACGGCGTTTCGGATTCGAATTCTGCCGCACAGGTGTCGACAGTCTTGAAGACGGGGCGGATGTTATGGTGCGCGCGCAGTTGCCGGACTGTGGACTCATCCGTTTTCCACATATGCGCCAGTTGCCGATCGGAAAAACCAAATTGTTTGGCACGGAAGAGTGTGGAGGCGGAAATTTTCTGTAGCAGCTGATCGAGCGTCGTCACAACATCCTCATAGAAAGCGTGGGCAGTGTAGCGAAAAAGCCGGCCGGATTCAAGCGCGATTTGCCCGGTCGGGAAGTGTGGATCGCTGGCAGACGGATAATGGCAATCACTATGGGCAAGGAACAAGAGTAGACTTTCTGTCCACTCGCGTCACCGGAGGCAGAAGGCACGGTGGTTTTTTTTGGCTTTTCTTTCCTTGAAAACAGAATACACGGGAAGTATGTTTTTCCGATCATGTTACCAGAAGGAGTCAACCATGAAGTATTTTCTGCTTTTGCTGGCTATCGGCTTGGCGGCATGCAGTGATCCAAGGAAAGTCGCCGACGACGCGGACAAAATAGAAGCCGCGCGGATCGACAGTGTTGCCGCGGAGTTGGAAAAATCTGTGACGGAACTCGAGTCAACCACCGAATCAACGAAAAAAGACGTTGATGAGTTACTCAAAGACATGTAGGAAAGGACGACCATGAAAGCGTTGATGATCCTGATGATCGCGGCATTTCTGGCGCTGTCCGGGGCTGCTCAAAACAAAGGCCAGGAAAAGAAAGAGCGCGCAAAAGGAAATGTGGGAAAAGGCAAAGAGGAGAGGAGGATCGGGCTCGAGGAGGGTGAGACGAAGGAAGAAGAACTGAAGGAAGACGCGTCCGGTCAGAAAAACAAGGGCAACGCGTACGGAAAGAACAAGGGTGAGCTGAGCGGAAGAGAATTCGGAATGCAACGTTCGAAGGAAGCACGGGAGCGATTTGTTCAGCGGTACACGGAATCGAACAGGAAAAACGCAAACGTCGCCCAGGTGTTGTCTGATCTCGAAACCAAACTTCAAACCGCAAAAGCCAATCTGGAAAAGCGGAAAAAAACCGGCACCCTCAGCGGTGACGCACTGAAGGAAAAAGAAGATCGGATTCAAAAGGCAGAAAAGAAGATTTCGGCTTTGCGAGAAAAATTGAAACTGACAAAGGAAATGTTGAATCGCGAAAGCGAAAAGGAAATGGACTAGAATATACATTCCCGAAGCAAAAGGCCGAGAGAATCGGCCTTTTCTCTGCGTCTTCGTAAAGTCTTTATTAATAAACCCTTGCATTTCCCTGCTCAATCCTCTACATTGCCGCGTTCAGAACACACAAGAATCATCGATACGAGTCATCGAAAGTTAACCTTATCCCTCCTTGTCGGATAATCCGCGCATGATCAAAAGAGCCCTTATCAGTGTATCCAATAAGGACGGTGTGGTGGAGTTTGCGCGGGCGTTGTCGACGATGGGTGCAGAGATCATCAGTACGGGCGGGACGGCCACTGCACTGGAGGCGGCCGGCATACGGGTGGCGAAAATTTCTGACGTCACCGGTTTCCCGGAGATGATGGATGGCCGTGTCAAGACCCTTCATCCGCGCATTCACGGCGGACTGCTCGCGCTGCGGGATCGACCGGAGCACATGCAGGCCGCGCGCGAGAACGGTATCGAGATGATCGATCTAGTGGCGGTGAATCTGTATCCGTTTGAATCGACCGTTCAGAAACCGAACGTGTCTCTGGAGGAAGCGATCGAACATATCGACATCGGCGGACCGTCGATGATCCGATCCGCCGCCAAGAATTACCGGCATGTCGTGGTGGTGGTGGATCCGGAGGATTATCCGGCGATCGTAGAGGAATGGCGAAGTTCCGGGCAGATTTCGGAAAGCACACGCTACCGGTTGATGCTCAAAGCGTTTCGGCACACCGGATACTACGACTCCGTCATCAGTCGATTTTTTGAACAGCGATCGGACGATGGGAATGATCTGTCGGAGGTGTTTTCCCTGCCGTTGCGGAGGATCCAAACGCTGCGCTATGGCGAGAACCCGCATCAACAGGCAGGCTTTTATTCGTCTCTTCGTTCCCCGTTGTACCGGCAATTGCACGGCAAGGAACTTTCGTACAACAATCTGCTCGATCTCGATGCGTGCGCGCGGGTCGTGCGGGACTTTGACGCTCCGTGCTGTGTGATCGTCAAGCACACCAATCCTTGCGGGGCGGCCATTCATGCCGATCTGTACACGGCGTACGGTCACGCGCGCGCCACGGACCCCGTGTCCGCATTTGGCGGCGTGATCGGATTCAATCGCATGTTGACGAGGCAGACCGCCCGGGACATTCAGGAAGTTTTCGTCGAAGCGATCCTGGCGCCCTCTTTTGAGGATGCGGCGCTGGAAATTCTTCAGAAGAAGAAAAACCTGCGCCTCATCGCCTATGATTTTGAGCGTTCGCGTGCGGATCGGGAAATTCGAAGAGCCCTCGACGGATATCTCGTTCAAGATGGGGACGATTTTGTGCTGGACGCATCGCGCACGGAAAACTGGAAGGTTGTTTCCAAGCGACACCCAACAGACGAAGAGCGCGAGGCGATGATCTTCGGCTGGAAGATCGTGAAGCACGTCAAGTCCAACGCCATCGTGTACACGTCGCGGGACCGCACGCTTGGAATCGGCGCCGGCCAGATGTCCCGCGTGGACGCGTCCGAGTTGGCCGTGCTCAAAGCGGGCAAAGCCGACCTGTCGTTGACAGGCAGCGCGGTCGCGAGCGACGCGTTCTTTCCATTTCGCGATGGCGTGGACGCGGCCGCACGAGCGGGCGCCACGTGCGTCATCCAACCGGGCGGTTCCGTCAAGGACGCCGAAGTCATCGACGCCGCCAATGAACACAACATGGCGATGGTCTTCACCTCCGTACGACACTTCAGACACTGAGAGCACCCATGAGCATTTTCAACATCTTCAACAACGAAATCGCGATCGACCTCGGCACCGCCAATACGCTGGTGTATGTCAAAGGCAAGGGCATCGTGATCAATGAGCCTTCCATCGTCGCAATCCAGCGCCGCACCAATCGCATGATTGCGATCGGCCGCGAAGCGAAAGAAATGATGGGCCGGACCCACGAAGACCTTTTCACCGTCCGTCCGCTCAAAGAAGGAGTCATCGCGGACTTCGAAATGACGGAACTGATGCTGCAGGAATTTATCCGCAAGGTGAGTCCGGCGCGATTCATGGGCAAGCGCGTGGTCGTCGGAGTGCCCAGCGGCATCACGATGGTGGAACAGCGTGCCGTGCGCGACAGTTCAGAGCACGCCGGCGCAAAGGAAGTCTATCTCGTGCCGGAACCCATGGCGGCGGCGATCGGCGTCGGCATCGAAGTGGACGAATCGATCGGCAGTATGATCATGGATATCGGCGGCGGTACGTCGGAGATCGCCGTCATCGCCCTCAATGGCATTGTCTGCGACACATCGCTCAAGGTCGCCGGGGACGAGATTACGCGTTCCATTATCACGTACTTCCGATCCCAACACAACCTGCTTCTCGGCGATTCCACAGCCGAAGAAATCAAGTGCACGATCGGGTCCGCCTGGCCGCTGGCGCAGGAAATTTCGATGGAAATCAAGGGACGGGATATCGTATCAGGCATTCCGCGAACGCTGACGACCGACTCCGTCGAGGTCCGTAATATCCTCCAGGCGCCCATTTCGAAAATCATCGAGGCGACCAAGGCAACGCTGGAAAAGACGCCGCCCGAACTGGCCTCCGATATTCTGGATCGCGGCATCGTCCTCACAGGCGGAGGCGCTCTGATCAAAGGACTCGATGACAAGATCAAAAAGGAAACCGGACTGCCGGTCATTGTCGCCGAGGACCCGCTCACTGCGGTGGTTCGCGGAGTCGGACGCGTGCTGGAAAATCTGGCCAAATACCAGGACGTCATCCTCAAAGCCAAAAAATACTGACGTCATGCCGGCATGCATTGGCGAATCAAAAACTTCCTGGACGCCGCGCTTGAGATCCTGGATCTGTATCGCAGGTATTTCATCTTCCTGCTGTATCTGACCGTCTCCATTCTTCTCTTTCAGTACAACTCCAACATCGAAACCGATTTCCTCCGGCAACGACTCTTCGGCGTGGCGGCATTTATCGGCCGCGCGATTTGGGAAACAAGAAAAACATCGGATCCGGAAGACGCCATCCGCAGGCTGAAGCGTCAAAACATCGAGTTGACGAAGAGGAACCTGGCGCTGGAAGATGCGTACCTGGAAAATGTCCGATTGCGGCAGATGCTGCTTTTTTCACAGCGATTTCCCCTGCAGTCCGTGGCCAGCCGCATCGTCGCCAAAGCGCCCGATGCCACCTTCAACGCGGTCGTCCTGGACAAAGGGACGCGCGCGGGAATCGCCGGGTACCACGCGGTCATGACCGACAAAGGACTGGTCGGTAAGATCGTCGCCGCCCGAGAGCAATTCTCCGTTTGCCAACTGATGCTCGATCAGAACTTCCGTGTGACGGCCAAAATCCAGCGCACGCGCCTCAATGGGATCGTGCAATGGGAAGGCCGCTCCAACGAAGTGGGCTTTTACGGTGTGTTGAAGAATCTGGACGTGCGGGTCGGCGACGTCATCCTCACCTCGGAGTTCAGTGAATTCTTCCCGCCCAACTTCATGATCGGGGTCGTCTCGCGCGTGAACAACGAGGTCTCAGGGATTTTCAAAGAGATCACAGTGCAGACGGCCGTCGATTTCACCCGCCTGGAGGAGGTGTTTGTCGTCACCGACACATCCAGGACTCTTTCGGCGCGCGGTGGATTTGAAGACTACTTCCTCAACCGATTGACGCCGTGATTTACAAGAAGCGCAATCTTCTCATCCTGATCGTGGTGCTCACGGCCGTCGTGTTCTATTTTTTTCAAGTCACATTTGTGAATTACGTCCTCAAGCTCGGTCCATATTGTCCGGACCTGCTGGCGATTCTCACGGCGTTTGTCGGATTTCGGCTGGGTCCTGCCGCAGGGGCGACGTGCGGATTCTGGACGGGATTGTGGCTGGACATGATGACGGGATTTTACGGACCGCATGCGCTGGTGAACACGCTGTCGGGTTTTGGGGCGTCGTTCTTCACGAATCAGCGCGTGTTGCTGGTCGAGCGATACTACTTTCCGGCCGTGATGGTGATCCTGGGATTTTTTCAGAATGTCGTGTTATTTTTCATTCACAGCCTGGGCGGTCCATTGTCCTGGATGACCATGCTGGTTGAATACGCATTGGTGAATGCGTTATATTTCGGGTTGTTTGCGTTCTTGCTGTTGATGCTGATCCCCACGCGGTGGACCGGCTTCGTGCGGTACGATGTGAAGTACGAACTATGAACTCAAAGACACGATTCATGTTGTGGACTGTGGGCGCGGCGGCGTTCCTTCTGCTGGGAAGGCTGTTCCTGGTGCAGGTGATTCGACACGATCTGTATCTCGCCCGCGCCGAAGACAATCGAATTCAAGTGCTGGATCAGATTCCCGCACGGGGATTGATCTATGATCGGTACGGCGAGCTGATCGTCGAGAACCAGCCGATGTTCAACGTGCAAATCACTCCGGCGAAATTCGATACGTCTTCGGAAGAGGAATTTCAGTACATCGGTGATCGCCTCGGCATGACCTCGCAGGAAGTGCGGGACAAAATCCGCGGCGTGTGGCCACACAACCCCGTCACCTTGAAAGAGAACGTCGCCTTTACCACCGTGGCTCGTCTGGAGGAAGAAAAAACCAATCATCCGGGCATCGCATACAAGGTGCGGATTCGCCGCATCTACTCCCCCAAAGTCACCCTGCCGCACATCATGGGGTATCTGAACGAGATCACCGAGAACCGCCTGAGTCTCTACCGGACCGCCGACTACATTCCACACGACTACAAACTCGGCGAGAACGTCGGCGTGACGGGACTGGAGCGGTTTTACGAAATCGAGTTGCGGGGCCAAAAAGGATATCACCAGCGCGAGGTCAATGCGCTCGGGGAAGTGATGCGGGATCTGGGCACCATCCGCCATCCACGGGACGGATACAATCTGTACTTATCGATCGATCTCGATCTGCAGAAATTCATCGAATCGGCCATGGGTCCCAGCAAGGGCGCCATCGTTGTCTTGGATGCAAAAACGGGGGAATTGCTGGCCGCCACGTCAAAGCCGGACTTCCATCTCATGTCGTTTGTCAACGGCATTTCGTCCGAGGAATGGCGCGCGCTGAACGAGAATCCGGACAAGCCGATGTTTAATCGCATTGTCCAAAGCGGCTACCCGCCGGGGTCGACATTCAAAATGGTCACCGCGATCGCGGCGCTGGAAGAGGGGATCGTCACGCCGAAGACATTTTTCTCCTGCCACGGCGTGTTCTACCTCGGCGGCAATCGCTTCCGATGCTGGTACGAAAAAGGACACGGTGTGGTGAACATGGAATACGCAATCACGCAGTCCTGTGACGTGTATTTCTACAACGTGGCCTGGCGACTGGGGATCAACAAACTGGCGAAGTACGGACGGCTGTTTGGTTTCGGCGAACTGACGGGAATCGATCTGCCGGGGGAAAAACCAGGCGTGATGCCGACGACGGATTATTTTGATCGCCGGTACGGCCGGGACAATTGGAAGGCGGGCACCGTCGTGAATCTCGGGATCGGTCAGGGAGAAATTCTCGTCACTCCGATCCAATTGGCCAACTATTGCGTGATGCTTGCCAATCATGGCATCTACACACGTCCCCACATGGTGCGTTACGTCGAGGACGACGAAGGGATCCACAAAGTCAGCTATCCGGTCAATCAAGTTCCGGTCAATCGAGAATATATCGATCTGATGCGCCAGGCGATGTGGACCGTCGTGCATTCGTACGCAGGTACGGGGAAACAGGCGGCGGTCAAAGGCGTCACCGTGGCCGGCAAGACGGGAACCGCCCAGAATGTTCATGGCAATTATCACGGATGGTTTGTCGGATTTGCGCCTTTTCAGGATCCGGAGATCGCCGTGGCCGTGTTGATGGAAAACGGAGGGGAAGGCTCGGATGTCGCCGCACCCATGTGCGCGCGCGTGATGTCCTACTACTTCCGGGATGTTCGGAACAAGAAGCCGTTTGATCCCTACTCCCTGCAGGAAAAGAAATTTCAAACCTTACTTGCGGGTTCCGTATCCCGCCAGGCGCCATGATTGTCGAACGCATTCGCCTGTTTGTTCGCGATCTGGATTATTACCTTCTCGTCCCCGTGGTGTCTCTGTGTCTGATTGGCTTGACGTGCATTTACAGCGCGACCGCATCGGATCCCGCCAGCCAGTATTTGTTCACCAAGCAACTGGTGTTCGTGGGAATCGGAGTGCTGATCTTGCTGGCCGTCATTCTGACTCCCATTCGGTACATCGACAGTCTGTCGTTTCTCTTCTATGTCGGCGCGTTGATTTGCCTGGTTGCCGTCTTGCTATTTGGATCGGTTCGATCCGGTGCGCGCAGGTGGTTTGATCTCGGCTTCATTAATATCCAACCTTCGGAATTGGCGAAAATTGCGACGATTCTCTTTATCGCGAGAATTCTGGCGCTTCGCCGGATCAATACGTCGACTGTCGGGAATATGATGATCACGCTTGGCCTTGTGGCTGTTCCGATGATGCTCATCATGAAGCAACCCGACCTCGGGACCGCACTCTGTATCGGCGCGGTGGGTTTTCCCATGCTGTACTCGCACGGCATTTCTCTCTTTCCGATTTTTGTCATGTTCAGTCCGTTGGCAACGGTCATTCTTCATATCGGAAGCGGGTACAGTTTCGATGTCTTCATGTTGATCCTGTTCGGCATTCTGGTGATTTTGTATTACTCCAAACGTCCGCCCCGAATCATTCTCGGCGTGTTTGTCCTGAATGTCGTTGTGGGGCTGGCCTCCGAGCCGATGTGGGACTCGTTGAAAGACTATCAGAAAGAACGCATCCTCACTTTTCTCAATCCGGAGCGGGACGCCAAGGGCGCGGGCTATCAGGTGTTGCAATCGCAGATCGCGATCGGCTCGGGCGGAGTTCTGGGGCGGGGGTACATGAACGGGTCGCAGACGCAGTTGAAATTTCTGCCCGAGCAGCATACCGATTTTATTTTCGCCGTGCTGGGCGAAGAATTTGGCTGGGTCGGCGCCGGGGTGGTCGTCAGTCTCCTGGTGGCGTTGATCGTCCGTATGCTGCTCATTGCCGATGTCGTCGACGACAAATTCGCTGGGCTGACGCTGGTGGGCATTGCCGCGTTGTTTACGTTTCAAATGCTGGTCAACATCGGCATGACCAGCGGCATCATGCCCGTGACGGGAATTCCGCTTCCCTTCATCAGCTATGGAGGCACGGCTCTGTGGAGCAATCTCACGCTGGCGGGAATTGCCATGAACATCTCCATGCGGAAGAAAGTGTACGACATTCACTGACATGATACGCGCCGTCATTTTTGATCTGGACAATACGTTGGTGGACTTCATGACCATGAAGGAGCGCGCCGTGACGAGTGCGGCCGAAGCCATGGTCGATGCGGGGTTGGCCTTGTCGGTGGAGGAAATCAAAACGCGGATCCAGTCGATTTACGCCGAACAGGGCATGGAATACCAACGCGTCTTCGATGATCTGCTGGAAAGTCTGTTTGGCCGCATCGACCACCGCATTCTGGCCGCCGGCATCGTGGCGTACCGACAGACGCGCGAAGCCTCGCTGGTCACGTATCCGCATGTGTCGTCCACGCTGATCGAACTGGTCAAACGCGGATATCGCCTTGCCGTGGTCTCGGACGCCCCGACACGCGAAGCCTGGTTGCGCTTGTGTTATCTCCAGTTGCACCACGTGTTTGATGTGGTCGTCACCTTCGAAGATACGTACGAACGCAAACCGCACCCGGCGCCCTTCCTCAAAGCGTTGAACGGTCTGGGCACCGAAGCCTCGGAAACGATCATGGTGGGCGATTGGGCGGAGCGCGACGTCGTCGGCGCCAAACAGCTCGGAATGAAAACCGTTTTTGCGAGGTACGGCGACGTCTTCCAAACTCACGATACAGGCGCCGATTACGAAATCGCAGATATTTCCCAGTTACTGACCGTGTTGGAAAGAGAAAATATCCGATGAGAGAGGCGAACTTCTTTTTGCGCAAATGGAGACACTCGGCGCGCTGGACTCTGCTGGCAGTCGCAGGATTGACTTCGTGTGCCGCGCCACGTTCGTATCTGGAGGTTCACCAACCGTGGGACGTGATCTTTCAGAAGCGGTCGTACGGCGGAGCGGCGGATCTGATCGGGACGGAATTGCATGCTCCGGCCTTTACATTGTATGCCAACGGCTCCGTGATCGCATACAACTACCGGGACAACAAGCGCCGATTGCTCGTGAAGCGACTGGACCGCGACGAATTCCTGAATCTATACCACCGCATTTCGATCTTGATGTTGTTTGACAACCGCGACTCCGCCTACGTCGTGGAGAGCTTTCGCGATTGGACAGATGCCCCGACGACGGAGATGATGTTTTACTCCAAACGACTCGTGATCAAGGGTCTGGGCATGTACAAAAAGAGTCCGACGATCGATTCGCTGCAGGCTTTTATCACGGGATTGGATCGCAGGGAGTGGCCGGGCGCGAAAGCGTACCAGGCGGACTCGGTGCGGGTGTTTGTGAAGAAATTGAAGGGCGGAGATCCGCAGGTCTGGCCGGTGTGGCCCATCGGGGAGATCCGCCTCGAATCATTGTATCATGTGGAACGTAGCGCCTACGAACCCAATGTGGAGGACAACAGCCGCGTCTATGCTGGCGATCTGGCCCGCCAAGTGCAGGCCGCGGTGGATCAGGTCTCTATGTACCAGAAGTTCTCGTGGGGCTCGGCGATTTATTCTGTCGGCTATCGGCCATTGATTCCATGAAATTTTGGATGTTCATGCTGAGCGCCGGCGCTCTGACTGCGCAAACGGCTGTGTCGCCGGTTGTGGGGTTGTATGTGTCCACTCCACAAAAAGTTTCTGCGTCCGTGGGGTTGCTCGTGGGACGACAAACCAGCGACCACATCTTTCGGGTTGTCGAAGGCTGGTTGGTGGAGGCGGAGCCGGGGCTCGGCGGCTTACGCGGCACCATCGGTTACGGTGCGTACGTGCGTCCGGCGTTTCTCGGATATTCGTTTGGAATCTCGTACCTCCGGACGTGGGGCGATCCGTGGTGGACAAAACCCCGTCGCTCGTTCCTCGGGATGGCTGGGGACTTCTCCTTCTTCATGATGAATCTGAAGGGCGGCGCCTACCTGGGCGTCGACGGCAGGAAGCGACCGTACCTGATTTCCATCGGTACCGGCGTGCGCTTGTAAAACTAAAACTCGACGCCCACCGTGATGCGATGGGTGGAGCCGAGCGATTGGCCCAGCGGAGCAAACGCGTAGTCGAGCGAGTAGCGATCTCTCATGCGAACTCCGAACCCGGTCGAAAAACTCTTCGCCTCGTACCCAAACTGATATCCTGCGCGCAGACTCATCATCTGCCTGTACGTCAGCTCGGCGCCCGTATGCAAAAACGTCTCCTGGCGAAACCAGTGGACGGCATCGGCTGCCGCACGCACCTCTGTGAACGCGTCCTGCGGAGTGATCCGCCACAGGAATCCCACCCGGGCCGCGGAAGGCAGGCGAACGTCCTCGGAAACGAATTTTCCGGAGAAACCGAAATTCGACATCGACAACCCTGCCCGGATCCTTCCCGGGTCCTTCCCAGACAAGACGTCATACGTTGTCCCAATGTCCCATCCGATCCCGTGGACACTGCTCTCGATTCGCTCGTAGAGATATCGCGTCGTGACCCCGACTGTCCACGCCGGATTCAGTTGTCGGGCATACGACACCCCGATCGCCAGATCGTGAGAACCAATGACCGCCGTAGGAGACTCGCTGGGAATCTCCCGCTTCTGGATGCCGTCGACTCCGGTGTAGATCAGATGCACCGCCCAGGCTGAACGCTCGCCGCCGCCTTTGAACGCCAACAGGTGATGACGCACATCTTCGATCCAGCGATTGTAATTCATCGTCACCGCGTCTCGCGGAATCAGGGTCAACAGTGCCGGGTTCCACACGACCGCGGAAGGGTCGTGGGCGGATGCCACGCCGACTTCTCCCATGCCGGCCGCACGCGCCCCGGAACCGATGCGCAGAAAGGCGAAACCCGTCTGGCCTCCTTCACCCGACCAAGTCGTCGCGGAAAAGCAAAACAAGAGAACCGCGATCTTCACACAGTGTCCTTTCATCGCCGCGTAAACGTGGCCAGCGTTTCCAAAATCTCATCCTGAACCTTTTCCACATCCAGACGGTCCACGGTGAAATGATTGCACATGATGGAAAACACCAATTCTTCATTGTCCGCCGTACGCACGAATCCGGAAATCGTCCGAACGTTGTCGAGAAAGCCGGTCTTTGCGCGGACGTTGCCTTCGGCGCGAGTGTTTTTCATACGGAGTTTCAGCGTCCCGTCGATCCCGGCGATCGGCAGTGATTCCTTGAACGCCTTCCAGTATCGATGCCTGCGCGCGTACTTCAATAGGTGGACCAATTCGGCCGGACTAATTTGATTCGTGCGCGCGTACCCGGATCCGTCTTGAATTCGTAGTTGCTTCACGTTGCAGCCGGCGGAATCTAGAAATTCCAGCAACTTCTGCAATGCAAACTCACCGCGGCCATTCGTATCCTTCACCGCCGTCACGGTTCGCAGGGCGAGTTCTGCAAACAAATTCTGACTGCGTTTGTTGATGACTTTGAGAATTTCTTCCAGTCGGGGCGACCGATAGGCCGCCACTTGCCAGAAGCTGTCTACGCCTTGCGACGTCGGCGGATAGACGTATCCGGGTATGCTGTCCAGATCGTAAACGCCGCCGGTGACGACGATCCCTTTGGAGAGCAGGGTTTCCCTGAAGACATGAACGGCGTACTGCGTGGGGTTGTGAACTGCGACATTGCCTGTGTGCACTCCATTGTTCACGGCGACACGTCCCGTCGCAAGGATGCGATTGGTCCAGCGATCGCGAACAAAGTCGACCTCGCCGCCGTTCTTCTCGGCAATGACCGTCTGAATCCGATTGTCGATTTCCACGTACGACGTCGGCGGGTCCAGGCGGATCCGCGCCAGTTCGCCCGCGCGTGTGGGGATGACGAAATAATCGACGCAGTTGTCGTTGAACGTCAATGCGCTGATCTGCGCGGAGTACCAGTACGATTCGCTGTCCCATTCCCAATGCCGCCCGAGCAGTTCATCGCCCATCGCGTTGTCATCGCCCAGGATGCGGCCCCGAATCTCACGGATACCGGCCCGTCGGAGGCTGTCGGCCCAATCCTGGAACACGCGTGTGACTTTGTCGTCGTGGAATCTGCCGGAGATCGTCGGGTCGCCCGATCCGCGGACGATCACGTCTCCCGTGAAGACACTGTCGCTATCCACTCGACCGACCAAGAAGACGGGCGTCACGTATTGAAAGTCCGGACCCAGCCGGTCCAGCGCGAACAAGGAGGTCAGAATTTTCACGTTTGATGCCGGAATCAGAGACTTCTTCGCGTTGTGCTCGTAGAGGACCTCGCCGTTCTGCAGAGATTCCACTCGGATGCCCCAGCTTGCATTCTCCAGGAAATACTGGTTAATCAGTTTGTCAATCTCTTTGGCCAGACGAGAGGGTGCCGACTGAGCGTAAGATAAATGTGGAAGACACAGCAGTGCGAGGATCAGGTGTTTCAAAACGGGCTATTTCTTTATGATGCGGGTGAGAACGAGTACGCCGAGTTTGTAATAGAAAACGTATTGCCCCTCGGCGACAGACTGTTCTTTCCCGTCCAGGCCGTCCCACTCCAGGCCAAATTGTCCGTCGGCAAGATCCGAGTCGAACTTGAAATACTCGCGCACGAGGTTGCCCGCGCCGTCGTACAACAACATGCTCACGGAGGGGAACGATGAAAGCATGCCGACATCCGCGGTGTTTGCTTTGGAATAGTCTGTGGAATAAATGACCGCGCATCGGTTGGGGTCGATGCGCGCCTTGGAGGATCCGGCATGCTGGTTCAGATAGATCTTGACGACTTCATTCGTCGGATCGAGAACGGCGATATCCGGCTTCCCGTCGCGGTTGAAATCGGCCAATGCAAAGTCCAGGGAGGTCGTGGATACCGGGATCGACACGGACTTGTCTAGAAACAGACCCGCGCTCTCGCCATAGATGATCTGGATTTCCGCCGCGCTGCGTTTGAGTACGGTCGCGTCATCAATCCCGTCGCCATCCATGTCAGCGACCTTTGCGAAATACGGATCGGTACGCATGTCAAAGGTCGCCGTTGCAAATTCCCATTTGCCGGATTTTTCGGTCGGCGCAACCAGATGGACGATCGTGGAATTGTCCATCTTCATCAGTGCCTGCGACTGTCCGTTTCCGGCGAAATCTGCCACGATCATGTCCACGGGTCTGGCCGGCAGGGCAAACGCTGCGCCGAACTTGAACGACCCTTTGCCGGTTCCTTTCCACACTTGGAGTTCGGTTCCATCCTGCGGCACAAGGGCCGCGTCCGGATTTCCGTCTTTGTTGAAATCGCCGGTCATGAAGAGCGACGGCTTGATTTTCAACTTCGTCGTTTCCTTCAGCTTGAAGCCGCCCAGCCCTTCATTGGCATAACAAAGGATGGTTTGGTCATTGTCGTGCGCCACGAGCACATCGCCGAGTCCGTCCTTGTGAACATCGGTGACCTGCAGGGAAGCCGGGAATGAACCGGTGGGCATCTCGATCCTCTCGCGCAGCGTACCGTCACCCGCGCCATAGAGAAAGGCCAACACGCCGTTTTGGTAATTGGAGCTTCTTCCACTCACGATCGCATCGGGCGTGCCGTCGTTATTGACATCGGTGACAACCATGGCGGAGGGCTGACGACAGGTGGCAAACGAACCGCCCTCTGTAAACGTCTCTTGTGCGTCGACGGGCACGGCTATACACACAACGAACAAATGGATACACATCAACCGCATACTCTTGACTCGTCGGGATGGACGGGACTGGGAACCGATTCTCTGTCAATATCCGCGCCTGTCTGTACTAAAGCAAGGAGTTAATTCACGAAACACAAATAGGCTCGCGTGTACGACGGATACTGTCGTCAGGCATCCGGCAATGTACTGCATGCCGAAGACTTTCCCGTCAGGGACTGATCACCGCGCTGAGGTCTTCCGCATCCGATCCGCCCTTCACAGCGATGGCGCGAAGCAGTCCCACTCCGGGAGCGTAGATCTTGTTCTCAACCGTGCCCGGTTCCAGAGGACTGTACTCCATCGTGCGAAGGCAATTGGCGAAGAAGCCGTAGGGCACGGATAGAGTGTCTCCGAGCGTCAGAACCTGGGCGACGTCTTCCGCCTCCCCTTCGTAGAACTCCTGCCGATACCATGCTCCAATGAACGGTCTGGCCATCATCAGGACTCCCGGCATCGCTCCGTCCACACCGGCTTCCCACGACCCGCTCGTTCCCGCGACCTGACCATTCTTGATTTCGCGTGAGTCTTCGCCAAAATACCAGACGTTGCCGTCCCGGTCTTGCGCGTACCAGTCAAAGGTGTCCTCGATCAGATCGTCATTCTCGAACTCTCTCGCATTGACAACGCGACACTGCACACCCAGAATCGTCCTCTCACTGTCCGTGACTCGCTCTTCCACCCGAATGGCGTCGCTGCCATCGCGGCCTTCATAGATCATCATGCGGCCGACGGAAATGGGAAAGTAGGTGTTGCCCGTGATGGAATCGGCGGGCAAAAAATCCGCGGGGATGATGACCACCTCATACGGCGAATCCGCCGGATTCGTCGGCGACGGGTCCTCTGTACACCCTGCCAAAAGAAGCAAGGCCGCGGTCCATCGAGACCAGGTTGATGTTTCCATATAACCTCCGTCGTTCGTGGATTGTCTGAGGCAAAGTAAGGGTGAGTCGAAATCCGCGCAATGCCCCGCCTCCAGATTGTCGCAAGGCGGATATCCCCTTGATTTTTCAGGTAACCGAGTGATTCCCCTGCAGACTCCACACGCAATTATGCCGGTTTTTTATGACCTTTCTCAGTGCTGACCGGTCAGTGTTTGCTACATTGCACGCATTGCCGGTAAGACGGTACGCACAACTATACGCTATCGGGGCCTGCACATGTCTCCTTCCTTCAAGTTGTGCTCTACTCTGCCGCTTGTTGCGTTGATCATGATGGCGAGTGCAGTTGTTGCTGGTTATTTGGGTTAGTATTGGGTTACGAATTATAGTATTCCATTAAACACACGCGAGGGTTCAAAGATGTCTTCTATGTTGCCGGATGCTGTCACCATCGGAATGGATGTCGGCTCCATCAGTGTCAAAGTGGCGGCGGTCAGTAGATCGCCCCTCCCACATTGCCCGAATTTCGTCTCTTTCTCCTCCGGTCCGTATTTCATCCTGCGTTCTGACTATCGTCGAACCAATGGAGAGGTGATTGGGGCAACGTGTCAACTTCTTCGCGAGTTGTTGCGTGTTCTGCCGGCAGAGCGCATCCACGGGATCAATCTCACGGGGACAGGTGGGCGAGCGGTGGCGAAATTTCTCGAGGGGGATTTTGAAAACGAATTTCGCGCTCTTTCCAGAGGTGTGTCGACCCTTCATCCGGAAATACGAACCGTATTCGAAATGGGCGGAGACAACGCCAAGTATCTGCGACTGGAAGAACAGGGCGGGTCCATCCACATCGCGGACTACGAAAAGAACGGCGACTGCGCCGCCGGGACCGGTTCCTTCATGGATCAACAAGCGACGCGGCTGCAATACCCCATCGAAGAGGTCGGCAAGATCGTCCTGCAGTCTCCGACCACGACGACCATCGCGGGACGTTGCTCGGTGTTTGCGAAAAGCGACATGATCCATGCCCAACAAAAGGGACATCCGCCCCCAGCCATCCTCAAGGGATTGTGCGAAGCGGTCGTGCGGAATTTCAAAAGCAGCATCGTCCGCGGGAAAGCAGTCGTACCCAAAGCGCTCTTCATCGGCGGCGTCGCCGCCAACGAGGGCGTGGTCGAGGCGATGAGGCGCCTGTTTGAACTCTCTGAGGAAGATCTGATCATCACGCCGCACTACGCCTGGTACGGCGCAATCGGGGCGGCGCTCTTGATCATGGAATCCTACAAGAAAGACTTCTCACGCCTGACCGAAAAACTCGAGTCCATCCACGACGGCGTTCGTGAACCGGTCGATACCAGTCAGCCGCTGAACACGAAGAACGTTGTCTTCTTGCGAGACCGGGTACGACCCTACACATTTGACGGAAAAGCACTACCCATCGACGTGTATCTGGGTATCGACATCGGCTCGGTCAGTACGAATTTTGTCCTCATCGACGACGACTCCAATATCGTCCACGAAATTTACGTGTACACACAAGCCCGGCCGATCGAAGTTGTCAATGCCGGTCTCAAAGAAATCCAGCAGTTGCTTGGCGACAAAATCGTCGTTCGCGGCGTGGGCACGACCGGGTCGGGCAGGGAACTGATCGGCGAACTGACCGGTGCGGACGTCATCAAGGATGAAATCACCGCGCACAAAACCGGCGCAATGTACATCAGTAAGAAATTGCTGGACGCCCAGGTGGATACGATTTTTGAAATCGGCGGCCAGGACTCGAAGTTCATCAGTCTGGAAGACGGCGTGGTGACCGATTTTGCCATGAACGAAGCCTGCGCGGCCGGCACCGGATCCTTCCTCGAAGAACAGGCCGAGAAACTGGGCATTCGCATCAAGGTCGAATTCGCGCAATTGGCCATGCAATCTCGTCAGCCGATCAAGCTCGGCGAGCGGTGTACGGTTTTTATGGAGAAAGACATCAACGCGTACGTCCAAATGGGTTCCACCAAGGAGGACATCGCCGCCGGTCTGGCGTACTCGATCGCGTTGAATTATCTCAATCGTGTGGTGCGCGGTCGTCGGATCGGTGAGACGATTTATTTCCAGGGCGGCACGGCGTACAATGATTCCGTCGCGGCGGCGTTTTCTCTTGTTCTGGGCAAGCAGATCATCGTGCCCCCGCACAACGGCGTCGTGGGCGCCATCGGCGCGGCCATCCTGGCCCGCGAGAAGATCCAACAAACCGGAGAGCAGACCGCATTCCGCGGCTTCTCCCTCGACGCCGTCGACTACACGGTCCGACACTTCACGTGCCGCGCCTGCTCGAACTACTGCGACATGCAGGAGATCAAGGTCGACTCGGAAAAGACGTTCTGGGGGGATAAGTGTTCCGACAAATTCCGTAAGAAATCACGCGCCAATAAAAAGCCCGTCATTCCGAATCTCTACGACCTCCGCGAACAATGGCTGCTCGAATCATACCGGGAGCCCGGAAGTCAAGGCGTCCGCATCGGACTGGCGCGGAGTATGCACTTCTACGAGAAGTTTCCATTCTGGAATGCCTATTTTACTTCGTTGGGTTTCCAGGTGGTCATTTCCGATCCGACCAATTCGGAAATCGCAAAGGCCGGCATCGAAACCACGGTCGCGGAACCCTGCTACCCGATCAAGATTGCGCATGGGCACTTTAAGAATCTTCTCGACAAGGGCGTCGACTTTGTATTCCAGCCCAACATGATCAATGCGGAGACCCCCTTTCCCGAAGTGAAATCGCATCACTGTCCGTGGACGCAGACCCTGCCGTTCGTGCTGCGCAGCGCCGCGGCGTTTGAAGCGCATGCGAACAAGATTCTTTCACCGGAACTTCGGTTTCGTCTCGGTCCGATGGATGTGACGCAAGCGTTGTACGAGACCATGCGCCGTCTGGGAGTCTCGCGCCGCCGCAATGAAGAGGCGGTACGGGCGGCCTACGCCGTACAGAAACACTTCCAGGAACGCATGTTGGAGGCGGGACGCGAGGCGCTCCGCACGCTGGAAGTATCCGACGAGATGGCGATCCTTCTCGTGGGACGCGTATACAACCTGAACGATCGCGGAGTCAATCTGAATGTACCCAACAAGCTTCGGGACGTCTACGGCATCAACGTCATTCCCATGGACTTCGTCGACGCCTCTTCGATCGACATTGCCGACGTCAATCCGAACATGTTTTGGAATTCGGGACGCAAAATCCTTCAGATCGCCAAATACATACGCGGACGGGATCATCTGCATCTCATTTACATTACCAACTTCAAATGCGGTCCCGATTCGTACATCAAGCATTACGTGGCGGACGCCTCCGGTAAGCCTTTCTTGACACTCCAACTCGACGGGCACCAGAACGATGCAGGGGTCATGACGCGGTGCGAGGCGTATTTGGACAGCAAGGGATTTTTCCAACACACCCCGATTTTGGCGGAGGCGGTATGAAGAAGACACTGCATGGACGCACGCTGTACATCCCTCGGATGAGTGACGAAGGCGCGCAAACGATGGCGGCCGCCTTTCATGCGATCGGTTTTGATGCAGAGCCCGTACCGAAATCCGACGCGGAAACCATTGAACTCGGAAAGAAGTACACGAGTGGAGACGAATGTTATCCGCAAGCGGTTACCATGGGTGGCTTTGTACAGATTGCCCGGCAACCCGGATTCGATCCCAACCGCACGGCATTCCTCATGCCTCTGGCCCAGGGGCCGTGTCGATTTGGACAGTACGCACATTACGTCACGCGGGTTTTTGAAAAACTCGGTTACCCGGACGTCATGGTGATGTCGCCGCGCGGCGAAGACGGTTACGACCAGTTCGGCGAGGAAGGCAAAGGTTTTGCCCGAATCGCGTGGCGCGCGCTGGTCGCGGCGGATATTTTGAGAAAATTACTTCTTAAGACGAGGCCGTACGAGTTGCAGAAGGGCGAGACCGATCATGTGTTCCAGGAATGTCTGAACGACGTTTGCGATGCCATTGGCAAACCCGGCCTACCCTCCAAGGACCACATGGGAGTTATTCGACAGGCCATGATCCGAACGCGGGAACGCTTCCGGAAGATTCCGGCCCGCTACACAAACGATCGACCCCTGATCGGTGTGGTGGGAGAGATCTATTGCCGGCTCGACACGTTTGCCAATGAAGACATTATCCGCGTCATCGAATCGCAGGGTGGCGAGGCGTGGATCGCGGATATCGCGGAATGGGTTTGGCAAACCAATTTCCGCCAGCAGGAGAACCTCCGCGAGGCCGGCGAGCGCTTTTCCAAGAAGATGCTCGTGTCCAAGATCAAGAACCACATTCAGCACAAAGACGAACACGAATTGGTCAGTCTGTTCAAGGAAGATTTTCGCGGTTTGGAAGAACCGGGCTCTTGCGAAGAGATTTTGGAGCGCAGTCGTCCGTACCTCCCTCACACGGGCGCGTTTGGAGAAATGGTGTTGAGCACCGGCAAAGCGATCTACATGTACGAAAAGGGAGCCGACGGCGTTTTGGATATCAGTCCCTTCACGTGCATGAATGGAATTGTTTGCGAAGCCATTTATCCGAAAGTGAGTCGGGAACACGACGACATCCCCATCAAGGTTTTCTATTTTGACGGCACCAAATCCGACTGGGAACGCGACACGGGAATTTTCATCGAACTAGCCCGCGGCTATCAGAAAAAGAAAAAGCGGCCCCGCGTCGGTCCGAGACCGTTGTCTCCTTCAACGCGCCTGCGGGCGCTTGCTACGGTCTGACACCTCTCGACATTCCTTCCGTCGAGTAGGCGGACAACGACCATTGCTTCTTGACGGTGTTTTTTCTATGTTCGGCCATGCCTGTGGTTGCTCCATCCATTTTGTCGGCCAACTTTGCCAATCTGGAACAAGACGTCCGTGCGGCGGAGAAGGCAGGCGCTGACTGGATTCATGTAGATGTGATGGACGGGCACTTTGTGCCCAATCTGACGATTGGTCCTGTTGTTGTCGAGCATCTCCGCAAGATCACCAACCTTCCGCTGGACGTACACCTCATGATCGAACACCCCGATCGGTATCTCGGCGCCTTCCGGAATGCCGGCGCCGATATCCTCTCCGTTCATCAGGAAGCCTGTGTCCACCTGCAGCGGACACTGCACGCCATTCGCGAGAGTGGAGCCAAGGCGGGAGTCGTTTTGAATCCGGCAACCCCGCCCCACACGATTGAATACGTCCTTGACGACGCCGATCTCGTTCTGGTCATGTCCGTCAATCCAGGATTCGGTGGACAAGAATTTCTCGACTCCTCGCTGCAGAAGATCCGAACCCTCAAAGAGATGATCGGTCATCGAAAGATTTTCCTGGAAGTGGACGGCGGCATTACAGAGCAAACAGGCCTCCGCGTGATGAAGGCGGGTGCAAATGTGTTGGTCGCCGGTTCATATATTTTCGGCGCTGCCCGACCCGCCGAGCGAATTCAGATTCTGAAGAACCTGTCCACCAGCACGTTGGTTGCCTGATTCGGAGATGCCATGCTGACCCTGCCCTCGTTTGAGTTCCTCGCCCCGCGGACCGTCGAAGAAGCCGTTGACATGCTGGGCCGGCACAAAGGTTCAAAAGTTCTCGCCGGCGGCACTGATCTGATTCCCAGCATGAAGAACAAATTATTCGAACCGTCTCATTTGATCAGCCTTGCAAACATTCCGGAACTCAAGACCATCACCATGGATCCGCAGAAAGGACTGGTCGTTGGTGCGGGGGTCACTCTGTCGGAGTTGATCCGCCATCCTGCGGTCGCCACCCACTACGTCGTGCTGGCGAACGCGGTTTCAAAAGTAGCCACGCCCTTGCTGCAAAACAAAGGTACGATCGGGGGAAACATCCTGCTGGACACCCGGTGCTATTATTACAACCAGTCCAAGTTCTGGCGGCAGGCCATCCACCACTGTATGAAGAAAGACGGAGAGGTGTGCCGCGTCGCGCCCAGTGGTTCGCGATGTTATGCGATCTCGTCCTGCGACTCGGTTCCCGTTCTGTACGCCCTGGGCGCGTCAATGCGCATCGTCAGTTCGCGTGGCGAGAGACTCGTTGCACTGAAGGATTTTTACCGGAATGACGGGATGAATTACCACACGCTGGCGGGAGATGAACTTCTGATGGATGTCCATGTGCCGATTCCGCCGACGGGGTTTCGCGCCGCGTATATGAAATTGCGCAGAAGACAAGTGATGGATTACCCGATGCTGGGCGTCTGCGTGAGCGTCACCATCGGACCGGATGAAGTGTGTTCCGACGCCAAGGTCGTGCTCGGCGCGATCTTTTCTTGTCCCTACGAAGTGGGTGAGGCGCAGGAAGTCTTGATCGGAAAGAAGATAAGCGATGAGGATATGGATCGCGCCGCTCAGATCGCGCATGATGCAGCGAAGCCGATGGACCTGACCAACTTCCGACCTGGGTATCGGAAGCGCATGGTTCGCGTCTTCACACGCCGCCTGCTGGATCACCTGGTGAAAGGCGCCGAACTCATCGACATTCACGGCGCGTAACGCCCCCAAAAGGGTTATTGAGGTTCAATCTCATGGCCGATAGATTGAGGGTATGACCGTTGACGTGAAATCTCCTGTCCTCTCGAGTACGCGCCACCACTTGAAAGAAAATTACCGTCTCCATCTCGAGGTCGGTTTTCTGTCTGCTCTGATCCTGGTAGCCGGAGTACTTAATTTCTACCCCAAAACAGATCCGGCTCACCGCGAGATTTTCATTCCCCAAGTCAGCGTGGAAGTCATCGACATTCCGCAAACCCTGCAGCCCATCTCGACCAAAGGTGTTCCTATCAAGCCGGTCATTCCCATCGCTTCTGCCAAGATGCAAGAGGTGTTGATCGACGATACAGACCTGATCTTTGGGTCGGAGGATGGTTTGCTCACGATTCCTGCGCCGCCGAATCCTCCCGGAAAGAAAAAGACGGCAGAATACTTTCCACCGAAACTCATGGTCAGCAAGTTTCCGGAGTATCCGAAAGAGTTGCAGAAGAAAGGCATCCGCGGGATGGTCGTCCTCGAAGTGCAGGTGGATACGGACGGCAAGGTGATCAACCATCGCGTCAAGCAGAACACCACCGGCAGCGACCTGTTGGAACAACTCGCCATTGAAACGGTGTACAAATGTCGGTATAATCCTGCATCCGACGGTACCAAGGCGATTCAAGCCTGGACCGACCATCGATTTGAATTTCGCGAGAACTCGAACCACTAACACCCATTTGAATCAGTCTGTCAGATCCTCATGATGAAACGGATGTGTGCTCGCGTACGTCATAGCCCATCCCGCGATCGCGCGGTCAAGGTCCGTTTATCCGACTCCCGCCGCACGCCCGCAAAAGGATGGCCACGGTGAAGGTTTTGGTGATTGGAGCCGGTGCGCGCGAGCATGCGCTGGTCTGGAAGCTGAGCCAATCTGAGCGCGTGTCCAAGATCTATTGCGCTCCGGGGAACGCCGGTACGGCTCTCCTCTGCGAAAACGTCCCGACGTCCATTCGTGAGACGGAGCGATTGTTGTCGTTTGCCCGGACGCATGGTGTCGGTCTGACGATTGTCGGGTCAGAAGAGCCCTTGACGCTGGGAATTGTAGATCGGTTTGAATCGGCAGGTCTGCCGATCTTCGGTCCTACGGCGCGCGCCGCCGAAATTGAAGGCAGCAAGGTGTTTGCGAAGGAACTGATGAGGAAATACGAAATTCCGACGGCGGCTTTCGGGGCCTTCGATTCCGCCGATGAAGCGATGGCATTCATTCGCACAATGAACCGCCCCATGGTGATCAAGGCGGACGGCTTGGCCGCCGGCAAAGGCGTGATCGTCTGTGAGACGGTCGAGCAATCGCTGGAGGCCGTGGGCACGATCATGAAGGAAAGGAAATTTGGCGAAGCCGGAAATCGGATCGTGGTCGAAGAAAAGATCCACGGCCCCGAAGCGTCCGTGTTTGTCCTGACGGATGGCGTGGACTACTCCATCCTGCCAGCCGCTCAAGATCACAAGAGAGTGTTTGATGGCGACACAGGCGCAAACACAGGAGGGATGGGCGCATACGCTCCCGCACCGATCGTGACGGATGCCTTGATGTTGGAGATTCGCAGGAAGATTATCGAGCCGACGCTGGAGGCGATGCGTCGCGAAGGGCGTCCGTATCGTGGCGTGCTGTATTGCGGGCTCATGATCACGGAAGAGGGACTGAAAGTCATCGAATTCAACTGTCGCTTTGGAGATCCGGAATGCCAGGTGCTGATGCCGCTGCTGAAGTCGGACCTCGCCGAGGTGTGCCTTGCGGTCGCGCAAGGGCGATTGTCGGATGTCCCGGTGGAAATCACGGACGAACATTGCGCATGCGTCGTGCTGGCATCGGGCGGATATCCGGACGCGTTCGAAAAGGGCAAGATTATCCAGGGCCTCGATCTTGTCGGTGAGTCGTCTTGGATTTTCCACGCGGGTACGGCACGCGACAATCAGAACTACGTCACCGCCGGAGGTCGTGTTCTTTCTGTCACGGCGTCCGGCTCATCGCTGCGGCAGGCTGTGGATCGAGCCTATCGGGCGGCCGCGTCCATTCGGTTTGATGGCATGCACTTTCGAAAAGACATTGCGGGACGGGCGCTGTGATTCGATTTGCGATTTTCCTGATGATGGCTCTTCCTCTGGCGGCGCAACAACCCATTTCATTGGTTCGCGGATCTCAAAAGAAGGAGATGGTTCCGCTGTTTTCCGGGGATCAGAATTATCTTTCGTTGCGGGACCTTGCGGAGTTCGTCGAAGCCAAGATTTTTGACAATCCGATCAAGAAGAAATCGGTTTTGTATCTTCCGCAGCACGAAGTCAAGGTCACCGCGCACAATCCCTTTGTCGTCATTAACGAAAAACAGGTTGTTCAGATGGCCGTTTCTGCCATCCTCGTCGATGGCGTGATTTTTGTGCCGGTTGACGAGTTCTTGCCGATCTTGAACGCGTTGTTGCCAACTCCGATCACACTGCCCGGAACGAAGTTGAAATCATCCCCGACGATGGTCGTGACGGCAGATACCGAACGAACCGCGATCACGTCTCCCCACACGCTGACCGACATCGATTTCGATCTCAAGGCAAACGGTCTGCTTATTCGCGTTCATACCGCCAGAAAATTCCGCACCGGTGAAGTGGAGATTTGGAGAAACAAAAACTGGGTGTACCTCACGGTTTCCGGAGCGACTTACGCTCCTGACGTATCCACGCACATCCGCAAAGCCGAGACGTTCGCATTGATCGGCAAGGCCCTCGCATTCCAACACAAGGCGTCCGTTCAGCTCTCATTCCAGTTGAACGGAAAGATCGAAGGTCAGGACATATCGATCGACGAAAAGGGCGAGTATATCTTTGTCAGCTTGCGGACACCTCTGGAGACCAAGGCCATCCAAACCAAGAATCAATGGCAGATTGACAAAGTGGTCATCGATGCCGGTCATGGCGGCAAAGACAACGGCGCCTCCGGCAAAGGAGGAACCAAAGAAAAAACCATCACGCTTGCGATCGCCTTGAAGCTGGGAAAGCTCATTGAGGAGAAGTTGAAAATCAAAGTCGAGTATACGCGGGATACGGATACCTACGTGACGCTCAAGGGCCGAACGCAGTACGCCAATTCCCAAAACGCAAAACTGTTTGTTTCCATCCATTGCAATTCGAACAAGAGCTCCAAAGCCAACGGTTTTGAGACGTTCTTCTTGAGTCCCAGTCGGAACGACGAGGCGTTGTCCGTTGCCCGCAAGGAAAATGAAGTGATCCAACTCGAGGAGGAACAGCATCAGTATGGCGATTTCACCAATGAAAAGTTCATCCTGGCTAACATGATGCAATCGGTTTTTGTACGGGAGAGTGAGGAACTGGCGGACGTCGTTCAAAAAGGCCTGGACAAACGCCTCGATCTCGTCAATCGGGGTGTCTCGCAGGCCCCGTTTTATGTCCTCATGGGGGCATCCATGCCTTGCATTCTGGTGGAGACCGCCTTCATTTCGAATCCCACGGAAGAGGCATTTCTGAAATCGGAATCAGGTCAAAACAAAATGGCCGAGGGAATTCTGGAAGGGATCCGTCAGTTCATTCAATCGTACGGCAAACGCTGACCTCCGACCATCGCTGAAGCGAGTCCAGGATGCCACGCGCCTTGTGCTGACATTCTTCGAATTCCGTTTCCGGGTCGCTGTCCCACACGATCGCTCCACCTGTCTGAAAGTAGCCGCGGTTTCCCTGAAGAATGAGTGTGCGAATAATCACAGATAGATCACAAGTGCCGTCGGGAGCTATGTAACCCAGCGCGCCGGAATAGATTTGACGCTTCACAGGCTCAAGCTCTTCGATCACATTCATGGCGGCGATTTTGGGAGCTCCGGTCATGGAACCGGGTGGGAAAGCCGCTTGGAGGGCGTCGGCCCACTCACGCCCGTTTTGCAACACAGCTTCAATCGTTGAACTCATTTGAAAGACCGTTTCGTATCGGTCGATACCGAAGAGGCGGGGAACGCGGACCGACCCGGGTTCTGCAACGCGTCCCAGGTCGTTGCGCGTCAAATCGACGATCATCAGATTTTCGGCTCTGTCCTTTGCGGAATGGGTCAGGGACAGAAATCGATCCTCGTCTTCATCAAATGTCCGCCCCCTCGGACGAGTTCCCTTAATGGGCTCGGACGATAGGCGGGCGCCTTCGATTCGTAGGAATCTCTCCATCGACGAACTCAATACCGAAAGCTCCGGGGTTCGAATCATGGCGGAAAATGGAGAGGGAGTCACCGCCAGCAATGCTTCCATCACGTCGGCATCGCGGCCATCGTAATCCGAAATGTCGACATGAAAGCGCTGGGTGAAATTCACTTCGTACACATCGCCCTGTGCAATGCGTTTGCGGATATCGGAGACTGCGCGAAGATAGTCGTCTTTGGACATCTGACTGCGGACGGAATATTGGCGATCCCGCCGCGGTTCGCGAATGCACTCATCCGGGACGGATTGCCATGCAGACGCGGTGCGTGCGTCTTTTCCGAACTGCGACCACTCCTGCGTGGTGTGATTGAAAGAGAGAACGGAGTCGAAAATGAGCCACAGTGCGTCCGGGAGATCCCATTCCCGCGTGGCCCGATCGGCCAGCCGCTCCAGCTGGTCCTTCAAGTCGTATCCCCAGTACCCCATCGCCCATTGGCCGTGGGATGACCACTCCGCCTGATCGGATGCAAACACCTCCATCGGAGGTCCTTCCCGGACGTCGGAGCGCCCCGTGCGCAGGTCCGTTCGCGTGATCCGGCGACCGCGGGACGACCAAACGATACACGGAAAGAGACCCACAATCGACTGGCGGGAATGGCGATGGCCCTCGAGAGCGCTCATCAACGCCACAGAATACGGAGAGCTCACGCGCAGCAATCGAAAAATGTCTGGAGTTACGGACACGCTTACTGCGCGATTTCCACAAGGGTCTGACGAAAGTGCATCAGGATCTTCGATGTGATTTCGCCGATGACATCGGAGATTTTCTGACCGGCAATCCGCGTTACCGGCAGAACGTCGACGTTCGTGTTGGTGAGGAAGACTTCGTCTGCAGAGAGCAACTCGGATTTTGTGAATGCAGTTTCTGCAAATGGAATCGACATTCGATCGTTCAGTAGTTCGATCACACGCTTCCGGGTGATGCCGGGCAGAATGCCATCCGACAGCGGCGGGGTGCGCACCGTGCCTTTCTGGATGATGAAAACGTTGCTGGACGTCCCCTCCATCACGATGTCATCACTGCGCACCAGCAGAGTATCATAACTTCCCTTGTCGAGCGCCAACTGCTTGGCCATCACGTATGACTGCGAACTCGTGGATTTGATGCCGTCATGAATCCAGTCGGCCGTCTGGAGTTCGACAGCAACTCCCTTTCGATAAATGTCGTCGGGGAGCTTCCGCGCCGGGCGCGCGGCAAGAACAAGGGTCGGACGGGCCGACTGCGAAAACCCGAATCCAAAACTGTCCGTGAGACCCCGCGTCAATGTGCAACGAATGGTCGCATCGATCAGATTATTTTGCATCAACAAATCGCGGATCGCGGAGCGCAGATCGATCGGCCGCAATGGCATCGGAATTCTCAACCGATCCGCTCCGTCTTTGAAACGTTCGTAATGATCATAAAAGGCAAGAACGCCTGCCTGCGTGCTCCTCATCGTTTCGAAAACTCCGTCACCGTACAAGAATCCACGATCCATGCACGACAGGCTGATCTGGGACTCCGGCAGAAATTTGCCATTTCTGTATGCGATGAATTCCGCCATGGCGAAAATGTAGCCAAATACGTCCCGTCGCGCAAATGAGAAACACCCGTGAAGGGCGGTCCTAATGAAAACGGCAGAAACGGCGGCATGATTTTCTTGAATGTCTCACCGGATTTTCCTACCCTCGCTGCGAAAGGATAGCGCATGTTGGAATCTGTTTTTGATAAAATCGACCGGGGTGAGCGTCTGACGTTTGAGGACGGAATGGATCTGTACCGCTGCAAAGAACTGCCGCTCCTCGGGATGCTGGCGGACATCATGCGCCAGCGCAAGAAGAACGATCGTACGGTCACCTACATCATCGACCGAAATATCAATTACACTAATGTATGCGTCGACAAATGCAGTTTCTGCGCATTTTACAGACCGGTTGGCAGCCCTGAGGGCTATGTGCTGGCGCATCACGATATAGACGAGAAGATCGATGAACTGCTCCGTCTGGAGGGCATCCAGATTCTCATGCAGGGTGGATTGAATCCCAAGCTCAAAATCGACTACTTTGAGAACCTCTTCCGGCATCTCAAAGCCACGTATCCCAAGGTTTGGCTTCATTGCCTGAGCGCTCCTGAAATTGACTATCTCGCAAAGATGAGCGATTTGTCATTGGAAAACTGTCTGCAACGCCTCAAAGACGCAGGTCTGGATTCCGTGCCGGGGGCGGGAGCGGAAATTCTGTCCGACCGTGTTCGGAAGGAAATTTCACGCGGGAAATGCGATGCGAAGCGCTGGCTGGAAGTCCACAGCGTTTGCCACAAAGTCGGGCTGACGACCACGGCCACGATGATGTACGGACACGTCGAGACCCTCGAAGAACGGGTCGAGCACATGCTCAAGATTCGGGATCTGCAGGACGATAGTCTGGGGAAATACGCGCGGGGATTTACCGCATTCATTCCATGGAATTTTCAGCCCGACAACGTTCCGCTCGGCCGGCACCCCGACGTGCAGACCACGACGACAGTCGACTACCTTCAAACGTTGGCGATCAGCCGCATTCTTCTGGACAACATCGATAACTTCCAGGTGTCGTGGGTGACGCAGGGCAAGGAGGTCGCACAAATGGGTCTGACATTCGGCGCCAATGACTTTGGGAGTCTGATGATTGAAGAGAACGTCGTGAGTCAAAACGGAACCCGCTTCAACGTCACGGTCCAGGACATCGAGAAGATCATCTCAGATGCGGGGTATATCCCGAAGCGCCGAAACAACCACTACCAAGTCATCAACTGACTTTTTCGCAGCCACAGCAAACCTCCCACGGCGGCGAGCGCGGCCAGCGTCCACATCTCGGATCGTATGGCTCTGGAGAACTCGAATCGGCGACCGGTTCTTCCTGCGAATCTTGTCGGTATCCACCGGGACACGCGGTTCCAATAATCGTGGTACTCCGGCCCAAATCGCAGTTCCAGAAAGCCTTCTTCGTATCGGACAATTACCCCGTAGATCACCACATAGGTGATGACCACGATGCCGGGGAATGCGGGAAACAAAACGTTTGACAATACTGCAAATCCAAAATAGATTGATATGTTTCCTACGTACAGCGGATTCCGCGTCCAGGCATAGGGTCCCGAGCAGACAAGCCGATTGGCGGCAGCATTTCGAGTTCGACGGGAGTCTACACCGATGTGTCCGGCGGCCCAAAACCGAAGACTTTCGCCAAGTCCGATGAAAGCAAACCCGACGTGCGAAGAGGAATCTGCAGTGGAAAAAGCGATGATCAGAAAAGGAATAGGAATGATGCCCCGAAGTCTGAAAAATATCTTTCCTAAGCGTCGAAGAATCAATACCTTGGTAGGCGGATTCTTTTTCTTGGTTGTGATAGTTGTCACAGCAGGACTTGTCTCCTCTTCTGTACTATGACCGTGCTATGTATTTGGCTGACCCGTCGACCGTTAATCTGTATATTATAATCAAGCCGTGTAACATTCAACGTGCAGTATGCACAAGGAGAGCGTATGAATGGGGTTTCTAAGGCGCTGAGCATCATGCTGGTTCTCGGCATGTTCGCGCTGAACCAACAATCGTTTGGACAGTGCAATAGCGCTGGCGTGATCATTACGCCGGTGCCGCAGTCCCTGCAGTTTCAATTCTTCCCTCTGAGCCTGCTTGGGATTGGCGAGGGCGGTCGCTCCGGCAACGTGGGCGCGTTCCAGCGGTTTGGCATAGAGTTTAACAACACGACCGGTGCGCCGGCTCAACGCGATATCCAAATCGGCTTGGTGGTTGGCGGTGAATCCGTCTTCAGTCAAAATGTGGTCGTCACCTTGACAATCCCCCCGGGTACGCATTTCCTGTCAGTCTCGCAGTTCATGAACAATGAATATCCATCGCGATTTCAGCCCCAGTCTCCGCTCAAGCCGAAGATCAACAAGGATTTTCTGAAGCGGCTTGCCGGCGGTCTTCCCAGTGGTAGGTTTGAATTTCCGATCAGCATAGCTGTTACCGGGTCGGGCATCTTTGATCCCTGCGGATCGATCATTGCGGAGGTCCTGACGGGTGCGACTGTCGATCTGATCGTTCCGGCTCATAACAGCGAAACGTCGAATCTGCCACTCTTTCAGTGGTCGGCGACCGGCGGCAACCGATTCATTCTGACGATTGCGAGATTGAAACCCCGTCAGACAGAAGAGGACGCTTTGAATACGAGTTCTCAGCGTCTGGTGCTCGAACTCAGTGAAAGTTCTTATCAACTGACGGCCGGGGGACCTTCCCGCGCGAGGGAAAATAATCTGACATGGAATCCAGGATTGGCCGACGGCGAATATCTGTGGCGGATCGCCATGATCCAGGAAGATCCGACGACGGGTTCTACCAATCTCGTTCGCAGCCGGATTCATCGCTTCAGCGTCAAGGGCGGTCAGGCGGCGACGGCATTGAATACGGATCAGATTATTGCCATTCTCCAGACAATTCCGGGTCTCACGAGTTTGGACGAGCAATTGAAGGGGTATCAAGCCATCTCGATCGAAATTGACGGACAACAAGCTACGGCCGATGAGCTTCGCGCGAAAGTGAAGGACTTGCCGGAAGCGTACAAAGTGAAGACAAATTGGTAAAAAAATAAGTATTGGAGAGATGGTCATGAAAAAAGTTCTGCTTACATCAGCGGTGATCTTGACGGCTATGGCCGTCGTGATCGGTTCGACGGCGCTGTTCGCCGTCGCCAATACCGCATCTCCTGTCGCAATCGTGCTCAAGTCGCTCGGCGACAGCCAGGTGAAACAAAGCAAAGGCTGGTCGAAGATCGCCAAGGGTTCGCAGTTGTATTCCGGCGATGAGGTGCAGACCAAGAAAGACGGGTATGCAGCGGTCATGTTCGTCGATGACAAGTCCGTCGTCAAGGTAAAACCGAATAGCGTACTCAAGATCCAGGGCACCAGGGAAGGCAAGTCGATTTCCAAACAGTTGGTCATGGATGTTGGCGAGCTTTTCGTGAAGGTTTCCAAGCAAAAAGGCTCCTTCCAGGTGGCCACGCCGACGTCGGTGGCTAGCGTGAAGGGAACTGAATTCTGGGTACTCGAAGGCAATCAGGGTACAACCGTCGTGGGACTCGAAGGTATTGTCGAACTGGCCAACAAGACATCTGGCCAGACGGTGAGTGTCGGTCAGGGACAGACGGGAACTTCCGGTAAGGACGGCAGCACCAATGTGGCGGAAACCAAGGAAGGCGATGTGCCTGATGCGGGACAGCTGGAGGAGGCCATCAAGGTTCGATTTAAGGACGCAGACGGAAACGAGCGGTATATCGAAATCAAGTATTAGTCCCATTCTCGAGGATTCAAGGCCGCTCTCCGGAGCGGCCTTTTTTTTTCGTATGTCAGACCGGTAGTTGGGATTGTGAGTCAAACTCATCACACTCGCGATGAGAACAGGTTGTACTGAAATCAATCGCATGATGATTGCCGCATGCTTTCTTTTCGAGGCCGTGACGTGTGTGGGTCAATCGAACTTTCGGCCGCGGGAAATGGACTACGGTTTCCCGTCTTCGTCGCCGTACGACCCGATTGACCGGTTCATTCCGCTGGGTTGGTCGCGTGATGGCAAGATCGCCTACATCCGCCAGCGGTGGGAGGAAGGGAAGGGTGTGACGACATGGGCCTTCACGATCCAGGATCTCACCACCGATCAGACCCTATGGAATCATGACTATGAAGTCATGGAAGGATCCGACGATCTTCCATCGCTAGAGGAGGCCTGGAAGCGGAATGAAGCCCTCGTGTTGGATGCGCTCCGGATTCATGGCATTCGTCTCAAGTCCGATTTTGCTTTGGGCGCCGATACCTTGTCTCACGACAACCGCACGTACCGTATCACGTGCGAATCAGAGTTTACTTACAATGAAGACTTTGGGTTGGAAAGTGCAACCCGGATCCGCGTGTCAGTGCATGTCGCATCGCTGGGACATAAAGACGTTTATCGATTCTCGACAACCGGTTTCTCCGGCATCCTTTCCGCGCGCGTTGCGGGACACTTGAAGAGCCCTTTTGAAGATCGCATCGCCATTGTGTATGTGGAGACCCATCACGGCTGGGAGGGCCCGCCCAATCCGGTGATTTTCAAAATCATCGGGTGTCACCTCACGCTGGGTTTTCAATAACGATCTCGGTTTGACATCGCGTCGGTCCTTTTGTAATTTACCTCTCCCATCTGGTTCTAGCGACACTTCAAGAGCGGAGGCTGTATGAGATTGATACTGTCCGTTTTCTTTATTGCATGTTCCATCCTACCGTTGGCTGCCCAGCAAAATTGGACAAACATCGGGCCCAATGGCGGCTTGATCGACGCCATGGCGGCGGACTACAAGAATCCCGGAACGCTGTTTTGTGGAACCAATACGGGGGAGGTCTACAAGACAACGGACGACGGACAAAGCTGGATGTATGTCACGAAGCTGTCCGGCTTTGTTTCCAAGATGGCGATTGACACCCTATCCGGTCAGCGAATCATCGCCGCCTGTGCAAACGATATTTTCTATTCGACCAATGGGGGAGTGACGTTTTCCAAATCGGCCATTGAGGATGTTGAGGAAGTGTTTGACGTGCAGTTCAGTCCGTTGAATCCGGTGCAGATGTACCTGGTCAGCGAGGGGATCGTATATCGAAGCAACAACTCTGGTCAAAGCTGGTCTTCGATCTATGAGGCCGATGATACGACGGCAATCACTGCTTTTGCCTTTAACCCCCAGGATCCGCAGAACACGTACTATCTGGCGACGATCACAGACAATGGAATTTCCACGATCGAACGTACCACAAACGACGGAGCCAATTTCAGCGTTGTGCGCGCACTGCCACTCGATTGGGAAACAAGGAAGCTGTATGTGGCGGCGGACGTCAACTCGACGGTGATGGCTCTGACGGGTGATGAAGACAGTACGAAGATCATCCGCAGTATCAACAACGGGGGTAGCTGGAACTTTGTCTACACTTCGGGCTTGCCGTTGATCTCCGGTTTTTCTCATCGGACCTTCTATCACTGGCTTCCTCGGAGGGGCAATGAGACGGAACAAGTGATCGGATGGTCAGGTGGTCTGATCAAGACCAACAATGCCGGTATCGCGTGGAGTGGCTTCCCCAACCCGCAATATGCGTACACGACACTGGTCCGATCGCCGCTCGATACGAGTAAGTTTTATGGACGAGTGGTAGGACAGAATGGTCTTTCGAAGATTGTCCTGACCACTTTTGGCACGGTCAGTCTCACAGACATCAATGGCGGGCTTACCGCCACGGCCATTCGACGAATGCTGTATGCGAGCGGTGACGAGATTATCGCACAAAGCGAATTCAATGATCTGCTCCTCAGTCGAAACGGCGGATTTGACTTCAACAAGTTCGGGACTGCCGGGGGGGAGGTGCTGGCCGCTTACGAATCTGCAATTGACGATGGGTTCTACTGGATCTATGAAAACGGCCAGATTCATCGCTCGTTGAACGGAACGTCCAGTTCACTCTATACCACAGTTCCTTTCCACTCAGGGTTTGACAAAATCATCGACGCGAAGTTCGTGACGTATTTTGACTGGCAGTCCGGAGAAGACTCGAGCGCGATGATTATCGTCATGGGAAAGGATGGAGTGCCTGCGCGGGATATTCTGATCAGTGTCGATGACGGACTTAACTGGAAGTCGCTGAACTATGGAAATCACTTCGTGTCTGTGCCCAATCTCCAATCGATCAGTGTGGAGGAAAATGAAACGCTTAGCATCATTGCGGCCACTGAAAGTAGCGTGTGGTCGCTGGAAACCAAGGGAGGGGTCGCGTGGCAGCCAGTGTTCTCTGCTCCGGGCTCACACACTATTCTCCGGATGGCCTCTCGATACTCTAATGCACTCATCGAGTCGGACAGCGGACTGTTCGCCGGGTTTTTCGAATTTTTCAGCGGGCAATGGCAATTCTACGATGTATCGCACACTCTGGAAGCGTTGCCGACGGGGTCGATAGAAAAGCTTTTCGCAGGAACGGACGGCTATTACATGCTCAGGCGCGAGACCAACAATCGCATCGGACTGTACAAAGGCGGCTATGGGGTGGACCGTTGGGTGGAGATCACCGAGTCGCCGCTCGATGTGCTGAATCTCACCAGTGTTGTGGATGATTTTGATTTCGAGGATCAGGAGGCGATTCTCTACGCCGGCGCCAATAATGGGATTTGGCGGTTGAATCAGCGGGCTATTCTGACCAACGATACCGTCGCGACTTCCCAGCTGGCGCCGCTGAATCGTGGAGTGTCCGCGCAACTGGAAGTGAAATACAAGAACGATGGGACCTTGTTTGTCTTGATCGACAGTCTGCGCATCACGGGATCCGGCAGTTCGTCCTTTGTCTTTCAGGATACCATCTGGAATAACATCAATATCTATGCACCCATGGGAATTGACATCAAGTCGACGACCAGCGTCATGATCGAATACACGGCGACCGGTCTGCAGTCTCCGACTGCGACGCTCACCGCTTACTACAACGGTCGGTCAAGCCGCGGTCAAGACTCGGTTCTGTCGATGTCCACGCGTCTCGCCGGATCGGCTAAAGCGGCTCGCATCAGCACGGGCTTGAAGGGCGATACCTTGGATTTCCGCGGCGCCTTGCTGGAGACGACGGATGAAACCTCGTTTCAGCTCGGCAACTCAGGCACAGACACGCTCTATGTGACCGGTTTTGGCCTGGGCGACGGTACATACTTCAAGGTGAAGGCGCTGGATGCAGTGGGAACCGAACTGACGTCATTTGAAGTCACCCCCGGAAGCTCACAAACCTTCCAGCTGTCTTTCACGCCGGATGCGAACGGAGTTTTTCGAGACAGTCTGGTGATCTACAGTACGGCGCATAATTATCTTACCGATCAGCCGGACGATGCTCACGTCGTGCGGATCCAGGGTATGGGATCGGGTGTGGCGCTGGAAAATGAAGGGTCGATCCGACCGCAACTCAATCAGGATCTGCGCCTGACCATTTCCGTGGCCCAGTTGACCACACAGGAGATATCGGGGACGCTCTATTATCGCGAAACGGGTGATTTCACGTTTACGGAAAAGACACTGACCCCCGACGCGACATCCGGTGCTTCCGGTTCCGCCCGATACACAGTCACCATTCCCGCGGAAGACGTGACGTCGAAGGGTCTCGAGATGTATGTCGAGATCCGATCCACTGCCGGGTACACAGCGTATTACCCGCAGGATTATCTTGCCAGCGGACCGTACGGATTGGGCGTAACGATTCGGTCACCCGGCCTCAGCAGCACGGGAGCGCTCAGTCTTACGGGTGGAACGTCCGCCAAGGCTTATCAAATGATCTCCTTCCCGATCCGATTGGACACGCGTACGGCCTCAGGCGCGTTTGCGGCGAGCAGTCTGGGCCAGATCGGCGACAAAGGAGACTGGCAGTTGTATCGGTACGATGGCACGACGGGAGACTTCGTGAGTGCGACAGATAATTCCATTTCGTTTGGGGAAATCTCGCATGGGAAGTCGTACCTGCTCATCACGCGAAAGCCGAAGACGCTCAATACGGGGGACGGACGCACGGTAACGCAGGCTGAAGCAACCACGACCATCGAGCCGGGGTGGAACATGCTGGCGAATCCGTTCACCTTCAACATTCCCTGGTCGTTCGTCAACTATTTCAATCCGAAATTGAATTTTGCGAACATTGTTGTGCTGAACAACGGAAGATTTAGGTGGGTAGAGGACTTCGAAGTCCAATCTCTCAATCTGGAACCATGGAAGGGGTACATGTACTACTCCGATCCCGACAGCGGTACGTTCGCCATTACGTATCCGGCGATCAGTACGACCGCGACCGGAAGTGGAACCTCCAAGCGTCGAATGCTCCGATCGGAGAACCTGCAAAGCGGCGAGTTTCTCTTGGACATGGTGGTACGTGACGATGAGGGTGAAATGTTGCATCGGGCCGGACAGTTGCGGGACGCTTTGGATGAACAGGATTTCTACGACCGACGCCCACTCCCGGTTCTAGATGAGCGACAAATTCAGCTGACCTTCTCAAACGATCGCGGGAAATGGCACTCCGATCTTCGCGCCGTGTCCGAGGAGGGCCACACGTGGGAAGTGACGCTGGCGACGCGGTCCTCCAGGAATCGTGCCACGCTGGCCTTGGGAACCACAGGTCTTCCGGAAGGCTGGATTGTCCAGTTCCTGCACCGCGGAACCGGAAGAGTCTATGGCGTGGATCAAGCGGTGGACTGGAGTGTAGGCAAGGATGCGCCCCAGGAATTTCGACTGATCGCAGGAACGCAGGCGTACGTCGAGAAAGTCCTGGCCGAGACGATTCCGACTCAGTTTCATCTTGAACAGAATTATCCCAATCCATTCAATCCGACAACGTCCATTCGTTACGCGCTGCCGCAGACGAGCCGTGTCCGGCTTTCGATCTACAATACACTGGGTCAGCTTGTCGCCACGGTTTTTGAGGGGGTCCAGACCGCTGCGGTGTATACCGCGGCATGGAACGGTCGAAACCAGTTGGGCAGGATCGTTTCCAGCGGCGTGTATATTTACCGACTGGAAGCCGAATCCATCGACGGCGGACAACGATTCTCTCAAACACGAAAAATGACATTCTTGAAATAAGGACAAGCATATGAGAACGAAAATCATTTCCATCGGTTTTCTGGCGATGTGCGGGGCGTGGGGTGTGCTTTCGCTGCATGGGCAACAACGATCCTCGAAGCCGCTCGTGGCAGTCCTGGATCTGCAAGTGACGGGCGGTGTGCTCAAATCGGAAGCGCAGGCGCTCAGCGATCGCCTGCGATCGGAAATGCAGTCGCTCAAATTTGATCTGATCGAGCGCTCGCAGATGAATGCGCTGCTCGTGGAGCAGGAGTTTGCGATGTCGGAACTGAGCGAAGAAAGCGCATCGAAGGCGGGCAAACTCCTCAGCGCGGAGCAAGTCGCCGTCGGCACGATCGGGAAGGTCGGACGGACGTACACGGTGGATGTGCGCCTCATCGATGTGGCGACCGGCAAAGTTGTCAATTCCTCCAAGCAGGATTACGCGGGTCCGACCGATGGCCTGGTGCAGGTGATGAGAAATATCGCGAGAATTTTTGCCGGGCTGGAACCCCAGAAGATTCGTGTCGGCAGCAATCTTCACTGGTGGATCGCGGGTGGAGTCGCGGTCGGCGGCGGCGCAGCCGCGTATTTTCTTTTGAACAAGAAGGGATCAGGGACTCCGTCCTTCTCGGGACCACCGAGTCTGCCCTAAGTTCGTTTCGGAAAAAGAAAATCCCGTTCAGAGTTCTGAACGGGATTTTTTTGTATGCAAAGCCTCAGACCGTTGGTGCCTGAGGACGGTGGCGCGATTAGTACATGTCGCCCATACCGCCGCCCGGAGGCATCGCAGGCATTGCTTTCTTTTCTTCCTTTTTCTCAAACACAGTCGCTTCTGTTGTCAGGAGCAACCCGGCCACCGAAGAGGCGTGTTCCAGCGCCGTGCGGGTCACCTTCGTCGGATCGATGACGCCCTGTTTGATGAGATTGCCGTATTCTTCCGTCAGTGCGTTGAATCCGAAGTCGTCTTTGCCTTCCTTGACTTTCTGTACGACGACGGAGGCTTCGATGCCGCAGTTTTCGATAATCTGACGCATCGGCTCTTCCAGCGCACGGCGAACGATCGCGACACCCAGACCCTGGTCTCCGGCGAGCAGCGTATCATTGATGCCCCCGCGGCCTTTTTCGAGGGAGGATTGTGCGCGGATCAGAGCGACACCGCCACCCGCGACGATGCCCTCTTCGACGGCGGCACGTGTGGCGTGCAACGCATCTTCCACGCGTGCTTTCTTTTCCTTCATCTCGACTTCCGAAGCGGCGCCGATCCGGATCACGGCAACTCCGCCCGCCAGTTTGGCCAGACGTTCCTGCAGTTTTTCCTTATCGTAGTCGCTGGTTGTCTTCTCGATCTGCGTCTTGATCTGCTCGATACGGCCTTTGATCATGTCCTTCTTGCCGGCGCCTTCGACGATGGTCGTGTTGTCCTTGTCGATAATGACTTTCTTGGCAGTGCCCAGATAGTCCACCTTGGCGTTCTCAAGTTTGTAACCGGCTTCTTCGCTGATGACGACTCCGCCCGTCAGCACGGCAATGTCTTCCAGCATGGCTTTGCGGCGATCCCCGAAACCGGGCGCTTTCACAGCAGCAACCCGCAGAGTGCCGCGCAGTTTGTTGACGACGAGCGTGGCCAGAGCCTCGTTCTCGACATCTTCCGCGATAATCAGCAGCGGGCGACCCATTTGTACCGTCTTTTCCAAAATCGGAAGCAGGTCCTTCATCACACCGATCTTCTTATCGTAGATCAGGATCTTCGGGTCTTCCAAAATCGCCTCCTGGGAATCCGGATCCGTGATGAAATAGGGAGAGAGGAATCCCCGATCAAACTGCATTCCTTCGACGGTTTCCAGGATGGTCTCGTATCCTTTGGCCTCTTCGACCGTGATCACGCCGTCCTTGCCGACCTTCTCCATCGCTTCGGCGAGCAGTTTCCCGATTTCCATGTCGTTGTTGGCGGAAATGGCCGCGACTTGGGCGATCTGTTCCTTGTTGTCGACCTTCTTGGTCATCTTCTTAAGATCTTCGACCACGACTTTGACCGCCGCGTCGATGCCCTTCTTCAGTTCCATCGGATTGGCGCCCGCTGTAACGTTCTTCAGTCCTTCCCGGTAAATCGCCTGGGCCAGAACGGTTGCCGTGGTGGTCCCGTCGCCGGCGACATCACTGGTCTTGGAGGCGACCTCACGAACCATCTGGGCGCCCATGTTCTCAATCGGCTCCTCGAGTTCGATCTCTTTCGCCACGGTCACTCCGTCTTTGGTCACGGTGGGAGCGCCAAACTTCTTGTCGATCAAAACGTTGCGGCCCTGTGGACCGAGGGTCACTTTGACCGCATTGGCCAATACGTCTACGCCTTTTTTCAGCTTCTGGCGCGCATCGGCATCAAATACGATTTCTTTAGCTGCCATGATAGTGATTCTCCTGTTATTTGATTTTCAATTTCGTATTCTTTATCCCTGAATGGCCAAGATATCCGTCTCGTGCATGATCAGATATTTCTCTCCGTCAAGGGTGATTTCAGTTCCCGAATATTTTCCATACAGGATTTTGTCGCCCGCCTTGACGTGCATCTTCTGGTACTCTCCCTTTTCGAAGCGGCCGGGACCGACTGCCATGACTTCACCGACCTGCGGCTTTTCCTTGGCGGTGTCCGGGATGATGAGGCCGCTCGCCGTCTTTTCTTCAGCTTCCATGCTCTTGACGATCACCCGATCGCCCAACGGTTTGAGTTTCATTTTCGTTCCTCCAGTGTTTAGAATGACGTTGAAGTGTCTACATGCTTTCAGATTTTGCCGCCCTAGGGCAAACTCGATGCCAAGGGGCGCCAATATTAGAAAACAACAACTTATTGTCAACAAGTATTAGCACTAAGACTGTCAGAGTGCTAAACTGACAGGACTTTAAACTGACACAGGACTGCCACAATGACAGATAAATCGATAACGGTAAAGTCATACTACAAAGGAGTTGCGCTCATCTCGATGGCGTCCCTGTTCTGGAGCAGTGCAGGACTGATGATCAAGACGGTCTCTCTTCCCCCCATCCAGATCGCGATGTATCGTTCGCTTGTCGCCGGCCTGTTTCTCGGCATCTACCTGCTGATCCATCGCAGACACCTGTCCCGGGATGCGTTTTCCGGTTCCGCACTGCGAACGGCGCTCTTCTACATGCTGACGGTGACGCTGTTCGTCCTGGCGAACAAGTTGACGACGTCCGCCAACGCGGTCTTTCTCCAATACACCGCTCCGGTGTACGTGATCCTGATTTCTTATTTCGCTTTTCGCGAAAAGGTGTCTCTCACGGAAGTGGCGACGGTTGCGATCTGTCTGGCGGGAATGTTTCTGTTCTTCATGGAGGAAGAAAAATCGTCTTCGTTTGTCGGCAATGTCGTCGGCGTGCTGTCGGGTGTCGCGTTCGCCTTGCTTCAAGTTTCTGTGAAACGGGCGGAGCGATCGGAAGCGGGTTCGCAGGATGTTGTCGCCATGGAGACGAAGGGAGTGGCTCATTTGGCATTGGGGAATGTGGTGACGGTGGGGATGTTGTTTGTGTTCATCCTGGTGAGTGTTCGTCTGGAACCGGGTAGTTTTCTCCTGCCGCTAACGGGGAGCGAATTCACCATGACGGCCGCGGACGCGGCCGGGCTGTTGTTTCTGGGGATCGTGCAATTGGGCTGCGGATATCTTTGTTTTGCCAAGGGTGCGCGCCACATCTCGAGTGTCGAAATCGCCATCTACACACTGCTGGAGCCGGTTCTCAATCCGGTATGGACCTTTCTCGGGACGGGGGAAACCCCTGGGGGTTGGGCAATTCTCGGAGCGGTCGTTATCATCGTGGCGATGGTCGTCAATGCGATCGGGAGTCGGCAGCGATGAAGCCGATCTTTTTGTGCGGATTCATGGGATCCGGTAAGACCACGGTCGGGCAATTGCTGGCCGCGGAGGTAGGCGGCGTGTTCGTAGACACGGATCGGGAATTGGAGAGGCGGTTGGGGATGTCGGTGGCGGATCTGCTAAGGACAAGGGGAGAGGCGGAGTTCCGGCGGCACGAGGCACGGTTGATCGAAGAAATCGCGGATACTCCGGCGGTGATTGCGTTGGGTGGAGGGAGTCTGATGGACCGCCGGACGTGTGAAGTCGTCAGTCGAAAAGGCGTCTTGATCTATCTCCAGACATCGAAGGACGAGCTCCAACGCCGGGTTGGGTTGCAGGATGCGACGCGTCCTTTGTGGGAGGGCGCATCGTTTGATGAACTTTTCTCCCGTCGCGAAGCGGGGTACAGCGCCGCCTCTGTGAAGGTACAGACAGATGACCAAACTCCCGCCCAGATTGCGAGAGCGATCCTTCATTCACTCGGGGAATTTCAAAAATAGCGCACGATCCAGCGGATCAGTCGTTTCACAAAAGGAGTGTACGGCGGATAGATCAGTTTGATCGTGGAAGTCCAACTGCGCTGGCTGTAAACCGAACGCTCATTCGAGAAGGCCAGAAATCCGGCATGCCCGTGTGACCGGCCGAATCCCGATCGGCCCAGACCACCGAAGGGCAACTCCGAATGGAAAAAGGGTACCGTCGTCTCATTGATGGCGACGAGACCGGACGAGGTGGCGTCGATGATCTGCCGGGCCCATTTCTTTCGGCGGGTGAAGAGGTACAGGCACAATGGATGTCCATGACGGCGAATGTGGTCCACGATTTCCTGTTCATCCCGGTAGGGCAACAAGGCAATCACGGGTCCAAATATCTCCTCCGTGACCAGGGGCGCATCGGGGGACACGTTCCTCACAATCGTCGGATGAATAAAACAATCATCGGGGTCATGATCGCCGGTGAGGACGATTTCGGATCCTTTGTCGATTGTCTGCCGGATTGCGTTCAAGACGCGATCGTAGTGACGGCGGTTGATCATGCGTCCGAGGTCCGGGTTGTGCCGGGCGTTGGCCTTCCCGACCTGCTTGTGGTACGCGCGGAGGAGTTCGCTGATAAATGACGTTTCCACATCGCGGTGGACGAAGATATGGTTTGGGGAGACGCACGACTGACCGGCGTTCAGGAGTTCCCCCCAGATGATCTTTTCTGCCGTGTCTTTGAGATTGGCCGATCGATCGACGACTGCGGGATTTTGCCCGCCCAGTTCGAGTGTCACACCTGAGAGATTCTGCGCGGCGGCTGCCATGACTTTCTTTCCGATCTCGGGACTGCCAGTAAAGAATACGTGATCGAACGGCAACTTCAGCAGGGCTTCGGCGACATCTGGTCCGCCACATTGTACGGACACTTCGTTTTCCGGGAAGACTTCGCGAACCAGTGCGTGAACGATCTCCGCCGTTTGAAGCGCCCACTCGGAGGGCTTCAAGATGACGCAATTGCCGGCCGCCACCGCGGACACCAGCGGTCCGACACTGAGATTGAAAGGATAGTTCCAAGCTCCGAGGATGAGGACCACGCCCTTGGATTGATATTCGACTCGCGAACGAGAGCCGAAGAGAAGAAACGGCGCGGGAACACGTCTCGGCCTCATCCAGAAGCGCATATTTTGAGCGGCGTGGTCGATTTCGTTCAGAACGACTTTGATGTCCGTCGCTAATGTTTCTGAAAAGGGTTTTCGGAAATCGTCAAATTCCGCCCGACAGATGGCGTCGGACTGGCGTAGAATCCACTTCTTCATGCGCAGGAGTTTCTCTACGCGCTCGGAGGCCGTCGACGCGCGTACGTGCCGGACAGCGGCCAGGTGATCTTGAAAGGTTCGGTGAAGGTCGTTCATCTGAGGTGAGAATTTCGTCGCGCTGTTCTTCCCGACGGTTTCACGGTCCCGTCTATATGGGAGTCAGCCGGCCGACTCAGAGCCCGAGCAGCCGTTCGACAAATTTGGTATCGACGTTACCGCTGATGAAATTTTCGTTTTGCATCATCCGCTGCTGGAACGGGATCGTGGTCTTGATGCCTTCGATGATGAACTCATTGAGGGCGCCGGACATCTTGGCGATCGCTTCCGTCCGGTTTTCGCCGTGCACGATGAGTTTGCCGATCATCGAATCGTAGTGAGAGGGAATCATGTACTCCGCATATGCGTGCGAGTCTACGCGGACGCCGTATCCGCTGGGTACGTGGAACGCATGAATCTTGCCGGCCGAGGGACGGAATCCATGATCGGGGTCTTCGGCATTAATACGGCACTCGATCGCGTGGCCCCGCGGCTGCAACTCATGCTGGAGGTAGGGCAGCGTCTCGCCCGCCGCGACCCGAATCTGCCATTTGACCAAATCCACGTTGTACACCATCTCCGTGACGCAATGTTCGACCTGGATGCGGGTGTTCATTTCCATGAAATAGAAATTCTTATTCTTGTCGAGCAGGAATTCGATCGTGCCGGCTCCCTCGTAGTTCACGCTCTGGGCGCCCCGGACCGCCGCCTCGCCCATGCGATGCCGCAGTTGTTCGTCCACGGCAGGAGAAGGCGACTCCTCGATCAATTTCTGTTGTCGCCTCTGCATGCTGCAGTCGCGTTCTCCGAGGTGGATGACATTGCCGTGTTGGTCGCCCAAGAGTTGGATTTCGATATGCCGGGGTTGTTCGATGAACTTTTCGATATAGACGTCGGGATTGCCGAAGGCGGACTCCGCTTCCGCGCGGGCGGTTTTGTACGCGTTGTCAAACTCCGACTCCTCGCGCACGATGCGCATCCCGCGGCCACCTCCTCCCGCGGTTGCTTTGACGATCACCGGCAGACCCGCTTCGTTCATGATTTCCCTGGCGGTCTGGATGTCCGGCACGATCCCGTCACTGCCTGGCACGACCGGCACGCCCGCCCGCCGCATGGTATCTTTGGCAACGGCTTTGTCTCCCATTCGCTGGATCGAATCGGAATGCGGACCGATAAACTTCACGCCGACGGATTCACATATCTCCGCGAATTTCACATTTTCAGCCAGAAACCCGTATCCTGGGTGAATCGCCTCGGCACCGCTGATTTCGGCCGCGCTCATGATCTGCGGGATGTTCAAGTAACTCTTGGCGCTCGGCGGAGGCCCGATGCACAGGGCTTCGTCGGCAAATCGAACGTGGAGAGAATTGGCGTCCGCTTCCGAATACACCGCCACCGTCTTGATTCCCAACTCGCGACAGGCGCGGATCACGCGGAGGGCAATCTCGCCCCGGTTGGCGATCAGAATTTTCTTAAACATGCATCCTCTTAGTTTTTCTTAATGACTTTTTCCAGGCGGCTGATGACCTGTCGCAGTTCATCGATTTCTGACTTCAGGCGTCGGTTTTCTTCCAGCAGCGCCGATTGGTTCGATTTCTTTCCAGCGAGGGCAATCTGTTTCTCCAGACTGTCCATCACCGCGAAGGCGCGCAACCAGCTACGCGTGTCGCTGACAAACCGGCTGTCCGGATACGATTGGAGGAACTGCTCGAAACTCTTGCGCGCTTTGGGATAATCCATCCGCGGATTGTCCGAGCACGTGTGGAGATAGCCGAGCATGTATCCTGCTTTTTCGGCCTCGACGGATTTCGGAAAGGAATCCACGAGCGTCTGGAAGGCGACCTGACAGGAGTCGAAGTTCCTCAGACGGAAATACTGAACGCCACTGTCGTACAGGACCTCCTCCATCCTGGGGACGTCGACGATGGTCGGGGTCTCCTGTTGAAATCGCGGATCGGCCTGCAGGCAGGTGAACTTCACGAGTATCGGGATCCAAATCAGGAAACGCATTACGTCCTCCGATCGATCTTGTAGTTACTGCCCGCCTGCTGTTTCAGGACTTTCTTCAGTTCTGCGGCGATCTGTGCGATCTGGCCGATGCTGGTCAGTTCGCGGATTTCATTGGTTACAACGGCAATCGAGATCGACATGAGCGGGAAGGTGTCAATTTCGTCTTTGCGGTTTCGCGTGATGATGAATCCGCGCTCCCGGTCTTCCGCAGAGTAGTAGGACGGATACAGGTCGTTCAGTCGTTGGATCATATCCGCGCAGATCGGATCGACCGTGGTGTAATTAGACAGGACGAACACAAAATCGTCGCCGCCGATGTGTCCCACGAAGTCATTCGGCGTACCGAGCCTTCCTACGGTCTCGGTGATCACGAGCGCCGTCTTCTGGATGGCTTCGTCGCCCATCTGGAATCCGTACACATCGTTGAACGCCTTGAAATTGTCGATATCCGCGTAGCAAACGGAAAAGGGAACCTTTTCACTCTTGCTGGCTTCAATGCGACGACCGATGGTGTCTTCGATGGCATGATTTCCGGGCAGGCGCGTGAGCGGGTTGGCTCCGATGTTGTCTTTGTAACGACGGAGGAGCGCCTCCAAACGGGCGATCAATTCCTCGTGGTCCATGCCCTTGGTGATGTAGTCGTCGGCGCCGTTTCGCAGGGACGTTAATTTGTCGGACAGCTGGTCGGAGGAGCTAAACATCACGATGGGGACGTATCGCGTTGACGGTCGTTCTTTTAATTGCTGGCGGATGACGTGACCGTTGACATCGGGCATGTTGATATCGAGAAGGACGATGTCGGGTCGTTCCTGCAGGATGGCTTTCATGCCGGATTCGCCCGTATCGGCCGTGACGACCTGAAAACCGTTGCGTTTCAGGATCGTCGCAAAGATAAAAATTTTGTCCGGCTCATCATCGATGAGCAATATTCGTTCGCCAGCCATTCGTCCGATGAGTTCTGTATCTGAACAGGTAGGCGAAATTATCAAAACATCGTCCGAAAGTCAATTTTGCTGATATTCGGGGGCTTTGCGGTTCCACTCCCGTTGTCTGGAGTCGGTTTGCCGGTTCGGTTGCTTCCATTTCGGGAGACGGCGCAGGATATCCTTCGCCAATCGACGGTGTCCGTCAGGTGATAAGTGGAAGTCGATCTTGGTGTCCGTCGAGAACACCGGGGATGCGTCGATCACCTCGGTGAGGAGAGGTGATGCGGGTAAGGAGTCCAACACGGATTCCACAATCGTCGAATTCCATTTTACAGCCACCCACGCGATGTTCCTGGATGTGAATTTCTTGTCGATCCGGCGTAATCCGTTCCGAAGTCGATGGACGGCCTCGCTGTCGCTTCGTGACTCGATCACTGATTCCTCCGTCAGGGTCAGATACGTGAAGATGATTCTTCGGATGAGTTCCGAGTCGATCAGAAGATCGGTAAACTTCAAGGGTGGGTCCATGTCGTTTGGGTTGATCAGGACCAGCGCCAGGTCGAGATCCATGGAATCTACTACCCGTTCAACCGTCGCGGCGATGTTGTCGATGTTGTATCCGGGAATGCCGAAATTCAAGACTTCAATCGTCGAGTCGGAGGACTCCAGTAGATGCTGAAACGATTGTTCGTAGGCCACCGACCAGCCGAACGTCTCGCTGTCTCCGAACGTGCCGATTCTGAATTTGCTGGATCGAGGTTGGATGGCGTCTCCGTGGAGGGACCGATAGCCACTCGGATTGCTTCGCCACACGATCGACTCAGGCAGTCGCTCATGAATTCCGCGAAACTGGACGGAGACGTTTGGGCGAAACGCGTACCCGCGTTCGTCGTCGACAACGCGACCGGCCTCATGCAGTGTAGACAGCGGCAGGAAGGTATAGCGCACGAGAAGTTCCCCAGCCGCGACGGGGAGCGCGATGCAGAGCAGCAGGATACCCAGCCGCGCCCATTTACGTTTGCGCGGGGTGCGTGGGCAATTCGACAAAGAACTCGGATCCCTCATTTTCCACCGTCCTGTAATAGAGTTTCCCCTGATGATTTTGGACCAGTCGATAGGCGATCGGGAGACCCAGTCCCGTTCCTTGTCCGACCGGTTTGGTTGTGAAGAATGGATTAAAGATTCTCTCCTGGAGCGATGTCTCGATGCCACCCCCGTCGTCTTTGATGGTGACGCGAATCCAATCGTTGTGCATCGACTCGGAGCGGATCCAGACGTTGCCCTGCGGTCGGTCGGTTTTTCGGTTGAACGACTGGACAGCGTCGGCGGCATTCATGATCAGATTGAGGAAAACCTGACTGATCTGTCCGGCCCGGCAATAACACGACGGCACATCGCCAAATTCCCGATGGACGCGGATGTCGTTGGTAAATTGCGGAAGGAACAGTTTGGCGAGCATGTCGAGTTCTTCGTTGACGCGGAGATCGGTGAACGCCGAATTGTCTACATGTGAAAAATTCAGAAGGTCCGAGACAATGTCCTTGATACGGTAGGCGCCCGACCGATAACTACGCAAGATCCGGCTCAGATCCGCGATCATTTCATCGTAGTCCATTGATCGCTTGATGGATGCGGCATCCGGGCGACCTTCCTCCATGCGTTCGACGATCCGCTTGAGATCTTCGACGTACGTCTCCAAGTGGTCGAGGTTGCCATAGATGAAAGTGATCGGATTGTTGATCTCATGGGCAATACCGGCCACGAGTTGCCCGAGCGCCGACATTTTGGCGGATTGAATCAGCTGCATTTCCGTGTTTTGCAGTTTGTTCAACGCCTCCTCCAGGTCCTGTTTCTGCCGGTGGAGCATGGCGGTACGCTCCTGCACCTGCGACTCGAGTTGGTCGACCAGTTGTTTGTGGTGGTCAAGGCGGGCCCGAAGAAGTTCCTGCTCTGCGGATTCTTTTTCCTTTCGCAGGAGTTGAATTCTCGCCGCCAGACCGAGCGCCAGCAACAACGATTCGATGGCCGTTCCCAGTTGCAGGCCGTAGATCGCCAGCCAGTTGTTTTCCGCCCAGCCCACGCTCATGAGCGCGTTCACTGCGGCGCCGATCAGAAGCGCCAGCCACGCGACAAGGAAGTAACGCGCGGGGGTGAACCCTTGCCTCACCACGACCACGGAAGCGCCGATCAGGACTGGCCAGGCGGCCAGCGCGATGACAATCCCTCCCCAGATGGCGATCCGGTACGGCGCCAAACTCAGTCCGATCGAAACCACGGACAGCCAAACCAACGCACGCAACGCGCGGTCCCAGAGCGGGGCATGTCGCGCGGTGGCGAGAAAATGTCGCGCAAACAAGATCGCAAAGAAAGACGCCAGACTGCTCAGCATCGGGTCCAATTGTCCGATCGCAAGCCATTCGTACGCCAGACCATTTTGATAAAAGGTGAGAAGCGCTACGCACAGAACAAACGAGATGTAGAAGAAATAGCTTCGATCTCGCAGGGCCAGCCAAAGGAAGAAATTGTAACCGAACATGGCCAGCATGATCCCGTAGTAGACGCCCAGCGTCATGCGCTCGGTGGCGGTGGCGCGCTGGAAGTCCTGCCGCGTGGTGAGAACCAACGGCAGGATCAGGGTGTCGTCAGTCCGAACGCGGAGGTAGAACACATGCTCGGACCGGACCGGGTACGGTATGGGCAGGACAAATGTTCGATGCGGAACGGGGCGAGCCAGAAAAGCGGTCGAGCGACCCACAGACGCCAGGCGTTCGACAGACGAATCGGACACACGGAAGAAATCGACCTCGTCCAGCAAGGGAAAGTCCAGATTCAAAAGCCACGCATGCTGGGTCGAGGAATCGAGAAATCGAAATCGCATCCAGACGGCCGATCCGCTGAGTCCGAAATTCGGAACATCCGGCGATGCCGCCCGGAAGAGACCGCGGTCTCTGATCACATCGTGAACGGTGCGGCTGGATGTCTCATCTTCGAAGATTTCAGTTTGTGCGTGAATCGCCCTTGTCGTCTGCCGGTCGTGCAGTACGATGGGCTCTTGTCCAACCGCCGATGCGATCATGATGATCCACGCAAGAAGAAATGACATTCCCACAGAGGCCTCGATCCGAAAAAGCTGGCCCAAAATTACGCAAGAGGAAGCGGCGATGCAATTCTTTTGGTTGCCAAAAGAGGGATTTCAGGGTGAGGTGAATGCAGATTCAGCGTCCTGCCATTGTGTGGAGCGCCTGCAGCTCCGAAATGATTTCCAGGTCTTTTGGCCGTCCCGCGGCGCGCTTGACGTGAATGAGTTTTTCCAGACCCAAACAAAGGCAGTCTGCGCCAAAAACATGAATGGTTTCAGAATGAGGCCGCAACGAATCATACGTGCCCCCTCCCGCAATTTCTCCGAGCAAATCGAGATTGCCCAGCGTGGTCGTGAGGGGTACATTCAGGCCGGCCCGGATCGTTACCATATCCCACGCGAACGGAAGGCCCGGTGGACAGACGCAGGTTGGCCTCGAGCAGCGTCATATCGATATCGCCCTTATACAAGTCAATGATCGCCTGCATGCTGTCCTTTTCACCGTTCAAGAATTCACTCCGTTGTGATGCAAACTATGAAATCCGGCGTGAAAAAACGAGATTTTCGTGAGTGCGTCGATTACGCCGCCTGTTTCCGCTGCGCGAGACGGTAGTCGACGGACCACGGGCCCGATCCGTAGACGAAAACAAGGATTAGGAGGAACAGCACGAGCGCGGAGAATTCGAGATTCTGACCCGACGTCGCAAACACGCCTTCCTTGAAGTGCACGAAAAATACAGCGCCCACGAGGATAGGGATCTGAATCGCGGCCCCCAGTCGCGTAGCCATTCCAAACACCATCATCAACCCACCCGTCGCATGAGCCATGGAAACGTAGTGGATGATCATTGTGTTCATCGCCCATCCGAGCCCGCCCTCCTGCATCAGTCGCGCGAGGGATTCCGTTTGTGAGAAGAAGTAGATCCCCTTGGCCAGCAATCCCAATCCGAGATAGATCCGTACCAGTTCAAAGCAGATTTCCTTTTGGGCGTCCAGCCATTTCATGAGTTTTTCCATAAGACCTCCTTTTCTTAAGAGTGAAGAAATGAGTCGCACGGAAAATGAATATCTAAGTTTACCCCACAGGCTCGCTATTTCCTATCGATTTTTTCAGATGAGCGACCGCGCACTTGCAACAGAAGGATTTTGTCTTTGCTAACGTTAAACAAGCAAAGTACATTTGTTTGCCGCAGAAGAAGAAACATCCATCAGGAGTATCCATGCGGAGGAGGTTCATATGAAACGATTTGCGCTTCAAGAACTGATTCTCGTCCTGAGTCTGTTCATGATCACCGAAAGACTGGTGGCAGGGACGTTTACTGTTACCAATACAAATGACGCGGGGGCCGGTTCCTTACGACAAGCGATGATCGACGCTAACGCCGCACCGGGGTTTGACGTCATCGACATGACGGGCGCGAGTGGTACGATTACTCTGGCTTCGATGCTTCCCATTATCACGGAGAGTGTGACGATTGTCGGGCCGGGCACAGGCTTGCTCATTGTCAGCGGAAATAATCAATATCGGGTCATGTTCGTCCAATCTGGATTCGTCGAACTGCGCGATTTTACGATCGCCAACGGCCGTGCACAGGGCGGCAATGGCGCCGATGACGGCGGTGGCGGCGGCGCCGGCATGGGCGGAGCCATCTTCGTCAACAACGGCGACGTACTGGTTCGAGGCGTCGTATTCAATAATCATGTGGCGAAGGGTGGTCAGGGTGGCCGGGGCGATTATAACTTCTATGGCGGCGGTGGTGGGGGCATGCGCGGCGCTGGAGGTGCGGCCAACGGCGGCGGTGGTGGCGGGGGAGGTTTCACAAACAACGGCGGCGCAAGTGGATCGAATGGCGGCAATGGTGCTGCGGATCCATTCTTCGCAGGCGGAACGGCGGGTACGGCTGGAGAATTTGGATTAGGAGGAGCCGGGAATAATGGCGGCGGCGGCGGAGGGGATGGAGATGTGTTTGGTGGCAATGGAGGAAATGGAGGGTTTGGCGGAGGTGGGGGTGGGGGCGGTGCGGCCACGGCACAAGGCGGGGATGCCGGGCATGGCGGATTTGGAGGAGGAGGAGGAGGAGCGGGACCTGATGACAGTGGCAATCCCAACGCGGGCGGAAATGGCGGTTATGGCGGGGGCGCCGGAGCGGGCATAGCCTACACCTCCGGCGGCATACCGGGAACATTCGGAGGAGCGGCGGGTTCGGCCGGAACATCCTTACCGGGTGCTGGCGGCGGAGCGGGACTGGGTGGGGCCGTTTTCGTGAAATCAACCGGTACTTTTCGAATGGTTGGATGTTCATTTACGAATTGCGTCGCCGACAGTGGTGGGCGGGGACTGTCCTTCGACGCCGCGTCCAATGGCAGTCGGGGCCAGGGCAAAGGCGGCGCGATCTTTATTGAGCCGGGCGGAATCGTGATCGACTATGCTGGGAATACCTTCGCCTCCAATACCGCGCGTGACCAGGGCGGAACCGGCAGCGATAATCATAACCAATATGGATCGTTTCTGTCCTTTCCGTCACTCCCCGTCGGGCTGTATGCGATTGCGGGGAATGGCCGGCTTCATTTGAAGTGGCGAAAGAATCCGGAAGGCACGATCGTGCGCTATCGCATCCTGATGGGAACCTCGCCCAACCCAACGACGCAGGTCGATTCGACTACCGGTGGAATCAACGACACGACGAAGACCGTCACCGGTTTGACCAATGGCACGCTGTATTACGTTCGCGTAGTGGCGGTCGACCTGCTCGATCAGCCCAGTCTGCCATCCAATGAGGACGCGGCTGTGCCGGTGGTCGAGCAGGGCAATGCGCTGACCCTCAACGGGAGCAATCAGCATGCACAGATTGCTGCAGCCAGCCACTTGAATTTTTCACAGGCAGACGACTTTACGATAACCGCCTGGATCAATCCATCTACGTATCACAACGGTCAAATCTATGACAAGACAGCCAATATAGGCGTCTTCGACGCGCTTCAAATTTGGACGCACGTCGATGCGGATTCAAGCGTCTATTTCAAACTCGGGAAGGAGCAGATTGTATGGGACGTTCTCCGGTCAAATTACCGCTATGTCCCGGGCGAATGGCTCCATGTTGCGTTTGTGAAATCAGGGAATGTGACGAGCCTCTACATTAACGGTCAGTTTGACAATCAACGCACTTTGTCTTTCACCGGGGCAATAACGAATCTGGCAGACATAAATGTAGGCCGATTCCGTCGTGACAATTCGGCGTTTTTCGAAGGCTCGATCGATGAAGTTTCGGTGTGGTCGAGTGCACTCAATGGCAGCCAGATCCTTGCGACCATGGTGCGGCCCATGAGAGGCGACGAATCAGGAATTCTCGGATTGTGGCATTTTGATGAAGCATCTGGCGAAGCATATGATGGGACGGCGAACGCATTGAACGGCACGCTCGTCAACGGAGCATCGCGTATCGCTTCGGGTGCCATGGCTCCCGCGAGCCCGAAGTTTGCCCACACGATTGCGAAGAATGAAATGGTTCAAATCCGATGGAGCCGGAGCGTGGAAACAGACTTTCAGAATTACCGCGTGCTGATCGACGTTGCGCCCGATTTTTCCAGTCCGTTTCAGACGATCAACACTACGGACGGTGACCCGGCCGATACGGTCCGGTCGTTTCTGAGTCTGACGAACGGCGCGTTGTATTACGCGGGCGTGATCGCGATCGACAGTGCGGGTAATCTCAGCGATACGACGACGGACGCCGCGGTACCCGTCGTCGAACAGGGGAATGCCCTCACTCTGGACGAGACCAACTGGATCGATGTCGGCTCTCACCTGTCCGTCATCGAGGGACGCAATCGCGGTTCTATCAGCGGATGGTTCAAGACCGATTCGGCGGGCGCGGTCTTTTCTCTGACGGAAGGAAACGCGGGAATCGGAAATTGGATGCAGGTAATTGTCGGTCCGCAGACCAGTTTTTACACGGACGAGAGCTTTGGATTTTCCATCTCACGAGGCGGATTCAATCAGTTGAGAATGTATGTGCGAAAAGGCGAATCGTATTACCTGGACAATCGCTGGCATCATTTCGTGATCTGCACCGGTGACGGAGACAATCGGATGGTTATCGATGGCGTGCGCGAAACCGTCGACTATGCGACGGGCGGCCCGACGACCAATGAATTCAGTGATATCAGCAATCCGTCGCACATGAGAATTGGCGCGCGGCGGCTGTCAAGCGCCGATGACGTCCAGTTCAATGGACAGTTGGACGAAATCACGATCTGGAGTGGACCGCTGAGTGATTTTGATGTACGGCAATTGCTCTCGAAGCCCGACGCGGGCATCCGTGACAGCCTGCTTCTCGGTTATCACTTCGACGAACCCGGCGGGGCTGTGGTGTATGACATGTCCAGGAACGCCCGCGATGGGGCGACTGTCGGTTCGCCGTTGTTCTTCCCGTCCTCGGCCATGGTTCCCCTGATTCCGCGAAATTTGCTGGTCACACCCGGAGCGACGAACGGTCTGAACTGGGACCGGAACGTGGAAACCGATATCCTGAATTACCGAATTTATCGGGACACGACCGCAAGCTTCATCACGGGTGAATGGATCGGGACGGCTCCGGACACATTTTTTGTCGATGCGTGGTCGATCGGCGGGGTGGATTATTATTATGCTGTCACCGCCATAGATTCGGTGACGAATGAAGGCGACCGTTCTGCCAATGCAGCCGGCACGAGTACCATCGGCTCTCTGGTTGTGGCGCCAGCGTCTACGATCGATTTTGACACGGTACTTGTGGGAGACAGCGCGCGTGTGACGATCCGCGTATTTTCCAATGGCGGTTCCGTGATCGTGGACAGCGCGCGATTGGTGTGGGGAACGGCATTCTCGAGACCCAGTGGATCACCTCTGCCCGATACGCTATTCACGCTCGACACGCTCGTCGGAGTGTTTCAATTCAAACCGACAGATTTCACGACGTACACGGACACGATTCTGGTATTCAGCAATGCGGCCGGCGGGCCCCTGCGAATTCCGTTGAGCGGAACGGGGTTTGGGAATACCGCTCCGTTCGCCTTCTTTGTCAAGCCCGTCGGTATGGCGGGATTGACCAATTCTGCAACGCCGACGCTGTCATGGAATGGGAGGGGCGATGCAGACGGTCACACCCTTTCGTACATCGTGCAAATTTCCACGGCGTCCGACTTTGCTACGCTGTCGTTTGAGGATACGACGAACGACACGACGCTGATCGTGTCCACGTCCCTCGCGGAGGGCAACTTCTACTGGCAAGTTCGGGCGGAGGACGGATACGGCGGTCAGCGTACCAGCAATACCGGTTTCTTTCGGGTGGATCGGACAGCCCCCGCTCTCTCGATGGGAATTCTGCGCAGTACAGTCCTGCGCGCGTATACCGAAGTCTACATTCTGGCGCAGGAGCGTCTACCCAGCGTGTCCGGTACGTTCACGTTGGATACGACTGTGCAGGTGACATTGACGCCAATCCCGGGTACACTGCTGTATTCGGTTCCTTACAAACTCATGAGCGACGGAACGCTTACTCTGACCATCACGGGAACGGACTCCGCAGGCAATGCCGATACCCTGACGCGCGATTATGGAGTGATTGGAGTTTCCGCCAGTCGTGCGTTCACATTGGAAGGCGTCGGGTACCACATTCAGGGTAGTGGCATCGGCGATGGATACCTCGTTGCACGCAGGGATGAGGAGGCCGATGACATCGAGAGTGGGTGGAAGTTTCTAACCGGGGTCGAGATTCTCACCGACGGATCGACTGGCGAACTGAGTCTGAACGTCCCCTATGATCGAGGACAAGTCGATGATGAACGGAAGATCGGATTGTATGAACAGCGCGGGGGAGGCTGGCAGTACGCAGGAGGGGAAGGATCCGGTGGACGTCTGGTCGTGCAGGTGAAGAAAGGCGGACTGTACCGGGCTCTGTACAATCCCGACCACGAAATCTTGCCGAAAAAAATCGAACTGGCGCAAAATTATCCAAATCCGTTCAACCCGACGACGACGATCCGTTTTGGCTTGCCGACGGAGTCGGTCGTTCGACTGACGGTGTTCAATATCCTTGGACAAAAAATTATCGAACTGGTGAACGATGTGCGTCCGGCCGGATATCATACCGTGAACTGGGATGGACGAAATCGCGCAGGTCAATTTGTCGCGAGTGGAATTTACTTATATCGTCTGGAAAATGAATTAGGAGTGCTCACCCGCAAAATGCTGTTGATCAAGTGATCGCGGCGCCATCTGGGTTTGTGGATGCTTTCGGTCAGGAAGGAGGAAACCGATGCTTGACATTGCACAACTGTTGAAGGACGACGACACGGTGATCGCCGTCGTCGGCGCCAATGATCATCCGTCGAAATACGGGTATGTGATTTATCGGGACCTCAAGCGGAAGGGATACCGCGTCCTGCCCGTGAATCCCAATGCAAGAACGGTCGATGGGGATCCGGCGTATCCATCGATTGCCGAACTGCCGATTGTTCCCACCATCGTGAACTTCGTGACGCCTCCGGTCGTGACCTTGAAGACGCTGGCGCAGTGCAAGGCGGCGGGCCTGATGAATGTGTGGATTCAACCCGGAGCGGAGAGTCCGGAGGTGCTGGACTACGTTCAGCAGAACGGCTTTCATTATCTTGCCAATGCGTGCATCATGGTGATGAGCCGCGTTAAGTGACGCCGGGCCGAAGGAAGAGCAACGGATAGTCCAATGAAATTTGATTATGCTGACGCCTGGCTACTTGGGGCAATTAAGCTTTCCGAAAGCGGTGACAAAGGCGCGACCCTGCTTGGTATCATACAAGCTGCGGACTATATCAATCATGCGATCATGACCAATTTGGAATTTGTAACCGGGACCAGGAGATTAAAGAACATCGGACTTATTATTGAGAAAGATAAACGACTCCGGACGTCGGATTCATTCAATGAATGGTGGATAAAGAAGTACGGGCCGAAAAGCAGAATGAGTATTCAAAAGGCAATCGAGGAGGTTGAGAAGTATTTGAAGGCACAGTACGGGATCATGGAGGAACCAACTACCGACACCCAAACAGAAATTGCTGATGCGGATTGGGATAAGGCGAGAAGAGAGTATTGTACGTTGGCTTGAGCAACACCCGACCGCATGTTTGCGCTGTGGTCTCTGACAAACCACAAGAATTCACACACGTCTGGTTTCATGGGCAACGCGCGGTTCGCAAGTCGGCACATCGACACCACAAGTATCATGCGACGCGCACGCGATCCTTTGTTTTTGTCCGGATGGTTTGGATGAGTTCCTCCTTCTGAACGCGGCGGATTTTGACGGTTGCGCGATTGGGGTCACCGGCCTGCGTGTGGATGATCTTGCCGCGCCCGTCCGTCACGAGGCGGACAAAAAGGGTCATGTCTGCCTGGGGAACTTGAAACTGAACTTCGTCATACAGAATCCGCTTTACCTTTTTCGCCAGCCGTAACGCATTGAGAACCGCATCGCGGTAGGCTTGGGGCGAACCGGACGCCCCTGCGCCGGCGCGAACGACGATCGCACAGATATTGGTGAGACCCTCGCCGTCCAGAGTTTCCAATATGCCGGATGCCGCCTTACCGCCCTCGCCCAAGTCGATCTGCGCGTCGGGGCCGCGTCCGATCTTGACCACGCGCACGGTATCGGCGATCGTGTCAAATTTTGCCTGCCACGATTTCAGTTGTTGGTTTGCCTGCGCGGCGCTTTCCACCGGCACGACGCACGCGTGAAATTGGGACTTTCGGTCCTCGATCGTGGCTACGGATGCCGCTTCGATCGTCTGGTATTCGTCGGACAGCATGATCTATCTCCGGATGTCTGCTCTCGACAATGTGCGATTCCTGCGGGTTTTTCTCCACGAGAAAATGGAATGGCTCATCAACCGGGCGCCGTCGCCATCGGGGAGGTCAGGGCTGTCGATTTCCACACTCCGGCGGCTGTCGTCTCAGCGGTCGATCGGGATATGCGCCGGGTGACAACTGTTGCAGGATGCGTCTTTGAGAAATTCGTTGAACGGAGTGCGGATGGGTTTTTACGTCATCAGGCTCTGCTTGATGAGTTTTCCCAAGACGGCGTCGTCCACACCCATGTCGATCCAAACCGTTTTTGACTCGTCGGTGTAATTGACGATGATGACGGGGATGTATCCCTGGCGAACGGAATCTGAATACACCACGCGCCAGACGTCGTCGGACAGTTCGTAGACGGTCGGCTCCTGATAGGGGTACCAACCGATCTTCAGGCCCATGGGTTGGTGGAAGAAGGCGGCTTGCTGACCGATGGTGCGAAATGCGACCGCTTCATTTCTTGTCGCGGGCCGGGCGCAGGCCAGCATCGCAGCCAGAAGGAAAATCACGGCTAGTGTTTTCACTTTATCTCCTTATGACTTTGTCCTGAGTAAGGATAGGACGTGTGGGTCCCTCAGACCATGACATTTGGCAGGCGTGGAGAGAGAGGGGGGATCGAAGGACGCAAGACTTCGCAATACCCAGTCAATGATCGCCCCGGCATGCGCAGACGGACTCCCGATGGATCATCCATCTCGTCGAGTCACCAGAAGAATTTTCTTGACACCGTGCACGTTTTGTGCTATCTATGACAAATAACTTTGCATGACAAAGTATAATTAGCGATGAAGGTGACCGATGAATCTCGAAGAGGCGCGTGAGCAACTGGAGTATGTGAAGGGTGTTCTGGAAAGATCCACCCAGTTTACGCTCATCTCACCGTGGTCGGCCTGGTCGGTGGGACTCTGCGGGTTGGCCGCCGGAGGATATTCGCACCTGAGGCTTCGCACCAGTCTGGCATACGGCGATGCGATCGACACGCTTTTCTGGGTGTGGCTAACGTGCTTTGTGCTTTCCGTCGCACTCGCGATCGTGTGGACGCGACGGCGCGCCGGCCAGGAAGGCGTTTCCCTGTGGAATCACCCTGTTCGACAAGGCGTCCGACACTTTGTCACACTGACCGTCGTCGGGGGAATCCTGACGGCCGGATGCTTGACATACCACTTATACTTTCTCATTCCGGCTGTCTGGATGCTGTGTTACGGAGCCGGCCTGATCGTCTCGTCGATGTTTTCACTCCGTGAATTGCGTACGCTGGGGCTGTTCTTTCTCCTCGGCGGAACCGTAGCGCTGTTCTGGCCGGTCTACAATCCCATCCTGCTGATGGTGACGTTCGGCGCAGGGCATCTGGTACTCGGGACGATCATTCACCTGCGCTATGGACGCCGTCGCGAATCATGAAAAACCTCATCCATCAGATGGACGAGGTCATTCACCAAAAAGTCCGCCTCGCCATGATGACCCTGCTGGCGGCCAACGGGGAAATGGATTTTCTCGAACTGAAAGAACAATTGCAGTTGACCGACGGCAATCTCAGTTCGCATGTGGCTCTGCTGGAAAAATCCAAATACGTGGTGGTCAGGAAATCCTTCGTCGGCAAGCGTCCCCGTACGACGATCGTCATTTCCAAAAAAGGAAACACCGCACTGCAATCGCACCTGGAGGCGTTGCGTCAATTGCTGGAGAATTCATGAGTCCTCCTTCCCATCGGAATGAGCGCCCAGAATCAACAGACGTCAGACGCTCCGCCAGGAAGCGATTCCCGTCGTGGCTGGAAAGGACGTGGACATACCGTCTGTGCATGTACTTTGTTTTTCTGCTGGCTCTATCCGGACTTGCCTATGCCGACCGGCTTCCAACATGGGCGCATGCATTTCCTCATTCGGATTGGGTGGCGCATTTTCTCTTTCTGGGCGGGCTGGGCTGGATGCTGCACCTTGCCATGCGCCGCCGTCTGTGGCTGTGGCTTCCCGCCGGACCGGCGGTGGCGAGTGTGTGGTCGATCGCCGACGAGTCCTTTCAGCTTATTTCACCCGTGCGCACGTTTTCGCCGGCCGATATGATTGCCAACCTGCTCGGAATCTGGCTGATGTTTGGGCTGTGGTTTTTGTTTCAAAAACGACAAGAAAAGAAAGGATCTGTATGAACTCCATTCGTCTCCTCGCAGTCATTGCGATTTACTTCTGTACGATGATCGGGTGGTTTATTCTGGGCGGTTCCATCGCCGTTCGCACCGATGAAAAGTCCGTGCAATCGCGGGACCGCGTGGAAGGGATATGGGGCGGCGAACATATGCAATTGCACCCGACGTTTCGATATCTGGAAACAAGAATCGACACAGTCACAGAGGCAAAGACCACCGACGGCAAGGTCGTCACGACCCGGCGATTCGACACGCGAGCCATCCCGGTTGCGGTCACGGAGTCGTCGTCAAAGATTACAGCGCGCCTGGACGTGGAGTATCGTCAAAAAGGACTGCTGTGGCACACCTTGTATTCCGTAGCCTTTGCGGCGGACTATGCGCTGGTGAATCCCACGGATGTCGAGCGGGACATGGAAATTCGATTCTATTTTCCGTCCAAAACCTCGATGTATGATAATTTCCTTTTTCAGGCGGATGGAAAGGACCTGACGGCTCAGCAGGAAGTGGACGAAGAGTCACGTATCTGGACGGCGACGCTTCGGATGCAACCCCGTCAATCCTCCGTGATCACCATCCGCTATCGCTCACAGGGGATGGGGAAGTGGTCGTACGCGTTTGCCGCAGGGGTAAATCGTGTTCGGAATTTCGATCTGCAGATCACGACCGGATTCAAGGAGTTTGACATTCCCGAAGGGGGCGTATCTGCAACCGAACGCACGGAGACGGAGGAGGGTTGGAATCTACGGTGGAAGTATGACGATGTGATCTCGCAATTGCGCATTGCGCTGGACATGCCGCAAAAGCTGAATCCGGGTCCGACCGCGCAGCGCATCAGTTTCTTTGCGCCGGTCTCCCTGCTGTTCTTCTTCACGATCCTCATCATCGTCAGTTCGATCCGGAAACAAGCTTTCCATCCGATGCACTACTTCTTTCTTGCCGCGGCCTTCTTTTCGTTTCATCTGTTCTTTGCTTACCTCGTCGATCATCTGGCGTTGGGAACGGCTTTCGCTTTGTCGTCGTTGACGTCGGTGCTTCTGGTCTGGACGTACATGCGCAAGGTGGCTTCGGAAGCGTTTGCGATTCGAGTGGTCGTGCCGACGCAGATCGTCTACCTGATCCTGTTTTCGTATTCGTTCTTCTTTGAGGGATACACCGGTCTCACGGTGACGATCGGCGCGATTGCCACGTTGTTTGTCCTGATGCAAATGACGGCACGCACGGACTGGAACCAGGTCTTTCAGAAGCGGCCGTAATTTCTGTCGACAAATCCAGAAGCGGGCGTGCTGCCCGCTTCTTGTCGTTTTCCACATGCTGACCGCGGGAGACTCGCCGTTCCCCATGGCGAGGGACCAAACAGAGGGACCAAACAGCTTGCATCCGTCGACTTTTTTTCCTAAAGAGGCCGGTCCACCACAAAGAACGGAAACAAACCCATGATACGCAGTTGTTTACTGGCACTCGTGCTGCTTCACGCCTCGTTGGTTGCGACGGATCCCACGAAGGCCATACGGGAATTCAGCCATCAGGTCTTTCAGACGGATGACGGGCTTCCGCAAAACACGATTTATTCCATTCTGCAAACACACGACGGATTTCTTTGGTTCGGCACGCAGGAAGGTCTGGCTCGGTACGACGGTGTGACGTTTACGGTTTTTTCCCGAGCGACCGTCCCGGGATTTCCGCACAACACGATTCTCCACCTGTACGAAGCAAAGGACTCCACGCTGTGGATTTCCACGTCCGGGGGCGCGATCGCCTATCGGTACGGGCAATTCACGTTTTACACCACGCGCGACAGCCTTCCGGACCCAAATGTCAATGCCATCGCGGTCGATACCAACGGCGTGGTGTGGATGGGCACCAACTCGGGCCTGGTATCGATGGAAAAAGGACAGTTCAGGAAATTCACCAGGAAAGACGGTCTCTCCAACGATTATGTCAAAACCGTTCTTGTCGATCGCAGCGGCCGCCTGTGGGTGGGCACCAACGGGGGCGGATTGAATCTCCTGAAGGATGGCAAATGGAAAACGTACACGACGCGCGAAGGACTGTCGTCGAATTACGTGAGCAGTCTCTACGAGAGTCGGCGCAACGACCTGTGGATCGGTACGTTTGGCGGCGGAGTGACGCGTCTTAAAGACGGGCAATTCTCCACCATCCTGCAAGGACTGAGCAACCCCAATGTCTTGTCTGTCACCATGGATTCGTCGTACGCCGTGTGGATCGCCACACTGGACGGCATCCATCGCTGGTACAACGGCAAGTTTGCGAAATTCAGCAAGGCAGACGGTTTGTCGAAGGAAATTGCGCTATCAGTGTACGTGGATCATGAGCAAAGCGTGTGGGTGGGCACCTATGGCGGCGGCGTCAATCGATTCAAGGATCGTCGATTCCGCGTACTGGCCTCCGAGCAGGGTCTGCCCAACGACTTCGTGCGCAGTGTGAGTGAATCCCCGAAGGGCGGCCTCTGGGTCGGCACCGATGGCGGCGGGATCAGTCTGCTCAAAGAAGGAAAGGTGACCAACTACGGATTCCGCGAGGGATTGAATAATCTTTTTGTGCGGGCGGTGCTGGAGGATCGGACCGGACGGGTGTGGGTCGGCACCAATGGCGGCGGCGTCAATGTTCTGGAGAAAAAGAAATTCAAAATCCTCACCACGAAAGAAGGTCTGGCCTTCAACGACATCTCCTGCCTGTACGAAGATCGCGCAGGCGGCATCTGGGTCGGCACCAACGGCGGAGGACTGACGTTCATTTTCAAGGACAAATTCACCAACTACAGCACGAAGGACGGTCTCGCCGGAGACGCGGTCACGTGTGTGTTGCAGGACAAGAAGAACCGCGTGTGGATTGGTTCCTCTACGGGTTTGACGCTCTTTCAAGATCCCAAGATTACGAAAATCACCGCCGAGGACGGACTGCCGGGTAACGATATTTACAGCCTGCTGGAAGACTCGCGGGGAACGATCTGGGTCGGCACCGGAGGCGGCCTCTGTCGACAGAAAAAGGACGACTGGAAAGTCTACACCGTCCAAGAGGGCCTGCCGTCCAACGCGGTCTTCGGAATTCTGGAGGATCACCAGGGCTCCCTGTGGTTGAGTTCCAATCGCGGTATTTTTGAAGTCTCGATCGATTCGCTGGACGCTCTGGATGAGGGGAGACTGGCCAGCCTGACCGGACGGCTGTACGGCAAGTCCGATGACATGAGCAGCAGCGAGTGCTCCGGCGGTTCCCAGCCCGCTGTGTGGAGAACCGCCCGCGGAGTTCTGTCGTTCGCGACGATCAAAGGAGTGGCGGAAATCGATCCGAAGCAACTTCGACACAATCGGACTCCTCCGCCGGTGACGATTCATGCCGCGGTGATCGACGGGGAGTCGAGCCCGCTGTCCGCATCATTGACCGTGCCCCCCGGACGCGATCGGTACGAATTTCAATACGCGGGACTGAGTTTCTTCTCTCCGGAAAAAGTACAATTCCGATACCGTCTGCACGGATTCGATGATGAGTGGATCGACGCGCAGAATCGAAGGGTCGCCTATTACACGAGCCTGCCGCCCGGGAAGTATCGTTTTGAGGTGACAGCGTGCAATAACGACGGCGTGTGGCAAAGCGAGCCGGCCTCGCTGGCCATCGTCGTACAGCCGCACTTTTATCAGACCTGGTGGTTCTATTCTCTGACGGCGGTCGTCGTCGTCGGATTCGCCTTCGGACTCTATCGGCTGCGCGTACAGCAGTTGGTCGCGCGCGAGCGCAAACTGCAACTCCTCGTGGACGAGCGAACGAAAGAGCTGCAGACCGAGAAGGACAAATCGGAAAAACTGCTATTGAACATCCTCCCCGAGCCGATCGCCGAAAAGCTCAAGGCCGAAAACGGCACGATCGCCGAGAGTTTTGCCGAAGCGACGATTCTATTCGCCGACATCGTGGATTTCACGAAACTTTCCGCGCGAATTTCACCGGAGGAACTTGTAGAATTTCTCAATCACGTCTTTTCGGCCTTTGACACGCTGGCCGAGACGCACGGCATGGAAAAAATCAAGACGATCGGGGACGCGTACATGGTGGTGGCCGGACTGCCCGAGCCGCGCGCCGATCACGCCGAGGTCACCGCCGAAATGGCTCTGGCGATGCAGGACGAACTGGTCCGGATCAATACGGAACGAAAAATGAACATCAAAGTCCGCATCGGCATCAACACCGGTCCCGTGGTCGCCGGGGTGATCGGAAAACGGAAGTTCATCTACGATCTCTGGGGGGACGCTGTCAACACCGCGAGCCGGATGGAATCTCACGGACTGGCGGGATGTATCCAGGTGACGGAATCGACGTACGAGAAATTGAAAAAACGCTACGAACTGGACGAACGCGGAACGGTGGAGGTCAAAGGCAAAGGGCACATGAAGACCTTCCTTCTGCAGGGCCGAAAGTAGCAGCGGCTGTCATACGCGACTCTCCGTGCGCTCCCGACTGAGCAACTTCTTCAGCTTCACTCCGCTCCGCCAACCGTTGATCGCCTGGATCGGTCCGATCAGGAAATACGCAAAGCCTGCCCACATGGCGGTATACTCTCCCGGAATCGTCAACGCGATGAGAATGGAGAGCGACCCCACACCCACCATGATTCCATTGCTGCGGTACTGTTGCCGTGTGAGGAGTAATTCAATCTCATTGAAAAAGTAGTCCTGCTTTCTCTGCAGGACATTGCGATACAACAGACAAAACACACCGTATACGGCCACATACCCCAAACCGTAAATGATCATGATCGACGGCATATCTTTCACTGCCAAAGGGGGGATCCAAGTTCCATCCGGTCCCGCCATTCCGACTGCTTGTCCGGTGAAGACATGCAGCAGTACGCCGAACAGAAATTTCAACGGATACACGTAGAACAAAACGAGAAAAAGCAGAGCGGTGTTCAGCACGAGAGCGTACATCGTGCGAATGCCGTACCGTCGCGTGAACAAATAATGTTCGACCCAGATCATCACCAGAAAGACGAAACAAATCAGGAATGCCGGAAGACCCCGAATCAGTTCCACCAATTCGTGGAACGTTCGCGGGACTTGCAGACTGACCACGAGCAACGTCATGGCAAACGCAAAGACGGCATCCGAAAAGCTCTCGATGCGTCCGGCGCTTTCTTCGCGCCACCGGAAATGGCGATCAATGAGACGAGGCTTCATAACGGTTTCTCCCTGGTGGATACGTATTGCAGTTGATCAGACTCGACGGTGCGTACGCCGACGAAATCCTCCTGAGCCAGCTGCACCATCGCGTCGGCGACGCGGTCTGCGCGAATGGCTCGGTATTTTCTCAAACGACCGACAAGCAAAGGTTTCGCCAGCGGACTCAGCATCATCGATAGCTTTTCTCCGGGTCGGAATTCCGACCGGTGTCCGACCAACAGGGATGGCCGCAGGATCGTCAGACTGGGCAGTGGCAGTGCGGTCAATGCCTGTTCCATCTCGCCCTTGACGCGAGAGTAGAAGACTCTGGACGTTGCCGAGGCGCCGAGTGAGGAAATCACGAGAAATCGCGACACCCCTGATTCGGCCGCCCATCTTCCCAGCATCACCGGATACGCGAAATCGACCTCGCGAAAAGCCGCCTGCGACCGGGCCTTGCGGATCGTCGTTCCGAGGCAGCAGAACACGTCATCGACACGGAGCCCTTCCAGCGTGTTCGCCATTTTCTGAAAATCAACCGTCAGGAATCGAATCTTGCCGCGCGACGGGGTGGGTCTACGAACAAGGGCGATGACCTCCGAATACAATGGGCTCGCCTCCAGATTCTCCAACAGGTGCGAACCGACCAGGCCCGTCGATCCCGCGATCAGACACGTCCGGCTCTTCACGCGGGACACGTCCCCGTGACGATCGCCGACGATCCGAAGCTCAGAGGAATCTGTCGCACGTTCTCGAAACCTTCCTCTCTCATCGCTTCTGTACAATCGCCTGTCCAACAGGTTTCTTCGATCAGTCGGGTCAGTTGACCACTGAAGACTTCCCGCCATTCGCTAAAGAACCGTTGTCCAAGCCGGTTCATGATTCGATTGTACTTCCGCCACAGGAAGCGGGCCGGCCGCGACGCCGGCAGTGTAAAATCATGCAAGATCAGCCGGGCTCCGCGATGCATGTACGGGAGGATGTTGGATACCAACTGTCGCGCGTCGACATACTTCGGCAAGTACGAGGACACAACCAAATCGAATCGACCCTCCAGGCAGACCGTTTCGGCATCCGCCAGGATTCCGCGACAGCCCGTCGTCTTTCGGTACAACTCGAGGTAATCCCCGGTTTGGTCCACACCGACGAAGGATGCCGCTGGAAACCGCTTTTGAAACCGACGCGTCACAATCCCGGTTCCGCAGGCCAAATCGAGCACCGCTGTGGCCGTCGTCGCGAGTCTGACCATCCGCCATTTCCAATACCGATCCAGCCCGAGTGTGAACAGCCCGACGACTCGCTCGTACGATGAACCCGTACCGGGAAAGAATTTCTGCGCCGCCGCATGCGGATCGAGTCTGCTCACCGACCGCCGGGAGGCAAGTGCCTGTGCAGGAACTCTGTCATCAGCGTGCGAAGATGGAGCGTCGTACCTTTGCCTTCGTAGATTCCGTGACTCCGATTGGGATACGACATCAGGTCGAATGTCCGGTTGGCGGCGATGAGTGCGTTGATGACAGCTTCCGCGTTCTGATAATGGACATTGTCGTCGCCCGTGCCGTGAATCAGAAGCAATCGGCCTTTGAGTTGATGCGCATAGGTCAGCGTCGCGGCGCGCTTGTAAAAGTCGGCATTTTCCTGCGGCAGTCCCATGTATCGCTCGGTGTAGATGTTGTCATAAAATCGAGAGTCCGTCACGGGCGCGATGCTGATTCCGGCCTGGTACAGATCCGGCCATCGGAACATCGCGTGCAGGGTGCTCGAGCCGCCGCCGCTCCAGCCCCAAATGCCGATCCGCGTCGAATCGACAAACGACCAACGCCGGATCCGCTCTGCCGCGCCGGCCACATCGATCGGCCCGAGATAGCCGATATTCTTGTAAATGGATTTGCGCCACGCCCGTCCACGCAACGCGGGCGTGCCCCGGCAATCGACGCTGACCACGACGTACCCTTGCTGGGTCAACATCCAGTGCCAGAGATGTCCGCTTCCGCCGAAGCGGTCGATGACCGTCTGGGCCGCTGGTTCGCCGTAGACATGAAACAGAACCGGATATTTCTTCGACGAATCAAAATCGACCGGTTTCATGATCCATCCATCCAGCTCGAATCCCGAACCCGCGTCCACCCGGAAGTATTCCGTCGGCCGCACGGCCAATTGACTCAGTTTGGCATTCAGATCGGCGTTGTCCTCCAGCACACGGAGCACACGGTGCTTGGGCAACTCGATCAGTTCGATCTGCCCGGCCCGATCGCGCACGGAGCCAGTGTGAATCGCGTAGCGTCCGGATGGCGAAATCTGATACGAATGGTATCCACGTGACGCGGGGGTCAGTTTCGTGAACTTACCTTTCCCGTCCATCTTGACGGAGTAGAGGAATCGATACGCCGAATTGTCGGGAGACGCTGTGAAATACAACGTGTTTTGTTTTTCATCGACGGCCTCGACTGTCGCGACGTCATAATTACCGGGCGTCAAACAGGTCACGGCCCCGGCGCGGGTGATCCGGTAAACATGCCGCCAGCCGTCCCGTTCGCTCAGCCAGAGAAACTCCTGGCCGCCGCGCAGGACCTGAAAATCAGTGGCGTCGATCCACGCGCTATCCGTATCCGTGAAGATGTCCGTCACTGCGCCGGTTGCTGGATCGCCGAGCAGGAGGCGGCAGGTATTCTGCAGACGATTCATGTGACGGATGGCGATGCGATCCGATCCGGCCCACTCCAATCCATTCAGGTAAGTATTTCGTGGATCGCCTTCGATGTTCATCCATTTTGTTTCGCCGCCTGTTGCGGAGACGACACCGATCCGACATGCGGAATTAAGTTCGCCTGCCTTTGGATATTGGACGGGGATGATCCGTGAATATACCGAGTCGGTGTTGTTGATCATCAGGAAGTCGCGAACGCCGGACGCGTCCAGTTGCCAATACGCGATGTTCTTGCTGTCCGGACTCCATCGAAATCCGTCGCGCAGATCGAATTCTTCTTCGTAAACCCAATCGAAGGTTCCATTGATCAACGTCCGTGTGCCGTTGCCGGTGAGGGCGGTGATCCGATGGTCGGCCAGTTGTTCGACGTAGATATTGTTTTCCCGTACGTACGCGACGGACCGGCTATCGGGTGAAAACTTCGCGAACATCAACGTGGATTCGGCCGCATCCGGTCCGCCCAATTTCATAAGGGCGCCCGTCTTGAGGTTCAACACCCAGTAATCGCCGCGCGTGTTGTAACGCCATACGCGCCGGGTATTGGTGAAAATCAGAAGGCTTGTCCGATCCGCGGACCATTCGTAATCCGCGATCGCCAGGGACTGGGTGTCTCCCGCTGGCGTCAGAGTCTTTGTCGACACCCACACGGAGCGCGCTCCTTTTTCGGTCTCATACCGGATGAGTTCCGATCCGGAACCATCCGCGGATGCTTCCACCGTCGTGTACGCGGTGCCCTGCTCGAGCCACTTGGCAGGACCGAAATATTTTGAAGAAAATTCCCGGGAAGCGAAAATCCGATCCAGCGTCAATTTTGTCGGATCGGATTGTGCGTGCAGACTGATGGCCAGAACCAAAAGAATCGTCACTCGTTTCATCTCTCTCTCCTCGTGGTGGGAAGTTATTCCGTTGTCTTGTCTGTCTTCTTGAACTGCAGCGACGCGGAGTTGATGCAATATCGCAGACCGGTCGGTTTGGGTCCGTCGTCGAATACATGTCCCAAGTGTCCGCCGCATCTCGCGCAATGCACTTCCGAACGCACCATGCCGTAACTGCGGTCGGTTTCAGATTCGACAGCGTCGCCGCTGACCGGCTTGTAAAAACTTGGCCAGCCGGTTCCCGATTCAAATTTGGTTTCCGATTCAAACAGCGGCAGTTGACATGCGGCGCAAAGATACACCCCTTTATCGTGATGATCCCAATATTTTCCGGTGAAGGCGCGTTCCGTGCCTTTTTCACGCATGATCTCGTACACATCCTGTGGAAGCTCTTTCTTCCACTCGTCTTCGCTTTTCACGATGACGTCCTTTCGTTTTGAGTTTTGTCCATCTTGATGTTTTTCGCTGTCCGGGCCGCAAGATCCCAGTATCAGCAACATGACGAGCGTTTTCATAGCGTAACCTTTTTGCGCGTGTGGCTTCATGCAGAGTAACGCCGTGGTTCGAGTATTGTTCCCGACCGGTCGCTTTACTCCAGCTCGATATCGTATTGGCTGAGCAAGCCATGCACGCCGCTCAGTGAAAACTTGGCTTTACGGATCTGATTTCGTTCGGGATCGATCGTGTACTGAAAAGACGTTCGAAAATCGCACTGGACCAAACGGGTCTTCTGAAATCGGGCTCTCGACAGATCGCATCGATCGAAGAGAGACCGGCTGAGGTCCGCCTCTTCAAAATCCGTTTCCTTCAGGATGCAGTTGCGAAATGTCGTTTTCTTCAATTTCAATTTCCGAAAAGACGACAAGGTCAGATCGACGTTTTCGAAGGTTGCGGAGAACAGGGACTTGTTGGACTTGTCCAATTCCAGCCCGACCAGTTTGGAATCGACAAACACGACTTCTCGAAGTGTCGTCTGCGACGTAGGAGCGAGGCTCAGATCGCAATTTCGAAACTCACACTCCACAAACTGCCGTTCGGATAGATCCACCCTGGAGAAATTGCAGTGCAGAAATCGACACGATTCAAACTGATCGGCAGGCAGTTCCTCCCGCGTGAAATCCACTCGTTCAAACAGTTCCGCCTCGATGAGCCGGATATCCAGGGAGCGAGTCGTCATGTGTGGCGCCGTCGATACCGTACGCGCGTTGCCGTGCGCGAAGGGATGGTACGGAAAATCCCGACCTTTGGATTGTCGAGTTCGTCCAGGGAGAGGCTCACATCGACACAATTCTTGGACATGATCCCCTTACTGTGGAGACACTTCGCGTTTGTTCATCGCCAATTCCATCTTGCGTGCCGTAATCGAATAATGCGACGCCGACCACACCACCCGACCTTCGCGGATGACAAAGACTTGTGGGGACTCGTGACGAATGCCCACGCGAGCTTCGATTTCCCGGGACAGGGGTCGCTGGGCAATCACGTCCACGATATAGACCGGGACTTCGTTCCGCTCGGCGGCGAACCGGTCGACTTCTTCGTAGGCATAGGCGGACGTCCCACACGTGGGGCTGTGTTTGAACAGCACCGCCGAAGCGCTGCCGAGGATCCGCTGGATGTCCTCACTGGACTGTATAGCAAGAAGCCGCATGCTCTTCCTTCGCTTTACTACCATGCAACCCGTTTTGACGAATTCTATTCCGCCGTCATTCCGATCAGGGGGCTGTCGGCGCGCAAGTACGGAGTCAGTTCATCGAACCGGATTCCGACCAGACCGTCCGGTTCGTAGACGATCAGCGCGTGCGGGAGACCCCATGAAAAAGAAAACCACAATCCGTATCCCGATTGCACGGAAAATGTTTGCAAGTGTTGTTCCTGGAATTCCCTTCCTTCGAAGTAGTCGCGAACATCCGCATTTCCGTCTTGCGCTGCCTCAGACAGTTTTTGACCCGCTCTCGATTGTAGTTCGGATCGGATTTGTTCGATCAGAGGTCCGACTTTCTGCATGTCGAGCAGATCGCCGATTCCAAGCTTTCTCGCGCGTCTCAGATCATAATTCACTCGTTCCTCCCACACGGACAGGTGCGCGCCCATTCCTTCCAGCGTGAAGACGACGCTGAAGATATACCGTTGGTTGCACAGCACTTGTCCGCTCATGGAAACGACCCCCATGGGGTACGACTCCGACGTAAATTTCTTTCGAATGTCATCCTCCGATTCGCCTGTAAGTTTCTGCAGGGAAATGAGTTCGTTCAGTCCGTGTTCCACCTGCACATTGGGAGAGGTCACACGGCACACATGGAACGGGTCGGCCGGAGCGCTCAACGTTTCCATTTCATAGTGCACGTCGGACGGGAAGAATTCGCCGTCGTTCTCTTTCGAGACAGTCAATATTGCCGAAAGGGATTTCCCTTTTGGACTGATCCATTGACCCGCGAACGATCCATCTCTGGCAAAGCGGCCGCGGAAGGATCCGGTCTGCGTGCCTGTATCGTCAAATTCCTTCAGTTCGGCGCTCCCGTTCGACTCGATCCAACCGCTCAATTTGATGAGCGTGCCGATTTTGCGGTACAGATAATTTCCGCGAGCCGATGTTCCGTCCCGGAAGATCAACATCTTGATCGGATACTTGCCGTCCAGACTGCCTTCCAGCAGAACACGTTCTTGCGCGGCCAGAGTCAGCGAAATGCATAAAAGGAGAAGCAGTGATTTCACGGGCGGTCACTCCTTTCGCAGGCCATCGCCAATTTCTTGGCGCCCACAGAACGCGTTTTCTTCTCGCCATCCTCACCCCGTTCGACGGCCTCTTTCGCTTCCAGCGCCTTCAGAATTTTCTCCGGCGTAAATGGAGTCGTATCCAGGCGGACGCCGATGGCGTGGTAGATGGCGTTGGCGATGGCAGGGATCGCGGCGTGAAGCGGGCCTTCGCCGGCCTCCTTGGCGCCAAACGGACCCTCCGGATCCACCGACTCGACGATGATCGCCTCGATTTCCGGAGTATCCAGGATCGTCGGGATTTTGTATTCCAGGATCGACGGATTGCGGTGCAGGCCGTTCTTGAAAAAGATATGTTCCTCGAACAACGCCTCGCCGACGCCCATGTAGACGCTGCCTTCGATCTGCCCCTCGACGATCAGCGGATTGAGCGCGCGGCCGCAGTCGTGCGCCGACCAGATTTTGTCCACACGGACCACGCCGGTCTCCGTATCGACGGTCACTTCCGCAATGTGCGTGCTGAACGAATACGACGGCGAGGGACCGGCTCCGGAACCTTTGTACGTGCCACCGATTTTGGGCGGCTTGTAGCTACCGACTGCACCGAGCGTGCCATACGTCGATTCGGCGGCGTCGACCACTTTGATAAAATCGAGATACTTCATCGGATCGGATTTCGAAAAAATGATCCGCTTGCCGCAGTCCAGATCGTCGCACGGCACGCCGAGTTTCTTACTGGCCGCCTCGAAGAGCATCGTCCTCAACCGCTCCGCCGCCTGGATGCATGCATTGCCGGCCATGAACGTCACGCGGCTCGAATAACTGCCGAGATCCACGGGCGTCAGGTGCGTATCGGTCTGGCAGACATGTACGTCACCGACTTCGACGCCGAGAATTTCCGCGGTCACATAAGCGAGCATGCTGTCCGATCCCTGCCCGATGTCCGAGGCGCCGCAGAAGACCGTGACGCCGCCACCCCGGTCGATTTTAATCTGCACACCGGCGTGCGGCATCTCGTTCCAGATGATCGCCTTGCCCGCGCCGCTGATGTACGTGCTTGCCGCGACGCCGATGCCCTTTCGGATGGCGGAAACCTGTCCGGCAAAGGCCTGGCGTTTTTTCTTCCATTCTGATTTGTCACGCGTGCGTTCGAGACAGTCGTTGATTCCGCACGATGTGATACGGAACGAATTGACCGTCAAGCTGTTGGGCTTGACCGTATTTTTCAGGCGCATCTCGATGGGATCGAGGCCGAGTTTTTCTGCGATCTTGTCCAACTGACATTCCATGGCGAACCGAGGCTGGACTGCGCCATGTCCGCGTTTGGGTCCGCCGGCAGGTTTGTTCGTGTAGATCCGGTATCCGTCGAACTTGAATGCGGGGCAATTGTAAGGCAAGGTCAGAAATACGCCGGAATAGTACGTCGTGACGAGACCGTAACTGCCGAACGCGCCGCCGTCGAGGAACGTCTTGATGTGTACGGCGGTGAGACTGCCGTCTTTGCGGACGCCCGTCTTCAAGATCATCTTCATCGCCTGCCGACCCCGGTGCGCATAGAAGACCTCTTCGCGGTTGTAGAGGAATTTCACCGGCCGGCCAGTTTTCTTCGACAACCACGCCGCGCAAAATTCCAGCGCAAACGGTTCCGACTTGCCGCCGTATCCGGCGCCGATGTGCGGCTTGATGACGCGGATGTGACTGCGCGGCATGTTCAAAACCTTGGCGAGGGCGACGTGGAGATAGTGCGGCGTTTGAGTCGAAGACCAAATCGTCAGATGTCCGTCGGTGGTGCACTGGGCCAGCGCGCAGTGCGGCTCCATGGGGACGTGCGTATTGCCTTCGAAGAAATATTCATTTTCCATCACCAGATCGGCGGATTCGAAGCCTCGTTCCAACGCGCCAAATTCCTGATGAACTTCCTTCATCACGTTCGCGGTCTTGGAGTGGTCGTGGATTTTCGGAAGATCGTCGCGGAAGCCATCCTCGATCGACAGACAGGGTTCGAGAATTTCGTATTCAACCCGAATCAATTCGCACGCACGCTCGGCCGTTTCTTCGTCAATCGCGGCGACCGCGGCGACGGGATCGCCAATGTATCGGACTTTGTCAATGGCGAGAGCGGTTTCATCCTGCGAGGCGGGCAGGACGCCGAATTTTTCAGGCAATTCCGCTCCGACCATCACGCCCTTCACTCCCGGAAGCGCTTCGGCCGCGGACGTGTCGATCGACCGGATGACGGCGTGAGGGTGCGGACTGCGCAGTAGTTTGCCGACCAGCATGTTGGGAAGCATCAGATCATCGACGAACAACGCGCTGCCATTGGCTTTTTCGAAACCCTCGATTTTCGGCAGGCGTTGTCCGATGATCGTCAGGTTGTCCTTTTTCGGCATGGAAATGTCCTATCTGAATCTTTGTATGTACGTCGAGAGATTGTCTGCGATGGAAAGCAACTCAGGCGTCAAACGGATCGTGGCTTCCAGAATCTGACTTGGATTTTCAATAATGTACTGGTGGCTGATGTCGTTGCGAAGGTCACGAATGTTGCGCAATGTGACCGCGGAGTTAACCAAACCGCGTTTTTCCGCGCGTTGAATCCGATCCAGGAGGGAGCCTCTTTCTTCGCGTTCGAGCGCATCCAGGAGGGGAAGAAGCTTTTGTGTCAGCAAGTCGGCGGCACGCGAAAATCGGGCGGTAAACGCTTCGATCGATTCCAAGACATCGTCGTCAAATGGCCCGCTCGTTCTGCGCTGGGCGATTTTCTCAAAGGACGAACGCAGGACAGCAATGGATCGCATGAAAGTATCCATCTGAGTTTCCAACTCCTGCTGGAGGAGTCTGTCACGATCCGTGGTCATACTTCCACGGCGTCCAGCATCGCCAGTTGTCCAAACGACGATGGCCGATTTTTGTTCTCACAGACAATGTCGATTTATTGTTCACCCAGTCGATCTTCGAGTTCGTGAATCAAGTCCCAGCGGGTGGTTCGAGGAACGGCGCCGTCCGCCAGGATCAGCAAGTCGATATCGCCTCCCCGTTTGTCATCGTCGACGCGACTGCCAAACAGGTACGCCTTGCCCGAAGGCAGGATTTTTTGGACCGCCTCGCGGATCGCGGTTCGCTCTTCTTGCGTGAGTCGCATCGGATTCCGTTATTTTCGTTTGCCTTCCAATTCATCGGCGACATCGTTCAAGTCGTAGATGGATCGCAGGGCCATGAGCATGCCGGAGGTGTGATTCGAAATGGCGCGTCCGGTCTCTTCGTTGTAAATGAAGTTTCCAACCAATCCTTCGACGTTGCTGTCGTGGATCAGTCCGACGACTTCTCCTTCGCGATTGATGACGGGGCTCCCGGAGTTTCCTCCGATGATGTCGAGCGTGGCGGCAAAATTGGAAGGCGTGGACAAATCCAATTTGTCTTTGCGATCCCAGTATCGCTGGGGAATGTCAAACGGCGGGCGATTCCCAAAGCTGAGGGCGCGATCAAATAATCCGTACCACGTAGTGACGGCCGGCTGCAGAGTGTGATTGCCTGCATATCCCTGGAGCGTGCCGAAAGCCAACCGAAGAGTGAATGTGGCGTCCGGGTACTGATCGCGGCCGTAGACGGCGAACCGAGCTTTTCCGATGCGTTCGGAAGCGCTGGCGAGACGCGCCTGAACCTGCTGGGCATAGGCCGCCGAAGTCTCTCGCAGAATGGGACGGACCTCGACCGCCAGACGGATCAGCGGATCGGAGTTTTCAGCAAGCGATGAGGCGTCCGCGGACAGAATTTGTTTGCGGAATTCGATGTCGTCCATGCGCGTGGCGGCGATCCATTCCTTCGCCGCATCGGAAGGAGTCTTGCCGTTCAGGACGATCTTGACAAGCGGGTCGTCCGCGCCAAGTTCGTCCAGACTGCCCTGGAAGGACGACGCCATCAGCGCCTGGCTGAGATCACGGGACGGCACTGCCGGGGACAATAGTTCCCGCATTCGAGACGCCCGTTGTGACTCGTTCATCGATTCCCGATTGTGGACGAAATTGACCAGGTCCAGAGCGAGTGAGGCCAAGGTGCCGGAAGGAATCGCGCGAAAGACCTGCAGCGGGATCAGGCCACGACGATCTTTTTCGGCCGAGGCAATTTCGTCCCAGGCTGATCCGTATTCCTTTTGCCAATCCTTCTGTTTGTCGACGGAAGCGCGGAAGGCGTTTTCGCTGTCAATTTTCTTTTGGAAGAGCGCGCGGTCCCGCAGGCCCTGCAGATATCCGCCGATGGCTTTGATGCCGTTCTCGGTGCCGCTGATCGGGCCGGTGGTCAGTGAGGCCTGGGATTCGCCGCGCGCGGCAAAATCCTGCAGGGTCTGGAGACGGCGAAGCAGCATTCGCAACACGGCCGGGTAATACACGTCCCGTTGCGTCTCGAGCTGAGCGACCGTTTTCAGTCGTTCGGTTGTGCCGGGATGTCCGGCGACCATGACGAACTCTCCCTCTTTGGCGCCTTGGCTATTCCACTTCAGGTAGTGCGGAGTGTCCAGCGGCTTCCCGTTCTCATAGACTCGCACCAACGCCATATCCAATTCGTACCGGGGGTACGCGAAATTATCGTGTTTGCCTCCATAGAAGCCTATCTGTTGTTCAGCGGCAAACACGATGCGGACGTCCGTGTATTTCTTGTATCGATACAGCCAGTACTCACCGCCGTGGTAGAGCGTTACGATATCGGATCGAAGGCCGGTCTTCTGAACGCTTTCTTTTTGGATGGCATCCATTTCCGTTTGGCGGGCGGCGGCGGCAGAGCGCTCGTCCGTGGTTTTGGCAGTGGCCGCGGCGATACGCGCGGTGACGTTTTCCATGGAGAGCAGCACATTGATCTCCAGATCCGGGCATTGGATTTCTTCCGCGGAGGAGTGCGCCATGTGTCCGGATTGCACGCGATTGACTTCGGATGTTGTCAGCTTTTGCAATTGCCCGCGAATAACGTGTTGATTGGTCAGAACCAGTCCCTTCGGACTCACAAAGGCGCCGGACCCTCCGTCGTTCAATCGTACGCAAGACAACCGCACGTGATCGAGCCAGGTCTGCGTCGGAACAAATCCGTATTTTTCCTTCAGCCATTTCAAAGGAAGGTTGTCCAGCGTCCACATGCCTTCGTCGGCTCCTGCGGCCGCGACGGTGAGACAAACCAGAAACAGGGATCGCATCATCAGAGCCCGCATGATCATTGTGCCTTCATGGTTTCGACGGCCTCGCGCATGGCCGACAGGATTTTGGTATAGCCTGTGCAACGACAGATATTGCCGGAGAGTGCGCGCTTGATATCCTCGTCCGTCGGGTTTGGGTGATGATCCACCAGCCACTTCGCGACGACAATGAATCCCGGCGTGCAGTATCCGCATTGAGAAGCGCCGTGGTTATTCCACGCCACCTGAACCGGATGGGGTTTGTCCGGTGGGGCGATGCCTTCGACCGTCGTGATGTCTTTGCCGATGCATTCCATCGCCAGTGTGATGCAGGACTGGATCGGCACGCCGTCCACCATCACGGTGCAGGCTCCGCAGTCGCCGATGTCGCAGCCTTGTTTGGAGCCGGTCAGATGACAATCGTATCGCAACGCTTCCAGGAGCGTGCGGTTGGCGGGAACGGCTATTTCATACACATCGCCGTTCACTCGCAGGGTGATGATCTGTTTCATGCAATCCTTCGCGTACGTTGCCGTAGCATACTAAATGCGGCGAATAGTTGCAACGCCGGGGCGTCCTTCGGACGAGGACTACGGCAGATTCTTTTCGTCCACGATGCGCGCCACCGGATAGAGATTCACCGACGCGTCCCAATACGGCGACCGTTGGTAGAAGAAATTCAGCCGCTCAAACGGATTGGCGGCGAAGGCGGCGTCGGTCTTCATCCGATTTTCAAACTCCCGGCGAATCGAACTGTCGGCCAGCATCTCCCGGGCGAGAATTTCCAGTTTATAGGCTTCGCCGTATTCCTTTTGTTCGAACACAGAATGGAAAAACCCCCAGCTCACGAACGAGTCCGGTCCTTTGGGTTCGAGCAGATGCAGGATCACGCGATTGGTCCGCTGATCGAGGCGCACCAGCCAATCGCCGGCGAGAAACGCTCGTTGTTCCGCAACTTTCGTCACGTCGGTCGTTACACGGATGCGTCCCTCAAAAGGTCCGGACGCCCACCGTGGATTTTGAAATCGATAACTCTCGACCTCCAGGTGACGATCCTGGCCCAGACGCTGCATGCGGACTCCGTGCGCACGCAACACATCGAGGACGTCCGTCCATTGAGCGGGGACGATGTAGGCAAGGGGAATGTCGACCGTTTCTGCGCCCGTCGCTTCTTCGTAGACGGGCAATCGGTAATCGATGGGGACGGGTTCCCATACGACCCAGGTGTCTCCTGAGATGTCGCTCTTTTCCAAACGATAGTTGTAGCCGAGGAAGTCAATCGTATCGGCGCGTCCGGTCGGACGGAACGACAAAGCAAACTGTCCCTTCATGGACTCCGTCTGACGGTCGGCCTCGGCGTTGGCCTGGAGGAGGGATTCGTTCTCTCTGGCGGCGACAGTCAGCGAGTGGAGCAGGACCTGATAGGTCCCATCGACTCTGGTCTTGTAGTCTTTGAACATGTGCGTCTCGATCAGGAACCCTGGACGATTCTGCGCGCCGGCGTATTCTGTAGAAAATCTCGGGGGCGCCGGCGTGGCGGAAATACCTTTTTGGATGTCTTTTTCGTCCACCAGATAGACGTACGGCGACATCGGGAACCCCGACTCGGTCATCTTTTCGTGTACGTACGTCATGTACACACGGCGGGACCACTCGCGAACGGGTTCCGCGACATTGGCGGAAAGGTCGATCGCATAAGTGACGGCATGACGATAATCGGCTCCGTCCGTGACGTGGCAGTCGATGAAAAGGTCGGGGAGCCAGGTTCGAAAGACGGCCAGCCAGTCCCGCATTTCCGGAGCGTCCGCTTTGAGATAATCGCGATTCAAATTCAGATTCTGCGACGTCACGCGCCAGCCCATTTCTTTTGGACCGTTTTGGTTGATGCGGTTGTAGGCGCTGAATCGCTCATGTCCGTCGACATTGAAAAACGGCAGGAAAAGAATCGTGACGTGATCGAGGATGTCCGGATACTTGCCATCGATCAGCATGTCGCGCAGCAGCATCAGCATCGCGTCCTTGCCGTCGATCTCACCGGCGTGAATGCCCGCCTGAATCATGACGACGACTTTGCCGCTTCGGCGCGCGTTGGGTGCGCTGAAGGCCTGATCCTGATCGACGATCACCAGCGGGTTTTTTCGTCCCTGCGGGGAGGTGCCGAAGAACGTTACTTTCAAAGACGGGCTGGCTTCCTCCAGCCGGTGCAGATAGTCCAGCGTTTGCTCGTAGCGCGGGGTTTCGAGGCAGCCGGATTTTTCGTAGTCCGTCTTCCAGTCTATCTGGTCCGCGGGGCGACAGGAGACGAGGAGACCGATCAGAATCAACAGGGGTTTCCGCATGGGGATCTTTCGTTTGAATGCAAATCCAGCCAAGGTAATCGGATGAGTGGAGATTCGAAAGGTGAAAAAAGGGGAAAACGAGAAGTCCGGCACGTGCCGGACTTCTCTTGATTTGACGGTTCGTTATTTGACGTAGGCCACGACGTCCTTGTTGACTGTCGGAGTGCCGCTGGTGTAGTCGTAGAATCCTTTACCGGATTTCTTGCCGTAGAACCCTGCCATGTACATTTTGCGCAGGAGCGGCGGACAGGCGTACATCGGCTCGCCGTATTCTTTGAACATAATTTCCGCGATGTGGTAGGTCGTGTCGATGCCGACGAAGTCGAGCAGCGTAAGCGGCCCCATCGGATATCCGCAGCCGAGCATCATCCCCTTGTCGATGTCCTCGATCGACGCGATGTTGTTCTGCACGGCACGGATGGCGCCGAGCAGATACGGGACGAGGAGGAAGTTGACCACGAAACCGGAGTTGTCCTTCGTGCCGATCGGTGTCTTGCCGAGCGCCTTGCCCAGCTCAAATGCCGTCCGGAAGGTTTCTTCCGAGGTTCGCACGCCCTTGACGATTTCGACCAGCTTCATGACCGGAACGGGATTGAAGAAATGCATCCCGCAAAAGCGATCGGCCCGTTGAGTCGCCGCGGCAAGCTCGGTCACGGTCAAACTCGAGGTGTTCGTCGCAAAGATCGTGTGCGGCGGGCAGATTTTATCGAGGTGGGAATACATTTCCACTTTAATCGGGACGTTTTCCGTAACGGCTTCGATGATGACGTCGCAGTTCTTGAGATCGTCCAGGCTCGTGGTTCCCGAGAGGTTGGCGATGATTTTGTCCTTCTCCTCCGCGGTAATTTTGCCTTTAGCGGCGTTGCGTTCCAGTTGCTTCTTGATGTTGCCAAGACCCTTATCGATCAACTCCTGATTGATCTCACGGCTGATGGTTTTGAATCCGGCCGCGGCCGAGACCTGTGCAATCCCGGATCCCATCAGGCCGCAGCCTAAAACTCCGATGCTTTTGATTTCCTTCACGTCCATGGTGTCCTCCGTAGGTTGATGAACTAGTCTTTTTCTTCAGATTGGGCGATTGGCGTTCGGACGATCCAGGCATCGGCATATCCGAGGGTACGGGCAAGGAGTCGCGCCGTTTCGGCCGCGTCCCGGTCGGCGTAGTCGCCCAGTCGGATCTTGTAGTACGGCGCGTCAAAGTCCAGATGGATCGAATCCTGAAATCGTTGCAGGGCTTCCTCGCGTCGGTTGATGGCCTCGTAATAATCGCGCGTCGAATACAGTTGCACGCGGAAGCCCAATGACGGTCCGTGCTTCTTTTCGACAGGCAATTCGGCCGACTCCACGACGATCTGGTCTTCCAGGTCGCGCGCCAGCCGGATCGTACGCGGACTCTGCAGGGGTCGATACCACGACATGGGATCGATTTCCTTTTCCTGAATTTCGCGCGTTTCCACGTGAACGGAGTCTTGCACACGCGTTCGCCGAATCTCGACGACTTCGCGGGACCCCGTGCAGGAGATGGCGGCGAGGAGGACGACGCTCAGGATGGGACGGAGAGGCATTGCACCACGTCAGCTAATCTTTCCACGGTTGTCACGTATTGCGAGAGCGCCTGGGCCGGCGTCGTTCCCGTAGCGACCCCGATCATTTCCAGAGCTGCATTGCGGCTGGCCTCCACGTCCACGAGGCTGTCTCCCACGTAGAGCGTGTCGTCCGCCGTCCCCGCGACGGCGGCCACGGCCTTGAGCAATCCTTCGGGGTCCGGTTTCACCGACGTCACGTCTTCGTATCCGATAATGACGTCAAAATAATCCAGCAGTTCGTTGCGCTTCAAGGCCATCTCGATGCTGAGCCGCCGCTTGGTGGAGACAATTCCCAGCGTGTAGAAATCCGAATGCAATTGCTCGAGGGTCTCCGCGACGCCATCGAGGAAATAAGTCTTCTCCACCATCACGCCGCTGTCGGCATGCTGCATGAAAAGCGCTTTGCATCGCTGGATCACCGCTCCGTCTCCGTTTGACAGAAATTGCGCGAACGTGTCCTCCAGCGAATGACCGATCATTCGGCGGATCGCTTCCGGATCTGCGGCCGGATGGCCCACCTGATGCAGGGCATGATTCACGCTCGCGATGATGCCCTCCGAGGAGTCCGCCAGGGTGTAGTCAAAATCAAAAAGAATGTGGTGAATTTTCTGCGGAATCACGTGTGTCGTGTGTTGGCGCCGAGCGAATGTATCCAACGACCAAAAGAAAAGCAACGCTCTTTTTGTCGGGAGCCATCGCCTGATCCTCGGGATTTCCGCAAATCGCCGCGCGAAGTGGACGAGCGAATTTTTGGACAAAATGGAGCTTTACAAGGCAGTAACGGCACGCTATATTGGCCTGTCTTATTGGTCCAATTTGACTGTAGACGAGTGCCAAATAGGGAATAATTGGAGATTGGACGGTGATATGGCTATTTGTGGCTAGTCCAATTTAATGAACCTTATGGGAACATCGAAACACCTGCTGGCCGGCTTTTCGTCCTATCTGATTTGGGGTTTTGTCCCTGTTTTTTTTCGGCAATTGACGGCGTACGACGATTTTGAAATCATCCTCTACCGCAGTATCGGTTCGGCTCTGTTGATGGCCATGCTGGTGCTGATCGCCCTGCGGGCGCACCGGACGGACCTCCAGGGTCTGAGCCGCAGGGACCTTTTGCGGATGTTGGGGTATTCGTTGCTTGGTGGAATTCTCCTGATGATTAACTGGCTCTCGTACGTCTATGTAGTCAACCACGTGAGCATCAACGCGGCCTCGTTTGCGTACCTGATTTTGCCGATCGCCACCGCGTTCCTCGCCTACGTGATCCTGCGGGAGCCATTGACCCTGTGGAGATGGGTGGGAATCGGGCTGAGCAGTGTCAGTTGCCTTCTCATGGCGCAGGTGGACATGGAGCAGATGCTCTACGTATCGGCCATTGCGTTGTCCTACGCGTTTTACCTGATTTCGCAACGACATAACGTGTTTGTCAGTCGCCGACTGAGTTTGTCCATCCAACTGCTGTTTGGATGCGGATTGATGCTTCTGGTCAATCCAGCGCAGTTGCAACCGAGCGGTCTCGACTTCACCTTTCTCCTGCACGTGTCCGTCATTGTCGCCGGATTCACGGTGTTGCCGTTGCTGTTGAATCTCTACGCACTGAACGGTATGCAATCCTCGCAGTTGGCTTTTCTGATTTATGTCAATCCGATTGTTTCCTTTCTGACGGCGGTGATCTGGTATGGAGAGGCGCTGACGCTCACGGAGGTGACGGCGTACGGATTCCTGCTCGTGGCCATCGTGATCTTCAACTGGGATCTCATGGGACGAGTGTTTGCGCGGGTCCGCAGGTCGTGGGTGGTCTCATGAAGCGCGTGTTGATCGGCGGGATGACGGGTCGGGTCGGGAGAGGACTGGTCCGGGCGCTGGCGGATGACACGGAATTTCAAATCGTCGGTGGTTTGGCTCGTTCATCGACCACGATGGACGGTCTGCCGGTGTATGGGGATCTGGCGACGGCGCTGGCTGTCGGCGCGGATCTGTGGGTAGACTACACGCGCGCCGATGCGGTGCGCACGAATGTCCTGCGCTCCATCGAACACGGTCTGTCGGTCGTGATCGGAACGTCGGGTCTCTCGGAGAACGACTATGTCGAAATCGACCGACTTGCGCAACGGCAGCGCGTCGGAGTGTTTGCGGCCGGTAATTTCTCTCTGACCGCCGCGTTGATGAAGAGATTTGCGGTCGAGGCGGCGCGATGGATCGCGCAGTGGGAAATCCTCGACGCCTCCTACGACGGCAAGCCCGATGCGCCGAGCGGGACGTCGCGGGAACTGGCCGCCGCACTGGCGGACGTACGACGCGCGGAAAGGACAATCGCTCTGGAAAATACAATCGGAGATCGCAGCAGCCGCGGAGCCGAAATTGCCGGATCCACCGTGCATTCGCTGAGACTGCCCGGATACGTCTCGTCGTGCGAAATTCAATTCGGCATGGGACACGAACGGCTTACCCTGCGCCACGACTCGATCGATCCGACGGAGCCGTATGTGCAGGGCACGATCCTCGCCATGCGGTACGTACGATCCTACATCGGTCTGCGGCGCGGCATGGATCAACTGTTGACCAACGAAGGGACCACGAAGGAGGAACGATGAAAACCGACACGTTGTGTGTGCATGCGGGGCAGGGGGAAGAATTTGCGAACACTCCGATTTTTGTAAACACGGCCACCGATTACCGTGACAAACCGTATCTCTACCCGCGCAGGCAGAACGTGCCGAACCAGCGCGTCGTGATCGAAAAGCTGGCGGCCCTCGAAGGAGGCGAAGACGGATTGGTCTTCAGTTCCGGCATGGCGGCCATCAGTACGACCTTTCTTGCGCTCCTTCGGGCAGGCGATCATGCGGTCTTCCAAAGCGACCTGTACGGGGGCACGCATCATTTTGTGCATCATGAATTTCCGAAATACAACATGACCTTCACCCTGGTCGACGGCGGCGATGTCGGCAGTTTTGAACGAGCGATTCAACCCAACACGCAGATGATTTATATCGAAACGCCGTCCAACCCGCTGTTGAAGATCACGGACATCCGGCGCATTGCCGAACTCGCCAGGAAGCGCGACATCCCGACGGTGATCGACAATACATTCGCCTCGCCGATCAACCAGCGGCCGTTGGCCATGGGCATCGACGTGGTGACCCACAGTGCGACGAAATACATCGCCGGACACAGCGACCTCAGCGCCGGCGCGGTGATCGCGTCGAAAGCGATGATCCAGCGCATCTACGAGTCCGCGTTTATGCTGGGCGGCACGCTCAACGCCGCGGATTGCTACGTACTCGAACGAAGCCTCAAGACACTCGCCCTTCGCGTGCGACAACACAATCACAATGCGCTGGCGCTGGCGCAATGGCTCAGGAACCAGAAGGGCGTGCGAAGCGTGTACTACCCGGGACTGGCCGAGCATCCCGGCCACGCGATCGCACGCGAACAGATGACCGGTTTTGGGGGGATGTTGTCATTCGACCTGGACGCGACGGGCACGCGCCCGTTCATCAACGCCCTGCGGTTGATCAAGCCGGCCATCAGTCTGGGTGGAGTCGAAAGCACGATCAATGCGCCGGTGGAGACGTCGCATCAGCGATTGTCGGCGGAGGAGAGAAAACGGGTCGGCATTTCCGACAGCCTCGTTCGATTGTCGGTCGGAATCGAAGATGTCGCAGATTTGCAGGACGACATTCAACAGGCGTTGAGGCAGGTGCGGATATGAAAATCGATCGCGACATCGCCCGTTTTGTCGATGAGCAACAACTCGGTTTCGTCGCCAGCGTAAACGCGGACGGCACGCCCAGTCTTTCGCCCAAAGGAACCCTGAGGGTTTGGAAGGACGATCGCCTGGTGTTTGCAGATTTTCGTTCCCCGCGAACCGTGACCAACATCCAGGCCCGGCCCGCCGTCGAGGTCAACGTCGTGGACGTTTTCATGCGGCGCGGAGTACGGTTTCGCGGCGATGCGTCGGTCGTCGAGGATCGTCAGGAGATTGAATTCTTGCGCGACCTGTTTCGAAAGAGCGGGATTCCGGAAGAAAGACTGATGCGATTCGTCCAGATCGCCGTCGATAGGATTGAGCCGATTGTCTCTCCGGTTTATGATTGGGGGCAATCCGGCTACGATGTCACCGAAAAATACATGCGCTACTGGTACGGCGTGGCCGCCACCAGAAGATTTCACGAAGACGGGCTTCGCGTGACGCGAACGTATCTGCAGATGATGGAACCATCCTCGTATGCGATCGAGTGGCCTCAGGGGATTCGCGTCGAACGCGCAACCGAGCCGACCGTCGACTTCTACCGATTTTTGTATCGTGCCGTCGGTTCCGCCTACCGCTGGCGCGACCGACTGAAACTCTCGGACGACGAACTGCAGAGGATCATTCGTCATCCCCGCGTCGAAATTTTTGTTCTGTACGCTCATGGCGCTCCGGCAGGATACATCGAGTTGGACAGACGCGTGGAGGATGAGGTTGAGATTGCGTACTTCGGGCTTGTGCCGGAATATGTCGGACGAGGTCTGGGCAAGAAATTTCTCCAGTGGGGCGTGCACACGGCCTGGCAGACCGATCCGTCTCGTGTGTGGCTTCATACGTGTTCCCTCGATCATCCCGGAGCATTGCCTCTGTATCAGAAGGTCGGGTTTGTTGCCTATCGGACAGAGGAGTACGTCTTTGAATAGGTCAGTGGAAATTCGCCGTTGCGGGGTCCAGGATGTGGAGAATGTGGCGGACTTGTTTGATCAGTACCGACGGTTTTATCGACAACCATCCGATCGGACTGCCGCGGCAGGATTCTTGCGCGAGCGTCTGGCCCGCGAAGAGTCCGTGCTGTTTGCCGCGGTGGATGGGGATCGATGGCTTGGGTTGGTTCACTTGTACCCAAGTTTTTCTTCCGTGTCGATGAGGCGGCTCTGGATTTTGAATGATTTGTTTGTCGCGAAGGAATCGCGCGGGCAAGGCGTCGGTCGTCGCTTGTTGGACGCGGCTCGCCGGTGGGCAGTGGAAACATCCGCCAAAGGTTTGGTCCTCGAGACCGAATCGTCCAACACCGGCGCCCAACGCCTGTATGAGGCCGTGGGGTATCGACGACTAACCAATGTGTTTTACGAGCAGGAGGTATGATGGAAATTCTGTCGATGGTCGCCGATCATTGGAGCGAGGTCAAACGAATTTACGAGGAAGGAATTGCCACGGGGAATGCGACATTGGAGACGGCAATTCCCTCCTGGGAAAAATGGGATGCGGATCATCTTTCGACGTGCCGCTGGGTGGCGGTGGACGAAGGTCGGATCGCGGGTTGGGCGGCTCTCAGTCCGGTGTCCGGACGATGCGTGTACGGCGGCGTGGCGGAAGTCAGCGTCTACGTCGGACGGTCCTCGCGCGGACGCGGAGCGGGTCGGCAGTTACTCCACACGCTGGTCACCTCATCCGAGTCCAATGGTCTGTGGACCCTGCAGGCAGGCATTCTCGCAGAAAACGAGGCGAGCATCCGACTACATCTGGCGTGTGGCTTCCGCACGGTGGGCGTGCGTGAGAAACTTGGCCAACTGAACGGCGTGTGGCGCGACATCGTCTTGATGGAGCGGCGCAGTCCGACGGTGGGATTGCAGTCGAGGAGCGCGGGATGAATTCACTCTACGTTGCGCTGACCGTTGTGATCCTGTCGAACGTAGTGTATCACGTGTCGTTGAAGTCCCTGCCGCATGGCGCGCATGCCGTCCTGTCGGCCGTCGTCATGTATGCCGTCGCCTTGGCCGCGACACTGGCGGCCTATCCGCTCGTTTCTCAGGGCGCTCCGCTCGGCGAGGAGCTTCGAAAAATGAACTGGGCGCCCTACGTCGTCGGTCTTGCGATCGTGGGAATCGAAATCGGATTTCTGCTCGCCTATCGCGCCGGGTTGAATGTGAGTTACGGTTCTGTCTTTACGCACTCCTTTGTCGCCGTGTTGTTGGTACCGTTTGGCATTTTGTTGTTTCGGGAAAAAATATCCTGGATCAATATCGTCGGCATTGTCTTGTGTCTGATCGGGTTGTTTTTGGTTGTAAAGAAAGGGGACTGAATGATTGCCTATCGCACGGGAAATGTTCCGGACGTGGACACAGTAATCCGGTTGTATGAATCGTCCACGCTGGGCGAGCGACGACCGATCGGAGATCGGAACCGAATGGACCACATGATCCGCCACGCGAACCTGATCGTCACCGCCTGGGACGACGACAGACTCGTCGGCCTCGCGCGCAGTTTGACGGACTTCGTGTATGCGACATACCTCGCGGATCTGGCGGTGGACCTGGCTTATCAGAAACAAGGTATCGGGCGGGAATTGATCCGACGAACTCAGCGGGAGGCGCCGACCTCCAGGATTATTCTGCTCGCGGCGCCCAAAGCCGTGGACTATTATCCCCGGATCGGATTCCGTCCGCACACCAGCGCCTGGGTTCTCGACATAGGAGGCGCGATCCAATGACGACGCATCCGAACGATCATTTTTCCAAGCAAGCAAACGACTATGCCAGATTCCGACCGACGTATCCCGACGAACTGTTTGCCTGGATCGGGTCGCAGTCTCTCCATCGGGGATGCGTGTGGGATGTCGCGACCGGGAATGGTCAGGCGGCCCTGCGCTTGGTCGAGTACTTCGACCGGGTGGTCGCGACCGACATCAGCGCACAGCAACTGGAGAATGCGACTGTGCATGAATGTATCGACTACCGACACGTTCCCGCCGAAGACAGCGGCCTCCCGGACGGGAGCGTGGATGCCGTGACCGTCGCGGCGGGCATTCACTGGTTTGATCTCGATCGCTTTTACGCCGAAGTCCGAAGGGTCGGCACGCCCCAATCAAAAATCTTTGTCTGGGCTTATGACGAAGTCACCGTGGATTCATCGATCGATCCGGTCGTGCGCATGTTTTACAAGGACATTGTCGGAGCGTATTGGCCGAGCGGGCGCTACTGGGTCGAGCGTAAGTACGAAGGACTTCCTTTTCCTTTTTCGGCCATTCCAACGTCGCCGTTTGAGATCAGACGGTCGATGTCTGCAGATGAATTTCTCGGATATCTGGGCACGTGGAGCAGTACGGCACGGTATCGGGAGTCCGTGGGCTCCGATCCGGTGGATCTCGTGGCGAAAGAACTTCGGCGGGTGTGGGGAAAAGAACAGCGATGGGCCCGTTGGCCGATCTTTATGAAATCTGGAACCATACAGGAGAGCACATGAGCATACCAAAACCCAAACGCGGCGAGTACGCGGAATTTTACGAACCGTACATCCAAGCCGCATCCGATGCAAATTGGTCGAACCAGATGGAATCGACAGCAAACGAATGGGACAGAATCTTGCGGCCGCTTTCTGACGCCGCGTGGCTCTCGCGCTACGAGCCGGGTAAGTGGACCATCAAGTCTGTCGTTCAGCACGTCATCGATGCGGAAAGAATTTTTGCCTATCGCGCGCTTCGATTTGCACGGGCGGACGCGACCGCGCTGGCGGGATTTGAAGAGGACGATTATGCGCAGACGGCCGGCGCCGATCGACGGAGCGGCGAAGCACTGCTGGAAGAATTGCGAGCGGTGCGTCGATCCACGATTCTGTTGTTCGAGAGTTTCCCGGAGGAATCGTGGACGCGGTCCGGGCTGGCCAACCAGAAATCGATGACGGTACGCGGCGCGGCCTGGGTCACCCTCGGTCATCAACTTCATCATTTGAATGTTTTGAAAGAACGATATCTCCATGCGCGTTGAATCGCTGCACATCTATCCGGTGAAATCGTGTCGCGGAATGGACGTTGGCGAAGCAACGCTTGATCGCCTCGGATTCGTGGGAGACCGTCGATACATGATCGTGGATCCGGAAAACCGATTCATCACGGCGCGCGAGTATCCGAGACTGGTCCTGGTCTCGACGACGCTTCGCGAGAGTATTGTCTGCCTCGAAGCGCCGGGCATGCCTTCGCTGTGCTTCGAACCTCCGACGGGAAATACGCTTCGGTCCGTTCGCGTGTGGGAGGACGATTGCGAAGCGATGGATGCGGACGACTCTGCCGCCGTCTGGTTTTCGCGATATCTTGGATTTCCGGTCCGACTGGTGCATACGAAGAACGAGTTTCACCGATTGATTGATTCGACCTACAATCCGGGCGGACGGCATGTGCATTTCGGCGACGCGTATCCATTGATGGTGATGTCGAGCGCATCCCTTGAGGATCTGAATTCAAGGCTCGATCAACCGTTGCCGATGCGACGATTCCGGCCGAGTCTTGTGATTTCCGGATGCCGACCGTTTGAAGAAGACACGTGGCGCACGATCCGCATCGGGTCCATCGAATGTCGCGTCGTCAAGCCGTGCTCGCGCTGTGTGCTCACGACGGTGGATCCGGAGACCGGCGACAAGGGGCACGAGCCGCTGCGGACGCTCTCGACGTACCGGCGGGCGCCCGACGGGAAAATCAATTTCGGTCAGAATGTCATCCATGATGCCGAAGGCACGATCCGGGTCGGAGATGCGGTGGAAGTGTTGGAGGCCAGGTCATGAATGTTCCGATTTATCAAATCGACGCGTTCACGTCGGAAGTTTTCAAGGGCAATCCGGCGGCGGTCTGTCCGCTGGAGGAATGGCCGGCGGATGAGATTTTGCAGTCGATCGCGCTGGAGAACAATCTGTCGGAGACGGCATTTTTCGTTCGGCGAGGTGAGTCGTTCGAATTGCGGTGGTTTACACCCAGCGTCGAGATTGACTTGTGCGGCCATGCGACGCTGGCGTCGGCGTTTGTTTTGTACGAACATCTCGGTTGGAAAGAATCGACAATCGGTTTTGATACGCGTTCGGGTCGGTTGTCCGTTTCCCGGAAAGGCGATCTCCTGACGCTCGACTTTCCATCGCGTCCGGCTGTCCGGGTGGAGACTCTGCCGGATTTGTCGGATGCATTGGGTGCGGCGCCGGTCGAAACATGGAAGGCAGTGGATCTCATGGCCGCATTTGAGAATGAGGACAAGGTTCGGGCGCTGACGCCGGACATGAACAAACTTGCGCGGCTTGAGGCTCGGGGAATTATCGTGACTGCGCCGGGACGCGATTGCGATTTCGTCTCGCGATTTTTTGCGCCGGCCAAAGGCGTGCCGGAAGACCCCGTGACGGGATCGGCACATTGTACGCTGATTCCGTTTTGGGGAGAGCGATTGAAGAAGACGAGTCTTTTCGCACGACAGGTGTCTTTCCGCGGGGGAGAACTGTTCTGCGAATGGCAAGAGCCTCGGGTACAGATCTCGGGTCGTGCGGTGATGTATTTGCAGGGCACGATCCGTTTTTGAAAGGAAACGTCATGGTATTCGAATTGGACAAAGAAAACGGCATCCCGCTGTATCTGCAGATCGAATCGCGGATCACCGATCGGATTCGCGGAGGGATGCTGCGGCCGGGCGATAAACTGCCGGCCACGCGAGAGTTGTCGAGACTCCTGCGGGTTCACCGCAACACCGTCGTGCAGGCGTATCAGGAGTTGGAGGTCAAGGGCTGGGTGCATATGGAAATCGGGAGCGGCACCTACGTCAACACTTACGTGCCCGTCAAAAACACAACGGAACCGCCGCCGGCGCGGCAATTTTCGTTTGACGGACTGTACAGCTCGTATTGGACGCAGGCGGAGACGTCGGCCTTTCAGGAAATGGACGATCTGATACGGAGTTGTCAGAAACCCGAAGGGATGATCTCGTTTTCGTCGGTGGTTCCCGACAAGCAGCTATTTCCATTGCGAGAATTTCAAAATTGCGCGTATCACGCCATTCAACGGTACGGCGTCGACGTGCTCGAGATGGGCAATACGCGGGGATTCGAACCGTTCTTGCGGTATTTGCCGACGTTCCTGATGCGCCGCGGCATGCAGGTGGCGCCGGATCAGGTGGTGGTCGTGAACGGGATTCAGCAGGGCATCGACATGATTGCCCGGTTGTTCGTGAATCCGGGAGACACCGTCATCGTGGAAGAGACGACGTACCGGGGCGCCCTGCGCGTGTTGAATGCGCTCGGCGCGGAAGTGATCGGCATCCCGGTCGATCGCGACGGCATGCGTGTCGACGCGTTGGAGACGGTACTGGAACGGAAGCGACCCAAGATGATCTACGTGATCCCGACCTTCCAAAATCCGACCGGCAGCGTGATGCCGATCGAGCGTCGCCGGAGACTGTTGGAGTTGGCGCAGCAGTATCGCGTGCCGATCGTCGAAGACCAGTTCGCCAATGAACTTCGTCTCGAAGGCGTGGATCCGCTTCCTTTGTATGCGATGGACACAAATGGAATCGTCATTGCGCTCGGCAGTTTTTCGAAAATTCTCTTTCACGGCATTCGCCTCGGCTGGGTCGTCAGCCGCTCGGCGGAATTCATCACGCGACTGGCCAATGTGAAGCGCATTGCGGATTGGCAGAGTAATTACCTCATCCAGGCGGCCATTTTGGAATTCTGCGAACGGGGATTTTTTGATAAATATCTCAAGAAGAAATTGAAGACGCTGAAGGAACGATCCGACGTCATGTCGCAGTCGTTGGCGGAATCCATGCCGCCGGAAGCCGTCGTCCATCGGAGCCAAGGCGGATTGTTTCACTGGGTGGAGTTTCCGATGCGCTTCAATGCAACCGAAGTGCTCCGGGAGACGCGAAAGCGCGGCGTGCTGTTTACTCCCCGGCGATTCTTTGCCGTTCATGCGGATCGGGATAACGGAATGCGACTGGGATTTGTCAGTCATGAACCCGAGCAGATTGTCCAGGGTATCCGGGTGATTGGTCAGTTGGCGGGGCAGGCGCTGTCCGATCGCGTGGCTCCAAACGAATCGCAACTGGCGCCGGTGATTTAATGAACGTCACGAGAATCGACACGGGGCGCATCACGACAACCAGGAGGAGTGTATGGTAACGAGTCACGTTTCGTTGCAGCATTTGTTTGACTACGACGATTGGGCCAATCGCGAAGTGTGGAAGGCCGTGGATGCGGAAGGGCTGCAGTCGACGCGCAGCGGGGAAATTCTGAGTCACATCCTGGAGACGGAGTATCTCTGGTATGCGCGAATTGAGGGTCATTATGACCACATTCAGAGTGTCTGGACGAAACGCTGTCTAGAACATCCGGATGCACACATTGACGACCTGCGTCGGAAGTGGTCCGACCTGCTGCACAAGATCACGCCGACGGAACTGAAGAAAAAAATGCGTTACCGCAACACGAAAGGGATCGAGTTTGAAAATTCGATCCAGCAAATGTTGGTTCACGTCATTCATCACGGCACGTATCATCGCGGTCAAATTGCACAGGAGATGAGGAATGCAGGAAAAGAACCCGCGTCGACCGATTACATCGGCTGGTTGCGATAAGAAAGGAAGCGTATGATCGACGATCTCCGTTATCCGATTGGGAAATTTCACCCGAAAGAACGATTGACGGATGAGGACAGGAGAGACCTCATCGAGGCCATTGCAGTTCAGCCGCGGGCCTTGCGCGAGGCCGTGCGAGGATTGTCAGATGCGCAACTGGACAGGCCGTATCGCCCGGAGGGGTGGACGGTGCGGCAGGTCATTCATCATGTGGCGGACAGTCATGTGAATTCGTATGTGCGTTTCAAATGGACGCTGACCGAAACCAACCCGACCATCAAAGTGTATGACGAGAAGGCGTGGGCGGAACTGCCCGAAGCCAAATCGCTCCCGGTCGATATTTCTCTGCGAGCGCTGGAAGCGCTCCACGAACGGTGGACGGAGACGATGCGACGCATCACGCGCGAAGAATGGAGTCGCGCGCTGATCCATCCGGTTCACGGCCGTATCGACCTGATGTATTTGCTGCAGTTGTATGACTGGCACGGACGCCATCATCTGCATCACATCCTGCGGTTGCGCGAGAGGATGGGTTGGTGACATGAGTCGTCCTTCCTTTCTCCCGACGCTGGTGATTTTGAGTTGTGCGACGATCTGGGGTTCGACCTGGCTGGCGATCAAGTACGGACTCGACACGTTGCCGCCGTTTTTGTTTGCCAGTGTCCGCTTTGCCGTGGCCTTTGTCTTTCTTGCGCTGTGGATGGGACTGCAGCGCGTGCGATGGCCGCGAACGGCGGGGGACTGGCGAGTCATGTTCGTACTGGGAATCATCCTGGGCGTCGATTACGCGCTGGTCTTTTGGGGAGAGCAGTTTATCGAATCGGGCATCGCCGCCGTTCTCTTTTCGACCATGCCGTTCTTTGTGATTGTTCTCAGCCGGTTCCTGCTTCCCGATCAACCGGTGACAAGTCTCCAGGTGGTGGGAATTCTCTTCAGTTTCGGGGGCGTGGTGTTGATCTTTTTTCGCGACGTTCGTCTGACGAGCGACTCGGTGTGGGGAGACGCCGCGATGATCGGAGCGGCCGCGTTCAGCGCCCTTCTGAGTGTCTACGCCAAAAAACACGCGACCGGGATTCATCCTGTGGCCAACACGACGGTGCAGGTTTTGCTGGCGACGCTGATTCTGTTGGCGCTGGGCGCTGTTGCGGAGAATCCGGACGAATTCCGCATCAGCTCCTCTGGGTGGATCGCAATTGTGTATCTCGGTTTGTTCGGTTCGGCGGTCGCGTTTGTACTCTACATGTGGGTGATTCAGAAAGTGAGCGCCGTGGAGGCGTCGATCATTCCGGTCGTATCGCCACTGATCGCAGTTCTGCTCGGGTGGGCGACACGGGATGAGGCGCTGAGTTCCAACGTGTGGATGGGAGGAACGCTGATCGTTGCAGGGATTCTCTTTGTGAATATTCTTCCGCAAATCCGGCATTCCATGCGGACGTCGAAGGAGGCTGCATGACGCAGCGACCGGCATGGGCTGCCCTGGTGGGCGTGTCGATCATTTGGGGATCGACCTGGTATGTGATCAAAGAAGGTCTCGACACACTTCCGCCGTTTTTGTTCGCAGGGGTGCGTTTTGCGTTGGCTACGGCGTTGATGGTTCCGATCCTGTTGTGGCGGAGGCGCCGATGGCCCCGCGATGTCGAAAGTTGGAAGACGATCGGTGTCCTGACCGTTCTCAATTCCGTCTGCTACGGGTGCGTCTTTTATGGAGAGCAATTCACCGACAGTTATGTCGCTTCCATTCTGGGCGCCACGTCTCCGCTTTTTACGATGGGTCTGGCCTACGTCTTCCTGGCTCAACACGAGGTGACCGTTGTGAAAGGCACGGGCGTTTTGATTTGTTTTGCAGGAATTCTTTTCATCTGTCACCACGGACTTCAGACAAGCGGATCGTTGCCCGGTCTGGTGGCCATGATGGTCAATGCGGCGTTTGTGGGCGCATACAGTGTCTACGCAAAACACCGGGCGCAGCGGCTGGATATTTTTGTCAACGTCGCCTGTCAAATGGCCGGGACGTCTATTCTCCTGGGGGGAGTCGGACTGATTCTGGAATCACCTACGCAATTCGCGCTGACGCTGTCTGGCGGACTGGCCATTGTCTATCTGGCGTCGATCGGGTCGGTTGCTGCCTTCCTATTGTGGACGTACGCCATGAAACGTCTCAGTGTAATCGAGGTCTCCCTTCAGCAATTCGCATCTCCTGCGATCGCCGTGGGACTGGGTTCGATGCTGCGCGGCGAGTCTTTGACGGTGTGGACGCTGGTGGGTGGAGCTCTTGTCCTGGTGGGAATTGTCTGTGTGAACGGTGTGCCGTTCAGTCTCCGGAGGGCGAGCGTTCGCGTTGAAAATCAAGCATAAAGTGATACATTAGCGCAATTCAGGAAAGGACGAGAGATGAGCAAATCGAATGGACATTCGGAAATCTTGACGGGAACCTTCCAGGTCAAGGTGGGTTTGGCGGAGATGTTGAAGGGCGGCGTGATCATGGACGTCGTCAACGCCGACCAGGCCAGGATCGCCGAGGATGCCGGAGCTTGCGCCGTGATGGCGCTGGAGCGTGTGCCCGCGGACATCCGCAAGGACGGAGGTGTGGCGCGCATGAGCGATCCGGACATGATCGAGAAGATCATGGATACGGTGACCATTCCCGTGATGGCGAAGGCGCGGATCGGACATTTCGTTGAGGCGCAGATCCTCCAGGCGATCGGCGTGGACTTTGTGGACGAGAGCGAAGTCTTGACGCCGGCCGACGAAGCGCATCACATCTACAAACACGATTTCAAAATTCCATTCGTCTGCGGCGCGACGAATCTGGGCGAGGCCTTGCGCCGAATCGGCGAAGGCGCCGCGATGATCCGTACCAAAGGCGAGGCCGGTACCGGCAACGTGATCGAGGCGGTTCGTCACATTCGATCCATCTGCGGACATATTAAGAAATTGTCCATCATGGGCGAGGACGAACTGATGACCGAAGCCAAGAATCTGCAGGCGCCGTACGAATGGGTCCGATGGGTCGCAGAGAACGGCAAACTGCCGGTCCCGAACTTTTCTGCCGGCGGGATCGCAACGCCCGCCGATGCGGCGCTCGTGATGCAGTTGGGCGCGGAGGCGGTGTTTGTCGGTTCGGGAATCTTCAAGTCGGGTAATCCGGCCAAACGGGCAGAGGCCATTGTCAAAGCGGCGACGCATTTCCGCGATCCCGACATTCTGGCCGAGGTATCGCGGAATCTGGGCGAGGCGATGGTCGGAATCAACCTGGACAATCTCGCCGCAAGCGAGTTGCTGGCTACCCGTGGCTGGTAAGGTGCCGACTGCGAAAAAGGAACCACCGAAAGGTAGGTTCCGCCGTCGTCTGGCGGAACTGTTTGTTGTGTTCGCCGGTGTGATGGCGGCCTTCCTGCTCAATGAGTGGGCTTCTTCCCGGAGAGATGCCGGGCAGGCTGCGTTGTACGTAGACGGACTGTTGATGGACTTGCGCGCAGACAGCGCGCAGTTGTCCACACTGGTGACGCAGTGTGACTCGAACGCGCAGACACTCCTGCGTTTTTTGTACCTGCCGTCGGGCATTCGGGTTTCCGACGATTCGCTGGAGCTGTACATGCGATTGATGTTGACCTCCGAAACGTTTCAACCGCGCACCGCGACGTACGATGCGCTGAAGTTTTCCGGGGACCTGTCGATCGTCAGCGCTTTGTCCGTCCGCAAAGCCGTGGTGGAACACTATGAACGCTACAAAGAGATCCACGAACTCGATGAGGTGGCCGGCCGGTATTGGGAGAATGTGCAGATTCCGTTTTTTCTCGATCAGGTGGACATGACCCGACTGGACATTCGGGCCTATCAATCGTGGAAATTCAAAAACATCCTGCGCGGCCATGTGTCCTTGCTTCTGCAGAAGGCTCGATCGTATCGGGCCGCGTTGACCGGAGTCGATTCCGTACAAGAAACGCTCCGCCTCTACCGGGAGAACAATTGATGCGCGTCGGAGTTCTGGCGCTGCAGGGAGATTTTGCTGCGCACGAGCGTGCCCTGTCCCGAATCGACATCACGGGTGTGGAGGTGAGATTGCCGCAGGACGTGGCGGATTTGGATGGATTGATCCTCCCGGGCGGAGAGAGCACCACGTTGATCCGGCTGATGACGGTGTACGGCATGGTCAAGGGAGTGCAGGAATTTCACGATCGAGGCGGATGCCTGTTTGGCACGTGCGCGGGGTCGATCTTGCTGGCGTCGGATATTCAGAATAGCGAACAATTCCGGTTTGGTTTCCTGGACATGACCGTTGAACGAAACGGCTATGGCCGACAGGTTCACAGTTTTGAAGCCGACGTTCCGGTGACCGGAGAGTCGGCGCCGTTGCATGCGATCTTCATCCGCGCACCGAAAATTCTAAGTGTCGGGCCGAATGTTAGCGTTCTGGCAGAGTGGGACGGTCATCCGGTGGCGGCCCGCACCGAACAAATCCTCGTTACCACGTTTCATCCGGAATTGACGGACGATGTTCGAATGCACAGGATATTTGCAGACATGATCAAGAAAGGACTGGCGAAATGAGAACGTGGTGGATGGCGGTTGGGATTCTTGCGCTGTTGGCGTGCGGGGACGATTCGTCGAACTCGGACGAGTTCTTTGTCATGAGTGATTTTGAGCCGTCAGAAGGAAGCCGGATCCTGGAAGACGATACGCTGACGGGCGCGTTCGTGTGGAACATTCTCGATTCCAACTTCACACCGACCCGGTATTATCTTCGATTGATGTTTCACGACCAGGACGGGAATTTCACTGTCCCGGATACGTTGAACCTGTCGCATTATTATCCCGTGAAAAGCGATTCCGGATCCGGAGTTTATACAGCGGCCGCGGCGGATGCCTACGCGGACCCAAATTTCGGACGGCCGATTCGGTGCCGGTATGAACTCGTTCGGGTGATTGACAATGCGGTGGAAGTGCTGAATACTTCGAAGACGCTGCGATATTCGGAATGAACTGACGTTGATTTTCTTTAAGACGCTCGTCAGGAAATTTCTCGATCCCTACCGAATTCCCCCGGAAGTCAAAGAAACGTTCCGTTACGATCTGGATTACGGCATTTCGAAGGGCTTCGTCCTCGCCGGTTCCGCCAGTGTGGCCGGGGTGATCGTGAAAAAGACGTTTGGGGCGGCAGATTACGAAGTGGCGCTTCTGCACAGCAGCGTCAGCCTCGGTCTGCTGTTCAGTATTTTTGTGGCGACCCACGCAGAGAAACCGAACAAAATGAATTACGTGTTTTACCCGGACATGGTCGCGCGCGTGCTGTTCATTCTCACGGCGGCCGTCGGTGTGGTCTGGTCGGCCAGTCTTCCGTTTACGCTGATTCTCTGCGCGGCGTATGCGTTTAATTCGGTGAACACTCCGGTGATCACGAGTATCTACCGGACCCACTATCCAGATCATGCCCGTGGTAAGATCATGGGGGTTGTGCGCACGGTCTTCAACATTGCCTTCGTCGCGGCCGCGTACCTGTTCGGCCTCATGCTGGAATGGGACGGGCGAAATTACATCTATGTGTATCCGATCATCGGTCTAGTGGGCGTCTGGGGGTGTCTGCGCTTTCGGAAGATTCCGATGTTCCCCACCGAGCGGAACGGCAACGCTCCTCCGGAGCATCCGCTCGTGCAAACCATCCGCGTGCTGAGGACCGACACTTCATTTGCGTACTTCATGTTGTACTGGGCGATCTTTGGCTTTGCCGCGCTCATGGTCGATCCGGTGAAGACCATTTTCGTGACCGACCCGAAGCATGGGATTGAGGCCAACTACGAGGAAGCCGTGCTGGCGGTGACGGTGATCCCGCAGGCCGTGATGCTGCTGACGTTCGCATTCTGGGGCAAGCAGATCGACAAGTACGGTGTGATTCGAATTCGGTTTCTTCTCAATATCCTGCCGACGATTAACCTTCTGCTGTTCTATTTTGCCGACGACCTGACGACCGTGTATATCGCTTCGGTCCTGCAAGGTCTGTCGATGAGCGGCGCGCAGTTGAGTTGGCAGTTGTGCGTCATGGAGTTTGCCCCGCGGCATCAGGTCGGATTGTACATGGGCATTCATACGATGCTGACGGGTGTGCGCGGTCTCGTGGCGCCGTTCGTCGGCGCGTACCTGATCGGCGCGGTCGGCATTGACAACACCTTTCTTGTCGGCTTCGGGTTGATGGTGATTAGTACGGTCATGATGATTCGTTTTGCGATTCACCGCGACCACCGCCTGGGTCAGGGCGACGCGACGGGGTCGCTTGTGCCCAAACAACTGGCGGAGTGAGGATGCGATCTGCGGTAACGGAACTATCGGATCAGGAACGTCGGCGTATTGCCGTTTGGATCTTCCTTGCCAGCGGACTCGTCTTTCTGATGCTGGTGATCGGAGGTTGGACCCGCCTCACCGGAAGTGGATTGTCCATGGTCACCTGGCAGCCGATCAGCGGCATCTTCCCGCCGACAGGCGAATCCGATTGGCAGACATTGTTTGATCAATACCGTGCCACCCCTCAATTCCAGAAAGTCAATTCTACCATGGACGTCCATGATTTCAAGAGCATCTTCTGGTTGGAATACATCCACCGCTTGCTCGGCAGACTGATCGGACTGGTGTTTGTCATTCCGTTTGGGTGGTTCTTGTGGAAGCGGCAATTGTCACGAGACCTGATCCGGCCCCTGGTGACGATGTTTGCACTCGGCGCGTGTCAGGGTCTGCTCGGGTGGTATATGGTCAAAAGCGGACTGGTCGATCAACCGCATGTGAGTCCGTATCGTCTGACGGCTCATCTGATGCTGGCCATCGCGATTCATGTGTACATGATATGGGTTGGATTGCGGGTGTGGCCCGGAGGGACGGCGATAGAGGCGTCCCCGGCGACGCGTCGCTGGTTGATTCTCTCGCTGACCTTTGTCGCCATCACGATCGTGAGCGGAGGGTTTGTCGCCGGAACGAAGGCCGGGCACATGTACAACACGTTTCCCTGGATGGGCGGTCGATGGGTGCCTGAAACGTATTGGTTTCTGGATCCGGGCTGGATCAATCTTTTCGAAAACGCTCCGGCGGTTCAATTCAATCACCGGTGGCTGGCCGTTGTGACCGGGTGCATCGTCGCGCTGACCGTTTGGATGGGACGACGAGAGCCGATTCGACGCTGGCTGTGGGCGGCCGGGATTGCCGCATCGATTCAAGTGGGTCTGGGGATCACGACGCTGCTGCTGCACGTGCCCATCGTGCTGGCATCCCTTCATCAAATAGGCGCATTTGGATTACTGACGGTTCTGCTGATAGCGAGTGGGCGTACATCCCGAGGGCTTCGTGAAATTTCGCAAACCTGACGATGGTCATTCTCGACCGTTTCGCTTCGATTATTTTGCATCTGTGATTCGTCGCCTCATGAAATGGCTTTCCGTCCTGTTGGTTATGTCGTGGTTTTTGCGTCTGGCTCCCGCCGTGCCGCTGATCGATGACGGTTTGTGCAAAAAACATCCCGGTTGCTCCTGCAAAGCCACTTCTTGTGCCTGTCCTTCCAAAGTCCATGACCTTGCCAACGGAAGCAACCTCATGAACGACGACTGTTCCGAACGACCGGCGGTCGTGGCGTGGTCATGGGAGAGCGTGATCGATGAGCAGTTGATCAACGCAAATGAACCGAGAGCGTTTCAACCGGTTCCAGGATTCGTCCTGCTACTCCTTCCCTTTCAGTCGCCGCCTTTGCGTCCTCCCGCCTGCTGATTGTCGACATGGACCACCGCGCATGACGCCTGACGGAGCGTGGTGGACACATTCATCTACAATCAGAAGGAAGAACCATGCGAAATCGAATGATTTTGCTCGCATCGTTGTTTGGGGTTGCGGGCTGTGACGATGGCGGATCCAATGCCACGTCTCTTTTGAAAATTTCCGAAACCGTCGTGGACACGGCGCAAACGACGGTCATCCTTTACGCCGAAGATTCCCTCGCGACGGGGTACAATTCCATCGTCGTGGAATTGCGTGATGCGTCCGGCGGGCTGGTGGACGACGCCGACGTGACGCTCCTGCCTATGATGGTAATGACCGACATGTCCCACAGTTGTCCGATCGACACACCGGCTATGGAGAGCGGTCGATGGCGCGGAGGAATCACATTCCAGATGGCATCGACTGATATGGACCACTGGCACATCGATGTCCAATTCATGAATCATGCGAACGGGATGGACGGGACCGCGCGCTTCCCGGTGGAGGTGAAAACCTCGAACCGGCTGAAGATGGCCACGGTCGACTCCACTTCGTATATCCTGGCCTTGCGCAATCCCGTGCACCCTGTCGTGGGGATGAACGAACTCGAAATCGCGATGTATCGTCGCGAGTCGATGATGAGGTTTCCTCCAGTTACGAACGGATTCATGACGTTTGAGCCAACCATGCCCTCGATGGGTCACGGTTCTCCGAATAACGTGAATCCCCATCACCATGCCGATGGGTTCTATCACGGCGAGGTCAATTTCACCATGACGGGGGATTGGCAATTGGCTGTGCGAACGATCGTGGGGCTGGATACCGTCAACGTCACGTACGACGTGGTCGTAGAATAAATTGCCATGGTGACCCTGCTATGGTGCGTCGCCCTCGGGATCGGGGGAACGGTCTTGAAGGGACGGGTCGTGGACGAGCATCATTCTCCGGTTCCGTACGCCCATGTGATGATCAACGACCGCGGTACATCGTGTGATGTCCGCGGTCAATTCTTCCTGCACATTGGGCGCGGCCCACAAACCGTCGTCGTTTCAGCAATGGGGTACACCCCTCGCCAGATCGCGGTCGATGGAACCGGCGATACCGTGTCGGTGGAGATCGTACTGGTTTCGACAACCATCGCCTTACCGGAAAGCGTCGTGATCTACGGCGACCGAGCCACGCATGACTCGCATAAACGGAACTCCGTCGACGATCATTTTCGTGAAGTGGTGGGCGTTCAGACGCTTCGCCGCGCCAACTTTGCTTCAGAGCCCGTGATTCGGGCCTACGGAGCCGATCGGGTGGCCGTGGTGATTGACGGGATGTCCCTGCAAAGCGCCTGCGTGGACAAAATGGACCCCGTGTCGGCGTATGTCGAAACGGAAAATCTGAATCGGATGGAAATTGACAAAGCGGGGACGGACCTGACCTACGGTCGGCAGATCGGCGGAACCGTCAATCTCGTCCCGGCCGCGCCGCTGTTAGATCATCCCTTTTCGATCCGGAGTGGAGTTTCATACGAGCACGCATCCTCCCTGCGCAGATTGCTGGTGATGAGTCAGGCGGGTGCGGATCGGTGGGCCTATCGAATCAGCGCATCGGCCAAGCGCGCTGGTGACTACAGGGCCGGAGGGGGAAAACGAATGGAGAATTCCGGCTACGATAAGATCAACACGCATATCGGAGTGCTCCATCGCCCATCGGATCGACACACGTGGGACATGTCGACGATTGTAGACGGCGCCTGGAACGTCGGGTATCCCTCCATGATCATGGATGCGCGTCGCACGCGCGCCGCGATCGTGAGTCTTGCGTACTCGACTCATTCGATCCTTCACGCGGATCAGGTGAAAATTCGGGTGTATGGCAATCGCATCGATCACTGGATGGACGACGCCGACCGCGATGTCGCCACTCGCGACGTTATGACGGGCATGCATATGCCGATGGTGGGACGCTCGCAGACAGTCGGCGTACGGTCGGAATGGTCATGGGTCCATGCGATGCGGCTGTGGAAGATCACGACGGATCTCCAGCGCGTGACGGCATTTGCCGATATGCGAATGCAGCCGCTGGACGCCAGTGTGCGTGAAATGTATCTGGTCAATCTGGCTTCGATCAACGATACGAGAGGCAGTCTGATTATCGAAGGTCGATATCGCCCAGCCATGAGGTGGGAATGGCGAAGCAGCCTGAGAGTCGATGGACTGCTACGCGAACCACAAAACGATGAAGGCATTCGAAGTCTGCGAATCTTCTATCCGCTAACGTCGTTGCGCCAGACCAGAGTCTCCGCGTCGATGAGCGCGCAGGCTATCGCCCATCTTTCGGCGACGCACACGATGTCTCTGGCGATCTCACGGCTGACTCGCCCGCCGACCATGATTGAGTCCCATGGATACTTTTTGTACAACGCCCAGGACGGAAGAATGTATGTGGGCAAACCCAATCTGCGAGACGAAGAAAGGACACAACTGGAGCTGCACTGGACTCGCAATGGCGAACGAGTCCAGTGGGAAGCCGCAGTATACGGGTCCACGGTAGCCAACTACATTCTCGGAACTCCCATTGACAGCGCGTTCCATACATACAAGAATCTTCATCGCGCCTGGATTGCGGGAGGAGAGGCTTCGTGTACCGTGCGGTGGTCTTCGGCGTGGATGTCACGCGCAGTCCTCTCGTCCGCCTACGGTCACAACAGGGACGACCGGGACCCTCTTCCCCTGGTTTCGCCCGTGCAGGGAAATGTCCTGCTTCAATGGTCAGCCAGCGCGCACCGTACAGAATGGACCCTGCATTGGAGCCGCCCACAACGGCGAGTGAGTCGGATCGCCCGGGAAGACGCGACGGCCGGCTACGTGATCGTGGATTGGAGTTTCATGGTGAAACTGGGGAAAGAGATAGAACTGCGTGGAGGCATGGAAAATATTCTGGATCGACGGTACCACGATCATTTGAGCTACAGGAATCTTCCCGCTCGCGGAAGGAATGTGTACGTGGGTCTGGAGGCGCAGATTCGCTGACGACTCGCGTTCGCTAATACACTCGCCCCATCTCACAGCCTCGATAGAAGAATTTCAATATTTGCGACGCACTCCAGCCATCCTTTGCCATCGCACGGGCGCTCCATTGACACATGCCGACGCCGTGCCCGTATCCGGTGCCTGTGGCCGTGACACTGTCGATCGCACCGCCTTCTGCGCGTCGCACGTCGATCCGGAAAAGTGAACTGTAGAGAATGCTGCGCTCGCCGCGCAGAACGCGCCGCAGTTGTTCCCCGGTGACCGTATCCTTGGAGGTGCGAAATCCGATCTCGAATGCGTGAATTCGCTGGGACGAATCGCGTTCCAGCACGCGAAGATTGTACAATTCCTGATCCGCGAGCGAGGCGTAATCTCGTTGAGGAAATACGCGCGGCAAATTGGACTTGATCAGCGCCGTGATTTCCTCACCGCTCCACGAAACGGTCCATCGATGATGAGGAGATTCCCGCGAATAGTTCTTGCCGAGGACATTCACGCTGACGCTGCGAAGGTAAGGAAATGTCTGCGAGTTCGGCCACACGTCGCGCACATTGGCTGTCGTCCCACCGGAAGAAGAATAATAGAACGCGCGGATCGGCGCGCCCTGATACGTGGCTATCCATCCGGCGGTTTCCCGGACGGCCCGATTGGAGACCTCAGACTCGCCCGCGATTCCTCCGTAGACCTGATCGTTGACATCCGAGACCAGGTCGTACTCGCCTCCGGAGTGTTTCTTCGCATACGCATACGTACGCGCGGCGATGGCCTGGGCTTTAGACGCTTCGATTTGCTCCAGCGGAAGTTTTCCGATTTCCAACTTCACGACTCCTTGAAGGTAGGACTCCATGTCGAGGACGTTGATCACCGAGAGTTTCTTTTCCTGCGGCAGAATCTTCACAGACCCACGATAGGGAGATCCGTCAACATGCAGGGCGCTGTCTGTCGGAAAAATCTCGCATGCGTCAACGGCCTGATCCATCACGCCGATCGTGGAATCATTGATCGCCCGGAGGATCACAGCTGAGACGTTGAATGTCTTTCCAGAGGTTCGAACGAGCATCGGTGCGGCGGAGTGAATGTGAAGCGAATCCAGACCGCGGGCCAGGAGGATTTTCACAATCGGGACCCCAGAGGGATTGCTGGTTGTCATGGTCGGGGACGCCACACAGCCCGCGATCAGCATTGCATGGAAGGCATAAGCAAAAGTACGTATCCGAATCCTTTTCATGACCGACCTACCGAGTGATTGTATAATGTTGTATACTAAAGTCCGAACGGTTCTCTCGTCCCATTCCTAACAAAAAGAATTTCGTATGTCAAACGAATATGTTCTCTTTCTGATGATCACGGGCGTTTTTCTCGCCTTCTGCTTCGCGTTGTTCGCAATGCACAAGTACTACAAGTAACGCAGGTAGCGTCCGATCTCTATCGGTCTATTCTCCGTCTTTCAGTTTTTCCGAACCCAAATTGTAGTACTTCAGTTTCTTGTGCAGATTCGTTCGCTCAATTCCCAACTCTGCTGCGGATCGCGTGACATTCCACCCGTTGGCCTCCATGACATGCAGAATGAAGGAGCGCTCCACGTCCTCCTTGACGTCCCGTAGCGTTCGTCCCGACGAAAAAGACTTCACATACGTCGGTTCGGCGTTGGTGATGGTGTCGGGCAGATCCGACGGCTCGACGACTTGACCGGCGCTGAGAATGGACGCCCGCTCCACGACGTTGCGCAACTCGCGGATGTTCCCCGGCCAATGATAGCCGGTCAGCACGCTGAGCGCCTTGTCGGAAAACGATCGACGCGATGAACCGGATTCCCGGCAGCAGACCTCCATAAAATGCTCGATCAGCAAGGGGATGTCGTCCTTCCGATCTCGCAAAGCCGGCATGACGATGGGCACAACACTCAATCGGAAATACAGGTCCTCCCGAAAATTTCCTTTTTGACATTCGTCCTTCAGGTCTTTGTTGGTCGCGGCAATGACGCGCACGTCCACTTTCATCGTCTTGTTTCCGCCGACCTTTTCGAACTCGCCTTCCTGCAGAACGCGCAGGACCTTGGCCTGGACCTTCAGACTCATGTCGCCAATCTCGTCGAGAAAAATCGTTCCCATATGTGCGAGCATGAACTTCCCGTCCCGATCGGACACGGCGCCCGTGTAGGCTCCTTTGACGACGCCGAAAAGCTCGCTTTCAATCAGGTCTTCGGGGATTGCGGCGCAATTGACTTTGACAAAGGGACGCGACTTGCGCGGACTCCCGTCGTGAATCGCGCGAGCCGCCAATTCTTTGCCGGTTCCGCTTTCGCCGAGAATGAGCACGCGGACGGTGGTGGGCGCGACCTTTGCAATCTGCTCGCGTACCGACTCCAGGGAGCGGCTGGAGCCGATCATCTCTGTCTCTTTGCGAATTTCTTTCCGGAGGGCGCGATTTTCTTTCTGCAAGGTTGTCTTTTCCAAAGCATTCCTCACGGAAATCAGAACGCGATCCTTGGAGAGCGGCTTTTCGATAAAATCGTACGCTCCCAGCTTCACCGCCTCGACCGCATGTTCGATCGATCCATGCCCGGAGATCATCACGGTGGGCACGTCTTCGGCACGCTCGCGCAGTTGCCGTAAGACATCCAGCCCCGTCATGTCCTCCATCAACAGGTCCAGAAAGACCAGATCCACCGACTGCTCAGAGACACAGCGGAGCGCTTCCGCTCCCGACTCGGCCTGCAGGGTCGAGTGGCCTTCTGCCTCCAGGATCATCGCAAGACTTCGTCGAATGTTCTTCTCATCATCAGCAATCAAAATGGCCGCCATCGTCAATCCTTCTTTCTGAGGATACGTCCCCACACACGTTGCAGCACGCTCAGATCGGCGCACTTGAAAAGAATCGTGCAGGCGAAATAGACCGCGCTTCCGATCCCCATCCCCGCGACGACGCGCACCAGGTAGATCATTCGCGGCGACCGCCCGCTCATCCATTGCCATTCTTCCATGCCGTACAGAAAAAGTACAACCGACAGCCCCATAATCGCGGCGCACAGCCCCAGTTTCAACGTCGTAGTCGACGCGGTCCGCAGGTCAAATTCCGGTACGCGTTTTTTCAATCCAAAAACAAACAACGTGATCTGAATCAAGAACGCCGCGAGCAATCCAAATGAAAATGCCGACGCGCCGAATTCTGCCGCCAACGCAAAACTCAACGCCAGGTTGACCGCCGTGCCGATCAGGCGGAACCAGAACGGCGTCCACGTGTCCTTGATGGCGTAATACGCGCGTGCAAATAAATACCACAAACTCTCCAGAGGAATCACGAGCGCAAACACACTCAACGCCATGCCCGTCATGCGAACGCCCTCCGCTCCAAATCGGCCGCCGCCCAAAATCAGCCCGATGATATCAAAAGACAAAATTGACATGCCGATTCCCGCCGGCAGGGTGAGAAACAATATCTGGCGAAGCGAATTCTGCACGTTATAATTGAAGTTTGCAAAATTCTTTCGTCCGGCGTTTTCCGAGAGATAAGGAAAAATCGCGGTGACGAACGAAATGCCAAACACACTGACGGGAAAGCTCTCGAAATCAAGCGCGTACGCAAAGGCGCTGTAACTCCCTTCCGGCATGCTCACGGACATTTTTTGGTAGGCGAGAAAAATGAACCGCAGAAGGCCCATGTTGAGAATACTGGGGAGGGCCAGACCGTAGATCCGTCTCAATCCCTCGCGGGTCCATTCCGTCGACCATCGGTAACGGAAATCCGTGTGCCGGACGTCCAGGAAGTTGACCAACACAACAAGCATCGAACCCGCGACGGCGCCGCAGGCCGCACTGTAAATTCCAAGCGTGTCATGAAAAAGCAAGACGCCGACAATGATCGCAGGATTGTACACCAGCAAGGCCAGACCGTACGCCACGAAATGTTTGTGGGTCTGGAGAATCCCGCTTTGAATTTTGCTCAGCGCAAAGGCGATCTGGGAAAGCAGGAATATCCGCGAGATCAAAACGACCGTCGCACGTTGGTCGGCCGGCAGGTCCGGTCCGAGCCAAAGATCCGCAATCCACGGCATGAGAAGGCCGATCAGGATGCAGACACCTGTGAAGGCGATCATCGTCACGGTGAGGAAAGAACTGGCCAGCCGGTTGGCGTCCGCTGTTCCTTTTTGCGCCAGATACTCGGAGAAAATCGGAATGAACGACGACGACGTCACTCCCATGATCAGCACGGTTTGCAGCGCATCGGGAATGCTGATGCCATAGTTGTACAAGTCCATCTCCAGGCTGGCGCCAAAGAAGTGCGCCATGACCTTGTTGCGGGCAAGACCGAGTACGGTGCTGAGAAGCGTGGCGACGGTTACAAAGAGGGCGGCGATTCCGGCTTGCTGCGAAGTGAACACGCGAGCCCATCCGCGACGGGATTGGACGGTCGTCTCAGTCATCCGTTTTGATGCGATGGTGAAGGCGGCCATTTCCGCTGATGATGCTCTCGATTTCCTTGGTCATCTGCAGTCGCTGGAGTAGTTTCTGAAGCGCGGTACCGGCTTTTTCCAAACGCTGCTCGGTCGAAGTCATTTCCAAAAACGCCTGCTTCTCGGGCAATGTGAATCCCGCACCGGCCGAGATCAGGAACGATAACTCCAGCGGTGTCAGCTCGTTGATGCCGGCACGATCCATGTGACGTCCCGACATTTCGAGAGCCTGTTGAAAGAGGTCAACCGTCTTCTTCCGGATTTCCGTCATCTCGCCCGAGGTTGTCGAATCGTCAAAATGTTCCACTTCCGCAACGAGATAGGGCTTTTCTTCGAGCATGCGGAGAATTCGAAAACGACGACTGCCGATCACCAGCAGGTCCATGCGGCCGTCCTCGTATTCTTTCAGGATCTTGTTAATCACGGCTCCGCACCCGATCTGGTAGAAATTCTCGCCCGCATAATACACGATGCCAAATTCCGAGCGCTTGTCGAGACATCGACGAATCATCTCTTTGTATCGCTCCTCAAAAATATGGAGCGGCAGAGGCATGCCGGGAAACAGAACGACGCCGAGCGGAAACAGCGGAAGGATGGGTGGGTTCTCAGATGGATTCACGTATGCTTTCGAACGCTTGGGTGACGCTGTCCTGACTGACGTCGTCCTGAATATAGGCCTTTCCGATCTTTTCCAAAAGAATCAATCGGGGTCGTTGGCGTGAGGCCTTTTTGTCGAATGTCATGAACTGCCAGAGTCGATCCGATGAAAGAGAATTCAAAAAAGTTCGGATGGATGGAGTCTGGACGAACGGTCCGGCGACGCGACGGATCGCGGTGTCGATGCGCGCGCGGTCCGCATCGGACAGACGCGGCGACGCCACGGCGGCCATTCTCATTCCGAGAAACACAGCCTCCCCGTGAGTCAGGAGTTCGTAGTGCGAGAGGGATTCCAGCGCGTGAGCAAATGTGTGTCCGAAGTTCAACAGCATTCTCCAGTGGGATTCATGCTCATCCAACTCGACAATTTGTTTCTTGGTCAGCGCCGACCGAAAGAGGATGTCGGACAGGAGATGAGCGTCGTCCCGAGTCTGTTTCGGGTCCGATCGCTCGATTGTTTCGAACAACTCGGTGTCCGCGATCAGTCCGTATTTCACGACTTCCGCCATCCCGGAAACGATTTCCCGTTCCGGGAGGGTGCGGAGAAAGGCGGGGCAAACGTGAACTTCGACCGGAGGCCAGATCGTACCCATCAGATTCTTGCCGAGCGGGTGATTGATGCCGGTCTTTCCTCCCAGCGAACTGTCGGTCATGGCGAGCAACGTGGTCGGCACGTGGATGTGGCGGATCCCGCGCATCCACACCGATGCAACGAATCCGCCGAGATCCCCGATCACTCCTCCGCCGATCGCCACGAGGACGGACTGCCGGTCCGCGCCGAACTGGGCGAGCCTGCCTGCGATCTCTTGCACGGAGTCGATGCTCTTCGATATTTCACCGGCCGACACGATGATACGGCGGTCGGCAAAGACCGAAAAAAATTCCGGATACAGGTCGTACACGACTTGATCGGTCAGCGCGAGGATCGTGTCCTTCCTTTCGACTGCGCGTTGTACAGAGGCAATCGTATCGTGAAACCGTACGGGGTATGGATGTCGGGCAGATTTGAAAATGATTTCAGACATGGAGCAGGGCGGCCGCTCGTTCGAGGATCTGCCGCGCCACACGAGTCTTGGGCATCAGGGGCAATTCCGTTACGCGGCCCCCTTCGACGATGGTCACGATGTTGGTCTCCCCGTCAAAACCCGCTCCTTCTTTCAGAGGGTTGTTGAGGACGACAAAGTCCAGGTTCTTGGAAGTGAGTTTGTGCCGGGCATTTTCCATTTCCTGAGAAGTTTCCAGAGCAAAACCAATGACCACCTGATTTTGCCTTTTCTCAAGGGACGCCAGGATGTCCACAGTCGGAGTCAGATCCAGCGAGAGGTCCCCAGTCGATTTCTTGATCTTGTGAGGAGAGATGTTCTCCGGCCGAAAGTCGGCCACGGCGGCGGTCATGATCAGCATGTCGTGTTCGGGAAAGAGACGGTGAACGGCGTCGTGCATCTCGGCGGCGGAACGGACACGGTGATACGCGACATCGTATGGTTCGTCAAGATGCACCGGCCCACTCACCAGGGTTACGTCGGCCCCCATCAGGCAAGCTTCGCGCGCCACCGCAAAACCCATCTTACCGGAGGAGGCGTTGGTGAGATAGCGTACCGGATCAATTGCCTCTTGCGTCGGTCCGGCCGTGACGAGGACCTTCTTGGCGCGCAACTCCTCAGACCCACATACGATCTTTTCGGTCGCCCACACGATACGCGCGGGTTCTGCCAGCCGTCCCATTCCTTCGTACCCCTCGGCAAGGTGACCAAATTCCGGATCGACAAATTGGATTCCATTCGACCTCAGCACGTCGAGGTTGCGACGAACGAACGGACTGTTCCACATCTGGTCATTCATCGCGGGCGCGACGAGGATCGGTCGCGGACACGCCATCGCGATCGTACTCAACGCGTCATCGGCAATGCCGTTGGCGATCTTTCCAAGGACATTCGCGGTGGCCGGAGCGATCAGCATCAGATCCGGCCAGCGGGCGATCTCGATATGATGAGTGCCCGTGATGGAGGGATCTTGAGAGGGAAACGTGCCGGTCGTCACGTGATGGCGCGACAGGGTTTCCATCGTCAGCGGAGTGATGAACTCCGTGGCGGCCCGGGTCATCACCACACGCACCTCGGCGCCCTCCTTGACCAGTTGTCGCACCACTTCGCAAGACTTATACGCGGCGATCCCTCCGCATACACCCAGGAGAATTTTCTTATCGGAAATCATCAGGCATCAATGGGTTGTGAACACTCAGCCACGTCTCCAACATACTGATTTTTCAGTTGAAAGACGCATCAATAAAAAATTCCAAACAACCGCAGGGCTGTTTGGAATTTGAATTTCCGAAAATCGTTTGGTTGCTACTTCTTCTCGACGTACTCGATCTTGAGCTTGCCGTCGGTCAGTTCGGTCAGTGCGGTATCGACGGGCTTGGGCAATTTGTCCAGATCGACCAGATCGTCCAGATTCACCTTATCGCTCTCTTCCCCTTCCTCGCCTTCCATGATCGTCCGGACATGCAGCATCTGCTCTTCATTGATCTGGCGGGCCCGACGGGCGGCGACGATCACGGCCTCGTATACGTTCTGAACTTTCCCTTCCAGCTTCTCAAAAGGAAATGCTTTGACGGCCATATGGAATTCCTTTTCTATATAAAACAAATACTTACATCAAGGGCAGGCAATATAGGCGCAATTGCCCTGCATGTCAATAGGGATTTTCGGCAGGAAATGTCTAAGAACATTAGATGATTCTGTCCCGGAGCGTCCGGCCTCACATTTTCCGCCGTTAGACCTTTTCGATTTTGTTTTCAGAAGTGGAACGAGCCCGGTCACGACGAAACTTCCGCGTAGCTCTCGATCGGCGGACAGGAGCAGACGAGATTCCGATCTCCGTGCGCATTATTGACCCGTCCGACGGACGCCCAGACTTTGTTTTGTCTCAGGTAGGGGAGCGGGAAGGCGGCTTTCGCGCGGGAATATGTGTGTTTCCAATCGTCGGATGCGATCGTCCACGCAGTGTGGGGTGAGTTCTTCAGGACATTTTCGTTCCGATCCGCCGCACCGGATTCGATTTCAGCGATTTCCTTTCGGATTTGGATGAGCGCATCGCAGAAGCGGTCCAGTTCTGCCTTGGATTCGCTTTCGGTCGGTTCGATCATGAGCGTGCCCGGAACGGGGAACGACACAGTCGGCGCGTGGAATCCGTAATCCATCAGACGTTTGGCGATGTCTTCGACCTCGACGCCCGCAGTGGTTTTGAACTTCCTCGTGTCCACGATCATTTCGTGTGCGACGCGGCCTTTGGAGCCTACATACAGTGCGTCATAGTTCTTGGCCAGTCGGGCCTTCATGTAGTTGGCATTCAAAATGGCGTACTGTGTCGCCTCGGTGAGACCTGTAGCGCCCATGAGCCGGATATAGATGTAGGAAATCAACAGAATATCCGCACTGCCCCACGGAGCGGCGGACACGGCGTGCATTGCCTGCTTGCCGCCGGTAGGGACGACGGAGTGGCCCGGCAGAAAAGGCGCGAGATGTGCCGCGACACAAATGGGTCCCACTCCCGGCCCGCCTCCTCCGTGCGGAATGCAAAACGTCTTGTGCAGATTCAAATGACATACGTCCGCGCCGATGATCGCGGGGCTCGTCAGTCCGACCTGCGCGTTCATGTTGGCGCCGTCCATGTAGACCTGTCCGCCGTTTTCATGGATGATCTTACAGATTTCGACAATACTCTCCTCAAAGACTCCATGCGTGGACGGATACGTCACCATGAGCGCGCTGAGATGCGAGCGGTGCTCTTGCGCTTTTTGACGAAGATCGGCCACATCGATATTGCCCCGATCATCACAGGCGACGATGACTACGCGCAACCCAGCCATGACGGCGCTCGCGGGATTGGTTCCGTGCGCGGACGATGGGATCAATGCGACGTTGCGATGTCCCTCGCCTCTGCTCTTGTGGTATTCCCGAATGACCATGAGTCCGGCAAATTCGCCCTGCGCACCCGCATTGGGTTGCAGGGAAGTCGCCGCGAATCCGGTGATCTCGTTGAGATACGAGGACAGCTCGGCAAACAGTCGATGATAGCCAGCCACCTGGTCTTGCGGCGCAAACGGATGCAGATTGGCAAACTCCGGCCACGTAATGGGGATCATCTCGGTGGTGGCGTTCAGCTTCATAGTACACGAACCGAGCGCGATCATGGAGTTGGCGAGGGACAGGTCTTTCATCTCGAGCCGCTTCAGGTATCGGAGCATCTCCGTTTCCGTGCGGTACAGGTGAAACACCGGGTGGGTCAGGTACGCGGAGCTTCGGGTCAATCGGATCGGTGACGGGTTTCCGGAAACAACGGTGCCCCCAAAAATCGCCGCCAGGTCCGCGACGTCTCTTTCCGTCGTCGTCTCGTCCAGGGAAATTCCCAGCGTTTCGGCGTCGATGATTCGGAGATTGATTTCCCTGGCAAGAGCGGCCTTGCGGATCGCATCGAGTTTGCCGCCGGCCACGCGAATGCGGAGCGTATCGAAGAACGACGTATTTTGCTGTGCGTGTCCTGCTTTTGCAATGGACGCCGCGAGCGCGCAGGTCAGGCGATGGACGCGTTCGGCGATGGCGCGAAGGCCTTCCGGGCCGTGGTACACGGCGTACATCGCGGCCATGTTGGCCAGCAGAACTTGCGCCGTGCAGATGTTGCTGGTCGCCTTTTCGCGGCGGATATGCTGTTCGCGAGTCTGCAAGGCCATGCGCAAGGCCCGGTGTCCGTGTGCGTCCACCGAGACGCCGATGATGCGTCCGGGCATTTTTCGTTTGAAAGCATCCTGCGTTGCAAAATAGGCTGCGTGCGGACCCCCATATCCCATCGGCACGCCAAATCGCTGCGTCGAGCCCACGGCGACGTCCGCGCCCCATTCTCCCGGCGGCGTCAGAAGCGCCAGACTCAGAATGTCCGCGGCCACACAAACAAACGCGCCGGCCTCGTGAACGCGCTTCACCCATTCGCGATAATCGTGAATCTCCCCGTATCCGTCGGGATACTGGATCAACGCGCCGAAGAATTCCTGTGTGCAGTCGAATGTGAACGGATCGCCCACGACGACTTCGACCCCGTGCGGTTCCGCTCTCGTGAGGAGCACGTCGATCGTTTGGGGAAAGCAGGTTCGCGCGACGAAGAACTTGTGACCCTGACCCTCGGGCCGCGATGCAAAAAACATGGACATCGCTTCCGCTGCCGCCGTCCCTTCATCCAACAAACTCGCGTTCGCGATCGGCAATCCGGTGAGGTCGATGATCATTGTCTGGTAGTTAAGCAACGACTCCAGTCGACCCTGCGCAATTTCCGCCTGATACGGAGTGTATTGAGTGTACCAGCTGGGGTTTTCCAAAACGTTGCGCAAGACCACCGTTGGCACGTGCGTTCCATAATATCCCATGCCGATGTACGATCGAAAGAGGCGATTCTGGGACGCGACCCTTCGAACCTCGTCCAGCACGGCCGATTCGGATAGCGGTTCCGGCAGGTTCATGGATTTCTTCAGGCGGATATTGGCGGGAACGACTTCCTCCATTAGTTGATCCAGGGAAGAAACGGACAGGGCGGACAGCATGGCATCTGTGTCGCTGGCGCCGGAGCCGTTGTGGCGACGAACAAATTCAACGGACATGTCAAACTCTCATGTTAAGTCGAGTGGGGTATGGTGAAACTTACTGGGGCTCAGTCTTGCGTTCCAATAATGAGTTGTCCCTGCGGTCCGGATTTCAGGGTCGACAGCGAACGTTCAAAGCAGGCAATGATGTCGGCCTCCTCCCGGATCCATTCGTGCGACAAACCCAGCACGACCAGGCTGGCCGTGACGCGAATCGGCTGGGAGACATCCACGCGACTGTCGGGAGGCAACAGATCTTCGTAGACGGGAAACGGATATCCTGCGATGTCCTTCTGAATCAGACGGGCCGAAATCAAACTGTTGGCTTCCGACGTGTGGGTCAGAATCAGACAAAACCGTCCACCGTCGAAGCGCGTCACGACATCCGAATTGCGTACGCGGTTGACGAGAAGCGCAGCAAATTCCTTCAACAGCACGTCTCCCTGGCGCGTTCCGAATTTGGTGTTGATCTCCGAAAAGGAGTCGATATCGACGATCGCCGCCGTGCTTTCGTGTTTGTAACGCTTCACCGCACTGAGTTCTTTGGAAATACGCTGGTGAAAGTACTTTCGATTGTACAGCGACGTCAGCGGGTCCGTTATGGTCAGCGAGCTTAAGTGTTCGTTCTTTTCCGCGAGTCGGACGTTGATCTTCTTGAGTTCTTCGTTCGAACTCTGGAGGTCGGTCTTCATCTGCGCCAGACGGTCAACCTCCTGCTTCAATTTGTCATGCAGGCGCTTGTTACGCAGGAGCGCTTTGACTTTGATGGCCAATTCCTGCGGGTCGTACGGCTGAATGACATAGTCATCCCCGCCTTTCTCGAAGCCTTTGACCTGATCGACGAATTCCTTCACGTTGGCCGTGACAAACATGACGGGGACGTGCTCGTCGAAGGAGCGGATGTTTTCGCAAACGTCAAATCCATCGATTCCGGGCAGTCGCACATCCAGCAATACGATGTCGGGGGCGTGACGTCGGACCGCATCCAGCGCCTCGGCGGCATTGTGGGCCTCCAGGAATTCGTATTCCTGTCTCACCAGCGTTTTTCGCAACGAGTAACGCTGGGTTTCGTTGTCATCCACGATCAAGATTTTGTATTGTCCGGTCATCGGTCCGAGGGATGCAAGATGCGGTGAATTTCTTTCAGGAGATTCTCACGCGAGAACATGGTCTTCTGGAAGATGTAGCAGTGCGGTCCGGACAGTTTCTGTTGGTCTTCCCGGGTCAGCAATTTTCCGGTCAGAATCAGCACGGGTGTTTCACTCAATTCCTGACTGGAACGAATATTCTTGAGCACAGCAAATCCGTCGGTTTGAGGCATCATCAGATCCAGAATCACCAGGTCAAAACGCTTTTTGCTGGTCATCTGAATGGCCATGTCCCCGCTGGTGGCCACTTCGCTGAGGAAATCATCGGATTCCAGAATTTCCTCGACGAGTTCGGCCTGGGACATGTCATCATCGACAACCAGAATCTTCCGCAGTCCTTTTTCTTCAACCAGTTTGGCAATGCGCTTGGCAAGCATCTCCCGCGGAACCGGCTTGACCATGTAGTCAGACGCTCCCAAACTGAAGCCGAGTTTCCGGTTGTCGATCATCGATACGATGGCAACCGGAATGGTCCGTGTGGAGTCCTGGTTCTTCAGTCTCTGCAGAATTTCCCACCCATCTTTTTCCGGCAGCATGATATCGAGGACAATGACCGCCGGCTTCACTTGTTCGGCGAGTCGGAGGCCTTCGACGCCGTCCCGCACGCACACGACCTGCGTGCGATTCGACTGGAGCGCTGTCTTGGCGGCCAGCGCAGCCTCGGGATCGTCGTCGATGACCAGGATGGACTCCTTGGCGGCATCCAATTCCCTATTGGTAAACACCTCGTGCCCTTCGACGTGCTTGAGCTCCGTTCGGGTGGGAGTCGTCTTTTGAACTCCATACCCGACGCGTTTGGCAGGCAATTGGAAGGAAAACGAAGAACCTTTGCCGACTTCGCTTTCCACCCAGATCCGACCACCAAGCAACTCCACCAGTTTCTTCGTCAAGGCCAGGCCCAGTCCGGTGCCTCCGTATTTTCGCGTCGTCGTGCCGTCGATCTGACGAAATGGATCGAAAATCGTCTCGAAGTGTTTGGCTTCAATCCCGATCCCCGTGTCTTGCACCGTGAACTCCAGGACGTCATCGAATTTGGTCTTCCTGACGAACAGGGTGACACGTCCCTTGGGGGTGAACTTGATGGCGTTGGAGAGGAGGTTCAACAGGATTTGCTTCAGTTTGTTTTCATCCGTGCTGTGTAACGGAAGTCCCGGGTCGTTCTCGATGACCAACTCCAGTTCCGCATCCCGTACCAGTTGACGCACGGTAATTTCGATCGTGGAGAGAAATTCCTCGACGTCATATTCGGAGACGATCAGGTCCATGCGCCCGGCTTCGATTTTCGAAATATCCAGGATATCGTTGATCAGGTTAAGCAGGTTTTTTCCACTCTTTTCGATGATTTTCACCTGCTTTTCCTGCTCTTCGGTCAAATCTCCGTCCATGCGGGCGAGCAGGATGCTGGAGAGAGCCAGGATGGAGTTGAGCGGCGTGCGCAATTCGTGGCTCATGTTGGACAGGAACTGAGATTTCAGGCGATTGGATTCTTCCGCGCTCTTGCGCATTTCTTCGATCTGGCGATACGCTTTTTCCAACTCGGATCGACGCTGCTCGAACTCGAATTTCTTCTTTTCCAGATCTCGGTAGGATTGCGACACGTGGTCATCGGCATGGACTCGATGCGATACGTCGGACAGTGTGCAGACTCGACCGATGGCCTTTTGGCGCGCGTCGACATACGGCCGCACCCGGAACAACAGGTGCGTCACGGTTGGGTGGTGTACGCGCAGGGTGATTTCGTTGCTCTCGTCTGGCAGTCGCCATTGGTCCGGATCCGCGAAAAAACCCGACGTCTTGCGGAGGAGGGCCGATACGGGTTTTCCATAGTATGTGCCGGGCTCGATCGCGAAAAACGCGGAAAAACCGGAATTGCAGTAGACCGTCTTTCCCTTGCCGTCGATGATCCAGATCAATTCATCGAGGGAGTCGCCCAGGTAGTCCGGAGAAAAGCGCCGCGCGGTACGGCGGGAGGGTTTCTTCTTTTTTTGCGCCGGTTTCTTCCGGCGCGCAAGGGCGGGTTTGCGGGCCATGCCTCAGTGGCCGATCGAACTCTTGTAGGCGTCCGCTTTCAGCATTCCTTCGGTCTCCGGCGTCTTCATTTTCATTTTGATGATCCATCCTTTGCCGTACGGATCCGAATTGATCACCTCGGCGTGGTCTTGAAGTTCGGCATTCACTGCGGTGACTTCTCCGGCGATGGGCGCGTACAGATCGCTCACCGTTTTGACGGCCTCGATCGATCCGAAGACGCCATGGGCCTCCAGTTTCGTTCCGACCTGCGGCAGTTCGACAAAAATAATGTCGCCCAGCTCGGACTGTGCATAGTCCGTGATTCCGATTGTCGCCTCGCCGCCGTTTATCAGAACCCACTCGTGCGAGGACGTGTAATACAAGTTGTCCGGGAAATTCATGCGATTACTCCTTGGCTACCCTGCGAGTTGTGTACTCCAGAGGTACAGTCGTTTTAGTTCAAGCATCTTCCGGTCGATTTTTGCGTCCGTCGGATTCTTCTGTTTCAAAACTTTGCAGGCTTTGTAGGCGGTGCCAAATTGTCCCATGCGAACGTATTCGTCGACGGTCTCAAAGGTCACGTTCTGGACATCGATCTCGGACGTCTCGGCCTCGGTGGTTTCCTCGATGACCTCTTCTTCGTATTCGACTTCCTCCACGTCCGATTCCACGCGCGCCGTCGTGGTCTTCTTTTCCGCGGCCGGGGTCTGAACGACGGCCGGTTCGACTTTCTTTTGGATGTCTTTTTGGACAGGTGGCTCGACCGGCTTGGGCTTCTTTTCGACGGGCACATCCTTCTTGGGCTCGATCGCGGGTTCGACCGGCGGGGCCTCCAAAGTCGCTTCCTTCAGGTCGGCGCCGCGGAGACCCTGCAGATAAGCCCGATAGGAAATGTCCGGTTCTTCCACAACCGGAGTGTTCAACCATGTGATGATTTCCTCGGCACGGTCCGTCGTCAGCAGGAAGGTGGCGAAGTCGATCGGTTCATTGGCCGTCTCGTTCAGATATTGCGCCAGGGATATTTCCTGTTCGTCTATCGTTGCCTCATGTCTGGCTTTTTCATCCGTCAGGGATTCGACGTACTCGCCATAGGAGACGTCGCGGTCCTTCGACGGCGTGTCCACGACCGCTTCATCGGCGAGCTTGTGTACGAGAGACAATTCGGAATCATCGGCGGCCCCGTAGGGTTCTTCCTCCGTGAAGAGAGCTTCCATCAGGAGCGCTTCGTCGGTCAGGATATCGAGATAGTCTTTGTAGGTGAGTTCGACTTCGTCGAGCGCGTCTTCTGTCCCTTCCGCCGGAGCGACCGGGGTTTCCTCGACAGGGAATTGGGTTTCCATCACAAAGTCTGTTGGAGTTTCCCTCGCGGCTTGCTGTGTGGTCGGTGTCGAGGCCGCGATCAGATCGTTGATCACCGCGCGAGAGGTCAGGACGGCCTTGCCGGCGTCGACGAGCGCCTTTCTCTTCTTGTGGTCGGCGAAAGAAACCTCGTCGTCCACACAGAAGTACAGCATGCCGTTTCTATCCGTGAAGGCAGGCTGCAGCGTGCCGAGATCCGGAGCGGGAATCTTCTCGACCGGCTGAACGATCGGCTCCGTTTTCTTTGGCTCGATCTTCACTTCCGGCACAATCTGCGTCTTTGTTGCCTTGGATGCGACTGCAGACTCGGCGGTATCGGCGACTTCTTTGGCCTTTCCTGTTTTGGCGGCCAACTCGACCAGATCGTCTTTGATCAGGAAGTCGGCTTCCGAGTGTTTGGGCTTTCGAGTCGCTTCTTTCGGTTCTTCGACGGCTTGAGCTTCTACCTTCTCCCGGGGTTCCGGTTTGGGCACCGGCGGTGGACTGGGCTCGACGGTTTGCCGCTCTTCCTCGTCGTCACCTTTGATTTTCTGAAAATCGTCCCGCAACTCCTTCATTTGTTGAAGGACTTCGAGATTGAGCGGGTCCACGCGCAGGACCGTCCGGTATCGGTTCACCGCTGTCTTGATGTCGTTCGTTTCGAGGGCAATGTCGCCGAGCAATTTGTGGACGGCGGCATTGGCGGGGGCCATGCTCAGCATCTGATTGAGGATTTCTTTGGCTTTGGCCTTGTTCCCGCTTCGGTAATACGCTTTGGCCAATACCAGTGTGGCCGGCGCGTACTGCGGGTAGTTCTGTAGTCCGTTTTCGCACAGCTGGATCGCCTGCGGATAATCCCCGATGCCAATGTACGCATCCGCCAGTTCCGCGAATCGGATGGTCCGCGGTTGTGCAACGACTTTGGTTTCGATCTGTTGGATCAGCGAAACGAGGTTAATCTCGGCCAGTACCTCTTTGGCGCTGATGGAGGAAGACGCTGATTTTGCTTTGGCCATTTTCCCGTCAAGTCTCCTGTCCGACGGCGTGTATGATTTTCCGGCGTAAAGATAGGAAAGCTATCATGCAAAAGCCAATCAAAGTCCAGAAATTAAAGAAAATCATCCCGACAAAGTTGGCCCGGTCGTCCAGCAGGTTTCGAATCCCAATGACAGATGTGTACACCGCGTACGCAATCATGGCCAATTCCAGACAGACGATCCAATCGAGTCCTACACTGTACCGCCGGGCGGACGATGGACCGAGGAATCCCCACTTGGGAGTGCGTATGAAGGCGGAGCGGACATTGAAGAAACCCTCCAGAACGGCGCGGGAATTACTGATGGACAACCCGATGCTTCCCATCATGAAGATGGGAAAGAGCAGCATTTTCTTTTTCCAATGTCGATTGATGGTTTTCTCGGCGTGCCAGTAAAACCAGAATAGCCCGAGGATGGTAACGATAAAAAACGTCATCAAGTCCAGCAAGAAATTGAATCGCCCTTCCGGATTGGGAAGCAGCAAAATCGACGCGTTGAGGATGCAGGAGAGGAGCACAAAGACGTACGAAAAATTGCTCGTCAGGTGAAAGACGGACTGAATCTTGGTCCACAGCGGAATCTCCGCGCGAAGCAGTTTGGGGAGTAATTTCTTGGCGGTTTCGATCGAACCCTTGGTCCAGCGAAACTGCTGAGACTTGAGCGCGTTGATTTCGACGGGCAGTTCGCCGGGACACACCACGTCATTGAGATAGACAAATTTCCATCCCTTCAGTTGTGCGCGGTAGCTCAGGTCGAGATCTTCGGTCAGGGTGTCGTCGTGCCAATTGCCGGCGTCCAGGATGCATGCCTTTCGCCAGACGCCTCCGGTGCCGTTGAAATTGATCAGGAATCCCGCGCGGTTGCGGGCCAGTTGTTGAATCACGAAGTGCCCGTTCAGTCCGATGGACTGCGAACGGGTCAGCCACGAGTACTCTTCATTCAGATGACCCCATCGGGTTTGGACCATGCCGATGTGAGGTCCGGCAAATTTCGAAACGGTCTGACGCAGAAAGTCCCGCTCCGGAATGAAATCCGCGTCAAAGATGGCGATGAACTCGCCTCGCGCAGACGGCAGGGCCTCTCGCAAGGCGCCCGCCTTGTACCCTTTGCGATCCACGCGATGAATCCAGTCGATCAGGAATCCATCCCCTCGCAGACGCTCCACCTCGCGCCTCGTCAGTTCAGCTGTTTCATCGGTCGAGTCGTCCAATACCTGGATATGGAGCCGGTCGCGTGACCAGTCCAGGGCGCACGCCGAGCGGATCAATCGTTCCGCGACAAAATATTCGTTAAAGATCGGCAGTTGGACCGTCACCCAGGGAAGGTCTTCCTCCGCCAGTCTTCGTGTCGGAAGGGGCGGATCGTTTCGATGTTTCAGGAAGTAGTAGACGATCACAAAATTGTGCGTGCTGAACAGAAACAGAATCAACATGCACAACAGATAGGCGTATAACAACGCCAGGGCGATATCCATAACGGGGTTTTTTCTCCTCTGCGGGTTACGGGGTTACCAGTTTGACACGACCTTGTTGAGTATGTTCTGCGCGATCGTCTGCAACGCTTCGTCGAGACCGTCCGCTCGACGACGGGCGCCTTGCAACATGTAACGTCCTGTGCCGGAAATCATTTCTTCCCACAGGACCTTTTTTTCACGCGCGTCTTCGTATCGAATACTGGCTGTGACCGTGATTTTATAGTCATTGGTCGTAAACCCGGAGCCGCTTCCTTCGAACGTGAAGGGCGCATCTTCGAGTTTGATGATTTTTCCAATCAGCAGAACATCCGCCGACGAACGATCCGTGATTTTCAGATTATTGTCTTCCAGAATGGCATCGGTGACTTGAGCCGTGAGTTTTTCTCGTATCCCGGGTTCTGAAGTCTGGTTTTCAAACACCGGCACATGCACGTTGCGATGGGAGCCGAGATTGGCGCCGCTGAAGGAGTAGGTGCACGAGGCCAGGAGTGCGCCGATCCACATCCACCATCTCATAAGTCGAGGTCGTATTCTTTGATTTTCCGGTACAAGGTTCGTTCGGACAGTCCAAGGGACTTGGCCGCGAGCGATCGCTTGCCGCTGTACTTTCGCAGCGCCCGGATGATCATGTCGCGCTCCACCTCGTTGACGGTCATGTGATCGCGATCAACGACGGGATCTTCGACATTGTAGATCTCGGTTTCGACAATCTTGCCGGGCTGCAGTTTTTCGACGGCAGCGGTTTCGATCGGAGCCGGTGAGGCGGTGGAGGCAAACTTGGTGGCCAGGAAATGTTTGATCTCTGTGATATCCTGCTTCAGGGACAACAACGTCCGATAGAGCAATTCCCTTTCCGCTTGTTCCGGCGTGACATTCAGGCGGATCGGCAGATTGTCTTCCCGTTCGTCGTCGAGTTCGTCCACGTCACGAAAGTTCTCGAGATGCGCGCGGACGTCCGCCGCCGTGACCGGTTGTCCGCGTTTCAGCGTGACCAGACTTTCGACAAAATTGCGAAGCTCGCGCACATTGCCGGGCCACCGATACTGGATCAGCAGGTCCATAGCCTCTCCCGTGAAGCCTTTGACGGGAACGTGCTTCTCCGTCGCAAAGTCGCCCAGAAATCTTTCGACCAAGACCGGGATATCTTCCTTGCGTGTCCGCAAGGGTGGCAGTTCGACGGTAATGGCCTTGAGCCGATAATACAAATCCTTCCGGAAATCGCCCCGGCGCACCATGGACTCCAAGTGACGATTGGTCGCGGCCAGGACACGCACATCGGACTTGCGCGTCACGGACCCTCCGACCTTCAGAAATTCGCCTGTTTCCAAAACGCGGAGAAGTTTGACCTGCGTCGCGAGCGGCATTTCGCCAACCTCGTCGAGGAAGATCGTTCCGCCATTCGCCGCTTCGAAATACCCCTTTCGTTCGGCGACGGCTCCCGTAAAGGCCCCCCGCTCGTGGCCGAACAGTTCGGATTCCAGGATGCCTTCGGCGATCGCGCCGCTGTTGACGATGATCAGCGGTCGATTCTTGCGCGGACTCATTTCATGGATGGCTTTGGCGATGAGGTCTTTGCCGGTACCGCTTTCGCCGATGATCAGCACCGGAACATCCGACGGGGCGATGCCGCTCAGATCGTCCAGGATCTTTCGGATCGCTGGGGACTTGCCGATGATCCCAAAAGGGGAAGGCGGAGTGTCCTCGTCGCGGAAGACAAACTCGGATGTAGGGGTTTCGACCATGGTCAACTGCGGATAATGTCGAGAATCTCCTGAGCCGCCGTTTCGATTTTCTCGTTGACGATGGTGTGATCAAATTGCGAGGCCATTTCCATTTCCTTGCCGGCACGCTCCAGACGGTCTTTCAGGCTGTCATCGTCTTCCGTGCCGCGGCTCATGAGACGTCGTTTCAGTTCTTCGATGGACGGCGGTTTGATGAAAATCAAAACCGAATGCGTCGGATATTTCTGTCGGACGGACAAGGCGCCGTTCACATCCAAATCCATGATCACGTTACACCCCAGCTTCAGATCCGGCTCCACGGCCATGCGCAGGGTTCCATAGTAGTTTCCAAAGTGATGATCATATTCGATGAACTGTCCGTCCTTGATATGGGCTTGAAATTCATCTTCAGAAATGAAATAATAATCTTTGCCATCGTGCTCGCCCTCGCGCTTCTTGCGGGTCGTTGCGGAAATGGAAAAAACCAACGTCGGGTCCAGTAGCAACAGCTGATCCTTGATCACGGTCTTACCGGTGCCCGATGGGGCGCTGAGAACAATCAGCTTTCCTGTAGCCTGCACCTTTGTCATGTTCACGTGACAAAATTTCCGCTTAGAGTATTCTGTTCAATAGTCGACGGAAGATAGATCATAAACCGTTATATATCAAGACGTTTTCATTTGTTTTCATTGCCAGGAGGCATCGCGCTTTTTAGAGGATTGTGCAGTCTGTATCGGAAGTCCATTTTGTTTGTCTGCCGATAAATCGATTGCGCCATGAAAACGAGCGAGCTATATTTTTCAAATTCACATGAACAACATGTTTAGACTTTCCGTGATTCTGGGATGGATGACTTGCCATGCGTCAGCCAGCGGACAGGTTCCGTTTGACGATGTCGGCGCGGGGTTGCGTCACATCTATTCCATGCGGTTTGATTCTGCGCGGCAAACGTTTGACCGAATGATCCGCAGCGAGCCCTCTCACCCCAAGGGATATTTCCTGAAAACGTCAGTGAGTTTTTATCAGCTGATCAGCGGTGGCCAGGGGAGCCGGCTGGAGGAGGAATTTCTGACGGAAAGCGAGGAAGCGGTGAGGATTGCGGACGCGTATAGACAGTCGACCGGATCCGATATGGAGGCAGATTTCTACACGGGCGCCGTCTATGGAAACCTGGGGCGGTTGTATGCGGCCAAGGGGGAATGGACGAAGGGTTTCTATTACGGGCGCAAAGCCAAGTCGCTTCACGAGAGTGTCCTTCGTCGGGATTCGACGCAGTTCGACGCGTATCTCGGAATCGGCTTGTATAACTATTACGCCGCGACCGTTCCCAAGCTCGTCGACGTCCTGGTGTCGCTGCTCGGTTTGGGGGGCAACAAGCAGGAAGGAATTCGGCAAATCCGGCTGGCCGCTCAGAAGGGCAGTCTGACCGGGATTGAGAGCAAATTCTATTTGGCCGGTGTCTACTCGGAGGAGGGGAATTACGAAGGCGCGCTTGCGTTGCTGGACGAACTCTGCGGGATGTTCCCGCGCAATCCCTATGTCCTGGCGGAGCGAGGCGTGACGAAGTATCGACTGGAGGATTACGCCGATTCACAGCTTGATTTTGAAAAAGCCATCCGTACGGCGGAAAGCGGTTATCCGTCGGTCGTCATGACGAGCCATTATTTTCTGGGACGCATCGGCAAGATGAAGAACGACGCCGCGTTTGCGATTGCGCATTTCCGGGAAGCCTACGAGATCGGCGAGAAGCTGAATCTGTTTCGGTTCGTCGACGGATGGGTGGTCGGCGCTTCGTACTTCCATTTGGCCGAAACGCTGGAGTTAGCGGGGAAACGGCAATTCTCGGTGCAGTTCTACGAACTGGGCAAGAACCATCCGATGAGCAACAAAGGAATCGTCAAGGGATGCAAGGATCGGCTGTCGGCGGGTCTGTCCGAATTCGAGATCGAATACGTGCACGCAAGAAATGACGTGCGGGCCGGCAACGGTTCGCGGTCGGACAGCGTATTGTCCAGACTGGATGCGGAGGCCGCCCTCAAGTCGGAGTGGAAAAAATTCCGCGGTCCCATTCGTTATTATCGGGGACGTGTGGCACTGGAGCAGAGGAATTTTGTGCAGGCCGCAGAGCACTTGGAGTTGGCGATTGCTGTGAAACTGGATGGGGAAGAACATGCGTGGCTGGAGCCGCATGCCCGGTACTATCTGGGGTTGTGCAAGTCCGCGCAGAATCTTCGAGATGCGGCCCGGGCCGAGTGGAAGGCCGCGGCGGCCTTTGCTGATTATCCCGAAGACGCGAGAATACGATTTCTCTGCCAGCAGCATCTGGCGTCCAAATAGAAAGGGTTCTTTATGAGAATAGCAGTGGCGCTTGCTTCTCTCCTTGTCGCCGCATCCTGTGCCGCACAAATCAAGGGAGAGCTGAGGGTTGCGGATTCGAACGAAGTTCAGGTGGTCGAGTTGAACGACGGCACATCCTTACGAGGGCGTATCGTGGATGTCCGGGAGACGACCGTCCAGTTTGAAAGCAAGATGGGTGAGGTTGAGCTTTTGATCGCGGACATCGTCGCGGTGCGGACGGTTATGAAAAGCAGTATTCGCGAAGGTCAGATTTGGTTTGAGAATCCGCACGCGACGAGACTGCTCATCAGTCCGACGGCGTACACGTTGAAAAGCGGCGAGGGGTACTTTCAGTCAACCTATATCTTTTTTGCCGGCGGAGCTGTTGGGATGACCGACAATATTAGTCTGGCGGCAGGCTTGTCGCTCTTTCCTGGCGCAGAAAACCAGTTGTTTTATATCGCGCCGAAGGTAGGCTTGCCCATCAGCGACAAAGTCCAACTGGCGTTCGGCGGAGCGTGGATGAGCGTGACGGGTGCATCCAGTTCCTTCGGGAGTCTGTATGGTGTAGTCACCGTGGGGAGCCGGGACCAGAACTTCACTGTCGGCGTGAATCAGGGTTTTGGTGACGGCGAATTTGCCGACGCTCCGGTTTGTGTGCTCGGTTATCAAGGTCGATTCACCCGCCGCGTCGCCCTCGTGTCCGAGAATTACTGGGCGCCCAAGGAAGAAAACGGTATCCTGTCATTCGGTTTTCGTTTCTTCAACGAGTCCCTGGCGGCGGATCTGGGGTTCTGGCGCCCTATTGATGCAGAGTTCGAGGGGTTTCCGTTTATTCCGTACGTGGATTTTGTGGTGACGTTCTGATCGGGAAGGAATGCCCTGCGAGAAGATTTCTCACCGCCATACGGCGGTTCGAAATGATTTGGCCTTGAGTTGCATGGACGAGCGTCATGCGAGAGCACGAACCGTATTCCATCGTCATTTCGAAGGAGCGAAGCGACTGAGAAATCTTCAGCCCACGAGGGAATGCCCTGCGAGAAGATTTCTCACCGCCATGCGGCGGTTCATAATGCCGTGGCCTTGAGTTGCATGGGCGAGCGTCATGCTTGAGCACGAACCGTTCTACATCGTCATTTCGAAGGACCGATTGAGAAATCTTCAGCCCACGAAGGAATGCCCTGCGCGAAGATTTCTCACCGCCATACGGCGGTTCGAAATGACTTGGCGTTGAGTGCATGGACGAGCGTCATGCGAGAGCACGAACCGTATTCCATCGTCATTTCGAAGGAGCGAAGCGACTGAGAAATCTTCAGCCCACGAGGGAATGCCCTGCGAGAAGATTTCTCACCGCCATGCGGCGGTTCGAAATGACTTGGCCTTGAGTTGCATGGGCGAGCGTCATGCGAGAGCACGAACCGTATTCCATCGTCATTTCGAAGGAGCGAAG
>CAZRTJ010000004.1:215931-225915 GCA_964602985.1 uncultured Bacteroidota bacterium
CGAGCGTCATGCGAGAGCACGAACCGTATTCCATCGTCATTTCGAAGGAGCGAAGCGACTGAGAAATCTTCAGCCCACGAGGGAATGCCCTGCGAGAAGATTTCTCACCGCCATGCGGCGGTTCATAATGCCGTGGCCTTGAGTTGCATGGGCGAGCGTCATGCTTGAGCACGAACCGTTCTACATCGTCATTTCGAAGGAGCGAAGCGACTGAGAAATCTTCAGCCCACGAAGGAATGCCCTGCGAGAAGATTTCTCACCGCCATACGGCGGTTCGAAAGGACGTTGGAAGAGTCATGAGATCTGGTGTGACTAATTCAATCCCTCCCGAAACGCTTTGGAAATGGCTTCGCCTTTCGAGTGTACTTCCAGCTTGCGATAGATATTCCGAATGTGAAATTTCACCGTGTTGATGTCGACGAACAAATCCCCGGCGATCATTTTGTAGCTGTTTCCGGCGCAGAGTTTCTTTAATACCTCGTGTTCCCGCGCACTCAGGGGCTCTGCGGAACCCGTCTTGTGGAAGGAATGGATCACGCGCCGCGCGATGTCCATGCTCATCGGCGCGCCTCCCTTCATGATCTCGCGAATGGCTTCGATCAACCTGGTGGATTCGGTATTCTTCTTCAGGTATCCGGACGCGCCTGCGCACAGAGAGTCAAATACATCTTCATCATTGTCGCTGACGGTCAGCATCAGGATCTCCGTCTGGCTCACATCCTGTTTGATCCGGCGTACGCCCTCGATTCCGCTCATGCCCGGCAGGTGAATATCCATCAGAATGACATCGGGCTTCTGCGTTTTCACGACTTTCAAGGCTGATTCGCAATCGGGGAAGGTGCTCACGCATTCCAATCCCGCACTGGACCGAATCAGCAGCGCCAAACCTTCGCGGATTTCCGAGTCGTCGTCGATAATGGAAACTCGAATCATCGCCTGCCTCCGTTTAAATGCTCAGCGTCATTCTCAAATTCCAAAGTTACCTCCGTACCTCGATGGGGCTCAGAGGTCATGAAGAGGCGGGCCTCCATCCTGCCTGCGCGAGCCGACATGTTATGGAGGCCGTTGCCATCTGGTGTGCCCTGTGCATCGAATCCCATTCCGTCATCGGATAGCTGAACACGAATCGTCTGTTCATTCTTGACGAAGTTCAAAACCACGTTTTTGCACCGGGCATGTTTCAGAGCGTTGTGAGCCGCTTCCTTGAAAATCCTAACCAAATGTCTCATCCGGTTCATACTCAGTTTGACCCGCGACCAATCGGTTTGACCCCCCGTCATCTCAAAATGAATGCCGGTGCCGTCATAGAGTTCATCGCAGAATCGCTTGAGGTGGACGCAAACGTCGTAGAGAGAATTCTTCTCGGGGTTCAACTGCCAGATGAAATCACGCGTTTCATTATAAAGTGCGTGCGCGTTCTCGGTGATTTTGTCAAGGTATTCGCGCGGAAGCGTCGCGTCCGTTCGGAACTGATTCTTGAGAATCGCACCATACAGAGAGATCCTCGTGATCTTGTTTCCCAATTCGTCGTGAAAGTCCTCCGCCACCCGCCGCCGAACGTCGCTCTCGGCCTCCTTCTTCGCCTGCTCGATCAGGAGTCTCTCGGCCACGGCTCGATGCTGGGCGCGACGAATGAAAAATCGGAGCGAGATGCCACTCAGGCTGACGAACACAGCCGCGTACAGCAGATACGCCCACCACGTGCGGTAGGTCGGCGGCAGGATGCGAAAGGAAAATTCCGCCGGTGATCCGATGCGACCCCACACATCGCGGCCGCGGACCCGAAAAACATAGGATCCTTCCTGAAGATTGGTGTAATCGTTTCGTGTTTCCGGGCTCCATGGACTCCAGTCCGGATCGAAACCGACGAGCTGGTACTGATATTCGTTTCGGGACGGATCGACAAACGAAGGTAGCGCGTACTCAAATCTCAGTACGTGCTCGAAAAAGGAAGTCGTAAGTTGTGGATACGCCATTGACGACAGAGGCGATCCGGCGATCAACACCGTATCGTGTAGGATGGCGACGCGTCGGATCAGTGTGGAAGCAGGGGAAGACGCAGGATGGACGATGTTCTCACGATACTGAATCAAACCGTCGGCTCCTCCGAGCCACACACCGTCGCCATCGGACGCAAGTGATTCCACGCGGAACGCGCCCAGTCGAACCAGTTCGGTGAGATCGGACGAGGCTGGGTCCATGACCACCACCCTCGCCTCGTTCATACGGCCCACGACGGCGACCAGTCTTCCCCTGCGGTCCTCGCACAATCGGGTGATTTGTTTTCCGAAATACCGTCTGGAAACCGGCAGGAGGGTGTCTGGTACAATGCGTCGTTCCGTGGAATCGACGCGAAACAGGCCGCGCTCTGTCCCGATCAGGAGGCCGATGGATGTCCAGAATGGCCGATTGTTCAGCATGGTGGGTAGTCCATGATCGGTCGTCACGCGACGCACGAGCGGCCGCCGCAACGTTTTGGCGGCGGATGTGTCTTCCACGCGCAAAACGCCTTGATACGACGTTCCGAGCCAAAGAACGCCCTGGGGGGTTTCTGTGATCCACTCGATGCTCTCGTCCACGCCCTCGACCCTGCCCTCGTCGATCCATCCGCGTCCCTCCTCCGTGAGTACGCCGAGTCCGTCTCCGAGTCCGACAAGAATTCGCGATGGATCATCCCGCATGCGGTGAAACGTCCACGGCGCGTAATCATTTACTCGCCGGGCTGTGCGCTCGCCGATCTCAAACGTTCCGATGTTGCTCGAGGCGAGGAGGGAGGAACCTCCTGCCAGCAGTCCCCAGCATTGCGACGACAGTCCTTCGACACGTTCGAATTGTGCTACGCGGTAGGGATGAGTACGCAAGACAAAGACCCCGCTGGAGGTGCTTGCGACGATACGTCCGCGATCCCGCGCGACTTCGTAGACGGATCCGTCCAGCCCCGTTTGCCGTCCAAAGGACGTGAACGGCGAGGGAAATTCAATCCGACTCACTCCGTTCTCGTATGCCGCCCACAGAGAGCCTTCGGCATCGCTGAACAGCGCACGGACAGTCTGACTGAGCAGCCCGTTCGACTGATCCAGCACCGAGCGAAGGGTACCCGTACTGTCGACGATGGCGATTCCGCCACGTCGCGTCCCGATCGCAAAACTCCCGTCGGATAACGCGGCGCCGCACGACGGAGACGCGTCTTTGAAAAATCGATTCGTCACCTCGGGCGCGGGCGCGACCCGGCCATCCTGCAAAAAGTACAGACCGTCATACCCTGTGCTGACGAGCAGTCGGTCGCCGCCAACGTCTTGAACGTCGTACACCACGCGGCGCGCAAAGAAGTCGCCTCCCGAAATCAGGCGGATCGAGTCACCGACCTGTTCGACAATGCCCCGTCGGGCTTCATACGCCAACAAACGACGACCCACGCGGAAAGGAAGATAAAAGAAGGATCGACTCGTCCATGTCCTCATGCGCTGTCCGTCCCATGCAAAAAGGTAGTCGTACGTGGAAAAGTAGACGGTCGAATCCATCGCGACCACGCGCCAAACGTCTGCAAAATTGCGATGGGCCTCCGGCACAAGCGGTACGAGCGACTGATAGGTCGGATGTCCCCGATCGTCGTACTCGAAATATCCCAATTCATTTTGGCTGCCGACATACATCCGACCGCCTGTGATCGCCACCGACCGCACAATGTTTTCATTGGGAAGAGATAGCAGACTCCACGAGACGCCGTCATGTTCCAGCACTCCGTATCCGTTGGCGACGTAGAGGATTCCCCGCGAACTTTGGGTGACGTCCCAGTTTTGGAAATGACCGCCGTACGTTTTCGGATCGAAATTGACGATAAAGGGAACGCCCCGCTCCACCTGGGCAACCGACCCCGAAGGGTCGGTCATCGCCAGACATGCGATTGCGAATGCCAACGCCTGATTCAAACTCTCCATCCCGCGTGTGGAGCAATATACTCCGCACGTTCCGCCAAACGCAACGCAGAATCCCCCTAACAATCCTCGAAATTTTTTCAGATCAGTCGGCTCTGCGGCGGAGTAAGCGCCAGAAAGAACCAAATGCATCCGAGACGCTTCACCTCCGACTGAAAAAAACAGCGGCTCTCCAGCGGCGTGCGGAAAAAATGCCGCTCGGAACTCGAGTGAGCGACGCGAAGAGCGCGGAAAACTGTCTGACGAGTCCCGACAGTATTTGTCCTGGTCGGGACGAGGAGTTTTTTCCGCGCCGCGGCGCGAAGGAGAGTTCAGGCATTTTTTCGCCAGCCGCCAGCGCTTTTCTTTAGCTCTTTCTTTTGCCGCGTTGGCAAAAGAAAGAGCACAGAGAAAACACGAATAAGCCACTGACAGTTCCTTTTCGGGGGTTCCAGAGAATCCCCACGTCACTTGTTCACATTCTCGCATGCGAGATCATGCGAACTCCCAACGGCATGATACTCGGTCTTTCCGTACGTGGACCCGTTATAGACCTGCTTGAAGGTCAGGTTGAAATATTTGCACGTGCCATCCTTCCGCTTGAGGGCGACAGCGGCCGGCAGGGTGCGATACAGAATTTTCTTCGTCCACGAATCGTAGACGATCGTCCATTCCGAACCGGTGATCACGGCCCGCAGGGGCGTGCCCCAGCTCGCGTCCGTGGCGAGCGCATCCATCATCGATTTCGATAATACCGCATCCGTCAGTTTCGCGGCTGGCATCACGACGTTGGCGAGATTCTTCGAGCGATAGGCGGCTTGATACGCGCCGATTTTTTCGGTCCCGGCCGATGCGTCCAGCGAGAATGCACCCTCCGCGACGTCTGTGAAAAAGCTTCCGCCGATGGGCTGTGCGCTGAGGACGATCTTCACGTCATGGCTCGTGGGCGAAACTCCGGCAAGAAATCCTGCAAATTTCTCGCATCCCGCCTGCTTGTTCGTCGCGGGATCCGGGAGGATTTCCATGAAAAGAAAACTTTTGTCTTCCTTCACGGCGGCCCAATCCATGCGGGACTCGTATGTGCCTTTTTCGCTTCCGTCCACATACACGGTCGCCATGACGTTGATGTCATTGGTCGCCTTGGTGAGAGTCTTGAAACTCCCTTTGAGGTACGCCATCGCGTAGATGAATTGTCCTGCCGCGAAGGTTTTGGACACGTCGGTTGCTTTTTCGGTTTTGATCGTCGGAGCGGATTTGAAAAACACAATGCGTCCGGCATTCTGTTTATGGAAATCGCTTGTGTAGATTTTGGCAAATGCCGCACCCGCGACTTTTTCCAGCGTGACGCCTGTTTCTTCGTGTAATTTCACCGCAGCCGAGTACGACGGCAGGGTGATCACGGCCGCTTCGGACAATGCACGCGCTTCTTCCGCGTATTTGATGGCCTCCAGTTCGTTGGAGGTTTTGAGAGAGAAGGCTTTCTCCATCATTTCCGACACGACGGGCTTCAGCGTTTGCTCGAAGTACTCGGTGAATTTCGACTCGAATTCGAGGATGACCTTCGTTTCGTACGTCCTCACGCTGGGGTGTTTGGTGGCGACCGTCTTGACCGTTTCACGCAAGTTAGGGTAATCTACCGCTCGGGCTTTTTCCAGAAATTTGGCTTCGTCGAAATTGCTGTGCGCCCACCCGGCCCCGCTGGACAGGCCTTCCGGCATCAGTTCCTTCACGGCGTAGTGTTTGTCCCGTGCCAGCGCGTCAAATTCTTCTTTGGTCATCCCGCCGCCGCCAGATTTTCCGCCCTGGGTGGTTTGGGATCCTTCGGATGCCGAGCCGACCTGAAAGGCGTACCGCGCCCGTACTTTTGTTCCGTTATTGAAATACACGCGGGTCTCATATTTTCCCGCCGCGACGCCTTTGAAACTCAGATTGCCGCTGGCCTTGCCGTCCGTGTATTTCCAGTCGCCGTAGCTGGACTCAGACGAACCGGCAGCAATCACATTGATCCAGTCTTTCGCGTTTCCGGGCAGTCCGGAAAATTCCACGACGATGGCTTCTCCCGGCGCATACGTGTCCTTGGCCGTGCGGATCGAGACCTCTTGCGCCCCGGCGGGCCATCCGATGAGCAGAGACGCGACCGTGAAAATGAGTGAGCCGATTTTCGTTTTCATAAACTCCTCCTGTAATGGGGTGGTTACAGGAGAAGATGCGGTCCGCGGCGCGTCAGGGTAACTGCCCAAACGGGCGGTTTATGGAGGGACTCCGGACAACTCCGATTGCTCAGAACAGGGATCGTCCGTCGGAAGAGAGAGGCTTGAGGAAGCGCAGGATCGTGCGTTCGCTGACGGTGTTGAAGACGAAGGGCGAAGTGGCCTCGAGGAGGCTGTCCCAATGTCCGTGCCGAAGCCGGTCAGCCACTTGGCTGAGTCGTCTCACTCGGGCTCTTGAAGGAAAGTGGCAGGTAGTTGCCCAGCTCGGCGGCTTCTTCCACAGCTATCGCTCAGAAACGGAAGCCAAACAGGCCGCCGTCTTCCTTAGCGTCAGTCAAGACCGTCGGGAGTACGTGGTCGCGAAGGTCGAAACCGGCGACGGTCTCCTTGAACGCATCGTCTTCGTTCATCGTAACGATGTACTGAAAACCGAGTTCCGTGGCGGTTTCCGCGCCGACCTTTAGCGCGCTTATCAGCTGACGGCCATCAACACCGTCGAAGAGATGACTGTCATGGATCAGGAATCCTGGCCCCATGCCATGCTTTGCACATAGGCGCATGAGCATCATATCGAAGCAGAAAATCTGCATGTTCTTGATGCCCTTGCTGCGAGAGCCCTGCATAGGAAACTGGAATACCGGCCCATTGGAGGTTTCCTCTACGGTCATGCTGCCGGCGGACTCGTACAGTCGCTTCGATGTCTCCTCGAACGCGAGAATTGCCTCGGACAAGCGCATCCTTTGCTCGGCAAAGTCGCGCCGCAGGCGCAGCGTCAGACGGTTTCGTTCGATCTCCAGCTCGTTCTTGGTTCCCTCCAGTTGTTCGGCGGCCTCGAAGCGTTGCCGTAGCGACTCGACCGCTGCCTCCATGCGTCCTGCTTCGCCCTGTAGTTGGGAAAACTGATCCAGCGCGCCGTGGCTCTGTAGAACTCCCATCACCACAGCCCGCCGTGTGTCGAGTCGGAGTTTCTCCTCCTCGCGCCCGGCAACGCGCTGTTTTGCGGCGTCCAGCTCTTCGGCGAGATAATCTCGCCGATTCCGAATGACCGACTCATGAAAACTTCGCACCTCGTCGTAGCGTTTGATAGCGACGGTCGGCAATGCGATACCAGCTTCTGCGTAAATACTCTGGAGATCGGCGAGTGATGGTGGCGCTTCCGTCTGCATCGCCCGTTCCAAGTCTCCGATCGTTGCTGTGTCAATTACGTTGGCGTTTGACAGCTCATTGATAGCGCGCGTGAGTTGATCGGTCTCCGCTTCCAGTTCCGCATACTGAGGCAGCACACGGAATGAAGCAACTTGGGACTTGAGATCTGCAAGGCGGGCTTCCCCCACGGTCAGTTGGGTGCGCAGATCTGACGCCCTTCCGACGATGCTGCCGAACGCGCCGGCACCCGCCGCCTTCTTCAGTTCAGCCAGAGTTTTCTCCCGATCCCGCACTTTCTGCCAGTCGCTGGCAATCCTCCAATCCAGACCAAGCAGGAACAACAGGGCGACCTGATAGTCACCGGCTTGCTGCATGATTGCCTGCTTCTCAGGGGTCGTGAACGCCCCGCTGAGCTGCCGGCGCACAAAGTACGCGAACAGGGAACGAAACGTTGGGTTGCGCCCATCGTTCTCGGGGACCTCATCCAACTGGAACATCTTGTCGCCGAGGAGATCTATCCACTCGGAATTCGAGAGGCTGGTCTTTCCATTTAGAAAGCTGGCGCCTTCAACGAGAATCTTAGATTTCTGGTGCCCCGAGCGTTCAATGCGGAGCTTCTCGCCGCCGAGGTCGAATGTCATGCCGAACGATGCGTTAACGAGCGCTTCCGAACGGAACAGGGAATCCTTCCCGGCATCCGAGCCCATCAGGAAATGAACTATCTCGATCAGGCTCGTCTTGCCCGCCCGATTGCGGGTTTGCCTATCGGTGGCACCCGCTTCCTTTTGCGCGATCAGCACATTCAGGCCGGACTTGAACTCCAGCGTCTTGAACGTCGCGAGACTGCTGTAGATGCGGTGGATCATGGCGCCCCCCGAACAAGCAGCCCCTCACGCAGCTCGATCGCCCCGACGAGAAACAGCAGATCAAGTGCAAGCACGAATCCGTCATAGCGCATGGGTAACGACGCCTTATGGTCTACGGCGGCGCGCGGCATCTGCTCCCACAAGGCCGACACGGTGAGTGGGTGTGACAGGTGCCGCAGGATCGCAGCGCCGACCGTCAGCAGGGCACGGTCCTGGGGCAGGTGCTTGGAAGGGAGAATCATCGTGCGCTGCTCCGTGGTTCTTCAAAGATATCGCAGCGCTCGAAGTAGTACGCCAGGACGGTGTTCACCGCGATTTCGTGCTCTGGTGTTCCGCGACTAGTGCCGCCAGCCCAAGCCTGAAGGTCGCCGAATATCTCGTTCGGCGTCCGCTGATCGCGCAGCCGCGCGTACTCGGCTTTGAACGCCGCTGCCAACCGCTCCCCCAAGGTCTCGTCATGCCACTGCGACAGGAAGTCCTCGACCAAATACGTCTTGACCATGCCTTCCTTGAGCAGCCGCGCCACTGCCTCGGACAAGGCGTTTGCCTCGATCTTTCCAGCCGGCACGTCCTTTACGTCGGTCATCGGTGGTGCGGGAAGCGCAGCGATCCTCTCCAGCACGACCTTCAAGTCACCGAAACCTAAATTGATCTTGGTTGCATCCGTTAGGGCGGGCCCAAACCATGACGCTTTGTCGTCTGCGGTGAGCTTGCGGAAAATCAGCCGAAGTTCCTCCAGACACCACGGCTGTAACTGAATTTCAGGGTTTTCGGCCTCAAAGTCGAGTAACAGCTTCTGAACATGCGGCGGCAGCCCATCCGTCGCGTTATGGACGAACGTCCAGGCGTCGAAATGCTTGCCCCAGTGCTCCCTCGCACCGACGAAGTCGTCGGTGATCTTGGTCTTCGCCTTGGCAGCGTCCATCTGGTTGGGCGCGTAGACCTGGAACAGCCGGCGCTCCGATTTGAGGAAGCCGTCGTTCTTGCGGTCGCCCTGATTTCCCCACGGCCGGCAGGCCATGAAATCTGCCTTGTACGCCAGGCCCATCAGCCGCTCGAAGAAAGTCTGGAACGCATCCCCATTCGCGCGGAGAAACGCAACCTCGAATTTCTGTTCGTAGTAGGCGTCCTGCAGGTTCATGCGCCGGCCTCCGCCGCCGAGTCGTCCTCGCCCCAGACGCGGGCGAGGGTGGCCTGGATCTTCTTTTCGAAGCCGGCGATCAGCTCGCGGTTGGCATTGACCAGCGCCTGCTCGGCCTCGATCTCGGCGACGATGGCGCGCTGGGTGGCGAGGGGTGGGAGGGGGACTCTGAAGTCTTTCAACTTTTCAATCGTCAGTGCTTTGTACGCCGCACCGAAAACGATATGGTCGACACCTCCGGAAAATGTGGCGTCGAGGCAATGCTTGAGGAAGTACGGATCAAGGTTCGACAGATTTCTGATCCACAAGAGGTTTCCGTCTTTGAAGTAAAACTCACGATTGTCGGCGACTACCCAAGACACACCAATGGTTCCGACAGCGGAGATCAGCAAATCACCTTTGGCCGGCGCGCCGAAGCGCCCCTTGATCGTAGCGTATCGTTCCTTTGAGATGAACAATTCGAGGCTGGTGTCATGGCCTCTACTCAGCTCAACGATCTCCTTCGTGCGATAGAACGGTGTGCCTGACGGAACATATTCCTCAGCCAAGATTCGCTTGCTTGATGTTACTTCACAAACTTCCCCCAATTCCACCATCGGCCAGTCGGGATGGATGGGGATGTGGGGGCGGTAGTTGTCGAGGACGGCGCGGGCGCCGTCGATGACCTTCTGGTAGCCCTCGATCTCCGCCACGATCTCCTTCTGCAC
>CAZRTJ010000005.1:0-179451 GCA_964602985.1 uncultured Bacteroidota bacterium
GCTGAACAGGAGAAGTGTTTCTTCTTGACATTCTTTTCTATAGACAAGGGCGCATGAGCCTCAGGCTCAAAATCTCCCCACCCCGACTCCTCCAAAACAACTCTTCCCAGTGGCCGGGAGTTCCGCGCCAAGGGCGCTCTGGCTGTACATCTTCCCGTGCCACGATCCCACGACGTGCTTCCCTCATGTGCGATCCCGCTCACCTACCAGCGAGCGACGTTGCCAGTTCTCGCGTCCTCCCTACCTTGTGTGCCTCGCATGCCACACGATACCGGTGAGGATGAAAGCCTCCCCGATCCAGAAAAGCAGCCACGGGAATGTATCCGGTACATACTCGCTTCGAATCGTTGTCGAAAGGATATCCGTGGAGAAGAGTCCCATCCAACCGGCACGTGGCACCGTGTACGCGACGTAGTCCCAGGTGAAGGAAAGAACAACGATGCAGGATCCCAGAATCAGTTGAACCCAGACGCTCGTCGCAAGAGGCGGTGTCTTGTCGCGAACGCCGGAGAAGACGATCACGATCGACAGGACAATCATGGAAACGGACAAAATCACCGGCGTCACCATGGGACCCACCCACATCACCGGTATCAGGAACAAAATATCCCATGTAAGCCACGACTCGGGCCAATCCAACAACCACTTCAGAAAGACGTAATAAAAAATGTCCCAGACCGCAAAACCAAAAATAAAGTAGGCGAATCGCTCCGTCCAATTTCGGCCGACCAAAGCGCCAAGCCCCAATAGCATCACCACGGTAGCCGCTTCCCGAACGACCTCGGTGATCGCGATGCGAATGTCCAGTGGAACAAGAGGAAATGAAAAACCGTCTGGATAATAGATTTCCCTCAGATACACCACGACCGCGGTCTCGAGATAGCCCATCGCGACCGAAAACACAAAAACCCACACGAGCGTGCGGATTACAACATGTCGTTGCGTTTGCGGAGAATCCATTCTACGGTCAACACGAGAATCACTGTGAACAAAACGAGTGGCGACTGCCAGAGAGCAATCGACTGCAAATGACGAACGTCTCTGGGTGTACCGGGAATACGAAGCAGCAAGGAATCGGCGTCACGAAAGCGCCGATACAGTCCGCCGGAAGGCTCTGCGAGCGCCGTCAGAACGTCTTCGCGCAGCCGGGTCTCGGCAAATTCCACGGAATACGCCTCGATTGCAAATTTCCCTCGATCTTCTCCGAGCGTTGCGTCGTCGCGGGAAGCCGTCGCTTCCCACTGATAATCTCCGCTCGCCAGACCCTTCACCTCCGCTTCGTATCTCCCGTTACCGATTGAATGAAGCTGGAGTTCCGTGACTCTGTCCTCCGAGCGCAGACGAATCTGAATCGTCGCATCGGCAATGGGTCTGTATTGTTCGTCATACACTTGCCCGATCATTCGCACCGGTTCCCCATTCTGGTAGACGGGGCGCGAGGACCGCACAATCACGCGGCGGGAATCGTCGCGTGTGGTCAACCACCGGGCGCCGTTTTGGACAAACTGGCGGGCGGCGTTGTTGGAGCGCTGCAATCCGGTCATCATAAACTGCGCCTTCCACAAACCGTACGCGCCCACGACGATCGACTTGAGTCCGTTCTTTTGTCCGCTGACAACAAGAGGAATGTCCTTCCGAATTTTCAATACGTTGGGCGCACGGCTCATGTCCACACGGATCAGCACCTCGGCGCGATCTTCAGGAAACGGAAGCAGTCGTCCGATCCATATCGGAGGCAGTTCGGACCACTGCCGTACGGTCAACTCGCCGTCGTCCTGAATGCGCAGGATACTGCTATTCTTGCCGAGAAGTGTCACCGAAGGCCATACCTGCATCTCGCTGAAGTTTCCATCCGTATTCCACCGTACGCACAAGGCACTCTCCAGTGCAGATATTTTTCCTCCGTCCACCGCGGGCCCGTTGAAGAAAAAAATAGGCTTGCCGGATTGTCGAACCTTGTCCATCACAGTCTTACTCGTCAGGGCCGTTGGAAACTGGTTCAAGACGACTCCGTCTGTTTCATCCCAGCGGATAGTGCCCCACGGTCGGTCGACTTCGATCATCGATCCATCTGCGCGTTCGACAAATGTCGCGATGTCCACGTTGGGATCGGCCATCAGAATATTGCGAAGCCAAACGTGATCCGGACCCGGAGCTCCGCTGATCAGGACCCACCGGAAGCGGTTCTTCAGGACGTTGACCACAAACGAGCGCTCGTTGTTCCGGTCGCTCAGCTCGCCGCGCAAGGGCACAATCCGCACATCATATCGGACCATGCCCACCGTGTCCGGGGTGACCTCAAAGCTCCCTCGGTGGACGGCGCCATCCGGAGGCAAGACAACCGCTCGCGATTCCAACATCCTGCCGGCTTGGGACAGAACCAGGGTGGCGGCGCTTCCACCCAATCCATTGGCGGTGATGAGTACGTCGACAGAGATTTTTTCCTTCCGATACGCAACCTCGTTGGCGGCCACATCGCGAAGGACCGCGTCCCTGCGCTCCGCCGTGTCACCCACTCCGATCGCGAAGATGGGAACGTTGCCGTCCTGCGAAGATGGATTCGGACCATAATTATTCTGACCATCTGAAAGCAACACAATCGCAGTCAGATGCGCATCTGCAAGGTGCCGCCGCACGGATTTCAGCGCCGCGCCGATATCGGTCACCTGACCGTCAAACACCGTCGAATCCGGTGAAGGCACTTCCTCCATCGTACCCGCAAAGCCGAAGTACCTCACCTCTCGCTGGCTCTTCACCCCCCGCCAGGAGTCTCTGAGAAAAAGCGACCGCACCAGACTATCCCGGGGTTGCCCTCCATCGCGGAGGGTCATGCTTTCCGAACGATCCATGAGAACTGCCACGACCGGCCACTCCGACCGCTCACGGTCGTAATGCAGATACGGCGCGAACAACAGCAGGATCACCAGCACGAAGGCCAGGCTCCGCAAGACGAACAAGCTCATCCGAATCCGACGAAGGGAAGTCGGGATCGTCTCCCGATACAGCCAGTAGCTGCATGCGATCGCCACGGCGGCGGTCAGGATGAGCAGCCATCCCCATCCGCTAATTTCCATCCAAATGTTGGACACCGTCACCAGTCTTTCGCGGTTCCGGACTCGGATCGCAGATTTTCCAGCATTCGCTTCCTTTGAATTTCCTTTTCCTTGTCCTTCAGTGCATCCAGCAGGCGCTCGGCCTCCTGACGCGTCATCTTATGATCTTGAGGTTTTTGCGGGTTCTCTTTCGCCGGATCTTTCGGCTGTTTCTGCTGTTGCGAACGATCGTTGGACGTATCGTCTTGCTCATCCTGTTTTGGATTCTCCTTCTGGCGGCCGGACGAGTCGGATTGCGACTTCTCTTGCTCTTTTTTCTGCCGCAGAGCCAATTCCAAATTAATTCGTGCATCGCGATCGTCGGGATTCTTGCGCAGGGTTTGCTTGTAGCCCTCGATGCTTTCTTCCAATCGTTGTTTCTTGTAGAGGCAGTTCGAGATGTTGTATTGGATGAACTGCTTCATTCTCTCGTCTTGAGTCAAGCTCAGCGCTTTTTTGTAGGAGGAAATGGCGTCATCCCATAACTGCATCTGATACAGCGCATTTCCCAGGTTGTAATGCAATTCGGGATTATTGGGTTCGGTCCGCAACAGACTTCGATACATCGTCATGGCGTGATATCCATCTCCCCGACCGAGCAGTTCATCGGCGGTGCGCCGTTGCAGTCCCACCTGCGCCCACACAGAACCGATCGTCAGCCACACGAGGCACATCACCGACTTCATCTCTCTGCAATTCCTTTCCGCAACCGATAGAAATATCGAAATGTCATCACCATCACTCCCAGCGTCAGACCGATCAAAATGACATCGGTGACGCTCAGGATCCAGTTCTGTTTTTCCACGTAGCGGCCGAGGAGAAGACCCATGGAAACGATCGTAGTCGCCAGCATGAATGCGGCCGGAACGGCAGTAAACCAAAATGGCTTCGCCTTCTGAACAAGCCACGCCGTAACTGCGGTCAGCGTGAGCGCCGCGAGCAATTGATTCGCCGAACCGAAGATCGGCCAAATCGACGTGTACGCGTTGGTAAAACCGAGCGCCGCCATGCCCCCCACAGGAAGCAGGGTGTTCATCAGCTTATTTCGTAGAATCGCCGGTGGGCTGTCCAGCAACGTCACCCACAATTCCTCAAACAAATAGCGACTCAGGCGAACGATCGTATCAATCGTGGTGACGAGAAATCCCTCGAGGAGCAGGATTCCAAAAACGGTACCATACACGGTGGGAATGCCGAGGCCCTTCCACAGAGTCTTGCCGACACCCACCGCAAACGCCAACGGGGCGTTTCCAGTGTGAACGTGTCCCTGTTCATCCATCGGCCAAACCACATTCGTATACTCGGCATAGCCCAGGCCTCCCAGAATAATCAGGGTGACGCAAATGCCCAGCAGGGCCTCCAGCAACATCCCTCCGTACCCGATGCCGGGAGCATGGGCTTCACTGGCAATTTGCTTCGAGGTCGTTCCGGTCGCGATCAGCGCGTGCGCGCCCGACACAGAGCCGCAGGCAATCGTCACAAATAAGAACGGCCACATCCATCCCAAGGCCACGAGTGGATCACCGGAAACATTGACGGCGGGAGCATCGATGGTCACGCCGGCCAGTCCACACCCGATGATCCCCGCGACCATGGTCAGGATTCCGAAGTACAGCAATTGTACGTTCGTGAAATCGCGCGGCTGCAGGACCAGCCACACCGGTATCCATCCCGCCACGAGACAGTAGAGGCAAATCACGATCATCCAGACGTGCGTGTCCAAACGAAGGGGCATAAGAAATCCAATCCAGATCGAAACAACGCTCACCACGAAAGCCAACAGGGAGATCGCCACCACACCTGTATTCTTTCGATACAACAGGTATCCGATCAGGGGAGCCGCCAACGTCATCACCACCACCGACGTCGAGGCAATGCCACCAATGACTCCCTTCTGTATGCCGTTCTCAGTCACCGTCCGCAGAAGGGTCTGATTTTCCAAAAGGCCAAACTCCGTCAAAGGATATAATGACGTCAACGACACCGCCGTCAACTGCAGGAAAGCGGCGCACACAAGGATGCACAAGAGAATCGCAAAGACGATGAAGAACAAGAAACCGGCCTTCCCGAGTGTCTTCCTTGCAATTTCAGCAATCGACTTGCCGTCCTCCCGCACGCTCACAAAGAGAGAGGAGAAATCGTGTACGGCTCCGATAAAGGTGACGCCCAGGATGATCCACAACCACGTCGGCAGGTATCCGTACAGCAGGGCGAGTGTCGGCCCGATGATCGGACCGGCCGCCGCGATCGAAGCAAAATGATGTCCCATCAAAACCAGCGGCTTCGTGGGAACAAAGTCCACGTTGTCGCGGCGGCGAACCGCGGGGGTCGGCACGCTCTTATCCACGCCCAACCAGCGGCCCACGCGACGTCCATACCAACGATAGGCGGCGAACAGCGTAACCAAAGAGATCATCATCGCCAGCGCGATATTCATCGCCTCACCTTGTCACAACAGTCATGGGAATTGCCATTCCACGATTCCATACGATCATTGAGGGTCCATTCGGATCGGCAACAGGACTCGGAACAACGTCCCCTGGCCAGGTGAGGATTCGAATTCGATATGACCCCCATGCTTTCTGACAATCCCGTACGCCAGCGACAAACCCAAACCCGTTCCTTTGCCCACATCCTTGGTCGTAAAGAAGGGATCAAAGATTTTGGAAGCAATGGACGAGTCGATGCCTTTGCCGTTGTCCTGAATGGTGATACACGCCGCGTTTGCCGGACCCTCCACCGACTTCTGCAGGTCAAAATCATACGCGATCCGCTCCGTGCGAATCCGAATCTCGCCGACCGTGTCGATTGCGTGAACAGCATTTTGAATAATATGTACGATCGTTTGATGAAGCAATTCCGGGAAGACAAAGATTTTTCCGGTCAGTCGGTATTCCCGGACGAGGGCGATACCGTCGCGCAATTCCGACCGCAAAGCAGTCACGGCGGATTCGATCATGTCGTGAAGATCCGCTTCTCTTCGTATGCCTTCCGTCGCTTGCGCGTACTGTTTCAGATCTTCCACGATTTTCTTGATCCTCTGTGCGCCTTTCTGACTGGATTGAACGAGTTGTGTCAACTCCTCCATCGCAAACTGAAATTCATACTTGCGCTTGATTTCTTGCAGACTGGCGAAAGGATCGGCGGACGGAGTGTCCTTCAGACGTTTTTCCCACTCCTCCAACATGCGTGTCACGCTGTCCAGGTAATCTCCGAGATGAGCCAGATTGCCGTACACGTATGCGAGCGGGTTGTTGATCTCATGCGCCACCCCGGCCACCATGATGCCCAACGACGACATTTTTTCGGACTGCACCAACTGATGTTGCGTGGTCCGCAATGCGGCCACGGTCCGTCCCAGACTCTGGTTGGCTTCATCCAACTCCGCATGTCGCAGGGCCAGATCGCGCGTGCGATCCGAGACCATCGCTTCCAATTGAACGCGGCGCGCTTCGATCCGACGAACACGCAGGGCAAATCCTCCCAAAACGAGCGCCACTACCAGGAGGCCAAATGGAATTTGAAACGATCGACGACGCCACCATGCGGGTATGACTTCGATCGGGACCATGAGTTCCACGGGAGACAAATTCCCATGCTTGCTGAAGGCGCGCGCGCGAAAGACATACTGCCCACCCTCCAGCTTGCTGTAACGCGCCCGGCGGCTCACGTCCGCATGGATCCACGTATCATCGAAGTTTTCCAGCATGAATTCGTAGCGGACGTCCCACGGTTGCTGGTAATCCAATGCGGTAAAATTCAGCGTGATTTCATCCTGCGGGTACTCCAGCGTGATGCCGGCAGGCGCACCGGCCAGCGGCGGTGATTGAAAGACCTGGTTCCCTATCATCCATGCGGTGAGATGAACGGGGGCGTCGTACGGGCGTTCCGCCAAACGGCTCAGATCGATCTGGTTGTAACCGTTGATCCCTCCAAATATCAACTGGCCGTCGACACCGACGGCGGCGGCGCCCGTGTATTCGAGACTCTGAGCGCCATCGGACACGCCGTACGTTCTGACTTCCCGCGTTAGCGTGTCGACCATGGCAAGACCCTGGTTCGTACCCAGCCAGATGCGACCGGCCTGGTCCTCCAGAACGGAATTGACAATGTTGCTGGGCAACCCGGAGTCCACAGTCATCCTCGTGAATCTCTCGCTCGATGGATCAAACCGATTCAACCCGCCTCCGTAGGTGCCGAGCCATATGTGTCCGTCGCGGGACTCGTGAATTGAATACACGCGATTGTTCGACAAGGAATTCGAGTCAACCGGGTCCTGCTTGTATTTCCGGGTCGTGTTGGTAAAGGGATCAAACAAAATGAACCCATCGCCCTCCGTCCCCAGGAGAATCTGATCTGCATGAGAGACCTTGACGGTCATGATGAGGCCATCCGAACCGATCTCTTTCGCCGGCAAGACCAGCTCCGGACGCGCCTCGTCTTTGCGCAGCTTGTACAGTCCGTTTCCCCAGGTCCCAAACCACAGGGTTCCGAATTTGTCCTGGGCAATCGACATGACATGCGGGTGCGTTCCCGTAGCCACGTATTTCGCATCCAAATAGACCGGCGAAAATCTTGGCGGTGAAGAAAGACCCACGGTCGATACCATCGGCGGTCTGTGGGATCCGCAGACCCACAATCTCTGCTGTGCGTCGATGGAAACGTGCCAGATCATTGAGCCGACGGCCTCCGTGGAGTACGAGGTCGTTTCACCATTGGCAATGCTGAAGAGTCCGGAATGCCTTGTGCCCACCCACACTCGGCCGAACCGATCCACGGTGAGCGACCAGACATAATTGGCCGAGGTTCGTGAATCCTCCGTATGCAGACGATGGTGCGGCAATCGATTGGCGCCTTCTCTTCGATGGAACTTGTTGACGCCGCCAAAACCGGTACCCACCCAGATGTTCTGATCACGGTCCTGGAAGAGTGACCGGATCTCATTGCTGCTCAAACTGCGACGATCGGCTCCGTCGGTTTGGTAACGCACGAAGCGCTCCGAGCCGGGCAACAATCCGTTGAGTCCTCCGACCTCCGTACCGACCCACAAGATCCCGTCGGCATCATGGAGCAAGGACCAAACGCGATCATCGCTCAGCGAAGTACGATCGTTTGGATCATGGCGATAATGTCGGAGGACCGACGTGGGGTTCTCCTCGGCAAGTTGATACAGACCGTCCGTGTACGTGCCCACCCAAATGGACCGATCGCGAGTCTGGGTGACCGCAGTCACCATCGGGCTTCGCGTACTTCCCAACGGTATCTCCCGAGACTCTCCCGTGCGGCGGTCCACCAACAGCAGACCGCTCCTCGTGCCTACCCACAGCCTTCCCAACCGATCTTCCGCCAATCCGGTGATCGCTCCATTCCTCGCAGACCCAAGAACGCGCCGGAAGGATCGTGTGCGCAGATCCAAAGCGCACAGACCCGCCTGCGTGCCGACCCACAAAATGGAATCCGAACCCCGTACCAACCGATACACTGCCGCGTGCGGGATGGAAAGGCTGTCGTCGTTAGGCGCAAACACGCTCACCTGCGGCGCGCCGCCCGTAAAATCAATTCGTTGAAGCCCTGCCGCATTCGTGCCCACCCAAAGAACATTTCGGCTTTCCCACTGCATGCACATCACAAAATCATCACGAACGATGGGATGAGGATCGGTGCTCCGGAAAATTTCAAACCGATGGCCGTCAAAACGATTCAGTCCATCGGCCGTCGCAAACCACAGATATCCATCCGCATCCTGGGTCACGTCAAATACCTGACTTTGTGACAGTCCTTCTTCAAGACTGTACCGGTCAAATTTAATCGGCGCCTGTGCATGGAGCGACGCGAGCGCGACAGCCGACAGCATAAGTCTGCTTACCGCCTGCATGCGTCACCTCTTGCGGCGATCGACACATCGGGACGATCCATCACACCCAGGAACCCCTCTGTGTCCGGTTGAAGATGATGTGCCACCCATGCTCAGACATTGCTGGTTTTCCCTCCTTCGCGGATCTCTCATACGATTGCAGCTCAGAAGTTACTTCAACAACATCAATCGCCGGGAGGAAACAAATCCCGACGCGGACAGTCGCACCACATACACTCCCGAGGCCAATTCGCTTCCACGATCATCGCGTCCGTTCCACTGCACCTCCACCCGACTGAGCGGATCGAGAACCTCATCCACCAGCCGCCGCACGCGCTGTCCAAGCATGTTGTACACCTCCAGGCGGACACGCCCTCGTGTCGGCACGTCAAAACGAATCGTGGTTTCCGGATTGAAAGGATTTGGAAAATTGGGATACAGACGGAAGGTCGTCGGAATAACCAGCCGCGGATCCACTACGTCTCCGTAGACATTGATCGCGGCGGCCGCGTTCACGATGCCATATCCGTAAAGATTATTCGGCGTGGGATCCGAATCGGATGACGATTTTGCCGCGGTGGAGAGCAATGCCCACTTCACCTGCGAAGGAGTAAGACTCGGATGGGCGGACAGGATCTGCGCACAAACCCCCGCAACCAGCGGACACGAGAAAGACGTACCGGACAAATTGTCATAAAAATCCTGATTCGAGGAGGCCACTCGGACGCCCACGCCGGGCGCCATGACGTCCGGTTTGATTTTGCCTTTTGTCGTCGGACCGACGGAGCTGAACGAGGCCCGCAAACCGGAATTCCCGACGGCGCCGGCCGTGATCACGCTGTCGCCATCGGCCGGCCCGCTGAGCGAATTCGGCGAGCGGATTCCTTCATTACCGGCGGAGTTCACTACGATCACTCCCAGACTGACGGCCAGATTCGCGGCTTTTGTTATGGGCATGGAATCGCCGGACATCCAGAACGCGTCGTAATTGCGCGGCGATCCCGCATCCATCTGCAAATAACCCAACGAACTGCTTACGATATCCACCCCCAGGGCTTCCGCCCATTCGATCGCCGCGATCCAGTTATCTTCCTCCAGCGAAGTCTCCGATTGCGTGTTTTCGGTCTTGGCCAGAATGAACTGACTGCGGAACGCCGGCCCGATCATCGCTCCCGGATCGTACCCCGCCAGTACGGACAGCGTCGCCGTACCATGATCCCCAAACCCCATGTCTCCCTCATCCGACACATCGTCATCTTCATTCACAAAATCGTACGCATCCACGATGCGAAGACTATCGAACACGCGATGCCCGAGATTGTCAAATCCCGTATCGAAGACACCGATCGTCACGCCGTCGCCCGCCACGCCGGCATCATGGACCAGGGGAACCTTGATCGTATTCAACTGACTGAACGAGGCGCCGTACCACGCAGTGTCCACCGCTGACCTGACCAAGGTCCGGGGCCGATGGTCCGCTTCGCGAGGCTCTTGTCCACGGGAATAGCCCGCCACCCCGGAAACCGATCGGACCCATGGAAATTCCCGGATCTTCGCGACGGATTGCGCATCCGCGAAACCGCTGACCGCATTGAGCCAGCGCGACGTCCGACGAATCTCCAAACCCGCTTGAGACAATTCCCTCACGTAGCGTTCACGCACCGGTAGATCGACGTGGGCCGGAATCGAGCGGCCTCTCCGCTCCCGCCGCGCCTGCGTCTGTTCAGATACCGCGATCTTTTCGTGTGACTCTTTGTCGCGAAGAAATACCCACACGACGGCGCGACCGTCTTGTGCCATTTCCAATTGCTTCCACACGCCCGGGGAGACGACCACGCGCGATTCCTCCGGACTCACCCACACCAACGACACCAACAACACCAGTCCGATTCTCATTCCATCATCCTTTGGAAAGTTTCTTCGTCGATCACCGTGACGCCCAGCTCACGGGCTTTGGCTAATTTCGATCCGGCATCCTCACCCGCGAGGACAAAATCAGTCTTCTTGCTGACACTTCCGCTCACCTTCCCGCCCCGCCATTCGATCCATTTCGATGCTTCCTCACGACTCAGTGTGGGCAGGGTTCCGGTCAACACAAATGTCTTTCCCGCGAACACCTGCCGAATGCCCGCCGCCTGCGGATCCTCCCGATACCTGGTGGCAACCCCGGCCCGCACGAGTTTGGCGAGCACTCGTTTGGAATCGGGATTTCGAAAAAACGCCGCGATGCTGCCCGCCATTTTTTCTCCGACGCCATCCACAGCAAGCAGTTCCGCTTCGTTGGCCTGCTGAATGACTTCCAGACTCTTGAAGTGCGCCGCCAGATCTTTGGCGCTCTCCTCTCCGACAAAACGAATTCCCAAACCAAACAACAGACGCTCCAGCGAGCGGCTCTTGCTGTCCTCGATGGCATCGAGAAGATTCTGCGCGCTCTTGTCTCCCATCCGTTCGAGTTCGACCAGCGCCGATTTCTTCAACATATACAAATCTGCGCAGTCGTGGATCAGTCCCGCATCCACCAGTTGCGCCACCACCGCTTCCCCGAGATTGGCGATGTCCATCGCATGCCGCGAACTGTAGTGTTCGATGCGCCGTTTGACTTGCGCGTCGCAGGACAGATTCTCACATCGCCTGGAACTCTCGTCCCTGGTAATTTCGTGCCCGCACACCGGGCATGTGGTTGGAAATTGAAATGGCCTCGCGGAGGAGGGACGTTTGGATTCGATCACCTGCGTGACTTTCGGGATGACATCGCCGCCTTTTTCTATCCACACATAGTCACCGACGCGGATATCCTTTTCGCGGATAAAATCTTCATTGTGCAGGGTCGCCCGGCTGATCGTCGAGCCTGCCAGAAACACAGGCTCCAGTTCCGCGACGGGGCTGATCGTCCCGGTCCGACCCACCTGCAAAGCAATGTCTGTCACACGGGTTTCAACCTGCTGAGCCTTGAACTTGAAAGCAATTGCCCAACGGGGGGATTTTGCCGTAGCCCCGAGAATTTCCTGTTGAGAGAGTTTGTTCACCTTGACGACGACTCCGTCGATGTCAAATGGCAAATCGTTTCGCTTCGACTCCCATTCGCGGCAGTAGTCCATGACGGCGTCGAGCGACGGACATTTCCTGGCCGTCTTCATGACGGGAAAGCGCATCTCCTCCAGCGCGTGCAGGCCGTCTTCGTGGGACGCCAGACTCTCACGACGACCCAGTGTACGCAGGTAGTACGAAAGAAATCTCAGCGGTCGTGTCGCGACTTCCCTCGGATCCTGGAGTTTCAGCGTCCCCGCCGATGAGTTGCGCGGATTGGCAAAGGGCGCCTCTCCGGCGTCGATTCTGCGCTGATTCAGAGCCTGGAAATCCGTTCGGTACATTAACACTTCTCCACGCACCTCGAAAGACTCTGCAACGGGTTTGCGGATCTCCAGCGGGATCGAACGGATGGTCCGCAAATTGGGCGTAACGTCTTCGCCTTGCTCCCCGTCTCCGCGGGTGAGGCCGCGGACGAGTCTGCCGCGCTCGTAAATCAAACTGATCGCAACGCCGTCGAACTTGAGTTCGCACAGATACTCGTATGAGGCCCCTTCCAACAACTCTCTCACACGGCGGTCAAACTCCGCCAGGTCCTGCTCATCGTAACTGTTGCTCAGGCTCATCATGGGCTGAACGTGTCGGACGGTCGGAAAATTTTTCGTCAGATCCGACCCCACACGTCTGCTGGGCGATTCCGGAGTAATGAGCGAAGGATGGGCATTCTCCAGTTCGATCAGCCTCGTCATCATCCGATCGAACTCCTCGTCTGCGATCGACGGTTGATTCAGTACGTAGTACCGGTAGTTGTGTTCATCCAGAACACGACGCAAGCGCGCGATTTCTTTTTCCGCAGACTCCACCGTCATGAAGCGCGCACCCAATTCCGTATCAGTCGGGCGCCGTACGTCGCGAAGAGCATCAACTGGCGGGGAGAACGAATCTTCCCCAACGTGTGGAGAACGAATCGGGGAGAAAAATACAGCCGCCGGATTCCTTCCTTCCGATAGCGCAGAATCTCGTCCCGCGTCAGATGGATCGTTCCGATCGGAGGATCGTCGAAATAATCATGTCCCAGATTTGAAGAGGTCATCAATCCCATTTCGGTTGCGATACGGTGCAGTACGGTCCCTTCGTACGGCACGGCAATGTGAAGTTCTGCGAAATCACAGCGCAGTTCCGCGGCCAGATCCAGCGTGCGTTCGATGGCCAGGCGGTCCTCCCACGGCAGACCGATCAGAAAAAAGCCGTAGCACTGCAACCCGGCATTTTTCACGAGTCTCACAGCCTCCCGTGCATCTTCGACGGTTGCATCTTTTCGCATTCGCCGGAGAGAATCCGGATCGCCGCTCTCGAATCCGAAAGCCACCAGCCAACAGCCCGCTTTTCTCATCCACTGCAGGCGTTCTTCATCGATCGTGTCCGCGCGGCTGTTGGCTACCCACCGGATATCCAGCCCGCGGCGGAGGATCTCCTGACAAAGTTCGATCACGAATTTCTTGTTGATCGTGAATGTGTCGGCTTTCAGAAAGAAATTCCGGATCCCAAATCGCGTCACACATTCTTCCATTTCATCCACGACATTGGCCGGTGACCGCTGTCGCACACGGGCCCCGGAAATCAGCGGCGTCAGACAGAAAATACAGCGGCTGGGACACCCCCGCGCCGTCTGGATCGTCGCCTGCGGCTCGCCGGTGTCGGGTCGAACGTACAATTCGTTCCGCATGAGATCTCGCGCGGGGAAGGGAATCGTATCGAGGTCCTCCACGAAGGCCTTGGGCGCATTCCGCACGAATTCCCCACGATCGCCTCGACGGATGACCCCCTGCACCTTCGCCAAATCCGCGCCATGCATCCACGCGCCGAGCACGTCCCCCAGGATCGTCTCCGCTTCGCCAAAGAGAGCTGCATCCATGTCGCGAAATCGCGAATCATTCCACACAGCGACTTCGATCGATTGGAACAACGCTCCCTTGGCCACGGTCCTGACGGCGGCCCGATGCGCTTTCGCGAGCTCAAAGGCGCGCATATCCTGCAGGATGGTTGCTGTGGTCACGCTCATCACGATCGCATCCGGACAATCCACGACAAGATCGCTCGCATAGTCCGACCACGTCTTGCATTCGGCCGGATAATCGCGAATGGAGACCCGACAGCCCAGTTGTCGGGCCACCGCCGCCATCATACCCAGGTCATTCGGCGCGCGAAGCGATGTTGCCGACGATCCGCTGATGTTCCCCTGCGATCGATCTTCCCCTCGCTGATACAGCGGGCCCGGTGGATTAAGAAACCAGACGTTCATCATTACCACAGACTCGCATGGACATCCAGCAGCATGAGCGTCCCCCAAATCACCACGCCGGTCATCAGAGGTCCATCACGGAGAATCATTCGCGTATGTTCTTCCCGCTCTTCGTTGTCGTAGACGATGGCGAGATACCTGAAAATTCCAAACACGACGACGGCTACACTACCGACCAACGCGTACTTGTTCTCCCATCCACTCTTCGTCCATACATACCCGACGTACGACATGACGGCAAGCGTGGCGGAAATCGTGATGAAAATATCCAGCAAGAACGGCGTGTATTCCGCGTGGATGGCGCCCGGAACATTTTCGTCGTAATACACCTCGTACCGCCGCTTGGCAAAGGCGATTAACAGCGAGAGAAAGAACGTGGACAACACAATCCACGGCGAGGGTTGCACGTCGATCACAGCGGCGCCCGCATGCAATCGAAGGACGAATCCCACCGCAATGACGAGCGAATCCACGATCAGGATTTTCTTGAGAACGACCGTGTACAGGACATTGCTCACCAGATACAGAACGACGATCCACAACAATGTCCGATCCAGCGCCACCGCCGCCATCAGCGACAGCACGGCCAGCGCGACGGCCATGCGGATCGCGCCGCCCGTCGAGATCAGGCCGCGCGTGATCGGTCGAAAGAACTTTGACGGGTGCAGTGCATCCGCCTTCCGGTCCCGTACGTCATTGACCAGGTAAATGGAACTGGCGGCCAGACAGAATATCGCAAATGCCGCCGCCACCGTCCACAAAGCCGTTGCTTCCCCTACCTTGGCCGTAAACAGGAGCGGGGCGAGGACGAAGGCGTTTTTCATCCAATGCAGGGGCCGAAGCGCCTGCCAAAAATCGGCCGCTCGCGCCGCGTGCGCAGGCTCCTGGAGGGTCGTGGGTTCGTCGGCCTTCATGACTCTTTCTTTGCTCTATCCTACATTTTACAAAACAGCCAGGACTTCAAACGCCATTTCGAATCGATTAAAGGGCGGCATCACATACACGCCGTCCACCATCCCCTTGGCTTCCTTCAGGAATTCCGCAGCCAGCCGAATGCCCGTTTCCACTCCGCGGTCACCCGCCTTTTCCATTTGGTCTCGTACGCTATCGGGAATCTGGATATCTGGAATTTCATAATGCATGAAATTGGCGTGTTTCGCGTTCTTCAGCGGCATGATGCCGACCAAGACCGGAATTCGTCCTTTGTAGCGTTTGGCAAATTCCTCCAGTGGATGCAGATCGTACAACACCTGGGTCATGGCGAACTCCGCACCGGCCGCGATCTTCTGTTCGTACCGGTCCCATTCACGATTCAAATCGACAGCGGTCGGATTGGCCGCGCAGGCGCGAAGAAAATTCGTCTTGGCGCCGACCGGCTTGTTTGCCAGGTCCAGCCCGGTGTTCAACTGCGTCATGAGTTTTAGCAACCCGATCGAATCCACGTCGAAGACTCCCGTGGCGTGCGGATAATCACCGACAATGGGCGGATCCCCTGTAATCGCCAGCAGGGTCCGGATATTCAACACATGCGCGCTCATGAGTTCTGACTGCATGGCCAGCAAATTCCGATCCCGACAGGAGAAATGAAGGATGGTTTCGATGTGGACCGATTCCTTGATCAGCGACGCCATGGCGAGAGGCGTCATTCCCGCTTTGGCCAGAGGATTATCGGCGATGTTGATGGCGTCGACTCCCTGTTGCTTGCAAAGAACCGCACCCTCGACGACCTTCTCGTACAACAATCCCCGCGGCGGATCCAATTCCACGCTGGTCACGAACTTCCCGGATTGAAATTTGGCCGCCAGTGAGGAGGAAGCGGTCGTCACCAGTTGTCCCTCCTTCGGCTCGTCCGCCTCCACGACTTTCACGCCCGATTTTCGTGGAACCGGCGCGCACACGCCGAGGCTTTGACGAATACTCCGCACATGGTCCGGCGTCGTGCCGCAACAGCCTCCGACAATGTTGGCCCCAGCGGCGACAAAACGCTTCGCAAAATCGCCAAAATACTCTGCCGACGCGAGATACAAATACCGACCGCCCACCACGCGCGGCATACCCGCATTGGGCTGGATCGAGATCGGCGCATCCGTCCCCGCCGCCATCCGTTCCAATACGTCCAGCAGGATCTGCGGACCGACGGAGCAATTGGCCCCGACGACGTCCGCCCCGTTCTCATGCAGAATGCGGACCGCGTCGGCCGGCTTGTTGCCCATCAGCGTTTTGCCTTCGTCATTAAAACTCAACTGCGCGACGATCGGAATGCTCGACGACAAAGATCGCGCCGCCAGCACCGCCTGTAACGCTTCGGTCACATCAGACATCGTTTCCACCATGATCAGATCGACGCCCGCCTCCAGCAGAACTTCAATCTGCTCGCGGAAGAACTGTTGAGCGTCGGAGCGTGTGATTTTGCCGATCGGTTCCAGCGGTTTCCCCAACGGACCCACCGACCCGGCGATCCAGATCTTTCGATCGGGCACGCGATCTGCCACAGCCCGCGCCAATCGCACGCCCTCGCGATTGATGTCTGCCAGTTTGTCTTCGGCGCCGTGGTGCGCCAGGCGGAGAAAATTCCCGCCAAACGTATTGGTTTCCACGATATCCGCACCGGCGTCGATATACGATCGGTGAATGCGCGATATGATTTCAGGATGGCTCAAATTGACTTCATCAAAACAATGATCGAACGATATGCCCGACTCGTACAGCATCGTGCCCATCGCTCCATCGCAAATCAAAACGCGATTTTTCAGTTCTTCGAGAAACGGATGCATGCAACTCCTATGCGATGACGGCCAATATACGAAAAACAACAGAGTTAGAAACCGGAATTTTCATCTTGCTTGTGCAGATGTTCAAAAATCGCGCGCGCTACGTCCGACGGCAGACCGGGCGTTGCAAGCAATTCATCCAGCGATGCCTCGGCGATCTTCCGAACACTGCCAAAGCGCACCAGCAGCATCTTCCGCCTTGCGGGCCCGACCCCGTCGATCCGATCCAACTCAGACTGAAGCGTTCTTCGTCCTCTGGTGGCACGGTGAAAGGTGATCGCAAACCGATGCGCTTCGTCACGAACCTGCTGAAGCAGTTTGAGGGAGGAGGAGGTTTTTGGAATCATGATGGAATCACTAATGTCCGGCACAAACACCTCCTCCATTCGCTTGGCCAGGCCGATGACCGCCTGGCCGTCGGATCCGGCTTTGGATACGAGAATTCCCAGTCCCTCCAGCGCGCTCACAGCCGCCGACAACTGCCCTTTGCCGCCATCAATCACGATCAGGTCCGGCATGTCGTCTGCTTCCTTCAATACCCGAAGGTACCGTCGCATCACCACCTCGTGCATCGACGCAAAATCGTCGGGACCCTGCACGGTTTTGACGTGAAACTTCCGATACTCGCTCTTCTTCGGTTTGCCTTCGACAAAGACAACCATCGAAGAGACGGGATCGTTTCCCTGGATATTCGAATTATCAAAACACTCGATCCGACGCGGCAATCCCGGCAGGTTCAAATCTCTCTTCAAACTCTCCAACACGCGCGGGACAAATTGCTCGCGGGCTTTCAGCTTTTCCAGTTTCAAGTCTCCCAGCAGCAATTCTGCATTGCGCCCACACATCTGAACGAGTTTGAACTTGTCTCCGATTTTCGGAACCACCCATTCCACCCGATCGCCGCGCTTTTCGATCAGCCAGGATTCCAACCCGCCGGCATCTGGCAAAGGGAATGGCAGATACACTTCCTCCGGCACAAAATCGGTCTGCAGATAGTAGGTGGTTAACAGTGTTTCCAGGATTTCTTCCTGAGTCTTGTCCGACGTCTTGGAGAAGAAGAAATGTTGGCGTCCAATCATTTTTCCGTCACGAATGCGGAAGATGACACCGCAGGCCTCGTCGTCGTCCACGGCCACAGCGGCGACGTCCTTGTCGGTCAGATCCGCAAAAACGATTTTTTGAGAAGACGTGTAGGTTTCCATCCGGGCGATCCGGTCCCGCAACACCGCGGCCTCTTCAAATTTCATGTCCTCTGCGAACGCGTTCATTTCGTCCCGCAAGGATTTCAACAGTTCCGATGTACGCCCGGCCAGAAATCGCCGCATCTGAGCGATCATGTTCCCATACGTCGCGGCGTCCACCAGTCCCTGACACGGGCCCTGGCATTTCTGAATGTGGTAGTCCAGACACAATTTGACTTTGCGGCCCTCGATCATCTCCTGCGTGAAGGTGTGCGTGCAACTGCGGATGGGAAACAACTGGTGCAGGATTCGTAGCGTTTCGCGCAGATTCGCCACATCCGTGTACGGTCCAAAGAAGGTCCCTCCGTCTCTGGTCTTCTCCCGCGTCACGTAGATCCGGGGAAATAACTCGTCCGTGATTTTGATATACGGATAACTCCGATCGTCCTTCAGCGCGATGTTGTACCGGGGACGATGTTCCTTGATGAGATTGGATTCGAGGATTAGCGCTTCGGTTTCCGAGTCGGTCTGGATGACCTCGACATCGGCGATGCGGGAGACCAGGCGCTGCAACTTGGCGTCGTCGCGACGAGACTCGTGGAAGTATTGCCGGACGCGATGCCGCAGCACCCGCGCTTTCCCGACATACAGGATGTTCCCGTCGCGATCCTTGAACAAGTAACAACCGGGAGTCTTGGGAAGATGCTCGAGCTTGTCGGGAAGATCATCCGGCATTACTCGTCGTCGGAGTCTGACAGTTCGAGTTCGACTTCCGTCGCTCGTTGACGTTCGCTTTCGATGACCTTCATTACCGGAGGTGGAATGTCCAATCCTTCCAGCGAAAACGTCGCGATTTCCCTCGCCAGTATGTTTATGCGCTTATCGATCAGGTGACGTTTGTTCAGGACGATCACGGGCTCTTCTTCTTTCGTACAGAAGCCGCCCGCAAAATCGCCTTTCTCGACACGCACCGGGATTTTCAGCCTGCGCGCCAATTCAACCAGGTGGTCGAAGATTTTTTCCTTTTTCATGCCGCCTCGCTAAAGCAAATGCGTTTGGTCGCGGGACGAGAGTTCGTCCACGATGTGTTTGACTTCCTGCGATCGATCCCGCCGGGCGATGAGCAATGCGTCGTCGGTCTCGACGACGATCAGGTTTTCCACGCCGATAGCGGCCACCCATTTCTTGGGTGAATAAATCAACGAATGATGCGTCTCGCGAAGTACCGTATTCCCGACGACCGCATTCCCCTGGCCATCCTTGGGGCTGATCAGATAAATTTCCTCCCAACTTCCCACATCGTTCCATTGGAACGGCGCGCGAATGACGTATACGTTCTTCGCCTTTTCCATGATGCCGTAATCGATCGAAATCGAACGGAACAGCGGGTAGCATCGATTGAGCGCCGGATCGTATTCCGGCGTACCGATGGCCGTCGCTATTTCCATCAGTCCCTGGTAGGTCTCCGGGAGAAATTCCTCCATCAGCGTGAGAATGTCTTCGACCCGCCACACGAACATGCCGCTGTTCCATAGGAAGTCTCCGCTCTCCAGAAAGCGCTGGGCTGTCGCCAGATTGGGCTTCTCCGCAAACGTCTTCACGCGTGAGGCCGTCAGCCCGGCGAACTCGACCTTGTCATCTGCAAAATACTGGATGTACCCGTATCCGGTCTCCGGCCGGGATGGCGGTATGCCCATCGTCACCAGCAGTCGGCGTTCCAACGCCAGGTGATTTCCAAAAGTCAGTGAGTTCATGAACGCATCGGCGGGTTCGATCAGATGATCGGCCGCGAGCACGGCCATCACGGCCTCCGGGTCGCGACGATGAATGTGAATGGCTGCCAGTCCGATACACGGTGCGGTGTTCCGACCAATCGGCTCGACCAGAATATTTTCAGACGGCAACGACGGGAGCTGGCGACGGCACTCGTCCGCCTGATCCGCGCGCGTCACGACCAGAATGCGTTCCGGCGGAATTCGTCCCTGCATACGCTCGACGGTCTTCTGAATCATGGATTGGGGTTCGAGGAAACGCAGGAACTGTTTGGGGGAGCGTGCGCGACTCAGCGGCCAGAATCTCGTACCGACGCCGCCGGCCATAATAACGGCATGCAACACTAGGGACCTTCCTCCACCTGCGTGGAATCGGACTCAAAGACGACGCGCGTGGTGGTTTCCCCACGCGAGATCATCTCCTCACGTCTTTCCAGTTCGGCAAAACCTTTTCGGAGGAGCCGATTCTGCGGATCGATTTTGAGCAAATGCGTCCAGACTTTTCTCGCGCTCACAAAATCTTCTTTCCACATGTAGAGATATCCGAGATTGCAATACGCGTCAAGGTAGTCACGCTTGGTTTCAATGGCAATGAAAACGTGCTTGAGCGCCTCGTCATACCGGTGCATCGTGCCCAAAATGTGCCCCAGATTGTTGTGAGCTTGCACGTTGTTTGGGTTGATCGCAAGGGCTTTTTCCAATGCGGCAACGGCTGAATCCGCGTGCCCCTCCACGAAGTACGCCACTCCCAGATTGTTGTGTGCGTCGTCGTAGGTGGAGTCTTTTTCGAGAATCGCTCGATACTGGCGGATTTTCTTCGCATTGTCCGACGTCGTTCGCGCCTCTTGCAGCATTGTGTAGGCGGACAGATTCCGTTCGCCGGAGAGAATCTTGCCCACGTGGATCCGATTCAGGTGGGCGCTCTGCATGGCTGGATCCAAAACCAATGCGCGCTCGAAGAGAGTCAGCGCCTCCTGATACAGCTCATCGGCTTTGGCGCGTGTTCCGTTCAACGCGGCTTGATTGGCCATCGTGAATTGGATGTATCCCAGATTGTTGTACGCTTTTGCAAATTCAGGATTGGCTGCGATCGCCCGGCGGCTCCACGCAATGGCTGTCGGGAAGTCCACTCTGGCAAAATAAATCGCTGCCTTCTCGGTCATCGCTTCCGCAGATCGGGGGCGCAGGGCGAGACACTGATCCAGATGGATCAGCGCCTGGTCGTAATCCAATTTGGCCAGATAGGTCTTGCCAAGGACAAACTGAATTTGATAATTCATCGACGTATCCGATGCGAGAAATTGCCACGCGATCCGAAGTTCCCGCAGGGCTTCGTCATAACGGTCGTTGGAAAAAGCATCCAGCCCGCGCTCATACGAACGCGTCGCGCGAGTGTACCCCATCCAATACGTTGCCTCCGAGTCGGAGGGCAGATACCGGAGGACTTTGGCAAAATACGTCTCGGCGCGATCGTAATGACCTTTGATAAATTGCAGCAATCCCAGATCCTGGTAGGCGTCAACAAGAAGTGAGTCGGCTTTCACCGCCAGCTGCATCTCCGCCTCGGCACGTCCATAATCTGCACGTCGGAAGTACACCGATCCCAGTACGTAATGTGCCTCCGCCCTCAAATCCTTGCGTCCGTCGGCGCGAGACAAGATCATACTCCACACCGGGAAAGCATCTTCCAGCAGATCCTCCCGGTACAACTGCGTTCCCAAACGATGAAGAGAATCAAGATCGACCGCCGCCCATTCGCTCTCGACCCTCTCGATGGAATCTGTCCTTGCGACCTCCACCTCAACTTCCCGAATCGTGTCGGCGGCGATCGAATCTGTGTGAACCGCAACCGTGTCCGCCCACACGTCGGCGCAACACTCACGAACAGACCGGGAAGAGGAGCATCCCAGGCCGACCAGTCCGACTCCCAGCATCAGGATTTTCAGGTTATTCGGGTTTCTCAAAATCGTCCTTCTGAATGGCTTTGCGATTAATGACGACCGTCTTGAGCGTGATCGGGGTCACCAGGAAATTCTTATCCCGTGCGCTCTTCTCATCAATGATCGCAAACGAAACATTGCCGATTTTCACCTCATCCCCGTAGTCCAGGCGGTAGAAATAATTCTCTTCCGCCTTTTCACCGTTCACATACGATCCGTTGGTGCTGGCAAGATCGATGAGAAAGATCGCGCCTTCCTTCCATCGAATCGCCGCATGATGCCGTGACACCGATGCATCTTCGATCAGGACGGAGTTGTCGAAGGCACGGCCGATGGTCACGACAACCCCCTCGTCGATCCGATAATTGCGACCGGTGTCATTTTGATGGAGATAATAGATTCTGCCCATTTCTTCTCCCTATGGCTTGGCCCACCGCAGATTGACGTTTGACGTTTCCCAGTTCGATCGAACCACGATCGTGTCCGCGTAGCTCAGAAAGGGTTCCGAAGCCCGAAAGGGCATCAGGCTTCCGTATGAATACCGGCTGTTTCGGTCATCGTCGCGGTATGCGGTCATAGTATATCGACCCGGCAAGAGATCTCCAAATACGAATTTCGTCGGTCCGTCGACGAACTGTTTTCGAATCAATGGAGGCGCCCCCGAGCGCACCAACTGGAGGAGAAATCGTCCCGATTCCTCCACACCGCCGCTCACCAGCCCCAGGGTGTCGGCTTTGACAGTTTGGAACGAGTGAACGAATGTCGAGTCGCCGGCACGCCGTCCGGTCCAGTCGACAATCGAGTCCAGGCGAACACATAGACGATACATCATCCGCCCACTCAACGGCTGATCCACGTGCCACGTCATGCGCGCATCATCCATCCACCGGGCCGTCCCGGTCGACAGGTGACCCGATGTGTCCTTCACAAAGACACTTCTTTCCACGCTTACTCTGTCCATGCCTCTGGAAAATCGAATGGTTGCGGAAAAACGTGGAACGGACCATTCGGTGGGGTCTTCCACCTCGATCCACGTAGCCGGGGCCTCACCCGCCTCCTTCACGATCGGCATGACCGTATCCGCCAGGGTATCGCCGGACGCGGCAATCAGGTCTCCAAACGCCACAGAGTCGGTCTCCCCCGCGGCAAGGATCCACAATTCCGTTTCGAGCTTGGAATTGATAAACATCCGCGCGCCTGACCTCTCGGGAACCAAACGGACACGTTCGGACAGACTGTCCGGATTGATTTGCTCCGATGACAGGGCTTTGGAAAAAGTTACGCGAATTTCATGTCCGACCTGGACGGCCGAGACGATGGCAAATTTCGTTGTATCCGGAAGGTGCATCATCGCGTTCACGGAAGAAACCACGCCTCGTCGACCTTCGACGACAGGATCGAACGGCGCGATCGCAACAAAATCACTGCCCGCTGTGATCAAGCCATCTTCATCAAGGTCGGCGACACCCACGATGCGGTAACGCCCAGGAGCCAGATACGATAAGCGGAACCGTCCATCGGCGTCCGACTGGGTTACGTAATCCGCCCGGCGGGTGAAAACAGAACTGTCTTCGCGGTCTTCCATACGATAAGCCCAGACGGGCAACGCCGTCTTCTGATCCGACAGGATCTGTCCCGAAATGACACCGCGGTCGATGCTATCGCCCGTCGAAAACGCAAATGTGAAGGCGGTCCGCAGAGCATTGTTTCTGCGGTCCCGGGCCGCCGTACCGACGGTTACCACACACGTCGTCTGCGGCCGGAGTCCTTCGGGCAGACGAAGCGTCAGAACCCGGCCGTCCCACGAAAATTTCGGCTTTCGTGTCGGACGCGGGGAAACAAAAACGGCGCCTTCAGTCGATGCTTCATCCATCTTTTCTGAAAATTCGATTCGGAGTTCAATTTCATCGGAGACACCGGTGGAATCTGCAGGCGGAAAAGTCGAAACGACCGAGGGGGCAGTCTTGTCCTCGGGACCTCCTCCGGGCGGAGCCTGGCTGGCACAACCGATCAGCAATGCTCCGTACATAAAAAAACCCCGTCCGTAGGATAGACGGGGTCTTGCGATCAATAGCATCTTAGTCAATCGAGATATTCAGGCCCTCGATCACCACCATCGGATGCGGATCATCCGGGTTGTCGGCCTTGTCGTGCGCCTCCCAATGCGCCATATCCACCACCTCGACTTTGTAACTGGCATCCCGTAGTCCTGTAATCATCGCTTCGTAATGCGTACCCTTGAATTCGAATTCCGATATCTTCGTGGCCGTCGGACCAAATTTGTTTCCCTGTTTCTCGGAAAGACGGCACTTCAGTTTGGCGTTCTTGACAACTTCGTCACGATGATTGGTGACCTTGACCATGAGCGGCATCGACTTGGCGCGTCCGTCAAATCGGTTCAGGGATTCCTCTTCCATGATCACCAGCGTGGGCGCCAGGGCGATGATCGTACCGCTGCCCAGCTTGTTGTATTTGCCGTCGAGTACTTCGATCATGATTTCTCCGGCAAAGGGAGTCGTGAACGTCGCTTGCTGATGCGTCCCCGATTCGGATTCCACTGCCTTGAAATCCGTGAACATGCCGCCGCCTTTGCGCGCGACGGCATTGAGTCCTAGGTCGGAGCGATTGGCCTGCACGATGATCTGTGCCTCTTCTTCACCGACCAAAATCGTGTCCGGCTCGATCCGAACCGAGTACTGGGCATGACTTACCGAACTCAGTGCGATGAGAGCCCAGAAGCACAAGAACATTCGATTCATAGGATATCCTCTCGTCGTAGAAAATTGACTATTCATTGATCCGTCCACTTCATTTTAACCTGCAGCCTCCACCATTTGCCGCACAAACGAAATGAGCGGAGACGCAGAAACGGCGGGGTTGTTCAGGATCGCATTTAGCGCCTCGTAGCGCTTGCCCATGTCCTGCTGATTGAGGGCCTTGCCGACCATGCTCGCGACAGCGATGTCCTTTTCGTCGTATGAAATGCCGCTCTTGTGAATCCAGCCCTTTTCGATATAGTTCATCGATCGCCGTTTTCCGCTCACCTCCAGCCACTCTCCTTGTTCCGTCGTCACAGCGACAAAGTCCAACGGCTCAAACGCTTTGTCCGTCACGGTGGACAGATCCGGGCGCTTGTAGAAAAAAGAATTGGCGACAATCGCTGCCGGTTTGGCATTGGGGATAATGAATGCAGCCGAAGCCCAACCCTCGGCGCCGTCGGACAGCCGCACCTTGCGATACTCCATTTTTGCGGCGCTGTCGGTCACCGTCTCGGGGAGTGCGGTCAGTTTCTCGCCCATCGAAATACCCGACAGCCATTTTCCCTTCTGCGACGGCTCGGAACGCAACGAAATTCCTTCGAACACGCACACCGCCGGCGATTCTTGCACAACGGAACTCACCGTCGCCGTGGAATCGGATGGAGTATTCGAATCTCCTTTTTTTCCGCATGCCCCGACCCCCAACAGAACGAAAAGAAACCATCGAATGGTCATGATTCTCTCCTCCTACTTGCGCCTTGATGAAAGGTAATTTAGACCTTTTGGAATGGGTCGCAAGAACGAAATCCGACGCGTACCGACCTTTACGGCTCGCGGTGCGCCGGCCACCGGTAATTCTCCATCCATGCGAGAAACGCCGAATACTGAACCGTATTGGTCTCCAACCACTCCGCCACTCTTTCGTCTCGTGCTGAGGTCATCATGTGACACGCGTACGCGCGAGTAAAACCCTTTACATGCATGTCCGCAAAAAATGGCGCGTAGAATTCCCACCCGAAACCGGTCCTGGGTTCGGTAGACTTTTCACCCAGCGATGCGAAGACGGACTCCAGTTCACCGGCGATCAAGTCGCTGTCTGCGACAATGGAGTCCAGCTTGGTCCCCACACTCAACGCCCGTGCAAACGTCATCACCACTTCGACAGCGCGGAAATCACCTTCTTCCGTACGGGACGTCTCCGAGATGTGCACATTGATTTTCTTCTGTCCTTCGACACGCACTCCCTTGCCCATGATCTCTTGGAGATATTGACGTGCGGTGGATGACCTCTGCGTTTGAGGCTCGTAGGCAAGGAATGTGGACATGGCGAGAAAGGACGGAATCAGGAGCCCTTGTTCGTACCAGCTTTGCCCCAAGACAAGATGACTACTGGTGTGTGTGGGACGCAGGCTCACCGACACCTTGGCCGCTGCCGTCGCATCCGCATACCGCTTCTTGCGGAAATACGCCACAGAAAGGTTATAATACAGCATCTGATCGTTGGGGATTCGTCGGATGGCTTCGCGATACACTTCGATCGTTTTGTCTCCCTGCCCGAGTAAGTCATACGCATTGCCCATCATCGTATAGACGGATGGCAAGAAATGCGATCGGTACTCCGCCGCCTTTCTTGCCCATTCGAGGCACCTGACGTGATCGTTCTTGCCGGCGTACGAATACGCCATCTCATACATCGCGAGGACGTGATCCGGGTTTTTCTGAAGGATTGCGGAGTATGCGTGGATCGCGTCATCGTAACGTCCGGCGTCGTAAAGTTTGACCGCTTCGCGTACGGCGTTGTGTTCGTCCTCACTCCCCTCCGACGGCTCCCGGGTGGGCTGTACCAGGACCGGACCCATGGAACAGCCAGCCAGCATGATCGCAAGCAAAAGCAACTTCATAGACCCTCCAGTGTGTTGTTCAATTTCCTGCTTGAAGAATGGTTCGACGAGAATGTCTCGGCAAGAATGGTGTGATAGAATGTCAAACCCTCTGGATCAATAAACAGGTTATCGCCTGAGCTGCAATTCGTTTTTGGTTCATTGCCTTTTGAAACTAAAATTCGATATTCTGCCTGACCTTCTTCGACGCGAAATCGCACATGAACGAGAGACTTCTTGCCTGGCTGCTCACATGGACGACGGAGTTTGTCGTCTATGCTTTTTGGATCCGCAGACGGCCGTTTCATCTGCTCCTCATATCGATTCTGATTAACACGCTCACTCAGCCGCTCGCCGTCTATGTGTATCAAACCTGGTTACTATCGATTCCGGGATACACAGGCGGACACGTGACTCCCATTCTGGCGGTGATCGAAGCAGGCGTCCTGATTGTCGAATGGATGTTGGTCCGGTTTTTCCTGCGAACCGCGTGGCTGCGTTCCTTTCTGATCGCTTTCTCAGCCAACCTCGTGACCACGTTGATGAGTTTTGTGTTCTAGCCTTCTTGCAAAAGCAATCGAAATCCGCCATATTGGACGCGCCATTCATTTCATCAGCGAAGGACCTGCATCATGGAAAATGTCGTACGGTATATTGACTCCAACAAGGACCGCTATGTCGAGGAACTGAAGGAAATTCTCCGTATCCCCAGTGTCAGCACCGATCCAAACCGCAAAGCCGATGTCCAGCGGTGCGCGCAATTCCTATCCGACCACCTGACGGCGCTCGGCATCACCGCCGAAATTCACACGACGGCCGGTCATCCGATCGTCTACGGCCAATGGATGGGTGCGCCCGGCAAACCCACCGTATTGCTCTACGGACACTACGACGTCCAGCCTGTGGATCCGCTCAACCTGTGGACGAATGATCCCTTCGATCCGGTGATCCGGGACGGATACATCTATGCGCGTGGATCGAGCGATGACAAGGGACAGGTGCTCCTCAATCTCAAGAGCATCGAAGCGCATCTGAAAACCAACGGCAAACTGCCGGTGAACGTGAAGATGATCATCGAGGGCGAAGAAGAAATCGGCAGTCCCAATCTCGAACCGTTCCTGCGATCTCACAAAGAAAAACTCAAGGCGGATGTCGTGCTGATTTCCGATACGAGTTTCTTCGACGACGAAATTCCAAGCATCGCCTACGGCCTCCGCGGACTCTGCTACATGCAGGTGGAAATGACCGGACCCAATCGAGATCTGCACTCCGGCACGTACGGCGGCGCCGTGTCCAATCCGATCAATGAACTCGCCCTGCTCATCTCCAAACTCAAGGACAAGAACGGCAGAATTACGATCCCGGGATTTTACGGAAAAGTGAAACCGCTGTCGAAGAAGGAGCGCGCCGAGTACAAGAAATTGCCCTTCAAACGCGCGGCCTATCTCAAAGACCTCGGCATTCGCGAGACGTTTGGCGAAAAAGGATATTCCATCCTGGAACAAGTGAGCGGCCGTCCGACGCTCGACTGCAACGGCATCTGGGGTGGTTATCAGGGGCAAGGCGCCAAGACGGTCCTGCCCTCGCAGGCAGGTGCGAAAATCAGCATGCGGCTCGTCCCCAACCAGAAGCCGGCGGACATTGCCAGACTCTTTGAGAAATACGTGAAGAGACTCTGCCCGAAGACGATGCAAATTCGCGTGACGGAATTACACGGAGGAGACCCGGCCATGGCCGACATTGCTTCAGCGGAAATGCTCGCCGCGCGACGCGCCATGAAAGCGGTCTTCAAAAAGGAACCCTTGTTTACCCGCGAAGGCGGTTCCATCCCTATCGTTGCGGCGTTTGATAAAATACTCGGCCTGCAGTCGATCCTCATGGGATTCGGACTGGATACCGACGCCATTCATTCCCCCAACGAACGATTCAAACTGAACAATTTTCATCGCGGGATTCTCACCAGCGCGCATTTCCTGCAGGAACTGGCGTCACGATGAGCCATTTCTTTCAGGGCCTGAAGTACCCCTTCCACGGTCTGAAGTTCATCTTCACAACGCCCCGCGTGTGGAAATTCGTTCTGATCCCCCTGCTGATCAACATTCTCGTCTTTGCAGGCGGTTTGTATCTGCTCTGGATCAAACTCGAACATTTTCTCGGAATCATTCCGAAGAGCGAGGCATGGTACTTTGGCGTGCTGTACTACGCGGTCCTGTCGATGATTGTGATCAGTTACCTGCTCGCTGCGTTTTACCTGTTCACCATCGTGGGAAATATCATCGCGGCGCCCTTCAACACGCTCTTGTCTGAACGCGTGGAAGAAGCCGAACGACAGACGAAACTCAGCCTTCCCCTCACACTGAAAACCGTCCTTCGGGATGCGGCGCGCGCCATGTCGACGGAAATCAAGAAAGTTCTCGTCTTCCTGCTGTTCTTCGTTCCGATTTTTATCATCAATTTTATTCCCGTCATCGGGTCGCTCCTGTACACGGTCTTGATCTTTGTGTTTACGGCATTCGCCCTGACCTTCACGTTCACCGACTATGCCCTCGAGCGAAAACTCCTGCCGTTTCGGCAGAAATGGAGGATCGTCCTTCGGCACAAAGGCCTGAGCCTGGGGTTTGGGGGGATGTGTTTCTTCCTGGGATTGATTCCCCTCGTCAACCTGTTCCTCTTCCCGGTGTGCGTGACGGGAGGAACGTTGCTCTACCTGCGGGAAATGGACGAGAAGAAGGCATGAGCGACCGTACCGTCGAATTGAACGGGAACAGCCTGGACCTCGATATGTTGCACCGCATTCTGACGGAATCTCTTTCCGTACGCGTGGCGCCGCACGCCGCCGCTCTGGTGCAACAGTCTCGCGAGACGCTCGAACATATTCTGCACTCCGGCAAAGTCGTCTATGGAGTGAACACCGGCTTTGGAAAGTTCAGTGATGTGCGCATCAGCGACGAAAACATCCAGCAACTGCAAACCAATCTTGTCCGCAGTCATGCCGCAGGCACCGGCGAACCCTTTCCACTGGAGATTGTCCGAACCCTCCTGATTCTGAAAATCAACGGCCTCTGCAAAGGTTTCTCTGCCGTGCGAATGGACGTCCTCGACCTTCTGACAGGAATGTTCAACCACGCCATCCTGCCGATCATCCCTCAGAAAGGCTCCGTGGGATCCAGCGGGGACCTGGCGCCCCTCGCGCATCTGGCTCTGTGCATGATCGGCGAAGGAGAGTGCTGGCACCAGGGACGACGCATGTCCGCCGCACACGCCCTGCATGCGGCCGGATTGAAACCCCTTCAGCTCATGTTCAAGGAAGGTCTGGCCATCCTGAATGGAACTCAGGCGATGACTTCGGTCGGCGCGATCGCACTCCTCCGCGCCATGAACGTTCTCGAGTGCGCGGACATTTTCGGAGCCATGTCCGCCGAAGTTCTGCTCTGTACCGATGCGGCCTTTGACGAGCGCATTCACCTGGCGCGCAATCAGGAAGGCCAAATCGTCAGCGCGGAGAATTTGCGTACTTTGCTCCATCGTTCGCCGATGGTCGCTTCGCACGTCGCCTGCACCAAGGTGCAGGACGCGTACTCCGTCCGCTGTATGCCGCAGGTGCACGGTGCGAGTCGCGACGCGGTCACGCACGTTCGACGAGTGGTGGAACGCGAGATGAATGCCGCATCCGATAATCCCCTGATCTTCACCGACAAGGGCGATGTGCTCTCCGGCGGTAATTTCCACGGACAACCCGTCGCGCTGACGATGGATTACCTCGCGACTGCCATGAGTGAGATCGGAAATATCGCCGAGCGCCGGATCGCATGGATGATGGATCCACACCTCAACGAAGGCCTCCCGGCCTTCCTCGCGAAAGACGGCGGACTGAACTCCGGATACATGATCGCGCAGTACACCGCGGCGGCCCTGGCCTCTGAAAACAAATCTCTGTGCCATCCGGCTTCGGTGGACAGTATCCCGACATCGGCCAATCAGGAAGACCACGTCAGCATGGGCACCATCGCCGCACGGAAATGCCTGCAAGTCATCGAAAACGTCGAAACCATTCTTGCCATCGAATTCCTCTGCGCAGCGCAGGCCGCCGATTTTCGCAAACCGCTGGAGTTGGCCCATTTGACGGGAACTGCGTATCGCCTGCTTCGGCAGGAAGTGGCTTCTCTGGATCACGACCGCATCACTCACACAGATATCGAAAAGGCTGTCGCGATCGTGCGGAGCCGCCGAGTCGTCGATGATGTGTGGGGCTCCTGATGATCCATGTTCCGCCTGACAAAATGGTACTTTGATACCGTCGCGGACGATGGGACGTGCCTGATCGGCTACGCCGCCCTGATTCGATGGCAAGGAATGCGGATTCCCTACTCTGCCTTCGCACAATTTCCGCGCGATGCGGAATTTCATAAAACATACCGAAATTCCCTTCCCACGCATAACGATCTCCTCACCTGGCGATCCATGGGGCTACACGCCGAATGGACGGCGCCGAATCCGTTGCCTGCCGTCGACTTGCTGGGAAATCCAGACGGATTTCTCCGCTGGACGGTCGCCACGCTGAATTCTCCCGCCCGCTGGACATTTCCAAACGCCACGATTTCGGGCGTCGGTTACGTCGAATGCATCGAGATGAACGTTCCACCCTGGCAATTGCCGATCCACACACTTCGGTGGGGACGATTTGCAAATGTCGAACACTCGGTCGTCTGGATCGATTGGAACGATGGAGAGCGCCGATGGCTCTTTGTCGACGGCCAGAGAACTTCCGCCACAGCGATCGATGACGACGACATCACCTGGGACGGAGGGAGTCTGGAATTGCGAAGCAAACAGGTTTTGATTTCCGATTCTCTGGCTTCTTCGGTTCAGAGCGCTTTCCTGTCGTGGCTCATTCCCTCCGGCTATCTTCAATCTCGTCAGACAAAATTTCTTGCCCTCGGACGATTGTGCGTGCACGGCAGGGTCTTTGAAGGAAGTGTCGTATGCGAAACCGTGTTCTTTCGTTCACGCTGAAGGGTCTGTACGCGTTTGCGTTCGTGGGCGTCCTACCCGCGATCCTTCTGCTATGGGCCGACTGCATCGTCACGGGTCACCAGTTACCCGCCGTGCATTCTCCCGTCGCCGGCTGGGCGATGGCGATCGTCGGGGTGTCTCTGATGATGTGGGCGACGGGCATGTTGCGAGTGTACGGACGGGGACTGCCGATGGCCGCATTTCCTCCGTTGCATCTGGTGTCTCTTTCGGTGTACCGCTTTCTCCCGCACCCGATCTACATCGGATTTTGTCTGACGATCGCCGGATGGTTTATCGCGACCGGTTCGGCGACCGGCTTATGGATCGTCACGCCGATCCTGATCCTTGGGTGTGTCGCTCTTGTCGTCGGATTTGAACGCGACGACATCCGACGTCGATTTGGCCGGATCGTTCGCGCGGAGTGGTTTCACTTGCCCGATTCTTCAGACCAACTCCCCACCTCCGTGGATCGTGTCTCCGCAATGGTTGTACTTTTCATGTGGGTCGTGCTGTACGAGGCGGTGGTACTGCTCGGAGTTCCTTCGGACGCTCTTTCACTTACTCTGTCGTTGGAAAACCGCATTCCCGTGATCGAATGGACCGAGTTCTTTTATTCCCTGACGTATCCGTGGGTCGCGCTCGTTCCGATCATCGCAAATCGTCAGTCCCGACTGCGGGAATTCATGATCCGCGGTCTACTGTCCCTGGCCGTCGTGATTCCCGTCTATCTGATCATCCCTGTCCAAGCCGCGCCCCGGGCGTTTACGCCAGAAACGATATGGGGCCAGTGGATTCTCATGGAAAGGCAGTTGGATACAGCGGTGGCGGCATTTCCTTCGTATCACGTCATCTGGGTCATCCTGGCCTCCGCGGAGTGGTCGCAGCGATTCCGACGATTACGCTGGATGAGCTATCTGTCGGCCGCGATGATTTCGCTAAGTTGCGTGCTGGTCGGCGCGCACAGTCTCGCGGATATTCTCTCCGGCGGCCTTGTGGGAATGGCGTTGATCCACTGGCGCGCGATCTGGGCACGGATGCGTCGGACGACCGAAGCGGTCGCCAACGGGTGGACCGAGTGGCGATGGGGCGGCGTGAGACTCATCCATCACGGACTGTACGCCGGAGTCGGCGCCCTGCTGGGCTATGCGTTCATGAGCGTGTTTGCGCCACCGTCCATGCTGGGTCCGCTCATGTTCTTGTCGGTGTGTTGCGTACTGGGAGCGGCGGTGTGGGCACAATGGCTGGAAGGTTCGTCTGCGCTTCTTCGTCCGTTCGGATACTACGGATCGGTCATCGGAGTTATGCTCGGATCGGTCTGCTTATACGCGGTGGATGTGGATGGACTGTACGCGTTTGCATTGTTCTGTCTCTCGGCGCCGATCGTGCAGTTCTGGGGTAGAATGCGCTGCCTGACGCAAGGATGCTGTCATGGAAGAAGATGTGCGGAAGATGTCGGCATACGCTATACGCATCCGCAATCGCGCGTGGCACGTTTGGCAGGACTCGGCCATGAACCGCTCCACCCGACGCCGCTCTACTCTATGATCGGAAACGTGTATGTGTTCGGCATACTCGTGCGACTCTGGACCCTGGAAGTTCCGGCTTCTGCGATCATCGGCTTCTATTTCATTTTCAGCGGATTGTTTCGATTCGTCGAAGAGGGGTATCGTGGCGAGCCGCAAACGAAAATCGTGTGGAGAATGCGACTCTATCAATGGATGGCGATTGTCACGGTCCTGATCGGCATCGCCCTCACGATGTTTCCCTCATCGGCTGTTGTCCTCGAGGTCAGTCTATCGGCGGATGAAATCCTGACCGCGCTGATCGCAGGACTCCTGACAACCGCCGCGTACGGCTTGGACTTTCCAAATTCGTCCAGGCGATTTTCCCGGTTAACGTGAAAAGGAATACAGTCGATTGTACCGTGGTGTAAGGAAGTCAGGAGGGGATGCTGTCAAATAGCTCAAACAATCGATCCAGATCATCGACGGAGTAGTACTCGATTTCCACCGTGCCTCCATCCTCGCGGTGCCGGATCTTCACCTTGGTCGCGAATTTCAGCCGCAGTCGATCCTCCAACGCATCGAGATGAGGATTCGATACGTGTTCTGTTTTCTCCGACGTTGTCTTTGACTTGCCTTCGATCACGGCCAATGCCTTGCGTACGGATTCTTCCGTCTTGCGGACGGACATTCCCTGCGCAACGATATTCTGCCACAATCGCACCTGCACATCCGCCGATGGCAGCGCAATCAAGGCCCGCCCGTGGCCGATCGTGATTTCTTCTTTGCGAAGACTGTCCTGGATCTTGGACGGCAGTTTCAACAACCGTACGATATTGGCAATCGTCGTGCGGTCCTTCCCGATCTTGTGCGCCACCTGGTCCTGCGTCAATCGGCATTGTTCCATCAACTGGACGTAGCCTTCCGCCAGTTCGATCGGATTCAACATTTCCCGCTGGACGTTCTCGATGATGGCGAGTTCCAGCATCTCATCGTCGGTGACGCCTTCCCGTACGTACGCCGGCAGCGTCCGCAGACCCGCCAGTTTCGAGGCACGCCAGCGGCGTTCGCCCGCGATGAGTTCGTACCCCTCGCCGGTCTTACGCACCGTGATCGGTTGGATGATTCCGTTTTGCTGAATGGATCGCTTCAGTTCGTCCAGCGCCTGCTCGTCAAAATCTTTGCGCGGTTGAAACGGATTCGGTCGGATCGAGGCGATTGGAATTTCCGTCACTCCCTCGTCCTTCAGTGTGCCCTGCGAGGTCAACGAAGCCGTCGGAATCAGTGCGCTGAGCCCTTTTCCGAGCCCCGTATTCTTACGCTGCTGCGAACTCATACCGTTTCCAGAACGTTGTGCATGACTTCTTTGGCCAGGCCCATGTAGTCCTGCGCGCCGACAGACGCCGGATCGTACATCAGGATCGGCTTGCCGTAGCTTGGCGCCTCGCCGAGTTTGATGTTACGGTGAATGACGTTCTTGAACACTTTGTTCTTAAAATATCCTTTCACCTCGCTCACGACCTGGTTCGATAGATTGAGGCGGCTGTCAAACATCGTCATCAGTACGCCTTCGATGGTCAACGCCGTATTCAATTGCCGCTGGACCAGACGGATCGTGTTCAACAATTGCCGCAGGCCCTCCAGCGCGTAGTACTCGCACTGGATCGGGATCAGCACCGTGTCCGAGCCCGTAAGCGCATTCAGCGTCAGGAGGCCTAGCGACGGCGGGCAATCGATCAGGACAAAATCGTATTGATCGCGAACCGGCCTCACCGCTCCCAGAAACATCTTCTCGCGATCCTCCAGCCCGACCAACTCGATCTCGGCGCCGACCAGGCGAATGTGCGCGGGAAGTAGATCCATCCCCTGCATCAGAGTCGGCACGATGGCCTCCGAGGCGGCCAGGTTTTGAATCAGTACTTCGTACGAACTCTTCTCAACCTTTTCCACATCCACTCCCAGACCCGTCGTCGCATTGGCTTGCGGATCCATGTCGATGATCAACGTCCGACGCTTCGAATGGGCAAGGCACGACGCCAGATTGATCGCCGTCGTCGTTTTCCCGACGCCCCCTTTTTGATTTGCAATGGCGATCACTCGCCCCATAGACGCTCCCGTTTGTTAGGTGGCGAAAGTAACGATTGAGTCCACCTTTTTCAAATGATTTTGGCGACGCGACAAAATCAAATACACGCCCATGACCAGGAATTCCCGCACGAGCGGGATCCGTCCGATCCCGTGTGCCTTGCGGGGCTTGTAGCCGTACCGAATTTCAAACGACGGTCGCACGAGATAATCATGCTCGCGGATGATTCGAAAAACCGATCTCCGCAACGCACGTTTGAGAGAACCGATCGTCGTCTTCGATTCGCGAATTTCTGACGCAACCCGGTACGCCCCGTCATTGTCTTTCTCCACGACGCGAACGAATTTGAGGTATAGATTTCTCGGAAGAATTTGCACCCACGGAAGACGAGTGAGGAATTTCTTCGAAAACACCTGCTGATGAGCGCCAAACGCAGAGTAGAACGGCGGAAATGTCATCAGCATGCATCCGTTCGGAGCCAGCAGTTCGTCACAGGCGGCCAGCATTCGATCCTTGTCGACAATGTGTTCGATCACGTCCCGGAAAAGAATGATGTCATACCGATCGTCATACTGAGGACGAACCGACGCATCGAAGATATCCGCCGTCAGGTATTGCACACGCCCGCTCCCCAGACGGGAATACTCAAACGGTTGCAGGTCCAGCCCCACACACCGACCGGCCCGCTCCGCAAAGGCTTCGATGACGCCGCCACTGCCGCACCCGATTTCGAAAATTTTTTTTCCGTCAATGCGAATGCCCTCGCGCTCCAGCATCGGGATCAGATACTGCTTCGCCAGAATATTCTGGTAGGTCCAGTAATACTCCTGCCAATCTCGAAATTGCTCAGGACGGATCATTGCATGGAAATCTTTTCGAAGACCAGCATCCCGAAGCGTTGATCAGGCGTGATAAATTGCTGAACGAGCTTGAAACGCGCGTCTTTCAACATGGCCTCCTGCTGGACATTGGATTGCAGGCGGTGGCTGTAGTGAGAATCCCACGCCACCACGGAACCGATCGGCAGACTGTCCAGATTTTCCGCGCGCATTTTGACATACTTCTGATTGACTTCGTTCGGCTCCTCCATGTTGAGGAGGTAGTAATTGGAGTCGTCGAAGAAATGGAACCAGGGATGAACCACCATCGTACGCGGGGCACGGTCCTTGTACTGCGCCGCGTAGTATTTCTCGAACTGTCGTACCGTGACGTGCTCCGGCGCCAGCTTCCACGGACGCTCCTTCCCAACCAGGTACCCCAGAGCCCCCACCGCCACCGCCATCGCCGCGAAGTTGACAAACACCTTCGATCGCACATTCGCAAATTGATACATCAGAAACAGAACCCCCACACCTGCCACGATCAGAAATTTCGAATACTCTTTCTGCTCGGTTAGAAAATAATGACCGATCAATTCCACCGAGTAATACGATACCGTCACGACAGCCGCGGCCACGACTGCCAGTGTGACCCAGGTTTTCCGATGCGGATGATCCTGGCCAAACGCCGAATGGTACCCTTCCCATGCCACGAGGGCCATGAAGGGACTCATCGCCGCCAGGTGGCGAAGAAAGCCGATGGATGCGACATTCCCTTTCCAGTAGAAGTACACGTGCATCGCGAAAACAAGCACGATGGATGTATTCAGGATGTTCACACGGCCGCCTCGAATGTCCAGCACCAGTTGAATCACCAGCAAAACAAAGACGACCGGACCGACAATGAAGATGAACCGCTCGAAATAATGTGAGAACGGACCGTTGGCATACAAGCCGTGACCAAAGGACTGCGACGCCGTCAGAAGGAATAACGGATCGCCCTTCAGGATCATGCCGGACACCTGATACAGCGTCAGACCGACACCGAGCGCGAGAATCGGCCACCAGCGGCGTTGCATCGCAAACGCCACGGCAAAGATCGGAAGGATCAACGTCAATTCGGTTCTCGCAAGCGGCGCCAGACTCCACACCACAGCGCCCCACACGAAGTTCTCTTTCTTCACCAAGTACAAGCCCAGCACCAGGCAAAACGCGCCCAAGGGCTCCGTACACAGGCTCCACCCCGTCATGAAGAACAGCGGCTGTCCGATGAGGAGCGGCACGACCAGCCACGCCTTGTCGCGACCCGAAAGAAGCGCGACGCGATACGTCAGTACGAGGGTGGCGATGGATATCAGGAACGTCACCGTGGCACAGACCCAGTAGCCCAGCAGGGACGGCACTGCAAAAATCAACACCGCCAGCGGTCGCCCCCAGCTGTCCACAAAATAACCGGGATCCTTCCAGGCCGCTTGCGACATGAAATACCGACCGATGTTGTCGTCGTCATACGGTCGCGGTGAATTCAGGAAGTACCACAACCACAAGGCCGCCATGGCTGCGATAAAAAACCACACGCCGTGTCGAACCATCAGGGAGGGTCGCTCGTCGATTCGTTTTCCTGCTTTGGACGTCTTTGTTTTGGCTACCATGTTTTTTGCAGGCCCAGTTGCCATACGTTACGCGAACCGGACGGACTGGTCGGTTGGAAATGAAATCCCATCTTGATTCCTTCTTCGTTCTGAAAATTGCGATGCGCTTTGGCGGCATGGATCACGCCGATCATATGGTTCACAAAAATACCAAACAGCATGTACTGGGACACGCGTCGGTACGACTGGCTTGCGATGCGCCGGCGATCGTAGCGATCTCGATTCCGATCCGTATCCCAGTTCCAGTAGTTTGCCGCGTTTTCCTCATAGAGATTTCCCTCCGGGCCGGAGACTCTGCGCTGCACCTCATTGTAGTCGGTGAGGCTTGTAAACTTCCCAATGTTGGAGGAATAGCGATACGGTTTGGACTCCGACCAGTCCACGCCGGCATGCGTCGCCGCCAGCGCTCTCGCATCGTCGCGTATCCATCCGCCGTACCTGGCAAAGTAGATGTGCATTCCCCACAGCGTGAGTTCACTCGCCAGGAGAGCCTTGCCGGATCCCCATTCTTTGTACTCCCAGTTCTTCACGTACAGTTCCCCCATGCCGGGAACGAGGGCCGAGTAGAGGATCGTCCTGGCCTTGGACTTGGTTCGCACGCGGCCATCCGAGTATTTCTGTGTCTCCGACTGCGCCTGCAAAGCGCTGGCGAGGAGGCATGCGATCATCCACGCTCGTATCATTCGGGCATCCTTGTTTTTGCAGGGTGGCGAAAGGTCAGCGTACACGTGGCGCCCCGTCCCCTCTCTGATTGCAAGTCGACCTGTCCACCGTTGAGTTCTGCCAGCATCTTCACGATGGCCAATCCCAATCCCGAACCTTTTTCTTTTGTCGTAAAAAACGGATCAAAGATTTTTTCCATGACCTCCGCATCGACTCCTTCGCCCTCGTCCGTGATTCGCAAAATCGCTTCCTCTCCAATGCGTACACATTCCACATGGATCCGACCGCCCTGCGGGCTGGCCTGAATGGCGTTCTCCAGTACATTGACGAGAATCTGCCGCAAGTGGCCGGGGTCGGCGTCAATATGGGGATGACGAATCTTTTTATCAAACACGATCGCCTTTTCGGCAATTTCCTTTGTCAGCAATTCCCACACGCCGTTCACGGTCTTTTCGACGTCGCACGCGGTGATGGTTGCGGTCCTGGGGCGCGCAAATTCCTGGAAGTCGGACAAGATCTTTTTCATCACGTCGATCTCGTGAATGATTTTTCCCATTTGCTTCTTCCCCACGTCGTCGCCGGTGCTCCTCTGCATGAGATGGGCATAAATCTCCATTCCACCCAGCGGATTGCGCAATTCATGAGCGACACCGGCCAGCATGGTCTTCAGATACTGGTCCCGCTTCAGGATGTTGGCGCGCATGGCTTCCATCGTTTTGCCGAGGAATCCCACCTCGTCGCCCGATCGCACGCGAATGGGTTTTTCCAGTTTCCCATCCCCAATCCGTGTGGCGGCCTGCACCAGATGCTTGACCGGCGTGCTGATGGTGCGCGCGAAGTAATAACCGATCAGGATCGAAATGATCACGCCGATCACGCCGACGGAAACCAGGTGAAATTCAATTTGCTTGATCAGATACAGAAATGTCGCGCTGCCGTCCACCGCGATCACCCCGCGGATTTCGTTGCGGACGGTCATGGGGACAAAGGCCGTCTTGCATAACTTGCCGTCATAACTTTCGAACAACACCGTGTGGGAGGGCAGTCCCTCCAGTGTTCGTTCAAATTCGAATCGATTCATTTCCAACTGGGGATAGGCGGTCGCGACGGGAACTTCTTCCCGGGTATCCAGGAGGCTCCGGCCCGCGGTGTCCAGAATGTAGATTCGCTCCACGTCCGTCGCCTGACGCAGTTCCTCCAGACGCTTTTGGTAATACGCATACGATCGCCCCCCTTCATCGCCCGCACGGAGCGCACTGACAAACTCCGGACGGATCTGCAGCGTTGCGGCCTGGGCCACCGCCAGCAGTTTCCGGCCCAGCTCTTCATCGAGACTGTCTTCGGTGTAGTAGTAATGCAAAACCCCGCTCACGCTGAAAATCGCCATGCAAAACAGGCTGAACAGAATGATCAGTTTGTACTGGATCTTGGAGAATAGCTTGCGCCACATATCAGCCGCGGGGATGATAGGACTTGTGCACTTCCTTCAGATACTCCCGATCCACATGGGTGTAGATTTGCGTCGTGCTGATGTCGGCATGGCCCAGCAATTCCTGAACGACACGCAAATCGGCTCCTCCCTCGAGCAAGTGGGTCGCAAAGGAATGACGAAACGTGTGCGGCGTGACTTCTTTCTGAATCCCCGCCTGGTCGAGGTACTTGCGCAGAATTTTCCAGAACCCCATCCGGCTCATCTTTCGACCGTGTGCGTTCAAGAACTGCACATCCGCCGACTCGCGCGTCACGCAGTGTCCGCGAACGAGTTCGTCGTATTTCCTCACCCAATCCACGGCCTGCTCGCCCATGGGGACGAGTCTTTCCTTGGAACCCTTGCCCAGCACGCGCAGAAATTTTTCCGGCAGATTCACGTGAGACTTCTTGAGAGTCAGCAACTCCGAAATTCGCAGGCCGCACGCATACAGTGTCTCGATCATGGCGCGATCGCGGATGCCCAGTTCGGTGCGCGTATCCGGTTGTTTCAGAATTTCCTCGATCTCGCCGACGTCCAGGACCGAGGGAAGGTGTTTCGGCATTTTCGGCAAATCGACATACTCGGCCGGATCCGTCTGGATAATCTCCTCCTCCATCAGGAATCGATTCATCGTGCGGATGGCGGAGAGATTGCGCGCCAGCGATTTGGGCGACAGCCCCAATCGGTCGAGCGATCGAATGTACTCCGAAATGTGTTTCCGATCGATTTCGGCAGATTCCCGGAGGCCGAGCGATTCCATAAATTCGTGATAGCGCGTCAGATCGCGCCGATACGCATCGAGAGTGTGGGGGGACAGGTTTTGTTCGACGGCAAGATGATCGAAGAAGTCGGTCAAGTGCCAACCCATCAGGTCGTGGCGGCTTTGGAGTCCATGTAGCTGGATTCGTATCCGAAGCCTTTGAGTTCCTCCAGCACCGAACTCAGGAGGACGGCGCGATCGCGGTACGGCAGAAAGGCGCTCTTGAAGCCGTTGATCAGGATGCCGCACAGATCGTCAAACGTAAATCCAAAAGTCTGCGCCGCCAGCCAGAGTTCCTTCGTCACCGTGGTTGCGGACATCAGCCGGTTGTCCGTATTGATCGTCACGCGGAGGCCGTAATCGTAGTAAATTCGCAAAGGGTGCGATCCGAACGTCGACACGGCCTTGGTCTGGACGTTCGATGACAGGCAAATCTCGAGCGGTACCCGATGATCGTTGATGTAGTTCAGCAAATCGCCGTCTTCGATCAGACGGGTACCATGCCCGATGCGATGGGCGCCGCATTCGTGGATCGCCTGTTTGATGGAATCCGGTCCGTATGCCTCGCCCGCATGCGCGGTGGTATTGATGTTGTTCTTGAGGATCAGCGCAAACGCCGCCTGGTGATCCTTCGCGGGATATCCGTCTTCCTGTCCCGCCAGATCAAACGCCGTGACTTTTTGATTCTTGTACGCGACCGTCAATTCGGCCAATCGAAGGGACGTGTCCGGGCTGATGTTTCGCATCCCGCAGATGATGATGCCCGTCTTGATCGGGTACTGCGCTTCGGCTTTGTTCAATCCGCGAATCACCGCATCGACGATTTCGGGAAGGCGCAAACCCTTGTTGATGTGAAGGATCGGGGAGAAACGGACTTCCAGATAACGGACGTTCTCCCGCGCGGCATCCTCCGCCAGTTCGAATGCGATCCGTTCGATGGCGGGCGCTGTTTGCATGACCGATAAGGTCACCGCGAACCCTTTCAGATAGTCGCCCAGATTCTTGCACTTGTCCCCGACCTCCAGATGGTCGCGCAAGGCATCCGCTTTCGAGAAAGGCAATTGCACGCCCTGCGCGGCGGCCAGTTCCAACAACGTCTCCACGCGGCAACATCCGTCCAAATGACAATGCAGATCCGTCTTGGGCAGACGCCGGATCATGTCCTCCGTCAACGTCACACTGCGAAGATGTTCACGACCGCTCATGCCGATCCTTTGATGGATTCGACCACCATTCTGGCTGCATCGCCCAATTCGTCGGCCACCTTCATGGGAATCCCGCTGTTCTTCAGGATGGACTTGGCTTCTTCGGCATTGGTGCCTTTGAGCCGCACGATCAACGGGACTTTGATTTTGACATTCTTTGCCGCCTGGACAACCCCATGCGCAATGCGATCACAGCGGACAATCCCGCCAAAGATGTTGATAAAAATCGCGCGCACATTGGGGTCGGACAGGATGATTCGGAATCCATTTTCCACAGTCACCGGATTGGCGCCGCCACCGACGTCGAGAAAATTCGCCGGTTCCGCACCCGCGAGCTTGATGATATCCATCGTCGCCATGGCCAGTCCGGCGCCATTCACCATGCATCCGACGTTGCCGTCCAGTTTGACGTAATTCAGATTGGACTTCGACGCTTCGACTTCCAACGGGTCTTCCTCCGCCAAGTCCCTCATCGCCGCCAGGTGCGCATGTCGATACAACGCGTTGTCATCCAGGTTGATCTTCGCATCCAAAGCGACCACCCGATTGTCTTTCGTGATCACCAGAGGATTGATCTCAAACAACGACGCATCCGAATGAAGAAAAGCCTCGTATAGCGCAACGGCAAATTTCACAAAATTCTTGTGAATGTCCCCTTCCAGACCGAGCGCAAATCCCAGTCGCTGGGCCTGATACGCGCGGAATCCGATAGCCGGATCCACGTATTCCTTTAAAATCTTTTCCGGATGTTCCGCCGCGACCTTCTCGATCTCCACGCCGCCCTCGGTCGACGCCATGAGGACATACCTCGACGTCACACGGTCCAGTACGACTCCGACATACAGTTCGCGTGCGATGTCCAGCCCCTCCGCGATCAGCACCTTCTTGATCTGTTTGCCGTCCGGCCCCGTCTGATGGGTCACGAGATAATTGCCCAGTAATTTGGTCACGTTGTCTTTCAGTTTCTCCATGTCGGTGACGAATTTCACGCCGCCATGCATGAGCACTTCGTTGCGCAGGGAGTGGTTGTAGACGGTTCCTTTGCCTCTGCCGCCTGCATGGATCTGGGCCTTGACCACCCATGCGGTGATGCCCTTGCTTTTGAACTGCTGTGCCGCCGCAACTGCCTCTTCCAACGTGGACGCCGGGACGCCTTCCTGGATGGGAACTCCGTATTGTTTGAGAATTTCCTTGGCTTGGTATTCGTGAATGTTCATCGTCTCCTCCGGAGGAATAGGTTCCTAAGTGAAATGCCCGTCATCAGTTAAAGGCTGGCGAATATAGGACACGAGGCGCGCCATTTCCAAGAGGATTTTACTCGTCGGGTGGTGATTTTCCGCTCGGTGAGCATCCTGTTTGCCATCGCTCTTGCGGCCGGGGCCTTGGAGATTCAGCGGCTGAAAGGATTGTAGAAGAGGATCTGACAGTCAGTATTTGGGCTAAAGCCCGATGTCTCGGTACGATATTTATGGCCCAACGCTTAAGCGTTGGGCCATAGGCTAATAAAAAATGGGCTTCAGCCCAAAGATAGACCGACGATGATAAGGCCGCGTTGGCTTTGGAGATTCAGCGGCTGAAGGGCTTGTCGAAGAGGAAATAAGGTTTATTCATCGTTTGGGCTAAAGCCCGATCTTCTTGATACGATACATAGCCCAACGCTTAAGCGTTGGGCTATAGGCAAAATTAAAATGACCGGGCTTCAGCCCAAAGAGAAATACGCGGGCTAGTTCGCCATTTTCTTGTCGTTACTTTTTCCTAGCGTTTTGTGAGGCGCCTGTCATTCCTTCTCTTAATGACTAGTTGCTAGCAGAAAAAACCTTGCCTTTCCGTGCCTGAGCCTCTATATTGCGACCCCTAATGGGAAGGATCGGTAACCGAAGCGAACCACTCGGCGCAGTCGGCGATCCAGCGATGGATTTTGACACGTACTTTTTACGATAAGGAGCTACCCATGAAGCAAGGAATTCACCCGACCTACAAACTGTCGACCGTGACCTGCTCGTGTGGAAACACGTTTCAAACGCGTTCGACGATGGGCGACATCAAGGTGGAAATTTGTTCCAACTGCCATCCCTTCTTCACCGGAACGCAGAAACTGATCGACACGGCCGGCCGCGTGGAAAAATTCACGAAGAAATTCGGCAAATACAAAGAGTCGATGACCAAAGCGTAACGATTGTATACATGATTCAGGGAATACATCCTTCGGGATGTATTCCTTTTTTTATTTATGCTCGATCAGATTGAAAAAATAGAAGCCCGTTTCAGCGAAATTGACCACCTGCTGGCCAATCCGGCGACTCTCTCGGATCCGTCGCAATTTCGAACCCTCTCCAAAGAGCGTTCCGGAATCGAGCCGGTGATCGAAAAGGCTTCCGTCTATCGCAAAGTGCTGAAAGACATCGAAGGCAATCGCGAGATCCTCCATCAGAACGCCGACGCCGATCTTCGGGAAATGGCACGAACCGAGTTGACCGAGCTGGAAGCGCGACGCGACGCGCTGGAAGCCGAACTCAAGATTCTTCTGATCCCCAAGGACCCGCTGGATTTTGGCGATTGCATCATGGAAATCCGCGCCGGAACGGGCGGCGATGAGGCCGGCATATTCTGCGGAGACCTCTTCGGCATGTATCGGTATTTCATCGAAAGCAAAGGCTGGAAGATCGAACTCATCGACTTGAGCGAAGCCAATCAGGGTGGATACAAAGAAATCGTTTTCGAGGTGCAGGGCAACGGCGCCTACGGCACGTTGAAATTCGAGTCCGGCGTCCATCGCGTCCAGCGTGTGCCCAAGACCGAGGCACAAGGCCGTGTGCACACTTCGGCGGCGTCCGTCGCTGTCCTGCCGATCATCGAAGAAGTGGACAAGGAAATTGTCATCCACCCGAATGACCTGCGAATCGACATTTATCGCTCGGGCGGTAAGGGCGGCCAGAATGTGAACAAAGTCGAAACCGCCGTTCGCCTCACCCATTTACCGACGGGAATTGTCGTTCAGTGTCAGGACGAACGTTCGCAGTTAAAGAATCGCGAGAAGGCGATGAAAGTGTTGAAATCGCGTCTGTATGAATTACGCAAACGGGAACAAGACTCGCAGATCGCATCCAAGAGGAAATCGATGGTCGGTTCCGGTGACCGCAGCGAGAAAATCCGCACGTACAACTTTCCGCAAAATCGAATGACCGACCATCGAATCGGCCTGACTATTTACAATCTCGACGGGATCATGAAGGGCGATCTGGAAGAGACGATCGAGAAACTGCAGCTCGCCGAAAACGAAAGCCTGCTCGAGACGACGTGATCACGGCTCGCGAAATGCGAGCAACCGTTTGATCTCTTCTTCCCTCAAGATACGTCCGTCAATACGCACTTCGTCGATGATGCCCGGGAAATGTTCCCCGAATCCTGGACTACCGCCAATCCTCGCGGTGGTCATCCCCTCGCCCACGGTCCCGTTCATGGTGCGCCACTTGTCGTTCACGTAAGGCAAGATCGCAGTGGCTCGCGATATCGCCCGCAAATTCCATTGTAACAAATCCAGCCGGTGACTATCTTGGCCGAAGTTTCAAAATACTTTGAAACTTGTTTTCAAACGGAGTGCGCGCCCTTTTATGAGTACCGCATTAGTCAGCCACCGTCTGATCAAGTCCGCCCTGCAGAAGGCCGGCCTTGAGCCGATCTACCAAAAAGTCATGGACCATGAACGTCTGTCTTTCGACGACGGCGTCCGGCTTTTCGAGTCACCGGATCTGACTTCCATCGGTTACATGGCCAACCTCGTTCGTGAACGTCTCCATGGGGACCGGTCCTTCTTCGTTCGCAATCGCCAACTCAATCCAACGAACGTGTGCGAATATTCCTGCATGTTCTGTTCGTTCTACCGCCGCGAAGGCGAGGATGGCGGCTACACGCTGTCGATGGAGCAAATTGCCGATCGTATACGCGACGGCGTACGCCACGGAATTCAGGAAGTTCACATCACCTCGGGCCTGCATCCGGGTTTGCCGTTCTCCTACTACACCGACATGTTGAGGACCATCAAGTCGGTCGCTCCGCAGTTGCACATCAAGGGATTCACGGCCGTCGAGATCGAGTACTACGCCCACCATTACGGAATGACCCTCCGCCGCGTACTGGAGGAACTCATCTCTGCGGGATTGGAAGCCATGCCGGGAGGAGGCGCCGAGATCTTCGCCGACCGGGTTCGCAAGAAGATTTGCGACGAAAAATCCACCGCGGAAGGTTGGCTGAACGTCCATGAGCTGGCTCACGAACTCGGCTTGATGACCAATGCCACGCTGTTGTATGGACACATCGAACGGACGGACGAACGCGTCGATCACTTGATGCGATTGCGCGATCTTCAGGACAAATCCCTGGCCAAAAGCGCTCCGGGACGATTCAACACATTCATTCCTCTCAAATATCAGCATGAAAATAACCGTCTCCAGAAACTCCCCGAGACCGGCGCCATGGAAGACCTCAAAATGGTCGCTGTCCCCCGCTTGATGCTGGACAATTTCCCCAACATCAAGGCATACTGGGTCGTGATCGGAAAGCGACTGGCTCAGGTGGCCTTGTCCTACGGGGCGAACGAAATCGAAGGCACGATCCTCGAAGAGCGGATCATGAGCATGGCGGGTACGGACAGTGCGACGGGTATGACGGAATCGGAACTGGTGCAACTCATTCGCGCCGCCGGTCGCCAGCCGATCGAGCGCGACGCGCTGTACAACGTCGTCAAAAGCTATTCAACGGTCTGAGCGCACATGAAACTCCTCTTCGTAAGCGCGACAACAAGAGAAGTCGCGAAATTTCTGGCGCTGACAAAACCGGTTGCCAGGGATGTGTATGAAGGCCGTGTCGGGCAGTACGAGATTCGCCTGCTCATCACGGGAGTCGGCCCATACAACACCGTTTTTTCTCTCGCGACGGAACTCCGCGAATCCGTCGATCTGGCGATCAACGTCGGCGTGGCCGGCAGCTACAATCGCGAACTCTCGGTGGGCGAAGTCGTGCACGTCCACGAAGAGATTCTGGGCGACCTCGGGGCGACCGACTCGGACGGTCATTTTCTGGACCTCTCCACGCTCGGCTTCCCGCTCTTCCACACCGCGCAACAGGAGTTTGGTAACCGCCTGAAAAATCCGTACCGAGCCCGCTTCCTGAATGAATTCCGCCTTCACTCCGTACGAGGATTGACGGTCAATACCGCTTCGGGCGAAGCCGCTCAGATTGAGTTGCGAAAATCTTCGTTCAAACCGGATGTGGAAACGATGGAAGGCGGTGCGTTCGCCTACGCCTGTCTTCGTCAAAACGTTCCGTACGTGGAATTCCGGTGCATTTCCAACTACGTGGAGCCTCGAAACCGGACATCGTGGAAGATGGACCTGGCCTGCGACAGTCTTCACGAATTTCTCCTTCGCTTGTGCGAAACTGCAATTTGAAACTCGGCTTTTCCACGTGTCCCAACGACACATTCATGTTCGACGCGCTCGTCAACGGACGCATCGATCCGGAAGGCCTTTCCTTCGACGTTCAACTCGCCGACATCGAGACGCTGAATTCCATGGCCATCGACGATCGACTGGACATTACGAAGATGAGCGCCTACGCATACAGCCTTGCCATGGATCGCTATCGTCTCCTGTCCAGCGGAAGCGCGCTGGGATACGGTTGCGGCCCCCTTCTGATCAGCAAGCATCCTCTCTCGAGGGAGGAGATTCAACAGGGGCCGATCGCCATTCCCGGAGAAAAAACCACTGCGCATTTTCTATTGCGATACTTCCTGGATTCGGATCTCCAAACGACTGCGTACCGATTTTCCGACATCGAGGGCGCCCTGTTACGCGAGGAAGTGCGCGCAGGAGTCATCATTCATGAAAATCGCTTCACGTATTCACAGAAGGGTCTGCGTCTCGTTCAGGATCTCGGCGCCTACTGGGAATCGACCACGGACCTTCCGATTCCCCTCGGAGTCATTGCGGTTTCGCGCCGCCTGGAGTTGGCGCAGGCGGAGCAAATCAATCGACTGGTACGGGCAAGCGTCCGCCATGCCATGGCTCATCCGGAAGCGAGCCGGGAATACGTGCGATCCCACGCCCAGGAGTTGGACGACGCGATCATCCAACAGCACATCGCGCTCTATGTGAACCACTTCAGTCTGGACTTCGTACCGGTCGGTTTTTCAGCCATTGAGCGATTCCTCCGGGAGGCCGTCGGACGACCCGTCGATGTACATTCTTGTCTGGTGTCAAACGGGAGAACTGCGTGATTTCCGTATTCGTTCAGTCCGACACGCTTGGATTCAATACGGAGGCGCCCGTTTCGGAGATTCCGGGCCTTCTGGCCCATCCCGATGTCACGATCTGGATCGACCTCCATTCTCCGTCCGATTCAGAAGTGCTCACGCTTCAGGAGATTTTCAATTTTCATCCGCTGTGCATTGAGGACTGTCTCACATACAGCAATTCGCCGAAGCTGGATGAATTTGAGTCGTACCTGTTCCTGGTCACGCACGAGCCTCACCTGGAAGAAGGCCAGTTCAGCGCGGACCGTCCTGAGCTGGATTTCTTCCTCGGTTCCAATTACCTGGTCTCGTTTCACTTTCACGATAGCGCCGCCATTCACGCGATTCAGGAAAGGTGTCGCGCACAGGCCCACCTGCTGGATTCCTCCAGGAATCTTCCGCATGTGAACATGTTTCGAAACAGCGACTTCGTTCTTCAGGGAATTCTCGACGCACTCGTGGACAGCTATTTCCCCGTCCTGGAGATGTGGGAAGACAAGATGACACAACTGGAGGATCGCATGCTGGGTACGGCGGAGAGCCGCCCCAGCATCCACGAAATCATGCACGTCAAACGGGAACTGAGTGCAGTCCGTCGTTTGATCTCTCCCCAACGCGATGTGATTGCCCGGCTGGTGCACTCCGAACACCCTGCGCTGTCCCAGCATTCCCGGTTCTATTTTCAGGACGTCTACGATCACGTGATCCGTGCATTTGAAATCATGGACGGTCATCGCGATGCCATGCACAACGTACTCGAAGCCTATTACTCCCTGCAATCGAGCCAGATGAATGAAAGTACCAACCGAATGAATTTTATCATGCAGCGCCTGACGATCATCACCACGATCTTCATGCCGTTGTCGTTTCTGGCCGGCATTTACGGAATGAACTTCCCAAACATGCCGGAGATGGGGTGGGCTTGGGCGTATTACGCCGTCCTCGCGATCATGGGAGGTACGGCGATCGGCATGCTCGTTTTCTTTCGAAGACAGAAGTGGCTTTGAAATTAACAAAGCCTTTGTCTATATTGCGGCGGTTTAAACGGAAGGATCCATATGGCAGAGACGCCCAAACGAAAACTGCAAGCGAAGAAGTCGGCGCTGCCGTTCACGCGTGAGAATTACTTCATCTTCCTGGCGGGCCTTGCCACGATACTGATAGGCTACGTTTGTCTGAGTACTCCGCCCGTCTATGGTACCGTTTCGCTGACCGTGGCGCCCATCCTTCTGTGCCTGGGGTACCTGATTTTGATCCCTGTATCCATTTTGTATAGAAAGAAAGAAAAGGAATCCGCATGAAGACAGTTATTTTTGCGTTTTTTGTGCTTGTTGCGGCCTGCTCCAAGAGTGAGCCGACGGAAAAAGCTGTAGTGAAAATATCGACCGCCGTCTGTGGTGAATGCGCGTCGACCATCCGGACAGCAGTCCACAAGGTCTCCGGCGTCAAAGATGTCCAGGTGGATACCGACGCAAAGACCGCCACCGTGGAGTTTGTCCCCGCATTGGCGAGCGTGGCCGATATTGAAAAGGCCATTGTCTTCTCCGGCTACAACGCTAACGACAAGACACGGGATCCGGCGGCCTATGACAAGCTGCCCGACTGCTGCAAGAAATAGTCCATCACTGCATTTTGACAAGAAAGAGAATGCCTCCGCATTCTCTTTTTTTTATTGCCTATGAAAGAGTTTGTCGAGTCCTTCTTTCGCACGTACGGCGCCGAGGTCGAGGCGTGTAACGGGGAAATCGTTGTGCAATTGCGGGATGAACTGCGGGACCTGTTTGAGCAGGATGCCCTACGTCTCGTGTTTGACGCGCGCGATGTCGACGAAGACTCGGAACTCGTCACGCACGGCGGGTATATCCTCAGCGCAATCCATTCGTTCCTTCAGGACAAAGGCGTCAAAGTCATTGGGCGATTGCCGGATCGTCATCCGTTTGACCGGGATGAAATGAAGCCATCGCTGATTGTACAGGGCGGGCGGATCACGGACTTCCGCGCGAAAAAGGACCGTACTGCCGATTGCGTTTTCTATTTTAAAGTCACCTTTCTGTCGGATGAGAAGTCCGAGAAACTCTATGCCGTGGGAACCGATCGGCACGGAGCGCTTTTTGATGCCGAGGAATATTATACCGACGATGTGATCCTCAAGGACATTGTTCCCCTCGCCCAAAAAGGGTCCATCGATCTCACGCGGAAGGATATCGAAAAATTGTTTCGCGACTGCCTCAAGTCGGCCTCTGAACGCGCCCGCTCCGAAGCCGCCGAACTCCAACGGGAGGTCCTCCAGCGCCTCCACCGCAGCGTAACCCGCATCAAAGGATATTACACCGCCCAAATCCAGGAGTTGCATCGCAATCAGTCGGGTTACGAAGATCGACGTCTGGCGATCGAGCGCGAGCAGCAGCACAAACTCTCCGAGGAAATCAGCAACCACCGCATTCGAATCGTACTCAAACTGATCAATTTGCACATCGTCGAACGCACCGAGACCCTTGTGACCCTGACCGTACAGCCTGCGCACGGAGATCCAGTGGAACACGTCGTGCAATTCGACCATTTTACCGGCCTTCTCGATTACGGCACTTGCCCGTCCTGCCGCATGGCGATGGACACGCTGGTTCTCACAGAAGCAGGCGAGATCGCTTGCCCGAAATGTACCACGACTTGTCACGCGTGCGGCCGGATTTCGCGGGACCTTCACCGGGTTGCTGTGTGTCAGATTTGCGAGCGCCCGACCTGCGATCGCTGCGCGCATGCCTGTACGCAATGCGGAAAGCGGATCTGCGCGGATCATGCACACGCCTGCGCGATTGGACACGAGATCAGTTGCGACGAATGCAACACGCAATGCGAGGAGTGCGGAAAGCCTCTGTGCAAGGAGCACGTGTTTGTCTGTGCGGCGTCTGGCGCGTCGGTATGTTTTGAGCACCGAGTCATTTGCACGAAATGCAGAAGGGTGTACTCCTCCCGCACCGTGGCCAGGCTGAAGAAATCCGAACGAATCTGCACGGGATGCGGCACATCCCTTCCCGCGATGGAGCCCGCCCCATGAGTGAAACACTGGCTTTTGCGTTGCTCTGTTTTACGTCATTCTTTTCCGTGATCAATCCCCTCGGCGTGATGCCTGTTTTCCTCGCAATGACTGCGGATCTGGACGAGAAACACCGCAACCAAACGGCGCGCAAAGCCGCCCTGGTGGCGTTCGTCACGCTGATCCTGTTTGCGTTTTCCGGGAAGGTGTTGTTTGACTTCTTCGGCATTTCGGTCGACAGTTTTCGCGTGGTGGGCGGGATTATTTTTTTCATCATGGGATACGAAATGCTTCAGGCTCGCCTGAGTCGTATGGAAGTGGACGAAACGACGGTTCACAAATACGTGGAGGATATTTCGATCACACCGCTGGGTATCCCGATGATCTGTGGACCGGGAGCCATTACGACGTCCATCGTGCTGATGCAGGATGCAAAGACGGTAGACCTGAAGATCGTGTTGTTTGCAGTCATTGCGGTGATCTGTCTGGTCACGATGATCGCACTGATGGGAGCCGGGAAGTTCACGAAGCTGCTCGGCGAAACGGGCATCAAGATCATGACCCGGCTGATGGGTCTGATCATCATGGTCATTGCCGTGGAGTTCTTCTTTGCCGGAATGGGCCCGATTATCCGAAGGCTACTCGCTCCGTAAATAAAAAACCCCGCTCACCGGCGGGATTTTTTGTTCAGATCAAACGCTTCACGCAGAGAACGAACTACCGCAACCGCACGTACGCGATGCGTTCGGATTGTTGAAGACAAATCCGCGGCCGCTCAAACCGTCCTGGAAGTCCAGGACAACGCCCTTCAGATACAACAAGCTCTTGTAATCGACGGCCACCTTCACGTTGTCAAACGTGTACGTCGTGTCGTTTTCGGAAGCGTTCTCATCGAATGCCAGCGAATATTGAAAACCCGAACATCCTCCTCCCTGAACGCCAATCCGAAGAAAATAGCTCTCGGGAATGCTCTGGTCGCGAATGATGTTTTTGATCTCGGCAACCGCCTTGGGCGTGACCGTGATTTCCTGAGCGATCTCCGTTACTTCAGCCATGTTTGGACTCCTTATCGTTTAACCTTTAACCAAACGAATCTATCCAAAAATTATTCCCCCGTCAAGCAAAGACTGCGTGCGGAATAGCCTCCTCTCCGAATCGTTAGAGACAGAAAGGATTCGGAGGATTTATGAAAGCCTTCTGGAAGGACACCCTGATCGCCCAAAGCTCTGCCACCGTGGTCGTGGAGGGCAACCATTATTTTCCGCCGGACTCTCTTCAGCGTGGGTATTTCCAGCCAAGCGCTCATCAGACGGTTTGCCCGTGGAAGGGGGTCGCGCATTATTACGATGTCGTCGTCGGCAGTGATCGAAACGCGAATGCCGCCTGGTATTATCCGCAAGCGTCGGAAGCGGCAAAATCGATCGAGGGATACGTCGCCTTTTGGCGCGGTGTGAGAGTGGTCGAGTGACGATCTACCCGTACGCCCGCATCGGAGTCGCCTCTTCACGCTCCGGATACCCATCGTATCCAGGGTCCGCTTTCGGATACGTTTCCTGCTTTTCGATCAGCATTTTCAAATGCACTTCGGTGGTTGCCGTCATTGGACGAATTCGCGCCAGGCGCGTCACGTTGATGGTGTGATACTGCGGGTCGACCCGGCCCTCGATGCAATACGGCCCCGGCGACAATGTCTCCGCGGCCACTTCCTTGTACACACTCGGGAATAGCACGATGTCGTACACGCCGGTGAGATCTTCCAGCGTCATAAATTTCATATACTCACCCGCCCGGATGATCTTTCCGGTTGCATCCTTTTTGTCCCGTGTGCGGATCCGCTTCGACGAAACCAGCCATCCGATCATTTTCACGGTCCGATTCGGATATCGATGCAAATCCGCGGCCTTCACAATCTGCGGATGCTCCGTTTGCCGGGGAAAATATTCCAGCGGATGATGATGAATCAAGTATCCCAGGTATTCGCTCTCGACACACAGTTTTTCCTCCTCCGTCATATCGTCCACATGACCGATGGATTTTTCGAAATACGAAAGATCGATCTGAAACAGGTCCAGCGCCAGTCGCTGCTTTTTGATTTGCATCAGCGTATCCAGCAGCATGACCAGCACCGTTCGCTTTTTCCCGGTATCGTCGAAACATCCGATCCGGATCAGACGGATCGCTTCCTCCGGGTCAATCGCCGTTCGCGCCACAAAATCGGTCAGAGACTGAAAGAGGCCCCGCTCTCGTTCCCGTACAATCGCTTCCGCTGTCGCAAGCGGCAATCCCCCGATAAATCGCAGTCCGATCCGAATGGCGTCCCGGCCTTCCGCGCGGTAGTCGACGTCGCTGCGATTGATATCCGGCGGCAACAGGCGCAGTCCGAGCCGCCGGCATTCCGAGACGTACGCCGCCGGCGTATAAAACCCGCCCTCATTGGACAACACCGCGGCCATGTAGTGCGCAGGATAGTGGGCCTTCAAATACGCCGCCTGAAACGACATCAGCGCATAACTGGCGCTGTGCGCCTTGCAAAACGAAAACCCACTGAAGCTTTCGATTTGCCGCCAGAGCGCCTCGACGACTGCGGCATCCCCGACTCTCGCCAGACACGCCTGGAAAAACTTTGCCCGCAACATCCGCATGCGCTCTTCCGGTACCCGTTTGCCGCTCATGCACCGGCGTACCGTGTCCGCCTCCTCGAGCGTCAGGCCGCCTACAAAATGCAGCACCTTGATCACATCCTCCTCGAAGATCATCACGCCGTACGTCTCCGGCAAAATCTCCATCAGCGCAGGCAGAGCCTCTTTTCGCTTTTCCGGATTCAACTGTCGCTCGATGAACAGGTACATCATCCCCGACTCCACGCATCCCGTCCGTACCATGCCGGAAATGATGTACACCAGCTCAAACGTATCCGCCCCGACAATTCGCATCGCGTTTCGGATAAAAGGACTCTCGGCATGGACGACGCCGATGGATTCGCCCGACCGCAACAGGGCGCGCGCCGGCTCATCTGAAAACAGCGTGTCCCATTCCTTGATCGGCGGTGCCCGGCCGGTGTCGCGCTCCACCGCGCGCACAGCGTCTTCGATCACGCCCAGTCCCCGCACGGCGAGAATATCGATTTTGATCAGGCCCACGTCCTCGCCGGAATACATATCCAGTTGCGTCTTGATGAAACCGTTGGCGCTGCGCTCCAGAGCGGAAAAATACGTCACCGGTTTCTCGGTAATCACGACGCCGCTGGCGTGAATGCCGCTGTATTGCGGATACCCCTCCATCTCCGCCGCGATTTGCATCACCCGACGGATCAAGTGATTGTCCATATCCAGATGCTTCGTTTCCGGAAATGCACGGAGATCCTGCAGATAGCGCGCCTCGACATGCGGTATGTATTTGCGAAGCGCCGCCAGCTCCCGATCGCCGATCCCGTGCGCCTTGGCCACTTCGTGCAATGCGCCGCGGGCATGAAGCGTGTGAATCGACGACATCATCGCAACGCGGGTATGTCCATAGCGCTCGTAGATATACCGCAGGATCGTATCCCGATGCCGCCATGAAAAATCCAGATCGATGTCCGGCGGCGATCCCCGGGCATAATTCAAAAAACGTTCAAAATACAACTGATACCGGATCGGATCGACCTCGGTCAGTTCCAAACAATAGCTCACCAGACTGTTGGCGGCCGAACCGCGTCCCACATGCCAAATTCCCTGCCGCCGCGCAAACTGCACGACGTCCCAGCAGATCAAAAAATAGTCTGCGAAGTTCAGGTTGCGGATCACCTCCAATTCATACTCGATCCGTTCCCGCACGCGCTCCATCTCCGGATGCGGAACCTGCAGGACTTTTCCCTGTGCGCGCAGAGTCAGCGACGGCCAGCGTCGTTCGTACCGTCGCACCATTCCCTCCATCGCGATCCGATGTAGCGCCGCATCACTCGGCTCCCCGGACGGATACCGCGCGCAGTGGTATTTTTTTAATTCGAATGCAAACTGACAGTGTTGCGCGATCTCCGTCGTACGCGCCATCGCCCCGCGCAGCCCCCGCGCCGCCCGTTCCATGTCGGCTGGAGATTTCAGATACTGCTCCGCGCTGACCGTGGGCACTTGCGGATCATCCACCGTCTGCAGGGACCGGATCGCCGCCAGCACCCGATGACGCTCATAATCTTCGAGAGCGGCAAAGCACACGTCATTGGTGATGACCATCGGAATGCCGGACGACTCGCAATGCCGAAAGACCTCGCGATTGCTCCGACGGCGCTCCGGCGCCAGCACCAACTCTCCGTGTATGTCGTTGCGCAACGCCGGATGCCGCAACAGCGACAGCGAATCACTGAGCGCCCAGATCCCCACCCGGTCTTCCGCCAGCGTCGCGGCCAGATCAAATCGCTCCCGCAACTGCCGTAGGCTGATGATTTCACACAGTCGATGATACCCCGTTACATTCCGACAGAGCAGCACCGCACGAACTCCCGATGCATCGTCGATCTCCGCACCGATCACGGCATGCACGTTCCGCTCGACGCACCGGTTGTAAAACTCCACCGCTCCGACCATCGTGTTCCGGTCGGTCAGGGCCAGTGAGGAATACCCGCGCGCGCATGCCGCGTCGACCAGGTCCTCGATCGTCGAAGCCCCGACACCATAGGAGTACGCGCTTTTCACGTGCAGGTGTGTAAACATGTCCGTATCCGGAAAAACAAAAAGCCCAACTGCCAGAAGGCAATTGAGCTTGGTCTTCCCAACAACTCGTTATGTCAAAACCGTTGAACGGCGTCGAAACGTCGTGCTGAACGATGGTAGGTCATCGACGGAAGAAAAGCAAATTCATTTTTTCATTTCGTACCCGAAGTCGTGCGTTCGTCTGTCGCCGCCCGCCACACTCCCGCGTGCGTGTGCCATTCGACAAGCGAAGCCTCAGACCGCTTCTATGCATTCGCCCACGACATTCGCGATTTTCCTGCTGACTCTGTCTCTTCTTTGTCCTACCTTTTTGACCTATGGCAACGTACACCGATCGCGAGTCGTTCATCCCCTACCGCCGAAGCGATATCATTTCATTCTGTATCGAAGACGCCGGCTGGAAAGAGGACACGGAGTTCCGACAATTCACCGACTTGCTGATCGCTCACCTGCATTTTCATTACCATGCGAAATTGGAAGAAATCAAAGAGGCCTTTGCCTTCCTGAACCCCGATGCGGATACCCTTGCCCGTGCGCCGCGCTCCGAAGAGGACCAGTTGCGTCAGGAAACCAGGATGATCGCGTTGTTCGAGGACATTCTGCAGAAGGCCAATTACCGCAAGCTCGACGAGAAGGAGATCCAGGACGCCCTGGCCGTACAATCGCTGATCCCGCTGAATACGTTCGTCGATTTCAACGACTACGAACCCGGACGCATCCTCTTTTACTATCGAGGATTGCACAGCGAAACCATTCCCCACCGCGAATGGATTCGAAAGAAAGACAAAACCTTCGACACGTTCGAGCGCGTCGCGCTTCTTATCAAATTCAAACCCGAATTCTACTTCAAGAAGAAAAAGAAGTGGAAGGTCACGAATTTCACACCCGGCAAGATGTACATCTATCTGTACAAGAAGGTTCCCAAACACGATGTCGACATTCTCTTCCCCAACGTGGATGTCAGCATGGGGTGGAAAGATAAAATCAAATTTTTTGTCCCCGCGCTCGGCGGCCTGATACCGGTGCTTCTGAAGGCTCTGCCCAACCTGATCCTCCTGGTCGGAGTCATCTTGTTCTTTACGATGGGACCGGAGTTTTCTTCCTCTTGGGGCGCCGATGAAAAAGTCGTGAATAATTTCTTGCCCGTCCTGACCGCCCTCTTATCGCTGAGCTTTATCATGGGTGGATTTGCAGTGCGGCAATACCTGAACTACAAGAACAAACGGCTGAAATTCCTCAAGAACGTTACCGATACGTTGTTCTTCAAGAATATCGACTGCAACCAGGGCGTCATTCACACCCTGCTGGATGCCGCCGAGGAGGAGGCTGGAAAGGAAATCCTGCTCGTCTATTATTTCCTGCTGCGACACCCCGGCATGACCACGCAGGAAATGGACGACCGTATCGAAGCGTGGCTCGAGTCGAAATTTCAGGCGAAGATCGATTTCGACGTGGACAAAGCCATTCAGCATCTGTCCACGCTCTCCATGGATGGACAACATCTGCTCCGGTGCGACAGCGGCCGCTATTCGGTTGCCGATGTCCATGAGGCCAAGATCCTGATCGACAAAATGTGGGACAATGCGTTCCAGTACAATACGGTCCTGAATGCGGCCGAACGGTCGACGTGAAAGCAGCGGAGTGACGAGATGAAGTGGAGTTGGAAAGTCGGTGAGTTCGGAGGGATCGCAGTGTACATCCACGCGACGTTCCTCCTGATCATTCTCTGGGTGGTCTCCATGAACTGGCACGCCAACAGTTCCTGGATGGATATCCTCAACGCGGTGATTTTTATCCTGGCGCTGTTTGGTTGTGTGTTGCTGCATGAATTCGGTCATGCGCTGGCCGCCCGGCAGTTCGGCATTTCGACCCGCGACATCACGCTGTATCCGATCGGCGGCATTGCGCGATTGGAACGCATGCCCGAAAAACCGGCCCAGGAGCTGTGGGTGGCGATCGCGGGCCCGCTGGTCAATGTGGCGATCGCAGGAGCGCTGTTCATCTGGGTGTACATCTCGGCGACGCTCATCCAGTTCGAAAACGTGACCGTCGATCAGGGTTCCATGGCCGAACGACTCATGTTTGTAAACATACTCCTGGTGTTGTTCAACCTCATTCCCGCCTTTCCCATGGACGGCGGCCGCGTCCTGCGCGCCCTGTTGGCGATGAAATTGCCCTACGATCGCGCGACCTCGATCGCATCGTACGTGGGCCAGGGAATGGCCATGATTTTTGGTATCTGGGGCATCTATTCCAATCCGATGCTGATCTTCATTGCCTTGTTCGTGTGGATCGGAGCCAGTCAGGAGTCTTCCCTGGTGCAAATCAAATACGCCCTGCGCGGCATTCCGGTCCGCGATGCCATGCTGACGGATTTTGTTCGCGTCTCCTCGTATGACAATCTCGGCCGCGCGGTCGAGCTCATTCTCGCCGGCTCGCAACATGATTTTCCCGTCGTAGACGATGGCAGAATAGAAGGTGTGCTCACACGAAGCGATCTGATGCACGGATTGGAGAAAGGCGGCAAAAGCAGTTTTGTCCGAAATTTCATGACCACGGAATTTCAAACCGTAGAGGCCCTCGAACTGCTGGACGTTGCGTTCCAAAAACTGCAATCCTGCAAGTGCCACACGATGCCCGTCCTGTCCAACGGTCAGCTCGTCGGACTTCTGACGACGGACAACATCGGCGAATTCATGATGATCCAGCAAGCCCTTCGCAAGTAATCCGTTCCAGGACTCACATGCATAAAGGAGACACAATGAAGCGATGGTGGATATTTTTCCTCCTGGTCCCGTGGATCGGGTTGTCCGCACAGACCCGTAAGGTCGATCTGAAAGCGCTGGACAAGTATTTTGAAAAATCCCGACAGGATATGGAAGTGCCGGGTCTGGCCATCGCCATTGTCAAAGACGACGCCGTCGTTTTCTCCAAAGGGTACGGCACCCGCACCATCGGAAAGAACGAACCGGTCGATGACCACACGCTCTTTGCGATCGCATCGCTCAGCAAGGCGTTCACAGTCGCTCTGCTGGGAAAACTGGTGGACAACGGACGCTTGTCCTGGGACGACCCCGTCACCCGCTACGTTCCATACTTCCAGATGTACGATCCGTGGGTGACGCGCGAAATGAAAGTCCGCGATCTGCTCTGTCATCGAAGCGGCTCCAAAACATTTGGAGGGGATTTGATCTGGTACGGCACAGATTACTCACGCAGAGAGGTAGTCGAGCGCGTGCGCTATCTCAAACCGACCTACAGTTTCCGATCGGCGTACGGGTACCAGAATATCATGTTTATCACAGCCGGAGAGATATTTCCGGCGATTGTCGGCAAGTCGTGGGATGACCTTGTCAAAGAGCAGATCTTTGAGCCGCTCGGGATGAAGGAAACCAACACGTCCGTTCGTTTCCTCGAGGGTCAGACCAATGTGGCGACACCCCACACGAAGCACAAAGGCTCGCTCATCACGATTCCCTATCGCAATGTGGACAATGCCGGTGCGGACGCCGCGATCAATTCCAACGTGCACGACATGGCGCTGTGGATCAAGGCCTGGCTGAAACCGGATTCCATGCTCACGCTCGTTCGGCCGGCTACCCGTCATGAAATCTGGACGCCCCACCAGATCCTTCCGGTCTCGATGGGATCCGCCAGGCGTATTCCGTCTACGCATTTCCGCGCCGCCGCTCTGGGTTGGTTTACGGCCGACTACAAAGGGCGCAAAATTCTGGAACACGGCGGAGGGATGGATGGTATGGTTTCCAAGATCTGTGTCGTTCCGGAAGAGCGTATGGGCATGATCATCCTGACCAACAGCGGCAGCAGCCTGTCGGGCGCGCTGATGTACCAAATCCTGGATGCCTATCTGGGCGGTGATGCGCGCGATTGGGTTGAGGAAACAATGGGGCTCGTGAAGAAATTCGAAGAATACGAAAAAGCCGAACGCGCGAAAGTGGAAGCCGCGCGTGTCAAAGACAGTCGGCCCTCGCTGGCACTCGACAAATACGCGGGTCTGTATGGAGGCCCGATGTACGGAGACGTCCGCGTAGAAGTGGAGAATGGACAATTGATCGCCCGGTTTCTACGAACGGCCTCGTTCGTCGGCGATTTGCGACATTGGCATTTCGACACGTGGGAGATCGAACTTCGGGATCCGACATTGCCAACGGGTTTTGTGACCTTCCGCCTCAATGCCCAGGGAGCCGTCGACGACATGGTCATCGACATTCCGAATCCGGATTTTGATTTCACGGAACTGGAGTTGAAAAGGAAAGAGAAGTAGCATTCACTTCTCTTTTTCAATCTGGAAGCGATTCGGAAATGACGTATCCTCGCGTTGGTTCAGAATGTGGATGACAACCTCAGCCACATCGTTGGCCGTCAGAGACGACAACCTCGTCGATCGATAAGTATCGAATGGACTGCACTCGGGATCCCGACGGAGGGCAAAACTATCTCACGAGGGGTTTCGCCTCGGAAGGAAAAGCGGTGACGATGGACGTCACTCGCCCGTTCTTTCACACAACTCCAGCAGAATGCCTCCGGTGGAACGGGGATGCACAAACGCGATCTTCATACCGTGCGCGCCGGGTTTGGGAAATTCATCGATCAACTGAAATCCCCTGGCCTTCAGATCCCGCAGTCGTTCTTCCAGATGGTCCACCTGAATGGCAACGTGCGCGATGCCGCCCTTCCCGTTGTTCCTGGCGATGAATTTGGCAATCGGACTTTCCGGGTCGGTCGCCGCCAGCAATTCGATGTGTGATTCGCCAATCGAAAAAAATGCCGTTTCGACTTTTTGATCTTCGACGATCTCGGTACCCTCGAATGCAAAGCCCATTGCCTTATAGAGTTCAATGCTTTGTTGAAGATCGGTAACCGCAATCCCAAGATGATCGATTTTCTTCATACGCTGCCTTCGACAGATGGCCACGGGATCCTCGACAGGGCGAGCACGACTATTTCATCCTCTGGCCATGTTCCTCGACGCTAAAGATCCACCCGACGACCTTGCCGGGATCGATCTCAGGAAATCGGCTCCAATAGTCCACGTTGCGCATGTACCGCGATCCTGTCTCGCCTTTCGGAATGGATCGGATCTCACGCACCAGTTCCGCGAATCGACGTTTCCATAATCTCATGTTGCTCACACGCAAGTCCACCCAGCCGTCATTCGCCCAATGATCCCGCAAGGCCGATGTGATCGACAGGGTATTCTCTCCCCGGAAGGGGGGAATCTTGATGTCCGGCCCGCGCAAAAGCGTCTTGCCGTCCGGAAGGAGAATGGGAATTCCAATCGAGATGATAACGGAGCGAAGGTCCCGGTTTCGCAGAATCAGAGATCGTAACGCCTTGGACATCGACTCCGGACGTTGTTTCGATACCCGGATCATGTCTTTGTAGGCGCGCTTCAGCAAATAGGCTTCGTAGAGCAATTTCGACACGCGCGGCGGGCCCAGCATTTCGAAGGCAATCGAATCGACGCCGTGCCGTTTTTCCAACCGTTCCAGACTCTTCAGCGCATTGTGAAACTGATAGCCCGCCCGATACGTCGGCTGCAGCGTGGCATTGTCCAGCGCGTTGATGATGTCGTGCCCGGTATTGCCGCCCCGTATTTCAAAAATCGCGTTCTCTGCAATTTCTTCCGGCGTGACAAATTCCATCTGTCCCGGAGTCGTGATGGCCTCGAATTCGCCTTTTGCGAAGAGCCCATTCTCTCCCGTATCGATAAACACCGATTGGAGATTCCGCCCCAAGGACCGCCCCGCCTTTGGCAGGCGAATCTGAAGACTCTTGTCCAATCGCACCGCATCCTGGAGTGTGCAGTCGGTCAGCGGAATCGGCTGTCGACGGCGACGAATTTCCCCGTAGTCAATTTTCTTCCATCCGATTAACCCGGTCGGCTTAATTTCTTTAATGATCGGCCCGTCGGGCGTTCGTCCCATCAGGAAGAGCAGCAACGTGTGCGCTCCGGCTACGGACGACTTGGACAGCAGCACCCGGGACGGTTTTTCTTCGCTGTGCGTGTACGGAATGTTCAACCCCATGCCCCCCGTGCCGCTGGTACCGATTTTGACATACATCCGCGTGCCCGAGTCCTTCAGGGACTGATACAGAATCTGTACGTGACGAATCAACTGCGGCATGTATTGTGTGCAGACCAGTTTTTCGACGGACTCGTCGAACAAGTCCCCGCCTCTTCGCATCTCGTGCAACACCGTTCGCATACTCTGAAACAGGTCCTGATACGCAATGGCCGTTGCGGAGTTAATACAGTCGACGACGATGTCGGGTTTGTATTGGAACAGCAGTTTGTACAAAGCCGATCGACGCAGAATTGGATCGGTCATTTCCCCCACCACATCCTCGATCAACATGTGTCGGAATTTCGGTTGCGCCAGCATCTCCTCGCGCGACAGATCCTTCAACTCGTGCCGCACAAAGACATTGCCCCACCACGGAGTAAAGAAGCTCTTCCCCGCCTTGGGGTACTCTGAGCGCAAATCGCGAACGGCTTCTTCGGCTTCATGACGTAGCAGGGACGTCACGATCAGTCGCGACGGTTTTTCGGTCATCAGTTTGCGGCAAATGGCCGATCCGACAAGCCCCCACCCTCCCAGGACCAAGACTTTTTTTCCTCGAATATCCATGGTGCGTCTCCGGTTACCTGCCCGCTAACATCCGCGCTGATTTCAATGTATTCTTCAGTAGCATAGCAATCGTCATGGGGCCCACACCTCCCGGCACCGGAGTGATGGCCGAGGCAACCTCCCTGGCCGATTCGAAGTGTACGTCCCCGACCAGTCGAAATCCTGATTTTTTGGACGCGTCTTCGACCCGGTTGATCCCAACGTCAATGACGACAGCCCCGGGCTTGATCATATCTCCTCGAATCATCTCCGCCTTGCCCACGGCGGCAATGACAATATCAGCCTGACGCGTGTACGCCCCAATGTCTCGCGTTCCTGTGTGACAAACAGTCACGGTGGAATTTGCCCCCACCGCCTTCTGGATCAGCATGCTGGCGAGCGGTTTGCCGACGATATTGCTCCGTCCGACAATCACCGTGTGCTTGCCCGCAGGGTCCATCTTGCACCGGAGCAGTAATTCCTGCACTCCGGCGGGCGTGCACGGCAGAAACGTCGGTTCGCCGATGGAAATTCGTCCGACATTGGCCGGATGAAAGCAATCGACGTCCTTCTGCGGATCAATCGTGTTGATGATCACGCGTTCTTCGATCTGTTTCGGCAGGGGAAGCTGCACCAAAATGCCAGAAACCGATTTGTCCTCATTCAAGGTGCGGACCATCGAGAGCAATTCGTCCTGCGAGGTGTCTTTGGGAAGCTTGATCGTCTCGCTTTCCATGCCGACCTCGACACAGGCTTTTCCTTTGTTCGAAACATACACATGGGAGGCGGGGTCCTCGCCGACCAAAACGGCCACGAGTTTCGGAATGACGTTCTTCTTCCTGAGTTCGCTGACTTCCGCGGCTACTTCTTTGCGAATGTCCTCTGCGATTTTCTTTCCGTCGATGATGAGGGCCATGGGATCTCCATCATAGGTCGATTTTGATGCGTTCGATGGCCAGGGCTTTGCCCGAGTCGGTGTCGAGGGTCATGAGGACGCCGTGAAACTTCACATCGCCTTTGGCCGGTTCGAACTTGTGATATGTCTGCAAAACAAATTTCGAAATCGTCGGCTCCCGTTCCATCCCGATCACACCGTCGTGGGGACCGGTCATCCCGACGTCCGTGATGTACGCCGTCCCACCAGACAGGATTCGTTCGTCCGCCGTCTGCACATGCGTGTGCGTCCCGATGATCGCGCTGACCTTCCCGTCCATCGTGTAGGCAAATGCAATTTTCTCTGCGGTCGCCTCGGCATGAAAATCGATCAGAATGAGTTTGGTGTATTTTTGCAATTCCTCCACTTCCGCCGCGCCGATCCGGAAGGGACAATCGATATCGAGCATGTACGTGCGGCCTTGCAAATTCAGTACGCCGATCTTCAAACCGTTCTTGAGTTTGTAAATGGCCGCGCCCCGGCCCGGGTTGCCCGCCGGATAGTTCGCTGGACGCAACAGACAACTGCGAATCATCGGGTGATCGGCGTAGAATGTCTTCTTTCGATCCCAGATGTGATTGCCGCTGGTGATCACGTGAACGCCCAGGTCGAACAATTCCTGGCATTGGGCTTCGGTAATGCCTTTGCCTTCGCACGCGTTTTCACCGTTGGCGACAACGAAATCGATTTGTCGATCGGAAATCAACGTGGGGAGGGCTTGTCGAACGGCTGTCATGCCGGGTTGGGCAAAAATATCGGCAATGTGAAGACAGCGTAGTTCCATGGCACGCAAAATTTAACAGGTTCGGGAGGATATTCAATGAGAATCGTCACCTGTGCGGAGGCACGAAAACGCTGGAATCGAACGATCAGCCGATCGTCAGCGATCCCTTCCTTTCTTTGTCCGGATAACCACAAACATACCTTCGCCGTAGCCGTCCCTCACCGGATCGGGTTTCGTCATCGACCGTGGATCGGAGAAAATCGTTTGACACGTGCGAACGTCATCAAAGCCACTCTGCTGAAGCAGGTCGATCGCCATGTGCGCGGAATAGAATTTCGCGTCGCGATAGAATTTGCTAGTCATCTTTCTCGCGGCGTATAGGTTGCCGAGTACCGTCGTCTTATCGATTATGGCCAGTATGAGAGAGCCGCCCTCGCGGAGGATTCGATGGCCTTCCTGCAGAGCCTTGAGTGGGTCATCGACAAAACAGAGCGTCGTCACCATCAAAGCGAAATCGAATTGACCCGACCGAAAGGGCAGTTGCTCTGCGACCGCGCGAACGACCGTGATCCCACGCAAACGCGCGATCCGGCCCATCGATTCAGAAGGCTCCACGCCTGTCGTGATGTGGAACGGCTCCGCAAATCTTCCCGTACCGACGCCGATCTCTACTCCCACCGCACCCTCAGGAATCCAGCGACCAACCGCATTCAGTTCCGATTGGTAGGCACACGACTTGGTCTCAAACCACCGATCGTAGTCCTCGGCATATTCGTCGAACGCACTCAAATCGGAATTCTCAACACCTTTGCCCCCAGTACCAACAGCAGACGATAGAGAGTCTTCCGAAAACCGAAGGGCGCCAGCCACCATCGTTCGAACAGCACCTTGCCGAGATGCCATGCCTTTCCGATTTTCCGCAGCTGTAATTTCGGCGCCGGCTCCGCAAAGAAATCTCCCGAAGCAAAGCCCGCCATGCCTTCGCCCGCTTCCAGCATGCAGTAACCGGCTCCGCAGAATGTCGCGTCCGATGTCCGTCCGGCAATCCGGTCGACAATTCGCTTCGCCACAATCTCTGCCTGAGTGTGAACAAATACGCCCGCTTTGGGGAGATTCATCGGAACATCGGCCTTCCATCGTCCCGGAATCGAAATCGCCGTAACGTCACCGATCGCAAAAACGTTTTCCGTCTGGGTCTCCAGTGTCGAACGATCGACAGGCACCCAGCCCGCCTCGTTAGTCAGCCCGGCGTCTCGCAGGAAGCCCGGTGCACGATGCGGCGGAATAGCCACAAGGAGGTCATACGAAACACGATCTTTGCCGTCAAAAAGAAGTAGACGATGTTCTGAATCCACAGAAACGAGTTTATGAAGCGGGTGCAATTCGATTCCCTTGGATGCCAGCATTCCACGAACACTTTCACCCAGTTGCGGTCCGGCAACAGGCATCGGCTGGGGCTCGGGAGTGTAGAGGTGAATGTCGACCTGATTGCGCAAGCCTCGTTTTCGAAAGTGGTCGGCAATCAACATCGCGCCCTCATGGGGTGCCCCGGGGCACTTGTACGGAAGCGCGGCAACCATCATGACAACCGTTCCAGCTCGAAAACTCAGCAAGGCATCCCGCAACCGGATCGCCTCAGAAAGAGAATAAAACGAGTATGCAGACGATTGCAGGCCGGACACACGTCCGGGCGCCAGCTCCGCCCCCAGCGCAATCACCAGGTAATCGTATGCGATCGTCCCACCGGACGTGGCAACTCGTCGCTCCGCAGGATGAATCCCTGTCACATCGGCATTCACAACCGACACACCCGACCGCACAAGAGAATGGAGCGGCCGGGTTATTTCCTGAGGCCGTCGGTCGCCCGTCATCACCCACAGAAACGATGGAGCAAAGGAATGGACCATGTCCTTCTCCACAAGAACAATGTCATGATGCTTCGGCAATCTGTGGCGCAATTCATTGGCCGTGACAATGCCGCCAACACCGCCACCCAGTATGACTATCGTACTCATCCTGTCTCCCTAAATGATTCCGTGCAAAACGCGTCCCGGAGATGCCAGCGCATCGACTCTCTTGACAACTGCAGGATCCTCCTCCAGCGGCGGCGCGTGGTGCGGTTTGATGCGGGCATCAAGCACCAGCGGACCCGCACACCCCCAGTGTTTGTCGACGACGTTGGAATGGGCCCCCGAAATATCCGGCGCCGGATCCGATCGCGTGAATGTCACCCAAAGAAAATTATTCAGATTCGCCGACGCAAAATCGCTATCGTCGACAATCACAACCATCGGAAATTCGCTCCACGCTCTCTGCTGCTCGAAGAACTGGCAGAGCTCCCGTGTCTTTCCGTGCGCCGACGATTGGACCGCATACGGCGGACCTTGGATCGCCAGCACACCCGGCAAGATCAGTTTCGGATGATGAAACGGTTCCGGCAGCGTCGCGCCGGATGGCAGTTCCGTCGGCAACGAGCGGCGTCGTGGACCGGCCGCAGCGATCACCAGCTTGGATCCCTGGTTCAATCCCTGTCCGGAATAATCCAGCGTGTCGATCGTGGTCCGCGTCTGAAAATGCAAATCCCTCTGCCAATCGACTCGCTCCAGCACGTGGGTCAGAAATTTCCCAACATCGTGAATGTCCAGTGAGGGATCATCTTCCTTCGCAACGATGAACACATATTTTGACAACGATAATTGACCTTGCCCGAGAATTCCGTTTGCGATGGTCAGAAGTTCCTGGGGTCGTCTTTCCTCAAATGGAACATACCGTTCGCTTCCGATGGCCAGGAGCAGCGGATGCACTCCGGCCGCATCCACAGCGTGAACAGCGTGCAATCCACCAATCAACGTGGGAATCACCGGCCCCGTAATTTCGTGAATGATTTCGCCAAACGTCGTGTCTTCCTGCGGCGGACGACCGACGACCGTAAATGGCCACACGGCACCCTTCCGATGATAGACGCGATCCACTTCGATGTACGGAAAGGGGTGTTTCAAACTGTAATATCCCAGGTGATCCCCAAACGGCCCTTCCGGCAACTGCCTGTGAGGATCCACTGTGCCGGTGATACAAAAATCCGCGTCCGCCGATACGACATGGCCATCAGGCAAGCGTACGTAGCGAAAGCGCCGACCCGCCAACGCACCGGCAAACATCAGTTCGCTTAGATTCTCCGGCAACGGCATCACAGCCGCCAACGTATGCGCCGGCGGCCCCCCGATAAAAATGCTGACTCTCAATTTTTCTCCACGTCGAATCGCCGCGTGATGATGAACTCCTATCGTGCGGTGAATCTGGTAATGCATGCCGATTTGCCGGTCGGCCGTATATTCCCCGCCTGACAATTGAATGCGATACATGCCAAGGTTCGAGGTGTGCGGAGGTTCGGGATTCTCTGTATACACCTGTGGCAGGGTCACGAACGCTCCGCCGTCTTTCGGCCAACAATGAATCTGCGGCAAGTCGCCGATCCGACACGAGTTCTGCAATACCGGACCCGACCGGACTTGTTTCGGGATCGTATGCAGAGCGATCCAGGGCATGTCGGCATACCGAAACGGATGCCGGAGACCCGTCAGCGGGTCGACTTTCAGGTCGATCAACTTCTGCACATGCCGGAGCGTCCTGCGGAAAATAAATCGCGTGCGCTCAAGGGTTCCGAAAAGATTCGACACACACGGAAATCGACAGCCTTTGACTGTCTCAAACAACAGCGCCGGGCCGCGAGCCGCATACACCCGTCGCTGGATCAATGCCATTTCCAGGTAGGGATCCACTTCTTCGTGAATTCGCAGCAGTTGTCCGCTGCGTTCCAAATCCGTAAGACAATCAGCAAGTGAAGAATACATGGTCCCCATGATATTCAAATCTTCGGTGAACTACAACGGAGAGCGCTGCCATTCGCCAGTCCATCGCGTATTTGAAATTGATCGCAGTGATTTCGTATTGTCCTGCATGACCTTTCGACATTCCATCGTCTGGCTTCGGCGGGACCTCCGCCTGATGGACCACACGGCGCTGGAACACGCCCTGCGTGTGAGCCAAACCGTCAGCCTGCTGTTTATTTTTGACACGGACTTGCTGGAAGGCTTGCCTCGAGACGACCGCCGGCTGACCTTCATCTGGCAATCTCTAGATGACATCCGCCGGAGACTTCCCAATCCCGATGCGTTGCACCTCGTGAAGGGGCGGCCAACCGATCTATGGACCTCCATCGTGTCCGCTCTGAGCCCCGATGCGGTGTTCTTTCATCACGATTACGAACCCTATGCGATCCAGCGTGATGCTCACGTGCGAACTCTCTTATCGGACATGGGCGTCCACTGTGAGACCTTCAAAGACCAGGTTATGTTTGAGAAAGACGAGATCCTTACGAATGACGGCAAGCCATTCAAGGTCTTCACCGCATACAAGAACCGCTGGATCGGCCAACTGCAGGACCATCCCCCATCTCCATCATCATCGCCACCGGATCTTCTGCGAATCTCCGCACCCCACATTCCCGGTCGTGTATCTTCACTCGATGCGATCGGTTTTCTCCCGGTCATAGACAATGTTATTCAGGGCGGCGAGACTGAAGCTCTGAAGAAGTGGAATGTCTTTCTACAGTCGACGTGCCGGCAATATGATGTCGAACGCGACCGCCCGGACCACGCAGGAACGTCACGATTGTCGCCCTGTCTCCGTTTCGGCAACTTGTCAATTCGCGCGATGGTACACGATCTCTTGGGACGTCGCGATACAGGCAGTCAGACATTCCTGTCGGAACTGATCTGGCGGGAATTTTTCATGATGATCTTACACCACTTCCCGCAAGTGACGCACCAGACCTTTCGGCCGCAAGCCGAACGCATACGCTGGTTGAATTCCCCCCAGTGGTTCGACGCGTGGAAGAAGGGCGAGACCGGTTTCCCCATCGTCGATGCGGGAATGCGCGAACTGAATCAGACCGGTCTCATGCACAACCGTCTACGCATGATCACTGCATCGTTTCTCGTCAAGCACCTCCACGTGGATTGGCGTTGGGGCGAGCAATATTTTGCGGAGAAACTGTTGGATTACGAACTGTCGAGCAATAACGGAAATTGGCAGTGGGTCGCTGGAACCGGGGCGGATGCCGCGCCATTCTTTCGTGTGTTCAATCCTCTGACGCAATCCAAGAAATTCGATCCGGACGGCGTGTACATTCGCAAGTGGATCCCGGAATTGGACAGCGTGAATGCAACATTTCTGCATGAACCGGGAGCCGGCGGTCGCCACATCCCTCCTCTCATCGACCTGACTACCGAACGGAACGTCTGCCTGACGCTGTACCGTAGCTGATTATTCCAGAAACTCCCTCACCTCATCTCGGTCGCGTGCATAATGTTTGTGACCGGCGTCGTAGATCTTCCCCGATCCCTTCTTGACCTTATAAAAAGAATGCGTGCTGTACGAATCCACCGTCACGTCATAGTATCCCGATTCCTCACGGATGACCATCTGAGTCCCCCTCGGCAGGATGCCGCCGGGAATGTTCCCTACCTCATCGTCCAGGTTGATCGCATCGATGACAAATTTTACGGCTTTCCGATCAGACTCCTTCCATTTGAAGAAAGCATAGTCCTCAAACTCCTCCCCGTAATCCTGCGGATTGCTTTCTATGGAACTGCCGGATGTACCGCTGACAAAGTACACATAGGCCTCGTATTTCATCGCCGTCTTGCGGGCGATGTAACGAATCGAGTGTGTAAATTGCACCCGCACATCCTTCCGCGTGACTTCCACGATGACACGATCGAACTCGCGTGGATCAAATGTCGAGTAACTTCTCTGAAGCTTCACGGTGGCCAACGCGATCAGCGAATCCCTGCCGAGGCTCTTCCAGCGCGCTATGGCATCCACCTCCTGCGCCCACACCGCTGCGGACATCCAAATACCCATTAGCCATGCTTTCATCGGAGAATTTCCTCATCATCGTCCCGGATGGAATGATATTCATGAAATGAATCCGATCTCGCACGCGTTCGCTTGTTCAAGCGATACGACTCGAGGAATGTCGATGAAGTGACTTCAATGCGGTACAAGTCGCCGTCATCCAGAATGGTAATCTGGCCATGCGATGGAAACGTCAGCGTATCCACCCGCACTGTGGAATCCAGATTCAGAACCCATCGTACAGCGGCTCGTGCGCTGGCATCCCATTGGAACGCCGGAATGTCATCGCCTTCACCGAATCGGGTCCACCCAAATGAGCGATGCGTCAAATTGACAAATAGATCATACCGCGCCGGCTTTTCTTTCTGCCGATACACGATCGCCATTTGAAAAGATACTGTCACTCCCTGCGGACCACGCTTCACGCGCACATAGGGAAAGGCTCCTGGATCAAAATCCGGATACCGTACCCTGGCTTCCTCTATGGTCATCTTGAGAATCGAATCGCGGCCCAGCGAAATCAGGTGCTCCGTTATTTCCGACTTCGGCTTCCCTTTGAACTGATTCCAAACGCCGCGCAACGCTTGCGCTTGCGCACATTGCGCCAGAAGGGCTATGAGGAGAATTCTAACCACGCGTAAACCGGATTGGCTTGTCGACTGGATGGAAGGTCGCGGTTTCGCGTCCAGAATGCAAGGGTTCCCTCCGTAACGAGAGGTCAGGCGTTCAGTTTTCTCTCAGACTGTCCTCAACCACCCACTGGATCAGGAGTTCCAGTTTCGTCGCATCGCTGGCCCACGAAGAATGGCCGGACTGGATCTTCGTGATGATCAGGCTATTGGCATCTCCCGGAATCGCATTGGGCGTCGCGTCGGATCCGTTGCCGAGAACGCCGGCATAGGTGGCCAGGCTGTAATTGCCCGACGGACTTGTTGAACCATGACACGTGATGCACGAGGCGTCAAACATTGGCTTCATGTCGGCTGTATAGGAGAGCGTCTCCGGCGACGTGAACGACGGCGTGATTCCGCGTCGTTCACTGCACGAAAGCAACAGGCCGACGATGACGATCGCGAATAGCTTATTCATTTCAGTCCGCCTTTCGTCGTATGGCACTGCAGACAGGTCACATCCTCCTGTGCCGATGCATGACAGACTACGCATGCTTCCATGTCCTTCTTTGCCAGCGATGCATGGAATCCCCCGCCCGCGCCGACAAATCCTGCGACATTGTGCCACGCAGGCCGCGTCGCCTTGCCGCTGCCGCTGTGACACGTCACGCAAAACGTCTCCGCTTCGTGACAACTCTGACAATCCTGCGTCTTCGCTTTGAAGTCAAAACGATGCGTCACCATATAATCCAGCGCATGCACATTCTGACCGATCTGGCCTGACCCTGTGCCCAATGCCGAGCTTCCGCGCGATGCCTCCCATTCATTCGCCTTCTTCATGCGGCTGATCTGTCCGCCTTCATGACATTCCTGACAACTGCTTTGCGTATGACACATCAGGCAGTTGGCGTCGCTGGATGACGCAACGATCTGTTTGTGCGTTCGCACAAACCCCGGCTCGTGATCAGCGGGACGAATGAACCGAACGTCCGTATGACACGTCTCGCACTGGTCGGATGCTTTTGCGCCGTTGTGGCAGCCCGTGCACGTCTCCATGGGCGGCAGAGTCCGGACATTGGTATAATCCTTTTTCGCGATATCAACGTGACACGTCACACAGGCAATCTTGAGCTCGCCGATGTGTTCCTGGTGGTCGAAAACAAGTTCTCGTTTCGGATTCTCGAAAGATGAATACGGTTCACCCGGCTCGACGTGGCAAACCGAACATTCGGTCTTCTTCTGATCGTGGCATTCGTAGCACTGTGTCATCTTCCCAAGGTTGTTGTCCGAGGAGCGGGTGCTCGCCTGGATGGATGCATGGCAGCTTTCGCAGTCCGCGCCGGTTTCCGCATGGAATTGATGGCTGTGCTTGATCAGGCTCGTCCGATCTTGTTCTTTGTAAATGTCCGCGTACCGGCGTCCGAGCTTCCCCCCGACGTCGACAGATCGCAAAGGCAGTTTCGATGCCCCGACACGGGGCGCCCACCAGATCGAGCTGACTGCAAACATCAGCGTGATCAGAAGAAGTGGAATCCATCTACTCGTTTTCATAGGCTACCACCGGTTGAATATCCAATAATTGGCGCGGACAAACAGTCTCCAATCGGCCTTTTGCCCGCCATACACAGGAGAACTTTTCAAATTCTGACTCAAATACTGTCCCTCGGCATCCACCGCCACGGAACGTGTCACTTGCACCTGTGTCCGCAGGACCCCTGTCAGGCTGGTGTTCACGTTGTCCAGGACCTGCCGGGAAATTGGATCGACGACCATGGTCGAAGTAATATCATCCCCCAACTCAAACGTGTAATACGACAACGAGCCGGTCACCCCAATCCTGGACGTCACCGGATGATAGGCCGACAAGGCAAACCCGCTCATCGTTCCGCCGTATCCGAGACGCCGCATGTAGTGGGCGCTCACCCGATCGTACGACACAAAACCGCCCCAACGCCACGCATCTTTCAGTTTGTAAAACACATTGGCGTATTCGACGCCGGCCGTCCAGTGATGATCGATACGGTACGACGCGCGCATCCAGATTTCCTGATTCGCCTCTGCATCGCCAAAGGCGCCAAAGATCGTGCTCTCGAAAACCCTGGGTCGACGATAGGCATATAGAACCGACACGTCCAGCTCCGGCGTAATGTGAGTCTGAATATCAGTGGACATTTTCTGAACTTCGCTTTGCAGAAAATCGTAGTCGACATGAGCATACCAATTCACGTACTTCGTAAACGCACGATGGACGTCCAGTGACGCCAATCGCTCTTCCAGATCGGGCCGCAGGACCAGACTGTCACCGCCTGATGCGGATTCGGTAAGATAAAACGGCCCATCCCGATGTTTGTCGATGAACGATACCGCGGCATTCGTTTGACCCCACGCGGACGTGTACACTTTGCCTCCCCATGCGCGTCGCTCAAACGGCTTCAGAATCCCGACGTGGCCGTCTGCCGATGGCAACGAGCCGAAGAAGGCCATCATGCTGACCGAGGATGGCTGTACAAACTCGACGCGGATCGCATCCGCATTCACGGACCGGGCGCTGGTGAAAATGTGTTGACGTCCCAGTCGAATATCCCACCGCCGGTCGTTCTGCACCGATCGTGCCCAGCGAGCATACAAATTATACACGCGATAGTCGGGATTTTCCCCTGCTTCCGCTCCCAAATCGACCATCCCGCGGACATAGCCATGGACGGACAGCGACGGCATGACCACTTCACGTGCATCAAATACAATCGACTGAAATGCCCGCAGGCTCCTGGCGGATTCGTACGTCGAGTCTACGAATTGGTTTTCCCAGGCGTAGAACGACGTCGACGTGCGAAGCGACAGCGATTGCGCAGAGAGATCATGAACGACCAGCAAGATCAAGGAGCAGCAGATGATCCATGGAAAGGTTCGGTTCTGCATAGTGTTACCTGTAGTAAGAAGGGCGCCTCAGCATAAGGCGCCCCATGACAAAAAGCAAGCCTCTACAAAGGACGGGCACCGGTCGGTGTCACTCCAAACGCCTCAATCGAATCGAAAATCAACTGAGCCGCATATTTGTAGTTGTGGTATCCGTACCCCTTGGATCGAACGACCAGGAAATAATTATACAGCGCACCAGCCCGGTCTTTGGACAATTGAACCGAGATGCTGGAACTCGTCCACTTACCGGTCGTCGAATTGAAGGTAGCTGTTCGCTGCACACGGACCGCGTCGTGATAGATATTTGCAAAACGGGTGGTCGCGTTCGAACTCAAGACCGGATCTGATGATGAGGCCAGCGAATCCAGCACATATTCCGTCGGTGCGTCCACCTGGCTCAGCAGACCGGCGGTCGCAGGACCCGTGCTGTCGGGATCAAACGTGTTCAGAATATCCTGCAACTGCTTCAACAGCGTCTCGAGATTGGCCACTGAAGCAGACTGGATGGAACTGATATCTGTGGCGCCTGTATGGCATCCGGACACGGCACACGACGCGACTTTTGGAGAAAAATCATGGTTCCCGTAATTGCCGTTTTCGGTGATTCCCGGCATATGACAGGTCACACACGCCTTGTTCAGAGCCGCCACGTGCGTCGAATTGGAATAGGTTTCGCCTGTGAACTCATATCCGCCTTCACCGGAATACAAGTCCGCGCCCGGGCCTTCATGTGGACCCCAGTGACGCGATGTCAGTGACACGTTCGTCGTCTTGATAAAATCCGTGACATCCTTACGGGATTTATGGCACATCATGCAGGTATTACCTGTCCCGTAATTGGGCATTTGAGTCCCCGTCGCCGAGGCCGTCGTCGCGCTCTTTTCAATATAAATGCCCTGCGTGGTAGACGTGCGAAGTGGATAATTGCCCGGCACATAGATCGAAGTCACGTGCTGGTTTGTCGAATCGGTCTTGGGTTCGTGACAGGTCAGACACTGGATTTGTGCAAAGTTGGCATTGCCGTCGTACCCCGCTTCATAGATTTTGTTGTCCCCGGTGTTCTTATACAGGATTTGACCCAGAAGAACATTCGCCACTGTGCCCCCGGAATTTGAAACCGCTCCATCCAGCCGAGAAGCGAGGGCATCCTTGGCATGACACATTCCACAGGACCGGCCGGTGTTGTTCGTAAATGTCTCCTGCTCTTCGGTCAGCAGGATCTCCGCAAAATGAGACGAATTGCTGTACTGTTCCCATATGCCGCCGCTGTTATGACAGGGAGCCAAACATGCATTGGCATTGACGCCGTCGATACCGTCTTCGCCATTCGTTCCGGCCGGACCGCGTGGCCCTTCGCAGGACAATAACGACACGGCAAAGAGGGTGACAAACAGATTAATGAATTTCAGAAGAGATCTATTCATGACATCCGCCTCCTTTCGGGTGGGTTGATTACGAATTATCTATGACAAGTGTAACCGATTCGATTTTACAAAGAAATGACAATCGTCAAGGCCAAATATGATTGAATACCGGGAGGGGTTTGGGACGCTATTTGGTCATACGGACAGCCCTCCCAGACACACCATACCAGTTTCTGATAACCGGTCCCTGGAAGGACGGTTCGTAAAGAAACCGTCCTCCATCTGGATTCGACTAATTTACCCTATTTTACCCTATTTGGGTCGAGGGTGACTGATGAGGGAATGCATTTCTGAGTAGGTAAATGGCTTGTAAGTCGGAGATTCCTCATTATGACACGTCTTACAACGCGCTTCATCGGGCTTGATCAGGCCGACCGATTCGCCCGGAGTTTTGCCGTCTGTTATGGCTTGCATGACTTCCTTCGTCCAGTAATCACCTCCAGCGCCATGGCAGGACTCGCAGCTGACGCCGTCTTCCTTGCGGTATTTCTCCGTGTAAAACTTGGCGTCTAGCCCAGCACCGTCGATGTGACACTTCAGACAGGCCAACTCCGTTTGAGGATTGCCCAGTCCCTTGGCAGTTGCAATTTCCTTTGCCTTGTCGCTTCCAAGCGTCTCGAAGGCTTGCGCATGCTTGCTTTCTTTCCAGGATTTGTATTGTGCACCCTTCTTGGGAGACATGTGACACGGCTTGCATTTATCGGCTCCGACATAGGCGTGCTCGTTGGGATCGGTCCATTCAAGTTCAGCATAGTCTTTGACGTTCCACGAAACAAGAAATCCCACGATCATGGCGAGTATCAGCGTTTTCATAATGTGACTCCTTTGTTGCAGTCCCAAGCACCGCGGCCTCCAACAAACGTACAGCTCCGTTGGAGGCAAAACAATGATGATTTTCCGCCTTCCAATTCCACAATACGGCCAGCCCCTTCGACAAGAAATGACGATCGTCAGTGATAAGAACATCGTCAGAGGAAGCTTGCCCACGCGAGACCGGAAGCCGCTTCGCGTCCAGGGCCCCTCTCATCCCGTCACGCCACGGAAGTCCTGGGTTGTCTCAAAGGCGGTTGCTATTCTGCTCCCTCGCGTGTAAGTTATTATCGAAATTTCGTGGTTCATCGGACGTTATATTATCGCATTGAACATGAAAGGAATGCAGTGAATATCTCCTCGCATACCAATACGGACCAGTTCAAGAAGGAATTTGAAGAATTCCTCAAGCAGAAATACGCCCAGCCGGATCCGGAACAGGATACCAGCGGAAGCAAGGCCGGTGTGAAGGGAACACAGGACCAGACTCCGGCCGATTTCGATCTGAAGCCGGAAGAACTCGAAGCATATTTGAATCAGTATGTCGAGTGCCAGCAGGAAGCGATTGAAATCATCGCCACGAAAATCGCTACGCACTACAACCGGATGAAACTCGAAGACACGCTCACCGACGAGCAAAAACTGGTCGGCAACATCAAGAGCAATGTCCTCCTGATCGGACCGACCGGCGTGGGCAAGACGTATATCGTCAAACTGATTGCCAAGAAGATCGGCGTGCCCTTCGTCAAAGGAGACGCGACAAAATTCAGCGAGACCGGCTACGTGGGCGGCGATGTCGAGGACCTGATCCGTGAACTCGTCAAGGAAGCCGACGGCGATATCAAACGCGCGGAATACGGCATCGTCTATCTGGACGAAATTGACAAGATCGCCTCCTCGACAAACAATCGCGGGCTCGATGTGTCCCGATCCGGCGTCCAGCGAAACCTCCTCAAACTGATGGAGGAGTCGGAAGTCGATCTGCGTGTCCCTCACGACATGGCCTCGCAGATGGAAGCCGCGATGGAAGCACAACGTACTGGAAAAGTCCAGCGCAAGAAGGTCAACACGAAAAACATCCTGTTCGTCGTGAGCGGCGCGTTCTCGGGTCTGGAAGATATTATCTCCCGACGCCTCAATCAAAAGCGGATCGGCTTCGGTGCGCAGCATGTCTCCGCATCGAAAGTTTCCAAGGCCGAGGTATTCAAATCCGTCACGACCGAAGATCTCGTCGAATACGGATTCGAATCCGAGTTCGTCGGTCGATTACCGGTCGTCGCCAACCTCAATGAATTGACCATCGACGCCCTGTTCAACATTCTGAAAAACCCGAACAGTTCCGTAACCCTCAGCAAGAAACGCGACTTCGAGGCGTACGGAATTCAAATCGAATTTGACGACGACGCTCTGCAACTGCTGGCCGAGCGTGCCTACCAACAGAAAACGGGAGCGCGCGGCCTGGTCAACATCCTGGAAAACGTTCTCATCAAGTTTGAAAAGAAATTGCCGTCTACATCGATTCGGACGTTCCGCGTCACGCGGGCCGTGGTCGAGAATCCGGAATCAGAACTGCGCGTCGTACTGGCCGAAGGAGCCATCCGAGCCTTCCAGCGTACGTTTCTGGAACAGCATGGGATCGTTCTGGAATTTCCGGATACCGCGCTGACACGCCTGACGCAGCAGGCTGAGCGCGAACACCGCGCGGTCGATCAACTGCTTCACCAGCTGTTCAAAGACTATGAATATGGCCTCAAACTGGCGGGTGTTTCGACCTTCCGCGTGTCCGAAGAAGTTGTGGAAGATCCGAGGAAATACCTCGATGCACTCGTCAAGAACTCGTACGCAAACAAATCCTGACCATGAAAAAAGTAGTTATCGTAGACGGAGTGCGAACACCTTACGTGAAAGCCGGCACGCTGTTTCAAAAACTGACGGCGATCGATCTCGGCAACCTGGCGATGAGAGAACTCCTCAGCCGCACGGAACAACGGAGTGACGTAGTCGACGAAATCATCGTCGGCAATATCGCCCAGCCGCCCGAAGCGACCAATATCGCGCGGATTGTGGCGTTGGAGGCGGGCATCCCGAAAGACGTTCCTGCTTTTACCGTGCAACGCAATTGCGCATCCGGTATGCAGGCGATCGTCGATGCGTATCTGCGCATTCAAGCCGGACTCGCCGATACCATCATTGCGGGCGGCGTGGAATCGATGAGCAACATTCCCCTGCTGTTTCAACAAGCCTTCACCGACAAGTTCGCGGAGGTGTACAAAGCCCGATCGTTTGGACAGAAATTGGGCGCCTTGAGTAAGATCAAACTGCGCGACCTCAAACCCGTCATTGGTCTCCAGGTCGGGCTGACCGACGGATTTTGCGGTCTCAACATGGGTGAAACGGCAGAGGTGCTTGCCAAAGAATTCAGCGTCACGCGCGCAGAGCAGGATGAACTAGCGTTGATGAGCCACCAGCGCGCCGCCACGGCCACGGACAACGGCATTCTCAAACAGGAAATCGTCCCCGTTCAGCTCGGTGCGGACTTCAAAACCCTTGTGGACGAGGACAACGGCATTCGAAAGAATCAGACCATGGAGGCCCTTGGAAAACTTCGTCCGGTCTTTGATCGACGATACGGCACAGTCACAGCCGGCAATTCGTCCCAGATCACGGACGGCGCGGCGTTTGTACTGGTGATGTCTGAGGAAAAAGCAAAATCTCTCGGGCTTCAGCCGCTGGGCGTGATCCGCGGATTCGGTTTTGCCGGTCTCGATCCGGAGCGAATGGGGCTGGGTCCGGTTTTCAGTACGCCGATCGCGCTGAAGCAGGCCGGCCTGACGATGAAGGACATCCAGCGTATCGAGATGAATGAGGCGTTCGCCGCACAAGTGATCGCCAACGAACGGTGTTTCGCGTCCAAACAATTTGCAAACGAACAACTCGACCTGCCGGACGCCCTGGGCGAAATCGATCGGGGCATCCTGAATGTCAATGGCGGCGCGATTGCGCTGGGACATCCGGTCGGATCGTCCGCAACGCGTCTCGTCATTACACTACTGAAGGAATTGAAACGTCAGCAACTGCAGTTTGGTCTCGCGACGTTGTGCATCGGCGGTGGTCAGGGCGGCGCGATGGTTCTCGAACAAGCCTGATCCCTTGCCACGATGGCCGCTCTAACAACCGACGAACTCCGTCGGTATTCGCGTCACCTCATTCTCCCGCACTTTGGAAGAGAAGGACAGGAAAAGCTTAAGTCCGCTCGTGTCTTGGTGATCGGCGCCGGTGGACTGGGCAGTCCGCTGCTTCTGTATCTCGCCAGCGCGGGAGTCGGTCACATCGGCGTCGTCGATGAAGATGTTGTCGATGTGTCCAATCTGCAACGACAGGTTCTCTACGCCACTCACGATGTCGGCCGCGCCAAGGCCGAGGTTGCCGCGGAGCGCATCCGCGCCCTGAATCCACACGTATCGGTTGAGACCTATCCAGTGCGATTGAATTCCGACAATGCCATGTCCATTATCGGATCGTACGACGTGGTCGCCGACGGAACCGATAATTTTCCCACGCGATACCTAACTAACGATGCCTGCGTGCTATTGGGAAAACCGCTGGCGTATGCTTCGATCTTCCGTTTTGACGGGCAAGCGTCCATTTTCAATGTACCACGTGCGGATGGAAGCCGCGGGCCGAACTACCGGGACTTATTTCCGTCCCCGCCGCCGCCCTCCTCCGTCCCCAGTTGCGCCGAGGGAGGCGTTTTGGGCGTGCTTCCCGGAATGATGGGATGCATCCAAGCCAATGAAGTAATCAAGGTGATCACGGGAATCGGCCGTCCGCTCAGCGGTCGACTCCTGCTGTTTGACGCACTCCGGTTCGAAACCCGTATGATCGAATTTGCTTGCGATCCCAAGAATCCGCTAAGCGGCGACCACCCGACGATCACTGAATTGATCGACTACGAAGGCTTCTGCGGACTCCGCGGCCAGACGACTCGAGGAATTGCTGTAGAAGAGCTTCAGATCATGATTCAGGAAGGGCGTCCTTTTCAACTCATCGACGTGAGAACAAAAGAGGAATACGATCTGGCCAATCTCGGCGGCATCCTCATTCCACTCGCCGCGCTACAGGAGCATTTGTCCAAGATCCGACGGGATTGTCCGGTGGTCGTTCATTGCAAGACCGGAATACGAAGCGCGCAAGCCGTGTCGCTCCTGCAGCAACAGGGCTTTCACAACGTGAGCAATCTGGAAGGCGGGATTGTCGCATTTGCAAAATCCTTCCGCCCGGACTTGATCGTCTACTAAAGCAAAAAGCCGCCCCGAAGGCGGCTTTTCTTGTCGTATCCAAATGTCTTAACGAAAACTCTGATAGAGTCCTTCCAAAGCTGCGAGTAACGTCGCCGGCTGACTGTCCGCAACGGACACGCCGAGGGTAGTGAGAATTTGCACCACACGGGTGTAATTGCCCTGGTGAAACTGCCCGTACCCTTCATGAACCAGCAAGTCACTCGCAGTGACAGTACGGTCATGCGTAAAAACATATGAAGCGTTGCGTCTCACGACAAACTGTGCGCGTGCCACGGTTTGTGCGTGTTGCGTTTTCGCGAAGGCAATCGCAGTCCATCCGGCGTACGCATCCGTGAGAGAATCGCCGGCCACGACCGCAAAGTACGCATCCGACGCATCCAGCGAATCCACCGACATGCGCATCGTTGTCCAACCCAGACCCACGTATGCCTCTCGCTCGTCCGGAATCAGTTCCGTAAACGCCGCGTGGGCGTCAGCGTATTCTCCTGCACGAAATTTCTGCCAGGCGACATCCAGTGGATCATCCTCACCGCACGCACTGAATAGCAGTCCGAGCGCAACCACACACACTGCCCATTTCTTCATCATTTGCCGCTCCTCACTTTTCATTTTCAATATATTCTTCTTCCTTTACTTCAGCAACAGCATCTTCCGCGAGACCACTCCCTGGGAGGACTCGAGGCGATACAGATAGACGCCGCTGGCCACCTGCCGGCCCAGATCGTTTCGGCCATTCCACACCACCGTGTGATAACCCGCCCGGCGGCTGCCGTTGAACAATTCGGCGACTTTCTGACCGAGAATATTGTATACGACCAGACGCACTCGACTCTCATCCGGCAGACCAAACTGAATAGTCGTTGTCGGGTTGAAAGGATTCGGGTAATTTTGCGACAGCTCGAGTTTCTTCGGCAAGAACGCATGGTCCGGATTGTAGAAAACGGCGAACGTTCCGCCTCGTCCTGTCTTGAACTGCACTGCACCCGACTGTCCTTCCCCACCCAAATATTCCCACGTGTCCCCGACGCGTTCGTACACTCCGACTTTGCGTTCGTCATAGGACGCATCCGTTGCGCGGTTCGCAGCAAGCGCCTTGGCATCGTACGGGACGGTCACCGTCAGGCGATCGCCCCTGTTCATATCGGTCGTCAGCAGGAGGTCCAGATCACCCAAAGACAACCAATTGGCAGTCGCGGCCTTCTGCATGCCCAAAGTCAGTTCATCCGCACGATACGACCCGAGGAGGAAGCCGTCGGAGGACACGCCGCCTTTCGGTATGCCGACTCTTACTCCATCAAATTCGCCTGTCAACGCCTTGCTGGTCAGCGAAAGGACAGAGTACGTCTTCGAGGCTGTGGCCGGATTGCCGACCGAATCCTGCGCGGAAACATCCAGCACCAGCGAACCCGTCGAGCGGATCGCGTAGGAAGTCGAGAATACCCGTGAATTGGAGCCCGTCATAGTCAGATTCGTGGTACCACCCAACGTCGCCGTACCGGTGATGCCGGCCAGACCTTCATTGGAGACCACGACTAATTGCACGCTGCTCTTGGCAATCGTACTGCGCAGGACTCCCAGCGTCAGAACGGGCGGCACGTTTTCCAGGCCCGTACCTCGCAACACCACACGAAGTGGCGTGCCGCCGGTCGAATTGGAAGTCACCTTCAGCGTATCGATCCGCGATCCGGTTTGCTGAGGTCGGAACCACACGGTCAACTGGAGCGAGTCATTCGACGTACCAATCGTATCAGGCAGAACGACTGCGTCTGATCGGTAGTCTGTGGTTGCATTCTGGATCTGACTCACGATCACGTTGCCAATCGTTGCCGTCAGTTTAACGACCGCCGAAATACTGTCGCCCACACGCGTGGGAATATAATCGATCGCTGTGACTCCGGAACCCAGCAAACCGGCGGCTACGATGCCGTTCCCATGAAGAATGATCACCAGAGGATTCGTGGCCGATGAATTGGAGAACTCTATGGTGTCCGCATACGAACCCAGAGCGGTCGGCGCAAAGCGGACGACAGCGCGCATGGTGTCGCCGGGCGCTACAGTGTCGGGCGTCGAGAAATTCGACGAGACTGCCGAGAATGGAACTTGCGGAGGTGCACCGGCGCTGGGAAAGATGACAATGCCGTTCTGCGGAATAATCATCAGGGTTTGGAAGGCGCTGTCGCCAAGCACTACGTTGCCGAAATCAAAATCGGTTCCGTTGGGCGTCGACAGGACCCCCAGCAGAGGTATGAACATGGCCAGTTCGGAAGAATGGCCGGCGCTGTCCTGCATCGCGGTAATGATGTCGCCCGACCCAAACGAGACCGTGGCCGTCCAATCCCCGGACCCATTGGCCGTTGTGGTTGCCAGGATCGTGCGCCCCTGGTTACCGTGCAGCCGGTCCGCATAAACCTGAACGAATGCATTCGGGGCCGACTTTCCGGTCACAGTCGTCGCAGTCACACTGGTGATCCGCGGCGGCGCGACACCTTTCTGAACTCCATCGCCGGGCTTGAACAGAATACCGCCCCATTGATTTTCAAGAATCAGGTTCTGCCAAAACACATTGCTGTCCGTCAGAGCGCCCGCGACGCCAATTCCCGCCTGGCCATTAAAGGCAATGATGTTGCCCTGGACCGTATCCGCGGTCGATCCGCTGTGGAGATCGACGCCCATCCCCAGATTGGGGATCGGCAACACGCCCGTCACGTCCGTCCCGATGTAGTTACCCGCGATCCTCGTGCGGTAGGTGCTGTCCATCGAGATTCCACTTCGGATATTACCCGAAATAACATTGCGCATGCCGGCAGTGCCGTCACCAATCCAGTGATCTTGAGAGGTTGAACCGAAATAATCGCCCAAGATGAGAATGCCCGATCCATTGCCGATCGGCGCTGTCCCTGCCGCGTTGGTGCCAATGTTGTTCCTGAACATGCGAACATATTCAGCGCTCTGAATCAGTATGCCAGCGCCCGCTGTGTCGCCGCCGGCATCCACGTAAAAGTGTCCCGAAATGACATTCTCATATACAAGGCTGGAATCGGCGCCTCCGAAGATCGTCACACCGTCCATGCCGTTCTTGCGATTCTGATTGCCCGTTATGTCAACACCTACATAATTACCGGCGATAATGGAGTGGGGCGCATCAAAACCTTCGATGACGACTCCGCTGAGTCCATTACTGCTGATCAGGTTACGACCCGTACCAGAAGCGTCACCAATCTCATTGTATCGCGCCGGTCCCCAGATGCCGAATTCTTCCGTGACATAGTACCCGGAAATTCGGACACCGTGACCGCCATTTCCAAGAGAGGTTGAGCCACTCTGGTCGAGACCGACGATATTGGCCTTCACCTTGTTGAAATTCGAGGAGTCTCCGGGACTGTCTCCACCGCGAATCCAGATGCCATCCAATGCATTGGCAGAAATGACATTTCCAGTGTTGGCAGCATTACTACCAATCCAGTTCCTGCTTCCACCATGCATGATGATGCCGGCACCGGCATTTCCGAGGGGCGTGACGCCATCGGCTCCGAGACCGACCAGATTGTTGAACACCTTGCAGTCATTTGAGAATTCTATTTCAATCCCCGGCGAATCGTTTTCGTTATTGCCGGACACGACATTTCTGCCTTGTCCGGTGGCGTCTCCGATGTCCGTCTGATTGGACAAATTGACATGGATACCGCCCCCACCGTTGGACAGAGCCGCCAATCCGTTGGCGGTGGTACCGATGAAATTGCCCAAGATGTCGTTGTAGTCGGCTGCGTAAATCTCCACGCCTTCCTCAAAGTTGCCGGAGATCAGATTGCCGGTGATTTTATTATTCTCCGCCCCGTTCTTGATTTCAACGCCCTTCTTATTCTCGGTGGGGAACTGACCTGTGATGTCCGGGCCGATGTAGTTGCCGGAAATATCGTTGTAGTCCGTGCCGATACCCTCCACCAGAACTCCGAACCTCTCATGGCCTGCAAATACATTTCGCCCGAATGACGTGTTGTCGCCGATCATGTTGTATTGGGCGCCGTCTGCGATTTTGATTCCACCTGTCGCGGACCGGAGTTCGACGCCATCCGTTCCAAAGTAACAGGATGTAATTCGGTTATTTTGAGCGTTACTGCCGCTGATCACGACGGATGTGTCGAAGCCCAGAAACCGGAAGCCTGATAGATGATTGTCAGACATGGTGATTCGGAAAGCGTTGGTCAGTATGGATCCCAGCAAAGTCACATCCGGAACACCGTCGTTGTTGAGGTCGCCATTGATGCGGGTGTTGTCGCCATTGACGGCGATCGGCCCGTAGGCGTCGTTCACCTCCAATTTTTCTCCGGCTAACGAGGCGTGGATTTTGATGGAATCGGGGCCCGCGTGGAAGACCGCCGCATACCAGGTCGCAAATCGAAGCGTTCCAGGTTCAGTTGCGCTGTCGTGCGTTTTTGTCACGACCAGGGAGTCAGAAATCACAATATTCATCGCATTGGAGAATGGACCGGTGCGTCCGTTCAAGTCCTGTAAGGCCGTCACAAACAGCCCTTGGGGCACGGTCACGCTCAATGACCAGCTCCCTCCACCATCTGACGTGGTTTCGCCGAGATAGAACTTGCCTTCATCGCCAATATCCGCATACACATGGATCTTCGCATTTGCATTGGCTGTCCCCAGCACTGTATTGGGCAGAAGGCTGGTTACTGCCGGGGCAATCGGATCCCCCTGCTGTCCCGCGTAGACCTTGATGCCGGATGCAGGATGATCGAAGATGGCATTGCGGTACATGATCACGCTGTCCACGTGGCCCGAGCCGCTGGACTGAATCACAATACCCGTATCATTGTCCGCGATCCGGTTGAACGCGATGGAATCGCCGATAATGTTGTCATTGAAGGCGCTCAGATGAATTCCATGTCCGGTATTGCCGACACCGACCGCGAATCCGTCTTTGTTCGTGCCGATGTAATTGCCCAGAATTTTGTTGCCGATAACACGAAAGCTCTGAGTCGAAATACGAATCCCCGCGCCATTATTGCCGCTGATCAGATTCCGGCCGTCAGGGAATCCGGTACCGATCCAGTTACTGTCCGAGTCCTCGATCTCGACGCCCTCGTCATTCCCTATGCTGGAAGTGCCGCCGATATTTAGACCAATCGTGTTTTGATACAGACGGTGGTGGGCGCCTCCGAGGATAGCCACACCGGTCGCATTGCCGCTGATGACGTTGCCGCTCCCCGGAGTCGTTCCGCCGACAAAGATATCAAACGAATACTCCAGCCGAATTCCCGCGCCGTCATTTCCCGCATCGTTATTTCCGGACTGGTCCGTTCCGATCCGGTTCGACTCGATCCAGCTGTCATACGAATCCTGGAAGTAGACGCCCTCCGAACTGTTGAAGGAAATCGTGTTCCCTTCGGCCACGGTCGGTCCGCCGATTCGATTGAATTTAGAATTATTGACAAAAACACCGTGACGCGAATTTCCAATGGTTCCGCCTGCCGGGTCGACGCCGATGAGGTTCCCGACAATCACGTTCGAGTCGGAGCCGTCTATCGTTATCCCATCTACATAATTCCGGCCGATGTAATTTCTTTCCTGGACATCGGATGAACCGATCTGATTGGCGTTGGAACTGTCGAGCAGAATTCCGCTCCCTGCGTTCGAATGCGCTAGCATGTAAATATCGACGCCGATGTAGTTGCCGCGAATGCCGGTGCCGCGTGCGCCGTTCTCAAGAAGAATTCCTTCGGCTCCGTTTGCGCCGATCACATTGCCGAGATTGGAAGGACCTCCGATGAGCGTTCCGATAGCCTGATCGACACGAATCCCAACACTAAAATTACCCATGTCGCTATTCCCGCCCGGATCCAGGCCGATCTTATTGCCTCTCACGCTGTTGGAATCCGTCCCCACGCCGGAGATGACTATACCTTCTTGAAGATTGTTGGAAATCGTATTGCTCTGAGTGGAATAGTCGTCGCCAATCACATTGTGATGAGCGCCTCCATCCACAAGAATTCCGATATAGTTCGGCTGAGGCGTGCCGGTAAAGTCCAGGCCAAACCAGCAACGTCGGATGATGTTGTTATGAGCGCCCGTACCTGAGATCCTCAGACCTGCATTGCCGGCTGCGGAATTCCCGCCGATTCGAAGTTCTTCGAGGACATTGGAGTGAGACAAAATCGTCAGCCCGTGTTCTCCGGCCGACAGAGAGGACGCATTGATGCTTGTCGAGCTATTAGAGATAATCGTGGTGAAGGGGTCCGTCAGCGCCGGTAGCTCGCTGACCAGATCGATTTCACCGACGTTATCGAACTCAATACGATCCGCGCCGGGCCGAGTGTTGGCGGTGTCCAGAGCCGCGCGGAAACTCCCGGCTCCGGCGTCATTAAGATTCATCACCCGGATCGGTTCATTCAGGTTGCCTGATGAGACGGATGCAACCGTGATGTATGCGCCATTCGGCACAGAGACATCATTCTTGTCAACCTTGGTCGGGTCCCAGTAGTTGTCATTGGTCAGGACGCTCGCATTGCTGAAGTCGCCGTCCGTGTCGATCAGAATCCGCATCGAGGAAGGATCCGAGACCACCAGTGGGGTGACGTCAAACGACAGATTCACCTGATGAGGCGGTCCCTCCGTCTCCACTCGCCACACCCGCGAGAGTCGACGGGCGACCCCAAACGGCAATCCCGTAGTCACCGGGGCATACGGTCCATCGTCATGCCCGAAGAGAACATGTTCGCCGGGATTTAAGGACTGCGCATTCCACTCGGTGAGGGCCAGGAGATCGGACTTCGCCGATTCCGTCTCGCCGTACGGCCATGCGTCCTCTCTGACCCCTGCCCATATGGCGCGAAGATCAGACAGAGTGAGTGATGGCATCGGAATCGTGGATGACGGACGAAGAAAATTGCCTTTCAGCACGCCCGTCCTGGCCGCAGGGGAGCCGTCCGTCAAAGTACCGCCACCGACTTCATCCATCTTGTAATACAGAAGTAGATTCGCATAATTCGGATGTCCTGCATTCAGCGGACGATGCACCCATTCACGGATGTCGTCCGGACCAACCACGCTACCGAAGACTCTCAACTCATCGATCGTACCGATGAGTGAATCGGAGGGGGCCGCCAAGCGCCGTCCCACAAGTGCGGAATCCGTGCTGAGGGGGAATGTCACGATCGCGATGTTGCCTCCGTCGTCAAGACCGTTCACGTAGATTTCCGACTGCCCGGATGACGCATCATACGTAGCGGCAACATGGTACCATGTGTTGCTGGCCATGACTATGTTCGTCCCTGCAGCAGTATGGGTTCCTGATCCACCGTCCACCTGCAGGTAAACATAGCCGCCTTGCGCCAGCGTCTGAATTCCAAAGGAGATTCCATTCAGGTCCCCGCTCCGAGGCTGACTAAAGATGATATGGTTGTTTGGCGTCGTCGCATCCGGAAGCAGGACCCAGGATTCGATGGTGAAGTTGGAACCGTTCAGCGGCAACGCAGAGACCCTTGCGTGTCCTCCATCCAAGTCGAGAGCCCGGACGGCGGTTTGGGACCACAGATTGGAAACGGACAGGAAACTCGAAAGCAGTAACAGTATCCTCATGACTTCTCCTCGCGATTAGTCAATTACGATTGAAATTTCTTTTTGCGGTGCAGACTCTTAACATCCACTAGTCGGATGACCCATTCGATCATTTTTTCGGTGAAAATGCATGAAAACCATAGCCAGAATATGCTAAAGCACGCGGGCTAGCGGTGACCGGAATCACTTTCTGTCACGGTATTGTACAGAAATGTATACGGCTCGACCCCGAGCATCATCGACTTTGCTCAACTGAGTCTAACCTCTGACGAATGTCATCTGGAAGTGGGGTTTTTAAGTTGGTCCTGTAGTCATAGATCACGATCACTCCCTCACCTTCCGCGACGATCCCACCCAGATTCTCACTGGCGATTGCATAATTCATGATAAATCGGTCGTTTAGGATATTGCTCGTTCTCGCACCGACCTTCACACGGTCAGGATATCGAAGAGGCTTGCGGAATTTACAGCTGGTGAAACCCAGAATCGGTCCGATCCCCGTTTCCTGCATGTATTCCCAAAATCCCATTTTCTGGAAGTACAACATCCGGGCGCTTTCGAAATAACGAAAGTAGACGATGTTGTTCACGTGACCAAGGGCGTCCATTTCGCCCCACGCGACGGGCGTCTCCAGTACGACTGGAAATTCCGACAGCATATTTCCCATCAGGCTCCGCCGAGTTTCGATTTCTTGCGGCCTTTGTTTTGTTCCACAAGCCAATCCATCAGCGGCTGATAGTACTCCAGCATCGCCTTCGCGGACATGTCTTCTCCGGTTTTTTCTTTCAGGACGATCCTCCAATCGCGGCTGGCTCCCGGGGTCATGATGCCCTTGAGGAAGTCCCCGACTTCCTTATTGCCGTAGTAATTACAATTTCGCGGATCTTGTTTCAGTATCTTCGTTGCGATGTGCCGATGCAACTGAAATTTCAATATGCAAGACATCGCATAATCGTAATACTGCGCGGGGTCGTCGATGATATGCGTCTTCGTGGCCGCATCGGCAAACTCCTCGCCTCGATCGGCAGGCGGAACGACGCCCTGGTACATTCGGACGTGTTCCCACCAGCGGCGGTTCAGTTCGTCGACGGGGAGATTCTTTTCGTACAGATCATACTCGTACTGCGTCATCGTTCCCGCGGACCAGGGAATGAAGACCACAGAGGAATTGGACAAGGCATCATTCAATAAAACCTGGATGTCATCGGTTTTGTCCTGATCCGAGGCGAGGCCCATCTGAATGAGATAGGGTCGTTGCGCGGCAGCCATAGCCATCAGGTCGCCGATTCCCTCATGGTATCCCCGGTTGGCGCCCGCCCGTAGCATCAGGGGAACTTCGGGATTGGTGTAACAGATATAGTAGTAGATGTGACCCAATTCATGATGGGTGGTTTTGAACCACTGCATGTTGGGTTCCACGCTCATTAGGGAGCGATAGTCCTGGTCGAGGTCCAGGTGCCAGGCGGACGCGTGGGTGTTTTTCTTTCGCCCTGTGGCAGGATCTGCGGGGTACAGATCGGATTCTTTCCAGAAACGGTCATTCAGCTCTTCAAAGCCCAAACTCACGTAAAAATTCTCCGCCTGTTCGACCACCCACTCCCGCGTCCGATTGGGAAATTCGCCTTCTGATGCAACGTTGACGACGCCGGGCCAGTTCTGCGCCCACTTGTTCGTCAGCCAATGAGCGGGGATCTCGTCCGGAACCGGCTGCTTGTACTTTTTCGCCAACTCGTATCGGATGTACGTGTGCAGTTCCTCATACAGCGGCCGCAATTCATCGACGAATCGCGCCATAATGTCGCGCATGTCATCCGACGTCATGCCGTAATCGGCAGTCTCCAGTCCAAAGAACGACGAATAACCCATCTCGCGGGCGATCTCGTTACGCAGGTCGCGCAGTTTGATCAAATCTCCGCGAAGTCCCGTCCCGACTGCTTTGGCGGACTCCCACACCTGCAGGCGTTCCCGCAGGTCGCCAGACTTCATCAGGACGCGGTCGATGTCGTTCGGCGTCAGCGTTTTGTCGCCGACTTTAAATTCGTGGCTGTACATCGTGTTCACGGCGGCGGCCTGCACGCGAAACAACTCCTCGACGGCGTCGGAGATGTGTCCGGGCTGGTGCGAGGCATCCAGCCAGATCTTGTCCAACTGGCGCGCCTGCAGATCGTCGAGCCGGTCTCGCTTTTTCAGAAACTCCCGCACGCGTTCGATGTTTTCCTTACTGCCGACAAACCGGGCGTAGTCCTTCTGACGCTCCACCGCGAGGCTGTCGTGTTCCTTCCGAATATCCGTGGACGCGAGCCACTGGGCTTTGGCCGCTTCGTAATAGACATCCTTTAATTTCTGACCGTAGGAATCCAGGAATTCCTGGGCGTCTTTCTTGGGATTCGAGCATCCGAGGATGACAAGGACGCCGAAAATTGCACTTCGTCGTTTCATGAGGTCTCCGGGGTTGGAAAATTCGGTGCTAATGTACATCCTGCGTACGGAAATACAACAAAAAATCCCTTTGCCCCGTGGAAGGGAATTTGTTACCGTCCCTTAGCGCGGAAATCATGGAACGAAAAACCTTATGAAAAAGAAAATCCTCCTCATTCTGGTCGTGATTCTCGCTGGAATCCAGCTCATCCAACCCGAGCGATCCAATCCGCCCATCGATCCTCAACGAACAATTCAATCGAGGATGACCGTCCCGGCGGACATCGACGATGTATTGAAACGCGCCTGCAATGATTGCCACTCACACGAAACGGTCTGGCCCTGGTACAGCTACGTGGCGCCCGTGTCGTGGCTCGTCGCCCATGACGTGAACGAAGGTCGTCGGGAGCTGAATTTTTCAGATTGGGCGAAATACAAACCGGATCGTCTCGTTGATAAGCTGGAAGAAGTATCGGAATTGGTTTCCGAAAGAGACATGCCGATGAAGATCTATCTCCCCCTTCATCCGGAGGCAAGACTGACCGACGATGAAATCCGGCGATTGTCAGAATGGGCGAAAGACGCGGCCGCCCAGATTCCCAGACCAGGCTCCCAGGATCATCAGAAAAGCCAGAAAAAAGATTGATTTTGCGATGTCCGGACGATACATTGCACGCCCATGAATGTCTGTAAGACTTATGTTTTTAATGTACTTAAGTTCATACAATAAGTTAATGTGAAGGACAAACAATGACGGTCGCAGAAAAGACGACGTATCTCCCCTACAAGGTCAAAGACTTGTCCCTTGCCGAATGGGGTCGCAAGGAGATCAAGTTGGCGGAGGCCGAAATGCCCGGCTTGATGGCATTGCGCGCAGAGTATGGCAAGCAGAAGCCGCTCAAGGGCGCGCGGATCGCAGGATGTCTGCACATGACGATCCAAACTGCAGTATTGATTGAAACATTGGTTGAACTGGGCGCCGAGGTGACGTGGTCGTCATGCAACATCTTCTCGACGCAGGACCATGCGGCCGCGGCTATTGCTGCGGCGGGTATCCCCGTCTATGCCTGGAAGGGACAGAATGAAGAGGAATTTAACTGGTGCATTGAGCAGACTCTTTTCTTCGGAAAGGATCGCAGACCGCTGAATATGATCCTCGACGATGGCGGCGACCTGACCAACATGGTCCTAGACAAATATCCTGAACTCGTCAAGGACATCCGGGGCATCAGCGAAGAAACGACGACGGGCGTGCATCGTCTGTATGATCGGATGCGCAACGGCACTCTTCCCGTACCGGCGATCAATGTGAACGACTCCGTGACCAAATCGAAATTTGACAACAAGTACGGATGCCGGGAGTCGCTCGTCGACGCCATCCGGCGCGCGACGGACCTGATGCTGGCCGGCAAGGTGGCGGTCGTCGCGGGATACGGAGACGTTGGCAAGGGATCGGCCGACTCGCTGAAGCACGCGGGCGTGCGGGTGATCGTCACCGAGATCGACCCCATTTGTGCCCTGCAGGCGGCGATGGAGGGGTACGAAGTGAAGAAAATGGAGGATGCGGTCAAGGAAGCCGACATTGTCGTCACCGCGACCGGCAATTGCGATATCGTCACCGAAAAGCATTTCCGCGCGATGAAGCACAACGCCGTCGTATGCAACATCGGTCACTTTGATATCGAGATTGACATGGCCTGGCTGAATGGGAAGTACGGGCACACCAAAGACGTCATCAAGCCGCAGGTGGACAAGTACACCATCGATGGCAAAGACATCATTGTCCTGGCGGAAGGCCGTCTGGTCAATCTCGGCTGTGCGATGGGTCATCCTTCGTTTGTCATGTCCAATAGCTTCACCAACCAGGTTTTGGCGCAGATCGAGCTCTGGACACGTTCGGAAAATTACGAAGCCAAGGTGTACACACTCCCCAAACATTTGGACGAGATGGTCGCGAGACTGCATCTGGCGAAACTCGGCGTGGAACTGGAAGCGCTTTCCAAAAAGCAGGCCGACTATATCGGGGTCGACGTCAAAGGACCGTACAAACCGGAGTGGTATCGTTACTGAAGACGTCATGAGCATCCAACAGTTTCGGGCTGGTTTCCGCTTCCGTGGACAATCAGCCCTTTTTTTTGCAGAGGCGGCATGAAATCGTTTCTCGATGTGCTCAATGAAAAAATCGTGGTGTTCGACGGCGCCACCGGAACGAATCTCCAGACGCAGAATCTGACGGCAGATGATTTCGGAGGTGAGGAATACAACGGCTGCAACGAATACCTCCTGATCTCCAAACCGGCCGCGATGGAAAAAGTCCATGTCGATTTTCTCCAAGCCGGAGCCGATGTGATCGAGACGAATACGTTTGGCAGTACTTCGATTGTTCTGGCGGAATACGACTTGCAGACCCGCGCGTACGAGATGAACCGGCTGGGCGCCGCGCTGGCCAGGAATTGCGCGCAGATGTTTTCCACCCCGGACAAGCCTCGCTTTGTCGCGGGCTCGATTGGTCCTACAACCAAATTGCCGTCGCTGGGACACATCGACTTCGAGACCTTACGGGCGTCCTTTTATGAGCAGATGGCGGGCCTGCTCGATGGAGGCGCGGACTTGTTCAGTATCGAAACGTGTCAGGACATTCTTCAAACCAAAATCGCGTTGTGTGCGGCCCAGGACCTCTTTCGCGACCGCAGGACGCGCATTCCGATCATCACCTCCGTGACGGTCGAAACGACCGGCACCATGCTCATGGGAACGGAGATCGCCTCCGCGCTCACCACCCTCGAACCGTACGACATTGTCGACGTGGTCGGCATGAACTGCGCCACGGGCCCGCAGGAGATGTCGGAAAACATCCGGTATTTGTGCCACAATTCCCCGAAACCCGTTTTCTGCATGCCGAACGCCGGCATTCCGGAAAACAGAGGCGGCAAAGCTCATTATCATCTTTCACCGGACGACTTGGTCAAATGGATGTCTCATTTTGTGCAGGATCTCGGCGTGCGAGTCGTCGGCGGCTGTTGTGGCACAACGCCTTCCCACATCGCCCGCCTCGCAGATGCCGCCACGAGGCTGACGCCTGCCCAACGCACATGGGATTTTGTCCCGTCGGCATCCTCGATGTATTCGTCCGTTCCGTTGCACCTGGATCCGCCTCCGATCATCATCGGCGAACGCACGAACGCCAACGGCTCCAGGAAGTTCCGCGATCTCCTGCTTCAGGAAAACTGGGAGGAAATGGTTTCCCTCGCCAAAGAGCAGGTGCGGGAAGGCGCGCATGTGTTGGATGTCTGCGTCGCGTATGTCGGACGAAATGAAGTTCGGGATATGGAAGAGACCATTCGCCGTTTCAACACGCAGGTTTCGATCCCGATCATGGTCGACTCGACGGAGACTCCCGTCATGGAGCGTGCCTTGCAACTCCTGGGCGGACGCGCAATTGTCAACTCGATCAATCTCGAGGATGGTGAGGAACGCATGAGGCACATTCTGCCTTTGTGCAAGCGCTATGGGGCCGCGGTCGTCGCGTTGACCATTGACGAAGATGGTATGGCCAAAACCGCTCAGAAAAAGTTCGAGATTGCCACGCGCATCCGGAACCTGGCAACAGGCAAATACGGGATGCGGGAACAGGACTTGATCTTTGACACGCTGACGTTCACACTGGGATCCGGTGAGGAAGAATTCCGAAAAGCCGGCATGGAGACCCTTGAGGCCATCCGACTCATCAAGTCCCACTATCCGAATGTCAAGACACTCCTCGGGGTGAGCAATATTTCATTTGGACTCAACCCCGACGCCCGGCACGTGATCAATTCCGTCTTTCTTCATTACGCCATCGAAGCGGGATTGGATATGGCCATTGTCAACGCGCAGAAGATCCGGCCGCTGTATAAAATTGACGACCAGGAGCGGGAGCTGGCGCGGCAGTTGATTTTCGACGAACGCCGTTGGGAAGCGGCCTAACGCCATAGCCAGAATTTGTCTATTTCCCCCAGAGGTGAGGTTTGGGTATTCCCGACGCGACCGCGGAACGCAATGATTTCATGCCTCCAATACAGAAAGGTAGCCGGTTGATCTTCGTGCAGAATTTCCTGGAAACGTCTCCAAATCGGCGCCGCATCCTGTGCGTTTCGGACTCTTTTTCCTTCCGCCAGTAACCGATCCACCTCTGCATTCTGATACGACACGTCGTTATATGGATAGCGTGCAAGGTCCGAGTGCCACTCGCTTGTGGGGTCGATTTGAAGCGGGACACCAATCCCGGAAATGAAGGCGTCGTACTTCTTGTTCATTTCATCGTCATAGAAAACATTCGTCTCCACGGTCCGGACCGCGACACGGATGCCGACGGCTCGCAATCCTTTTTCAATGACCGACGCCGCAAACGCGCGCCGTTCATTTCCCGCATCATACACCAGGTCAAATGCAAACGGGACGCCATCCCGGTCGAGTACGCCGTCGCCGTCATGATCCTGCCAGCCTTCCTGTGCCAGCCACTCCCTCGCTCGCGTCGGATCATAAGGCCACGGCTGCAACGAGTCGTGCAACGCCCAGCGAAACATCGGCGAGATCGGAGACACAGCCACTTCCGCGAACGTGCCGTCAAAATATCCGTCGATGATCTCCTGCCTGGGAATCGCCATCGTAAGGGCCTGGCGAACTCGCCTGGAACCAAAGAGCCGGTGTGGACGGATATGCTTTGACGTTCGATAGAGTTCGGCGTCGATATTCTGCCATCCGACATAGTCGTAATACCGGTACCGCATCAATTCGATCCGGCAATCCGGCACCGCCGCACGCAAACGATCCACATCCTGTGGTGACACCGGGTACATGACGTCGATTTCACCTGTCTGAAAGCTCGACAACCGAGTGGTATACTCAGGAATCACGCGAAAGATCACAGTCTGGAATCCCTCACCGGAATTTCTTTCCAACACGATCTGTTCCTGACGTTTCCACTCCACCAGGCGGAAGGGACCTCCAGACAGCGGTTTCGAATTGATCCAATGCCGTCGCACATCGCTTACCGAATCGACAATATGGGAAGGCAAGAAGCCGGGCTGAAGATTGGTGTCAAACACAGCGAGCGGATAGGCTTCGCGAAAGTGAAAGGCGATCGTAGAATCGTCGACGATCTCGACGGCTTGTGAAATGTCCGCGCCCTCCGGCAGGTCCAACATCAGCAGATGTTCTTTCTTCGTGCTGGCGACGGAAGAATCACGGATCTTTCGAAACGTGGATTGGACGTCGTGAGCGGACAGAGGATGCCCGTCGCTCCATCTCCAGTCGCCGCGAAGGTGGTACGTCAGTGTCTTGCCATCGTCCGAAAACTCCCAGCGCGTGGCCCACGACGGCGAATAATGAATGACCCCTGCACTATCCCACTCCGACTCCAGCAGTCTCGGCAGAATTCCGCTGCATAAGATCCGTTCGAACGCCGTTACATGCGTGACCGGATTGATCTGCTGGGCATCGGCCTTCACGCCAATCACGACGATCTGCGGCCTCTCGTGACGACAGGCGCCACACAGAAACAGCAAGACCATGAATCGCACCGATCCTGCTCGAATGGATGTACGGAATTCGGTCACAGAAAAGAAAGACGGTTGGGTCGGTTCAATGAAGGACGTTCCACATTTCGCTGACGGTTGTAAATTTGACGCGAGGTCGATTCTGTGACGCACCGCGGCTCTGCTCGATCTGGTCGATCTTCTGCCAGTCGGAATAGCTGAAGACACGGGTGCCCCTTGTCTTCAGCAAAACAGTGATGTCCGTGTCGGTCGGCGCAGGGAGCGTCGGTGCATCCTCCAACACCGCATTTGCCGTTTCAATGCCATCGGGCTTGTTCGTGCCGATCACTCCGGAAGGTCCGCGTTTGATCCACCCTGCGACGTAGGCGCCTTTCATCGTCACGCCGCCGCTCATCACGCGACCCCGGACGTTCGGAATAATCCCCGCCTTTTCGTCGAATGGCAAGTCCGGTACCGGCACACCTTTGTATCCGATGGATCGAAAAACCAGTCCGACGGGAATGGTCACCGTACGGTCCGTGGCTTTTGGACGTAGACTTCCGTCTTCTGTTTTTATCAGAATGTTCTGTCGCAATACCATGGACTCGACACGCTCTGTGCCCGCAAGGGCGTCGGGGGAAACGAGAAACTTCGCAATGATTCTCTTGGGTCTGCCGGATGGAGCGCGCCAGGCAAACTCCTTCATGATCTCCAGATTGCGCGCCACGCTTGTGTCCGGGTGGACTGCGAGAAACTCCTGCGTCAACGGATCCAACTCCAGTTCGTCGGGAGCGATCAGAATATCGGCCTCAGCCATCTCTCCCAGTTCCTTGATTTCCGTATTCGTGAAGGCCGCTTGTGCCGGTCCCCGTCGCCCGAGCAGGTAAATTTCGCGAACCTGAGAATGACGCAAGGCCTCCAAAGCGTAGTCCGCGATATCAGTCCGCGCCAGTTCCTCGTGCGAGCTTGCGAGGATACGTACGACATCCATCGCCACGTTCCCATTGCCGACGACAGCCACCTGTTTCTGACTCAGGTCGAAGCGGCACTGAACAAAGTCCGGGTGTCCGTTGTACCAGGCGACGAACTCCGTGGCGGCATGACTGCCCGCCAGATCTTCTCCGGGAATGCCCATCTGGCGGTCACTTTGGGCGCCGACCGCATAGACGATCGCGTGATACACGCGCTGCAATTCCGCATGCCGGATGTCTTTCCCGATTTCGACATTTCCAAAGAAACGAAATCCTTTTTGGAGCGCGATTTTGTCATACACCTTTGTGACCGACTTGATCTTCTGGTGATCCGGCGCCACGCCGCCGCGAACCAAACCGAACGGCGTCGGCAGTTTTTCAAACATGTCCACCGCACAGGACTGCTTCAACAAATGATCCGCGGCATAGAAGGCCGCGGGACCGGAACCGACAACGGCTACACGGATTGCCGACATACTCTTCCTTAAACTTCGGTATGAAATACTCTGCGAGAGTGTACAGAAATCGCCCCCGCCAGGAAAGAACTTTTGTCATCTGCGGAGATCAGAAAAAACGCCGGGGTTTCCGGCGTTACGTGGACTGCGCCAATTTGTTTGATCAGATGCTTTCGACGATGACCGCGCTGGCCTCTCCGCCGCCGATGCAGATCGCCGCCATGCCCGTCTTCTTCTGATGACGCCTCATCGCATGGATGAGCGTGGTCAGAATCCGGGCTCCGGAGGCTCCGATCGGATGACCCAGCGCGATCGCGCCGCCGTGCACGTTCAGTTTTTCCGCCGGGATCTTCAGCTCATGGGCCGCCGCGAGGCTGACGACCGCAAACGCTTCGTTGATTTCGAACAGATCGATACTGTCGATCGATCGACCGGCTTTCCTCAGGACTTTGTGAATGGCATCGATCGGCGCGGTCGTGAACCATTCCGGTTTTCGCGCGGAGGACGCCTGTGCGACGATTCGGGCGAGAGGCCTGATGCCCAGCGAGGATGCGCGATCCGCGCTCATGACGACGAGGGCGGCCGCCCCATCGTTGATGCTGGATGCATTGGCCGCGGTGATGGTTCCGTCCTTCTGAAAGGCAGGTTTCAAGGTCGGCATTTTTTCAAAGTTGGCTTTCTTGGGGCCCTCGTCTTCCGCGACGGAAATTTCCCCCTTCTTGTCGTGGATCTTCACCGCGACGATTTCGTTGCCAAATGCGCCGTCTTTTTGTGCTTTTAACGCCCGTTCAAAACTCTGCCTGGCGAAAGCATCCTGGGCTTCCCGCGGCACGTTGCACTCCTTGGCGCATAATTCCGCTGCACTGCCCATATGAAAATTGTTGTACACATCCCAGAGACCATCCTTGATCATGCCATCGATCAATTGTCCGTGTCCCATCCGGTATCCCGTGCGTGCCTTCTCCAATAGATACGGCACATTGGACATGCTTTCCATTCCCCCGGCAACCACGATATCGGCATCGTCGCACTGAACGGCTTGGGCCGCGAGCATCACGGCTTTCAGACCGGAACCGCACACTTTGTTCACCGTCAGGCAGGTCACACCTTCCGGAAGACCCGCGAATAGAGCGGCCTGGCGTGCAGGGGCTTGTCCGAGGCCGGCCGTGAGTACATTCCCCATAATGACTTCGTCGACCAGATCGTTCGCGATGCCGGCCCGCTGGATGGCCTCTCGCACGGCAATCGCTCCCAGTTGGGTCGCCGTCAAGCTGCTGAGCGAGCCCTGAAGGACACCAATGGGTGTTCGCACGGCGCTGACAATGACAACTTCTTTCATATCGGTTTCCTTTCTTTCATCGATTATTCGCCGCCGCGTTTCAGCGAAAGCGAAGACGGCGGTTGACCGTGCTGATCGTACGCGTCGATAATGTCGCGCACCAGGCGATGACGCACGACGTCCTTTTTATCAAAAGTTACAAAGGCAATCCCGTCGATGCCCTTCAGAATCATCTGGACCTCACGCAAACCCGACGTCATGCCGCGTGGCAGATCGCTCTGGGTCGTATCGCCTGTGACGATCGCCCGGGAGTTTGCCCCCAGGCGGGTCAGAAACATCTTCATCTGTGTCGGCGTCGTGTTTTGCGCTTCGTCCAGGATCACAAATGCGTTATTGAGCGTGCGTCCGCGCATGTAGGCGAGGGGGACGATCTCGATCGCGCCTTGTTGCAGGTATTTTTCCAAACGACTCGGCGGCAACATGTCGTGCAGTGCATCGTAGAGCGGGCGCAGGTAAGGATCGATCTTATCCCGAAGATCTCCCGGCAGGTACCCCAGACTCTCGCCGGTCTCGACGGCCGGCCGACTCAGGACGATTCGATCGATCTCCTTGTTCTTCAGCGCCGACACGGCCAGGGCGACCGCCAGATAAGTCTTGCCGGTCCCGGCCGGTCCGGTCGCAAAGACAATGTCGTTTTGCCGTGCCTGACGAACGTATTCCCGTTGTCCGTCGGTCTTGACTTCAATGACCTCACGATCGGTGAACAGGACAACCGAATCCAGATCTTTGTGATGGACCGGTTCTGTTTCTTCCTCCGGCTCCGCCTGACCCATTTTCACCAAACGGATCATCGTCTCCACATCCACCCGATCCAAATAGCGCTTCTTGTGGCACAGGAAGATGAGTTCCGTGAACAATTCGTTGATCTTGTCGGCGTCCTCCTGGCGACCGCGAATGTGGATGGTATCGCCGCGCACAATGATCCGCGCATCAAATTGATTCTCGATCAGTCGCAGATACGAATCATTGGGACCAAGCAGAACAACCGGACTCACCCCTTTGATTTTGAGGGTTCGATCTGACTTTTCTTCCAATCCGACCTCCTTACAAACAAAAAGCTCTCAAATGCACGGCATTTGAGAGCTTTTTATAGTTTCGAAATCGCAAACGCGAATCACACGACAATAGGCTAATCCCTCGGGATAATCAGGATCGTATGCGGGAAGATACGAGAAGCATCTTCACCGATAATGCTCTTGTTCGCGTTATAGATCTTGACCCAGTTGGAGGGCGAGCCGAAGACCGACGTCGAGATGGACTTCAAATTGTCCCCTCGCTGTACCCAGTATTCGTTGGACTCCTGCGCCCGTGGGATCACGAATGTCTGATTCGGGAAGATCAAGTCCGGATTCCGAATCTGATCGCGGTTGGCGCTGTAGATCTTCATCCACTGGAACGGATCCGCATAAATATCTTTTTTACCCGAAATTCTCCACAAGTAATCTCCGAGCGCCACGGAGTACGAGTCGTGACGAGGCTTGGGCGGAACATAGTTCTTCCCGCGCTGAATCAACTGCTCGCATCGATTGGAGAGATCGTTGACCTTGTTGAAAATCTCCGTCAACGCATACCGGCGATCCTTCTTGTTGGCATCGACTTCACCTTTCAGGGCCTCCAATTCGCTCACAATCTTGCTCAGCGATTCGTCGCTCTGACGCGCATAGTCCCCAATGCGCTGTTCCAAAGCGGACAGTTTGGATTTCATCTCATCCACGCCGGCCTTGTCAGTTCCGACGGCTGCGTAGATTTCATTCCACAAATCCTCTGCTTCTTTGTCGAGTTTCGTTCCCTCGTCTTTCAGACCGGTGATATCCTTGTTCAAGCTATCGACGGTCTTCTGGAGACCGCCCAGTTGCTGGTCGAGACCGTTCATCTCATTTTGCCAGTCCTCTTTCTTCATCTTGACCTCTTCCTGAGCGAAGGAAGCGCCCGTAAAGATCACCAGCATCAATCCCGCGATAATCCAATTGAGTTTCATATCATTCATTCTCCGTATGCGTTACTGACCTTGGTTGGACTTTTCGATTTCTTGCAAGCGCTGCAGGACCAATTCCTTTTCCTTCTTGGCCTGATCGAGTTTTTGGCGCTTCTGCTGGACATCTTGTTCAGCCTTCTTGCGGTCGTTGGTCAGCGTTGTGATCTGGTTTTCCATCGACTTCACCTTCGCACGCCGCTCATCCAGCTGGGTCAACTCCTCTTTCGAGGCGTACGAGGTGCAACTCGCGACCAGCGCCATGCTCATGAATCCACATGTCATCAGCATGCGTCGGAATGTTAAGTTCATAGTTCCTCCTTATGTGGTATTATATCTGTATGACGCAAGGATAGATTAATACTAACTTTAGCCTAAGTTAATGGCGAATGCCGTATTTGTCAATCAAAATTTTGAAAAATAACAGGTTACCTGTCCAGTACCGGATGTGCGAACCGCGGACCTATCTGTACTTGAAGTCCAGGACATTCTTGCTTCCACATCCAACACAGTAGAATTGCGGATACTCAGAAAGATAATCGACGCTCACATCGTTGACCCGCTGACACTTGATGCACCAATACCGCAGGGCCAGACGTTTCCCCCACACAGTCACGACGGATCTCCAGAATCTCACACGAAAAGGAGTCCTGGCCAACATCAGCGGTTTCCTTCCAAACCCACGACCCATCGCAATTTCCAATGCGATTCGCCCGGGCCATTCCGATCCGGATGGGACACCCAGAAGGGAAATTCTGCGCGTACTCGATATGTACCGACCCACGCCGGCACGAGGGGAATTCGATAGGTCAATCCCACTCCCGCATCCTGCAGAAAGGAACGACGAAAAATGGCGGCATCGGCAAACAGAAAGGGTTGCGACTCCGTGAGCAGTAGAACGGAAGTCTTGAGGATGGACTTGAATGGGTTGGACGTTGCGATCTCTCCGTTCACCGCGCCAAGCCACGTCGTTTGGAGGTTCGCTGTGTGATATCCGCTCAGACTTCCCTGCCCGTCCATGTACCAATGACGCTGGCCTCGGTTCAACCACAACCGATCCGGTACTGTGCCGCGTGACCGGTAGAACGGACTTGCGAATTGTTCGCGCGGAGAGGCGCCGCTGACGTAGAAGCGATCTTGGATGGGAATTTCTCCAAACGCAGCTCCCCCAAAAGCCCGAAGGGACGATTTGATGTGCCGGCCGCCCCCCGGGAGCGGGATCCTTGCCTCCCCTGTCATTTTCCAAAAAACCGACCGCGTGGATGGCAAGGGCAATTCCGCAGAGACCGACCATCTCGACCGGGCCGATCGTTTCCACGTCACTACCAGACGTGAGGTGCGCTCCGAATTCCAGTTTGAGCCGATTGGCAAATACCCGGGCTCATCGAGGTCGTCAAACTGGATCTCCGCGGACAAATCATGAATGGGAGAACTACGGAAGGTCGAGCCGTAGATTGTCTTCGAAACTCCGGTCCCGACATGTCGGCGGCCCTCCAGGCGGTATGCGTTTCCATATACCATCGTCTGCCTACCCCACGAATACACCGGTGTCGAATAGTGAAGTTCAAAGTCTGGTTTTTGAGAAGAAACTCCGTAGTACACACCAGCCCGCAAAGCATGATCCTTTTCGTCATAGCGGCCGCGCGACTTCCAACCGATGCGAAGCCGATCGAGTCGATTGTACCAAATGGACGGACGATGTTCGATGATATAACTCTCGATCGTCGCGGGGTATCGCACGGGCATCTGCCAATGGACGTCGAAGGGAACGTATGATGAATTGTTCAGCCGGTTCGTCTCGGGCAGTCGCTGGGTCGTGTCGATGCGAACCTCCGAGACCGGTTCGTCCACAGGGATGAGAAACGCTCTGGAAGATTCATTTTGATCCCACTCATCGAGGACACGCAATCCGGAAGGGACCGGATGCGTGCGGTGCAGAGGGACACGGAATCCGTACGTCAGGCCGGAACGACCACGAACATACACATCGACGGGCATTCGCAAATCCCCTCGCCGCGCGACCTGTACACGCACGTTCGGACCGGACGTGGATACGGAGGACAACTCGTAATCGCACGTCTGGGTCGTACGAAGCCACGACTCGAACATCCATTCCAGATTCGAATTCAACCGACGTTCAAAAAAACTCCGCATCGTTTTGAGCGACACGTGACGACATCTGTACTCTGCAAAAAACTCTCTCATGCACTGATCCAGCGTGTCCCGTCCGAGCAAGTACTCCATCGCATTCATGAAGATCTGGCCTTTGTAATACGCACCGTACGAATACGACTCATCCGTCGCAAAGCTGTCGGCATGCGTCGTCGCGGGCTCTTCAAATCCTCCTTTGGCCCACTGCCGGTATCCGGTTATGGTTTTCACAAAAGCATCCTCTTTCGGAAAATGCTTCTTCTGGAAATCGCCCTCGTATTCCGACATGGCATAATTCCCAAACACGTGCTCCATGATCCGGGTCGTGTAGTACGAGGTAATGCCTTCATCAAACCAGGCGTCTTTCAGTTCGTTATTCGCCAGCATGCCTTGAAACCAGTTATGCACGATCTCGTGAGCCATGACACTGGCAAGCGAGAATTCGCCACGATTACCCGTGATGAACGTGAGCGTTGGATATTCCATGCCCCCGTCGCCGCCCTGGGCCACCGTCAGAATCGGATACGGGTAAGCTCCGACGTGATCTCTCATGTAGTGGAGAATCTTCGTTGCAAATTCACCGGCGCGTGACCACTTCCCGGCCACCTCGGCGGTATGCAGGAGCCGGACCGTCGTGCCGTCCACGTCGATCTCACGGACGAGGTACTGAGGGTCGGATCCCCACGCGAAGTCATGAACCGGGCTGGCCGTGTAAGTGTACGTCCGCGTCTGCACGGAATCCTGAATCTTCAACTGATCGGACCAGAAGCCCAAAATCCGATTCAGTCTGTCCAGCGCATCCGATCCACCGGACGGCCAGCCGGTCGCGCCGACCACGTACGGGGCAGGAACGGTGATCGACACGTCAAACGATCCAAATTCTCCGTAAAATTCCCTCGCCAGATACGGTTCGCGGTGCCAACCCTCCTCGTCGTACGCGCAAATCCTGGGATACCATTGCGCCATGGTGTATTCAATCCCCTCCCGGCTAACCCATCCCATCCTGCGAATCAGCGCCGGAACCTGAACCGCAAAATCCAGTTCGACGGTGACCGAATCGTCCGGTAACAGATTGTGAGTCAATGGCACTGTGAGAATCGTTCCGGAAGTCCGGAAGGGAAGGGATTGTCCATCTGCGAGGCGCGCGGAAGTGACAATGTTCTTTCCATGAAGCGCCTCGGGGAGGGCATCGATCACGCTCCGGCCGTATCGACGGATTTGGTAGCGGTGCATGTCGCTGTTCCGTTGGAAGGCGTTGACGTAGAGGTGGAAATGCAGTTCGCGCAATGTGTCCGGTGAATGATTGATGTAGGTCAGTCGCTCAATTCCCAGGACGAGGCGATGCGCCGGAAAAAGCCGACAGGCAATGGTCGTTCGAACTTCCTGCTGCCAGTCCGACTGTGCCACAAGATAATTTCCCGTAAACACGAGAAGCGACAACACCCCGCGCGTCATCAGGCCAAGCGCAGATTGTCTGTAAAACCGTTCTGAATGCGGCGCTTCATCGAAGCTTCAGCGCTCCGGACTCCACGGCCGCATCCAGCAAACGGGTCACGTCATCCAGGGTAACGGATCCATAATACCATTCTCCCTCACTGATCGACTCCGCACGGACGGCTTTGTAAATTTCGTAATACGATCGTTTTCCGTCGACAAAATTAAAGACCTCCTGCCTCATGATCGGATGCAACTTGGTTTCGACCGCGAGACGCTGACGAGCGGCGAAGTAGTCTTTCAAGGAGCTCGAATTCGACGGGATCTTGCGCGCGGCTAGCTCCTCCTCTTTCGTCGGTTTCCAGGGCTGATTGCTCGCACGACGGATAAAGACCAGCGCATCGTCATGTTGCTTTTGGAGATGCGCACGCACATCCGCGATTCGCTTATTGAAATCGCGGTCATTGACCGAAAATACCTGCGTGGACTCGATGGCCCGGAGACCGCGTTGCAGTGCCTGTTCCACGAGTAACTCCGCGTCCCGGATCGAGGCGGGATTTCGCACGATCATCTGAAGCGCGGTCTGCACGTCTCGACTGAAATGACGCGTGGCCTGTCCGTGGGTCACGGCCAGGATCATGGGAGCCTGTGTCCCATCCGCGCGTCCGAGGACGTACGCGAGCGAGGCGATGATAAATGCGTTTCGCTCCAACTGCGTCGCGTCGATCTGCCACAGATCGTCGTCCGACGAATGAATGTACGAGTCATCCCAGTTGATCAAAGCCACAGCCGGCACCCCGATAATACCCTCGACGAAACACATGTTATCGGATGATCCAAAGTACGGAACGAAGGCGGCCGTGTATCCTTCCCGCGTACCCCGCGTCGCATAGATCGGCCTAGTGAACGGGCGCGGAAAGCCTCCCGAACGACTGGCGGCCAGAAAGGCCGTGTTCGTTTGGATCACATACATCCCGATGTCTTCGAAAAGCGCATCCAGATAGGAGCGTCGGCTGTGCGGCGCGTAAATCAGATGCTGCACACGACTCCCGGCGGACAGACGAGCGCCCACCATATCCTGGTGGAGATTGACGAGGAATTTCTTCGGTTCATCCGGATGCTCTTTGAACCACTCGTATTCCGAATAGATTTCGTCGGTCCACCAAAATCGGATGTCGCGCAACGGGCGCTGCATTTTGCCCTCCTCGATCAGTTTCTTCATCGTGCGGCCGATCTCGAGGATATTTCCGCAGCCGCTGCCGTCGTCATTGGCGGAACCTTGTTCCTCCTGGAGGTGCGCGGTCAGGACAATCTGTTGGTCATGGTATTTTGTGCCACGGATCCACGCTTCGACAAATCCCGTTCGTCCGGGAGTGGCCGAAACTTCTGTTTCGATTCTGGCGCGCACGACCACTCGCCCCCCGCGGACCTTTTTCCCCATGGCAAAAAAGTCTTTCGTTTCGTCGCTGTGCAGAAATTCCCGAAGGGTGTTCCCAAGTCGCGGGGAAATAGAAAAGGCAAACGTGGGTCGAGTGGAGTCGTACGGGATGCGTGTCCACGCTATCTGGTCCGGAAAATCCAACGGGGAGCGACCCTCGCTGGTTTCATACGAGATGACGCCGATGGCCCCTTGTTTCCATACCGCCCGCCGAACCGCGCCGAATGCGCTCCGGCTGGTCAGTACGATCTTGCCGCGGAGGTCTGTGTCCATCCGGTTCCCGGCCTCTTCATCTCCGATCCACACCACTTCCGCCGTGGTATCGGCGCTGGAACTGCCATCTGCGAGGATCGTCGCATGATCGCCCAGGTCGGCGAGCTTCACCTCCATCGGTTCGACCATCCACAATTCGGCTCGGCGCGCCGTGTAGTTGGGATGATTGAGTCTTTGTTCGATGAACTGTACGTCTTCGAGTCCGGCGGATTTGGCGGACTCCATGATGTAGTCGGCGGCCTTGAAATATCCGTCCATGCCGGAATCTCGATGCCAACGGGACAGCACGCGAATGTGTTCAAACGAACGATCGCCGGAGAGTTCATTCACCAGCATGTTGATTTCGTCGTTGTTGAGAAGTGCGGTCGACTGGGCCCACAGTCCCGCCGACAAGGACAGCCACAAACAAAGGCATGAGAGGAAGCGCATACGATCTCCTTTATTTTTCCGTCAATTTGGAATGCAATTGAACCGGCGATTGAACCCTTTTCATTCGCAGATTGAGCATCTCCACCAGGATCGAAAACGCCATGGCAAAGTAGATGTATCCTTTGGAGATGTGCTGGTCCAGCCCTTCAGCGATGAGCGTGACGCCGATCAATAGCAGGAAGGCCAGGGCGAGCATCTTCACCGTCGGATGACCTTCGACAAAACGACTGATGGCGCCCGCAAAGATCATCATGAAGATCACTGCGATGACCACCGCCAGGATCATCACCATGATTTCATTGGCCATTCCGACAGCCGTGATCACGGAATCGAGCGAGAAGACAATGTCCAGAAGGAGAATCTGGATGATCGTTCCGGCAAAAGACGCCGCGCCCTTTGCGGAATCCGATCCGTGAGGACCTTCCAATTTCGCGTGAATCTCGTGGGTGCTCTTTGCAAGGAGGAACAGACCGCCGATCAGTAGAATGAGATCACGACCGGAAATCTCCTGAGCGAGGACGGTGAATAAAGGATCGATGAGGCGCATGATCCAGGTCAAGGACATGAGCAAACCCACTCGGGTGACCATCGCCAGGGCCAGACCCAGCATTCGAGCGCGAGCCTGCTGTTCCGACGGCAGTTTGCCGCTGAGAATGGAGATGAAAATGATATTGTCGATGCCCAGTACGATTTCGAGCACCGTCAACGTCAGCAGGGCGATCCACGATTCGGGTTGAGCGATCCATTCCATACTTGACCTCGAGGGTTAGGATTTCGTCGATATGATGAAAATTGGGTTATGACATTCTTGTTTCATCCGGCCACTTTTTTTACACGATATACGGCGATCGGCTGGTTGTATGTTTTCTCCAAAAAGTCCTCAGAGATCTTTTCGAATCGCAGGGACAGCCCGTAAAATTCAAGGCAGTATCGCTGCAGCAGGTCATTGTAATCGGGAGAGGACGCCAAGAGAAGTCTGGATTCGCTCCGTGCGGCGGCACGCATGACATCCCCCAACGACGCACGACCCGAGAGGCGTTCTAGTCGGTCGCGAACGTAAGAATACCGTGTAGTCCAGCCCGAGCAAACGGTCACAGAGGTCTCGGGAGAATCCCAAAGAGACTTTCCGAAGACAGGGAACCCTGTCCACAGGTGCATCGCGTGGCCAATGAAAAGCAGATCAGCGCCTGGGTATTCGTTCTGCAAGAGCTGTAGCGTTTGCATGTTCACCTGGGCGCGTGATTTCAGGAAGGTCCGCTGCTGCGTCTGTCGCCAAGACGCGACCAGCAGAGTCGATCCCAGGATTGCCATGGCGAGTGCTCGCCCCAGGCGAGGAAAACGGGTGTGAGCCCGCGGACGGATCATGAAGAAGTGTCCCAATGTGTAAAGGACGATGGCGGGCTCCGCGACCCGATTTCGCATGCGAAGAAACACTTCGACTGTGCAAAGCAATATCCAGAATCCAACGTGATACGATGCATAAACCCCCGAGTGTTTCCAACGCCCTGTCTCGCCGCGAATACGGATCCAAAACATCCCCAGGAAAAGCACATTCAACCCAAGCACCAACATGTTGTTCTTGACCAACAGGCGAATCTGGCGAAAGAGAGAGTGCCCAATCGACTGCCACGCAATCGTCGGAACGCTCTCATCGATCCTCTGCTGCCATCCAGATAAGATTTCAGCCGTCAGAACATCGCGATCCCACATCACACCCTTAACCACCGACTCCTCGATCAGTTTGCTCCTCAGATCCTTTCCGATGGGATCTCTCGGTTGTACCGCATAATCGTTGATCGCGACAAGTGTCCGGTGATCCGTGGTGGAAATGGCGCGATCCAGCGGGAGCCATTGCAGGCTGAGGGACAGGACGTATAGGACGACTCCTGCCGGAATCACCCGCCACGATGTGCGCACCCAATTACCCAAAATGACACTTCTGCAGACGGTCGCAAGAGCGATGATGAGGTATGCAAGCAGGACCGATTCCGGTCGGACCAGGAGAACGACGAAGACCAACCCCCATTGGGCGTATACACCAGGACCCCGGGCCTTCCACAAGAAGAGAATGGCGAATGCACTACCTGCGGTCAGGATGCAGACTCGTGTAAAGTTTAACAACACGACCGAGTTACCTGAAGCCAAGGTAGCCAGCACCAGCAGACCGAGCGCTTGCTGCCAGAAGGGAAATCGACTCTTGGTGGACATCAGAAAGACGTACGCGACATTTGCCAATCCGGAGGCTAGCATGGCATAGCAAAAAAGACCATACCAGGGAATTCCGGGAAGCATCTGATACAGCCTGGCCATCACCTCGCCGACACCGTAAAACCAAAAACCGGTGCTTCCGACGGGTCGATCTAGAATGGCCCCACGCATCATGAGCTCAAACAGCGGATCGTCCTGTGTTTCGAAATACAATCCGACCAGTGCACGGATCAGAACGATAACGACTACGGCCAGCGCAAACATCTGCACCCATGGCAGGCGAACGCCCAGAAACACTCCTTGCTCCGAACGCTTCACTTCCGCCTCAGGATTTGAATGCCGCTGTCCAAAAAGGCGGGCTCCAGCATGGTCTGCCAGTCAAAATGCAGTGAATCGGTCGATCTCAGGTAGATATACTCGATGTCGTAATTCACGAGGATGGCCTGGGCGCTGTCCAAAGAGCGCGTGTCGTAAAACGTGTGAACATCGCGGCGCACTCGCGACAGGCGCTCCATGTAGGGTTTGTCCTTTTCAGCGAAAGCAAAAACATAGGCCACGCCTTCGGTGACAACGGGTTTTCTCGAAAAGACTTGCACAGCCATATACGATTCGTCACCCGGCTCAGAGAGATCGTAGTATTTCGTGAGAATGCGCCCCTGCCCCGGAGCGGTGCGAAGAAATTCAAAGCTCTTCATCGTCGCGCGGTCCAGGATCAGGCGGGTGCCCGATGCACCGTTGAGTCCGACGACTGCAAACGACCAGACGCCGGATAACATCAAGAGCAGGGAGACACCGGCCCAACAACGAGGCACCCATCCCTTCCGAGAAAAAAACGAAGAGAGTCGCTCGACGGAGTAGATATTCAAGATGAAGATGATTAAAAGAAAAAACCACATCGAATCGTGTTTACGCAATTCGTTGGCCGTGAGAACGAATGCTCCCATACCGCCAAGAATGCTGAAAAGAAGAAATGTGTGGCCATCCGGTTGATGAGCGATATTGCGCAATCTCATCCGGGAAATGAAATAGGACAGACCCAGCCAGCGGAAGTGAAGCAGGCCGAGGTAGTAAACAAGGAGGGTCAGAACAAACCATCCGACGCCCTTCATCGACTGGGGAAATCCATGTTGAACCACTTCGGCACGGAGACTTTCACTGATCAAATGAGAGCGAACGCCAAAGTTTAGTGGAAAGAACCATTCGGAAAAGCGAACACCGTTGCGAGCCTCTGATGCAGAGTCCCAGAAGATAGGTATGCTGAGAATCACGACCCATCCGGCAAGCAACAGCATGTGACGGCGCCGGAATCGAACTACTTGCAGAACCGCGACCACGCATAACGCCGACACACCGACAAGAAAGGCCGTAATCTTTGCCTTGATCATGAAAACCCAGCCGATCAAGCACAGGAAGAACCAGAGTTTGGCGGGCTGTCGATCATAGAGAATCGTGGTTCCGCACAGCCCGCAGAATAGTCCCGTAGAAAAAAGATAAGAGGGATTGTGAAAGAGCTGAAACTGCGTGATGATCGGGGTCCACACCGACAGAAAAGTCGGATACCCGGATCCGAACCACGCTTCGCCTTCCACCACCACTCCACGAACCCACAAAATCAGCGCCGAAGGATCGAAACAGAACAATGTCACAAAAACGGCACCGAGCGCAATGCGGTGGCGGTTCCAAAGTAGTCGGGTCAAACCGTACACATGAATCGCCAGCATCATCATGCAAAGCGGAACAAAAAAATAAACGTACAGAACAAAATGGTTGGTCACACCAGCGGACGATGAAAACAAGTGAATAAAGAGATTGGCAAAATAGTGGTAATGACTCCGATCCGCAGGAACGGCATGAATCGTCTGAGGAAGCACGTCATAGTCCAAGTCCGCGACGATTGTCAGATGGTGCATCACCTCGGTTGCAAACAGGTCGTAGGCCTCCAGCCGGTCTCCTGTTAAGCCGTTCCGGAATAGATAAGGCGTGATTCCCACAAAGAACGCAAGAATCAACACGCCAAAGACTGCGGACCGGAAATGTACCAGCTTCCAGAAGAAGCCTCCAAAAATCGCAAACGTTCTGTTCGTGCGACATTGAATGAGAACAATCGTCAGAACGACACCCGGCACACCCACCACGCACAACAGCGCCGCCACCGGCGACGGCAAGAAAAACCGGAGGATCCAATACAGTGTGGTGGAACCCACGACGGCAATCGTGAGTGACACGGACAAGATCGTGCCGGCCGGAACATCCAGATTTCTGGTCAGGTACACACATGCAGCCAGGCAACAAGCCGTCAGGAACAGAAAGAAGACATAAGGTAGGATGGACTCAGCCATGAAGGTTGGATCTTGTGATATGTCCGGCTTGTCGCAATCCCGTAAGACCAATCGCGGAGACGATGCCCGCACCGGCAATGCCGGCGAGTAGGCCTGTCAGGGATCCCGCCAGAGACCCGGCCAACGCACCAGCCACCAGCCAGCACAAAGCGCCGAGCGTTAACATGTGAAGTGTCCGGCGTGAGGGCGAAACAACGAGCAGGACCACTCCCACCATGCAGTACAAAACGACACCCAGGACAACACAAGTCACCCATACCCCATCCGCCGTCAGATACTTTCCAATCACTTCGACACCGACAGTATTTTCCTGATCAGGTCCGCATCGTTGGGCAGCAGGCCCGCCTCAGTCAGCCGTGATACCAGGATCGCCCAATTTTTGTCTTTGGAAAAAATCTCCTTGAAAATCGGAAGAGATTCATCCAGACGCTTCATGTTCACCAACGAAACGGCGTACCAAAATTTCATTTCCAGATTGTCCGGAAACATCTTCTGTGCGGCCAGGTATTCTGCGAGCGCCTGTTCTTCGTTGTGATTTTCCACGGCCAGATCTCCGGCGTTCATGTGCTCGTAGGCTTCGTGTACTCGGAGGAGTCGGCGCAATTCCCGCAGCGGTTCGGCATGATCCTCAACGCGAAGTTCCATCACGCGATCGGCCCACGGCCGGCCCGTCGAGCGACTCTTGACAATCAGGATCGCCGCGGATTGTTTTCCGCGGATATCTCCTCCTGCTCCCTCTGCGGCCTCCAAGGCTCGCATCAGGCGTTCGGCCAGCGGACCGTTTGCGGATTCGTACGCCTGCGACATCGCGCCCCAAATTCTGTCATTGAGCATCAGATTTGCTTGGACCGCGTACCCGCGTCCAACGATATGCCCGGCCGATGCAATGCAATTCCTCCCCGTGTGTACGGCCACATTCCCCTGTGCATCCACCATCGCGACCTGCCGAACGTCGCGCCCCGGATCCCCCGCCACCAGCGATTCCAGCGCCTGATTTGCGGTTTTGCCTGCTCGCATCAACTCCAATCCCAGCTTGCCGTACGAAGGATCGACAAACGACTGAGTCGCGACGGCGCCCACTCCCGCTTCCGCCCAGGTGACCAGCGATCCCACAGAGAACCAGTGCGACTGGACGGCCACTCCCATTTCCCCGGTCACGGAGTCCCTGGCAACGATCGAGTATGTGTGAATGGGACGGAGGGAACTTTGAGCGAGCAAGTCGCAGGTGAGAGCGATCGTCAAACAGAACACACGCATAGGAAGTCCTTTCGTCATGGTCTAATCTCATACAGTCGAACGGTCGGACCGGCATACCTCATCGACCACGTCGACAGCGGTTGAAAATGCAGCGGAGCATCCGCCGTTTCCATCACAAGTGAAACGTCGTATTTTTTCAAAATAGCTGCTGCGCCGGCGCTGTCCTGCGTTGCAAAAAAATAATCTGCGTCTTCACGGGCCTCCTTCAGCACACGAATTTGGTCGCCAGACAAGAGCGGCTCATAGTACGTGGATTGTTCGGCCACCAGCCGTTTTTCCGAATACACCCCGTTCAGAATGTTCGGCATGGTAGAGTCTGTGTGAAAAAGGAATCGTCCGGTGGACTCGTATGTGCGCGCCGCACCCAGGGCCTGCATATGGTCTGCGGAATACGTGTACGAGCCGCGTCTGACGCTCTTGCGCAGAACCGGCACCGCAAAGGTCAGCATCGACGATATCATGAGCAGCGCCCCACCCGCAAGCACCCATCTGCGACCGCTGAGTTGCCGCCACCGCCGCACGGCATACGCCGACAGAATGGGCATGAGGCCCAAATAGAACCACATAGAATCGAACACCACAAGCTGATTAACAATCAGTACAAACGCGCCCAGACCCGCCAAAATAGAGACCAGGCTGAGTCGATGCGGCGAATCGGAAAATAGCATACGCAGGATGAATCGCCAATCCGTCCGAAGGAACGCCAATGCGCGAAATCCGAGCAATCCTGCGTGCCACAGCGGAAATAGAATCACAAATTTCGTCATCTGCATGGCGTCGGTGATCACGCCGCGTTGGCGTAACTCCTGAATGGCCGCCGCAGACAACAACCCGAATTTCTGTGCAAATTCAGCCACGAAGAATCCGTTTGAGAATTGAACCTCATGATGTCCGTACGATCCGGTCAGTTGAAGAATTCCAAAAAAAAGTGTGACGAGTCCGGCCAGGGTCATCGTGACTACCTGCCTTCTTCTCCACATGTCCACGCCCGCCACCCACAACAATCCGGCAAATGCAGGAAGAAACGTAGTGATCTTTGCCTTCAACAAGACCAACCAGAGAATGAGCGTGACCGCAAAGACAAATGCGGAACGGTTCCTTTGCATCTGCCAGGTTGACAAGAACACGGCTGGAAGCAACGCGATGGAAGTAAGGTAAGAAGGATTGTTGTACTGCTGAAAAAACGTAATCACAGGATACCAAATCGACCAAGCCATCATCTTGTAGGAATTCATCCACACGAACAGACTTGAAACATCATACACCAGCCAGACAACCAGTACGGTCCAAAATGCCACCCTCATGTCTCTCCACAACGCCACACAAAACGCTGCTGAATTGACACCGAGAAGGAGCAGGAAGACAGGAGTGAAAAAGTACACGTACGCATACACCTTGTCCAGGGCAGGAAGCGAGTAACTGAACGCGCTGATAAAGTAGTTCGCGAAGAAGTGATACTCCGATCGATCATACTGCGTGACATCCATGGTCACAGGCCACGATTGCACGTTGATCTGGGTCACCAGGGCCAAATGATGCATGACCTCTTTCGCCACAATGTCCACCAGCCGCAGGTTGCCAGAGTCGTCATAACCATTTTGTCCGATGTAAAAGCCGGCGATGAGGAAGAATGTCAGGGCAGCCAGGACGAATGGCAAACACTGCCGAAGAAATCTCCCCGCAAACACTTCCAACAGTGCGCGTCGTTTGCGGAAAGCGCTCGCCGCAGAAATGACTGTCAGCAAACCCAACATCCCCACTACGATCCAGCGCGGACAATAGGTAATTCGAAGAACAAAATAGACCACGACAATTGCGACTGTCGCAAGCGTCAGGCTGAGCGCCAGGTGTTCAGCGCGGCCTCCCTTCCATCGACCTCGCAGAAATGCGACGATTCCAAGAAACCAAAGACCCAGCACCAGATAACAAACGCCTACCCAGAACCACACCGACATCACCGGACTTCGTCGATGATGTACGGGGGTCGGCGACGCACCTGATCCAGGGCACGCCACAGATACTCTCCAATCACGCCAAGCATCAGCATCTGAAGCCCCGACAAGAGCAGGATCAACACCATCAGCGGCGCCCACCCTTCAAAAGGCACGTTGCCAAACAACCGGTTGTACACGATCACCAAGGCATAGACAAATCCACACACGGCGGTGATCAATCCCGTCACCGACATAACCCGCAATGGCACATACGAATACCCCATCACACCGTCCAGCAGGTACTTCACCTTCATGCCAAACCTCCAGCGGGACTTGCCGTACGGTCGATCCAGCCGCTTATACGGAATCATCTTTCTCTTGAATCCGCTCCAAAGAATCTGGCCCTGAAAAAAGGGATTGGACTCGGGATTATCCAGCATCATGCGCACGACACGCTCTCCCAGAAGCATATAATCAAAACCGCCCGCGGGCATGTCCGGAAAGCTCAGCCTTCGCATCAGCATATAGAATACTCTTGATGTCCACCGCCGAAACACCGTCTCCTCCCGATCCGCGCGCGAACAAATCACCACGTCGTATCCCTCTTCGAAGTGACACTGCAGCATTTGCACAATCAACTCCGGCGGATCCTGCAAATCCGCCGAAATAGTCACGACGCATTTGCCCCTCGCATGCGCAAATCCGGCCATCAGCGCCGAGACCTGTCCGAAATTCCTCGTGAAGCGAATCACCGTGACCCAATCCGGATGCTCGTTCTTAATCTCCAGAATCCTGGAATACGACTGATCCCCCGACCCGTCATCGATCAGTACAATCTGACAGGACCGCGAGGGCTGGAGGGAAATCACCTCACGGACGATCTTGTCGAAGGTTAACCGAATCGACTCTTCGTTATAATAGACGGGAATGATGATGGAGTAATCGACTTTTTCCACGGCTCTCAGGCGTTCTTGCGATTCTTCATCGACCCGATCATTTCGCAGATCGCATCGACGTGAGGGAGCGAAAGATTGCCGTACATGGGAAGACAGAGAACTTGCTTCGCCACGCGCTCCGCCACCGGTAATCGACCGGGCGCGGCAGACGGCAATTCCCGATACGGTGGAAAGTGACTGATCAACGGATAAAAGTAGCGGCGTGAATACACGTTGTTCGTTTTGAGTCGATCGTACACGGCGTCCCGATCGGCTCCAAAGATCGCGGGATCGATGAGAATCGGAAAGTAGGAATGATTGTGCGACACCTTGGGGAGATCGCCGAGGACGCGCACACCATCCAGTCCGGACAGATTCTCCCGGTACCGGGCCGCCACAGCTCGTCGACGATCCACTTCGCCGCGAAATCTCTCCATCTGCAAGAGACCCATGATCGCCTGAAATTCGTTCATCTTGGCATTAATGCCCACACTGACAACCGACGTCTCACCTGCGAATCCAAAGTTTTTCAGATAATCGATCCGTTGCTTGAGTTTTTCGTCCCCATGTACAATCGCCCCGCCCTCAAATGTCTGGAACACTTTCGTCGCATGGAAACTCAGAATGCTCATATCGCCGTGGCGGAGTATGGACTTCCCGTCCACTGTCACCCCGAACGCGTGCGCGGCATCGTACAGGACTCGCAGTCCATAGATGTCGGCGATCCTTTGAATCTCTTCCACCCGGCACGGATTTCCGTACACATGCACCGGCAGGATTCCCGTCGTTTGATTGGTGATCAGGGATTCCACCTTCGTGGCGTCCAGGTTAAACGTCTGCTCTTCAATATCGCAGAATACCGGAGTGATCCCGTTCCAATGAAGGGAATGCGTGGTGGCCACGAAGCTGAACGGCGTGGTAATCACCTCCCCCGTCATCCGCAACGCCTTCAGGCCAAGAAGGAGCGCCAACGTCCCATTGCTGAACAGATTCAGATACGGTACGCCGAGAAATTCAAGGAGTTTCTCCTCCAGTTGAACGTGATACGCGCCGTTGTTGGTGAGGATCTTGGACTTCCACAGTGTCTCCAGATGCGGAAGGACGGACTCCAACGGCGGAAGATCCGGTTCCGTGACATAAATCGGATGGTCGAACTTTGGCATGCGTGATTGAACAGCGATTGAAACTTGCGTAGAGTAGGAAATTTTTCCGCCGAGTTCCAATGAAAAGTGCCGACCCGGTCTGCGACGAGATTGCTGGAAGCGGTGTACACGGTCTGACCTGAAGCGGCTGGTCTTCAGCGAACAGGGCCCACACCGCCAGCCTGAACGATGGAACTGCTAAAAATCCGCGCCAAACCAGAATTGAAAGAAGATTCCCTTCGACCAGCGCCGGTATTCACGCAACGTCTCCTCGTCCAGCCGGCCGCCAAAACCCAGGTCCCCGGTTTCCTTCAACTTCGTCGCGATAAATCGATCCCGATTGCCCGGCAGTCTAATGCCGAACACCTCTGCGTCGCGTGCGTCAAACATTTTTCCGAAATCAAATCGCAGGACAATAAATCCCAGCATGTTCACTCGAAACCCCGTCCCCACGCTCCCGATCAATCCGTCGAAATTGACATGATCGACCACAACCGCTCCATCCGTAATCTGCGACCCCCACGCACTGCCGATATCCATGAACGCCGCGCCACGGATTCCGCGAAAGCCCAGTCCGCCAAACGGCAATTTCAAACTGATCACATCGACGAGTGGAAATCGAAGTTCCTGATTCACGACAAAGAACCGAGAGCCCGGCAGATTCCATCGTGGATATCCGCGCAGGTCCCAACTGCCGCCGAGAATGAAATTCTGCGGGTTCTTCCCCTCGTTCCACTGCACCATCGACCGCATCGCATACGTCGAACGGCTCGTGAGCCGAACATACTTTCGATAATCCAGGATGACCGTGTAGTAATTCTGCTGCGATCGTTGAACGTCGCTCGTATATCCGCCGGAAACGGTGAAGCGATTCCCATCGATCGGCCCGGTGATCCCCCACAGCGCGTTGTCGTACGTGTAGCCGCCGAAGTTGCTCAGGATCAAGCCGTCCACGGGCAACACCTGACCGAACACGCTTTCCCGCCGATACTTGCTGAAATTCAACGACGACTCCAGCCGCTGGAAACGCGAGATCGGATAGACCACCTGGAGAAATCCGCCGAATCGATTTTGATCGACTTGTGCGATGTCGCCCACGTCGTCGATCTCGATAAAATCACCGCGGAAACGATAAAATCCGTACGCGAAATTGACCCGCTTCCCCAAATCCACTTTTGTCAGGACAAGATTCCAATTGGTCAGCAGTTGAGACGTCGTTCGGGAGGTGTTAAAGACTAGGAGATAGTACTGCTGATCACCGAGCACGTCGGTCACTCCGACGAGACCGCCGCCGCCATTCCCAAAAACCGGATCGACGTGAAAGGAACCCTGCACAAAGTCGAGGCCGTAGCGCTTGGAGTAGGGCCGTGCGGCTACACCTTCCGCCGCCACACGGGGCGTGGACCACAAGGTTTTCGCGGCAAGGGTCTCTACGTTCGCCGGTTGCGTGGCTTCGGCCTTGGCGCGGGCATTCGGCAACCGCCGAATTTGAAATCCGAATTTTTCAAACGTCGTCAGGATGATGTCCCCGTTGCGCGTCCACACCGGATCGAATCCAGCCGCCGTCAGTCGGACCAGTTCGCGCCCACGAAACGCGCTCAGCGAATCTCCCGCCTCGGCCGCATCGACAAAGTTCTTGTCGCCAGTGACAAACGGCAACACCCACAGGTCCGTCGGCTCCCCCGGTCGGTTCGACGTATACGCCAGCCATCGCCCGTCGCGCGACCAGGAGGGCGCGTCATCCCGCGTCCGACCCGCCGTCAAAGCAAACATCTTCATCGTGCCGACATCGCATAGATAGAGATTGTACGCACCCATCAGACCTTCTTCTGTACGATCCGACGAAAAGGCGATCCATCGACCGTCCGGACTCCACGCGGGCTCCTTGTCGTCGTACATATCGTTGGTTAGGCGGGTGAGACGCCCGTCTTCGGAATCGCCGGTCACTTCGAGAATATACAGGTCCGAATTGCCGCTCATCGCCAGCCCCGAGAACACAATCCTCTTGCAGTCCGGCGACCAGTTGGGCGAGGACAATCCGACCAGATCCTTATAGGAGTACCGATGCGTGACGGTCTTGCGGTTCACGTCGTACACATGCAGGACATCCTTCTCGCCGCTCTTGGTCACAAAGGCCAATTCACCCCTGGCATTGATGTCAATCTTGCTCTTGAAGAAATGAAACGTTTCAAAATCTTCGGAGCGCTCGCCTTTGATGACGATTTCCTCCTTCTTCGTGTCCAGTCGATTGCGATAGATGTTCGTATATCCGTCGCGATTGGCAACATAGAAGACCTCCTCGATGCCGTCGTGTTCCCAGTACGCCGGCTTCACGTGAAAACCTGCCGGACTGATTTTTTCCGTGATCGCCCCGGGTTCTTCGCGATTGGCCAGCGTCGGGAAGTATTTCTTTTTCAACCACTGCATCCAGCGTTCCGTCAATTCCTCATACGACACGCCGAGCGACAGGGCGACGACTTTTTCAAACGACTCGGTCTTCCACAGGTTGTCCAGGATCAACATAACTTTTTCGGAACCGAACGATTCGGAGACAAACTGGAGGAGATTCTCGCTCAACTTGTACATGTAGTACGTCCCCTGCACCGTCCAGAAATTCTGCACGGGCACGACGGTCCCATTGATCGTTGCATCGCGCATGACCATTTCCGCCTGGAAGTCCGGTTGTCCGCTCCAGTGTTCGGCGATTCCCTCGGTAAACCACAGGGGCGCGCCGGGATGGTTCAGCTTTCGATGCTCGGAGAGTATGCGCTCCATTTTGTACGTGGCAAATACGTGCACCAGTTCGTGCCGAAGCACGCGTCGAAACGCGTGAATCGATCCATCGCTTGGCAGTACGACGCGCCCTTTGAAGAACTCGAAGAATCCGCCGACGCCCTCCGGAATCTCAAACGGCGACACATTCGTCTGCTGAAAATGCAGGTGCGAGCTGTAGACGATCATGGGCACCTTGCTCTTGAGCGAGTAGTTGAACAGATTTTGTAACTCCGCGTACTGCTCCTCGGCGAATCCCGCCGCCCGCTCCGCCAGTTCCTTCATTTCCGGATAATAATAGATCTCGAAATGCTCCGTCTCGAGCACCTGCCAGTGGAATCGCGTGTAATTGACCTTGTTCGTACCGAAGTAGTTGTCGTAATACTGCCCGTGCAACGCTGTGGTCAGCCAGATCGCCCACATCCACACTCTCATGCCAGAATCCTCTTTTGCAGAAACGCGACGTGATTTCGAATGTAGCCGCTTGCGCGCGCCGTGCGTGTGCCGTACCAGCAGAAGTAGGAACCTTGGACGAATTCGATTTCAGCATCCGCGGCCCATGACTGACTTTGAATTTCGTCCCGATGCCGATCCTGAAACAGAAAAGGTTCATCTGGAAGCAAGATCAGTTCCGGGCGAGACTCATGGAGAAACTCCGTGGTCAGGATCGGATAGCGATCCGCGAGATCTGCGCAGACATTTTTCATGCCGTGCGATTCCAGTACGTCATGAATGTACGTGTCGCGGTTGATCGACATCCACGGCTGCCGCCAGATCAGATACAACGTGCGGATCGACGCGCGAACCGGACGCAGGGCGCGAATCGCACGGACGAACGGAAACGCCCGTTCTTCCACGCCGAATATCTTTCCCATCGACTCCACGGTGTCCGCCGAATCGCTCAGCGTCCGCGGAAAGGTAACCCACGTGCGATAGCGGTCGTTGAGAAATTCCACATCTTCATTGCGATTTTCCTCCGTGTTCAGGATGACCAGATCGGGACAGAGTTCGGCGATCGCCGACAGGTCCGGATTTTTTGGTCCGCCGACTTTGGCTTTGTGAATGACTTGTTCTGCGGGTTCCGTGCAGAATTTCGTCACACCGACCACGCGATCTCCGAGACCGAGTTCGAAAAGACTTTCTGTCAAACTGGGGATGAGGCACACCACACGCTGCGGCGGCGAAGTGAATCGGATTTTTCGTTGGAGAGCGTCTGATAGGACCGTGTCCATGCGGCTAAGATAGCACCGACCTTTCTCCCAAGTCAAGATACGGATGCAAATCAACCCGTTTAGGGTATGCGTGGGTCAGCCGGTAGCAACCCCTGCATGTGGGTGTGCCGCGCGGCTTTTTTTATTGTCTCCTGAGACAGCGACCTTGCAAATCTTCCTGTGTGAAACTAAGTTGCGATACCATCTGAAAGGGGTTCCTATGATTCGGTTTGCAATACTCGTATGGGCCGGCACCGCTCTGTGGGCGCAAGATGCGCCGAGATTTGATGACCATTTCATCAACGGCGTGCTGAGATTTGATTTCTATCACGGATTTGACAAGTCGTCGCACACGATCGTACCGTATCGCTGGCGCGAGGAGCCATTCTACGCAGGAAGCAAGACGGTTCTTGTCCCGCCGATGGATATGGGAAATTTCCGATACGACGTCATGGATTCCGCCAGCGGCCAGTTGATCTATTCCGAAGGCTATTCGGACCTGTTTGAGGAGTGGAAGAGTACACGGGAGGCGCTGGAGGGCGGCCGGCAAGTATTTCTGGAATCCGTCCGATTCCCCTATCCGAGGGCAACGGTCGTCCTCAAACTATTCGCGCGGGATCGGAGCGGCGCGTACTTCGAAATGTATTCCGAAACCCTCAATCCCCGATCCCTTCGCATCGACCGGTCCCGGCCTTCGCGCGCGTTTGAAACGGGAGATATTTCCCTGAGCGGTCTGCCGGAAGACAAGATCGATGTGCTGTTTCTGGCGGAGGGATACACCTCCGGACAAACCGCGAAATTCAAAGCGGACGCGAGGAAGCTCGCCGATTATCTGGTGAGCAAGGAGCCGTTTCGGACGTACCGGGACCGATTCAATTTCCGCTATGTCGCTGCCGTATCGGAAGAAGGAGGAACGGACGAACCCGACCGAGGCATTTTCAAACGAACCATCCTCAGCAGTTCGTTCAACACATTCAACATCGAACGGTACATCACCACGATGGATCACCACACCCTGCGCGAACTCGCCTCGGCGGTACCGTACGATCACGTGGTGGTCCTGACAAATCACGAGCGATACGGCGGCGCGGGTTTTTATAACTTCTATTCGATCTTCTGTTCCGACATGCCCGAACTCGGCGACGTATTCGTTCACGAGTTCGGTCACCAGTTCGCGGGACTGGCCGACGAGTACGACGGAGATTTCACGCAGGGCGAACCGTTTTATAATTTGAAAATCGAGCCGTGGGAAGCGAACATCACGACGTCGCGCAAGCGTCAAAACATCAAGTGGAACTCCGTGATCTCCAAGGACACGCCCATCCCGACACCAAACGACGCGAAGTACGCAAACGTCGTCGGGTGTTTCGAAGGCGGCGGATATTCCACGAAAGGAATTTTCCGTTCGCAACTGTATTGCCTGATGCGCGGCTGGGAGGTTCGCGAGTTTTGCCATGCCTGCCGCGAACAGTGCGTGAAGATGCTGAAGCTGTATACGAGGTAGGGGGTGTGGGGTCCGAGCACATCACGGGTCTCCTGGCGGTTTGTCAAGAAATGAGAAGGAAGCAAGAGGCCCTACCCGACGACACGATTTGGGCTAATCTGAAGTACATCGGGTATGGCTCATAAGAAACAACCCAGTCGTGCCGCTGCTTGGACCATCCGTACACTTGTTGATGCCATGTGCAGAACGGACAAGTTTATCACTGCGCGAGTCGGCATGGCTGTCAACGTTGGTATTACGATTCGAAACTGGATCACTGGATTCTACATTTATGAGTACGAACAACGAGGAACCGATCGCGCCAGATACGGAGAGCGCCTCCTTGACGTTCTCTCTGAAAAACTCTCCAGCGCAGGCATTCAGGGAACAGCTTCTCGGACATTGCGGTTGTGCCGACAGTTCTACACTGCCTACCAACAAATTCAGCAGACGCTGACTGCCAAATCGGAATGGTTGGCTTCTTCCGATAGAATTTGGCAGACGCTGTCTGCCAAATCAGACAATACGTCGAACAAAACGATTGGGTGGACGGCATCCACCCAATTCAAAATACCCGAAGCGAAACTCCTTGAGCGACTTTCCTTTTCCCATTTTGCCGAGCTTATCGAAATTGACGATCCTCTCAAACGCTGCTTCTACGAAATCGAATGTACCCGCGACAACTGGTCGGTGCGTGAACTGAAACGCCAGATCGGAACTCTCTACTACGAGCGCCCCGGATTGTCAAAGAACAAGAGGAAACTTGCGGAGCTCGTGCGAAAAGGAGACCGCCGAGCCGAAGCTCCGCTGCAACAACAAAACCTTTTGATTTCGACCGGGCCTCTGACTATCTTGTCCGGTCGCGCTAACGCGACCTGTCCGTTGAATTCTCACTTTCTTTGACTGTCTGCAATCGGTGTAACTCCGTAACACGAGCGTTTAACCATGCCGGTCAAAAGTTATCTTCTTCAACCCGTCCGTGGAATGGACGATGAACTCAAATCAGCGCTAAGCCCCTTGGGCGGGTGCGAACTGATCGAGACCACCCGTCCAGACCTTTACGTTTTGCTCACCGACACTTCCTCCCGCGAAGAAGAAAAAAAACTGGAAACTGCGTTGGAGACGCTCCCGGGAGTCGCGTGTCTGAGCCTGGTGTCCGCCTACGATGACAGGGAGATTGAAATATGAATCGTCGGGAATTGATCAAAAAGATGGCCACGCTGGCCGCCATGACCGCCGCCGCGTCCGTGATTCCGGGCGTCACCTTCGCCCGCAACGTGGACGAATGGACGGAAGATCCCATCGAGTGGAAGAAATCTCCGTGCCGATTTTGCGGCGTCGGATGCGGCATCCTCATCGGTCTGTCCAATGGCAAAGCCGTCGCCGTCAAAGGCGATCCCAACAGTCCGGTGAATAAAGGTCTCTGCTGTGTGAAGGGCTATCACTCCGTCATGGCGTTGTACGGCAAGGATCGCCTGACCAAACCCTACATCCGCAAGAACGGACGGCTCGTGCCGGCCACCATGAAGGAAGCGCTCGACCTGATCGCGGAAAAAATGAAGGAGACGATTTCCAAACACGGCAAGGATTCCGTCGCCGTCTACGGCAGTGGACAGTGGACGATCCCCGACGGCTATGTCGCGTCAAAGTTCTTCAAAGCCGGCATCGGAACCAACAACGTGGAAGGCAACGCGCGACTGTGCATGGCCAGCGCCGTCACGGGCTTCCTCACATCCTTCGGACAGGACGAGCCGATGGGTTGCTATGACGACATCGATCACGCCGACGTATTTGTCCTCTGGGGCAATAACATGGCGGAAATGCATCCGGTGCTCTTCTCCCGACTGCTGGATCAACGCATGCGGCGCGGCGCCAAAATCATCGACTTTGCCACCCGGACGACCCGCACGAGTATGGCCGCCGACAAATCGATTCTCTTTCGCCCGCAAACCGATCTTGCCGTCGCGAACGCCATCGCATACGAATGCATCCATAACGGCTGGATCAACGAGCGGTTCATCCGTCAGCACACGGTATTCAAGAAAGGCAAGACGAACATCGGATACGGCCTCGAAGATCATTCTAATTTTCAGGACGAACCCAAAGACGCGACGTTCGACGAGTACAAGAAATTTCTCGAAGATTACACGCCCGAAAAAGTGGAAAAGATCTCCGGCGTTTCCGCCAACGACATTCGCTACATTGCCCAGATGTACGGCGACCCGAATAAGAAAATCATGAGCCTGTGGTGCATGGGAATGAACCAGCACACGCGCGGTACGTGGATCAATAACCTCGTGTACAATATTCATCTGCTTCTCGGAAAAATTTCCACTCCCGGCAACAGTCCCTTCTCTCTGACGGGACAGCCCAGCGCGTGCGGGACCGTGCGCGAAGTCGGCACGCTGACCAATCGCCTCCCCCACGGTTTTGTGACCAATGAGAAGGATCGCAAACTGGCTTCGGAAATATGGAACGTCCCCGTCGAGAAAATTCCCGACAAGCCGACGTATCACACGATGGAGATGTTCCGGGCGCTCGACCGGGGCGACATTCGTTTCATTTGGATCCAGGTGACCAATCCCATGGTCACGTTGCCCAAGCTCACGCGGTATCGCGAGGGCGCGTTGAAGGAAGATCGGTTCGTGGTCGTCTCCGATGTGTATCCTACGCCGACGACGGATGTGGCCGACGTGATTCTGCCGTCCGCCATGTGGATCGAACGCGAAGGCATGTTTGGCAACTCCGAACGGCGCACCCAGCACTTCGAGAAAATGCTCACGCCGCCGGGTGAGGCGATGAGCGACACTTGGCAGTTGATCGAGGTCGCCCGGCGAATGGGATATGAAAAACTCTTCCCGTGGAAGGAAGAAAACCACATTGAAGAAATTTGGAAAGAATACACACGTTTCCACCACGGGCCGGATCATGAAATGGCGACCTATGAAAATCTCAAAGCCAATCCCGGAGTGATGTGGCCTTGTCCGGACGGCAAAGAAACCAAGTGGCGCTACCACGCCAAAACGGATCCCGCCGCCAAAGGCGACTCGTTCGACTTCTACGGCAAGCCCGATGGCAAAGCGTGGATATGGATCCGCCCGTACGAACCGGTGCCGGAAGCGCCCGACGACGAATACCCGTTCTGGCTCAATACGGGACGTGTGCTGGAACATTGGCATACGGGCTCTCTGACACGCCGCGTGTCGGTATTGCACAAAGCAGTCCCGTCATCGTACGTCGAACTGCATCCGGAGGATGCACGCGAACTCGGAATCAAGAACGGCGATCGGGTGCGTCTGATCTCGCGACGCGGAAAGATCGTGATGTCCGCCTCCATCAATGAGCGCGGCGTGCCGCCACGCGGACAGGTCTTTGTACCATTCTTTGACGAAGGCTATCTGATCAATGAACTGACGCTGGACGCATTCTGCCCGATCTCGGGACAGCCGGATTACAAAAAATGCGCGGTGAGAGTCGAACGCGCATGAAGGACGTACTCAAACATCGCAAGGTTTTCATCTTTCTCGTCATCCTGCTGATGGCTTCGGTGATCTACGTGTTCGGCGAAAGTCTGTCCGGCGAAGACATCACGGCTGTCGGGTCCGAAACGAGATGGGTGTCGGGTCCCACGTTGCCGCGCGAAGCAGGGGTATTCCGACGCGCCGCCGATGCACTGATTTACCTCGGCCTGATTAACGAAAGCGGCAAGCGAACGATGCGGACGTACTACGAACGCCGCGCCTACGACGGCGCGCCGCCGATGATCCCGCATGTGGTGGACGACGAACGCGCCTTCGGCGGCAAAGTCTGCCTGACCTGTCATGAAAACGGCGGCTACGTGCCCAAATACCAGGAGTATGCTCCTGTCGTTCCGCATCCGGAATTGATCAACTGCCGCCAATGTCACGTTCCCGCCAAAACGAATTCGCTCTTCCGCGCGTCCGACTTCAAACCGGCCGGCGTTCCCGCACTCAAACAGCGCGCGTTGTCGACAAGTCCGCTCCTCATTCCGCATCAACTTCACATGCGCGAAAATTGTCTCGCCTGTCATGCCGGACCGGGTGCGCCCCAGGAAATTCGCACCACGCATCCCGAGCGTTCGAATTGTCGGCAATGCCACATGGTTCAGCAACCCATGGAAACTTTTTCGAGGCCGGTTCAATAATATGCCACGACCCGACCGTATCCGATGGCTATTCGCCGCGATGTTGTGCGTCTGGATCAGCGCGTGTTCCAAGCATGAAACGCATGGCCTGGCCGCGATGCTGGACGAGGCGCCGCCGCCCGATTCCGCAACCTCCGCCGCCCAGCCCTCCCTGGGAGAATGGCCCGCACTGACGGCAGTTCAGGCCGATCTGGAAACGTACGTGGTCTCGCGCACTCCGCGCCTAACGAAATATCCGTGTACGAACTGCCACACGAAGCCGCTGAAGGAGATGAAATCCGTGGAAGTCCGCAAAGCGCATTGGGACATTACTTTACAGCACGCCGCCGAAAACATCATGACCTGTCTCACCTGTCATACGGAAACGAACCTGGACACCCTGCACAACCTGACGAATCAAACGCTGTCGTTTAACACCAGCCACGAGGTGTGTGGGCAATGTCATTTCACGCAGCTGCGTGATTGGAAAGGCGGCGCGCATGGCAAACGCGCCGGCGGCTGGGTTCTACCGCGCGTGCTGACGTTGTGCGTGGAGTGCCACAACCCGCATCGTCCGGCCTTCGACAGCCGGTGGCCCGCCATCCGCAGTAATCTGATGGAGAGGCTCCGATGAAACGCCCTGCGGACAATTCCGGACTGCAATCCATGCTTGCGGAAAATGCACTCGGCTGGTTTCTCCAGAGAGACGTCGAAGATCGCTATCTGCAGGATTCGTGGCAGCAGGTTCGATTTTGGAATCAGACGCACGATACGACCCCCCGTGCTCCCGCCGTCACCGTCGCCGAACTGTCCATGCAGGAAGGCATGTCTCGTCGCGACGCGATGAAAGCGATGACGGGCACTCTGCTCGCGGGCATGGCGCTGTTTCAGACGGCGTGCAATCCGTTCGCCGATCCGCTCGAACGCGAAAAGGCCAGCCTCGCGTGGGACGAATATTTCCAAAAGAACTTTCGCAAAATGTCCGAAGGCGAAAGAGAAGAAACCGTCCGACGGCTGGAACGCCAATACGAATTGCAATCCGGTCAACGTGTGCGGATTTCCCGAAGAGAGGCCATTCCGGGCGTCCTGTTCGGATATGCGTTTAACATCTCCAAGTGCCGCGGATATCTCGAGTGCATTCGCGGCTGTCTGAAAGAAAACAATCAGGACCGTAAATCCGGGATGCAGTACATCTCCATTCACGAACACAAAAGAGGTCAAATCAATTTTTCCAACGCACCCGACGACTGGTTCCACGAGGTTCCCTCCGAAGATCACTTCTACATAGGCACGCAGTGTTTTCATTGTGAAAATCCGCCTTGTACGGATGTGTGCCCCGTCCAGGCCACGTGGAAAGAACGAGACGGCATTGTCGTCGTGGACTACAACTGGTGCATTGGATGTCGCTATTGCGAAGCGGCGTGTCCGTACGACGCCCGGCGATTCAACTGGGCCGACCCGGTCGTCCCAGACTCGGAACTCAACCGCGAGCAGCATTATCTCGGCAATCGCCTGCGCAAGAAAGGCGTGATGGAAAAATGCACATTCTGCATTCAGCGCACGCGCGCGGGCAAGAATCCGGCCTGCGTCGAAGCCTGTCCGACCGGCGCGAGGATTTTCGGCAATCTGCTCGACCCGGATTCCGAAATTCGATGGGTCCTGAAGAATAAAAAAGTCTTCCGTCTCAAAGAAGAACTGGGCACCGAGCCCAAGTTTTGGTACTTCATGGATTGACATGTTGCGTTACAAAAACACATACAAGATTTCGTACAGTGATGAGAACGCAGTCAACCCCCGAAGTTTTCAGGTTTGATCTTAAAAAGCGTGGAATTGATTTGAGTCAATGACAGTTGGTCGAATGAAAGAGATTTCCTTTCTGTTCTTTCTTTTGACGCAAAAGAAAGAACCAAAGAAAACAGCGGCTGTGGAAAAAACGCCGGAATCGGAGTTCGCTTATGGAGGCGGAAAACAAGTTCCTAATGTGGACGTGACGAGTTGCTTTCATACCTGTTCCACGTTTTCCGCATCATGGAGCGCGAACTCCGGTTCTGTTTCGGCGTTTTTTCCAAGGCCGCCAAGTAGGCTGCGTCCTGCGAGAAAGTTTGATAACAAATGGACGGCGGTTGCCGGGATGAGATCCAAGGCAGACATTCGAAACAGGAACAACGTAGGGAGAACGGAACTTCATGGCTGATCTCTTTCCCAACGGCGAAGCGGGCAAATTGCGCGAGGAACTGCGGTGGTCCCTCATTCGCTCCTTTCTGCGGGACGGTCTGGATTCCGTGACGCGCGGTACGCGGCCCTATCATATTTGGATGGGCACGCTGACGTTCTTGATGCTGCTCGGTGCGTACTCGTATTCGATTCAGTTGCAGGAAGGACTGGTCGTGACCGGGTTGCACGATCGGGTGAGCTGGGGTTTCTATATTTCCAATTTTACTTTTCTCGTCGGCGTCGCGGCCGCCGCGGTCATGCTGGTGTTACCGACGTACGTGTTGAAGGACATTGATTTCAGCAAAGCCGTGCTGATCGGAGAAGGCGTCGCGGTATCGGCGCTGTTCATGTGTCTGGCGTTTGTCACCGTCGACATGGGCGGACCGGCTCGCATCTGGCACATGATCCCATTGATCGGCGTGTTTAACTGGCCAAGTTCGATGCTCACATGGGACGTCCTGGTGCTGAATGGCTACCTGTTTATGAATCTGACGATTCCGTTTTACATTTTACTCTGTCATTATCAGGGGAAGAAACCAAACAAGAAGATCTACGTGCCCGGCGTTCTCATATCGGTATTCTGGGCATTTGGCATTCACCTGGTCACGGCGTTTTTGTATGCCGGTCTGCCCGCGCGGCCGTTTTGGAATTCGTCCCTGCTCGGCCCTCGATTCCTTGCTTCCGCCTTTGCCGGCGGTCCGGCATTGATCATTATCGCACTGATGGCGATCCGCCGATTCACGAAATACGCGATCGACAACGTCACGCTCGACAAGATCGCCATGGTCGTGACCGTCGCGGCGCAAATCAATCTGATCATGCTGGGATCGGAGTTGTTCAAAGAATTCTACAGGCCGACGCACCACAGCGAGAGCGCCGTGTATTTGTTCTTCGGCATCGGAGAATTCAACTCGCTGGTCCCATGGATTTGGACGGCCATTTCACTGAATGTCCTGGCCTCACTCACGCTCACCTATCATCCGTTCCGTCGGAATCACCGCATCCTGAAATACGCATGCGGCGGATTATTTCTCAGCATCTGGATCGAAAAGGGCCTTGGTTTGATCATTCCGGGATTCATTCCCAATCCCTGGGGCAAGATAACCGAATACACACCGACCCTGGTTGAGATCGGCGTCGCCGTCGGTATCTGGGCGATGGGATTGTTCATCTTTTCGACGCTCGTCAAGATCGCGCTCCCAATCGAAGAGGGCAGTGTGCGATTTTCCCCTCCCTCCGTACCGCAGAGGAACAGCTAGGACGATTTCTTTCACCCGCTGTTGACAGAAAAAACGACAGTCATAGCTAGGAATAGGGGCCCGGAAAGGGCATGGACGTGATGAAAGTCTACCGATTCCTCAAGGCTTTAGCCTTGAGATAGACAAGAGAAACGGACGCCCCACTCGGCGGAATAAATCGATTTGGGCTAAAGCCCGAATTGCATTACCTCCGACAAGGCATTCCTCAGGCTGAAGCCTGAGGAAATGATGCGGAACAAGAATGACGAAAAAATTAGTTCGCGGCTACCAGAGCGGCCTTATCGGAATACCGTTTGTAAATTTTCAGAATGTCGGGAATTGCCTCGCGGAAAGCGCCCACAATTGTGGGATCGAAGTCCACACCGGTTCGCTGTTCAATTTCCCTCACCGCCTCCTCCAAAGTCCATGCATGTTTGTACACCCGCTCCGTCGTGAGCGCGTCGAAAACGTCGCTGACGGAGCAAATCCGCGCAAACAACGGAATTTCCTCCCCGGAGAGTCCGTTCGGATAACCCGTGCCGTCGTATTTCTCATGATGCGAGAGGGCAATTTCGGCCGCCACCTGGATCAGGCGGGAATTGCTGCCCTGCAGAATCTCGTACCCCATGATGGTGTGTTCTTTCATTTCATCATATTCTGATTCCGTAAGGCCGCTTTCCTTCAGCAGGATCTGATCAGGAACGCCGACTTTGCCGATGTCGTGCATCGGAGCGGCCATCAGAAGCAGTTCCTGTTCCTCTTCGGACAAGGCGAGTTTCGCACCGATGGCCTTGCAGTACAGCGCCATCCGGATGATGTGAGCGCCGGTTTCCGGACTGCGATATTCCGTCGCTTTGGTCAGACGAAAGATCAATTCCCGCTCGCGCGCGACGAGTTCCCGAGTGGCTTTGCGAACTTCCTCCGCCAGCCATTCCGCATGATTGGCCAGCGCTTTCTGACTCTTGCGTAATTCCAACAAATTACGAACTCGCGCCATGAGTTCGACATTGTCAATCGGCTTCGTGAGAAAATCCGTCGCGCCCACCTCCAGCGCTTTGTATCGTACGTCCTTCTCCCCGGCAGCCGTCACCATGACGACGGGGATGTCTTTATAACCGGGCAGGGTCCGAAAAGCGGTGATGAACTCGATTCCGTCCGGAGTCGGCATCATGTAATCCACCAGCACCAGATCGGGCGGCGTACTCTGGCACCACTCCAGCGCTTTGGACGAATCGGTATAACAGACGGGCTCGGCCGACACTTTGAGAATCAAGTTACGCAAAATCGTAACGTTGATTTCATTGTCGTCGATGATGAGTACTTTCATGACATGCGTTCGTGTAGGGACGAGGCAATATACAAATTTTGCCGGGCTTGCAAAACAAAATCTTGGGTGCGGGATTACGCGGCGGTACGTTCCGCGATGCGATCGGTCGCCGAGAGCGCAGGTTCGGGCACGGCACGCCACACCAGCACGCCCATCAGAAGCACGAAGAAACTGCCCAGTACGGTATTCCCGAAAAATCCGAGATTGGAATAGACGAGTCCGGCGAATGCACCGCCCAATCCCATTCCAACCTGGCCGAGAGCGATGGTCAGGCTCAGGAAGGCGCCGCGTTGTTTGGCCGGTACGATTTCTGAAACCAGTGACTGCAATGGACTGATACGCATGGCCACCATCGACATCATCCCGACGAACAGGATGTATGCCTCCCAGAAATGTGTCAGCACAAACGTGGTGGCAATCATGAGCATTGCCAGACCCAGACAGGAAATCACGATCATCTTGCGTCGCCCGATCCGGTCCGATAACGAACCGGCATTCGGCCCGGTGATCACGGAGGCGATTCCGCCGATAAGAAATAGCGATGCGATCTCCGTGCCCCTGAGTTGAAATGTCTCCGTCAGCCACGTCGGCAGGTAGACGACATACATGGAAAAGCTTAGAAACATCAAACCGTAGACCGCGGCGGTCGCCGCCGTGGTGCGGTTTCGGATCAACTCGACAAAGGACTTGCCGACGTGCGCAAGGGTCCATCGGCCGTCGTGGCGTGGGACATTCGGCTGTGGCACGCATCGCCAGATCAGCATGAAGGCCGCCGCCATGGTCACGGCAAAGAATGAAAATGGCCCCCTCACTCCGAGCCATCCGGCGAGAATCGTGCCCGTGGGGATTCCCAGAATCTGACCCGCAGAAATTCCCGTTGCGATCCAGCCGTTGGCCCAGCCTCTTCGTTCGTACGGGAAATAGTCTCCCACGTAGGAGACCGACGCGCCGCTGAGCATCCCGCCGGCCATGCCTGCCGCCGCACGTACGACCAGCATGGAATAGTAGTCGACGGCCAGATTATGCAGAGCGAGCGACAACGCCATCGAGCCTGTACCCAACAGAAGCACTCTCCTCCGCCCGATGCGATCGCTGATCGGCCCCATGATCACCGCAAAAACCGCTAAGGCCACCGCGTATGCGGTCACCAGGGTGCCTTGGAGATTTTCCGGTATGTGTAATTGCCGCCCGATCTGCGGCAAAATCGGCGCGAGAATCATCAACTGACTGCTGGCGGAGAACATGAGCAGCCAGAGCGAGAGAAGAATCCAGATATCGTGTTTGCGGATGTTTTTCAAATGGGTTTTACTACGGGATTGCGTTCAATCAGTTTCACAAAAAACTCTGGCGAGGACAAATCCAGGACGAAAATGACACTTTCGGGTAAGCGGGACTCCTGGAACACCGCCCGAAACTCCGAACCCTGCCCTTACGCAGTTAGGTTCCTCAAAACAGCAATGGCTCTGTGAGCGTAAGGGAAGGGAAGGGAGGGGTTGCAGATGGAATTGCGTCTATCGACAATGGACTTGTGTGCGTGGGGACGGAGTTGCCCAAAACAAACAACTGCATTTGCACTCCCTGACTTTTTTTTATAGATTCGGCGCAACTTGAAAGGACCTCATGATCGACGAGATTCGCGAAGAGTGCGGTGTCTTTGGCATTTACGGCCATCCGGACGCCGCGAAATTGACCTACCTGGGTTTGTATTCCCTTCAGCACCGCGGTCAAGAATCCACGGGTATCGTCTCCGCGGATGGCGAACATCTGCGACGGCATGTCGGTATGGGACTGGTCGGTGATGTGTACCGCGACCCGGCCATTTTGGAAAGTCTGACCGGTCCGATCGCGATCGGACACAATCGTTATTCCACGACAGGCGGGAGTTTCTTGCAGAACGCTCAACCTCTTCACGCGATCATCAATACGGGAGAAATCGCCGCCGCGCACAACGGCAACCTCATCAATTATCCCGCGCTCCGCGATCGCCTTCAGAAGGAGGGCGCCATTCTGCAATCCACAAGCGACACGGAGGTGATTCTGCATCTGGCCGCACGCAGCGGCAAGACGGATGTGCGCGAGCAGATCGTGGCCGCCCTTCAACAAATCCGCGGCGCGTATTCTCTCGTCCTGATCACCAAGGACCGTCTTTTTGCGGCGCGCGATCCTCATGGAATTCGACCGCTTTGCATCGGGACGCTGAATGGATCGTTTGTGATCGCCAGTGAGTCGTGTGCGCTCGATATCATCGGGGCGGAGTATGTGCGGGATCTCAAGCCTGGGGAATTGGTGACGGTCACCCGGTCGGGCCTGCAGGCGGAGATGCTCTTTGCGGAAATGCCCAAACCGGCGCATTGTATTTTTGAATTTGTCTATTTTTCGCGACCCGACAGCAAAATCTTCGGCGACAACGTGGACAAAGCGCGCAGGAAATTGGGCAAGAATCTCGCAGAGGAATTTCCCGTCGATGCCGACATCGTGATCGCGGTTCCCGACTCCAGCAACACTGCCGCCGTCGGGTATTCAAGGCGGACTGGAATCAAATTCGAACTCGGTCTGATCCGAAATCACTACGTAGGCAGGACCTTTATTAATCCCGTCCAGTCCTCACGCGATCACAAGGTGAAGTTGAAATTCAACGCCGTGGAAGGCGTCTTGCGGGATCGCAAAGTCGTTGTGATCGACGACTCGATCGTCCGCGGGACCACCCTGAAACCGCTCATTGCCATGATTCGAAAAGCCGGCGCCAAAGAGGTGCACGTACGAATCAGTTCGCCACCCGTGATCGCACCGTGTTACTACGGGATGGACTTCCCGACGCGCGAGGAACTGATTGCCAATCGCATGGACAAGTACGCACTGTGCAAAGAAGTCGGAGCCGACAGTCTCGAATATCTCTCCATGGAGGGTATGCTGGCATCTGTCCCTCACGAACATCACGGATATTGCACCGCCTGCTTCAGCGGCCAATATCCTGTTGCCGTCGATGAAGAAAAGGACAAATTGAAGTGCTGAGACACGAAGGACCCCGCCGGTAAGGGCGGGGTCGTTGCGTGTGTCTGTCGTCCTCTAGGGTGTCACCGCGACAAGGTCCTCAAATCCCTTTTCCCCTTTGGTTGCAATCGCCCGCACTAGTCCGACTCCCGGCGCGTAGATTTTGTGCTCTTCTATCCCAGGCTCGAGCGGATTGTATTCCAGCGTCATGAGACAGTTATTGAATGTACCGTATGGCACAGTGATGGTTTCCTGGAGGCTCAATACCTGAGCGACGTCTTCGGCCTCGCCTTCATAGTATTCCTGACGATACCACATACCGACCAGTGGCTGAGACAGAATGAGAATCCCCGGCAATGCGCCATCGATCCCCGATTCCCATGAGCCGGACGTGTTTGCCACCTCTCCATTCTTCATCTCGCGTGAATCTTCTCCAAAGTACCAGACGTTGCCGGACCGATCTTGTGCGTACCAGTCGAACGTGTCCTCGACCAGACTGCCCTCTTCGAATTCGCGGGCCTGGACCACCCGACACTGGACTCCCATGACGACACGAATGCTGTCGGTTACGCGTTCATGCACCTCGACGGCCCTTCCGCGTTCATCCTCTCCGACATAGTTCCAACTTCGCCCGATAAGGATCGGAAAATAAGTCGTCCCGGTGATGGAATCCGCCGGCAAGAAATCGGCGGGGTCAATCGATACAACGTAAGGCGAATTCCCGGGATTGGTCGGATTGGGATCATCTTCGCAGCCAGATACCACGAAGATCCCCCAAAGCGCCACTACGTGATGGATTCGAAACATGATGTCCTCCTTTCGAAAATTGGGTTATCTGACTTCAACATAGCAGGAGAACCTTAAACCTACCTTAAACGTCTGTTAATAGTCTTCAGGGTTGGATTTACGCGTTGCCATTACCAGGATGGCTGAGGTATATTGAATCGTAATCGACATGACACGAGGAAGAACCAATGAGAATTCTCGTCGTTGAAGACGATCAGCGCCTTGCCCAATTCCTCAAACATGGACTGACGCGGGATGGGTTTGCCGTCGATGTGTGCGGCGACGGCGAATCGGCAATGATTGAATTTGAGGTCAATTCGTATGACCTGCTGATTGTAGACTGGATTCTCCCGGGAATGGATGGCATTTCGATTTGCCGGGCGATTCGCTCAAGAGGATCCCATGTCCCGATCCTCTTTCTCACCGCTCAAGACTCCATTCAGGACAAGGTCGCGGGGCTGGAGTCAGGCGCCGATGATTATCTGACCAAACCTTTTTCGTTCATGGAACTGTCCGCCCGCCTTCAAGCCCTCTTGCGAAGACGACATGCGCCGATCGAGACATTGCGAATAGACGATCTTGAAATGAACGTACCGGAACGCAAGGTGACGCGCGGAGGTCGGAGAGTCGAATTGTCCAACAAAGAGTTTTCGATTTTGGAATTTCTCCTTCGCAATCGAAACCGTCTGATCACCCACGCCTCGCTGGCCAGCCACGTGTGGGAAGTCGACTTTGACTCCGGAACCAATCTGATCTACGTGTACGTTGCGCAACTTCGAAGCAAATTAGATTGCGGCTCACGACGTCCGTTGATTGTTACCATCCGTGGGGCTGGATACATGTTGAAGGAGCCGGAGAACCAGCCATGACCGATCTGCGCCGCGCCGCCTTCGTTGTCGCCTTCCTGGTCGGGACGGTTTCGCCCCTGTATTCGCAAGAAGGTCTGTTCAAGCTATCCCTCGAAGATCTGCTCAACGTAAATGTGAAGATTTCGACCGCACTCAAAAGCACGTCCACGCCGGAGGAAGCCCCCGCCGCCGTGTTCGTTCTGACCCGCGACGATCTGGATAACCTCGGAGTGTGGACCCTCGGGGAGGCGCTGAATTACGTTCCGGGATTCACCGTCGGAAAATCAATTCAGAGCGGTCAACAAAAAAATATTTATGTGCGCGGTGAATTCGGCTCACTATCCGAGGGGATCCTGCTTCTGTACAATGGCCAGCGACTCAATGACGGCATCACGGGAGGGCCCATGGCCTTTCGACCCGACATCGCGTTAGACAACATCCGCCAGATCGAAGTCGTCCGCGGTCCGTCCAGTGGGCTTTACGGCGCCAATGCATTCGTTGCCGTAGTCAATTTGATCCCCTATCGCGGGTCGGACGTTCGATCGTCGGGGGTTTCGGCGCAGGCGGGCACGCACGGCTTGGCGAACATTCGCGCCTCCCATCACGTGACCATTGGCCGTCGCGTCTCTGCCGTACTGTTCGGGAGTTTTCATCAACTGGACGAGGAACTGCGCCAGAACGACGTCGATCAGAACCTCTACGATTCCCTCGCCGCCCGATTCGTTCCCCGCTCGTGGACGGACCGTTTTAATCGTGAGCAGTTTCGCCTCCACACGTTGGGAACGTCCGTGAGCCTGGGAAGTATGGAAATCGAATCGGCGTACCAGTACTCATCGGCTGCCAATCACTGGGGAATGGGAACGGTGGAACGATCCGCTCCGTTAGAAAACCGACACCGCTATTCCTCTTTCCGCGTCGGAGCACGAGGTTCCACGCCTGTATTCTCCCGCCATCGTCTGCATGTAATGGGTAGTTATGTACAGCATCGGGCAGAAAATGTTTTCAAAGTTGAGAATTTTCGATCCAATTTCGCCGAAGGGTTTGATCCGCCCGGTCGTGCCAGCATTTTTGAATCGGAACTCGGCACCTCGTCGTTCAACGCAGAAGGATTCGTCGAACTCATTTGGTCGCCCCGTCATGTGACCGTGTCCGGCGTCAACCTGCAGGCCGACGTGATCAACAACGTAGACAACTCCACTTCCTTACTCGATGTGAACGGCGATGGGATTTACGACGCCGTGGCTACCGACGACACATTGGATACGCACCTCGGCCGTGACACCCGGCAGATCTCCGCCGCGTTCTTCCAGCACACGTGGACTCCATGGAAATGGATCACCTTGACGGGCGGAGCCCGGCTCGATCATTACAGCGACGTCGGTAATTCGCTCAATCCGAGACTGGGATTCGTTGTCCGGCCGGCCGATCGATGGCGCGTCAAAGGAATGTACGGTCGTGCGTTTCGCGCGCCCTCGTTCTTTGAGAGAGTACAAAGTGACTTCACTGCGCTCACAGGTCGTCTGATCGAAAACTCCAGTTTGCGTCCCGAAACGATTGAAACGTACGAAATTCAGGTTACCTTCTCACCAACCGACGTCCTCTCCTTCAGCGTCAATGGCTTCTACAATGACGTCCAGAACGCCATTCAGCAAGTGAGCATCGAACAGCCCGGAATTCCGACTCAGACAGGGTGGGAGAATTCCGTCAGTCGGGATTGGAAGGGATTCGAAATCGGGCTGCGATGGTCGCCGGCCCCTCCGCTTTCGATTCTCGGAAACTATTCGTACACGCAAACCACCGACGAACGCACGGCGGATATAGAATCCCCTGTCGCGGGGATACCCAGTCATGCGCTGAATCTCGCCCTGTGGGGAAAATGGCGACGCTTTCTTCTGGGAATGAGTATGATTTCCCGCTTTGGATGGAACGACGTTCCACCCCTCACCACGCCGGTTTTGGAGAATCCACGCATTGACCTGCCCTCCTATACGCTGCTTCAGGCGCGCCTAGTCGTACGAGAAGTCTGGAACTCGCTCTCCCTCACGCTCGATGGCAGCAATCTGTTGAACCACCGCGTCCTTTTCAACGACGGTGGCTCGGTGGTCCCGCAAGGGATCCCCGGGAATGCGCGTCGTTTCACTGTCGGACTGCATTACATGTTCTGATATGCGAGGCTCCTCGTCACATTCATGGGTTGTTCTGATTTTCTTCGGGTGGATGTTGCCGGATTCCCCGGCCCTCACGCAAAACTCCGATCGCGACTACGAGATCTATCACATTCAGGCGGCCTTCATTTATAACTTTATCGACTACGTCACGTGGCCGGAATCGGTTCCGCGCCGACAGCACTTCAGGATCGGCATCCTGGGGCTGGATCCATTCGAGGACGCTTTTGTCCCCATCGAGGGCACGCAAGTTCGCGGTCAAACGATCCAGATCCACAAGTCGGATCGCTTCGCCGATCTTCAGGATTGTCACATCCTCTTTATCTCGTCTTCCGAAGCGCGTCGACTGCCGGCGATCTTGCAAGAGTTAGGAAAGACGCCCGCGTTGACGGTCAGCGACATGGATCGCTTCGCGAAAATGGGAGGCATGATCCAGTTTTACGTAACCGATGTTGGTGGAGAGTTAAAAGTGCGATTCGATATCAACAAAGAACGCGTCGATGCATCGGGGTTGAGGATGAGTTTTAAACTCCTGTCGTTGGCGCGGGCAAAACAATGAGGAGATTCGTGCGCCGTCTTTCCATTCGAGGCAAGCTGATCCTGATTGTGATGTCCGTGGTCGTGTTGGCCCTGTTTCTCGCGTCCACTGCCTTCGTCGCGTACGACGTCCTCTCGTATCGGACTTCCCTCGAAGAGGAATTACGTATCCTCGCGCAGATCGCCGGAGACAATTGCACGGCCGCATTGCAATTTGACGATGCACAGGGAGCGTCCGGCGTCCTCGCCACGTTCCACAACCGACCCTCCATTGTGTCGGCAGCCGTATTTCGGGAAGATTCGTCGTTGTTTGCGTCGTATGAGCGGGCGGGCCGAGGCGTCACGCGTCCCGTCAATGGCCGACAACCGCCGCACGGAGTCTCCTGGTCGTCCGAGGATGTTCGTGTCGTATTGCCCATCGTGGCACGAGATCGACCGATCGGTACCATTGCCATCCAATGCGACTTGAGTTCACTCTACGCCATTCTGCGACAAGACATTCTGATTGTGGGCGGACTTTTCCTTTTGGCGGGCTTCTCGGCGTTGATCCTGGCCACGCGATTGCAACGCGTGATTGTCCAACCCATCCTCACGTTGGGATCCACGGCAAAACGCGTCGCCGAGTCCAAGGAGTACGGCGTTCGGGCTCCTACCCAGCATCATGATGAAATTGCCGATCTCACACGAGCCTTCAACAACATGCTGGACGAAATTGAGGAACGGGAAGCATCCCTCAAGGCCTATCGCGATCATCTGGAGGATCTGGTGGAACAGCGTACTCAAAGTCTCACCTTGGCCAATGAACAACTTCAGAAAGAAATGAAGGAGCGCGAACAAGTGCAACTCCGCCTCGTCCACGCCAAAGAGGAAGCCGAAAAGGCCAACCGGCTGAAGTCGCAGTTCCTCGCTAATATGAGTCACGAACTGCGCACTCCGATGAATTCGATCCTCGGTTTTTCGAACCTGCTCACCCGGTCCAGCGACGCGAAGGTTCGAGATTTCGCGGAGACCATTCTGCGCAGCGGTCAACGGTTGATGCGATTGATAGACGACGTCCTGGACTTGTCCAAAGTCGAGGCCGGCAAAATTTTCATCCGAAAGCATGAATTTGAAATCCGAAATCTGTCGACGATCCGGGATACCGTCCTTCCCCTCCTCGGTGGAAAATCGATTGACTTCTCGGTGCATTTTGATCCGGATCTGCCACGGACCGTGTTTTCAGACGAAGTCAAGGTTTTGCAGGTGCTGACCAACCTCGTCAGCAATGCGATCAAGTTTACTACGTCCGGTTTCGTCCGTGTCGATTGCACGTTGGAACAAGACGGACGGGAACTGCAATTCGCGGTAAGAGATAGCGGGATTGGCATTCGAAACGAGCATCAGGAGACGATCTTTGAAGAGTTTTACCAGGTTGACAAGGGGCGTTCCGTGGGGTCCGGTCTCGGACTCTCGATTAGTCGGCAGATTGCGCGCGCGCTCGGCGGTCGACTCTGGGTCGAATCCTCATACGGCGAGGGCTCCTGCTTCTACTTCTCGATCGAGGTCGCGAAAAGCAGCGAGGGACATGTCCAAGACCCAGATCGGATTCAGACCGATGTTCTCGAGACGGCAGTTCGAACTCCAATTGTCCATTCGCATGTCCTGATAGCGGAAGACGAAGAATCGAACCAGAAGCTCTTTCGTGAGTTGCTCGAAGGCTTTGACATTGTAGTCGTCGGCGATGGCGATGAAGTGCTTTCTGAATGCCGTCGCCGTAAGCCCGCCCTGATCTTGATGGATATCATGATGCCGAACGTCAACGGGGAAACCGCACTTCGGAATTTGCGGAGGGAGGAGAGCCTGCGCCATGTTCCCGTCATTGCGGTCACGGCCAAAGTCATGGTCGGCGACCGCGAACATCTCCTCGCAGAAGGGTTCGACGGTTATCTCGCCAAACCGATTGAGGAGCACGAATTACATTCACTGCTCCGCTCCTACGGGTTGCAGCCGACGAAGCCCCGCCCCGCTACGTCCACTGTCTCTTCTCGAAGAGAGCGCTTGTCGCAATTGTACGAATTGCGACAACTCAAGTTCTTCCAGAGCCAGGACATTCGGCGATGTCTTCGTACGCTCCTGCAGATGTCGCCCGCAGCGGAAGTCGATTCGATCCAACGGCTCACCGACTGTTATCAAAGGCGGGATGAGATTTCATTTCTTCGCACTTTAGAGGAATGCATCATTCAGATCGAGACCGGCGAAGATGAAAACCAATAGCCCTGATCGTCCACTCGTCCTGATCGTAGATGATAATTGCGACAACATCCGCGTACTGGAGGAAATGCTGGACCCGATCGACTTCAATTACTACTCGCTGACCAATCCAACCCACATTCACGAGGCACTGGAGCATCGCATTCCGGACCTGATTCTGCTCGATCTCTACATGCCGGAAAAATGCGGCCTGGATACGCTGGTCGCCTTGAAACGCGATCCGCGGTTTGACTCGATACCGGTGCTGATGCTGACCGCGGAAACGGACAAACATATGTTGTCCGCGTGTTTGGAAGCGGGGGCGATGGATTATCTGAATAAACCGGTCGACGCAATTGAGCTGCGGGCAAGAATTCGATCTGCACTGAGCCTCGCCCGCTTGACGCGCCGGCTTGCCGAACAGAATGACGAGCTAAACCGAAAAAACAAAGAGCTTCAACGGTTCACCGGCACAATTGTTCACGACCTCAAGAATCCGTTGACCGTTATTACCGCCTCGATCGACTTCATACTTCACAGCCTGATCGAATCGGGTCAATCGCAATCTGTCGAGTTTGCCGATATGATCAAGACCGTGTCATTCGAGATGCGGGACACGATCAATACCTTGCTCAACGTGAGCCAGATTCAGCAAGGTGCGATTGATGTGCATCTGATCGATGGCGATCCCACCTCCATTGTGGAAGTCTGCCTGAAGCGATTATACCTGCTCGCCAACAAGAAATCCATCCGGCTGATTCATGAGCAGACACCGGTGCCACGCGTGAACTATGATGAGAAAATCCTGCAGAGTCTACTGATCAATCTGATCGATAATGCGATTAAGTATTCCCATCGCGGTTCGGCCGTTCACGTCCGCTATACGGTACGGGAGGCGGACGTGGTCGTATCGGTGATCGATCAGGGACAGGGAATGAGTCAGCGGGACCTCGAACTTGCGTTTCGCGACTTCCAGCGACTCAGTGCGCGCCCCACCGAAGGGGAGTCGTCAACGGGGCTTGGCCTTGCGATCGTGAGAAGTCTGGCCAGCGCCATGGGATCGAGCGTGGGCCTCCATTCCGCCGGAAAAGGTCAGGGATCGACGTTCTGGTTCACTCTCATGCGGTGCCAGACGGAGAGCGCATAACGTCCTAGTCCACCCACTCGGCCACGAAGATATTGGTCTCGCCTCTTTGTCGGGCGAACCGGTTGGATGCAAAGACCAACTTCTTCCCGTCGCGCGTCCACATCGGAAAACCGTCAAACGTTTCGTTAAATGTGATCCGCTCCAACCCGGTCCCATCCGTTCGGATGGTGTAGAGATCGAAGTTGCGTCCGTCTGCCGAATGAATATTCGATGAAAAAATGATTCGGTCGCCCGTCGGATGAGGGAATGGCGCAAAACTTGCCTTTCCAAGATTCGTGATCTGTCGCATGTTCTTCCCATCGGCATCGATCATGAAAATCTCCAGCGCCGTCGGACGGACCAACCCCAGTTTCACCAGTTCGTCGTAATCCTCCAGTTCCTTCTGACTTTTGGGCCGTGACGCGCGGAAGACGATCGACCGGCCATCCTGCGTAAAGAACGCCCCGCCGTCATAGCCCCGTTCAAATGTCAGACGCGTCTGATGGGTACCGTCGATATCCATCACATACAGTTCTGGGTCGCCGTCTCGCATGGACGTAAAGACGATCTTGTCGCCACGCGGAGAGACGGTCGCTTCCGCATCGTATTTCGAATTGCTGGTGATTCTTCGAATGTTCTTTCCATCGACGTCCGCGATGAAGAGTTCAAATTCGTCGTACAGTTTCCAGACATACCCTTTGGACCGGTCCGGCGGCGGCGGGCATTCTTTGGAGAATGCGTGCGTGGATGCGTAGATGATTTGCCGATCTCCCGGAAGGAAGTACGAGCAGGTGGTCCGCCCTTCTCCGTTCGAAACCAACCGCTTGTCCGAACCGTCTTCCTTCATCGTGAAAATCTGATCGCAGGTCCACTTTCCGGAAGTGGATTGATAACTCAACCGCGATTCGTCGAAGGACCAGTATGCTTCGGCGTTCTCCCCAGCCTCTGTCAACATCCGAATGTTGCGAAGGTGTCTTTCATCGGCAAAACGCAGTGTGTCCGACCGATGGGTCATGCCGGCGTCGTTGAGGGGAATCCATCCGATCAGGATTGAAAAAAGAAACTCCGTCATACCATCTCCATAGTTTCTCCAGGATTCAGAATGCGAGGATTGAGACCGAGAGCGTCGATTCGGGAAATAAACTGTTTCGCATCGGCACGGATGATCTCCCACGTATCATAATGCATGGGTACGACACATCGGGGCTGGACCCACTCTGCCGCCGTGACTGCGTCTTCGATACCCATCGTGTAATTGTCCCCGATCGGAACCAGCATCAGATCGACGGGCTCACGCGCGACCAACTTCATGTCGCTGAATAGGCCCGTATCTCCGGTATGGTAGATCCGTTTTCCGTCCAGCGTCAACACAACGCCGGCAGGCATCCCACCGTACGTGCCATCAGGAAAGGACGACCCGTGAAAAGCGGGAGTCAGTTTGACGTGGCCAAACAGAAAGGTATGTCCCCCGCCCACATGCATGCTATGCGTTTTCATACCGTGTTTTTCCGCATAGGTGCAGATTTCAAAATTGGCAATCAGAACCGAGTCACGGTGCGACCCGAACCACAACGCATCTCCCCAATGATCGCCGTGCGCATGCGTGACGATGACATAATCGGGTTTGATATCTTCCTTTCGAATCGTCGCTTGCGGATTGCCGTCAAAAAATGGATCGATGACAACGCAGTGGGATGGGGACTGAAACATCCACGCCGCGTGTCCAATGAATGTTGCCCGTATCATAACCACTCCTTGTTTTGGCGCAATGTAGCGTCATTCCGCATTTCATTCTATGATTTCTTTCAGGAATGTTTCTGCCCCGCCCGGTGATGGGATGCGGAGATTTCGCGGACGGAGAAATCCCTTGCTCCTTGTTGGTGACGCGACTACTTTTTTTCGCGTTGACACACAAGGAGCCTCCCATGAATCGTTTCCTCATTCTGGTATGCAGTTTGGCCGCATGCACTCAGCCTACAAGGGATCGTATGGAAAAAGACATTCACTCGTACTCGAACATCCACGAGATTTCGGTTCGTCATCTGGATTTGGATCTCACCGTTGATTTTGACCAGCGACAGCTTGCCGGAACGGCGACCTGGTCGTTTGACAACCCCCAACGCGCCAACCAGTTGATCCTGGACACCAGAAATCTCGTGATCGAGCGGGTCGAGTCCGAGGGAAAGGACGTTTCATTTCACTGGGGCGATTCGTCGACGTGGTTGGGCCGCGCCTGTGTGATCCCGCTGTCCGCGGGCGCACAAACGGTCACGATCCACTATCGGACAGGCCCCGGTGCGGATGCCCTGCAGTGGCTGGCTCCGGAGCAGACGGCCGGAGGCAACAGGCCTTTCTTGTTCACGCAGTCTCAGGCGATCCTCGCGCGCACGTGGATTCCCTGCCAGGACGCTCCGGCCGTGCGATTTTCCTACTCCGCACGCATCCGCTGTCCCAACGATCTGCTGGCTGTCATGAGCGCCGAGAATCCGGTGACGAAAAACTCCACCGGAGAATACACATTTAAGATGGAACAGCGAATCCCGTCATACCTCATGGCCCTCGGGGTTGGCGATCTGGAATTTCGATCCCTCGGCGCTCGTAGTGGGGTGTACGCAGAACCTGCGATGATAGACAAGTGCGTCTACGAATTCGCCGACACGGAAATGATGATCGAGGCGGCCGAGAGGTTGTATGGCCCCTATCGCTGGGTTCGTTACGACCTGCTCGTTCTCCCGCCGAGTTTCCCGTTTGGTGGGATGGAAAACCCCCGACTCACGTTTGCGACGCCAACCATTCTCGCCGGGGATCGGTCGCTGGTGTCGCTGGTATCGCACGAACTCGCGCATTCCTGGTCGGGGAATCTTGTGACGAATGCGACGTGGAATGATTTCTGGCTCAACGAAGGCTTTACGACGTACTTCGAGCGGAGAATTGACGAGGCCCTCTACGGACGCGGATTTTCGGAAATGCAGGCGTTGCTCGGCAAACAGGATTTGCAGGAATCGATCGAAGGCATGGGACACGAACACCGCGACACGTGGTTGTCATTGGACCTGGCGGGCCGGGATCCGGACGAAGGGGTCGGCGACATCGCATACGAAAAGGGATATTTCTTCCTGCGGCTGCTTGAGGAAAGTGTCGGTAGGGAAAAGTGGGATGCCTTTCTCAACGAGTATTTTGCATCCCATGCGTTTCAAACGATGACCACAACGAAATTTCTCGGCTATCTGGGGAGCCGGTTGACGATCGATACCACAAAGGTCGATATCAACCGGTGGGTGTACGGGCCCGGCCTGCCTTCGAACTGCCCTCAACCGGAATCCAATGCTTTTGCGGATGCAGAAAAGGCCGCGAGCGAGTTTGCCGCCGGCAAGAAGCCCGGGGAACTGGGCACTCATGGCTGGGTTGCCCAGCAGTGGATCCATTTTCTGCGGAAATTGCCGACGCCGCTGACGAAGAATCAACTGGCTGACTTGGATGCGGCGTTTCGCTTCACCGAGTCCGGAAATTCGGAAATACAATGTGAGTGGTTCCAGCGGGCGATAGAGAATGATTATCGCCCTGCCTTTGACGGGATGAGAAAGTACCTGCTGAGGATAGGCCGACGGAAGCTGGTTCGGCCGTTGTATATGAAATTAGCAGCAACGGAATCAGGGAAGTCGTGGGCAAAAGAGGTGTATTCGAAGGCGCGCCCGGGCTACCACAGCGTCACGGCCGGAACCGTTGACGCCATCCTGAATAGTCAATAAGTGGACGCATGTCAAAATATTAACGTCATATTATTGACAGTGTGTTACACAAGTAACCGCACTTGCCTAGCGAAACTGTTGTTTACGATGCATTTATGTTGAGCGATAGCAACGGTACGATTATTGATAATTTAAGTGCAATTACTTACGTAATTGCCTGTCTAAATCGGTTCATTTCTGGGTATTGTTTTGGTATATCAAGTAGTTTCATCCGAGCCCTCTGTGACACACAAAGATAAGGCACGAACGGCCCCTCAGAGGCTGAGTCCGTCTTCGCTAACCGCTCGAATTCTTCTAATCGATGACGATGAGATTGTGACCAATACGATCTCAATGATGTTGAAGACAGGCTCCCATCAGGTCGTTGCCGCGTACAATGGCGTGGACGCCTTACGTGAGTTTGACGCCCAGCCGTTTGACCTGGTCATTACGGACTTGTTCATGCCGGGCATGTCCGGATGGGAAATTGTCAAAGAAATCAGGAAGCGATCCGCGAAGACACCCATCATGTTGCTCACGGGCTCCATCGAAGCAGTCACGGCTCATGAAAACCATCATTTGGACGAAATGGGCGTCTTTGAAATCATGATGAAGCCGATCCGAATGAGCGATCTGCTGAGCCGCGTAGATCTGGCGTTGCGGTCTCGGATCGCGGAAGGCACTACCTAGCCCCCATCCTCCCTTTCTTATAGTGAGAACCAATACGGCGCGGTCATCAGACCCGCCGTATTTTTTTGTATAAGACTCGTCCATCCCGCGCGAAGCCAGCTATTATGGATTCTGGGCGAAGGAACCACGTCTACATGCATCCGGGGTCCTCAGTTTCCGTTGAGCCCCGGGCGGATATCATGGGTGTGCCACAGGAGCAGAATTCTTATTTCTTCAAATCCAGGGCAAAGCGAATGAACGCCCGGAAGGTGTGCCGGTACAGACGGTCCGTGTCCGGGAGAAATATTTTCGGATTCGTGTATTGATACGAAAATCCCAATATACCCTCGACATCAAGGCCGGCTTCCACGAGCGCCAGTCTGGAGTGCGTATGGTCGTATTGTGCACGGATACGGTAACGAAGCCCTGCCGAAGTCTCTCCGCCCTTTGAATCGCTTAGGATGCGCCCTGTATACGCCGCGTCGCTGACGACATTTTCAAGGTTACGAAACTTATTTTCCAGAAAATTTGCTTTGACCCGGTATCTCAGCCATTTCAAAAGGTCCGGCTTCCAAAACAGCTTGACCGTCCGGATGACATTGAGGGCGCCCTGACTGAAAGCGAAGGCTCCGTTCGAGTTGATGGCGGAGGCATAGTCAATGTCCGCGCTATAATAGTCCTTGGCGAGAATGACGCCCGAATGCAGACGGGGACTGTATCCGACAAATGCGTATCCCCACGTGCCCCGGCTGCGAAAACCCTCAGCCTGCAATCGTCCTTTCACCTCATTGTAGCGCTGATCAAATAGGGTGCGCAGCGGCGCATCGATGCTGTCGATATAGGATTCGCTGCGGACATGCTTTTCGTAAAAATACGTTACGGAAGCAGAAGGCGTCAACCACTCGTTGTACACGCCGCCGCCGAATCCGATAAGGCCGGATCGTAATTCTCCTTCCAACTGCCGCGCATCGGAGGAAGCGTCCGGATCCGTCGTATCGACTGGCGGAGTGTACTTATAACCAAAATACTGAAAGGCGCGCCAGTCTGCAGAGAACAGGAGAAACCGGTCACCGTTCTCGCGTACGGAGAATGTATCCTGGCTCGTGCTATCATTGCCAAATCGCCATCCTTTTGTAAACCAGCTCATGTGGAAGGTGCCTTTCCATCCGGAGGGCGTCAGATCCGTCCGGTCCAGGAGTGGGCTCAGCACATTGGGGCCCTTTCGGCGATTGGCTTCGATGTCGAACTTCAATACCATTTCTTTGTCCGACGCCTCCTGTACCGTCTCAAAAAACCGATGATAGAAGAAATTGTCACCGCGATAGACAAAACTGGAAATCGTCGAGAAGGGAACCTTGTCTTTGTCAAACGTCAGGGGTGCCGACGGCTCTTGCGCCGACAAAGGCAGAACGATGGAGGCCGCGAGGACCCTGAGCAGGACTCTATCGAAGAGTATCGGCATACGTCTCCTCGTCTTTTAGTTTGAGATGTCGGTTTCGTACAAAGGGCACCGTCGCGAGACTCGCGGTAAGCGAATCTCCTTCAATGACGACGTCGTAAGTGCCGGGACGGATCCCGAAGGCAAACTCCTCGCCGGGAGCGACCGGCCCTGCGGTCAGCCGATTGTCGCTGTCATCGAATCGTACGCTCGTCACCGTGAGAGCGGCGCTTCGATTGTAGATGCCGTAGACCGCCACGTCTTCCAGACCGCACGCCGTCAGACATAAGGCGGTTGTCAATAGAGTCAATCGCATGAGAACTCCTCGTGGTTTGGACTCCCGGATTTCATGTCCGATCCGGGTATGATTCATAAATTTCATTTTCCCACAAAGTTGGGTGTTTCGAGTCTTAGGATTTGTTTAGAAGCATTGTTGTTCTTGCACAACATTCCATACACGCTTTCTCGGGGATAGAGATCGTGTTTCTCAGTATCAAGGATGGCAAGTATATCGCCGGCATGCAAGGATACTGCGCTGCCGGACGACCGGCTAGTCGCCGTGCAGTTCTCGGCTAATGATCTCGATTTGGCATAAGTTACCAGCACTTTCCCGAGAGCCCAGCCCGAAATACCCTTGATTCGTCGCATCGTCAGCAGATCACTTACCACTTTTCGCGCCGTGAGCGATCAGGTAGTTTAAAGGATCGACTAGCCTTTCTCTCCACAAACGATCTTCCAGTTCGGGACGAAGTTATAAATAGAGCGCATTAACGTGTTGTTGTCGTCCGCTTTTTGAAGTAAATCCAAGTAATTCGATGGAATGTCAAGCTTGATCTTTATTTGGCTAGAATACTTAATCCTTGGATTATTACAGTTCGCTAAGAGACTGATGCAAATCTCCACTTCGTTTCTTTCTATCCGGGAGAAAGCAAATTCAGATAATTGCGATATCGATATGCAGGCCATTGTAAGATCCTCGGTGCCCGACTCGCCCAATCTATTACGTACAACTTCATTATTCTGCAGCGCTTCCATTACAGATGTTCGATCAAAAATGTCAGTTAGCAAAGCCGATTGCGGATTCTCCCTGTTTAGATCAATAGTTTCCAAATAGGTACCGCCTTCAGCATTACTTGTGTAATAGTGTTTTTCATAGGAAACCAGGGATCCGACAATTGAAGCCATTGTGTAATCTTGACAGTTACAGTGTGCGTCACTTGTGACCAACTCCTCATGGTCTCGATAAATGGTCACTTCCTTTTTTGTCACTTGATGAACAGCTATGGCATCTTCGTCTGACCATGCGACCATCCAGTCTCCCGTCAGTACTTTATTTGGCAAATTCGTTACATCCGGCTTTGGTTTATCACGAAAAAACATGTTTGACACGAATTTCTGAAACTCGAAGCGCAAAGTAGTACCCATAAGTGACGAATTACGGTACGTAGCATCTATCAGTGTTTTTCTTTTGTTATCATCCTTTTCATTTCTGACCTTCGCCGCGATCACTCCCAGCGTGATGTCGTTCTTGTCCGTGGAAATTTTTGCATCCTTGAGCCAGAGATGTGTGCCGGTCGGGTTGTCCAACTTTCCTTCCACGACTTCCGCCCATCCGTCGGATTGTTCTTTAACGATGGCAACTATGGTAAGTGCATCCAGCGATTCACCGGTACTCTTTACCAAGAGTGGACGTTCAAATGTGTTTGCTTTTTCTGAAAGGACGCCGGTTTTCGCATTCGTGACTACACCCCGCGTAAGAATCCACCCCGTTGTTCCATCCGACAAACTGATATTGCAATATTCTTGTCCTGTTTTGACGTCTTTTTCAGTCTTACCAAGCCAGCTGACAGCTTCTCCCAGAGACACCGTTGTGAGAAGTTTACTCGTCTTCGAAGGCTCGCTTCGCAAAGACATTCCGTCTTCGATGCAGACGGAGGGCGTTTGGGCAAAAGCCGGGAAGGACAACAGGATCGATAGAATCCATACGCGTGAGTGCTGATGCATGATAACGCTCGGTCAAATTATTGTTAAATAAGATCCGCAAAATGGCAACATCACTCCAGATCCGATGCTTTGACCCAGCCTTCCGTAACTCCGTTACCCGAAGTGTAAGTCGCGTAAACGAAATTATTTCTGCTCTCGGTGACCGCTACTATATCGCCTTTGATTACGTACGCTTTTGTCTGGGAAGTTTCGTCCGGAGAACTGTGAAAGTAGGCCTTTTCAGCGATGACGCGTTTCGAATTCGTCGAGTACGACGACATATCGGAAAGAAGATTTTGTACTTCAGCGATGAGGGGCGAGGAAGAAACGGCGGAATTTTTGGTAATTTTCTCCAGATCCGCTTTTCGTTTGCCCGCATCTTTGTTGGACATAGCCTTGGACGTCATGCTTGCTACGGCGACGTCTTTTTCATCAAAAGATATACCGGTTTTATTCAACCATCCTTTTTCGATGTAGTTATTTTTGCGTCGTTTTCCCGTTACTTCCATCCAGTCGCCCTGCTCTTTGGTGACGGCCACAAAATCGAGCGGTTCAAACGCTTTATCTGTGACGGTGGATAAGTCCGGACGTTTGTAAAAAAATGAATTACCGCTGATCGCGGCGGCCTTCGCGTTGGCTATAATAAAATCGGCCAGCGCCCACCCCTCCGTTCCGTCGGAAAGTCTGACTTTGACATAATCCGCTTTTGCAGCCGGATCGTTTTTGGTTTCACCCAGCAAAGAAAGTTTTTCGCCCAGCGAAATGCCGGAAAGCCATTTACCGTTTTGTAAAGGCTCCGCTCTCAGCGCAATGCCCTCAAAAACGCATACCGCGGTCAGATCGTTTGCCGAAACTATGGTGGAATCTTTTGCGGACTTAGCATCGTCCGTTTTTTTGGCCGCAACCTAAAAAGGCAAGGACCAGGATGAAGACGATCTGTTTCATAGAAATCTCCTTAAGTTAGTTGAGTTTTTTTATTAGTCTATAGCCCAACGCTTAAGCGTTGGGCTATAAATATCGTACCGAGACAACGGGCTTTAGCCCAAATACTGAATGTCAGATCCTCTTCGACAATCCCTTCAGCCTCTGTATCTCCAAAGCCAGCGCGGCTTTGTCGTCGTCGGTGGCGATAGCGCTCAAGGCAAAACTTGTATTGATGATCTTCACCTCGGCCAGGCTCTGACTGAACTCTCCCAGCATGAAATGATTCTCCGCCTTGCATACATGGAGATCGTTGACGCCAAGATTGAGGGCCGTGCCGCCAATAAGATTCCAACCCGGATCCATCGTAAGCGCCTGAGCGATCTTAGCGTTGGCATTGGCATAACTCTTCTGTGCGTTCAACACAAAACCCCAGCCCGCGTACAGGTCCGCCGTCGGATTCGTCTTGGTAGAACCGGTGTTAAACGTGCCGCTTGCCTGGTCGATGAAGTCCATCAGCATCAGGCTCCATGCCTGTCCGGCATAACCTTCCGCTTTTTCGGGATCGGAGTCGATGGCGTCCGAAAAATGATCAAAAGCCGTTTCATAGTCCCCATCGGCGAAGGAGGCCCAGCCGGCATCGATGATGTCCTGGTAGCCGTCCCCGCCTTCCCCTGCGCTTCCGCTGCAAGCTAAGTTTGTTAGCGTCAAAGCAATGAGAAATATTTTTATAGTTTTCATGATAGTACTCCTAATATTTGATCATTTATTCATTAAATCATTTTGTCATTTGATAAACAACATTTTTTTGGTTTGCGTAAATTGTTTTGTGTGCAGGCGATACAGATAAATGCCTGACGCCACGACCTGACCCTGGTTATTGCGCCCATCCCATAATACGCTGTGCATGCCGCCGGTTTGATCTCCGCTCACCAGCGCGCGCACTTCCTGTCCGAGCAAATTGTAAATCTTTATCGTCAGGAATCCGTCTTCCGGCAAATCATACCGGATGGTCGTGGACGGATTGAACGGATTGGGATAGTTCTGCGACAACGCATAGTCGGTCGGAACCACATTGTTCCCTGCGAAGGTAGCGTCGTACACGATCTTGAATTCGCCCAGCTGTGTTACTTTGGTTTTCACCGTTTGACGTGAGGGATAAACCTGGCTTGGGAGCGTTTGCCATTCTTCGTCAACTTTCCGGCTTATGAATAGCTTCGCCGATTCCGGATAATTGGCCGGATCGTATGCGATCTCCACATCCAGCGGCTCGGTGAATTCCATATTCGCGGGACCAAACTGATAAACCGCTTCATTCAATGACTTTTCCAGATGCGAAACGAAATAAACGTCCTGATGAACGGCCTTGGCGCCGATCTCGAGGCTGGCGTTATTGTCGGAAGCTATAAGTTTGGTTATCGCTCCGGGTTTGGCCAGAATAACTCCGTAGGTTACGGTTCGGATCGTGTCGGTACCGCCCGTACTGGTAACCTTTACGCGGAAGCTGTATACCCCCGACGTGTCAAATTGTCCAGGGCCTGCATAAACAAGCGGTGATCCGCCGATTGTCGCCATATCCAATGTGGTTGTATCAGTTGATCCGTCAAGCCATACTTTAACGAATGGAAGCGAAGAAAGACTCGATCTCGAAACAACTACCAGGTCAAAGTATTTTGAAAGCGCAGGGTTTTGCAAAACAGCGACAGAAATGTTGGGGGCAACCGGATCAAGTGGAACAGCATTTACCTCAGCGGAATAGGGGCTCACATTTCCAGCAGAATTCACTGCTGACACACGAAAGTAATACATGGTTCCAGCACTAAGTCCTGTTAGGATCCTGGTGGTGTCGCTTCCACCCGTCGTGCTGTCCACTTGGATGGATGCATTTGGCGACGTACTCTGATAAATACGGTATCTTATTAAGTCCTGTTCGGTGTTTTTTCTCCATTTCAATGTGACTTGGTTATTACCAGTTGTTGCTGTCAGATTCTGAGGTGAGGTCGGTGGAACCAAAACCGAAATTGAATTGATAAACACCCCATAGGCATTAGTCCCGGCAAAGACATTTGTGCCGCTAACAGTTAAAGACCAGACACTGGCATTCGTCAACCCAGTATTGACGGCCGTCCAGCTTGTACCGTTATTCGTAGAAAGAAAAACGCCAGCCTCAGTCCCTGCAAAGAGATTCGTGCCGCTAGCGGCAAAAGCGAAGACTAACGTACTCGTTAACCCAGTATTAGCGGCGGTCCAGCTTGTCCCATTATTCGTAGAAAGAAAGACACCGCCACCAAAAGTTCCGGCAAAGAGATTCGTTCCGCTAACGGCAAGAGCGTAGACTATAGTATTCGTCAACCCAGTATTGACGGCAGTCCAGCTTTCACCGTTATCCGTAGAATGAAAGACACCGCCACCAGTAGTCCCGGCGGCATAAAGATTCGCGCCGCTAACGGCAAGAGTGCTAACTGTCATGTTCGTCAACCCAGTATTGACGGCAGTCCAGCTTGTGCCGTTATTCGTTGAACGAAAAACACCCCCGCCATTAGTCCCGGCAAAGAGATTCGTGTCGCTCACGGCCAGGGATAGGACATTTGTATTCGTCAACCCCGTATTAACAGGATTCCAGCTTGTACCGTTATTCGTAGACAGAAAGACTCCGCCGCCATTTGTCCGGATGCTAGTTCCGACAAATAGATTCGTGTCACTAAAGGCAAAAGACTTAACAAAAGAACCTGTCAACCCAGAATTGACGGCAGTCCAGCTTGTGCCGTTATTCGTAGAAAGAAAAGCCTCACCTTGCGCTGCGGCAAAGAGATCCGTACCCTTGGTTGCAAGAGAACGGACTTCCGTGCTTGCCAATCCCGTATTCACAGGAATCCAGCTTGTACCATTATTCGTGGAAAGAAAAACGCCAGCCTCAGTCCCTGCAAAGAGATTCGTGCCGCTAGCGGCAAAAGCGAAGACTAACGTACTCGTTAACCCAGTATTAGCGGCGGTCCAGCTTGTCCCATTATTCGTAGAAAGAAAGACACCGCCACCAAAAGTTCCGGCAAAGAGATTCGTTCCGCTAACGGCAAGAGCGTAGACTATAGTATTCGTCAACCCAGTATTGACGGCAGTCCAGCTTGTGCCGTTATTTGTAGAAAGAAAAACGCCATTACCAGTTCCAACAAAAAGTTTGGTGCCGCTAACGGCAAAAGCACGGACGTAGAGGTAAGTCAGCCCGGTATTGACGGCGGCCCAGCTTGTGCCGTTATCCGTTGAAAGAAAGACACCACCGTCATAAGTCCCGGCAAAGAGATTCGTGTCGATGACTGCAAGAGCGAGGACTATGCTGTTCGTCAAACCAGAATTGACGGCAGTCCAGCTTGTGCCATTGTTGGTGGAAAGAAAAACGCCACCATGAGTCCCGGCGTAGAGATTCGTGCCGCTGACGGCAAGAGCGTGGACTGTAGGGTTCGTCAACCCAGTATTGACGGCCGTCCAGCTTGCACCGTTGTTCGTAGAAAGAAAGACACCGTTACCCGTCCCGGCATAGAGATTTGCCCCACTGGAGACGAGAGCGGAGATATCAGTTCTCGTTAAACCCGTATTGACAGGAGTCCAGTTTGTGCCGTTATCGGTGGAAAGAAAGATGCCGCCAGTAGTCCCTGCATATAAATTTGTTCCACTCACGGCTAACGTTCTGACGTTGCCACCATAAGGTCCGTTCGTTTGCGTCCATTGCTGAGATTTCAGCAAGTCTGCGCCGCCTGTCATTCCAAAGACCAAAATGAAGAGTACTGCAATAAATCTGCCTTTGATTTCACCGGTTCTCATGTTCAACTCCTTGTGTAATGATTTTCCTCTCTCCCTCTATTTTCCTTTTATAAGAATCGAATCTTCTCATCGGTTTGACGCGCATCTTAATAAGACGTAATAGCTCGCGTATTCAATTGATCACAACCCTATAACGAAATCTTTTTGCTGTGAACTTATCGTATATTTAAGACATCGTTGTTCTGAATTATCAAAGGTAAAAAATACCTGTCGAGATGTAAGAAAAAGATATCGGGAACTAATGATCAAACCTTGAGGGTTTCCGTTAAGAAAGTTTAATTATTTTATTTATCAAACTCTTAATTTTGATCGCTTGATTTCTTACCGCGTTTCAAAACCCTCAAGGTTTTGCATCAAATATATCGTACCAAAAAATCGGGCTTGAGCCCAAACGATGAATAAACCCTATTTCCTCTTCGACAATCCTTTCAGTCTCTGAATCTCCAAAGCCAGCGCGGCTTTATCGTCGTCGGTGGCGATAGCGCTCAAGGCAAAACTTGTATTGATGATCTTCACCTCGGCCAGGCTCTGACTGAACTCTCCCAGCATGAAATGATTCTCCGCCTTGCATACATGGAGATCGTTGACGCCAAGATTGAGGGCCGTGCCGCCAATAAGATTCCAACCCGGATCCATCGTAAGCGCCTGAGCGATCTTAGCGTTGGCATTGGCATAACTCTTCTGCGCGTTCAACACAAATCCCCATCCGGCATACAGATCCGCCGTCGGATTCGATCCTTTCTTCATCCAAGAAAGCTGTAAGCGCGGGCTATGTCGCCGCCGGTTCCGCCAATACCGCCGGTTTCGCTGCCGTCACGACCCCGCGCGTGAGAATCCAGCCGGTCGTGCCATCGGACAGTTTGATTTGATAATACTCCTGTCCTGTTTTCAGGTCCTTCTCGGTTTTCCCGAGCCAGGAAACTTCTTCGCCCAGGGAAACCGTTGTGAGAAGTTTACTCGTCTTCGATGGCTCGCTTCGCAGGGACATTCCATCCTCGATGCAGACAGAGGGGGTTTGGGAGAATAGGACCTGCGACGACGCGCACACGATCAGGAGTGTCATCAGGTTTTTCATACGTTTGTCACCTCAAAATTGATGGAAGAAGTATATAATTCTGTCATTCCATTTTTGGCGATTCCCCGTCGCCGGGTCTTTGGAGTTTCCAAAGCCCTCCGGAAGTACCGATGAAGATAAAATCCCGATTGCTTGTGATCGAATAAACATTCAGGTCTGTGAGGTTTTGATTCAGGGTTTTCCATGAGACTCCATCGGCCGACAGAAACACTCCCTTTCCGGAAGTTATGGCATAGCGGTCGCCATACATCGACATGCGGTCGAATAATACACGCTCAACTTTCGGTTCGTTCGGATTCAAAGCGTTTGATCCCGTGCGTTCCGGTTCGAAGAGAGCCGCCTGGTGCCATTTCTTTCCATCGTCGGTGGACGTGAACACACATTCACGTGCGGCCAGCAGCAAGTGGTTGCCGCTGATATCAATGGAAGAAGCGAGTCCGTTGCCGTCAATTCTGCGGGATGTCCAGGTTGTTCCTCCGTCATCCGACCGCCTCACAGATCCCGACCCCCCGATCATCGCTGTCAGGGAACCGAACATTGCAACAGACTGAACCGCGTCGGTCATTTGCGTTTTTGTCCACGTAAGGCCTCGGTCGGTTGACACAAACATGCCTTGCGACGTGCCGGCAAGGATGGAACCGCCATCGACGGCCAAACACGCCACGTCTTTGCTCATGCCGCGAGTCCAGGTTCTGCCGTAATCCGTGGAAATAAAAACACCGAGATTGGTTGCGGCATAAATATCGCCAAACCACCCCAACGATCGGACATCCATCCGTCCGGTCGGCAGGCCCTTTTGGGTCGGGATCCAGGTTTCTCCATCGTCGGTGGACATGAAAATTCCATTACCTTCCGTACCCGCGAAAAGAAAATTGTGCGCCATCGTCAAGGATTGAACCCGCGCATTGGTCAGGCCTCGATTCACCTGGGTCCATTTGATCTGATCAAGGGGCGAAACGTAAACGCCTCCGCCCCAAGTGCCGGCGAAAACAAGATTGCCTTTTACGGTAACAGACCAAACATGTAGGTTGGTCAAGCCTGAATTAATCTGATTCCAGTTGGATCCTTTGTCCGTTGACAGAAATACGCCGTTGTCGGTAGCGGCCACGGCGACGGATCCGGCAACAGAGACTGAGTGAACGCTAACGGGGTTGGGGCCGATTTTCCAGCCATCCCAATTTTTTCCGTCATTCTTGGTCATGAAAAGCCGCGTTTTTGTTCCTGCGAATAGATTCTTACCGATGACGGCGACTTTGACATGACCATCAAAATACGCGATTTCACTCCATTCTGCGTCGAGCTTCTGCAGGCGGAATACCTTACCGCTCATCGTTCCCGCCGCCAACCCTGTACCGACCGGTGTAAGTGAACTCACGTCCAGCTGTGTCAAGCCCTTGTTGAGTTGCCGCCACGTGGTACCTTCATCCGCCGAGTGATACACTCCGGCCTCTTGCGTTCCCACAAAGAGGCCCGCCGAGGTTGACACCATGCATTGAATCGAAGTGTTTTCCAATGTTTGGCTGACCGGACTCCACGATGCGCCTTTGTCAATGGAAACGTACAAGCCGCCATCCGTTCCCGCATAGAAGCCCCAGCCGGTTTCGGCAAGGCAGTTGATATTCAGAGCCATACCGGACAGGCCGCTACTCGTGCTCGTCCACTGCGCGCCGTGTTCAACGGACATGAATATGCCGCTCCCCCTCGTACCGGCAAAGATTCTGCCGGTCAGGGAATCCGTGTAGAAACAACGGATGTCGCCGCCATCCGGAAACTTCACGCGTTTCCATCCGGATCTTCCGTCGCGCGTTGCAATCCGGGTGGAATCGTCTTTGTTGATGTTGTCAACGGATCCGTCTGTATAAACGACCGGAATTCGGTTGCCGCGACAATCCAGGTACCTCAGCGCTTTGCTGGCCGAGACGTCGAGGCTCGTGAGTTGGTTGTCGGAGCAGAACAATTCCTCCAACCCAGCCGACACGGCAAGGCCGGTGAGTTGGTTGCTTTTACATTTCAGTTCCTTCAAGGCGGTATTGCCCGAGACATCGAGACGTGTGAGGCGGTTTTCCGAGCAAGACAGTGCTACCAATTCGATGTTGGCCGACACATCGAGGAGTGAAATCTGGTTGGAGTAGCATATTAGAACTTTCAGGGCCTTATTGGCCGAAACATCGAGGCGGGTGAGTTGGTTGCGCCCGCAGTCCAGATACGTCAGCTCTTTATTGGCCGAGACATCCAGGCTGGTGAGTTGGTTGAAGGAGCATGTCAGACCGGTCAATGCTTGATTGGCAGAAATATCAAGAGTGGTAAGTTTGTTCTCAGAACATTTCAACATCTGCAACGCGGTAAATGCTTCGATACCTTGGAGACTGGATATTTCGCGTCCTGAAATACTCAGCTCTTTGACGGACACGGCCACTTGCGGATTCGTGATGGTGTGGTTGTCGTCAAATTCGATGTTGTACTTCCTCAGAGCCTCGCGAAAATTGGCGTCCGGTACGATGTGGCCCGCGCTTACGACCTTTTTGGATGAAGAAAGGATCGAATACAACGGCGCCGACTGAATGGCGGAATTCGAATGAATCATCGCCAAAAGTTTGTCTTTTTCTGCCAAATCCGTCTTGGAGTTTGCACGTTGAACCAGGACGGCGAGTGCGCGGTCGCGGGAGTCGAAAGAAACCGTTGCGTCTTTCAGCCAGATGTGCGCGCCGGAGGGGCGATTGACTTTACACTCGACGACTTCGAGCCATTCTCCGTTTTTTTGTACGACCGCCAGGACTGTCAGCGGCTCCAGTGTAGCTCCGGTGGAGGTCACCAGGCTGGGACGGCTGTACACAGACGCCGAATGGGTGAGGACTCCGGCCTTGGCGGGTGAGACAATCGCGCGGCCGAGCGTCCATCCCTCGTCTCCGCCGGAGAGTTTGACATGGACGTATTCGCCGGACGTCCGTCCGGTGAGCGTGACTTCCTCGCCGACGGAGACAGTCGTAAGTCGCTTGCTTGTTTTATCCGGTCCCGCACGAAGCGACATTTCATCCTCGATGCAGACAGAGGGGGTTTGGGAGAAGAGACCGTGCGTCGATGCACACACGGTCAGGGTCAGAAGAGCAATCAGGTTCTTCATTGATCTGTACCTCTTTGATAAGAACAGAGTCAGAAAGCATTATGGTCACTGTATGCCCATGGGACATCTTCAAAGATTCCTTCTTCTGTCTGCAGGCAATCTCAAATTACCCCAGGCTTAGCTTGGGGATGAAGTAAACCGAAAAAACCCAAATGGGAAGTTCTCCGTGGCCATTGCATCCGGCCACCACGTCACTTACACCAGATCCGCGATGGAACCAAAATTCGGGTCAAACAACCGCCTGTACATGCGCATCGCAAAACCGTCCGTCATGCCTGCGACGTAGTCGCAGATCAAGCGCGCCCGTCGGCGCAAATCGGTTTCGGCCCTTACCATGGCCTCCGTGTCAACAGGCAACAAGGCCATCCCCTGACCGCCTTCCGTCAGGTAATTCTCCTCAAATGCGTGAAACAACCGCCGCAACAAGAAGTCCGCTTTGTGCTCCAGTTGAAAAATCTGCGGTGAGAAAAAAACAATTTCCCTCGAGAGTTTCGCATACAGCGACGCCATCTGCCTGACCGCCGGCTCGATCACCAGCGAATAGGCATACCGATGAGTCTTCCCGCTCATGAAATTCGAAGTCTCCGCCAGAGAGCAGGCGCTGATAAAATCCCCGATCCTGCGACTGAACGTCCGCACCAATTTCTTTTCCTGCATCGCACGAAGAAGCGTGTGGATCGCCTCCGCATCGGCGCCCTCCACGTTCTCCTCCGCCGCCCATTTTTCAATCCTCAGTGTCGTCATCAGCCCTGCGCTGATCCCGTCGATGAGATCGTTCAGGCTGTAGGCCGTATCGTCCGCCCAGTCCATGATCTGGCATTCGAGCGAACGGAACCTGTTGAGCTTTCGATCCCGCAACAGATCCTCCGGTATCGGCTGTCCGAAGATGTGCGTCAGGCACGTTTCCTGATCGTCATACAGAAAGTGATTGGCCGGCTGACGGTCCCCCTCGAACATCTGCCTGTAGAGCATCTTATACTTCATCACCCCATCCATGAACGCGCGGGTCGGATTCATCCCTTCCCGACCCGCAGGCCCTGAGTAGATCGTTTCGGTCAGCATTCGCAGAGTTTGCGCATTCCCCTCAAACCCGCCGCGATCCTTCATCAGGACATTGATCGTCTTCTCTCCGGCGTGCCCAAACGGCGGATGACCGATGTCGTGGGCCAGGCATACGGCTTCGACCAGGTCGGCATCGACGAAGTAGTTTTCCGATAACAACGGGCTCTCGGCCTTCAGATGATTCGCAATCGAGCGACCGATCTGAGCCACTTCGATCGAGTGTGTCAGACGCGTCCGATAGAAGTCGTACTCTCCCGCAAAAAAGACCTGGGTTTTGGCCTGAAGACGGCGAAAGGAGGAGGTGTAGATGATCCGATCGCGATCCTGCTGAAAGGCCGTGCGCGAATGTCGGTGCCGCTCTTCCGCCGGATGCAGAATTTCGTAATCAAACGGACGGTAGAAACCGTTATCCGTCATGGCTCACCAGGTGATCTGATACGTCGGCATCACGTCGACAGGAATATCCTGGACCGCATCCAGACTGATCTGCAACTCCGGCGTCATCTTCGTCCATGTCTCGATGAAGGACTTCACCTTCCCCGAATCCCCGTCGCCCAGCAGGATCGCCAGCTCTCCGGCCAGCTTCCTGATACTGGCGCGAATCTGCAGATCATCCACCGACCACTTCGTCTTCTGCGAATCGAAGCGAATGCCGCCATCCTTTAGATAGTAATTCAATTCGATAAACGCCGCCCTTCCATGCGCTTGCTGAACCCCGAAGCGGATCGATCGGAACAAACTTCCCATATACGATGCGAGAAATTCCCTTTCTCTCGACGGATCGACGACTCCCTTGTCCATCAGATACATCAGCGAATGCATCCCAGCAACATCTGCTTTGCACTCTTCAATCCCATTGTAGTCTGGCCCGATCGCCGCGTTGGCAGCCATTCCTTTCTTCGGACCGATCTTCACCGTCCGCGGACCGACAGCATGGCAGATCTCGTGCATCAGGACAAATTGAAAGAAACCGTCCGCCGACTGATACGCCCATTGCGCGCTATCCAGCAGGCGCTCACTCACCGGACGAATGATCCGATTGTACCGCGCGTCAAACATGTTCTTCCAAAACGTTTTTTTCGTGCCCTTCTTTGCGTGGACTTCCGGGTCGTTCGGCAAATTGGTCGCAACCGCCTGATAGCCCGCCAGCGATTCACCCTGCCGCAGAACTTCCTGAACGATGACAAATTTCGCAGTCAATCCGTCAACCTTCGACTTGTACGTCGCTGGAATGGGCAGATTTTCCTCCATCTCCTTGAGATACCGCGTGTACACGTCCAGCTTTCGTGATTCGGCTGTGTCGACCATTTCGATCACCGCTTCGTACTTCGCTTTGACGCCTTTGACACCATCGGAATACGTTTCATACGGCCCGAGGACGAAATCGATCGGTCCCTCGTGATCAATCCATGCAACATCCGCGTCAAAATACTTGTCCGTTTCCAACGCGTCGGCTTTTGTACGCAAGGCCCTGGCAAAGGATTTCGAAGATGTCAGATCCGCACACTCGCGCAGCAACGCGGCCAGCGGTTGAATCCATTGTCGATAGTGGACATGGTACGGAATCGCCTCATATCCATCAGCGGTCTTTCGAATCACCGTATACGGGGACATGAACGCCGACCGCTGATCGTCCGGCAATTTCGACACATACGCATCGAATTCTTCCGCAGTCATGCCGCGCGGGTACAACTCATGTCCGGGACTGTACCGGGTCGTACCCGAAAACGCGACATGATCGTGCAATCCCTCGTAAGGGCTGTAATTTCGATTCAATAAGGTGACGGTCTTTCTCGACACCGCGTCGTCCTTCCCCGCCAAACTGTCCCGCATCCTCAATCCGTCGACGGAGGTCTGATGCCAATACAACGTATCCACGATGCGCGCCGCCTGCACGAGTTTTTGCAGGATCTGACGGGTCGTGTCGTCGTAGGAGGAGGCATCGAAACTCATTTCGTACGGGGCATATTTTTTTAGAAAACCGTCCAATTTGGCCTCGCCCTCCGAAATCACAGGCGCCGTTTTCTGACAGCTGCACAGCAACAGGACCATCCAGAATCCGCGTTTCATACAGTCTCCTCTCGTTTTCTCATGAATGTTCAATGCCGTTACCAGATCGTGACCCGGCTCGAATCCGGTCGAACCATCGCCTCGCCTTCTTTGCAGCCAAAGGCTTTTGTGAACGAAGTCATATTGGAGAGAGGTCCGTTGACGCGAAAACGCGCGGGTGCATGCGGATCGGTCTTGATTCGCATGCGCGCGGCTTCTTCACGGATATTCTGACGCCAGATCTGCGCCCAGGCAAGAAAAAACCTCTGATCTCCTGTCCAACCGTCGATCACCGGCGGCTCCCGATCGCCAAGCGATTCGCGATACGCGTCATACGCGATCAGGAGACCTCCCAAATCGGCGATATTCTCCCCCATGGTCAGTTCGCTATTGACCGCCATGTCGAGCACGCGGTACTGTGAAACCTGATGGCCTAGGATGGCCGCCAACCCCTCGAATCTCTCGGCATCTTCCCGACTCCACCAGTCGCGAACGTTACCCACCGCATCGTACTTGCGTCCTTCATCGTCAAATCCATGCGTCAGTTCGTGACCGATCACCGCTCCCATGGAGCCGTAATTGAACGCGTCATCGGCATCCGGGCTGAAGAACGGCCACTGAAGAATTCCGGCCGGAAACGTGATGTCATTTCGCTGTGGACTGTACGAGGCATTGACGGTAACCGGACTGTAATGCCACTCCTTGCGGTCGACCGGCTTTCCGACTTTGGACATCTGTCGGCGGAAATCGTACGAGGCAGCACGCAGGACATTTTCAAAGTAATGATCGGTGTGGATGTCCAGTTCCGCATATTCCTGCCACAGGTCCGGGTACCCGATGCGCACACGGATGGAGTCCAGTTTCTCAAAAGCTTTCGCACGCGTGTCCTCGCTCATCCATGACGCGTGGGCCATGCGCGCACGATACGCCGTCAACAGACGGTCCACCAGGTGCGAGGCCTTTTCTTTGGCCCTCGGTGAAAACGCCTTCTCCACGTACAATTGCCCAAGCGCATCGGGAAGCCATCGGTCGATCGCGGTGGCCACCCGCTTCCAGCGTGGCTGCAGGGCACGCACACCGGACAATGTCGTACCGTAAAACAGGAAATTCAGATTGACATACGGGGTAGACAGATAGGGAGCGGCCATCTTCACGGCGTGCCACCGCAGGTACGCCTGCCAGTCACCGAGCGGGCGTACGCGGATCAGATGTTCGAGTGTTGCAAAGAACCGTGGCTGCGCCACGTTCATCGACTGTACTTCCGAGAGGCCGATACTCTCCAGGTATGCCGACCACGGTATGCCGGGAGTCAACCGCCCGAGTTCATCGCGTGTCATCCGGTGATAGGTCGAGTCCGGATTGCGCGTCGTCTCCAGATCCATCGACCCTTCGGCCAGAGCCGTTTCGAGTTCCATCACGGTGCGCGCATGTCGTTCCGCGGTGGCCGCATCCTCGCCGAGGAGATAGAACATTTTGGTGATGTGATTGATGTACTCGTCCTGAATCTGTTTGTCTTTGAATTCCGCCCCAAGGTAGTACGACTTATCCGGGAGGCCCAGTCCACCCTGGCTGAGGGTGAAGATCGTCATGCGACTGTCGCGGAAATCAGGCTCCGCCGACGGATGGAAAGCCACGTCGCCGGGCAATTGATGGAAATAACCGATCACCCGAATCAGGCCTTCGGTGTCTGGAATCTCACGAATACGCGCCAGGATGGGTTCCAGGGGTTTGCCTGCGGAAGTCTCGACCGTCGCCGTATCCATGCCGCTGAGGTAGAAGTCGCGGACTTTTTGGACGGATGAACCGTGTTTGATCTCTTTGCGAGCGGAGACCTCCTCCAGCAATTGCCGGAGCAGGGCATTGTTCTGATCACGCAATTCATCAAAACTGCCCCACCGCGACAAGTCTCCCGGAATCGGATTCTTCCGCATCCAACCGCCATTCGCATGTTGAAAAAAGTCGTCGCAAGGGGAACAGGTCGAGTCCAAATTGGATCGATCCAGTACGCGCACGGCCGTTCGATCGCCGCAACCAAGCAGCCACAATATTCCAAGCACGACGGTCAGTCGATTCATTCGCGTCCTCCGCTACAAAGTCTCACAAAAGGGAATCTTCCTTCAGGGGCAGTTCCAATTCCGGCAGAGTGGGCAGAGCGGCGCCGATCATACCCTGCAATTGTCCATACAGTCCGCTGGTCGAATACAGGACCGATTCGATCTGTTTTTCCCGTTGTCCCCACAGCCTTTCCATGGCGCGCTTTTCCTGCTGCAGACTGTTCTTCAATTCCACAAAAGTCGTCAACAGAGCCTCGACGCGTTGCCGGAATTCGTGTCCGGTAATGTAACTGTAGACACGCTCTGCCTTTTCCTGTTTGCCGACCATCGCGGCCCGCAGCACCGCCAGCTCGCTCAGAGATGCGCGCAGCACGGTCGCCAACTCCATCGCCGTCGAAAAGTCCACGACCCACACGCCTTCGATCTGTCCGATTCGATTCATGTCCTTCGGCAGAGTCGTGCTCACGAGGACGGCCAGATCCGCCTTGGTCTCCAGCTTGTCGCCGTTCAGTTTGGCGATCCACGAATCGCTCCACGCCTTGGTCCGCTTGGACTCCCACAAAATCCAGCCGCAGGAATGTCCCTGAGCAGTGACGACTTCCTGGATCACGTCCGCGCCGCGAATGCCCTTGGGAACCGGCTGAATGCGATCGGTTCGAAACGTCTCCCGCAGAAGATTTTCGATTTCCACTTCCATCGCTTCTCCCTGCGCCTGCTGGCTCCCTTGTTCCGCGCGCCGCTTCAGTTCATCGATTTGCCGGGCCAGTTCGGCGACTTTCTGCTCGCGTTCCGAGAGCTTCAGACGATACTCCTCGGCGGTGCGATCGGCCACTTCCTGCGTGAGCCGCGCGCGTTCCGCAGAAAGTCTCCGTTCCATTTCCAGGTTCAGATTTTGCTTCTGCTCCTCGAGCGCCCGCTTTTCTTTCAGCCATTGCATTTCTTTCTCATCCGCCTCCTGAAGCTTCCGTCGCTTGTCATCCAACTCCGACTGCATGTCCTTCATCCTCAGGGACACGTCGTCCTGCGCCTGCTCGCGAATCTTTTTCTCCAGCTTTCCCTTTTCCAATTTCCACTTGGCGTTGTACTCGTTGCTCAGCTCCAGACGAATTTGTTCCTTGATTTGCAAGGTTACGGCTTCTCCAATCGGGATACTGGCCTTGCAGCTGGGACAGATGATCGATTTTGAATCGAAGTCCATCGTAAGATTGTCGTTCACGCGCGCTCCCCTTTTCTCAGGCAAATTAGGCGAAAGTCGCAATATTGACAATTCTTTTCATCCGTTCGTCGGAACGGGACGTGGGGGTCCATCATCTCCATGATCCACTTGCGCATTTGCTCCTCCAGCTCCCGCACATGCACAATCGATAAGGGCTTGTTGTCGATCAGAAGGGGCTTCCATTCCCGGCGTCGCATGGAATACACGCCGCACGCAGGGACATCCTCCTGCGTTGTCAGCCACGCATACAACGCCAACTGCAGGGGATAGTTATCCTGTAAGACTTTTTCCATGCTGTCGAACGACTTCAAGTCGGCGGCTCCAGTTTTGTAATCCGTCACAACCATCTGTCCATCGACGAGGTCCACGCGATCGACACGCCCCTTGAACAGAACGGACTCCGTTTCATGTTCAAGCGATCGCGTAACCGTATCCTCCAGACCTTGCACAACCACCTCATGCTGCCGTGCCCGTTCCGCATCCCACGCAAGAAATTCCTCCAGCCATCGCTGCGCGACGCGGCTCATCAGGAAATTCTTGCCGCTCTGAAGATCGCCTTCTCCAAAGCGCTTTCTTGCCTCTTGCAGAACCTCCTCTGGAATCGATTTCTTTTTCTGACGGAGCCAGTCGGGGTCGAGCGTTTGCCCTCTGGCTTCCTCATAGAGCGTGAACAAACAGCCATGAACGATCTCCCCCAACATGCGCGCATCCATCGATTCATCGATTTCGTCTTCTTCTCGCAAACCCAGGATGTAGCGGTAGTAAAACCGCATCGAGCATTCGCGGTACGTGTTCCATGCGGAAGGAGAAATTCCATTTTGAAATTGCTTCCGCAACCGTTCGAGTATCGCGTGGTCCTTCTCCACCGTGTCCGTCCGTCTGGGGCCTCGTGCGGACATCGGCAAGCGCACGGCCTCTCTGCGAACGGCGATCGATGAAAGTTCGCCGCACTCGTGGTGAATCTGCTGGACAAACCGGCTCGGTTCCCCGTCTCCCAGATCACCTGTTTTGCAATCAGCCACCATCCAGATGTTTTCGGCGCGTTGCAGGAGTCGATAGAAATTGTACGCCACGATTCCGTCATGGAGTTCGTACGTAGGCAATTGCCACTCGCGCCGCACTTCATACGGGATCGACGAATCCCGCCGCACGGATTGTGGAAGGACACCCTCGTTTGCCGACACGAGGATCACGTTGCGAAAATCCAGAGACCGGGTTTCGAGAATACCAAGCACCTGCAAGCCTTCCAGCGGCTCTCCGATGAACGGCAACCGAATTTCGGCAATCAGTCTGGTCATCCATTCGCGCACGACCCGTATCGTTAGCGCGTGACCCGACGCATACCGACGCAGCAAGGCCATTGCACGATAGAGGGCACACGCGGCCTCTCGTTCGATGGGCGAAGGACACACCGGCATCCAGTCCGCGATCACTCCCTGCAAAGCCTCCATCCCCTGGGCCCCATCCTCCCACAAGGAAATCCATTTTCCGAAGTCCGGCTCGGCCTGCGTCAGTGTCCGCCATTCCTCGACCTGGATCACAGATAAATTTCGTTCCGTCATCTGCTGTCTCACCTGTCGACACAGCCGGCCGTTCTTTCGCCCCCACAACGGATGATCCAGGGCGCGCTGAATATCCTTGTAATACCACGCACGAGGTGTCCACCGCTGAGAATTCTCCTGCAGATCCAGCAGGAGATTGACAAGGTCCGCGGTCAGGGTGAGACGGCAGGGAAATCCCATGCTGACGTTGACAGACGCAACCGACGAGGGTATCGAATGCAATACCGGCATCAGCAAACTCTCGTCCGCAAGAACAACCGCCGTCTGATTACGCTCCGCTTCGGACAGGCCGGCAAGGATCGATCCCACGGCGGATGATTGGCCATGGTGACCCGGCACGAAGAGTGTCGTGATGTTTTTGGGCATCGAACGAAAATGATTTCCCACGCCGGGAATCGTCTGGTCCCATCCCATCGTCCTGGCCATTCCACGCAAACCGGACCCCGCTTCGTGCCGCACGTCATGGACATAATATTCGTCCGCGTCGACGATGACTTCTCCCCACCCGTGATCGGAAAAGAATTTCATACAGATTTCCTCACAGCGCGTCAGGACGTTGAATCCGACGAAGTAGGTGCGGTCATACGCAAACGCCGACCGAAGCGCCTGCAAGTCCGACACGCCCTGCCGGGCGATCCAGCCGTCATATCCCCTGCGCACCCCTCTCATGCCCTCGGACAACTGGTCGTACCATGGCTGCAAAATCTTCAGATGCTCGAGATATTTCTGCTGTCGGGAGGTCACTTTGCCATCCGGTGACCAGACCTCGACACGCTTCCAATCGCACAACGCCTGAAAAAACCGTGACGGATCGATCCGGTAATGATCGATTTCATCAAAATCGTCGAGCGCCGTTCCCGCCCAAGCCAGAAATTCCTCCAGTCCATCGAGACCGCCCGCCGATCGGTACGCGTCAAAAGCCGCAAACAACAGCTCCGCATGCTCCATGGGACGGAATCCCGTACACTCGCACCAGAAATCCAGAATCGACGCCGTATGCGGCAATCGCGCCGCGCCGTTCGATCGAGCGGCCAGATGATGTTTGAAATACAGAGCCGCTCGCCGATTTTGAAATACCACGGCGACATTCGCCAGATTCCTGTCGTGACGCTGCGTGAGCGTCTCGGCGACTTCCTGAAGGAAGGTCATATCACCTCGCGGCGCTCTCCCTGGTCCGTATACAGCAGAACTCCACGAACCGGGCGGCGGTCGAACGTCGAAACGGCGCGCAGGTACTCGCGCACTTGCTCTTCGTGCGTGGGATCGGGGCGACCCGTCTTGTATTCGATCACGGTCCAGGCGTCCTTGCCTTCGATGAGCTTGTCCATTCTGCCGATCCGTCCGGAGTCGAGGATGATCTCGTACTCATTGCGAACGCGCAATCCGGGAGAAAAGAACTGAGGGTCTCGTTCGATCAGGCGTTGAATGTCCGTCAGAACCCTGCGCACGGCTTCCTCCTCCAACCCCATCGATCGCGCCGTCGCTTCCGCGTCTTCCAGATCCTCCGCACTGCGCACGACGGCCAGCACTCGATGGAGCGCATCGCCGTACGAGCGGGCGTCTGTAAAGGCCGGACTCCACGTGGTGCGGATCCGAAGACGCTCCGCAAGAACACCGCGCTCCGTCGCCTCCAACTCCCTCATTGAAATGTCCGTTTGTTCTGCCTGCGGCTCCGGAAGACTCCCGTCGCACCATTCGTTCCTGTCTGCAATTTCGGGATGCGCCTTGAGTAGAAATTCCTGCAGGATCCGGCCTACATTCCTTGCCGTCGAATTTTCCTTGGGAAAAGTGCTGTAGAGAAAGAGAGCGTCCCGCGCCCGGGTCGTAGTAACGTACAACAGGTTCACCATGTCCACCAGTTCATAGGCGCGCGTCTCTCTCTCGACAGCCGAAAAAGACATGGGGGACACGTACAAAGGACTGAGTGCATGAAACGGCGGAGCGTCACGTTCCACCCAAACCGGTTTTCGGTCTGTCTCATACCCCTTCCAATCGCATTCGGGTACGATGACGATGGGAAATTCCAAACCCTTGGCTTTGTGAATCGTCATGATCTGGATCGCGTTCGTCTCCGAAGGCACGATGGGCAAGGATTCGGCGCGTGTCTCCCACCATTCCAAAAAGTCCGAGACGGAGTTCCCCGATCGTGTGGCAAATTCCAACACCGTATCCAGAAACGCCGACATCACCGCCGTTCCAGACGACAGTCCCAGCGTATCCGAAATGTGAACGACAGTTTCGTAGACTGAATTTCGACTCCCCAGATCCCATCCCCGTTCGGTCAGCCAGTGTCGCAATTCTTCTTCCGATGCGATCAATCGGATCATCGTCGCGGAATCGATGGCGCCGCACACGTTGTCCAGGAGAAGCAGCATCTGACCCCGTCGGAACTTCTCGGAGGGACGAAGTTGCCAGCCCAGTATGGCCAGTATCAAAAGCGCCTGCGGCTGGTGATCCAGCAAAAGGCAATCCGGAGAAATCACGTCGAAGCCCCAGGACAACAACAACTCCGCCCACCGTTCCGCCTCTGCATTCCTTCGACACAACAGGACAATGTCCTCCTGACGATAGCCTTTCTCCAAACACCGGCGAATCTGTTGCTCAACGTCGCGCTCTCTCCAGCTCCGGTCCGTCGATTTCATGTCCCAGGCGATGCGAACGAATCCTTCGACATCGCGCTTGGCGGATTGCCCGGCGTCCCGGTACAGGCGGAGTTCCGGATCGTATGTGGCACACAGAGCCTCGTACAACTCGTTATTGAATTGGACAATGGCCCTTCCGCTGCGATAGTTGTTTGTCAGACTCTCTTCTTCAAATGCACGCCGAAGTAGATCCTGCCGTTCCTCGTGCCAGGGCGAATCTTCCGCCGACCGCAGTTCGGGAAGGTTGGCAAACTGCTTCCAGTCGGTTCCCCGAAATCGGTAGATCGACTGTTTCGCATCGCCGACCACGACCGAGAGATGACCTGTGGAGATCGATTGTTCCAGAAGAGGAAGGAAATTCTGAAACTGCACATGGGAGGTGTCTTGAAATTCATCGATCAGGTAATGTTGAAACTTCGTCCCTGCGCGTTCAAAGAGGAAGGGAACCGGTTCCTCTTCGACGATACCGTGAACAAACTGACCCAGATCGGAAATATGGATACTCTGACGACTGCGAAGCAGATGGTCCAAACGCTTGCGTACTTCCGGTAGCAGGGCAACCACGTGCGCGTACTTCAACACGCTCTGCGCGATGGCCCGGTTCTCGCTATCCTTCCGAAACACATCCGATAGTCGCTTCAGGATCGGCCCCAACTCGAGATCCAATCGCCTGGCGAGCGAGAGCCTCTCCCCCTTCCGAAACCACTTTCCCTCCAACGCATCTCGAAATTTCGACGATTCCCACTCACCCTCCCCTTCCGCAAGTTGTGCCAGATAGGCGCCCACGCCTTTGGTCTTGTTCACAAAATCATCGACCGAAAGATTCAGCCTGCGGAGGACCGCCATGGCCTCATTCGCAATTTGTCGAACCCTTGCTTCCACCTCATTCTGCCACTCCCTGAGGACGGCGATCTTCACTCCCCATTCCGGAAGCGATGCCTGTGTCTGTTGCCGAATCCGACGACGTGTTTCCGCATCTTCCACAACTGCCCGGCTGTTCTCCACCACTCGCCGTTCCATATTGACGCTGGACTCCGCATCCATCAGGAAGCGAATGTAATCGGTCATCCAGTCCGTAAGGTCCCGGTCCCGGCCGCATTCGTGCAGGATCTCATCCGCGACCTGAGACAGCATCCACTCTGTATCCGTCTCAATCGTAAAGTGACGGGACAATCCAAAATCAAATGCAAAACTGCGCACGATGCCGTGGAAGAAATGATCGATGGTTTCCACCCGGAAATCAGAATACTGATGCAACAGGTCATGGAACTGCCGTGCGGCACGCTGGCGAAGCTCTGTCTCAGAAATTCTCAAATTCTGCTGGAGACTTCGGGCCGTTTCCTGAAGAGAGGCATTCCACATCTGCGAAGGCTTTTTCGCCATTCTCTCCAGCTGGTCCAAGATACGCTCCTTCATTTCCGCCGCGGCCTTGTTGGTGAACGTAACCGCCAGAACAGAGCGAAAACCCTTTCCGGATGGATGTTGGAGAGTTAATTCCAGATAATTGCGCACGAGCGCCGTGGTCTTTCCCGCGCCGGCAGATGCTCGAATCACCCGAAACGAGTGCGGGGCGTCAAACTCCAGGCCGATCTGGCTCACAGCAGTCCCCGTGATTTGATCGCGAGGTACTGGTTCATCAGCGATACGGTCAATTGCCCGGGCAACACGTCCAGAACGAGTACGCCGTGATTCCGAAGATCCGCGATGACCTCTTCTCGTTCGAGCAGCACCTCGGCGGCGGCCGCCTTACGAAATGTCTGTTCCGGCGCTTGGGACCGCTCTTGTACGATACGCTCCAACGCCTGGTCCTTCATCAGCACACACAACGGCAGATGTCTGGGATACAGGGACTTCAGGGCGTCGGTCAGCAATCGGGAGGCGCGGCGATCGATCACATCTGTGAATACCACCGCAAGCGACCGGCGTTTCTGTTTCATCCGATAGAATTCAAAGGCATCGCTGTAATTGGACTCCACCGGGTCGCTTTGAAGGGCATACAGGCTCTCCAGAATCTGCGCCAATTGACCGCGATGGCGTCGGGGGCGAATGTGCTGTCGAACGCGATCATCAAAGACCAGGACGCCGACTTGATCATCCTGACGCATCGACAGATGCGCCAGCATGAGCGCCGCATGCACGGCATGGTCCAGCCGGGACAGCGAACCCCCCATCGTGCCCATCAGCCGACCGCAATCCAGCACCATCATGAGAGGCTGACTCCGTTCGACCTGATGCTGACGCACAATCACGCGTCCCACACGCGCCGAGGCGTTCCAATCGATCCGACGGTATTCGTCGTCGGGCGTGTACTCCCGAAGACTCTCAAAGTCCGTCCCCTCTCCGTACCGTCGGATCGGGCGAATACCGAAGTCATTCAACTTACGCCGATGGGCCATCAGCGTGAATCGGTGGACTTGTTTGTAATTTGGATAGACTTTGACGGGAGCGCCGGCCGCCACAACAAATCGCTTTTCCACCAGACCCCACCAGACCCCGCGACACGCCACGTTGAGGTCATGGAACAGGTAGTCTCCCCTCCGGGGCGGCACGACAGAATACACCTGGACCCATGGACGGCGCGGCGCGACGATGCCATGGAAGAACACGTCTCGTCTTTCCCATTCGTCCGGCGGCTCGTCCCGCAAGGTGACGTGCAGCCGACGCGGATACCGTGAGAGAACTTCGATGCGTATTTCGTTGTCCGTCCCAATGGCGAGACGCCGGGGGACGATGCGGCGTGCACTGATTTTTTCGGCGCCGGGAGTCGAGACATATTCGACGGCCGTCACGGCGACCAGACCCGTGAAGACGAGCATACCGATGTACGCCAGCCGGACGTCCATCACGCCCATCAGCGTGACCGCCGTCGCAAGCCAGCCGATCCACAGGAATCGACGCGTCAGTATCATGCGCTAATTTCCGGAAGTGATCCGATCTTGAAAAATGCGAGAGATCATCTGCACCTGATCCTCGACGCTCAAGTGCGTGTTGTCGATTTCCATCGCGTCGTCTGCCTTCTTCAAAGGACTGATCGCACGCGTAGAGTCCGAGACATCGCGAACTTCGAGTTCTTCGATCATCTGCTCCAGAGGCACCGCAATATCCCGTGCCGACAGTTCCAACAGCCGGCGACGCGCACGTTCGCGCACCGCTGCCGTGAGAAAGAATTTCAACTCGGCGCCCGGAAAAATGACCGTGCCCGCGTCGCGGCCATCCAGTACATATCCGCCGTCGCGGGCAATCGATTGCTGCTGGCTGACCAGGAAGGCACGAACTTCCGCGATGGACGAGACCTGACTGACTGCGTCCGTGACCTTCGGATCCCGAATGTCTCTGGAAACATCCTGACCGTTGAGAAAGGTCTTTTGCTCGCCGCCTTCATATCGAATGTCGAGGGTCACACGATCCAGGAGGTCGACGACCGTCTGCGCGTCTGCGGGCTTGACGCCGGCCTTCAGTACTGCGAGCGTGATCGCGCGGTACATAGCGCCGGTATCCAAATACGTGTATCGGATCCGACGGGCCAATTCTCTCGCCACGGTACTCTTGCCGGACCCCGCCGGACCGTCCAGCGTGATGATGATGCGCTTCACGCGAGTCCTACCAGCTTCCGAAGGATTTGCACTTCGTTGGGCTTGAGATACCGCCAGGCGCCATACTTGAGACGTCCCAGCTGCAGGGACCCGAAAGCCGTGCGATGCAGTTCGCGAACCTTGTATCCCAGCTTGCGAAACATCCGCTTGACCTGTTTGTTGCGCCCTTCATGGATGGTAACCGCAACCATTTCCTTGCCCATTTTGACGGCCTTGCAAGGGGATGTCTTGCCGTCGACCAGCATCACCCCTCGCCGCAGTTTTTGCAACTCTCCTTCCGAGATCTTTTTGCTCAGGAGAACCACGTACGTCTTGTCGACGCCAAATTTTGGGTGCATCAATCGGTAGGCGAGTTCTCCGTCGTTGGTCAGAAGCAGCAGCCCGGTCGTGTCGTAATCCAACCGTCCAACCGGAAACACGCGTTCGCTAATCTTGACGAGATCCACCACCGAGTCACGACCCTTCTCATCCTTGACCGTCGTCACGTATTTCCTCGGTTTGTGCAGAAGGACATACACGTTCTTCTGTTTGAGAATGACCTCGCGTTCGTCCACCTGCACGCGATCCAATTCCACATCCACATCGGTTGCCAGATCGGTAACGACTTCCCCATTGATGCGGACACGACCCTCACGGATGATCGACTCACTGCTCCGGCGACTGGCGACGCCGGCCTCGGCCAGAAACTTATTCAGTCTCACCCGATTCCGCTTGCTTTAGCGGGCTGCCCATCGCCACGCTGCGTAATTCCGGATGCTCACGCATGGCCTTGGCAAACGTATCCCTCCAACTCAGGCTGATTTCCGCAATTTCCCCCGGCTCCCGAATCGACTTCACGTGAACCAGACACTCGGACAGCACGTCTTTTTGCGTTTGTCGATCGTACGGAGCGCCAAAGGGCTGCCCAAACGGAAACCGAACCAGAATGGTTCTGGGAGGCTTGACATTGACGGAGACGGAGCGCAGACTACTCACGAAAACGGTACTGAACTCCTCTTCCTCCAACTCCCGCGCGATCATCGCGCCCGTCTGATGACTCCACGGTCCCGCCGCGCTCACGATGACCACATCGACCAGAAATTTCTTCAACAACTTTGCAATCTTCGGAACCGATTCTGTGAGGATCGGCGTCGGATCCTTCACTTCGCCCATCACGGCAAAATGGGTCTCGCAGGCCGCGCTGATCCTCTTCTCCCGCTCCAGGTCTGTGAGCGCGTCCAGAGGCAGCAGGCAATTAAAATCCAAGCCGGCTCCGTTTTGCATGTCGAGGTAACGATGCGACACGCGCACGTCCTCCTGCAGCACGGACTTTTTGATTTCCCGAAACGATGGATCTCCGGCTTCGTCTGCCAGATTAAAATGCTTGGCGGATTTCCATTGGTAGAGACCGCCGGTTGTCAGGAGCGCCACCTTGGCCTCAGAAATATCCTTGCCCATGGATTTCCACGGCGCGTCTTTCTGGACGATCCACTCATAATTCTTAAACAACCGTTCTTCCATCATTCCTCCTTTGCCTGAGGTTCCGGCGGAGTGTCTGTCTTTGCCCCGCCGCCCGTGAAATCCAGTTCCAATGTCTCGGCAAACGTTTTGTCCTCGCGGATGATTTCTTCAATTTCCTTGAGTTTAGGAAGCTCGCTGATGTCAAACAACCCGAAATGCTCGAGGAAGGATTTCGTCGTACCAAACAACAGCGGCTTGCCGGGCGCATCCTCGCGGCCCACGACCGTCACCAGATTCTTTTCCATCAACGACCGGATTGTCCAATCGGCGTTCACGCCCCGGATTTTTTCTATTTCCGACCGCGCGATCGGTTGTCGATAGGCCACGATGGCGAGAACTTCCAGACTGGCCTGGCTGAGTTTTTTTTCTGCTTTTTGCGCAAAGAGCCGGCTCACCCACCGGTCGTACTGCGGATGTGTCGCAAATTGGAAGCCACCGGCGATCTTAATAATCCGAATCGCCCGCTGTTGGCCGGCATACTCCCGATTCAAGGCCTCGACCGCGACTTCCACATCCTGCTTCGTCACCGTCTCCTTCTGAATGCACTCCAGAATCTTCTCGCTCGCGATGGGTTCCGTCGATGCAAACACGATCGACTCCACGATATGTCTGAGTTCCGATCCTTCAAAAACCAGACCACTTTCCTCAGTCAATTCCACTCCTGCGTTTTATCGAAACAGTATCCGTTTTACCAAGCTGACAATCTTGCCAAAAAATCTGCGAAGTGGAGAAACGGCTTGCTCCGTATCTTCCGTTCGTTCATCACTCGTGCCGACTGCTTCGCAGCGGGTGCCGGACGAACTCGTTTCGGTCATGTCATTCCCGGTGATTTCCGGCGGCGTGACCTGGACGCAGTCACTCTCCGGAACGATTATCTGTTCACGTGAGTCCCGTTCCTGCTCAGTTGCGATTCGGTTCTCTTCGGCGCCCGACGGAGAATGCTCGAGGACCACACCCGCCTCTGTGGAGGTCTCGTTCACGGGCAAGTCATCTGATGATTCCTGACTCACGTCGGGCGAACGCGGTTGTTCCGCAATCGTATCGATGCGCTCTTCCGCCGCCAGAGCTGACTCCTGCCTCTCAACTCCTGTGGTCGCTGGCACATTCACGATATTAAACTCCCGTCTCTGTTCGGCCGGCACTTCATGCGCCTCCTCTTCCGACACAGTTGCGACTTCAAGTTCTTTGCGATCCGTTTTGAAGTCTCCTTCGCCGGCAAGGTTCGCCGTCTCGTAGGGCGCATGGGTCACAGGCGCCGTATCTTCGATGTCCGGATCTTCCACCGTGCCGATTTCATCCGTAAGCGGTTCTGGCATTTCCGAGCCTTTCAGTAGGTCCACTGGATCGGAGGTTTCGTATGTCTGACTTCTCTCCATGCCTTCCGGGGTCGCATCGACCCTTGTTTCATCAGAAGTCGTGGTATCCGAAGAATTTCCTGTGATCAGCTCAGGCATTTCCGGCGGGTCTTCCTCAAAAAACTCCTCGGCTTTGTAAATCCAAATATCCTCAAACAAACTCGCCTGTTTGACCGCCAGTTCGCCTTTCTTGATCATGTCCAGCATCGCCAGAAACGTGACCACGATCTCGATCTTGCCCATACTCTCGCACAGATCGCCGAACAAGTAGCACGTGCGACCCTGAAAGAAATCCTGAATGACCTTGGTCTGCCCTTCCACCGTCACATTCAGTCGTTCGACCTGGTGGAAGATGGGCTTCGGCTTTCGGGCGACTGCTTTCTTGTACGCGGCCAGCAAATCAAAAAAGGAGATGTCCTTGAGACCTACGGCGCCATCTTCCTGCTGGGGCAGGAGATCAAAATTGAAATAACTGCGCCGGTACACGCTTCGCCAATAATCGTCCAGTTCGCCCAGCGACTTGCTCGCTTCCTTGAATTGTCGATATTCAATCAGACGGCGGGTCAGCTCTTCACGCGGGTCCAGAATTTCTTCTTCCTCTTCCTGCAATGGATCGGGCGGCAGCAACGATCTCACCTTGATCCGCATCAGGGTCGCGGCCATCAGGATGAATTCCGCCGCGATATCGAGATTCAGATCCTTCATCAGCTGCAAATATTCCAGATACTGTTTGGTGATATAGCTGATGGGAATATCATAAATATTCAATTCGTCCTTACGCACGAAGAACAGGAGCAGATCCAGCGGTCCTTCGAAATTGGTCAGCTTGACTTTCAATCCCGTGGCAACACTCATCGTCCTCTCTCCAACTGATCCGCCAAATCACAATAGAATTCGATCATCGCTTCGAGCTCCGAGCGGAATTTCTCACTCGTGATCGCCGCCGCGCGTTCGAAGTACAACTGATTTCCTTCGAACTTTACGCCAAAGGCCATGTACCGATCGGCCATTTCTAAAAACCGCTGTTTGATCGGAGGCGTCAACAACTGAACGATCCGCGCCTCATCACTTCCCTTGACGACGAATTTCGGGTCAAACTCCGCGTCGTTGATCTGGATGTCCTGCATACCAAACACTCCGATGCCGATGCGGGAGAAGAAACCCTCCTCGTAGATGTGAAATTCAAAGGGCTGGGTCATTTGAACTTGCACAACAAAGGCCGTATAGGTTGTGCTGGAGCGGTTCTTTCCGCTGCCGGAACTCCTCGTGAACATCCACACTCGCAACGGATGCTTCCGATACGTTCCACTCATGGACGGATGTCCCGCGAGGAAACCCTGTGGCAATACAGCCTGGCAATTGAACCGCGGCGCGAACTCTGCAAATGCCTGCCGCAATTTTTCTTTTTGTCGAATGCCCAACCATATCCCGAATCCGACGATCACTACGACAATAGCCAGTACAGCTGCAACTTCCATTACGTCAACCTCATTGCTTTGCGAACCTTAGACATCGTGGATGCGGCGATGGCTCGCGCCCGATCCGATCCCTCCTTCAGAACCTTATCGATCACATGGGGCTGTGCGGCCAGTTCGGCCCGTTTGGCACGAAATGGCTGAATGCGCGCAGACAGCTGCGACGCCAAATTTTTCTTACAAGCCACGCAGCCCAACTCGCCGGACCGACAGGTCGCATCGATCACCGTCGTCTCAGATGCATTGAATACTTTGTGATACATGAAGACGGAGCAAATTTCCGGTCGGCCCGGATCGTTCTTTCGCAATTTCTGAGGATCGGTGACCATCTTCCGCACCTGCGCATCGATCGTTTCATCCGTGTCAGACAAATAGATGCAGTTGCCGAGGCTCTTGCTCATCTTCGCATTGCCGTCTACCCCCGGCAGACGTGGCACCCGGGTCAGTTTCACCTGCGGCTCCGGGAATGCGTAGCCGTTACCCGAGTACAGAAAATTAAACCGTCTGGCAATTTCCCGACACAACTCCACGTGCGGAACCTGATCTTCGCCCACGGGTACGGTATCCGCCTCGTAGATCAGGATGTCCGCGCTCTGCAGGACAGGATATCCGAGGTGGCCAAAGTCGATCTTCGTCATGTTCTCGTCCGTCTCGTCGTCGATCAGTCCCATGTCGCGGGCCTGGTGCTTCACGGCGGGATTCCGGATCAGCCACGGCGTCGGCGTGAACATCGAAAAAAGCAAATGCAGTTCCGCATGTTCTTTGACTGCGGACTGCACCATGAGGATGCTCCGCTGAGGGTCAAGTCCGACGCTGATCCAGTCGATGGCCGTTTCGCGAATATTCTGCTGGAGTTCGGTGGTGTCTTTGTATCCGGTCGTCAGCGCATGCCAGTCGACGATCCCGAAGATCGTCTCATAGTTCGCCTGCATCCCCACCCAATTGTCCAGGGCGCCGACCAAATGGCCGATATGCAGTTTTCCCGTCGGCCTCATGCCGCTGAAGATACGCGCCACGTGTCATCTCCTCCGATGGGTCAAGGTCATGCCATAAAGAGATACGGCTTCCAACGCGCATCTGTGGTGTGAACGTGGCTTTGAATGAAGCTGAGAGGATGGGGCTTGCGGGGAACGCTGAGGAGCGGCATGTTTGCCTGTTCCGGAGTCAGGTTGCCTTTCCTGTTATTGCAACGGATGCAGGCCGCCACCATGTTTTCCCAGCTGTCCTTGCCTCCGCGGACTTTGGGGACAATGTGATCCACGGTCATTTCCACGCCGTGCGTCCCGCAGTATTGGCAACGGTAATTATCGCGCTTCAAAATATTCTTTCGCGAAAGCATGATGCCTTTCCGACGCTTGTGGACAAAGGTCGCCAGACGCACGATGCTCGGGAAAGGAAATTGGGAGCGGATCGAATGAATCGCCTTTCCTTCCATCACCTCGATCATCTCGGCCTTTCCCAGGAAGATCATGACGATCGCTTTTTTCACGGAGCAAATGGTCATCGGCTCATAATTCTGATTGAGCACGAGGACATGCCCTTGGAGTCCCATGGAGACACCATCCTTGTCTGGTTAGACCAACAATCAGCCCTGAAAGTACTGGAATTTTGCGCGACTGTCAAGCATGGGGACGGGGCGCCGCACCCTTCACGCGATACGGAGGTCCACAAGGGTTGCCAGAAAGAATACCAACGAGATCACGCCGTTGAGATTGAAGAAGGCAAGATTGACGCGAGAGAGGTCGGTCGGACGCACCAGTGACTGCTCATACACGAGCACCGCGCCGATCACGAAAACTCCCGCATAGTAGATCACCCCCAATCCAAACATCCACCCGACGAGAGCCAGCCCCACGACCGTAAGGACGTGCAACAGACGAGACACTCGCAAAGCGGCTCCAATACCCCATCGACTCGGCAGGCTGAACAACCGATGCTCGCGATCGAATGCGGCATCCTGGCAGGCGTAGATGATATCAAATCCTGACACCCAGGCCAGCACGGTCGCACCCAGCCCTACTGCACGCCAACTCCATTCACCGGAAATCGCCATCCACGCGCCGATCGGAGCCAACCCCAACGCGATACCCAGGAAGACATGGGAATACGGTGTGAATCTCTTCGTGTACGAATAGAAAAAGACAACCCCCAATGCCACAGGCGATAAAGCAAAGCACAGCCGGTTAAGAGAATACGAAGACACGATCAACAGGGCCGAGGAAAACACTACGAAGATCGACGCCTGCCCGATTGTCACCTGCCCGCGTGGAATTTCGCGGTTCTGCGTACGCGGATTCTGCGCGTCGTACCTCGCGTCCACGATCCGGTTAAATCCCATCGCGGCCGTGCGTGCTCCCGCCATGGCGGCCACGATCCATCCCAACTGCCCCCACGTCATCCCATGCTCCCGCGCCGCCAGTACTGCCGCCGTCAACGCAAACGGCAATGCAAAGATCGTGTGCGAGAATTTGATCATTCTCCCAAAATCCACGACGCGCCGTATCATGCAAACTCCGATGCGACCCGGTTGCGAAATTCCTCGATGGACAACTTCGGAAATCCGTGCTCGACGGCCCGAGCCCACCTCACCGCGGCCTCCTCCTCCTGCTCTTGCAAGGCCGCCAGCGCCGCCCCGTAATACAATGCAGGCGCATACCGCGTATCCACCTCCAACGCGCGCGACAGACAGATCGCCGCATCCTCCCATCGTTTTTCGTGCAGACGCGCAACAGCCAGATACGTCAGGGCCACGGCTTCGACCTTGAACGAATACAGGCCGTACGAAAAGAACATCAGCCATTTCAACCAGGGCGAAGATTCAATCTCTTTGAGAAAATGCTCGAAACAGATCGCCGCACCCGTCCACATCCTGCGACGCAGGAGCCGCTTGCCGTAGAAAAAGTCCTTCCAGAAATGAGCCACGATCCTCGATGGCAGAACCGCAACCAGCGCGAGAACGATCAACTGATGAAAATTCAGGGAGTAGTTGGTGAGGAGGTAGGCAAAGCCCGCCAGCAGAAAACCCCAGACGAGAAAATACAATACACGATTGCGCGCGACTCGATTCGGAAACATGGCGATAAACAATACGCAAATTTTGTCCATCGATCAAGCAAGGCCGATCGCCTATTTCCCGCGATAGAAAAGCATGATTTCGATCACAGCAAGGGATCGCGTTTTTGTATATCTTAGCGAAGGCTGATTGGACGCTCGTGCGTCGTGAAGACAAGTTCAATGCTCAGACCTTCCAAACAGAGTTACCTTCAAATGTTGTGGAAATTCCAACGCCCATAAAATAGGGTAGAAAA